>NZ_JBFUPS010000004.1:0-694968 GCF_041360695.1 Chitinophaga sp. RCC_12
TCAGGATTATATGTATCTCTGTAAAACAGATTCAGGATTATTTCTTCAACTGTATAGCTATATTAGGACGAGACAGAGTGCATGGGGAGTGCATGGGGAGTGCATGACGAGTGCATTGGAAGTGCATTAGAAGTCCATGCTGACAGTATTAATACCGCATGGGTTATCCAAGGTATACGCAGGTTTGAAGCATAGCAGAAGTATCCCGGAAGTAACATATATACAAGCATTCTCCATACCTCCCCGCCGGAGGGCGCAACCCCGCCTTGTAAAAAAAATTGTTTACATGTGTTAAATTCACTATATTGTAGTAGTACCTGCTTTATGCCAACAGGAGGTACCATTCGACTATAATATATTATTCAACCTAAACCTGATCAAAACCGTGAATCTGCTGCTCCTTAGCCTTTTGTTTGCCCTGGCATTATGGGCGATGATCTCCATGTACAGGAGTCGTAATCGCAAAAAGGCCGAATTGCTTTTACCTGTAAGGTCTGCGAGTATCATAAAAATTCATAGTTACAAGTCTTTCGGTATCATTGCCACCATCCGCTTTAAATACGACCTGACCCCTCAGATTGGCGACCGGTTGCATGAAGAAGGCAATATCTACCAGATCACCGGCGTGGTAACGCCCGATCCGGTACAGGAACAACCCAAAGATACCTGGGATTGCCGTCTTGTAAAAATCTAAAAAATGGAGTATCTCAAAGTATCTTGGCTTCATCATTTTGAAGACGAACCGGTATACCTATACAGTGAGATAGATTCGCAGCGTTTCGAAAACAGGAAAATTGAAATCTACCCGGATGGAAGCTTCGGCATCGCCTGCAGCAATTTTCATTTCGGCGGCACCGCCTTGTCCGATCAGGTAATGCCCGGCCTGGAAGAAATCATGGAAGACAGGCAATTTATTCCGGAACTAATTTCCCAGGCAGAATTTGAACTGATCTGGAATCAATATTTTTATTTTTTGTCCTGACATAGCTGGTCCGTGGTTTGCGTAAGTTCTTTAGAAAAAAAGAATCTTATGAACGCATTTATGATTAAAACTTCCGGAGGCCGCTTTTATGTAAAGCCCTCTTCAGCTGAACGCTTTCTGGTAGACGTAGACGGGGAAGAGGTAATGATGGAGAAAGACGAAGACGGATATGTACGTGCACCAGGCGCTACAGACAATGGCCGTCGTTTAAACATGGGACTGCTGAACAACATTGCAGACCAGATCGCGGTTCAGACGGCGTAAAAATTCCACAGATTGGGGTTACGGGTGTTCCTCAAAAGCTGTGAGGTATTTGTCGATATACTGCGACTTCGTTTTGGATTTGTACTGCATTACAAAGCGGGGATGTTCCAGCGGGATAATCGCCTTGAAGAATTTCTCCTTTTCATTTAATGCCTGCAGGAACGCGGCATTCTTCCCTGTCCCCATACAATAGCATACCTCACGACTGATATTCCACTGCAATTGCTCTTTTAAACTGCTCACGATAAAAGGATAGGCGGCTTTTGTTAAAGCGGCGCTGTCGTAGTAATTGTAATTTATTTCCTTCCCGCCAGGTTGAAGGGAGGTAAACCCGAGCGGACAAACAGAGCTGATATAAAACTGCTGGTAAAACTTTTTCACTCCACCATAGGCCTCTATTACATCATACACAAATACAGAAGAAGGTTCGTGTGTTTTAAGCCCGGTAATTTCAATGCCGCACTTATCCCACATACGTTTAGTATCCGTAAAAGGTACGCCGGTAGATCCCGATCCCAGCCGGCCGGGGTTAATGCCAAGGATCAGTTGGCGTGGCTGTTTATCGTTATAAAATTTTTTGTAGAACTGTGTCATGATATCCATGATACCGGGGCCTTCCCGGAAAGGGTTCATCACACGTATACCTGCGGGCAACTTGCCCGGGAAATGCAGCTGGCTGTTGAAACTAATGATCTGATCGGCGATAGTCATTCCGCAATTTACGCCATTTGATGATGCCTGGTAATTTTTTCCAGGATGTCTTCTTCGCGGTAAGGCTTCATGATGTAATCATTTAAACCTGAACGGAGATACAGCTCAATATCATCTTCCATAACATTACCGGTGATGGCAATAATGGTTACTGACGCTTTCTTCTTGTCAGGTAATTCCCGGATCATGTTGGTCAGCATCAGTCCATCAATGCCGGGGAGGTCAATGTCGGTCAGTACAAAATCGAATGCTTCACGATGGTATACTTCCAGTGCTTCTTCTGCTGAAGAAACAATCAGGTAGGAAGCCTGCATTCTGTCCAGCATCAGGGCCAGCAGTTTCTGGTTGAGGATACTGTCCTCTACCACCAGTAACCGGATACCCGCCGGAATAGTTGCGTTTGTAGATGTATTATTCACAGGGACAATAATTTTTTTGGTAACAGGTGATGGGGTCATCAGCTTATACCTGATTTCAAAATAAAAAGTGGAGCCTTTTCCTGCAAGGCTTTCCACATGTATCTTTCCGTTGTGCAGGTCGATGATCTTCTTGGAAATATGTAATCCCAATCCGCTTCCCTTATGATAATGGTTATTTCCCTGGGAGAAGGCCTCGAACACCAAAGGTAGTTCTTTATGCGAAATACCTACACCCGTATCTTTTACGCTTACCTGTAATAAGTTGTTGTCACGTATGTGCGCGGTTACCGTAATGCCGCCCTTTTCTGTGAACTTAATGGCATTGGCTACCAGGTTAATCAACACCTGTTTCAGGCGGAAGGCATCGCCCACCACAATTAAAGTGCTGGGGAAGTAGATGTTTACCTCCAGCGTGAGCGACTTCATGGCTGCCTGTACGGCCAGTGTATTGCATACTTCTTCAATAGCAGTACGGGGAGCAAACTTCTCTTCTCTTAATATAGGTTCTGCAGATTCCATCCGCGTGTAGTCGAGCACGTTATTCACTACCTGTAGCAGCATTTCTGCAGAGTGACGTATAGCCGCCACCGTTTCGGGCGTTGTATCGCGTTCCAGCAGGTGCGTATAGCCGAGCACCGACTGTACCGGTGTGCGTATTTCATGACTGATCGTCGCTGCAAAGTCGCTTTTCTGTTGAGCAAACTTTTCAGCCTGTTGCTTAGCCCTTAACAACGCCAGGTCATAGCGGTATAAACGGACAATACCATATATAATAATCGCTGCCAGTAGCAGGATGAGCGGAATCTCCCAGTAATTATGCTTGTCCAGCTTGTAGAGGGAATGATCGATATCGTGACCCAGTTGAAGCCGCCTCTTATCGGTTTCCGCCACGATGTCCTGTTTCAGGTTTGCCATGAGGTGAAGCAATTCGGAGAACAGCCGCTCGTTGGCAATAACGAGGGCGTATTCTTTTTGCTTCAGGTTATTATGACTTTCGGTGGCATCTTTTATAAACTTGTTATAGGCGGCCTGGATCTTTGACAGCTGATCTTTTGAAAAGGCTTTGCCATCCTTTGGTGCGTCGTATTGAACGATTTTCACCTGCTGGCTGGTTTGCTGTACCTGCGATTTATTGCTGATCGCGTCTTTGATGCGGCCCAGTAGTTTCTTGCGACCCTTTGCGGTGGCCGTTTCCGTAGTTATAATCGTGTCGGCCTTTATGTTGGGCGCCGGTATTTTAATGTTACTCAGTTGCTGCAGGGGGAGGGGGTGGGTGGCAGTGTCCCATACCTGCGATAGCTGTAGCAATGAATCTACGTATAGGCGTGTCTGCAGGTACAGCTGCGACTTCTTTACTTTGTCCGCCAGCAGCGCATGCATCTGCCTTTCATTTTTAGCGGAGCTCACGGCGCTGTCCAGGTGCGCAGTAATACTGGTCAACTGGCCCACATAAGCATTCAGGTAATGCTTGTCGTAAGTGAGCGTATATACACGGAAGTTATTGTCTGCTGCGTACAACAGCTGCACTGCCTGGTCAATATGACCTACATCAGTTTTAGTAGCTATCAGGTCTTTAACAACGATGCTTAACTGTGCTGACTCTTTTTTTCTTAATGAGATGATCATGAAAAAGGTCATCAAAACAATCACCATTATCGTTAGCACAGCATAACGTACAAAGGTCTTTTTCTCGTGGGTTGTATACATTGTTACATATGATTGGAACGTCGGCGTGGTGGCAAAACCGCGACGAAAATAATGATTTTACGTTCCCTAACTAATAGATAATCAATGAAAAACTAAAAGAATAGGTATGTATTTTCTGCTGAGTTTCCTATGTATAATTATAATTAATACATTATATATTTTTACCTATTAAAACTTTCATATGGGGGCAAACTTTAAGGTTTTAATATTGGTATATAAAATATGTATTATATTTTAGGGAGAAGATAAAGTTCCCTTTTCCTTTTGTATTATTGTTGCTGTAATACCTGCTTTTGATGAAAAACTGTTTTCTTACCGGTCTGTTACTCCTCGTATGCTTGCCTTTTGTTTTTGGTCAACCTGTTTCACCGGACCCGAATTACAAATTTTACAAAGGAACCAGTGCCCTGCAGGACAGGATCTTTTACCTGTTTACATTGCTGGAGCGTGTGCCTGGTGTACCGCAGCTGATAAATAAGGATAGCACCCTTACCGCGTTGCGGGATGAATACACACAGCGTGTAACCCATCCCGTGAGTAGCGGTGATCTTACCGCTCCGTTGCAGTTTGCCGGTAATACCATCAGTAAAGTGAGCAGCGCTTTTATTACTTTATTACAGCAGCATCCAAAGGAAATGGAACGACTGGTAAGTGAAATGCGCAGTAGTGGCTTATTCCAGTTATATGCCGGGAAAACGGACCCGGTATTGCTCTCCCTTGCCTGGAAGGATGCCGCCGATGGTATGAACTATATCCTTAATGCCTATACGAACGGAAAAGGACTCCGCTACCCCGTGATTGACTCGGCCACTTATTACGTGATGTCGCCCGCTTACAGGGCAATGGTACAACATGTAATTGAAGAGGTGGGGAAAAAGAAGCCGGACCTGTTCTTCCAGCCGTCGCTGCACGTGGCCCTGGAATTACTGACGCTGAACCGCCGCGATGAAGCCGTGCGTTATGAACCATTATCTGATACCAACCGGGATGCTTATAAACAAATAAAGAAAACAGACTGGAACAAATATCCCTACACCGCCATGCTTATCCTGGGAGCAAGCCCGGTGGCAAAGGAGGCTATCAGTGAAACCGGTAAAAGCCGCTGCCGTACCGGTGCGGAATTGTATCGTAAAGGAATGGCGCCCTTTATTATTGTATCCGGCGGTCATGTAAGGCCGGTAGGCACCCAATATTCCGAGGCAGTGGAAATGAGGAAATACCTGGTAAATGAACTGAAGATCCCCGCTTCGGCGGTGATGGTAGACCCGTATGCCCGCCACACCACCACCAACGTGCGTAATGCCGTGAGGATCGTGTGGCAGAGCGGCATACCGGTCGACAAAAGAATGATGTGCGTGTCTGATGTGATGCACGTTGCCTATGTGAACAGCCCGATGTTCACCCAACGTTGTACCACAGAGCTGGGATATATGCCTGCGGCAGATATCAAACAGGCCGACCTTTACTTTTTATCGTTCCTGCCGGATCTGCGGTCGTTGCAGGTAAATGTGTTTGATCCATTGGATCCCTGAAATAAAATATCTGATTCATTTATTCGTCTACTTTATAAATACATCCTCATTATGTCTGATGCTTCTGTCCAGCCCTTATATACAATCCTCGGTGCAGGAGGTATTATTGCTAACGAATTGGCAGCCGAACTGGTGCGTCATCAGAAACGGGTACGCCTCGTAAGCCGGTCGCCAAAATCCATTGAAGGCATCACCGACCTGGTGCCGGCCGATATTACCGATGCCGCGCAAACTAAGAACGCCGTGAAAGGCAGCGCCATCGTATTTCTTACGGCCGGTCTCCAATATAATATCAAGGTGTGGTCTGATGCATGGCCAAAGATCATGACCAATGTAATTAACGCCTGCAAGGAAGCCGGTGCGAAGCTTATTTTCTTCGACAACGTATATTCTTATGGGTTAGTAAACGGACCCATGAAAGAAGATACGCCGTATCATCCTTCCAGTAAGAAAGGAACGATCCGCGCAGCTATTGCAACCCAGTTAATGAACGAGGTAAAGACCGGTGGCCTTACGGCCACCATTGCAAGGGCGGCCGACTTCTACGGACCAGGCGCCGATAAAACCGGCTTCCTGAACCTGCTGATCATCGATAAGTTCCGGAAGAACAGCAATGCCATGTGGCTTGGAAAAGACGATCAGACACATAGCTACACTTTTACACCCGATGCCGCCAAAGGATTGTACCTTCTTTCACAGGACGATACTTCCTGGAACCAGGTATGGCACCTGCCTACCGCCAACCCGGCGCCGGACGGTAACGGATATATAAATATAATTGCCACCCAGATGGGGGTGAAACCTAAATATATGAAGCTGGGCAGTTTTATGCTGACCCTCTCGGGACTGTTTGATACCACAATCCGGGAAATGAAGGAAATGCTGTACCAGAGTAACTATCCTTATATCTTCGACTCTACAAAGTTTGAACAGCACTTTAAGGTGAAACCTACTTCTTATGAAGAAGGAATCCGTTTAACACTGGCACATAAATAATAGTCTACTGATTTAGTAGGAAAATAAATTTGGAAGTTATTTTTTCTGTCTTATCTTTGCACCAGTTCTTTAAATAGCTTATCAAGAAAGGAGGAGGGACATGGCCCGACGATACCTTAGCAACCATCACTGTGCAAACAGTGAAAGGTGCTGCATCCATCCCGGTTTACGGACCAGGAAAGATAAGTCAGATCAATAGTTTTACATGATATTATTCTTACGATAATAGAAAACTCATCTGGCTCCCAGGTGAGTTTTTTTTATGCTCCCACCTTTTTGATATGCTCATTTAACGGACCTGTTTAACCAATTTTTCATCAAACTAAAAATCAAACAAAGATGAGCACTATCACAGAACTGATCCATTCTATTCCCGTAGATCCGCAAACAGGCGCTATTGCAGTTCCTATTTACCAGACGTCTACTTTTGTGCAAACAGCACCCGGTGTAAATAAAGGGTATGATTATGCGCGGTCAAATAATCCTACCCGTGAAACCGCAGAAAAGATCATTGCCAAACTGGAAGGCGGCGCTACTGCATCTGCTTTTGCCAGCGGCCTGGCAGCGATCGACGCGGTGATCAAGCTTCTGAAATCAGGCGATGAAATTGTGGCGGTAGATGATATTTACGGCGGCGCCTTCCGGCTGTTTAATAAAGTATATGAGAAGTTTGGTATCAAAGTAAACTATGTAGATACCTCTGATACACAGGCGGTATTCAACGCCATCACGCCGGCCACGCGCCTGATCTGGCTGGAAACACCCACTAATCCAACGCTGAAGATTTCAGATATTGCGGCTATAGGCCGCATTGCAAAAGCGCATAGCTGTTTGTTTTGTGTAGACAATACCTTTGCCTCCCCCGTGCTGCAAAAGCCGCTGCAGCTGGGCGCCGACCTGGTGATCCACAGCGCTACCAAGTACCTGGGCGGCCACAGCGACCTGATTGCGGGCGTGGTAGTGGCTAAAACCTTGCAGCTGGGAGAGGAGATTAAATTTTATCAGAATGCCTGCGGCGCCATTCTTTCCCCGTTCGACAGCTTCCTGCTGATACGTGGTATTGAAACATTGCACTTGCGTATTAAGCAACATGGCATTAATGCGCAGGCGCTGGCGGAATACCTGGAAAAACACCCGGCAGTAGATAAAGTGTTTTACCCGGGATTGCCATCGCATCCGGGCCATGAGCTGGCAAAGCAGCAGAGTAAAGGGTTTGGAGGAATCATATCTTTTACATTGAAAGATGACAGGGCCGAAGCGGCAACTGCGTTTGTTACAGCTACGCATTACTTTAAACTGGCAGAAAGCCTTGGGGGCATCAAAAGTTTATTGTGTCATCCCGCGGCCATGACCCATAAATCCATTCCCGCAGAAAAGAGAAGGGCAGCAGGCGTAAGCGATAGCCTGATCCGGTTATCAGTAGGACTTGAAGAAACCGCTGATCTGCTGGCCGACCTGGAGCAGGCGTTTACAAAACTGCCGGCGCCCGCCCCCGCAGAAAACGTGTTGTCAGCATAGCCGCAACATTGTCGCCCGTCGCATTGAGGATTGTAGCCAGCGGATCTACCAGCGTGCCTATGATCATCAGCGGCGGGAGCGCTTCTATGGGAAACCCGTAGATGCTCATCACCAGCAGTTCGCCAATGTAGCCACCATTAGGAATACCGCCTTCCACAATGCTGGCTATAACGGTAACGCCTAGTGCCATTAAAATGATGGGGACGCTGTCGAAGCCCTTGCCGAACATGGCAAATACCACGGCCATTTTTATGATAGAAGAAATGCTGGAGCCGTCTTTATGCAGGGTAGCGCCCAATGGCACTACCACGTTGCCAATATCGCGTGGAACACCCATCCGCTCAACTGCCTGGAGATTAGCCGGAATAGTAGCGATGCTGCTGCCGGTACCAACCGCAGTAAGGGTAGGTACAATATTATTCTTCCAGAAAATTTTCATACCCGGTATACCGCCGGCAACAAATGCGTACGCGCTGAAGCCAACAATAAAATATACAACGCCAAAGCCGTAGTAAATACCGAGGGAGTGTGCATAGGAGCCAAACAGTTGCGGCCCTACAGTGCCCACCTGGTAAGCGAAGTAGGCGCCCAGCCCGATAGGGCCCAGTTTCATGATAAGCGTAAGGATATCTTTCATCACCTCGTTGCCCGACTGCAGAAATCCGCGGAAAGCAGCGCCTTTCTCTCCCGTACGCATGGCTGCAAAGCCCACCAGGCCGGAGAAAATAAGGAAGGGCAGCATATTTTTACGCGACAGCAACTCATAAAATTCATTCACAGTGAGCAGCCGTACTGCCTGCTCGCCCCAGTTGCCCGGCTGTTCCAGGTTCACATCTTTTGTAAGCGTTACCTGCTGGTGGATGGGAAATATCCATACGGCCACAATAGTAAGAAAGGCAGAGATGAGAACGGTGCCAAGGAATACCAGCGACATCACACCGAGAATACGGCCCAGCTTATGCCCGGCTTCTATATTGGCAATGGCGGACGAGATCGCAAAAAATACCAGTGGTATGATGGCTGTAAACAGCAGGTTCAGAAATACATCGCCCAGTGGTTTGATAACGGCTACACGCTCACCCAATATCAGCCCGGCAATACTGCCGGCAATGATGCCTGCCAGTAACCAGAACATACTGCTGTACGTTTTGAGGAATCCCATACCTGAAGTTTATGATTTACAAGATAACCAAATGTATCTGTTCGGTGAACAATCTGCCATGATTATTGTTTATGGTGTTAGCAAACCAATATATTTATCATGAAAAGCTGGATGCTATGTTTGTTGCTTCCCCTGTTCGCTCTGCAGGAACGAACTTACACCGTCGGAGAGGTGATGCGCAATGCCCGGCAACTGCACAACGACAGCATCGCTGTTAAGGTGACCGGTTACATCACCAAAAAGCTGCGTGGCAATACTTATCTTTTTGAAGACCGTACCGCCGAAATCCAGGTGGATATAGATCCTAAGTTCCTCCCGCAACGGCCGTTCAGCGACCGGGAAGAGATCACTATTAAGGCGCTGGTGGAATACGAAGTCAACAAGCCCATTACTTTAAAGGTAAACCAGCAGGTAAGCAACGATTAACGGCTACGGCTATATGATTTTGGCTACAAACATATAGATGCTCCTCATACTTGCCAGGATCACAATGATCGCCACCGCTACCATAATAGTTTTAGCAGAAATCTTATTGGATACTTTTGCCGCGATAGGAGAGGCGATGGCGCTGCCTATTACGAGGCCGAGTACGGCATCCCAGTGTACGTGATACAACACCGTTACAAACGTGAGGGAACTAAGCATGGCGATAAAAAAGCGGGTAGCCTTTACCGTGCCCAGCGAAAAACGGGGATGCCGGCCGCCGGCAATCAGGGACGACAATACAATAGAACCCCAGCCGCCGCCACCGATAGCGTCTATAAATCCGCCACCGAAGCCCAGCAGGCCTATTCGCTTAATTTTTTTAGCTGCGTGTTTTTTGCGCTGCGCATTAATGGCTCTCATCAGGATGACGGTGCCGAGAATCAGCGTATACAGCGATACTACCGGTTTGGTGTATTGTGCGTAATGTTCCAGCGACGATAAGAGGTAAGCCCCTATCACAGCGCCGGCAATACCCGGTAATATGAGTAGTTTGAATAGTTTTTTATTGACATTTCCCATCCGCATATGCATCCAGCCGGCAATGCCGCAACTGAGGATCTCCGAAATATGCACCGCCGTACTCGCCGATGCAGGCGGAATGCCCATCGACAGGGAAAAAGTAGTGGAGGTAATGCCGTAAGACATACCGATGGCGCCGTCGATCATGGCGAAGATAAACCCGGCTATGAGGAAATAGTAAAAAGTAGGAGGTACGTCTTCTATATACGTGCGGAAATCGGGCGATTGCCACCACGCCACACCCAGGATAACGCCCAGTATGAGGATGCCTGCTATACCATAAATCCAGCGCTGTTTTCTAAAGTTGACGCTTTCCTGCGGCGTTGCAGCATTTGATTCGTTTGTGTCCGGAACTGCAGGTGCAGCAAGGGTAGTAAGTTCTTTCTCCATTTTTTAATAATGTGCCAGCCTTAATTCCCCACAAAATACATAAACTCTATGAAATAAGTAGACTGATTGAAAAAAATTGCATATCAGGAAGGTAAAATCCGGAATATATCTCCCGGAATTTTAATTTATAATCTGTAATTCTTCAAAATACCCGAACGTATAAAAATTGATTTACCTATATTTGGGGTTGCGAACCAATTTAACAACTACATGCTTTGGCAACTCTTCTGGACAATTATATTAGTATTATTAAACGGATTCTTTGTTGCGGCAGAATTTGCCATTGTTAAAGTACGTTCCTCCCAAATCAACAGTAAAGGCGGTTTGACCGGCAAAAGAGCTACCGCCGCCGCCAAAAGCATCCTGAATAACCTGGACGGGTACCTGGCGGCCACACAGCTGGGAATTACCCTGGCTTCACTGGGACTTGGCTGGGTAGGTGAATCGGTGATGACGGCCATCGTACTCCGGCTGATGGAAAGTCTCGGTGTTACCATTTCAATGGCCGCTACCCATGTAATTGCCGTAGCCGTTGCTTTCACTATTATTACCATCCTGCATATCGTTTTCGGGGAGCTGGCTCCCAAATCAATGGCTATCCGTAAACCGCTGCCCACCACGCTGGTGGTAGCTATCCCGCTGCGGGCGCTGTTTGTGATTTTCCGTCCTTTTATATGGCTGCTCAACGGGTTGGCCAACAGTATTCTCCGCCTTATGGGTATTAAACCGGCCGGGGAATCAGAAATCCATTCGGAAGAAGAACTGAAGCTGATCATTTCTGAAAGCCAGGAAGGTGGCGCTATCGAGGAAACCGAACGGGAACTGATCCAGAATGTATTTATGTTCGACGACAGCCGCGTAAAGGAAATCCTCACCCACCGGAAAGACATATCCTCCCTCGACATCAACCTCCCGCTGGATCAGCTGATAGACCAGGTGATCAGGGATGGTTACTCCAGGTACCCCGTATCCAGCGGTTCGCTCGATGAACTGAAAGGCGTGGTGTATACCAAAGATGTGGTGAAAGGCGTGCATGAAAAAACATTGCATAATATTAAGGATATCATGAAGCCGGTATTTTATGTGCCGGACAGCATGAAAATAAAAGACCTGCTGCGTACCTTCCAGGGACAACGCCTGCAAATGGCGGTAGTGACCAACGAATTTGGCGATACAGAGGGAATTGTTACCATGGAAGATATCCTGGAGGAACTGGTAGGCGACATACAGGATGAACATGACCATGAAACGCCGATTGTAGAGCAGAAAGATGATAATTTTATTGTAGATGCGCATGAATACCTGGCAGATATCAATGAATTATTACCCGATCCCCTGCCGGAAAGTGAACATTATGAAACCCTTTCGGGTTTAATCAACTACATCCATGGAAATATTCCGAGGGAAGGAGAAGTGATCATCATTGAAAATTATGAAGTACTGATCCTGAAAATGTTCCGCAGCTCCGTGGAAAAAGCCAGATTAAAACTGATCCGATAAAATAATTTTTATGGAGAAGAAAATCCTCCACGTCCTTGAAGGACGCGAAAAACATATTACAGATACGGAAGTCGTAAGACAATCGCTGCCTACCATGCAGTTCCGGTTTGCCAACCCGTTTATTGTGGTGCATCATATGCCGGCAAAGTATTTTGCGCCGGGATCGCCGGAAGACAGGCTGCATCCGCATCCACATCGCGGATTTGCACCGGTTACCTTTATGCTGCAGGGGCAGGGATATCACCGCGATAATGCCGGTAATGCCATGACCGTTACCGCGGGCGACGTACAATGGATGTTTGCCGGGAAGGGCATTTTGCATAGTGAAGGCCCGTCGGAAGAATTTCTGAAGAAAGGGGGCCACTATGAACTATTGCAGCTCTGGTTTAATGTGCCTGCAGCGCATAAAGCAGAAGATCCCTGGTACCAGTATATCAAAGGAACAGAAATGCCCGCAGTAGCGGTAAAAGAAGGCGTGCACCTCACGCTGGTGGGCGGCGATTATGAAGGTAAAACCGGGCCGTTAAAAAACTTTACGCCCATCACCGCCATCTGGGGAAATGTGGAAGCAGGAAAAGCTGTAACGCTTACGGCTACACGTGGGTACTGGACGTTGTTATATGTAGTGGATGGAAAAATAGAAGTGAATGGAACCGCTGTATCAGGCTATCACCTGGTGGTGTTTGATAAGGATGATGAGCAACCGGACATTCATATTTCAGCACTTGAAAATACCCGCCTGTTATACCTTTGCGCAGAGCCGATCAATGAATCCGTGGCGGCAAAAGATAATTTTGTAATGAACACTGCGGAAGAAACGGAGCAGGCAATACAGGATTATAAGAATGGGTTATTTGGTACCCTCGAACAATAAAAAGGAGGGGAGATTCCCCTCCGCTAAAATCATCTGAATAAAGTATCTCTTTTCTGTGGCCAGGAAGTATCTCCTTTCTTATCTTTTTTCTTCTTGTGTTTCATGACGGTATCCATTGGCTTAGGCGGAAAAGTGTCCTGTGCAAATACTTCAATCTGATCAATCTGAGCTGGCTTTACCGGAGCCGCCTGTGCTTTGTCCGGAGTACCCCTGAAGAAAAAGAGGAGGGTAAGCGTGCTTATAAGGCCGATGGTAGCTGGTAGGTTTTTCATAAAAAAATAAATTTGTTCAGGTATTAATAAGCAGATATCATGCGCCCTTTCCAGCGGCAGAGCACTGTTGATGTAAGCTGCTGACAATATTTCAGTTATCTTATCGTTGCGTTATTTGTTCCCCGTTTTTACTGTGGATATTGCACGTCAAACAGTGGAGTGATAGACACGTTATCCCATACCGTATACCCCTATGGACGGGCGGAAGAACGTGAGGCACTGCTTTTGTGGCGCTTAAGATATTGTTCACCAAAAATTTATCTTATGAAAGGCACCAGAAATGAGAACACCCGGCAAAGTAAACAACAGTCTTTTTCCAATATGCCACGTCCCGAAATCAGGGATAATCTTGACAGCAGGAAAAATGAAGAACAGGATTATAAAGGCAGCGACACCACGCACAACAGCAAAGACACCAAAGCTAACAAACATAAAAAGCATTGATGACAGGCAGTTCCGGCCGCTAACCGGCCGCCGGGCTTTTAAATCAGCAGCATATGGATCATATATTTTTCAGGTTATCGCTGTTAGCGGTGGTAATTTGCACCGCATGTAACAGCCCGATGCAGAATGAACAGGAGCGGGCAGCCAAAGATTCGGCCAATGCACCGGTTCAGGGCGTGCCGGAAGAAAAATCGGAAAGCATATCGTTAGATACCACCTACGGGGATTACCGCATTTCGGCGATTGCCACCGGTACCGGCAGTATGCGGGATCTTATCCTGGCGGTAGGCAGCAAAAAGGATTCTACACAGGCGGACAGCACCATTGAGCATGACGTGAAAGGGCAGCTGAAAAATATGATGATCGCAGACCTGGATGGAAACGGTAAACCGGAGCTTTACCTGCAAATGTTATCGGAGGGTACCGGCCGGTTTGGTAAGATCTATGCTTTTGAAATAGGACGGCCTAAGGTTACAAGGATTAATACCTTCTCCCTGGATACCATGCAGCAAAAGGATTACAGGGGACAGGATACATTTTTTATAAAAGAGAAAACGCTGGTACGTACTTTTCCGGCGTTCAGGGAAGGTGATCCTGATGCGTTAACTGCAAACACCAAAGGGATTATCATTTATCACCTGCAAAAGGCAGGCGACACCCTGAAGCTGGTGCCGGCGAAATAAAGGCTATTGCAGCCATACCAGGCTGCAATAGCTTTTATACAATTATTTATTGTACTGAATACCTTCCTTATCCCAGCGGGTATAGAAGTATTGCAGTGCGTCGGAGAACTGTGTGAAGTTTTTATTGGCGGGAATGGTCCAGCCATCTTCCGCATAAGCCGCCAGGCGGGGAAACACCTGGTGGTTCATTGTTTTTACATCCGGAATCCATTCGCCCCACATCTGGCAGCCACTACCCAGTATTTTGCTGTGGAACTTCGGATCAAGGCCTTCCGGGATGGGATCAAAGCTGTAGGCTTTTTCCAGTGATATTTCCTTGTAGCTGTAATCCAGGTACGTCATGGCGTGATAGGAGTTGATCACGTCGTATCCTTTGGACACCGCATCGGTGATCAGTTTCAGCTCCCCTTTCCAGAATTGCACAATGGTACCGGCTGCGAGTTTTTCCGTTGCGGAAACATCTTTGCTATCAGTGAACTCATGCAGTTTTGTGCCCATAATTTCATTCCAGCCGGCCATACGGCGTTTTTTGCCTGCCAGGTAGTTGGAGATATTATTGGTGAAAGCAATCTGCAGGTCGGCAGGAGAACCCAGTTTATGGGCTTTCATATAGGCGTTCACCCCGGCATCTGCTTTCCACTGGTCGTATTTTACTTCGTCGCCGCCAATATGGATTACTTTGGAGGGGAACAGGGCAATCACTTCCTGCAACACATCTTCCAGGAAGGCGATCACTTTGGGATCAGACACATTGAAAACGTCGTAGTGCACACCGAATTTACCCGGAACCTTGATAGGCGTGTGTGTGGTGCCAAGCCAGGGATAAGCAGCAATGGCTGCGCTGGAATGGCCCGGCATTTCTATTTCAGGAACAATGGTAATGTGCCTGTCTGCCGCGTATTTGATAATGTCTTTAATCTGTTCCTGCGTATAAAACCCTTCGTGGGGTTTGCCGTCGTATACTTTGCTGTTCCATGTACCGGATTGGGTGGAATCACGTTTGCTGCCCACAGTGGTAAGCAGTGGATACTTTTTGATTTCAATGCGCCAGCCCTGGTCGTCGGTGAGGTGCCAGTGGAAAACGTTCATTTTCAGCAGCGCCATTTCATCCAGCAGGTGTTTTACGGTTTCGCCGCCTTTGAAGTAGCGGCCCTCATCCAGCATAAACGCCCTCCAGCCGAAGCGGGGCTTGTCTTTGATGGACACGGCATTAATCGTATATGCGCTGCCGTTGGCGGTAATGAGCTGGCGTAAAGACTGGATACCATAAAACACACCGGTTGAAGTTGCCGCGGTGATGGTGATGTTATCAGGCGTTACCTGCAGCTGGTAGCCTTCCTTGCCTAATTCCTTTTCCAGTTTTGCGTCCAGGGAGAAGCGGATGTAGTTGTTTTTGGCAGCAGGTTTCAGTGTGAGAGAGAGGCCATATGTTTCCTGTAATGCTTGTTGCAGCTGGTTGGCCTCGCCGGCGCACTTGCCTGGAATGATGGCAGTGGCGCCGGATAAAGAGAATGTGCCGGATAATGTTTTTACTTCCGACGGCTGCGGAATAATATTGATTGCCTGCAGGGGCATGGTACTTACCGACAGCAGCAGCAGGCCGGCAAATGCCAGTGTGGAGCGTAGTTTTAACATACGTAGATTTTTATTGTTCACTTGGTTAAGGTGAAAAAATACAATAAAATCCCGTGATTTAAAAGAACTGCGCCATTAACCTTCCTGTTCCATATAACCGCTTGGTAATCCGTTTTCCATAGAGGCGTCGCCATAATCGTATTCTACCGCATAATTTTGCGGCAGGGTTACGGGCCTGTCCAGCTGAGGGAACACCGGCTGCGCTTTGAATTTATCTTTCCATTGCTGCAGGGTCGCTGTATCCAGGTGAATGGGATGCAATATCCTTACCTGCGCATTTTCCGGAAGCGTAACCAGGTCGCCGTTAAGCGTCCGTGGCGTTATGTTTTCATCGCAGTAGAAGGCGGTGATCAGCTGATCGCCTTCATCGAATAACGCCCAGACAAGCCTTGTGGCGAAAACGGACATCACCGGGTTATGCCGGAATACGGCCTGCCATTTTGCAGCGCTCCATTTTCTTTGTTCTTCCAGGAAAAGTTCCAGTCGCTGTGTTTGTACTTTGATGGTATCGGACATTTCCTTTGGCAGTGCTTTGAAAGCATTCCTGATTTCCCTGGGAGTGGCTACCGGGATCGCTTTCAGGCGGCGGCCCTTATCATTGATATAAGCTGGTTTAAAGTTACTGTCGAGGAATGCGCGGTATGTTTCGCCTTTCACTTCGAAGGACCTGTACAGGCCATCGAAGCCAAAATCAGGCACTATTGAATCGATCAGCTCCTGCAGCGTGAGACCTCTTTCAGTGGCCGTCAGCTCCAGCGCCCGGAGGGCTGCGGCGCCCACTACTGCTTTACGGAAGCGGTACCTGCGTGAGAAGAATTCCACTTCGCGGAGCGCTTTATTGCTGCCATGGAGGGCCAGTGCGCCCACGCCGTGTTCCGCCATTTTGAGCCGTTTGGTGGTAATCCAGAGTTGTATGTCTTCCCGCAGGGTATCGGCCAGCAGGTCGTCTCCCAGCAGGGCGGTGAGGGTCATGAGGTACTTTAGCTTCAGGTCGCCGCCCTGGTCGGCATATGCTTTATAGAGTGCGCGGGCAAAGTCGCCGCTGCGGGACCGGTCGATCAAACGCAGCAGTGGTTTCGCTTCCACGTCGGCGTGTACTTCCGTTACCCTCGACATGCGGTAAATAAGGAAGCGCATCATATCGGTGGTCATCACCGTACCATCCAGCAGGTAGAGTGGCGGCAGGGCTTTGTCGTCCAGCCATTTCTCTGCCGGTTTGGAGAGTTTGTGCCTTTTCTTTGCAAACATCACCAGCCTGGTAACGAGCACCAGGTCGTCGGTATCTGTGAGGGTATGTCCTCCCAGTGTTTCCAGCATCAGGTCGCGTGCATCGTCGTTTACTTCCTTGTGGAGTGCCTGTTGCAGCAGTTCGCGGGCATGCTCATGGTCGAGTTTAGACAGGATCTGTACGGCGGTTAAGCGTTGATCGGCTTTCTTATGCCCCAGTAATTCCGCCGCTCTTTCCAGCGCCTGCGGGTGTTCCGCCAGTATAACGGCAACGAGCGTACGAACTGATTTCAGTTTATGCAGGGTGTATGGCCAGAGCTGATCAATATACAGTGCCTTGTCCAGCTGGGAGAGCACCGGGAGTATTGTTCTGGCGTCGTAATCATTTTCCAGTGCGTGCAGCAGCATAGGCGCTGCCTGTTCCTGTAATTCGTCTGCCAGCACCTGGAAGGCTTCCGGGTGGAGGGACCGTTTTTGAGCAAGCAGGCCAGCGAGATACGGAACGGCTGCGGGGCGGTCGAGGTGCAGCAAGCCGCGCACCGCCAGCACGCCGGGGGGCATGTTGTTGGGTGGTATGTTCCCGGTTACCTTTGAGTAGCCCGATTCCGGTGTGTACGGGCCGGCAACCTGCCTTTCCAGGTAATTGCAGGCTGCTTTCAACAGCCGTTGGTTATATTTTTCGGGGAGATGACCGGCGAGAAGATAATAACCACTGACGGCGGCGGCATAATCGGGTAGTGCGGCCAGTTGTGTAGTTGTTTTCTCGATCAGCGGTTCATACTTGCCCGGGTTGTTTTGCAGTAATACGCGGGACACGGCCTGTTGATCCGGGAGGTATTCCGGCAGCAGGAGAATGCTTTCCAGGTATTCCATTTCCCGGTCCGGGTGTCCTTTGGTAAGAAGCCGGAAGAAGAGGGAGTTCCATCCTTTTTTACGCCAGGTGTTTACGTAGGCGTTGATCACATGAGGTTCCGCGCTTTTGATCAGGTCCTGCAGAAATTTACGCAGGGGCGTGAATTTCAGCGGTGCAAGGTCGAAGTTGTTGCCGTCCCTGGAATAACTGATCATGAGGGAGCCGATTTCTTCCGGCGTACAGCCCCGTTGCTGAAGGTAGCTGGTAAAATAGCTGAACCGCAGTACGATGGAGGAGGAGGTGCCGGGCATGTCCATCATCGGAATGATGGTTGTCAGGAAGGTTTCCCTGCATTCGTTCCAGGTAAGCGGCGGTGAAATCAGCTTTAGTATGAGCCGGTCGTTGTCGTCCCAATGGTCGGGAATTTGCAGCAGGGAGATGAAATGTCCCATTTGCCGGGCGGTTTCAGCGGTGGGAAATACCGGTGTTTCATAGGTGTGCCCTGTAAGGAAATCTACCCCGGACTGTATAGTGCCTGCGATGTTTTCATAGTCATTCAGTTGTTTCAGTTTTTCAACAAGAGGTAGTATAGTTTCCTTTTTGTATGGCATAAGGGTATAGATAGATTCAGATTATTTTTTCAGCACAATATCTTCTTTTGCTGCCCATTGTGCAACATCCTGTTTGCTCAATGCGCAGGCCATCATCTCCGGAAATTTGTCCGGTGAGCAGGCGAATACGGGTATTCCGAGGTTTGCCAGGAATTGGGCATTCTCATGATCGTAGCTGGGGGCGCCTTCATCGTTCAGCGCCAGCAGTACGATTACCTGTACACCCGCTGCTGCAAGTTCGGTAAAGCGTTTCCGCATATTTTTTTCATCTCCTCCTTCAAAGAGATCGGTGATCAATACCAGTACGGTGTCTGCCGGTTTGGTGATGATCTGCGCGCAGTATTTCAGTGCGGCATGGATATCTGTACCTCCGCCCAGTTGCACGCCGAACAGCAGTTCCACCGGGTCCTGCAATTCTTCTGTAAGGTCTGCCACGGCGGTATCAAAAACCACCATCTGCGTTTTTAGCGCCGGGATAGAAGCCATTACAGCCCCAAAGATACCAGAATAAACGACAGACGTACCCATTGATCCGCTTTGATCCAGGCATAATACCACTTCTTTTAGCGCCGACCGTTTGCGGCCGTACCCGATCAGTGTTTCAGGGATGATGGTTTTATACTCCGGTTGATAGTGTTGCAGATTTTTCTGGATGGTAAGCGGCCAGTTCACCTCGTTATGCCGTGGGCGCCGGTTGCGTGCGCTGCGGTTTAAGCTGCCGGTGATGGCCTGTTGGGTAGGTTGTGCCAGTTTCCGCATCAGTTCATCCACCACTTTTTTCACTACCTGCCGGGCGGTGTCTTTGGTTTTTTCCGGGATAACCTTGCTCAAAGTCATCAGGGTAGCCACCATATGTACATCGGGTTCTATGTTTTCCAGCATCTCTTTTTCGAAGAGCATCTGGGTGAGGTTCAGGCGCTTGAGGGCGTCCTGTTGCATTACCTGCACTACAGAGGCGGGAAAGTAGCTCCTGATATCGCCCAGCCAGCGGCTTACGTTTGGAGAGGATGGTCCTAGTCCTCCCTGCCTGGTGCTGTCATACAGGGCTTCCAGTGTTTTGTCCAACTGCAGGTCCGTTTTATTTAACGGGAAGGAGGTACCGTCATTCTGGGATCCACCCAGCACGAGCCGCCACCTGCGAACCTGTTCTTCATGCTCCATCCGGTAATAATTTAGCGTCTTTAAATCCCAGCAGCTGCATCACTACGGGGATGCCCCGGGCGCCCCGGTCATGATCTATATCCCCTGTGGTAGTTGCTTTTATGCTGGTTCCATTTCCGCCGTGTTTCACTTTGTCGCCCAGTTTTTTTCGTTCCGGGGCGGTAAAGTTAGAAAAGGTGCGGCGTAATAACGGCAATACCTGTATGAAAATATCATTTTCCAGTTGGGAAACCCAATTATGCACCATGCCCCACAACTCTTCATCCAGGAGCAGCAGGGTGCCGCTGCCCCTGAGGAAGCCCTCCAGCCAGGCCGCTGCCAGTGCGGGCGGATTGGCTACGGACATGGATACACTGAAAGCTTTTACCAATGTTTCCCCCGTCATTATTTTGCCGTCGAATAGCAGCCGTGAAGCGTAGCCGGCTATCATGGGGGCCGATTGCGCGTTGCGGGAAATGGCCAGCAGCGTTTCCTGCCAGGAGGTGGTGAGGGCATTATCCTGTATGAGGTTAATGGCGTCGTTCATGGCAAAGAAGAGATCCAGCAGCGGGAGTGCGGCATCATCGGCAACGGCGGTGCAGGCAGCGGGTAAGCTGATGCAGATGCGGCCGATCATGCTTTCGGTGATGTTGCTGACCAGCGCCGCATCTGTTTTACGCACGTTGCCATAGCGGCTGATATTCACCAGTGAGGGAATTACTTCCATCAGCTGGAGCACATCGCCGGAAGCAGCAGCGAGGTTGTTGATCCGGTGGATCAATACTTCCACTACAGCGGGGAGTTCTGCAGGGATAGCTGATTCCAGCATTTTACATACCTGCTGCAGGGTGCCGGTATTATTGGCGGTGTTGGTAACAAAGCTGGTAGCAGCTTCTGCTACGGTATTTCCCCAACTGCCTTTTTCAATGATATCAATGGAAAAGGCGGGGGCCCATTGGAGGCGCCATTGTTCTTTAAAGGTCCCTTTCCCGGACACCTCGAATCGTTTTCCCCAGTATATTTCCAGCAGTTGCAGGCGGTGGAGGAAAATACTTCTTTCCAGGTCTGTGTCTTTCCGGAGGTCGAGGGTATAGTCTTTAAAGTCGGCTGTTTGCGGCAGCCTCAGTTTTTTCTGCCACCGGGAAATATCGGCCTGGAGAGGAGGCGTAGGCACTTCTGCGGGTACTTTCCCGATCCGGTTGCGCACAATCAGTTCATCGCGGATCAGTTGCATGAGGATACTTTCCCCGTTGCAGAGCACACTGAGGGTGGCCTCGTTGAGTTCTTCCAGTCCGGGTCTGGGATAATGACGGAGGGCCGCCAGGGCGTTGGCCAGGCGTACCGCTTCCATTACGTGGGCCACGGAGGTATCCTGTTGCTGCTCCCTGAAAAGCTTTGCTACCAGTGCCATCCAGCGGGTACCATCATCGGCAGGGTATTCCCAGATGTGTTCATACCATCCCGGTGAGGGGATGCCGGCGCCATAGCCGCTTTCATAACTGAGGCGGCTATATGTCCATGGTATCCAGGTGCATTCCACTTTTGTTTTGGGGAGGCCTTTCAGCAGGTCGTTATCATCTTTTTGTTTGGGCATGGTTTGCAGCGCCGGTGCGTGCCAGGCGCCGCATATGACGGCTATCCGCTGGAACATTTCCTTTTCTGCCTGGCGGATGCACTTCCGCATCCAGGCTTCGCGGAGGGCTTCTTTCCGGTCATATCGACGGGGGAGTTCTTCCCGAAGGGCGTGCATGGCGTCATGCACCGCCTCAAATACCTGCTCCTGTCCGAGGCGGTATTCAAACATATGTTCCCACCAGCGTTCGCCGTCGTCGTAGCCGGCGGCATGGGCCAGGTGGGCGACCGGGTCCTGCGGGGATGGCGGGAGAAATTCCAGGTCCAGTTCTTCCGCGTTGAATGCTTTTGTGGCAGCATTCAAGGCGGAGTTCAGTTCCGCGGGAGGCATGTCTTCCCCTGGTGTTGTATTTTCAGTTGCTTCTTTTTGAGCTTCCTCTTTTTGAGCGCCGGCTGCTCTTTTTGCCGCGGCTTCGTTTTCCATGCCGAATACATGGGCCAGGGGAAGGTCCATAAAGCGGGCATGAATGCGGTGGGTTTTAGCGTACAGCATGGCCTGCCATTCCGGTGAGAAGGCCGCAAACGGATAGAAGCAGGCTTTCTGCGGACTATCTGGCTGATAAGCCAGGATGGCCACGGGTGGTTGCAGCTCTTCATGACCAGCCCATTGCAGCAAGGCATCTGCTTCCGGTGGTCCTTCGATCAGCACAAT
The DNA here is from genome assembly GCF_041360695.1 of Chitinophaga sp. RCC_12. Classification (NCBI taxonomy): domain Bacteria; kingdom Pseudomonadati; phylum Bacteroidota; class Chitinophagia; order Chitinophagales; family Chitinophagaceae; genus Chitinophaga; species Chitinophaga sp. RCC_12. The sequence continues at coordinate 22,210 of NZ_JBFUPS010000004.1, forward strand.
ATCCGGCTCCAGCTCTTCCAGGAAAGCTTTTACATTCCTGGCGGAGCCAGGGCCGTGGTGCCGGATACCTAATATATGTACGGACATACGTCTATCATATTAACAAATGAATGGAGTGCCAGCAGTTCGGCATCTCCCGGAAATTATACTGAAAGTAATTTCTAAACAAGTATTGTGTAATAGGCACATTATGACTGATTTATGAAATCACTATTAAAGTAAAAACTAAAGTAGTAAAGCAGGCGTTTTCACGTGGTAACAGCGTTTAAACCATGCTTTATACCCTTCGTAAAGGTGGACTTGATAGGGCGTATGCCCCGCTTTGACCCTTAGTAAAGGTGGACTTGATACGCTTCATCCCCGCTTTAAAGGCGGACCTGCTGTTAAGCGAGGTCACGGCAGGCGCGGTACACGTCTTTCCAATCCTCCCGTGTTTTCACCACTGTTTCAAGATATTCCTGCCAAACCAGTTTATCCTGAACGGGATCTTTCACGACAGCGCCGATGATGCCGGCTGCGAGATCCGCAGCATTGAGGGTGCCATCGCCGAACCAGGCGGCCAGGGTGAGACCATTATTCACCACTGAAATGGCTTCAGCGGTGCTGAGGGTGCCGCCGGGCGACTTCAGCTTGGTTTTTCCATCGAGGGTAACGCCGTTGCGGAGTTCGCGGAAGATGGTAACGATGCGGCGGATTTCTTCCACCGCAGGTTTTTCTGCCGGCAGGTCCATCGTTTTTTCAAAGCTTTCCACCCTCCTTCTTACAATATCAATTTCTTCCTCCATCGAATCCGGAACAGGCAAGATAACGGTATTGAAGCGGCGTTTCAGCGCACTGGATAATTCATTTACGCCTTTATCGCGGTTGTTGGCGGTAGCAATGATATTGAATCCTTTGGTCGCCTGTACTTCCGTATTCAGTTCAGGAATGGGAAGTGTTTTTTCCGACAGGATAGTGATGAGGGTATCCTGCACATCGGCGCCGATGCGGGTAAGTTCTTCTATGCGGGCAATTTTGCCTTCCTGCATCGCGCGCATCACCGGGGTTTCCACCAGGGCATTCCGGGTAGGGCCTTCTGCCAGCAGGCGGGCATAGTTCCAGCCATAGCGCACACTTTCTTCGCTGGTACCGGCGGTGCCCTGAATGATGAGCGTGGAATCGCCACTGATGGCTGCGGCCAGGTGTTCGCTCACCCAGCTTTTGGCGGTGCCTGGCAAACCATACAGCAGCAGTGCCCTGTCGGTGGCGAGGGTAGCCACGGCTATTTCCATGAGGCGTTTGCTGCCAATATATTTAGGGGTGATTTCAAAACCGTTCTTCAGTTTCCCGCCGATCAGGTAAGTAACTACCGCTTGTGGCGGCAGTAACCAGTTTTGCGGACGCTTCCCTGCGTCGTCTTTTTTCAGTTCTTCCAGCTCCTGTGCGTACAGTTGTTCGGCGTGGTAACGTAAAATGTCTGACATGGTATGTTGATTAATGTGTTTGGATTTAAAGTGATTGTATCTGGCTTTTTGCCTGGAGCAGCCGGCCCAGGTGAACTTTGATATTATTCCAGTAACCGGTGTGATAGGCCTCTACGGGCGTGATATCATCCAGGGTAGCGGCTATCGCCACCGGTATTTGCCGGATATGATTATTCATGAATTGCTGATTGTAGGTGTAAGGCTGTGTGGCCGCATATTTGAAGATCCGGGTACACAATGGGAGGCTCCATTCTTCCTGGTTGTTGCAGGCGTACTGGATAATGGAGTCCGGGTGTTCATCAAAGAACTTTTCACTGAACTGCTGTTGTTGTTCCGGCGGCAGCAGGGGGATGATATCTATATAAAAAGTTTCGCTGTGCTCCATAAAGGAAACGGCGCGCGCTTTGTCTTCAAACCAGGCAATAGCCAGCACCAGTGCAGGGATAAAAGGTTTCAGCGATTCCTGCAGCTGGAAGAGAGCGATGACCCTTTCCGTATTCCGGTTAAAATGTTCTTCCCAGCGGGCCGGGTGTACGAAGCTGATCAGCTGGTAGAGGATGTGTGTTTCATCCGTGATGCTTTTATCGTTGCTGAGTTTTTCGATGCCGCTCTGGAAGATGCTGTCGTCTGTTATTTCCGGGAGCGCTACGGTTACCTGGCCGTATTCATCGAGTTGTATGGCGCCGGCCACGATCTGCCAGTATTTTTCGTGGAGGGAGGAGCCGGGCAGTTTTTTCAGGATGCGGGTGGCGGTTTCTTTTACCTGTTTGCTTTTTTCCGTGAGCAGTGATTCCAGCCAGGGAATATCTGCGGGATGAGCGGGTTGTTCCAGTACCGAGAGCAGTTCCGTTTTCACAGTCGCGCTTTCTTTGGGCCAGGATTGCTCCAGCCAGGTGCGCGCCATAACGGGATCGGTTGCACGCAATTCCTTCAGCGCTTCAAAACGCTGTGCGGTGGCGCCGTTCTGCCATCTGTCTTCGATGGTATCCGCTACGCGTGAAAAGTTCCAGTCGGGGTTAAAGTGCCCGAGCCATTCCGCACGTTGCCCGCCTGTAGCGGCGATCAATGCGCGCAATGATTTATTCCGCCAGCCTTTGTCGAGCATCACGGGCAGTTGCGCCGGTGGCAGGAGTACATTCGCCTTGGCGCAGTATTCGAGCCATAGCTGCAGCAGCTGGATGCTTTCGGTTTCCAGTACCTGTTGCAGTACTCTTATGGCGGCGGGCTTGCAATAAGGTTTTGTTTCCGGCGGGCACACTTTCATGGGTGCTACATTGGCGGTAACGGGTTGCGTACCGCTCAGGCGGTAGTTGTAGAGCACTGCTGCCAGTTGCAGGAACTTATCTTCTTTATCTGTATCCGCGCCTGCGAGGATGGTGTGGGCTGCCTGTTGCAGGGGGCCGTTCATACCGGTGCTATCCACCGGCTTTTTAGCGGTGCCCAGCAAGGCGGTATTAATGAGTTGATGCCAGTGCTCCATTATAATATTTTATATTCCTGTTCATGCCAAACGCCAATGGGTTCATATTGGGTTTCTTTACCTGTAACTGCCATGTGGAGGGGTGTTCCCCCGCTCAGCGCCAGCAATTTCCAGGTGTGCTGGAAAGTTTTTTTCATGGCCATCAGTTGCTGGCGGCTGTCCTGTAGCCACCATTGATCCGCGTGCCAGACAGGGGTAAGGTCTGCGATCGTATATACCTGGTCGTTATACAGGGGCAATACTTCATTGATGGCGGTTTGTGCGGTTACTACTTCCTGCCATCCGGCGTAGCCGTTGAAGGTGTGGTTTGCCGGCACTGTTACCTGTTGTTTGATCAGTGCGCGCAGCGGTGCTGCGGAAGGATAAAATACCAGTTCCGCATTGATGGCGTTGCCGGGCGTGAGGGTATTGGCGATGGTGCTTTGTCCGCGTACATAAAACTGCAGTATCAGTGCGGGACGTTTGGTATTTATGCCGTATAGCCAGTAGCGTTCCACCACGAGGCGGTCTTCCTCCGTAGTTTGTTTTCCCAGTACCTGCCAGGTGTCGGTGATACCGTTTTGTTCCTTCAGTTCTTCCTGTGAGGTAGAAAAACCGGCGAGGGTACGGATATCCTGCTGCAGTGCGGGCGGGAGATCGCTGAGGTGCTGATAGCCTTGTATAACGAGGTAAATGCGTGTGAGCTGGGTGATGAAAACGGACTGCCATCCGTCGTGGAAGTAGCTGATGTCTGCCAGTTCGCGCATCATGGCGGCGAGGCCGGGGGCCTGTGCATCTACCATGCGGCGGATCATATTTTCGAAGAAAGCCGGATCTTTTTCGGGCATGTCCATGATACCGTTGCGCACGAGATCTTTTATCCAGCGGAGGAGTTCTGCGGCGCCGTCGCTTACTTTCTGCATGCGTGCTTGTTGCCTTTTGGCCTGGGCGGAGGTATCCGGCTGCTTCTCTGTTGCAGTGGCGGGTGTATTTTTCTTCTCATCTTTTTCGGCGCGTTTGGCGAGCCATTCGCTTACCCAGGAGGGCGGTGTTGCTTCCGGGAAGGAAGCCCGTTGTCTGGAGTAGAGCAACAGCAGGCCCAGTCCGTGTTTGCAAGGAAACTTACGGCTGGGGCAACTGCATTTGAATGCCATGTTGCCGGTGTCTATCTGTGTCTGGTATGGTTTGCTGCCGCTGCCCTGGCATTCGCCCCATAACGCTATATCGCTGACGCCTTTACTAACCCATTTAGCCGGGTTAGCCAGGTCCTTCCCGGATTTACGGGAAGATTCATCAGGCGCCATAGCAAGCACTTGTTCGTCGGATAGGTTCAATGGATTAACGATTTAAAGCGCAAAGTAAATAATTCCATAAAATAAAAAACCAAATATCAGGTAACACTACGCAGTGTATCTGATATTTGGTTTTAGTATGTAAGTATTAGGTTGTTTTACAGAAAGCCGAGTTCCAGTTTAGCTTCTTCACTCATCATTTCTTTTGTCCAGGGTGGATCAAAAGTAAGGTGCACATCCACATCGGAAACGCCTTCTATATTTCTTATCTTTTCATCTACTTCCCGGATAATATCGCCGGCTACGGGGCAGCCGGGAGCGGTAAGGGTCATATCGATACCGATCCTGTTATTTTCCTTGATCTTTACTTTGTATACCAGTCCAAGTTCCCATATGTTCACCGGGATTTCCGGGTCGAATACGGTTTTGAGCTGTGCTTCTATCTGTTCTCTTAATATTGCTTCACTCATTGCTGATTAATTTTAGCCTGGTAGGCGATGGCGTACAGCTTCATTTGTTTGAGCATACTCAGCAACCCGTTGGAGCGGGTGGGGGAGAGATGGCTGCTCAAGCCGATGGCATCGATAAAATAAATGTCTGCTGCGGCAATTTCCTGTGGCGTATGACCGGAAAGTACATAGATCATCAGGCTTACGAGGCCTTTGGTGATAACGGCATCGCTGTCGCCGGTAAAAAACAGTTTCCCGTCTTTCAGCTCTGTATGCAGCCACACGCGTGACTGGCAGCCTTTGATGAGATTGTCCGGCGTTTTAAATTCTTCTGAGATGAGCGGTAATTCCTTACCCAGCTGGATGATATATTCGTATTTATCTTCCCAGCTGCCCATCACCGAAAAATCGGATATTATTTCTTCCTGTATTTCCTGAATCGTCATATTCACCTGTTTACAAAAGCATGGCGGCGGCTCTTTTTATGCCGGCTACCAGTTTGTCTATTTCTTCTTTGGTATTATAGAAAGAAAGGGATGCACGCACGGTACCGGGGATTTTAAAGATATCCATCAGTGGTTCGGTGCAGTGGTGTCCTGTTCTTACGGCGATGCCTTGCTGATCCAGCAGTTCACCCATATCAAACGGGTGGATGTTGTGTACCAGGAAGGAGATGGCACCGCTTCTTTCTGTGGCGTCTCCGATAAAACGAATGCCATCGATCTGGCGTAGTTCCTGCATGGCATATTCCATCAGCTCTTCTTCCCATTGCTGGATTTTGGAGATCCCGGTTTGCTGCAGGTATTCGATAGCCGCGCCCAATGCGATGCCACCGGCAATGTTGGGGGTACCGGCTTCAAATTTATACGGCAGTTCGTTATAGATTGTTTTTTCGAAAGTAACGGTTTTAATCATATCGCCGCCGCCCTGGTAGGGGGGCAGTTTATTGAGCCATTCTTTTTTGCCATAGAGTACGCCGGTGCCGGTAGGGCCATAAATTTTATGGCCGGAGAAAGCCAGGAAATCCACGTCGAGTGCCTGCACATCGATACTGATATGCTGGATCGCCTGGGCGGCATCGAGCAGTACCGGTATATTGCGTGCATGCGCTAACGTTATAATGTCCTGTACCGGGTTTACGGTTCCCATGGTATTGGAAACGTAGGTAACGGCTACTATTTTCACGGAATCATCCAGCATGGCTTTGTATGCGTCCATCTGGAGTTCGCCGCGGTCGTTGATAGGAATTACCTTGAGTGTGGCGCCGGTTTCTTCGCAGGCTATCTGCCAGGGCACTATATTACTATGGTGTTCCATGGCGGAAATGATGACGCTGTCGCCCGGCTGGAGGAAGCGGCGGCTCATGGTATTGGCTACCAGGTTGATGCCGGCGGTGGTACCTGCGGTGAAGATGACTTCATGCGGGTCTGCGGCATTGATATAACCTGCAATGGTGATGCGGGCTTTTTCGTATGCGTTGGTAGCTACCTGGCTCAGGTGATGTACACCCCGGTGCACATTGCTGTTATATTCTTCGTAATAGCGGGCTTCCGTGTCTATTACAACCTGTGGTTTCTGCGTGGTAGCTCCGTTGTCGAAGTATACCAGCGGTTTACCATGTACCTGTTGTTGCAGGATAGGAAAATCCTTTCTGATCTGCTTTACGTCCAGGCCGTCGGTTATGATGTTAGCAATATGTTCCATCGTAAAATTAGTTATTCATGATCTCCGCAATCTGCGTCTGCAGGAAATGTTGCAGGGCAGGCACCTTCACTGCATCTGTGATGTCGTGGGAGAAGGCGTTTACCATCAGTGCTTTTGCCGCATCTTCGCCGATACCGCGTGAGCGGAGGTAGAACATGGACTCTTCACTGAACTGACCGGCAGTAAAACCGTGGCTGCACTTTACGTCGTCGGCATAAATTTCCAGCTGAGGCTGTGAATTGATGTCCGCTTTGGTACCGAGCAGGAGGTTATTGTTCTGCTGGAAAGCATTTGTTTTCTGTGCTTCCTGGTGTACAAGGATCTTGCCGGTAAATACGCCGTTGGCGTTATCGAGCAGTACGCCTTTGTACAGTTCGTTGCTGTTGCAGTCCGGCATGATGTGATCCATAAAGGTATGGTTATCTACATGTTGGTGTTTGCTGGCAATATATAAACCGTTCAGATTAGTTTCGGTATGACTGCCATTCAGGGCCACGCTCAGGTTGTTACGGGTGAACGGGGTGTTTGGCAGGGTGAAATTAAAATGGTGGTAACGGCTGTCTTTGTGTTGCTGTGCAGCAGTGGTATGTACTTCCCGGAAGCTTTCGGCGCCCTGTTGTACATTATAGTGCCACAGTTCTGCATTTTCCAGTACCACGGTTTCCAGTACACTGTTCGCAAAAGCGATGGCAGCGGTTTCCGGGTGAATGGAAGTTTCGATGATGGTGGCGGCAGCGTTTCTGTTCAGGATCCACAGGTGGCGTGGCTGAATGAAGGCATGCGCTGTACAGGAGTAAACGTTTACTACATGTATGGGTTTATCGACCACGGTGTTGGCGGCCAGTTCGATATACAGGCCATCTGCGAAGAGGGCTGTATTGAGCTGTGCCAGTGATTCTGCGGCCAGGTGGTGCTGTTCGTTGAAATAAGTAACAAAGCCTGGTGTGGTGGTATGGGCACTCATGGCTCCAACGGTGATACCTTTGCCTTGCGGCAGGGTAGACTGATCCGCCTGGAGGTGGCCATTTACCAGCACAATGCGGTAGCAGTCCAGTTCAGGAATAGCGGTGCTGTTTACTACTTCTTCCGCAACGGGCGAAGCAGTGGTGAGCAGTTCATAAGGAAATTCTTTCAGGTAGCGCTGAATATTCGTGTAGCGCCATGCTTCCGTTTTCAGCGTAGGTAAGCCTATCGCAGAGAAACGCTCCAGCGCCTTGCGGCGGATGTCCTGCAGCGTATCGGTAGCGAGGGAGGGAGCCTGTGCCGACAGTGCATTTACATCTTCTGTTAACGCCTGGTAAAATGGCAATATCATATCGCTTGTCATAGTTCTTTTTATACAGATTCTTTCAAATGTAATTCCTCTTTCAGCCAGTCGTATCCTCTTTCTTCGAGTTCCAGTGCCAGTTCTTTGGTACCGGTTTTAATGATACGGCCGTTGTATAATACATGCACAAAGTCAGGTATGATATACTCCAGCAGGCGTTGATAGTGAGTAATCACTACGAAAGATTTTTCTGCATCGCGTAATTTGTTTACACCATTTGAAACAATACGCAGTGCATCGATATCCAGTCCGGAATCTGTTTCATCCAATATGGCGAGCTGTGGGTTCAGCATAGCGAGTTGGAAAATTTCGTTACGTTTCTTTTCGCCACCGCTGAATCCTTCGTTCAGGGAACGGTTCATCAGGTTGGAGTGGAAATCGACCAGTTGTTGTTTTTCTTTGGTCAGCTTCAGGAATTCCCTGGCTTCGAGGGCCGGGAGGCCTTTATACGCCCTGATTTCGTTCAGTGCGGTTTTTAGGAAGTTGAGGTTAGAAACACCTGGAATTTCTACGGGGTATTGAAAAGCGAGGAAAACACCTTCGCGGGCGCGTTCTTCCGGAGCCATATCCAGCAGATTTTTGCCGTTGAACCAAACTTCACCTTCGGTGACAGTGTAGTTATCACGTCCCGCCAGAACAGAAGCCAGTGAGCTTTTGCCGGAACCGTTAGGTCCCATGATAGCGTGCATTTCTCCTTTGTTTATTTCGAGATTAATGCCTTTCAGAATTTTTTTCCCTTCTACTTCTGCGTGCAGATTTTTAATCGTCAGCATGATTGTTTTATTTCGTTCTGTATGTATTAATTGGATAATGAGTTATCCAACGCTTCCTTCAAGTGTAATAGATAATAATTTTTGCGCTTCTACTGCAAACTCCATCGGGAGCTGGTTCAGTACTTCCTTCACATAGCCGTTTACGATCAGGGCAACTGCCTTTTCGCTGTCGATGCCACGTTGGTTCAGGTAGAAGATCTGGTCTTCCCCGATTTTCGAAGTGGTGGCTTCGTGTTCGATCATGGCTGTTTTGTTCCTTGATTCGATGTACGGGAAGGTGTGGGAGCCGCATTGGTTACCGATGAGCAGGGAATCGCACTGGGTAAAGTTACGTGCGTTATCGGCACGTGGCCCAACGGATACCAGGCCGCGGTAGCTGTTATCGCCTCTGCCGGCGGAAATACCTTTGGAGATGATGCGGCTTTTGGTGCCTTTACCGATGTGGTGGATCTTGGTACCAGTATCAGCGATCTGTTTGTTACGGACTACTGCCACGGAGTAAAATTCACCTTCGGAGTGATCGCCCTGCAGGATTACGCTGGGATATTTCCAGGTAATAGCGGAGCCGGTTTCTACCTGTGTCCAGGAGATCTTGCTGGCAGCGCCTTTGCAGATCCCTCTTTTGGTAACGAAGTTATAGATACCGCCTTTACCGTCTTTATCACCGGGATACCAGTTTTGTACGGTAGAGTATTTTATTTCAGCCTGTTCGAGTGCTATCAGTTCCACTACTGCGGCGTGCAGTTGATTTTCATCACGCATGGGAGCGGTGCAACCTTCGAGGTAGCTTACATAGCTGTTATCGTCTGCGATGATCAGGGTACGTTCAAATTGTCCGGTGTTCTGTGCATTGATACGGAAGTAAGTGCTCAGTTCCATCGGGCAGCGTACGCCTTTGGGAATGTAAACGAAGGAGCCATCGGAAAATACGGCGGCGTTGAGTGCTGCGAAGATGTTATCCGTATGGGGAACCACGCTGCCCAGGTATTTCTTTACCAGGTCGGGGTGTTCCTGTACTGCTTCACCGAAAGAGCAGAAGATGACGCCCATTTCTTTCAGTTTTCCTTTGAAAGTGGTAGCTACGGAAACGCTGTCGAAAACGGCATCCACGGCTACACCGGTAAGGGCTTTCTGTTCATTCAGGGGAATACCCAGTTTTGCGAAGGTAGCCAGCAGTTCCGGATCTACTTCATCCAGGCTATTGAGCTGTATTTTCTTCTTTGGTGCGGCATAATAGGAAAGTGCCTGCAGATCAAGCTTAGGCATTTCAAAGTGCTGCCATTTCGGGAATTCCATTTTCTTAAACGCGGCAAATCCCTTCAGGCGCCATTCCAGCAGCCATTCAGGCTCATTCTTCTTCGCCGAAATAAAACGGATGATATCTTCATTCAGCCCCGGAGGAGCTATATCCATTTCAATATCGGTGCTAAAGCCAAACTCGTACTCCTTATTGGCTATATCATCAATTATTTCGTTACTGTTGATCATACAAGTTTAATATTTAAACCGCAAAGCTTTCGCCGCAGCTACACGTTCTGGTTGCATTTGGATTATTAAAGTAGAGGCCTTTTCCGTTGAGTCCATCAGAATAGTCCAGTTCTGTACCATACAGGTACAGGAGGCTTTTCATTTGTACTACCACTTTTACGCCTTTATCTTCAAAAATCTGGTCGCCTTCTTCTTCGGTTGCTTCAAATTTCATCACATATTCAAGACCAGAGCAGCCACCACCTTTTACGCCTACCCGTACAAAGGTGCCCGGCGCATGATGTTCTTTTTCCATCAGCGCTTTTATATATTCTCCTGCTTTTTCTGAAACGGTTATCATACTCAGAATTTGTTTTAATTAGCTATTTACCGGTTTCCCGGCCTATCCTTATCTGTTTATCCTTCAATACCAGCCACTACATGCGATTTAGCCGCACACAGTAACTGCACCATCGTATCCAGTTTATTTTTATAGAACTCAGTGAACCCGCGGGTTTCGGGGTCATACAGGTTGTCTTTCAAAATGGGCAGGGAATATGGTAAAACCCAAGCCCTTAGCGCCTTTGCCACTGCATCCATCGCATTTATACCCTGCATGGCCTGGGTGCCGTCCGCCCAGGACAGCAAAGCTACAACCTTTCCTGTTAAATAAGGACGCTGGTTCTTGCTTGTCATCTCGAGCCAGTCCAGGCAATTTTTCATGGCGCCGGTCATGCTGCCATGATATAAAGGAGTCATCCAGATATGCAGGTCTGCCTTACAAAAAGCTTTGCACATGGCATCTACTGCGGGTGGTTTCGTTCCTGCCTCGGCCTGGGAGAAAAAGGGGATCTGGGCGTTACCCAGACTAAAGATCTCCGGGGAAAATCCTTTCTCTTTTAACTGTTCCGTCAGATACACCGCCAGCTGGTTTGCTGTGGCATAAGGACGGTCATCTATCGCACCATTAAATATCAGGACGTTCATTAATATTTAACTTTTAGAGATTTAAATGATTATGAGATTAAATTTTGATGAAGGATCTCATAAACTCACCAAAATCCCAAAATCTTTTTTTTAGCTTTCACAAAAATACCGATATTTGAGAATAAAACAAGTAAGAACTTGGAAAATTATCCAATACGAACCAAGAATGCTGCCGAACGGTTTTTGACGTTGCTCAAGACCCGGGGACCGCTGTCTGCAGCTGAATTGGCCAATGAATTGGGTATTACCGGAGAGGGTGCCAGGCTTCAACTGCTTAAACTGGCAGAAGAAGGATTGGTGCAGTCGGAAAGTGCTTCCAAAGGCGTAGGGCGCCCAGTTTTAATATGGAGTCTTACCCCCCTGGGTAATGCCCGTTTCCCTGACACACATACCGAACTCACCCTTCAGCTGATCCAGACCATTAAAACGGTATTGGGTAAGGAAGCGCTCGATAATGTGGTAAACGCCCGGGAGAAAAGCCAGCTGGAAAAATACAGCAGCGCCCTGGAAGGCGTTAACGGTATTGAAAACCGGCTCACCTCGTTTGCGGCCATCCGCTCCGGCGAAGGCTACCTGGCTGAATGGAAAAAAGAAGGCGATACGTATTACTTTATAGAGAATCACTGTCCCATTTGCTGCGCTGCCACAGAATGCGACAATATCTGTACTTCCGAAATGCGAACGTTTGTGAGCATACTCGGGGAGAAAATGAATGTGTCGCGGATGGAGCACATTATCAACGGCGCCCGCCGTTGTGTGTATAAGATAGAGGCGGAGTAGCGGATTTTGTCTTTCTCGCTGATTACGCTGATTATACTGATTAGTTTGATTTTTACTTTTGGATTTTTTTAAGATTTTAAGATTTTTTATAATAATTAAGGGAGATAAAAGCAAATATATCCGCTTCTATCTCCCTTAATCCTTTATAAAATCCAAAAGTAAAAATCAAACTAATCAGTATAATCAGCGTAATCAGCGAGAAAGACAACCTCCGCGTGAGACTGTTATTTCAGGATGAGCACCAGGGTGCCGGCGATGATGAGGCTGGCGCCGATGGCGGTTTTCAGGGTGAGTGTTTCGTGAAGGAAGATGGCAGAGAGGAGAATGGTGAGCGCTACGCTGAGCTTATCTACGGGGGCCACCTGTGATACTTTGCCGATCTGGAGCGCTTTGAAGTAAAAGATCCAGGAACAGCCGGTTGCGATGCCGGATAAGATGAGAAAGAGCAGTGCGTGTTTGGACAGGGCGCCAATGCCTTTATATTCCCCCCTTGCAAACACAATGGCCCAGGCCAATACCAATATAACCAGGGTCCTGATGGCGGTAGCCAGGTTGGAAGGGATGTCCGCTACCCCGATTTTGGCAAGGATAGCGGTTAAGGCCGCGAAGAAAGCGGATAGTAATGCATAAAACCACCACATAATTTTCCTTTTACGGTTTGTAAATTATCCCGGAAAACTGAAGGAATGTTGTAGCCGGAATCAGATCTTTCTCCCTAAAATTTTTAAACTTCTTTCCACTCCGTCCAGCACCGCAATTTCCGGCAGGTGCGCCCATTCTTCAAAGCCCATATTCAGAAACAGTTTCAGACTAGGTTCGTTGTGCGCGAAAATGAAGCCCAGCAACGTTTGTATACCAAATTCCGGCGCTACGGTAATGGCATGTTGCAGTATTTTTTTGCCTAATCCCTTGCCACGCACCGTTTCATCGAGGTAGATGCTTACTTCCACGGTGCCGTCGTAGGCCGGCCGGCCGTAAAAAGACTGAAAGCTCATCCATCCCACATTACTGCCGTTGTCGTCTATCATCCACAGGGGACGGAGGGTATTGTTGTGCGCATGAAACCAGGGCAGCCGGCTTTCAACAGTAACAGGAGAGGTGTCGGCAGTCACCATTCTGCTGGCGATAGTGGTGTTATAAATTTCAACGATCCTTGGCAGGTCGGCTTCTGTAGCATGCCGGAATTGTAAGCTCATGATATAATATTAGAAAATAGATTCGCGTGTATGTTCGTGTCTCAGAAGACTGTAGAGTTCCGCATTTACGAATTTTCCTTTTTCAAAAAAAGCATCTCTTAAAAAACCTTCGTAGCGGAATCCCAGCCGGCTTAACAGTTTGGACGACGCCTGGTTTTCCGGGTCCACAAAGGCTTCAATGCGGTTGAACTGCAATTCTTCATAGCCATAACTGAGCATGGCGCTTATCGCTTCTTTCATAATGCCTTTGCCCCAGTAGATGGGTTTCAGGTCGTAGCCGATTTCCGCTTTGAAATGTGTTTTGTTGATTTTGTGATACCCGCAGGTGCCTATCAGTTCATCCTTTCCGGCCAGTGTGATGGCCCATCGCATGCCTTCTTCCTTTTCCAGGCTTTGACGGAAAAACTGTATAATATGTGTGGCTTCACTGATATTGGAAAATGAATCAATGTCCATATATTTTGTGACGGCATCATCCGAAAAATGCCTGAACAGGGCGGCGGTATCTTTTTCGTCTATTGGTCTCAGTACCAGGTTGCCGGTATTTAAAACGGGTAAATGCATGATACGGTTGCCGGTTTAGGTTGGGGCAAAGCTAACAGATATTGCGAAAATGTCCATAGGAACCTTGATTTTAATCCCGCTTTAATGCCTGCCCGGATAAACAGTCCTACTTTTGCAGGGGTTATTGCTTATAATTTTTTGATATGAACATACTGGTTATAGAAGATGAAGTAAAAGTGGGGGCTTTCATCAAACGAGGGCTGGAAGAGCATCACCACCATGTGGATGTGCATACGGATGGCATTACCGGTCAGCAGGCGGCGCTGGAACACGACTATGATCTCATTTTACTGGACCTGATGTTGCCGGGTATAAACGGAACGGCTATATGTAAAAAACTGCGTGCGCTGGAAATCAGTGTCCCTGTATTAATGCTTACCGCGTTAAATGCCACGGAGGATATTGTAGAAGGACTCAATGCAGGTGCAGATGATTATCTCGCCAAGCCTTTTCATTTTTCAGAGCTGATGGCGCGTATCAATGCGTTGTCGAGACGGAAAAGCCACTTCCACGAGGAGCCTGCGGTGCTTAGGTTTGCGGATCTTCAACTGGATACCCATTCCAAAACTGCCAGCCGGGAGGGGCAGGAAATTGTGCTTACGGCGAAAGAGTATGCGTTGCTGGAGCTGCTGCTCCGTAATACCGGAAGGGTGCTGTCCCGGGCGCTTATTTCAGAAGCCGTGTGGGGACTCGAGTTCGACACGGGCACCAATACCATTGATGTATATGTTAATTATCTCCGGAATAAAATTGAAAAAGGCTTTACCGGTGAAAAGCTGATCCATACCGTAGTGGGGATGGGTTATGTGATGAAACAGAAATAAGCTTATGAAGATCCGGCACCGGCTATCACTGCAGTTTACTTTGATTTCAGGTATTATCCTTACGGTTGTTTTCGTACTGATATACCTGTTATCTGCCCAATACATCCGGAACAGTTTTTATAAGCTGTTGCAGATGCGTGCGTTGGTAACTGCGCAGGTGTACCTGGAAAAGGACGAGCTGACGAAGAAGAAATTTCTTGAAATAGAAAAGAGCTACCGGGAACGGATACCCGATGAATCCAGTAATATTTACGATCAGCACAACCAGGCGGTGTTCATTGAAAAAACGAGGTATAACTGGCCGGTGTCGCTGCTGGAAACCATCCGTCACCAGGAAGTGTACCGTTTCGTTTTCCGGGAAGAGTCGGGCCTGGGGATTTATTATCCCGATAACCAGGGCGATTTTGTGGTGATAGTAACCGCGCGTAATACGGCGGGCATCCAGCAACTGCAATATCTTTTATGGATACTGGTCGTGATGTTTTTTGTTGCCCTGCTGATCACCTTCCTGATGGGACAGTGGTATGCCAGCCGGGCGCTCGAACCTATTAAAAGCATCAACCGGCAGGTGCAAAAGATCCGCTCCAACAACCTGCACCTGCGCGTGCAGCAGGGATTGAATAAAGATGAAATAGATGAACTGGCTGCTAATTTCAATGGCCTGTTGCAACACCTGGAACAGGCTTTTGATATGCAGCGTTCTTTTGCATCCAATGCCTCCCACGAGTTGCGTACGCCATTAACTACTATTATCGGGGAGATAGAAGTAACGCTTCAGAACAACCGTAGCCGGGAAGAATATATACAAACGCTGGGTACGTTGCTCGGTGAATCGGAGAAACTGAAGATCATTACGGATGGACTGTTGCAGCTTACACGGGTAGATGCCAATCTTACCGAAGCCAACAGTGAGCTGATCCGGATGGACGAGTTATTGTGGGACCTGGCGGAATACTGGCGTCATAAATCGCCGCCGGTGCAGTTGCACGTACAACTCAGCGGTCTGCCAGACGATGCTGCTTTGCTTTGCATCCGTGGTAACCGTTCGCTAATGGCATTGGCGTTGCAAAACATCCTCCGTAATGCATTTAAATTTTCGTATAACCGTGACGTTAGTTGCCGGCTTTCCTATAGCGACAGTGGTATCAGCCTGTCTGTAAGCGACCGTGGTATTGGTATTGCGGCAGCTGATACCGAAAAGATCTTTATGCCGCTGTACCGGGCAGATAATGCGCATTCCTTCGAGGGGTATGGCATTGGCTTATCCATGACGCAAAAGATTCTGTACCTGCATAAGGCCTCCATCACGGTGAGCAGCGTGTTAGGGCAGGGAACCACCTTTAATATTTTCCTTCCTCCGGCCGGTAAATGGCTGTAAGGTTTGTTAGTCCGGACCGCTGCGGCAACGACGATATTTATGGTTTAGTCTTTCTTCACCACTTTCACCTTCTTTACTTTCGGTTTGGATTCATCGCCAAGCAAAATAGCCCAGGGGGTCATCTCTTCGATATTCTGACAAATAATTTTAATAATAGCGATGGTCGGAATGGCAAGGAACATGCCGGGGATGCCCCATAACATATTGCCCAGTACCACCCCAATGATGGTGATCAATGCGTTGATCTTTACCTTGGAACCCACAATGCTGGGGAAAAGCACGTTACTGTCGAGTACATGAATGAGGAACAGGGCAATGCCTGCCTGCAATGCCTGTATAGGCGTACCCGTAGCCAGTGTTACCAGGATGATAAGGATGGCGGCCGTTAAGATCCCTACATAAGGAATGATATTAAAGATAGCGGCCATTACACCCAGCAGGATAGCGTATTTAATACCAAGAATAAAGAACAGTGCGGTATTGAGAACGGCTACTATCACCATTTCTATCATCAGGCCGCCTACATAGCTTTTAATAATGGTGCGGGTGCTGGCGATGACGGTGAGTAATTTTTCGCGGTGTTGTTCCTGGAAGATCTTGATCAGGAAAGATACCAGTAACCTGCGGTAGAAGAGGATAAAGAAAGCATACAGGAATACAAATACAACGAATACCAGCAGGGAGGAAAGCGACAGGAATGTTTGACTGATGAAGCTGGTGGCGGTTCCAAGGGTACCCATCATCGCTTTTTCCACGTAGCTCATTTGTGTGCTGGAGTTGATATGAAACCTGGTATTGATCCAATCCTGGGTGGAGTCTATCACCAGGGTAAGCTTTTGTTCCAGTTGCGGGAAATCGGAGATGAAGGCTTCCATTTGTTTGGCGAGTAGGAGCATGACCAACAGGATGGCGATGATAAACAGCAATACCGCTATGATGGCTGCCATCCCCCGGGGCAGGCGCCATTTTTCCAGCTGATGAACAACGGGCAGCAGCATGATGGCAATGAGCATGGCAAACATCAACGGAACGATGATACCACTGCCAACATGAGCTATATAGATGATAAGGATAATCGAAAACAGGGTAAAAGTGAGACGGGCAGTAAACGGTAGTTTGATCTCGTTCATAGAGGTAGTGCTTTTATCAAAGATATTAAAAATCAAAGTGTATAACATTAGAATGCTGATTATACATTTGTTACGGTGAAAAGGTTGCAGTTGCGCACCGCTTTTATTATTTTACGGACATGCCCGTAAAAATTGAAGCGTTATGAAAAAACTGTTTGCCCTTTTGCTGCTCGTTTGCGGCAGTGGATCCCTTTCCTTTGCAAAACCCCTGCCGGCTGACACCTTACCTGTCCGCGGTTTTTGTATAGCGGCGCCCAGGGCGGAAGGACTGGCACCGTTCCTGAAATTTATCGATACAGAACTGGCGCCGCGGCACATCAATACCCTGGTGCTGCGGGTTGATTTTAATTACCAGTTTAAGTCGCACCCGGAACTGCGTGATGCCGGCGGGTTAACCGAACAGCAGGTAAAGCAGTTGGTGCAAGCCTGCCGTAAGCATAATATCCGGCTGATTCCGCAGATCAACCTGCTGGGACACCAGTCGTGGGCGGGTACAACTACCAACCTGCTGAAGGTGTACCCTGATTTTGATGAAACGCCGTGGGTAAAGATGCCGGCGAAATATGTATGGCCAAATGCAGATGGGTTGTATTGCAAAAGCTATTGCCCGTTGCATCCGGAGGTACATAAAATTGTGTTTGAGTTGGTGGATGAGATCTGTGATGTATTTGAGAGCACCGCTTTTCATGCCGGCATGGATGAAGTATTTTATATTGGCGAGGATAAATGTCCGCGTTGCGGCGGCCGGGACAAGGCCGAATTATTTGCCGGGGAGGTATGGACGATCCGGAATCACCTGGCGCAGCAGGGGCGTGAGCTGTGGATGTGGGGCGACCGGTTGCTGGATGGTAAGCTGACGGGGTTAGGCGCCTGGGAGGCGAGTATGAACAATACGCATCGGGCGGTGGACCTGGTTCCGAAGGATGTGGTGATTTGCGACTGGCACTACGAGCGTCCGGATAAAACGCCGGTATACCTGGCGATGAAGGGATTGTCGGTGATTACGTGTCCGTGGAGGATGCCGGCCAATGCGAAGCTGCAGCTGAAGGATATGTATGATTACCGGGCAAGTGCTACCAAAGAAATGAAACCCCGCTTCCAGGGAATGATGCAAACGGTTTGGTCGGATGCCGCCGGCTTCCTGGATGAGTTTTATGGAACGGGCAAGCCGCAGAAAGATACCGTGAATACGAGCGCCAATTGTTTCCGGGCTGTATTTACCAAATAAATTAAAAGAGAACGGAATGACCAATGATGTCATTCCGTTCTCTTTTTAATAATGTTTTTTGAGCAGCGGAATAAATATTTCAGAGTATTGAGGGCCGTCGAGCGAGATGAAGAAGTGGTTCCCGCTCATTTTGAAGATTCCTTCCTTACAGTTCATGCTGATAAAATTATACATCGGCATACCTGCTGTGGCGAAGTCCATTGGCACCGGCAGTTTGAGGTAGTTGCCACCTGCTATCCGTTTTGTGGCGAGATAGGAGTGGTTTTTCGTGAGCTGGATATGCGCGTTTATTGCAGCCGTTGGAATCAACAGGCCGGCGAACATCGACAGCTTTTCATAGTTGGTTACCGGTACGGCGTCGAGGGTACCTGTAATGATCCTGCTTTGTGGCAGATCGTATAATGTCTGCATCTTTTTAAACAGACTATGATAGGTGTTCATGCGGGCGATCATTTCAGCGATCGGGTCCTGGCCCCGTGAAATGAAGGAGTAGTACAGGATGCTGTCCGGCATTCTGATTTTCTCACAGCGATCATAATTGAACAATTCCTGGAATGCTTCACTACCTACAGCTGCGGTGATGGTTTTAGTGATCTGCAGGGTCCTGTTTTCATTGGGCAGGATGATGATGCGACGGAAATCTTTGGGACTTTCTTTAAAGTGTAGTTTAAAGGCTTTGCTGAAAGCAGCGGTGGTGGCGTATCCGCAATACTCGCTTATTTCACCGATGTTATAGCCACTGTGCCGGAGCAGGCCTGCACCGAGTTCCAGGCGGTGTCTTTTAACATAGTGCCAGAATGGTTCTCCCATGTAATTCACAAAGTTGTGATAGAAGTAGGAGTAGGAGATGCCGAGGCGTTCTGCCACATCTCTGATATTAAAGGGATCACTTACGTGATCATCTGCATAAGATAACCCTTGTAAAGCAAAATTTTCAAGTTGTTCTTTGGTCAAAAGGGCGGCCATAAAATATGAGGGATTTTAGTTGATTTTCATTGGATCCGGTACATGCTGATTTACATCCTGGATAAGCAGATCGCTACGTGAACATTATCTCTAATTTAATTTTTTTATGATTACCGGAGAAGTAAATTTCAGGATCATTTTATTAAGTTGATTTTCAATATGATATATTTTGTATTTAGCATATAAATTTATAATATGTAGAAAAATTGTTGCCTGGAAGGAGATTCCGGAGGAGAAAAAAAACAGAAAAAGCTAAAATGGACAAACCGTTAATTACGGGAATGAATATCTTTAACAGTCGTGTCATGTTTGGATCATCAGTCGGGCATTCCCACAGTTTTATAGCCATTAAATGATTTTGTCCTATCAATCCTGTTATGGAGTTGCGGCCTTCGCAACACCATTTGCCGATGGTTTAGCATATTTGATTGATTTGATTGTATAACCTTTTATGTTATGGTAGCCGTCATCATTGTTTTAGCGTTATTGTTGCTGCTGGGTTGGGCCATCCTGTATCACCATTTCAGGGCCCTGCGGGTAGCTAATATTAACCTGGTAAAACAGGCGCAGAAAGAGGCTTCGTTGCAGTTCCAGCTGCGTGAAGCCAGGGAAAAATACAATAAGCTGGAAGAGAAGCTCAGAAAGGTACAATATGAGCTGCATAATGGAAAACAAAAAGAGAGTCAGCGCTGAAAAATAACATCCACCTGGTATTGATGTCATTACTTTCGGGTTTGCCAATATTTAGTTAGGTTTGTTGGCATGCAGGTAGTTTTTCAGATTACATCCGGTGAGCGGGATGCACAATTGTCCATGCTCGGGCAGCTCAATAATCTTCTTCATTATACCAGTGAACGTCAAACACGTGTAGCCATAGAAGTGGTAGTACATGGTCATGCCTGGAATTTACTGCTGCCGGAGAGCCACCCTTTCCCCGAAAAGATAGCGTCCCTGCAGGGACGGTCGGTCCGTTTCCTTATTTGCCAGAATACTTTGAACAGCCGTCAGCTGGCGGCGGATCAGCTGTTTCCCTTTGTGGAAGTGGTGCCTGCAGCCATAGCGCACCTTATAGAAAGGCAACAGGAGGGATGGGCCTATATAAGATGTTAGTTTAATTGTTTATGAGTTAATTGGTTTATTAGTTTATTTTTACATTTTTAAAGTAAAGTGCCGGGAATAGCGGTAGAAAGTTTGGGAGGGCGGCACCAAATAAAAATTGTAGTAATAACGTTAAATGGATGCACGAATAATAAGGACTAACCTCTTAAACTTAAATACATTGAAATTCTCCAAATCTACCGGAATACTGTTGTTATTCATGGCAGTTCCCTTTTTCACCTTTGCGCAGGACTGGCATGTCGGCGCTTTTGCAGGTATCAGCAACTACAGCGGGGACCTTACCCAGCAAAGGGTGGATATGAAATATACCCGGCCGGCGCTTGGCTTGCTGGTGAGAAAGGATATTAACCGTTACCTCACTATCCGTGGCTCTTTTACATGGGGAATTGCTACCGGCGCCGACAGCACCAACTCTTCCAAGGACCTGGTGGCCCGTAACCTTAGTTTCCGGACCAATATTTTTGAAGGCAGTCTGATTGGGGAAATCAACTTTTTTGATCTCGACGAAAAAGGGTTCACGCCCTATGTGTTTGCGGGTGTAGGTGGTTTTGGTTTTGATCCCACTTCTAAAGACCAGTCGGGCAACCGGGTACGGCTTCGTCCCCTCGGCACCGAAGGACAGGGATTACCGCAGTATCCTACCCGTCAGCCTTACGACCTGTTTTCCTTTTCCTTTCCGTTTGGAGCGGGTGTAAAGGCGATCATCAATGATAAATGGACACTTGGATTTGAGATAGGACTTCGTGCTACTACCACAGACTATATGGATGATGTGAGCACTAACTATGTTGATCAGAATACCTTGCTGACCTACCGTGGCCAGAAGGCGGTAGATATGGCTTACCGTGGCGATGAAGTAACCGGCAAAGTGGCGCCGGGAACGTATCCTGCAGATGGCGCTATCCGTGGTTCTGATAAGCATAACGACTGGTATGCGTTTTCCGGCTTTACTATTACCTACCGTTTGGGTGGTGGCAGTGGCTGGGGTAAACAAAAGGCTACCCGGTGCCCGATACTCAGACCGTAATCAGCTGATATTCAAACTGTTTAATACTTTATTTATCCTTTTAATCCCGGCCTCCCGCCGGGATTTTTTTTATTGGCATAGTTGTTGAATTTATGAGTTCAAACAGGTACTAATGCAGCCACCAGCTTATGGCGGATCGCAGAATCACAAATCGCGGAGAGAGTAATGAATCAACAGCCGCAAGAAAATAAGTTGGTGTGCAACTGCCTGTTTTAATTAACGAAAAAGAAGTGCCATGAGGAAGTTTTTAAATATAGCTTCAGTGATGTTGATAACAGGTTCAATGAGCCTTTCTGCACAACAAAGGCCGCCTGCACCACCACTGCCACCCAGGCCACCGGCCCCGGCACATTTACCACATCCGCCGGCGCCACCAGTACCACCGGGATTGCCCAGGCCTCCAACGCCTCCGCATCACCGGCCACCGGCTCCGCCAACACCACCGCATCATCATAAAAAACCGTATAAAAAGCATTACAAGAAACCGCGTAAGCCCCGGAGATATTCTTTTATCGCATATCCGGGTTCCACTTATGTTGTTACAGATGCCAGTTTTGCCCGGTATGCGGGTTAACATTAACAACACACCACAACTATTATTTGCCAACCGATCTTGAACTAAAAACCAAAGAAACATGAAAAAAGTACTGCTGTTGATGCTGCTTATTGGCGGCACTGTGCTCACCACGTATGCACAAAGGGGACATGGACGTGGCCACGGATATGGACATGGGCGCGGACATGACCGTTATGATGATGACCGCTGGGAAAGATGCGAGCGACCCAGAAGAGTGTATGTACGCGACAGGTATGACTATGACTGCTACCCTCGTCAAAGAGTGGTATACGCCAGACCGGCTTACTACCCTGCTGTAATACCTGTTCCGGTGCCAGCTCCGGTACGCTACTACCCATCAAGGCCGAGGGCCGTATTCCACGCGGGTGTTACCATCGTGAACTGATAACTGAAAATGGAATAAATGAGATGCCTCCCATATTTAAAATGGGGGGCATTTTTTATTGCGGTGCGGGATGGTTACTTTTGTTGATTGGTAATAAGATTCAAACATGGCATATAAAAATCTCAGACACTTTATAGACACGCTGGAACAGGCAGGAGAACTGGTACGTATAAAAACTTATGTGGACCCCAAGCTGGAAATTGCTGAAATAACAGACAGGGTCAGCAAATCGCCGGATGGCGGCAAAGCCCTGTTGTTTGAAAATACCGGTACCGACTTCCCCGTGCTGATCAATTCCATGGGGAGCTACAAGCGTATGTGCCTGGCGCTGGGCGTGAGTGAACTGGACGATGTAGCCGGTGAAATTGAAAATCTCTTTAAATTATTATCCAAACCAAAGGAAAGTATACTTGATAAACTGGCCCTGCTGCCAAAGCTCGGACAGTTTGCTTCCTGGATGCCCAAGGTAGTAAGTGGAAAAGGCAGTTGCCAGGAAGTGGTAATGGCCAACCCGGACCTCAGCAAGTTGCCGGTGCTTACCTGCTGGCCCAAAGATGGTGGTCCTTTTATTACCCTGCCTGTAATTCATACCAAAGACCCGCTTACCGGCACCCGCAACGTAGGCATGTACCGCATGCAGGTATTTGAAAAAGATATGACCGGTATGCATTGGCATAAACATAAGGTATCCGCTAAGCACTTCATGGAATACAAGAAGCTGAATAAGCGTATGCCCGTTGCCGTAGTATTGGGCGGAGATCCCGTTTATACTTACTCTGCTACCGCTCCGCTGCCGGAAAACGTAGATGAATATATGCTGGCCGGCTTTCTCCGCAAGAAGAAAGTAGAGCTGGTAAAGTGCATCACCCAACCGGATATAGAAGTGCCGGCAGATGCCGATTTTGTGATTGAAGGTTATGTAGAACCGGCTGAAGACCTCATCTGGGAAGGCCCTTTCGGTGATCATACCGGGTATTACTCACTGGCCGACTGGTATCCTAAATTTCATGTCACCGCTATTACGCACCGCAAAGACGCCGTATATCCGTCGACGATAGTAGGCATTCCGCCGCAGGAAGATGCCTGGATAGGTAAAGCCACCGAACGTATTTTCCTGGCGCCGATTAAAATGACACTCGTACCTGAAATCATCAACATGGAAATGCCGGTGGAAGGCGTGTTCCATAACCTGGTGATTGCACAGATCAAAAAAGATTATGCCGGCCAGGCGCAGAAAGTAATGAACGCCATGTGGGGCGCCGGCCAGATGATGTTTAACAAGATCCTGGTGGTAACAGACGACGGCACAAAGATCACCGACTATAAGCAGCTGGCACAGTATGTCTTCCAACACCTGAACCCTGCTGCTGACATATACCTCAGCCAGGGGCCGATGGATGTACTGGATCACTCCTGTTCCAAAATGGGCTTTGGCGGTAAAATGTGTATCGATGGTACCCGCAAATACGAAGAAGAGCAGGACACCACCTTTATATCTGTTCCGGCGCCGCGGCAGCTGGATACAGCCGCCATCATGCAGCAGTTCCCGGAAATCAAAGGCATCAACGCATCGCTGCTGCCACTGGATATTTCCTGTGTCCTGGTGGCAGTAGAAAAGGCCCGTCCTTCGCATGTACGGGAGCTGAATGAGCAGCTGTACACCTTACCGGCACTGGCGGGCATTAAAATGATCCTTTTCGTAGAGCATACCGTGGATGTAAGCGATCTGGCTTCTGCGTTATGGCGTTTCTGCAATAACCTGGACCCCAAACGCGACAGCTTTATTGTCCGTATCCCTTCCGGGGAACCCGGTAAATATATTGGCGGCATTGGTATGGATGGCACGCTGAAAACCAGGCTGCTGGACAACTTTGAGCGCGACTGGCCCAATATCATTGTGGCCGACGATGCTACTATCCGGAAAGTGGATACCAAATGGCCTGAGCTGGGTATCGGACCTTTACTGACTTCTCCTTCTCTCAAATACAAACAACAGATTTATGGTGAAGAAGCGGTGGTACAGCAGTAGTTACCTGCTGCTGATCCTGTTACTGGCCGGCAGCCTGCGGGCAGCCGGCCAGGTAAGTGCTGCCGACTTCCGTTTACTGGATAAGCTGGAAGGCACCTGGAAGATGAACACCCGCAAAAGCATCATCGTGGAAACCTGGAGCCGGGTCAATGACTCTACCTGGAAAGGAAAAACCTGGCGGGTAGTAGGAGCGGACAGCGCCCTGCAACAATCCATGCAGCTGGTGAGAAGAGAAACCGGCATCTTTTATATTCCAGCCTATGAAGGGCAGGACAAACCCGCCACCATACACCTGAAACTGCGGGTTTTAAAAGCCATTGGTTTTGTTGCAGAAGACCTGAACAACGATTTCCCCAAAAAAATCACCTACCGTTTTAAAGACGCCAAACACCTCGATGCCCGCGTAGAAGGCGTGCGGGATGGCACTACCGAGGAATACATTTTCCAGTATACCTTCTCCCCGGAATAAAGTTTCCCGATTGCGTAAATGATTTTCCCGCTTCGAGAAAGCGGAGTGCATGGCTGTACCTACTTTTGTGTGACACACACACGATACACAGCACCAAGATATTCTCAATAAAGCAATAATTTGAGTTGGTCGTACAAGTAATGCCGCGCCTGTTCACAGGGAGCGGCTTTTTTGTGCGGGCGGCGCCTTCGGCGCCTTTTGTCTTGGAGCAGGATTACGCTGATTATATTGATTACGCTGATTTTCCCACCTTTTGTTTTAGATTTTTTTCGGGAAGATGTAAATGATTTTCCTGCATTTTGTTTTGGATATTTGGGTGTTTTTATTTGATTAGAATGATTTTTCTGGTATTGTGACAAAAATTTGGAGATAGAAACAGACATCTCTGTTGCTATCTCCCAAAATATTTAAAACAAAATGCAGGAAAATCAATCTGATCTCTCCCCAAAAAAATCTAAAACAAAAGGTGGGAAAATCAGCGTAATCAATATAATCAGCGTAATCCTGCTCCAAGACAAAAGGCGCCGAAGGCGCCGCCCTCCCTCCGCTATTTATGAATCTCCGATGTGAAGTTGAATTGAATGTCAGGGTTGTTGGTGCGCTCGGTGTTAAGGTACCATTCCGATTGCGCCAGGTATACGATATGGCCGTCCTTGTCTTCCACGATGTTGGAGGATTTGAAGCGGATGAATTCCTCGATTTTCTCTTTCGGACCGGTGAGCCAGCAGGCCTTGTAGAAAGGCAGGGTATTGAACTGGCAGGCGGCGCCATATTCCTGGAGCAGGCGGTACTGGATTACTTCGAACTG
Source organism: Chitinophaga sp. RCC_12 (assembly GCF_041360695.1). Taxonomy (NCBI): domain Bacteria; kingdom Pseudomonadati; phylum Bacteroidota; class Chitinophagia; order Chitinophagales; family Chitinophagaceae; genus Chitinophaga; species Chitinophaga sp. RCC_12. Next base: position 47,611 of record NZ_JBFUPS010000004.1, read on the forward strand.
CAGGTCGCCCACACAGCCGATGATTTTGCGGTTGCCACCGTGCTGGGTGAACAGCTGTGCCACGCCTTCGTCTGTAAGCTGGCGGATGCCTTTTTCCAGCTGTTTTGTTTTCAGCGGATCTTTGTTCACCAGTTCCTTAAACAGTTCAGGAGAGAAGCTGGGGATACCGGTGATATAAAAGTTTTCACCTTCCGTGAGTGTATCGCCGATTTTGAAGTTGCCGGTATCAAACAGCCCGACCACGTCGCCGGGATAGGCATCGTCTACCACGTTCTTTTCGCGGGCGAGGAAGCTGTAAGGGTTGCTGAACCTAACGTCTTTGTCTAAACGAACATGATGATAGAATTTATTCCTTTCGAATTTACCGGAGCAAACGCGGAGGAAGGCGATACGGTCGCGGTGACGCGGATCGAGGTTGGCATGGATTTTAAAAATGAATCCACTGAACTTATCTTCGTTTACGTCTACTTCGCGGGTGGTAGCGGTGCGGTTACGCGGAATGGGTGCAATGTCCACAAAGGTATCCAGCAGATCTTTCACGCCGAAGTTGTTGACGGCGCTGCCAAAGAAAACCGGCGCCAGTTTACCCGCGAGGTACTCTTCCCTGTTGAAGGTATCGTACACGCCTTCGATCAGTTCCACGTCGCCACGCAGCTGTGCGGCATCTTTTTCGTTGAAGTGTTCATCGATGTAGCTGCTGCTGAGATCTGTGAGCGGCACTACGTCTTCGTCTGTTGCTTTCTTGTTGGGAAGGAAGGCCACGAGGCTTTTATCGTACAGGTTGTAAACGCCTTTAAAGTCGCTGCCCATATTGATAGGCCAGCTGAGGGGTCTTACCCGGATGTTAAGTTTTTCTTCCAGTTCATCCAGGAGGTCGAACGGGTATTTACCATCGCGGTCCATTTTGTTGACGAAGATGATCACGGGTGTATCGCGCATGCGGCATACTTCCATGAGTCTTTCCGTTTGTTCTTCCACCCCTTTCACGCAGTCGATCACCAGTACCACGCTGTCTACGGCAGTCAGCGTGCGGTAGGTATCTTCCGCAAAGTCCTTGTGACCGGGGGTATCCAGGAGGTTAACGAGGATATCGCGGTATTCGAAGGTCATAACGGAAGTGGCTACGGAGATACCTCTTTGCCTTTCAATTTCCATGAAATCCGAAGTGGTGTGCTTCTTTATTTTATTGGACTTCACTGCACCGGCTGTTTGAATAGCGCCGCCAAACAGGAGGAATTTCTCTGTCAGCGTAGTTTTACCGGCATCCGGGTGAGCGATGATAGCAAAGGATTTTCTTTTACTGATTTCGTTAGCGTACTTCATAAATATCCGAAAAATGGCAGCAAAGGTAACTAAATTTTTTGTTCGGCTATATTTCGTGTTTATTGGCGCTGCCCGTGCCGATAAATCCGCTAAATTTGGAATATGATAGCAACCCTTAAAATATTATGGAATAGTTTCAAAATGGCGATGCAGGAGCTGCGGGTGAATAAGCTGCGCACTTTTTTATCGTTGTTTGGAATAACCATTGGCATCTTCTGTATCATCGCCGTATTTACGCTCACCGGCAGCCTGGAACACAATATCAGAAAGGATCTGGCTGACCTGGGCGACGATGTGGTATATATGCAGAAGTGGCCCTGGGGCGGTAATGGAGAATATCCGTGGTGGAAGTATATGAACCGTCCGGAGCCGGAGTATAAGGACCTGAAACCTATACAGGATAAGGTGCAGAGCGCCAGTTTTGCTTCATTTAATTTTGAATCGGGCAATAAGAAGGTGGAATATGGGGATGATTATATGGATGGGGTGACGATGATGGCGGTGACGAACGATTTTGACCAGATACAGACCTTACAGATCCTGGACGGCCGTTTCTTTGCCAACAGTGAAAGTAACAGCGGCACCAATGTGGCGATCCTGGGCTTTACTATCTGGGACGGACTTTTTCCTTCGCCGGAAGCGGCTATGGGCAAGGTGGTGAAAGTAGCGGGGAGGGATGTAAAGATCATCGGGGTGCTGAAGAAGAAGGGAGAAAGCATGATTGGCGGGATCGGTTACGACAATGCCATTATACTGCCTTACCGGTTTGCCCGTACAGTAGTGGATGAGCGCCGGTTTGCGGACCCGTATATCCTGATAAAGGCCAAACCCGGTGTGAGTATGGATCAGCTGAAAGATGAGCTGAAAGGGGTGGTGCGCGCGTCTCACCGGTTAAGGCCGAAGGAAGAGGACGATTTTTCCCTGAATGAAATCAGTACGGCGAACGACAACCTGAACGCGATGTTTGGGGCGATCAATATGGGTGGGGGAATGATTGCGATTTTTGCGCTGATAGTGGGGGCTTTTGGTATTGCCAATATTATGTTTGTAACCGTAAAGGAACGTACCAACATCATAGGGTTGAAAAAGGCCATAGGAGCGCGACGGGGCATTATCCTGATGGAGTTTTTGCTGGAAGCGGTGAGTTTGTGTTTGTTGGGAGGAACTTTTGGCTTGCTGCTGGTTTATCTTCTTACATTAATTATTAATCTGTCTGGTTCCTTTGAGATGGTGCTATCTGCCGGTTCTGTGATATTCGGGTTGAGCATATCTGCCCTGGTAGGGCTGCTGGCGGGCTTTATTCCTGCTTATACAGCCAGCAAGCTGGATCCGGTGGTGGCCATCCGCAGCAACTAAACATGCATACGTAACAGGCAACAGCGTAGCTGTTGTACAGGCGGGGTTTTCCCGCCTTTTTTATTAATTTTGCGCCTTATGTCGGTTAAAATATTAGCTATAGAGTCGTCCTGTGATGATACAGGAGCAGCAGTCATCGTAGACGGGCAGGTGTTATCCAATCATATTGCCGGTCAGAAGGTACATGAGCAATATGGGGGCGTGGTGCCGGAGCTGGCTTCCCGCGCCCACCAGGAGAACATAGTGCCTGTAGTGGATATTGCGCTGAGAACCGCAGGGGTGAAGCGGGAGGAGCTGAGTGCAATTGCGTTTACGCAATCGCCCGGATTGATCGGGTCACTGCTGGTAGGCAGTTGCTTTGCCAAATCGATGGCGATGGCGCTGGATATTCCCCTGATAGGCGTGCATCATATGCAGGCGCATGTACTGGCTAACTTTATAGATGATCCCAAGCCGGACTTTCCTTTTTTATGCTTAACCGTGTCTGGTGGTCATACCCAGATCGTTTTATGTGAAAGTCCGCTTAGCATGCGGGTAATTGGTGAAACGCTGGATGATGCTGCCGGAGAGGCTTTTGATAAAAGTGCCAAAATATTGGGTTTGCCCTATCCCGGCGGCCCGTTGATAGATAAATATGCGCAGACGGGCAATCCTGCGCGCTTTAAGTTTCCCGAGCCCCGGATACCCGGTCTGAACTTCAGTTTCAGCGGATTAAAAACGGCTATTCTTTATTTCCTGCAGGAGAACCAGCAGAAAGATCCTTCCTTTATTGCGCAAAACCTGCCTGATATCTGTGCCTCTATCCAGCACCGTATTGTGAGTATATTACTGAACAAGGTGGTGAAGGCCGCTGAAGAAACAGGTATCCGCGATATTGCCATTGCCGGCGGCGTGAGTGCCAACAGTGGTTTGCGGACTGCTTTAACGGAATATGGCCGGCAACACCAATGGCGGACCTTTATTCCCAAGTTCGAATATTGTACGGATAATGCAGGTATGATTGCCATTACAGCTTACTATAAATACCTGGCGGGTGACTTTGCGTCACTGGATGCGGTGCCTACTGCGAGAGCCGCTTTTTAATTTCATTAACAAGGTTGGCTAAAAACGAACTGCTAATTGCTAAAATCCTATTCTAAATCAATAGTATATCGGTTTAGCTTTAAGTCGTGCTTTGGGATCGCCTTCGGCGATGTTAAATTGTCCTGGAGCAGGATTACGCTGATTTTATTGATTTTCACATTACTTATTATCTATGAAGAGAATTTTTAGCATTTTACTGGCGCTTATTGTGGTGGGAAAGTTTGTGGTGGCACAGGAACCTGTGGCGCAAATGGAGTGGAAGAATCAGAAGTATTCCATGTTTATACACTGGGGGGCTATTTATTCCACGCTGGGAGGCGTTTGGGAGGGTAAGCCCGTTACGAAGGGATATAGTGAACAGATACAGGCGCATGCCGGTATTTACAGTGATACGTATGGAGACGTGGCCAAACAGTTTCACCCCGAACAATGGAATGCTGACTCAATTGTGCTGCTGGCAAAGGCTGCGGGCATGAAATCGGTGGTAATGACTTCCAAGCACCATGATGGTTTTTGCATGTTTCATACTGCGTATACGGATTATAATGTAGTGGATGCAACGCCTTTCAAACGGGATGTGCTGAAAGAATTGTCGGATGCGTGCCACAGGCATGGGTTGAAGTTTGGGATGTACTTTTCTTTGATCGACTGGCATTTTCCACAGGCGTATCCTATTTCCAGCAGTAATAGTGATCCTATTACCCCCGAGCATCATGAATTCAATAAGAAGCAGGTAACGGAGCTGATGACCAACTATGGCCCGGTATCCGAGATATGGTTTGATATGGGATCGCTGACAGCTCAGCAAAGCAGGGACCTTGCTGATATTGTGCATCGTTTGCAGCCGGGTTGTATGGTGAGTGGCCGTTTGGGAAATGATGCCGGTGATTTTTGTGTAATGGGAGATAACCAGTATCCTGACTATAAGATTGCTTCCGCATGGCAAACGCCTGCTTCCGTGTATGATGAAACATGGGGCTATCGCAGCTGGCAGGAGCATGGCAAGGCGGAAGACAAAGCGCATGAAAAACTGGAGGGGCTGATTAAAGTGGTAAGCCGTGGCGGAAACTACCTGCTGAATATTGGCCCGCGTGGCGACGGTTCGGTGGTGGACTTTGAAAAAGAGGTGCTGCTGTTAAACGGCGCCTGGCTGAAACTCAATGGCGAAGCTATTTACAGCGCTGCTGCCAATCCGTTTGATACTACCTTTGCCTGGGGCGAAGTGACTACGAAGCCCGGAAAATTATACCTGCATTTATTGCAGCAGCCGGAACATGGCACTATTATCTTACCAGGACTGAACAGTAAGATCAGCCAGGTAACCTTATTGAGCAATGGAAAGAAAGTACCCGTTAAAATATCTGCCAAAGATGGTAACACCTATCTCCGGTTACCTGCAGATTTTAAGCTCGCAGATAAAGACATTGCCGTGCTGGCAGTTGCCTGCAAAGGACCTGTAGCGATTACACCGGTTCACTTATTACATCATGCTACGCGTTTGAGCAGGGATAACGCTACGCCGTTATTCAGCTTCTCCGGTATTGATTATGAAAGCTATTACCGCAGTGAGGTGGGTGAGTCGTGGGCATTTACCACTCCGCGCCCTGCTGCGTTGCAGCTGGTGTATAGCGATGCAGAGAAAGGCAAACGAATTTTGCTGACACTGAATGGTAGCACCAGGGAAGTGTTGCTGGATGGTGGTGTTACCAGTCCGCTGAAAAATGACCCGGCTTCCCTGCAGTGGGGACCGATGTACAGCGTGGGTCCTTTCTGGTCCGGTATTGATGGCACGCATGGAAGTGTGAAAGATATTGATCCGTCCAAACCCTGGCCTAATAAGGATAATGCTGCGTGGACACTGCACAGCGACTGGAAGAATGATGCACCTATTACATTAACCGCCGATAAAAGTGTGGCCAGTTATATTTTACAGGAGATCACTGCGCCAAAAGCCGGTGATTACCTGGTTGGATTTAATAGCGGAGATGGAATTGCGGTATATCTGAACGGGGAAGAGCAGTTATTGCACAATAACCCGGAGAGGGGAGGTACGCAATCGGAAGTGTTATTATTATCTTTGAAAGAAGGAAAAAATCAGCTGGTGGCCAAATTCTACAATCGCTTTGCGAAGCAGGCAGTAGTGGGCATCAGCCGCAATGTACCGCAGGTGTTATATGTTCAGCAGTTGCCGGAACGTACAGGCGGCAGCGGTAAAGTAGAAAACTGCGTGATCAGGCAGGCCAACCCGGTATCTGTGCACCGTAATTTACGGATGCCTAACCTGGCGGTGGTATTAGATTCAAAATAAAGATGGCAAATACCTTTTTTAAATTTAAACAGTTTACGGTTCACCAGGAGCATTGCGCCATGAAAGTTTGTACGGATGCCTGTATACAGGGGGCTTTCACGGCGCAGTACCTGTCGGACAATGATATAACGGCGCCGGCTATACTGGATTTAGGCGCCGGTACCGGGCTGCTGAGCCTTATGCTGGCGCAGCAGGTAGATGCTGAAATCACAGCGGTGGAACTGGACGCCGGAGCCGCTCACCAGGCCATACAGAATTTTGAAGAATCGCCCTGGGCAAACCGTTTAACCCTAACCCGGCAGGATATACGAAAACTGGATGGCACAATGAAGTATGATTTTATTATCAGCAATCCGCCCTTTTATGAGCGGGCGTTGAAGAGTGGGCAGGCGGAGAAAGACCAGGCCATGCATGCCACCAACCTGAGCTACCAGGAATTGATTGCGGCAGTCGACCAGCAATTGGCGGCGTCGGGAGAGTTGTCGGTGTTGCTGCCTTATACTGCCTTTGAAGGTTTCCGGGTATTGGCGCAGGCAGCAGGGCTTCATTTGAAGCAGGCGTTGTATATCCGGCAGAGTGTGAACCATGGCTTTTTCCGGACCGTGGGTATTTTTTCGAGGAAGCCGGTGAATACTGTGATCAGCGAACTTTCCGTGTATGATGCGGAGCGTGTGTATACGCCTGGATTTACAGCCTTATTACGGCCATATTATTTATACCTGTAGATTTTTTGTATTTTGGCACTCTATTTATCCTGATATGCTTCGAGTAGCCAGAATTTGTTTGGTGTTTTTATTGTTGCCCGTTATTGTGCATGCCCAGAAAGAGATCAATATCTGGTACTTTGGATATAATGCGGGGCTTAACTTCAACACTACCCCTGCCACCGTTCTTACAGACGGACGAACTTACACCCGCGAAGGGGTAGCCACCATTTGTGATGGCGCCACCGGGAAATTACTTTTTTATACAGAGGGATCTACCGTTTGGAATGCCCAACATGGTATTATGCCCAATGGAACTGGTCTCATGGGCGACCCATCCAGTGTGCAGTCGGGTATTGCCGTACCATTTCCGGGGCATCCGGGGCAGTATTACCTGTTTACTACCATGACCAATAAAGGGTTCCGTTACAATATACTGGATATGGCGCTGGATAACGGGAAAGGTGATATCATTCCTTCTACCAAGAATACCGCGTTGCTGAGTAATAGTCAGAGCACGGAGAAAATGGCCGCCACCCGGCATTGTAACGGGAGGGATTATTGGATAGTAACGCATTCCGCCAATGGCGCTACTTTTCATGTATACCTGCTTTCCCCCGCCGGATTATCTGCTGCCACTACTTATACAACTGGTGCAGTTATTCATCCGGGAGGCTGGGAAGAAACCGGTCATATTAAGTTTTCGCCTGACGGCGGCATTATAGTGCATTCCCTGGGATCTATCCGTCAGGGCGCCATGAGTGTGGTAGATTTGCTGAAGTTCAATAACAGCACAGGCGTGATCAGTCCTCCTTTTGCTTCGCTCAATATTATTTTCCCACTTGGTATCGAATTCACTATCAGCGGGAAGCTGCTGTACGTAGTGAGCATGAATTATCTGAATTGGGGTAAGTTATACCAATATGATTTGACGGCGCCCGACATCAATGCTTCCCAGCAAACAATAGTAACCAATACGGATGATATCCAGATGGGCGGACTTCAGATGGGGCCTGACGGGCATATTTATATGGGGTATGAGCAGGGATATTACGGGGGATACCGGTATGTGGGTATGATCCATAACCCGGAGGTGAGGGGTGTAGGTTGTAATTTTGAACGGGATGCGATAGATATGGAGCCTCCTGGCACCGGGCAACACAGAACCTCGGTGTCCTTTCCCACATTTGTAAATAGCTTTCTTTATTTTCCTGCTGACTTTACCGCATCAGATCTCTGTACCCCCAGTCCTCTTTTCAAGTTGAATAACGAAGTAGGTGTCACCAGTATATTGTGGGATTTTGGAGATGGAACTACTTCTGTTGAGCTGTCGCCCCGGCATACATATGCCATCGAAAAAAAATATACCGTAAAAGTAAAGGTAACGCGTCGATGCAGTACGGATGAGAAAATACAGGATATCATTCTTGGCAGTAAGACAGAGGAAAGTGTTACAAAAAGTATTTGCAGTAACGACACATATACGCTGCCGGATGGCAGGGAAGTGAGTACCGCCGGCGTTTACGTTAGTACGCTGAAAAGATTGAGCAATGGTTGCGACAGCATTATTAACACTACCTTAAAAATATTGCCGGTATATCAGTTGACGGAGAAAGTGACTATCTGCAGTGGACAGGAGTACCAGTTGCCTGATGGAAGAAAGGTAAACAGTTCCGGTAGCTATACATCTTCCCTGAAAACTTACCAGGGCTGTGATAGTATCACTACCACTGTGGTATATGTGCCGGAGAAGAACTATCCGCAGGATGCAGTTATTTGTGAGGGCGATAATTACCGCTTACCGGATGGGAAGGTGGTGACTGTTGCGGGCATCTATAACAGTATTCTTATGTCCTCGGCGGGCTGCGACAGCATTATTATCACAACACTGGTAGTGAATCCCGTTTATGCCGCCGCGGAATCCATTAGCATTTGCGATGGTGATACTTACCGCTTGCCGGATGGCCGGACTGTAAGTGTTACAGGACAGTATACTTCCCGTTTCAAGAGTGATAAAGGATGTGACAGTCTTATTGTTACCAATCTGCAAATGCTACCCCGTTATAATATTGCGAAGACTGCTATTACCTGTGAGGGAGAACCTTATATGTTACCGGACGGGCGGTCAGTGAGGGTTTCCGGTACGTATGTATCTTCGTTCGCTTCTTATCATGGATGTGATAGCATTATTACCACCCGGCTTACTGTAATGCCTGTTTACAGCCAGGAAAAATATGATACCATTTGTAATGGACAATTTTATACGTTGCCTGACGGCAGAAGTGTGAGCAGTGCCGGGCGTTATGTGAGTGCATTGTTTACTACCAGTGGCTGCGATAGTACAGTTATTGTGTACCTGGCATTAAAAGAGAAGCCGCAGGTAACGCTTGTCCCTGAAGTGTGCTTGTTTTCCGGCCGGCCAACCGTTATAACGTTGGTTCCGGGATACGACAAATATGAATGGCAGAATGGATTTTCCGGAAATGTTTACGCCATCCGTTACCCGGGTATTTACCGGGTGGCTGTTTCCAATGAATGCGGTGTGGTTAACCTGCAAACGTTGGTGAAGGAATGTGCTTCGGACTTGTATGTTCCTAATGCATTTACGCCGAATGGTGATGGGCTGAATGATGTGTTCAGGCTTCGTCAGCCGAACGGGCAGGTATTGCTGGAGTTCAGGGTATTTGACCGTTGGGGCGTGGAAATATTTTCCACGACTAACCTGTTGCAGGGATGGGATGGTACTTATAAAGGGCAGTTGCAACCGGTGGGAGCCTATGTATATTTCATCCGTTATAAGAACATCGATGGAATAGAAAAACAGCTGAAAGGCGCTGTTAACCTGTTGCTATAGCGTTCCTTTTGCATAGTCTTCGAGGTACGCATACCTTTCGGTGAGTTTGCCATTAGCGACGATCGTTGCATTACTGATCATCCCGCTGTTTGTTTGCAGTAATTCATCAAAAACATATTTCATCAGCTGGTCCCCGAAATACTGCGAGGCGTCCCGCGGCAGTTCGTTGGGGAGATTGCTTACGCACATCATGTCTACCGTTCCGGAGAGATAGGGTTCCGTTTGTTCCATCTTATCTTTTGTAACGCCGTACACGGGGCTTTCGATGGTACTGTCGCCGAGGTTGCAGGGAATGGAGCCGTTGGTATCGTCTGTGATATCGGCGATGACCTGTATGCGGAAGTTTTCTTTTTTCAGATCATCTGCCTGGAAGAGCGGTGGGATTTTCTGGTCCCAGTAGATCCCGTTCATGAGTATATCACTTACGGTGACATAGGGAAGGAAGCGGCATTCGTATGCTTCCGGGTGTGCGTGGAAGTCGGCCCGGCTGTATGTTTTATCATCTTTCCGCAGATAGAGTTCGCCTGCTTTCAGTTGAGTATATACCGGGTAGGAATAGGTATTGATCAGGTATTCTTCCGGCGGAAGATATTTGATACCGAGCAGGCCCATGATTTCCAGTGCGCCGGAGGCTACGCGTCCTGAGCCGGTGATTACAATTTTCAGCGGAGGCAGTTTGATGCCGAAGTAATGATTGATGAGTTCCTGGAAGTCGTGGCACGTATGTACCCTTTTAAAATGAAAGGACTGTGTTTTTTCCCCGTATGCCATCAGGCCGTTATGCGCGCCTACGATACCTGCAAAGAAGCCGAAGCCCAGGATGCGTTGTCCGTCGGGGTGTACGAGGCATTCATAATCTATCAGTGTGATATTTTTTTCCAGGATGGTTTGCAGCATGTGTTGATTATGCGGCTGTTTCTTTTTGGTGTGGCTGAAGAAGAGGTATGTTTTTCCTGCGATCAGTTTATCGGTGGGAACTTCTTTGATGCCCAGCAGGGTGGTGCAGTGGGAGAGGTCTTCCTGCAGGGGGACGCCTGCTTTTTCGTATTCATCGTCTTTGAAGCATCGTAACGGGGATGGTTGTACGTAGATTTGTACTTGCGGAAAATGTTGCATGATCCATTGGCATTGTTTGGGAGTAAAGGCTACCCTGTTATCATGCGGGTGTTTTTCTTCCCTGATAAGCCCGATGTGTATCTTGTTTTCCATCTTTGAATTTAGGGTATTTTAGTCATTTGTGAGCGTCTGAAACGCCCTGTTTATGCGGGGTGCGAAATTTTTATATACAAAAATGTAAAAATTATTTGCAGATTAAATAAGAGTTTCTATATTTGCATCCCGCAATTGACGCGGCGAAGTTCATTAGTAAGATTGCCCAGATGGCGGAATTGGTAGACGCGCTAGACTCAAAATCTTGTTTCCGAAAGGGAGTGCAGGTTCGATTCCTGTTCTGGGCACCTGGTTATCAGTTAGTTACAAAGGTTCATGAAAGTGAACCTTTTTTATTTGCACAAAATTTGCACAAAATCCCAATGTGGTAAGGTGTTAAAGAACTTTGATTACAAAAATACAAAAAATCCTGCAACAATTGCTAGTAAAGGATTTCACGGTTTTATAAGGACTTAACTATGCCTAAATTGTTGATTGAATTAATCTTGAAAGATACAGTTTTTTGACTTTGTTTAAGGTAGGCACAAAAGCAAGCGTGTCGATGGTGGCTTGGTCAGAGTCTACAGGTGCCGCCATAGTCTTTTCTGGGGCATCAAAGATTATCAGATAACCATCTCGTTTGGTTGGATCTGAACTTAGAACACCTAAGTATTTATGCATAAATTTTAATAATTTGCCGTTTCCTATTATTTTCCTCTTACAATCTCTGCCTCCCCTTCAATCCAGTCCCAGAATTGGTATTCATAATATTCATCTAATAAATCGATTGCTTCCTTCCTCATCTTAAGTGCTTGTGCAAGGTTATTATAGAAATGAACATTCCCTTTATGAAGGTCTGGATGAAGTTTGGCAAAGTCATTAGGATCACTAAATTCCTTGTGATTTGATGTGACAAAGATTAAATCAGTAGCTATTTCTGTTTTCTTTTTTACATGTTCAACCGCTCCAAAATAAAGCAAAGCGTCAGCCATATTGTTTTTACTGTTATGAAAAGGAGCTTGTTTAGCTAAGGCTCGATCTGCCATTTCAATCTTTAGCTCATTATCTATTTTAAATGTTTCGGAGCCTTTAAGTAATTTTTCCACTCTGTCGAAAAATATCATTGCCAGTCTCTCTTGATCAGCTTGTAAACTTGTATATTTTTCGATAATTCTTTCAAGATCCGTCTTGTCGCTTCCAGAAAGAAGCTCTGTCATTTTCATTGCACTTTTTGCGTGACTACGAAGGTTCCAAAAGCATTGCATTACCATAAAAATAATTCTGAATGTGAGTTTTTTGAAGTTTATGAAGATACAATATTTGCTTATTTGACTGGCTTATTCTAAAGGATTCATTGAATATTGGCAAAAATTGAATCTTTTGTGCTGGTTTAGCTAAGAAAGTATTTAAATCAGAATAGAGCACAGGGACGGAAATCGTTTCTGTTTTTAGAATAACTTTTGACCTCCAAAGACTATAATTTGGCATTAAGCTTTGTTCCATTCCAATAGTAACATCTATTAAATAATTTTCGTCTTGAGAATGATTGCCTTTAATTGATTCGATAACCGGTTGCAACTCTTTCCGCAAATACTCATACATGGATTTCATCCGTATGGGATCAAGATGCTCAATATCTTTAAAGAGATCATTGAAATCCATGATATTCATTACAGAAGAGAAGGCGAAATGTGGTTCCGTAACTGTCTTTAGAGTGTAAGAAGATTGTTTGGTGGTAAGGATATAAAAGACTATTTCCAAGTTAGTCTTTCATCGATTGTTTATTCGGTTACAAATCCAATCTCAATAAGTTTTTTCTTTATAGAATTGCAATATGGGTGAGTTACTTGTCCATTTTCAGCATTTCCGATTCCTCCATCTTCAATTGCTTGCCTATGGTCGATTTGGATAGAGTTCTTATGCAAATATCCTTGACAAATTCCACATTTTAGCGCATTAGCTACTCCTTGTTTCATGAAAACTTCGTTTTTACTTTCCGTAGAAAATGTTTTCCTGTATTTTGGATCAAGCTCTTTTATTGAAGGTTTATAAAAATTGTACTCTTCATGTTCATCCAGCAATTTTAAAATTTCTTCTTTCGTTTTATTTTCCCTCAAATTCGTGATTATAAAATCAAATAATTTTGAAAGATTTACATACCCTTTTGCAGCACTTCCCCATTTGGTGGTAGCTTGATTAACTATTCCTTTATGTTCCCATAAAAATTCTTCAAATAATCTACGTACCTGGGTGAAATAAGTTATTTGTTTCCTGTTTTCATAATCTTTAACTAAATAAAGCACTGCTAAAAAAGCAGTAATTTGATATCGACCTTGTAAACTATAAAAATATATGGCAGGGTGCAATCCTAATGAAGATGATTGAGTTCCAGTTATATTAGCCAGCATCTTTTTTGTATTCTGTAAGTATTGTATCGTTTCTTGCCCATCACTACTTTCTTCTTTTATATCATTTTCAGGAAAATCTTTTGACTTTTTTATCTTACTTGAATCAACCAGTTTTATGCCATTACTGAAATTGACAATATTCAAAATAAGTTCCATTGTTTGAGCAGAGTAATTTTTACCCGCTAGGGGAATATCTAAAGTTTTTACTGGACCGTCCAATTGAGGAGTAAATAACCAATCACTGATTTCTTTTGATATATCCTCTATTATTTTTTGATTTTCCGATGAAAATTTTGCCCAATATTTATGCCCACTACCAGCTCTCATTATGGCTCGTGACGCTATGGCATTAGGTTTGTTTCTTGCATTTAACAGTCTTTTCTCAGTTGTATCTAATGGAGAGGCAGCTTCATTAATTTTAAAGAATGATTTTTCTGCGTTAACTGCGTCCCCCGGGACCCATTGTAAGTGTATCGGTTGCGAAGATAGTCTTCTTGCAATAGCAAGCTTTTTAGTATCCGCTACATTCGGATTTTCAGCTGCCCAAGTAATTTCCTGATAACTTCCAATTTCATTTTCTATGAGTTTTCGGGCTTCGTCTGCAAATTTTATTTGAGCAGTCGAAATACTTTGTCCAAAAAAAGTATTGGATAATATCTTGTCACCATAGTCATTGCATACCCAGGCAATTAAAGCGCTAAGTCTGTGAGCACCATCAATTACAAAAGTGTTTCCGTCTCCTTTCCATAAGATAATAGCAGGTATAAGATCTCCACTTGTAAAACTTTGAACTAAATTGAAAACTTTTTCAGGCGTCCATTCACATGTCTCTCTTTGAAAGTCTGGCTTCCTTAAACTTTCAAAGAAAAAGTCTCCTTTTTTCAATGCTGCAATCGTTACCGAATGAACAGCAGTTACACTTTGATATTTTTCTTCTCTAACTTCTAAATCCTCTCTTCGAATTAAGGCGTCTAAATTGACTTTGGACATTTTATATATTTTACCTCTAATATAATCCATTTTGTTTAAAAATTATTTAGTTCGAATATTTATTATCTGACTTCCTTCTAGGATTTTTGAAATAAAAAAAGAGACATGTATTAACATGTCTCTAAAGGTATCTATCGGTCCTTAATCACTTTCCTGTGCAACTTGAATATTAGTACCAAAACTAAAACCTATTCTGGTTTTGTTTTTTGTTTTAGATATGCCATTACCTCCGAATATAAGAAGTAGACGCGACCACCTTGTTTGTATGACGGCAGACCGGCCTTTTTCCAATTGTTCAATGTAACCAGGGAAACTTTAAACATAAAAGCAATTTCCTTTCGGGACATTAACGGTTCTGAATCTGAATCATCTTTCTTTAGGGCATTTCCCGGAATGAATTCTAATAGTTCTTTTAAGGCTTCCTTTATCCAGCGTTTAAAATCATTTTCATTGGGAATAAAAAACGTATCCATTTTGCCTCCTTATCTTACCACACGTTTACAATAAAATACTCCTAAGTATCATCTAATCTAATCACCAGGTTTGAATGTTTTTGGATTTGTGAGACCATATTTGCGGAGATTATCCTTTAAATCTAGCCATAACCGGATATTGAAATCAGCAATCTCATGCATTTCTTGAGCTGTTAATGAATGCGGATTACTGACCGTACCAGTAGGCTTTTCGTGATCGCTTCCGGTGCCTGCGGAGAAAAGATTAGGGGCATATCCTTCTCCGATTTCAAGAGATTTTCCAATAGCAATACTATTACCAAAAAGTTTAATGGTCTTGCCGGTACTAAGGATTAATACACGCTTCTTTATATCTGCCATAATAACTAAATTAATTTCAGTTTGAAATAATCCCATAGTGGTTGTCAATAAAAGTTTTTTCTCCAATAACGGGAACAGTCTACGGATTTAAAGCCCTTGTCTCTGTTGCTTTGCGTTTTGCTGCCCCAGTTTTAGCTCCTGCCATGCCTGTAAGGTTACTGTACAATAGGATTTAGTGAACTCATTTTCCATTGCCTTTGCTAATGCAGACATAGGATTTTTCTTCATAATTTCTTTAATGATTTGCAAAATCTCCCGCTGTTGATTTGCAGATAGTAGGTCCAGGTCGTCATGAAGAAGATCCAGTAATTTGTTTTTCGGAAGCATTGTAGCCAAAGCATCTGTTTTATAATAGCCGGTGGTACCATCAATGAAACCCACAGTCACAACGTCTTCAGCGTAAGCTGAAGTAACTTTTCCGATCTTGCCTTGCATATTCATCGGATCGGTAGTCAGATCAGGGTATACCACAACGACCCGTTCAACCATCCTGTTGTCTTTTAATTTTGTTTCCATAATCCACAATGCAGTTTATCTCGGATCAGCCCTTTGGGAATGGGTAATTGGAGGTTAATAATTCTGTCTTAAGTTTTTGATTCCCGCTTTTTGTATTAACGGTTACTTTAAGCTGCTTTTGAATGGAATCCCATTTATGCTTTTTAATATACCTGGTAAGTACATCAGATGGGTATGAGCTCAGCAAAAATTTCCCCTTAATTGTAGAAAGTAAGTTTAGCAAAGCTTCATAATCGGTCGCTGTATAACCTTTGTAATGCCCACAGTCAGATCCAATATAGGGCGGGTCACAATAAAAGAATGCACCTTCATGGTCCCTACTAGCGATGACATAAAGGGCATCTGCGCATTCTATCTGGACATGGGCAAGTCGTTCCGGGATCTCTTTAGTAAAGGAAATTCGCTTGTTGGCAATTCTCTTTGAAGTTGTGTTCTGCGTTTTATCAAATCCAAATGGCCCGTCCAGTTTACTGGCAAATCCCTGGGAGGAAATAGTCCAGATAGCCCATGCCCGTTTGATTTCATCAAACATATCCGGATTCTTATAAATAACCGTTGCCTGCCGGTAGGCATCACGGCTATGCAGGGTGCTTTGAACCATTTTTTTTAGTTTCGGGAACTGATCCCGCGCGACCCTATAAAAGTTCATTAGTTCTCTATTGGTATCATTAATGACCTCACTCTTGGACGGTTCTTTATGGAAAAGAACAGCGGCTCCTCCAGCAAATGGTTCCCCATACAATACGTGCTCTGGAAATAACGAAACAATTAATGGTGCTAAAGTCTGTTTGCCACCATAATAGGTAAGTGGCGGTTTAATGGTTTTTTTTATCATTCTATCTCTTTTCTATCAATCACAATTATTACCAATAAGCACTTTGTTTTAATTCAAGGATATTGTTCATTTACCGGCAGACTGCCACTGTCTGCAGTCTGCCGGTAAATTCAATCCGCTCTTCAATCATATTGTCGTGTGTTAGTAAATTCATCAAGGTCTAAAACCCCTACTCTGGTTCCTCTTGCCCTGGCTTACCCTTTGGTCGAACTTTTTTTTTTGATCGGGCGCCTGGTTGTGAGGATCTTGTTTATTACTCTGTTGCTGCTTTGGCCGGGCGATTGCCTCAATAACAACCGCCTCTCTGTGATCAGGATGACGGTCCCAAAGTTTTAAGCCAGCATGCTGTGGATCTACCGTTAAATATCCTTTTTGTTCTGCACCATTGTGCAGGATGGTAACTTCAAGTATATTTCCTTTTTTCAAAGCCTTTTCGGCATTTTCCCTTTGCATAGGAAATTCGAGTTCTTTTACAGGCGTCTGAAGCTGTTTCATGGCGTCCTTAACGTCGAAAGGGTCACTACCATAGTAATTCTGATGAAATGTTTTTAACGGGTAATTTCCGTATTCATCCTTTGGGGCGCCGGTATCAACACTCATCCAGGTATTGTACTTTTCATGGTTTTTATTGTAAAGTGTTTTGTGAACAGCTACATTGGTACCATGTTTGACCATCCGGAAAGCTTCTGCTGCAGTAACAAGAAACTTAGCAGGAAAATTTTGTATTCTTGGTTCCTTAGTGGTATCCCCATTTTCATAATAAGCAATGTCAAAGCTGTTGAGGTATGCCTTGTTTTGCTCACCGCCCCTTGAAAAATTGATATCGTAGGCCGCCAGATCTTCCTTAACTTTTTCATCGTGTTCGATAGTAAAGACTGGCTCACCCGAATTCAGCTTTTCTTCCAGTTCTCCGCTATGATCCGTACCGAATCCTTTACGGTACATCACTTCCTTGAGTTCTTCCAGGTTATCTGTTTCCATATTATACTATTTATAGTTGCTAAACAATGATTTTTAAAGATGCGGTCCCTGCTTTTTATCAGCATCCCATTTGCGGCCACCGAGGTCCGGGCCATAACTCTTGGGTGATTGTTGCTGACCCATGTCTTGCCCTTGTTGCTCTGACTGGCTGGCCGTTGGGGATTTTTGGCGGGTATAGAATTCGTTCATGCCTGCCTGACGAGCCATATATGCTTCATTTCTCAGCTCTGCTGGTTGCCGCATGTTGCGGATGACCCTGCGCAGCAATCTTGTAAGTAATCCAGGGTATAATGATTTTTCCAGTTTGGCCCTTTGGTATTGTAAAACTTTGAACCATACTTTCTCATCCCTGGTCACGGCATTACCGGAATAAATACTGACGATGCGATCATATTCCGAAAGGGTCAGTTTTTTAAAATCTCTGTCATCCAGACCTTCTATTGCTCCCCGCTTAAAGATTTGGGAGAGGTCTGCCTCCAGTTTACTCCAGTCATGCAATTCCGCCATGATAGAATTAGCATACGATGGTCTTGATTCATGTTCCATATTCATTGGCCATTATCGGATTGGTTATTTAATACAGGCTTCGGGCCTTGAGCAGCTTTTTTTGTTTAAGCCGGTTGGAAGGATTGCGGTCACCATCCTTTTCCATAATTTCGATGGTAAAGAGTTTTCCTTCCGCAATAGTAAATCGGGCAAATGCTGCTATGATCGTTTGACCTTTACCGGACTGCGGATCACCTGACTGCAGCACATACAGCGGTTCAACTTCCTTGTCCTGGACTGCAGTACGTTTTGACTTCTTCCGGTCCCGGATAAAAAATCTTATCGAAGAAGCATCAAAGCCGATATGGGTTTGATTGCGCAGGTGGAATTGAAAAAACAACACATCGTTTTTTATGTAGATTCCTTCTGTCTCCAGTCCCATACCATACCGGGAGAATTTATCGCCCGAAAGAAACGGTACCTTACCAGTGATGGCCTTAGCGTAATCTTCGATCTCGGTGCTGTTCAGCGATAAGCCCCGGAAGGTAACAGGGGCGTAAGGTTTAACCTTAGCCATATCAATGGGTTGACCGCTGATATTGTCGCTGTACTTTACGGTAAAACAATAGACCTTACCTCCGTTGGTTACGACCTGTAGGTTGCTTTCTTCAAAGTTTTTCTTCCCTGCTTTTACTTTCAGGATATTATCTGCCTCTTTAAACGTCTCCGCCAGTACATAGGAATCGCCCCGGTCGGCATGTTTGATTGGCTCTGGAAAAATCAACAGTTGTGTCTTATGCCAGCTCAACTCAATCGGATAGCTTGGCAGGATAGCTGGATTTGCCGGCACAGTATTGCTCTGACCAAAAGAGTGAATTGAACCTGTAAAAAAAATCAGTAATAACAATAGATATTTCATATTATAAGTTTTGATTTTCATTTAGTAATTAGTGGGATTCCTGTCTGGTCTTCTCATCCATGAGCATTAGTGGATAATCAGCCTTTACGGTAACGCGGACCAGTTTAGCCTTCTTGCCGAACAGCCCTTTGGCCACTTCAACGCCAGCGCCGGCTGCCTGGGCTCCAATAGATGGATCAAGACTCATTAGTTGCATACTTTGTAGCGTACGATCCGCCCCTTCTTTCGCAGCATCCCTAGTTAAGGCACCGGGAATAGGAATGCCCTCGAGTGCATCCAGCGCAAATACAGTCAGCGACACCGGAAATATATTGTTGCTGTACCGGATACCGGGTATTTCAATTTTTAGCCGCTCCCCACTTACAGTACAGGTACCATAGATAAATGATCCTTCAGGGATAGTTACACCATTGATGAGGATATCTTCCAGGATACGCATCTTAACGGTTGAGCCACTAACCAGGGTCTGAGTGCCGTGTATCGCTGCGGGAATTGCTGTTTGTTGTGTGTAATCATTTTCAGTTACAGACAAGCCATAAAATGCATTCCTTTCCGTTGAAGGTTCGTAAATGGGAACAAGTCCGGAATCAATCACCTTAGTGCCATACGGCGGTTGTCCATTCGGCAGATAGTCTGCCGTTGTTTTCAGCTGCGGTTTTGAAACTGCATATACCCGTCCACGATTTTTAAGACTTTGCTCTTTTAACTTCTGTTCCGCCCTGCCGGGATTTTGAATGTCAAGTATATTCTCAAGCATCCCGTTAATTTGTTGCATTTCCTTATCAGGGCCGGAAGTTGCTGTAACGGATTGCATCATTTCTTCCAGCCGTTTAATATTTTCTTCTGTGGTATTATCCACCGGTAAATCAGGCTCCTCCCTTGTTTCTGGTAATGGGCGGTTTATTGCTTCTTCAAGCCGCTGCAAACCATTTCTCACTTTGGCCTCATTGGGATCTGGTGCAGTCGACCACTGTTTAATAAGTCCACCGGTATATGGTTGCATAGTGGGTGATAGAGAATCCGGCGCCGGTACCGCAAAGGAGTCCCGATCTATAAATGGTTCGAACGAAAGCTGGCTGCGCATGCCGGCAGAATCCTTTGCCGCCTTTTGATAAATACCCATTTTATCCTTCGGCTGTACTGCCAGGTGTGCGCCAGGCAAATTGGAATTGACGCCTAGTTCCTTTTTCGTTTCTGATTGTCCGGTTTTACCACCGCCTGCTGCCCAGAAGGCAAGGGTTGCAAAGGGTAATGCCATTAATGGCAACATGAGTAAAAACTTTCTTCGTTTATTAAATTGTTCAGTGTGTTCCATACAGGATTTGTTTAGTATGAAAAATGTTTCTTCTTCTGTTTGTAATCATGGAAAGGGATGAATGCCGGGCTTTTTCCCGATGGGAAGTGTGATGTATCTTCCGGTGCTTTAAGCCACTGCGCTTTAATGGCATGGGGCTGAGGTGCAGTCAGGGCTCTGCTTAGCATTATAGCCAGGTATACAATGGCTACAATGCCGATTGAGGCGTATAGCAGCTTTCTTTGCCTTGGAAGCAGGCGCCTGTCACAATTGCATAGCCAGGTTGCAATCTTATGCTGCCACGAAACGATAGCGGAAGCAATAGAAGCCGCTGCTTTATCTGAGAATTCATCCCTTTCTTTTTTGTTAATAAATCTCATGACTATCTGCTTTTTACTTCCAGGTCACGATTGTCGATGATGCGCCAACGTTCAATCAGAAAGCCGTGGGGATTGGCGTCTGAGCGGTCAACGTTGCGTAAGTAACCTTCGGTGATCAGAATGCGGTCCAGTACCGCAGTTGGCCTGATTATTCTTTGCTTTCCATAATACCTGAAGTAGTAAGGCATCGTATTCAAATTGATGGTTATAGAATCGGGTTCCACCTTCTGGCTAATATTGCCTGATATAATACCGCCGTAGTAGCCGCTTTCAGTTAAGTCATCATATTGCTTTTTCGCAGACGCATCTGC
Source organism: Chitinophaga sp. RCC_12 (assembly GCF_041360695.1). Lineage (NCBI taxonomy): Bacteria > Pseudomonadati > Bacteroidota > Chitinophagia > Chitinophagales > Chitinophagaceae > Chitinophaga > Chitinophaga sp. RCC_12. The sequence goes on from NZ_JBFUPS010000004.1 coordinate 68,341, forward strand.
CAGGTACAGCGCTTTGCCGATATTGGTAGCAATTACTTTATCATCCGGATCGAGTGAGAAAAAGTAGTAATGAAACATCCTGATGTGATCGCGTGCCTCGACAGGTATGTTATCTTTACGCTCTGCTGAAAAGGCTTCGAGGGCTTTGCCGTTGGCAAGGATATAGATCCGCCGTTGCGTTTCGCTGACCATTTTATAGCTTTCTACGATTGCAAAACAAGTAATGGCCATGCAAGCAGCTATAAGCACAAATGAGAATAGACGTACATGCCGGAAAGCAGTTTCGATATTTTGAAATTGCCGGAACATTTACTATTGTTTTTAAAGGATTCAGATTAGCTTTCCCATCGCAGCGGCGGCACCTTTACCAGCCGTCTGGGTCATGTTGTTGATTTTGTGCAGGAGCGTATCTTTACCTCCAGCCTGAACGATGTAGCTGGCAACATTGGGGACTGTTGTATAGCCGACGATAGAGATGATCATAAAAATGATATAGGCAGTGCTGCTAAAAAAATCATGGTCAAGGGTCATCATGTTTTCCAGTATTTTGGAAGTAATGGCCCCGAATAGATTTGCAACCGGTAACCACATGTAGACATTTATATACCTGGCAAACCAGGATGATAGCGCGTTTTGAAAACCATCGAAAATGGAAAGGCCAAATACAAGTGGGCCAAGAATTGCCAATATCAAAAGGTAAAATGTCCGGATAGTATTAATGCAGAGGCCGATAGCAGTATAAATAATCTGGACAACTTCAACGATCAGCATTTTGATCATGCCTTTGATATTAAAAATCGAAAAAGCATTTTTCAATCCTGAAAAGGGACCTTCTTCGCTACTGCCGTCCGGTTGTTGATATTTGTCCATATCACTTCCCTGGTCGGGATAAATACCGGCAGGTACATCTTTTTTTAATGCTTGTTCCTGTTGATCAATGTTGTAAAGGATTGCTTTGCTGGCGTCACCGCTCATTTCGCGGGTCGCAGCCTCGACCGGTTTTAAAACCCCGTTTATAAGGGCAATGCAATCAGTAAACAAAAAGATTGCAAGGCCAATAGCAAAAGGACGCAGTAAAGGAAAAAAATCTATGCCTTCAGCTCGTGCAATATGTTTCCAGACACGGACACCAATATAGGAAAGCGCGGCAAAGCCACCGATAACACGACCTATATCCATCATCCGCTTGCACATAGGGAGCATTTCATCAAAAAGGCGTTCTAAAACCTTATGAAGGCCATAAATATTTGCACTCGGGGTTTGTGCATAGCTAGCAAACGGAATAATAATAATCACTAAGGCAATAAAAAGCCTGTACCCACACTTTTTCATAATCACATTTATTACCTGTTATCAATTACCTACTGAGCATAAATGGAACGGATTTCTCCGATGTCCTCCAATGCTTTTTTCCTTTGATTGTCAATTAAAGATGCATTCTTATTGAAGGCCCTTAAGAAAGAGAGTTTGTGTTGCATCTCTTCATGTAACCGGTCAATGGCCCGGAGCCTTTCATCATCTGTCATACGAAGCTGGGAGGCGGTTATTACCATCGTTAATTCATCAATATTTTCCATGCTTCGGTTAAAAAGGTTACTGTATACTTTCGAGATGTAGGATAGCTCATTGGGGGTAAATCGCCCACCCTGTCTAATCCGGTTCCAGGTATTACGGTACTCATTAAGGATATTGATCTGATTGTCTATTATCGCAGGAACCTTACTGTATTTGGCGATTTTTGGATTAACGGCCATAAGACCATCTAAAAAAACTTCATGGATTTTAAAATTACCCTCTGTGATATCTTTAATTTTTGTGTAGCCCTTACTGACAAGGTCGTAGCCCTTTTTCATATTAGAAAGTATCGACTTTAACTGGGCCAGTTTTTCTATATTGAGGGCTAACTGTTCTAACTCCGCCACTTGGGCGGAAGCCAGTTGTAGCTGCAGGCAGCAGCCTATGGTCAACAAAAGGGAAAGAAGAAATTTCATGAGTCAAACAGTTTTGGTGCGCAAAACGGAGCATCCGTTTTGCGCGGCATTTTAGGATCAGCCAAAATCAGATATGGCAGTTACCGGAACATTCACCCCAGGCTTGGGACTGCCTGGGATCAAATCCGACCTCCTTAAGCGGAGTACAACTACGGTGGAGGAAAACCGGGTTTTTAATCCCTTTATGGGAACTATCCCTTATGGCTTCATCAATGTTTACAGCAGCAGCAAAATCTTCGGGGGCAAATTCTCTCTGCTCGGCCCATGCTGCATCTGACTTATAGGGACAGAAAACACAGGCACTTTTTGTGGGAATGGGTAAATCATGTAAGACCAGCCACCGGACGACATCCTGCCGGCTCATTGGTATACCCCAATTAATATGGTTACACTCTCCTTTATGGGTAGTATAATAGCCAAGCAGCGGATAAGTATTGATACGCCAGGCTTCTGAGGGAAACGCCATCCTTTCCATTTCATCAGTAGTAATTCCCATCCAGACAGCAGTTGGTGGCCTTCTTGATCCTTTGGGGAGATTATAGATATGGTCACGGATGTAGTCGCTGGTAACCTGAATTTTGTATTTATGGGTGCATTGCCGGCGAAGCATACCTATACTGCCATCTTCGTTGGCGGTAAAAGCAGGTATGGATACTTCGTGTCCATCTTCAGCTGTGCGTAATAGATCTTCATATAGATTCTTATCCCGGCAGACGATAATGGGTATGCCACCGTTACTTTGCTGCCAGGTTAGCAGAAAGTCGAGGTATTTGTAAGTTGCTGCGGCCTCCATCCCGGTATCAGAAAAGATGGCGTAATCCGCTTTTGGTAATATGTCCATGCAGGACATAAAATATAAACCGGTGCTTTGAAGGCCCAGCCCAAGTGATATAATCCTCACCATAACATCTGCACATTTAATCCTGTTATATCACAGGCGTTATAAATACTATTCTAATTTTCGTTGCTGGTCTATGTCTCGTTTTAATCGCTCCAGATAGCTGATAAGCGATCGGGTACGGTTAAATAGTTCCCGTTGCCAGGCCCAGGATTTCTGTACCCGCTCATAAATCTTTCCAATCCGTTCGATCCTTTGATCCTCGGTCATTTCAATGCTGCCATCTTCCATAACCATAAGGATTTCGTCCAGGTCCAGTTTAGATTGTGCCGCAATAGATTGTAATACACCGGAAAGGTCTGTTGCCTGGGCTTCCGGTAATAATGGAGATAACGAAGAGAATTTGCCTCGCTGAATACTGATATCAGATAGCATATTATAAATAGCTGCTGCCTTAGGATGTTTTCTCACCGCTCCGCTGACGGTATTTAAGCTGCCGAAATAATTTTTATGAAGTCCGAATTCCCCATTTTTAATATCATTAATGAGTTTGGTGCCATCCTTCACAACTGAATAGCCCTTTTTGAGATAGTCCGTATACACTTTTAATGCAGCTATCTGCTGAAGCATATACTTTGTCTGGGTAGATTTTTGATTAAAGATGCTGATCTGCGCATGCGCCGCATTACTGCACAACAGCCCAATCATAATTGGGCAGATGAGCCGAAGTTTCCAGGTTTTTAAAAATTGTTTATAGGTCATTACCTTTTCTTTTGGAGGGCTTCCGTTTAGTGTTTATATTATTGGTACACTTCCGGTAATTAAGAAATTCTTCATAGAGTTCCTGACTGCTGGGAAAACTGCTGTTTATCAGGGGGACGACAATGCCATTTTCAAAAGGAGTTTGAATGGCAATTGATTTTAAATTGATAGTTTGTATTTCCCGGTTGTAATCAAAGGTGAACTTCATTTTTACATGCTCTTTCTCTAGCCCGAATTTTCCGAATATGGTAAATGAAACGGAATGCACGTCTTCGGAATTTACCAGCGAAGTAAAACCACTGCGGACCATCCGATTTAATGTACCATCTGGGACGTCGTTTTTCAATGCCGCTTCGCCATATCCTTTCTCATCAAATAAATCCTGAAAGGATTTTATGTATTCGTCAAGTCTGTTCTGTTCCATAATGTTTAGTTAAGGCCGAAATCTTTTCCCTTTAAAAAAATCGTCCCAGGGCTTCTTTTTTGGAAACAAACCATATAACGAGCTTGCTCCGGGGATTTGAAGATTGCTTTGAATCCCTTGATATTTGCGCTTTTGCCGGGATGCCAAATCCACGATCCGCATTGCCTTTATCAAAAAGCCTTTAACTGGATCAAATTGAAGGTCTAAACTGCAGTATATATTAGGTTCATAAGGTAGACTAGTACTAAGCTTGATCTGCACATGTTGCGAATTATCAGGATGCAGCTTAAAGAACTGTTTTAAGCATTCGCTGAGATTACCGCTAAAAAATATTCTTTCTGTTACAGTATGGACCAGTGCGAATTTTGCTCTATAACCCTTTTGATACATGAATGTGGTAAAATCCGAAATGGCTTGTTCAATCTGGTGTTCAGTCATACATTAGTAATTAATCCAGGCCGTAAATCTTCTTCAGAATCTGGACCTGATGTGCATCAGTGGTTCGGGAAATACTGATGCGAAAATTCTGATTGTTGAATTTTCTTAAGTCAACGAGATTTTGTTCCAGGTTGGCATCGGCCTGGGTGATGAGTTCAAGCCGTTTGCCGTCACTCATCTGTGTAGCAAAAGAATTAGCCACCAGTAACAGTTCATCAATGTTTTTGAGGCTTTCGTCGATGATGCCGGAATAGACACGGAACATTTGCCGGATTTCGCGCGGGGTGAAATTTTCATCCCGTTGCAATAAGGTCCACGCATTCTTATATTCCTCCACCAGCAGCAACTGCCGGTTAATAATACCTTTGATCTTCTGATAAGTGGCGATAGCGTTTTTTACTTTCCACAACTCCTGAAAATACTGATCATAAAGCTTGCGCTGTTTTTCTGACCACTCGGAAATTTCATTAAGTTTTAATTTTCCCATTGCATTCTCCAATGACTTCTGGGCGTTCTGTAACCAGATGACCTTGTTTTGTTGTTTCTGGATGGCAAGGTCGGCAGCTTTGATTGCTTTTTTGATGGCTGCTTTCGCCACCCACCACCAGATGGCATGGCTTTGCTGCGTGGGGGCAAGCGTTAACCCGATACAGAGAATCAACATCATCAATCTCTTCTTCATCGCTCTGCGTTTTGTTTAAAAGTATTTTAAGGTCTGGGGTTCAGCTACCAACTAAGCCGCAAGGTCTTTAACCAGCTCACGCAGCCCGCGGCGAATATCGCCGCCATACCGCTCCGTATATTCCTGTACTTTCATCTTATCCTTTTGTTCTGTGGAGTAGGCGTAGTATTCCTCTGGCGATGGCTCGAAGCGGTATACCTTCATCAGTGTGTTTCCTAACTCAATATATATTTCACGGTATTGCTTGCCTGGCTCATTGGCGCGGTTTAGTGATAGAACAAGATCCCGTCCCTTATCGGTCATGCCCATTGCAGATTGGATAGCATCGAATTTGTTGGTAAATTTTTTCAAGTCCAAAATGACCTTGCAGTCAGCATTATTAATGATCGATTCTTTAATAACCGGACTGCTGACCAGATCATCTATTTCCTGCGTAACGGTGATTGCCTCACCAAAGTGTTTCCTTACGGTCTTATACAAATACTTAATAAATTCCGCCATACCTGCTTTGGCAATGGCTTTCCATGCTTCCTCAATGACAATTACTTTGCGAACGCCTTTTAACTTTCTCATCTTAGAAATAAAAAGCTCTGCTATGGTAAGCGTTATTATACTGAAGAGGACGGGATGATCCTTTAATGCATCCAGTTCAAAGACCACCATAGGTTGCTGGAGTACATCCAGGTTTTCAGTAGCATTAAGGATATAATCAAATTCCCCACCTGCATAAAATGGCCGCAGCACATACAGAAAATTGTGGATGTCAAAATCCCGGTCTTTTACTTTATCTTTTTCTAATTCATGAGTAAAGTGCGTTTGTAGGAATTCATAAAAAGAGTTGAACGAGGGAAAGATTTGCGGGTGCTCAGATAGATAGTTATAATAGGATTGCAGGGCGTTACTTATGGCAACATATTCGGACCTGCGAAACGATTCATCCTGTTGTTTCCATAATCCTACCAGTAAAGTTTTTATGCTTTCCTTCTTCTCCGTATCCATGTAGTCACCATCGGAGAGATAAAAAGGATTAAATTTTATGGGTTTGTCTTCCCGGTAGGTAAAATAATAGCCACCAAGCAGTTTACATACACCTTCATAACTATGACCGACATCAAGAATTACGCAATGTGCGCCCTGTTGGACATAACTATGTACAAGGTGACACATGAACATCGATTTTCCAGATCCTGAGCCTCCGACCACCAGCTTATTGCGATTTGTGCACACTGTTTTCATGGGCTCATCACTAAGGTCGACGTGTAGCGGAACGCCTGTGAGTCGGTCGCCAAGCCGTATTCCGAAGGGGCTTTTAGAAGAACGGTATGCTGTCTCCATGTTCAGGAAGCAACTTGCCTGTTCGGCGAAAGTGTGAAAACATTCATTATCCGGAATTTCAGCTTCGTTGCCTGGAATGCCGCTCCACCATAATTGTGGCGCACCTACTGTTTCTTCATGTGCAATTACTTCCATAGCAGCCAGTGCGGAAGCAGTAGTGTTTCTGATCTCTTTGAGATCATCTTCCCTGTCCGTCCAGCAAAGGAGGTTAAAATGGGCGCGTATTGGCGTCCTGGCCTGGGATACGGCCTCGTTTAAGAAATCGGCTGTTGCATCGCGGCTTATGGTATTTTCCCGGCTATAGGTACTCAGGGATTGAAGCCTCCTGCGCTTGGCCTCCATGTCCTTTAAGGTTTTGGAAGTATCGCCGATAACCATGTACTGATTATAAATATGGTTAACCGGCAGGAGCTGGCCTACAGGAGAGCTGTAGCCAACGGAAAAACGGGTGCGGTCGGTCGTGTATTTTTCGTAGTTGACCCTGGGGGCGCAAACGGCAGGTAATTTATCAGCATCAGCCAATGTAAACAGCATGCAATGCTGGCTGCCGATTTTCAGGCTTGGTTTGAAAGTGATATCCTTTAAAACAGGCTGATGTCCCTCGGAGGAGAGGGTCAGGTACCTTTCAATGATACCCTGCTTATCTTCTGTGCCTAAAATATCAGCAGCCGGTAGTAAGGATATTTTAATAAAGCCGGAATCTGTAAGGATGCGACTGAATTGACCGATACAATCCTTTAACTTATGATTCAGTACTACGCTGGAAGATGTTGCCGGAATTATCGTTTTTCTCAGCAGGCTGGAAAACGCAGAGGTAGCGGCTTTCCTATCGCTTGCACTCAGGGTAATGAATACATAGCTCTGATGGGAAAGAAAAGGACGTTCATTGAAAAACAGGTCGCTGCTCCGCTTAAGAAAATTTTCACTGTCGGTAGCAAAATCCGGCTTGTATTTTTCCTGTATAAACCAATCCTGTTTATGGAACACAGTTCCGGGAGGTAGTACTTTTATGGCCTTCAGCCATGCAAAATGCAGCGCTTCATATTCCTCATCGGAAAGCGTAAAGATCTCTGGCAGTTCCAGCTGTAAGGCAATAGTTATATCGCCTTTTTTACTGAGTATCGCATTTTGCTCCAGCTTCCACAATGGAAAGATTTCAGCAAGATCTTTTTCCTTTTCTTTATACTCCCATTCTTTAAGCAATACGGCAGCAAATACTACCGCACACAGCACCAATATAATAGTCATCTGTTTTCACATTTTCAATTATCACTTTCCTTTCCAGATATTTTTTTAACAGTCTTCCTTGTAAGGCAAAAAATAGCAAAAGGTACCTGCCGGCGGGCGAGCGCTTTCATAAGCCCATGTTCGCCGAACCTGTGACTAAGCCGGTACACACCTGCAAACAAACCAAACCCTGCTATTCCAATTACCGGCAGCAGCAGGTAGACAGGCACCTTTGCTATATAGAGTATGGAGAAAGCAATAAGCAATACAGCCAGGCCGATGGCAAGCGTATAAATGTATTGCCCCTTAAGGCCGCGGAATTCTACGGGCCTATTTACTCCTTTGTTGATGGTATATTTTATCCTTTCCATCAGCGCAATAATCCAAATCCTTTTTTCCTTTTCATTTGATGTCGGGAGGTATTGGACCGGACAAGGTCCGGTATAATTGTCTGTTCCAGTGGCACTGTCCTTGCTTTCAAATTCAACTGTACAGGATGCAGATCAAACCAACCCATTTGCTGTTGCCAGCCATATTGCAAGGCCAGCGCATAAGGGTCAAGAAATTCAATGGCAGGGACCTCTATTCCTACTACATTTTCGGGAACTGTTGTCATCGCAGGATTTATTTCAATTTGTTGCCGTTTATTGCGGTCATAAAAAAAGAACATGCGCGTATAGGAACGGTCCAATACCATTTTTTCAATATCCAATCCAGGATGTCTATTGTCATCACATGGAAGTAACAAACGCCTCTGCCAATCAACGAAGAACCCGGAGCCTTCAATGGAAATAACCGGCAGCCTTCCAGCTTTACGTTGATCCAACAGATAACGGTCACAGTGAAGTAAGGCATCATTTTCTGGCAGGTCCTCAACAGTAAGGTTAAACTTTGCGGCCATAGCTTCGGGGTCAAGCTTTACCATGGAGGGAACCATTATTGTTTGCTGCCTGAGACTTCCCTTAACAAACTTTGTTGATTGAAAATTGCGAAGGTCATAAGTTACCGTATAAGTGCCGTCCTCATTTCTATTTCTGCCACTAAGGTTAAAGAATATGTTCCTATCCAAAGGATGCCTAAGTATACAGCATTGAACGTCCACAATGAAATCCACTTGCCTTATTCTGTATGTGGGAAGTCTATCCATGGCAACATTTCATTTTTCCAACAAATCTTTTTTACCGGTTCTTATCCAAATCCCTAATAAGGAGCTACTGGTTAATACAGGTCCTGCTCCGGCTCATCTTCATCATCGACATTAATCCCCGCAAGTTCCGGGCAAAGCACTTCCAGTGGAATATTGTATTTTAATGCTATACCGACCGGATCAAGTTCCATTAATGCTGGCAGCGTTACCCACACGTACCGATCTCCATATTCTGAAATAGTAGCGGGGTCTTCCGGCGTATTCAGCAGCTGCGTATCATAGAGGAAGGTATAACCATCGCCTTCCTGGTAGAAGGCATTAAAAGAGATGCGGTTTTTTTCATTGCCCTTCTGCCGCAAATCCTCATGCAGGACATCTACATAGAATGCAGTTCCTCTCACATCAACTACGGGCCTTTGTCTTTCCATTTGAACTGCATTTTATACTCCGAAAAAGCTTTTTAAAACTGTAGCAACAACAACAAGAAAAATACAAGCGCCAAACCAACTGCTGGCAACTTTTGCGGTGTCTGGCTCACCAGCACTCCATTTGTTATAAACTTTTATTGCTCCCACGAGTCCTACCACAGCACCAATGGCATACATTAGGTTGGTACCAGTAGCGAAATATCCTTTAACCTTATTTGTTGCTTCTGTAATTCCTGCGTTTCCATCCTGCGCATTGACGGTAATTGCTGTTACTGTTACAACCATTATAATAACCGCAACAGTTATATAATGCTTTCTTCCACATACTCTTTCCTTCATAAATGCACCTTTTAAAAGTTAGGTGCATGGCCATGCATATATTAAATTACTGTACAGTCTATGTTTTAAAAATTAGCGGGGTAGCCCCTCCAAGGCAACTCCAAGCTCCTGCTCACTAATAGCCACCCCACTAATACGTTCTGAATTATTAACGACATAATTTAAAAGGGCAATCCTGAAGGCAGTATTACGTAACCCGTCATAGCTTGCCAACCTATCGGCGAGCTGCCCCAAAAGCTCATCCTTGTTGACCTTGTTATTGCCTGCCTTTTCCAGGATTGCCCTAATATCAGCCACCACCGGTTTCAGGTCCTTTATTGTGGGACCAGCCAACCTTTCGTCCATTTTCCCCATCTTTACAGGTAGTGGCTTTACATTGCGCATGAGATGGAAAATCTCGGCGCGATAAAATATAATTGCTACGATTGTGTAGTAAAGTAAAAGCAGTAATATTGCTCCGATAAAGTAATCCGCCCAGGAGATATTGCTCAGCATAATTTTTAGTTTTGTATAGTATCAATGATGAGAGCAAAGTTGTATCAGCCACCTTTCTGTTTGTATATCTATCGTATTAGCTAATTAATTTTTATTTTTTGTTAATCTTCTTTTATGACCCTAAGTGAAGAATTGCTGATGATCGTCCTTGACTTCTATCCCGATTGGGGACATAGTCCTGAACGTTTTTTAGAGTTTATCAAAGTCCTGGCGGGCTTGTCTGTAGCGCACGGACACGCAAAGGACCTAATGGGAGTGGAGGTAAGCGAAGCAGAACTCGCGACAGTATTTATTGATGTTTTTAAGGTTGATCTCAAGCCTTACAAAAATTTTGAGCAGCTATCCAATGAAGCAAATATTTCATTTGACCTGGTCGCTATTTTTATGCGAATGAGGCAGCAAAATCAGGCCGAGGATGAATTCTATGACCTGGTAGATGAAGGTGGTCTGCAATTAAGTACAGAAACCATATTGGAGGAGGGCTTTACGGAATACAAATCCAGGACCATAGTTAATTTACTAAGACCCTATATTCATTTCCTCAAATAGTTATCAACCGAACTATGTCAATTTCGACATGATGTATTCGATACCAGCGCGATTGCTTTTTTTTCTTAAAGCAACTTTTTTTGTAACGGCATAAAAGGTATTATTGCTTGTTTCTGTTTTTAGCTCAAGCCATTCAATTTTGCGTATAATTTCATCTCTTTCCGATAACTGAGATTTATTTACTTTCAAGACCTTGCTTCGCTCTATTTGAATGGTAGCGTCTTTACTTTTTTTACGAGGAAATTTTGCTGAACCATAAGTTGCTGCCTTCGTCAAAAATGGCAGTAACCGCTGGTATGCCCATATTTTTGCGAGATTGTAACTGAAGAAATTAAAATACTCGGCGTAGTGGAAATTTATGTTGTCAGGATAAACAGAAAGTTCATCAGGAGGGAGACGGAAAAGGATGTGGTCCAGATAGGTGCATTTAAGTTTATCATAGGTGACGAAAGGCTGCCTTGCGGCAAGATAAACGTTTATTTGGTTGATGGCACGCTGGTAATATAATACCTGTCCATTATAGCTACCAGCAACCTTTTCACGTTCGAGTCGGGCAATGTAATGGTAGTAAAGTAGAGCACTGAAATACTCAGGTTGTATTTTTTTGAAAAATAGTATTTGATCACAAACATTATTTAGCGGAATGACCTTTATTGCCGCTTTCAGGTTTAATAAATGTCCTGCAGTTTTGATGAGTGCAAGATCGGCGATCTCTAAGGCTGAAAGGTTGTGGTTGGATTCTATAGCCTTCATATCAGCATGTAGCATACTGAGCAACGTGTTTGGGTCCTTTGCCATAATTTCAGATTTATAGGTAACGAAAGCCTACTTACGGCCTTTGGGATGTAGGTCTGTTTCTTCCCATTGGTGCAGCAGCGAGGATTTCATAAGATCTAGCGTTGGCGTCATGTTTTTTTTCCGCAGGCGCATGGCCTGTTGATAGGCATAATAATTTCCTGGTTTAATATCCAGAAAGAAACCAAAGTATTCCATGGCCGTTTTAATATCGCCGGAGATTAGCCTTGCTTCGTGAAGCGATAAAATTACTTCGTAGAACGATGCCTTATTGCCTTCCCAGCGTGCTTTTTTTATTTTGCTTTCTATTTCTCCGTGGGTATTTTCGCCTTTTTCCAGGGAAGCAATCCTGCCTTGAAGATAAACTGTAAGGTTTTCGAGCGCTTGGATTTTTGATAATTTGTAACTATAAATATTGGCAAATTTATCGTCACATTCCAGGTTGTACTCTGGCAAAAATGGTATTTCTTCAGGTTGTCTTATAAAAAGGGATTGGTCCAGATAGGTCTTCTCTGTATGATAATAAAGCAGCAAAAATTCATTTCTATCAAAGAAAATGTTAAGTTCATTTATTTGAGAGATATAATATTCTATCAGTAATTGTTTGGCGCCAATGGGTGTTTTAGCTTCAATTTCAAATAGTCGTTTGTAATAAATTAATTCCATTAAAAACATCGGTTTGGTTTCCTTAAAAAAGGCGACCTCTTGCTCCTTGTCCTCAAATTCAAAGGAAGAAATATAGTCCTTTAGTTTTCTTAGGTAAAGGTTGCATACTCCGATGGCTTTATCGGCCATCTGTATTATAGGGTCACCCTGTTCAGTTAGCGTCCTGAGCTGATGCTGAAATTCAGCATAAAGCGTTTTACAAAATTGCACCATAGGATACGATTTAATAATCAGATATGGTTTCGAAGGTTAACGGGATAGGACATTTGTATACAAAAGACGGGGAATCTCAAGGTCAATACAAATTTTCAGGGCTTTTATAATTGCGAAATGGTAAATTTCAGGGTTTGAATGTCAAGCTGCTTTCTGTAATGAGCCAGTTGGTGGGCTAATCTCATGCTCTTAAAAAATATTCCAAGTATCACGATGCAACCTTTCGGATTCTACTCAATTATAGTCTGTATTGTGTCAGTTATAAAGGCGACAAACCTAATTAAACCCGCTGTTTTTATTTTATTAAAATTTATATCCGTTGCCATTTTGCAGAAATCCGCTAGGAATTGAACCAGTTTTTGAATTCCCTGGCTTGGAGCTTACTTACGTTTAATTCCTCTTTGAAAGGCGGCTTGAGCTCAATACCTATTTTGCCGAAATTCAGAGGAAAATAGCGAACAATGGCTTTGTGATTTACGATAACATGCCTGGCAGCGCGGAAAAAACTTTTATTGTTTAGCATTTGCTCAATTTGATCAAGGCTTTGGGCGACAAGCTGATCAGTTCCCATAAAAGATCGAACATAGACCCGTCCGGAGGTTCGGTAAAAATAGGCAATATTGGAAACCGGCATTTGGAAACTTCCAGTTGGTGTATGAATGGTGATAGCGGCTTTGGCTTGTGTTTCCTGTGATGGCTGATTTAAATCTGGAGTTTCAATTGTATTCTGATTTTCAAGCTGATGCTTATAGGCAAGCTTATCGGCATGCAGGTACCGGACTAGGTAATAGATATTAAAAATGGCAATGAGGGAAACAATAAATGGAAATGCATAGAGGTGGTAGTTATAATCAAGGATATTTGCCCCGTATAAATAGAAATATAGCGCAGCCAGCAAAAATGTTATAACTGACGGTAAAACAAGACCTAAGAGCAATTGCATCATAAACCTGACCAGGGTCTTTTCATTCCAGTCAAAGCGTTGGTCAAGAAAGGAGGTGATTTTAAATACTAGATAAGTTATAAGGAAAGTTATAATTAAAGTCGATCCGAATTCCTGATAATAGTCAGCGGTGAATATTCTCTTATACCAAGATTCCCTTCCCCCGTACTCGGTTACAATATGGGCGGCAATTATAGAAATTGCAAACCTTATCCAACCATCCCTGTATTGATAAGGCTTTTCATAACGATGAGTTTCCATTTAGCTACTTGTAATGGGTTAATTAATGGTTTATAATAAATATAATTAAATAATATTTTTCTTGCAAGCCCACAATGGTTTTGGTATATTTATTTGCATTGATTGCCGAAGATTTTTAACCCAATTAATATATACCATGACCCAACAACCTTTTACCCAAGCGGGCGTTCAATTAAAGCTACAGGAACTTTATGCCTTACCGGACGCAGCTTTGCTGGCTATATCAAAGAGTATTAGTTTTGACTTGACAGCTTGGTTATCGGCGAATTTTATTTTTACCGCAGATCAAAAAAGTTATCTTGATACGGTGCCAGAACGAGTCCTCGTTTATTGGGCAGGGCTAATATCATCGACGGTAATATCAAAAGGTACTATTGTAGTTCCCAAGCCGGTAAAGTATGATCCACCAAGGAGGACTAAAGAATTGACTCTGGAAATAAATGGCGAGAGTGTGTTCATGCCACTACCCAATGGAAATTACTCATTCAGCGCCCTACAAACAATCAATATTGATTTCAGATCCATCGACCTTCCTTGATATTGCCTTAGCGTGAATAAGTAAAATAAACTGAACAATCAAATCCTATATTACACAGCCCTCAATGCTTTCAGGTGATTTTAAACTATATTGCCTGTAAGCATTGAGGCAATTATGTGCCTCTGGTTTATTGTACATTATAATCTGTATAATGAGTAATGGGGATATTATTTCGGGCTTTTCAATAGAGGCCCTAAGGCGTGGGGATGAATCATCCTTTCGTATGTTATTTGAGTACCTATATCAGCCTTTATGTTATTTTGCCCTAAAGATCACAGGTGATCTATCCGTAGCAGAAGAAATTGCCGGTGATAGTTTTTTGAAACTATGGCAGCGGCACAAAGGTTTTGATTCCTTGGTAGCCATTAAATCTTTTCTTTATATCTCAATCCGCAATGGATGCCTGAACCATATAAAAGGGGAACAGCGCCGGATCAGGCGGGAAACCGATTGGGGTAGCGCTCAGGGTAGCTACGAAGATCCCAATATCATCGGTCAAATAATCGCCACCGAAGCCTTGTTAGAAATCAGGACCGCCATTTCCGGTCTCCCGGAACATTACAAACGGGTGCTGCATCTTGCCTTTAATGAAGGGTTAAAGAATACGGAAATAGCCGCAAAATTGGGACTGCCCCAAAGCACCGTTGATAATCAGAAAGCAAGGGGAATCCAGCTGCTGCAGAAAACACTTTCAAAGAAAAATTTTCTCGCCTTACTCTATATTCTGCATTTGGGCAGTCTATAGTGGCTGGTATCATTTTATCCTGTTTGGGTCGCCTTTAATAAAATCTTGACTATTTAATACTGGTTCATAAATAATTGCGAGGAAACTTCCATCGGTGTTGTTTTCTTATTTACCCGATAGGGAAATCTGCATTATGAAGGAGAAGGACCAAATAAAACATACTTTGAAGTTAGGGACATTAATTGGCCGTAAAGCTCTCGGACAGGAGCTCTCGACAGAGGAGAAGTCACTGTTGGAGCAATGGGTAAATGATGATGAAGCTAACCGGAAATTAGTTGAGAAAATCTACAACGAAGACTTCCGGGAACGGGAGCTGGTACAGATGAACCAGATTGATATTGCAAACGGCTGGCAACGTCTATCAAAGAACAGGAAAGTTCGTATCCTTCCATTTAACCGCAGAACGATTTTATACAGCGTAGCAGCCTCGGTCACGATTTTAATAACCCTGGCGATAGGTTACCAGTTACTCCAACCGGACCTTTCCAACACCAGGCGCCTGTCCCAAACTGATTTAGCCGGCGCTTATATTGAACCGGCCACCAGTAAGGCCACACTTTCAATTGCTTCAGCTAAACCGATCCCTCTGGGCGATACTACCCTCTTTACCGAATCCGGAAAGTTAACCGGTAAAAATGGAGCGCTAATATTGGACAGGCCAGGTACTTCCGAGGGAGTGGCTACAAAGCTGATAGTGCAAACACCAAAAGGAGGGACCTATTTTGTGAGGCTTTCCGATGGGACGAAAATCTGGCTTAATGCGGATAGCAAATTAAGTTTCCCTGACCGGTTTTCTGCCAGCGAGCGTCAAATCAGCATCTCCGGTGAAGCTTATATGGAAGTGGCCGCAGATGCCGGCAGCCCGTTCACAGTCCATACTTCCAAAGGGGCTATCCATGTCCTTGGTACCGCCTTTAATATAAGGTCTTATCCGGGGCAGCAATACGAACAGGCTACTTTACTTTCAGGTAAGATAGCAGTGCAGGCAGCGGATAAATATAAAATCATAAGGCCGGCAGAGATGGCCAGCACCGGTAACGGCACAATAGAAGTATCTGTAGTAAATCCAGAAAATAGCTTAGCATGGAAAAGCAGCATTTTCCTGTTTAGGAACGCTCCGGTTACCGAAGTACTGGAAGAGATTGGCCGTTGGTATAACCTTGACATTGTCTATGATCCATCCTTTGCTGAAAAAACAGCGGGATTCACAGCACGTATAAACAGGAACGAGCGATTAGATAAAGTGCTGGCAGTACTGGAAAGTTCGGCTTTGGCAACTTTTAAGATTCAAGGTAGGAACCTGATCATTTTACCCGGCAAAATCAGGGCAGCAGAAAATCAACCATAACAGGCCGCAGAGGGCAGAAAATTAATTGTCATGAAAAATGTAGTCATCCCTACACCCTTTAATCGGAGGGTGGTGAAATTGTATTGGAAAAAAGTAAGACCATTTATAGTCTGGTTTTTACCACTTTTCTTGTATTCTACAGCAAGCGAAGCTCAATCCAGCCTCTATACACTTACTTTCAAAAATCATCCGTTTGGTAGTGCATTGGATTCTATAGAAAAGCAAAGCGGCAATACGATAAGTTTTATTTACAAAAACGAAACGATCCGAGGTGCGAGACCTGTTACCTTTTCGGTAAATGCCGTACCGCTGTATGGCTTATTGAATAAGCTTTTTGCCGGACAGCCATTGTCCTATGAAGTTAAAGGGTCTTATATCACTATTGTTCCCATAAAAACATCTTTGCCAAACCCTAAAACCAACCTGCCAGCGATGCCCGGCCTTGATACAATTTTAGTATCAGGTCGGGTATTTGCTGCTGATAGTAAAATGTCACTAATCGGGGCAACGGTAAAGATTAAAGGGACTGCCATTGGTGTAACTACAGGGCCTTCGGGAATGTTTTCATTATCTACTTTACCTAGGTATTCACTGGTCATTAGTAATATAGGTTATACTCCAAAGGAAATCGGACTGAGTGAGGTAGGATCGCAATCCCTTATGGTTAGTCTTGATCCATTGCAAACCCAACTTGAGGCTGTCAGTATTGTATCTACAGGTTATCAGACTATAGCAAGGGAACGGGCAACCGGTTCCTTTGCGTTGATTAAAAGCGACGAAATAAGTCGAAAGCCAACTACAAACTTTCTTGAAAGGATAGATGGCATGGCCAGTGGAGTTTCGTTTAACAATCAAGCTATCGGTACTATTGGCGGGCCAGATCCTCAATCTAAAAACCTCGGCTTAAATATTCGCGGACAGAGCACAATTAACAGTTCAAGGAACCCGCTCATTGTCGTGGATTTTTTTGCATACGACGGGGAACTTTCCAATATCAATCCCAACACCATTGAAAGTATAACTGTGCTCAAAGATGCGGCAGCGGCCTCTATATGGGGCGCCCGTTCGGCAAATGGTGTAATTGTCGTTACTACGAAAAAGGGAAGGCGTAATGAAAAAATGAGTGTGGAGGTAAATACAAACATTACTCTAAAAAATAAACCTGACCTTTTCAAAGATAGAAATTACCTGAGCACCCAGGATTACATTGATGTAGAAACCCTGCTGTTTAATAAAGGATTCTTTAATTCGGATCTTAACAATGTTACGGCAATGACACCGGTTTCTCCATTAGTAGACATCCTTTCCCGGCGAAAGGCCGGATTGATTACGGAAACTGAAGCCAGTCAACAGATCGAACGGTTACAGGGCAATAATGTCCGCCAGGATTTTTATGACTATGTTTATCAAAAAGCCTTTAACCAGCAATACGCTATTGCCTTAAGGGGTGGTGGCCAGAAGGTTTCTTATGCTCTGGCATTCGGCCACGATAATAACAGGGACAATGTTATCCGCAATGGTTTTGTCCGAACTACGGTAAACAGCCAAAGTACCTATTATCCGTTAAAAAATCTCGAAGTTTCAGCCGCCCTGAATTATAGCAGCAGCAGTACCCTACTCAATAATACTGAAAACCTTTATGGAAGCGACTTTTCGATTAATACAAAATACCGTAACCTATACCCTTATGCAAAACTCAAAGATGAAGTGGGCAGGAACCTGAACATAATAAAAGGATATAAACCTTCTTATATACAACAAACCGCGGACATGGGATTTCTGGACTGGAATTATAATCCGCTGGATGAGATTAAAAATGCTGATTTCAAAACCGCAGTCAGGGACATGGTGCTTCGTATTGGGGCTAAGTATAAAATCCGGCCCTTTCTCAATATGGAGGTACACTATCAGAACCAGGTGCAAAATAGTGATTCCAGGAACCTGCATAAGCTCCAGTCTTATTATACCCGTAACCTGATCAACCAATTCGCTCAGTATGATGATGCTACAGGTTCCATTAATTATATTTTGCCGTTAGGAAGTATTGTTGGTACTGAATCCTATCAGATGCGTGCCCAAAATCTTCGGGGACAGATCAATTATGATCAGAGTTTTGCTGGTCATAACATAACAGCGATTGCTGGAACTGAAATCAGACAATTAGAAACAGAAGGTTTTGCAAGGTCCCTATACGGCTACGATGATCAGTTTGGAACAGCAAACAACACCTTAGATTATATTTCTGCGTTCCCATTAAATCCATCCGGTTCAGCAATGATCCCTGCGCCAGAAAGCGGCATTAATGGTACAACTTACCGGTACCTTTCTTACTATGCCAACGCTGCTTACAGTTATAAGGGCAGATATACTTTTACCATAAGCGGAAGAAAAGATGGGGCTAATATTTTCGGTGCACGGACTAATGATAAAATAACACCGTTATGGTCAACAGGTATAGGATGGTTGGTAAGTGAAGAAAGCTTTTATAAGATGGGTTGGTTACCTTACCTACGGTTACGGGCCACCTATGGGTACAACGGCAACGTCAATAATGGTTCTGCATATCTTACCGGCGGATACTGGGTTGCCGAGCCAACAGGCTTACCTTATATCTCCGTTAATACGGCGCCTAACCCACAGTTGCGTTGGGAAAAAGTAAGAAATGTCAACCTCGGTGTTGATTTTGCTACCAGGGGGGACCTTATTAGTGGCTCCATAGAATTTTATGAAAAACAAGGTCTAGATCTGTTGCAAAAGACACCGCTTTCCCCGCAGACCGGTTTCCCATCTTTTATGAGCAATCGGGCAAGCACGCAGACGAAGGGAATCGACCTGACCTTGCAGACATCAAATTTACACGGAGCCTTAAAATGGAATACGATACTGCTGGCAAGTTTTATCACAGATAAGTTAACACACTATGATGTCGCCCAAACTTCAACTTCTCTGCAAACCAGCCTGGCAGCTGCTGTAGGTAAGCCACTGTATAGCATCTTCAGTTATCGATGGGCCGGCCTTGATGGCGCAACTGGTGATCCGCGGGGTTATCTTAATGGGAAGGAAAGCAAAGACTATGCGGGCATAATCAACAATTTCAATCCGGACAGTCTAGTCTTTAACGGATCTGCAAGGCCGAAATTTTTTGGTTCCATCCGTAATGAAATCAGCTTTAAAAGATTTTCACTGTCTGTTATAATTGCATACAAGCTGGACTATTGTTTCAGAAGGCCATCAATCAGGTTAAACTATGCTGATATGCTAAGTTATTACGGTAACGCTGATTATGCTTACAGGTGGCAAAAGCCAGGTGATGAGCGTACAACAGAGGTCCCGTCACTCGTATACCCGGCAAATGCCAGAAGAAACACATTTTATACCTATTCTGAAGTCCTGGTAGAAAATGGCAGCCATATCAGATTGCAGGATGTTCGCCTTAGCTATGATGTTGCTATTAAAGGCATACAGGTAAGCAAAGTCCTTGACAAATTGCAGGTGTATGGCTACGCCAACAATCTCGGTATAATATGGAGGGCCAATAAAAAGGGCATTGACCCTGATGCCTATGGCTCCGGGATGAGCCATGAGGTAGCGTCCCCTTTTTCATTCTCCTTTGGTATTAATGCAACCTTTTAAGTTTTTATCATGAAAACAAAATTAAACTACTATTCCCTATTGATTTTACATCTGGTGCTGATTTCATCTGCGTGTAAGAAGCAAAATGACTGGCTGGATGTAAAGCGTTCCAAAAGTGATGTGCGCCCTGAAACCCTAAAAGACTTTCAGGCGCTGATGGATAACTATGTTGTTATGAACAACTCAGCCCCGACCATCGGCCTTCTTGGCACCGATAATCTTGTTATACCAGATGAGAACCTAGGCTCACTATCTCAGATTGAGCAGAATGCCTACGTATGGGCAAAGGATATCTGGATCATTAACCAGTCCTATGACTGGAGCTTGCCCTATAAAACTATCGAATACGCCAATGTTGCACTCGATGGTATTATAAAAACTGACAGGACAGATGCATCATACAATAATGTATTGGGTCAGGCCTACTTTCATCGGGCGCTGGCATTGTACAACCTGGCGCAGCTTTTTTGCAAGCCATATGAGAGGCAAACGGCATCTCATGATCCGGCAATACCAATAAGACTTAGTTCTGATGTCAATATACTATATCCCCGTTCAACTGTAGAGAATCTTTTTGAGCAACTGATCCATGATGCCGGATTGGCAGCAGCGTTGCTTCCTGAGTTTCAAAAGACCAATTTTAGGCCGAATAATCGCGCTGCCTTTGGCCTGCTGGCTAAGATATATCTCAATATGGGAAACTATGGGCAGGCGATCGCTTTTGCAGATTCAGCCCTTAATAAAAACAATAAACTACTGGACTATAATAGCGATCTGGTCTCACTAGACCAGACCTACAGGTTTCCGGTCTTTGGCAGGGGCAATCCAGAAGTGCTGTTCTATTGCCAGGGTGGCTACCCATCCACCTGGCCCTCGACCTATTCCTTTCAATATATACCCAAAGAACTTTATCAAAGTTACCAACAGGATGACCTGAGAAGGCAATATTTCTTTGAGGATAATGAGGGTGCGGATAAACTTAAATATAGGGGAAGCTATAGTGGAGGAGATAATAATTTTTGTGGTATTGCTAATAATGAACTAATCCTTATCAGGTCGGAAGCATATGCGAGGACGGCTAAAATTTCCGAAGCTATGAAAGACCTAAACTATCTACTGGTCAACCGCTATAAAACCGGAACCTTTACCCCTGTAATTGCGAACAATCCTGATAGTGTGTTAACCTTGATACTCAAGGAGCGGCGGAAGGAATTGCCATTAACTGCTAATATCAGATGGGAGGATTTAAGGCGGCTAAATACAGAAAACCAATTTGCAATAACAATTGAACGTAAGGTAAATGGTAAGACCTACCGATTGTTACCCACCAGTCTTAATTACATATTACCTATCCCTGATGAAGAAATACAGCTTAGTGGGCTTGAACAGAATCCAAGAAATTAAAATCCGAAAGTATATGAAACCGAGAATAATCAGAACAGCCATATTAGCTATAATCTGCCTACAGATCTGGTACCACAGTGCTGGCGAAACACTTACTACGCAAGCCCCAACTGCGGGTTATATTAACCTTGTTGTTAATTTTTCGCAAGGCAACAAATACGATACGTTAGAACTTGTCCTTATTAATAGGTTTTATGTTTATAATACAGGTTCCCTTAAAATATATCCATCCATCAGTAGGGGTGATGGTAATTTCCAATTTCAAATACCTGTTAGTCAAACCTGCGGATATTGGCAATTGTACTTACGCACCCCTGAAGGCTATGGGGATAAAAGAGAAATAACAGAAAAGTTTTTTTGGGAAATTGGTGACAGTGTTACTTTAAAGTTATCGAATAAACAAAATTCAGCACTTACAGGAATAAATTCCAGCTATGACTTTTCTGGTAGAGGCGCTGAAAAATACAACCTGAGAAACATACTGATGTATCAGAAGAGCGGAGTTGTCAAATCAGGATTGAAACCAGGTGATTATTTTTTTACCAGGGATCTTGACAACAGGAAATCAGAGGTACTCAAACAAATGAAAGATAAAGTGTCAGGTCTTAGTTATGACGTAATGAAGGCTGACCTTATATTTCAGAGGGCTGCAAATAATCCCATGTTCTACGTTGGAGCCAAACATGAAAGCAATTCCAGAGCTATATCAGCAGGGTTTGATTTAAGTGATGCAATAAGCCTTTCAAGTGAGGGCATAACAGAATCTTATTTTTCCCTAGTGTATTTATATAAGAAATTTCGGTTTGATAGTTTTAACGCGACGTCCAAAATCGATATGGATTGGATTTTCGGTCACATCGGGGAAATTTCCAACAAAGCGTTAAGAGACAAATTGTTTGTATATACACTTTGTCAGGGACAAAACCCCAACCAAATGGATAGCTTAATCGCTTTGGCAGATAAAAAAATAACCGACAAGGAGTCCAGGGGGGAGTTGGACCACTTAAAAGCTAAATCAAAAAAGAGTATTTATAGCTATCAGTTGGAAACATTAAACGGGGCGACAAGGTCTCTGGCTGATTTTGCGGGTAAAGTTGTCATTATGGATTTCTGGACATACGGTTGCGGGCCATGCCGCGCATTGTATGATAGTGTTATAAGTAAAGCAGAGCTAAAATACAAGGGTAATAACCAGGTGGTCTTTATCTCGATAGGATGTGATTTTAAGGACCGTTCCAAAAAAGGGGTTAAGGAAGGGCTTTATGCTTCTGCAAGTACTACAAATCTTTTTACTACAGACCGATACTGCAAGATCATCGATGACTTTAATATTGGAAAAGTTCCGACAGTTCTTGTTGCCGATAAGAATGGGAAGATTGCATTATTTGATGTTGAGGCACTTTACCGCCTACCAACTTTTTTAACGAGCATTGAGGCTGTCTTAAACAAAACTGAATAAAACTACAGGGGTTGAAAACCCCTGTAGTTTTAGGATTATAACGTCCTTTTGGTATTTACAGTAACACCGACTCCATTGTCCACATCGCTTTGAGAAATTTCCATAGATGGATGGGCGAGTGTGGTTGTTATCTGGCAAGGATCGGGGCCGCTTAAACCACAACCAGGTTGAGAGGTTGTTGACAGTTGGTAAGTACCTTCATCATCGTCCCGGCTTACCACATAATAAATAAACGCTGTAGTTTGAGATTTGGCTTCTGAAGGCGAAATGGAGGTTTCATTCACAGTTTCATTCTCTTTGGTATCAGATTTAGGTCCGGCACCAAAAGCCAAGGAGGAAGCAGATACAAATACTGTGGCTAACAAAATTTTAATGGATTTCATAATTGGTTATATTTTGAGGTTAAAAAATGTGTTGGTCATCGCACTGCTGTCACCAATGCCTTTAAGAACCTGTGAATAAATTGGTTACAAATGAATAAACTATAGTAATGCAATTCGGATGAAATATGTAATTTCGTTTATGCGTATAGGTTATAATAATGAAGAGGTGGGTAACAATAGTA
This sequence comes from Chitinophaga sp. RCC_12, assembly GCF_041360695.1. NCBI lineage: Bacteria > Pseudomonadati > Bacteroidota > Chitinophagia > Chitinophagales > Chitinophagaceae > Chitinophaga > Chitinophaga sp. RCC_12. Next base: position 91,566 of record NZ_JBFUPS010000004.1, read on the forward strand.
ATATTTGAGGATAGGAATCAAGTGAGGGCCAAGTAAAGGTTTCCATTTATATTTCAAATCACGGTAAGCTGGTACCGATTTCAGCTTACCGCAGATTTGAATTTTTACCTTGCCAGTTTTAGTGGCTTGTGCAAGTGAAACTCACTGTAGGTTGAGTTAAAGTAATTGTTGGGTCACAAGTCAAGGAAATATCCGCTGTTTTTACCTGGCTCGATTTAAATTTAAATACTGGCTTCACTGCCAATTGGGACAAAGTCTTCGTTTGTTTCATGTTTTAAAGTTTGATTGGTTTTATGTTTAATTTATAGATGACTAATCAGTAAATTCTGTTTTTCTTAACCCCTTTAATTGCCAGTGCAAGTAAAACTTTGAGTGGGCAGCGTTAAAGTAATTGTGGGGTCCCAGGTTGTTGATACATTTTTAAAACTCGTCTGAATGGCTTTAAATTTAAACACCGGTTTTACCGCTAATTGAGATAAGATCTTTGTTTGTTTCATGAATTAAGGTTTGATTGGTTTACTGTCTATTCAATACTGGATTGTCAATAATTTCTGCTTTACCTTGTCAGGTTTAGTGGCTTGTACAAGTAAAGGTTGCAATTGTAAAAGTCAATGTTACTGTAGGATCGCACGTTGTAGAAACATCTGCTTTGGCTGTCTTATGAGTTTTAAATGTGAATATTGGTTTCACTGCTAATTGGGACAAAGTTTTCGTTTGTTTCATGATTAAAGGTTTTGATTGGTTCAATCTATTTCGAAGATAAAGCATGGAAATGGCCATCTGCGCTGATATTATGTAAACACCCATTATTGTTTTGTAAACGGGCATTATTTAACCGTCAACTGATTTTTGAATTGATGAGCAAGGCAAATATTCGCATTGTAGGGATACATATCGTAATAGTTATTACACTGATTATTTTTGAATTTTTTAGTCTTCATATCACAGGAGCGAACTTCAATCCTGTTGTCATTGGTGTTTTTTACTTCTATAATGTAATTTTTTTCTATTTTATCTCTTTTGGCTATTTACCCTATTTGGAGAAGAAATTTTCAGATATTTTGATAGTTATAGATCTCCTTCTGTTTATACTTCTTATTTACTGTTTTATATCTGGTGTTATAGCCCTCTTGCTAGAATATGTATTCTTTGATTTGTGGAATATTAAAGTCGCCATCCGACTGTCTATTTTATTGCTTTCTCGCGGGCTATTATTTTTTTGTGCTGCCTTGGCTTATTGGTTTGCGATGTACAGTATACGAAAGGCCAATGATGCCAAGGAACAAGAACTATTGAGGCATGAAGCCGAGAAAAGAGAAGTAGTGATGGAAAGTCAATTTCTCCGATCTCAACTTGATACGCATCTGATGGGAAACATGTTAAATACCGTGTATTCAGCTATCCAAAAGACGGTGCCGGATCAGGCTGAAATCATTTTACTTGCTGCTGATACTCTTACTTATTGCGCGCGCCATAACGATGAAAGTGGAAGAGTGACTTTGCATGAAGATATGGGGCAACTTAACCGCATTATTAAATTACGCCAAGCTATCGGGGATAACCGGCTACAGGTAATATTTTCTACCGATATCAGAGGTAAGGATAATGCGATAAGAATTCCTCCTTTGTTATTTTCAGACCTTGTCGAAAATGTTTTTAAGTATGGCAATTTGCATGATCCCGATAGCCCTGCCAGAATAAAAATTTCCGTCTTAAATCAGGTACTATATTTTAGAAGCTGGAATAAGCATGTACCCGGTTCAAAGCTTCACGGCAATGGTATTGGATTGGCAAACACCAGGCAGCGATTGCAAAAGCACTACGGTGACGCCCACAACTTATCTGTCGAAAATAATGAGGACTACTTTCTGGTTGAATTAAATATAAGATTATGAGAAGTCTAATAGTAGATGATGAGCCAGCGGCAGGTGAACTCCTTGAGCGGTATGTTCTGGAGAACCCCTACCTGAGCTTCGCAAGCTATGAACAAAATCCAATCAGGGCGCTTGAAAAAGTCAATTCTGGACAGTTGGCGGTTGATCTTATCTTTCTTGATTTTGAAATGCCCGGCTTGCATGGATCAGAGTTTGCCAAAGCGATAAAGTTTGAGCCATTAATTGTATTTACTACCGCCCATCGTGGATTTGGCCCGGAGGCATTTGAGGTAAACGCAGCAGACTATCTAGTTAAACCCATAAGTTATCCGGTATTTTCGAAGTCGGTTGAAAAAATAGTTCAACGATTGACGAATACACCTGATAAAGCAGACGAAGACCTACCGTATTTTTTTATAAATCGTAACGGCAAGTATGACCTGGTAAAGATCTATAAACAAGATGTACTCTGGATTGAAGGAAATGCTGCCTATATTACTATAAAAACCAAAGGCCATGATTATCTCAGCACTGACAAATTAAAGCAGATGGAGCGCCTGCTACCCCCGCCTGGTTTTATACGTATTCACAGGTCTTACATCGTTAACCTTGATGTGGTAGAAGAGGTTAAGGCATCAGAAGTTGTATTATCCAATAAAACCAGTCTGCCTGTTGGAGATGCGTACCGCGAAGCGCTATTTAGCATATTGAAGCGGTACAGGCCAGGGCGCTAAATCCCGGCCTGTTTTTCCTTGCTGCCTAAACTTCGCACATGAATGCCATGATACCAGTCCCGGATTAGCAAATAATAAATTACCATCTCATGCGCACGCTGGTTTTCAGAAAACAGGCGATTTACATGCATATGAAGCAGGTCAATGAGTAAGCGCCTCCGTTCCGGAACCGGCCTTTGAAATAAAGCATCGATAAATGACTCTTTAAATTGCTGAAGATAATGAGCAGTCCCAGGACTTAATGGAACGGCGGGGTGTTCGAGCAATGTGTCATAACGGACGGCGATCTTTTTTGTCGTTTCTGCATTGACATTAAATTCATTTCGGAAAGATTCATACACTGATTTAACTAAGGCCAGATACGGTTCTGCCTCCAGCACGCCTGCAGACTGTATATCTCTCATCAAATCCAGGCATAGGCCGTACTTTTGATCATCCGTTAATGAACATTGAAACAATGTAAAAACATATGTACTGTCGTTAAAAAAATGACATTCTATTTCCTCAATGAAATCCGGTCCATATCGTTCCATTTCCCGTTCATAAGTCCTAATTTGAATATCGGTAACTGTGCCCGACTCCAATTCCGGTCCAAGTAATTTGTGAAATTGCTCCATCAGGTCGCCAGAAAGTGTCCCTTCTTTTACCTGTAGCCGTAACCGGAGGTGATCCCCACCCTCGTTGTACCGGATAAAGAACCATTTATTGATCAGCTCGTTATTTTGATTCAAAAATGGTTGAATGTATTCAGTCAATATGTAGTCAGACCGCATTGGATGGGTATGGATCTGAAAAAACAACCATTGACTGCCGGGGTGAAAGCTCCTGACCTTTTCCGCGCCATTATATGCTCCGCTAACTGGAGGGTATATACTTTGTTTATGGAACAAGGTAATCAGAAACTGGCTATAGAAAGGGTTTCCGGATTGATCCTGTAATACTTGTGATTCATCAATAAAGGCTTCTTCCAGCCAGATTAGTCTTGCTTTTTTTAATTCGGCGTAGAGCATTTCTATATCGTCTGCGTTTTCCAAATTGATGACAAGCTTTTGGTCTGCCTTCCCAAATTTAGCATGGCGGGTCGTGATATGGCTTTGGATGTAGTTTAAAAGCTCCGCCCTGGACGAAAGAGCCTTGTCTTCTACTACCACAGATGCAGGGGTTACAACCAGGTTTTTAAATTGAATGCGGGGATAATAATGAAAACCAGGACAAATAGACCGGAGGTCCAGATTCAAGTTCCCCTGAATATCCTGGTAGGACAGATCGCAAAGAAAGCGGAATAAAGCCAGGTCTGAGCGACTGTAATTATACGCTGAAGCATGCCGGGGAATAACCCGTTTACTGCGCGATTTAGACCGCAGTATAATGTTGTTATTGCGCACGCACACCAATATATCATCTGCGGTTAAGGGATCATCTGTGGTATCATAATTCAAGATATTTAATTGCAACGGGTATATATTGTCTCTTCGGTTAACGTTGTCCACCTTAAGTTCCGAGGTATAACCAATATCAAAAAACAAAACATCACTGTTGGCATCTTGTTCAAGCCTTGCTATTTCTAAGGCATGCTTGTAAATAGATCCGTCTATCCTGGTAAACCTGCCTGCAAGAGCTGTTGCTGTGGCACTACCAATATGCTCTACAATAATATCGTTGCCACATTGGGTTAAAATAACACTTAAGGTATTGGGTAATGGAAGTAGCGCTTCTTTTTGAACAGGTTTAATATTTTCAAGATTAATAATTTGCGACGGGACTGTTAATTGACCCATAAATACCGATTTAAAATCCTGCTCAGATTGCACTTTTGCTTTTTGCAATGCGATAATTTGCTGAATAAGGTCGTCTCCCTGGCTGCTTTGGGTGGTATTGTTGTAACCAATTCCCAATTCCGGGTCAAGTGCTATCATAAGTGGCACTTCTCTTTGATCAAATTTTTTTAGAAACCTGGTTTTAAAATCTTCCAACGGAGCTAAAGTAGCTTTAGGACACAGGTGCTGCAGTAGCGAAACCAATTCAGGAAGATGTTTTAATAACCGGATATCGAGATTTCCGTATTCTGGCTGCCTTTCAGCTATGGTGTACCGATTATCCGGTAGTATATTACCGCTGTAATTCATCCGCTGGAAATAATCGGGGCCAATTATATTTTTGTCGAGTTCTGTAATGAGTAATCTGGCGGCAATCATTTCCTCAATGAGACCCATGGTAGACGTTTGGTCTTGTAAATCAGGCGCCGGCTCACCAATCAATAAGCTATAGGGCGTGGGCTTTTTGCAATTCTGTAAAATACATAATATCGAAGGGCTTGAAGGTAGTTCAGCTAGTTCATAACTACCATCCTGTTTTTGGCATATATACCTGATGTTTGTACCAACCGGGTACCATGTGCTGTTTGCAAATATTTTTGCATTCCTTGCCACAACTTCGTCAAATTCATATTCCAGTTCGTTAACAGAAGCCCAGTCTGCAAATGAGTGAAGGAGTGTCTCATTTTTAAGTAAAACTGGTGCTGTTCTTGAATCTAAATTGACAGTTCCGACAGAAGCAAATGAACCATAAGGTACCGGACGGAACTTTGCCCGGTTGAAATACTTTGCTATGGTGTGTTTAATCTTTTCAGGCTGTTTAGAATAATCTTTGTACTCCAGGTCCTTGATTACCTCATAAAAAGCTGGCGATGACTCCTCAATTGCCTGTTTTAGTACCGACCAATTATCTTCAAGCCTGGCATTGATAGGAAATTTAGGTATGCGGAAGATGGCCGTGGAAAGAATAGAAACCTTGTTTATGACAGACATTTTATACCCAAGATAATTGAAGAACAATTATGGATAAAGCATGACCTTACCAACTAACCTTATTCTTTTTTAAGTGGGTAGAAATTCAATATAAACCCAGATAGCTTGATAAGTTTACTGTGCAGGAATTAGGCCGAGCGTTATGCCCTTACGAACCAGCCCGGCACTATTTTTTACATGCAATTTTTGAAAAAGATCAGTTCTTAAGGTCTCGATTCGCTTCGTACTCAAATGCAGTTGGGTAGCGATCTGCCTGGTCGTCAATTCCTGCGATATCAGCTCCAGTATTTTCTGCTCGCGTTCGGTTAATAGGGGCAGGCCATCATCTGTTCCTAAGAAGATGTTACAAATTTCATCCCGCAAGGAAACATCTATATATTGAATGCCCTCGGATACGGTAACAATGGCCTCCACTAATGTGCTTTGATCGATGCCTTTTAAAACATATCCATCCACACCGGCAACCAGCATTGTCCTTGCTGTAAATACCTGATCCATATTGGTTAGCACCAGGACTTTTAAAGATGGTTTTATGGACTTTATAGTCTTTAAAAGCTGCACAGGATCTACACCAGGCAACTGGAGATCAAAGAGCAAAACATCTATTTCACTACCGGGTAGAAATTCAAGTAACTGTTGGTAGTCGCCAAATGCACCTGTGATAACAACCTTTGGATGGCCTTCCAGTAACTGGTGGAGTCCAGCTAGTACAATAGGGTGATCATCAATTATTGCCAGCTTTATCATAGTATATAAGTCTTTAAATCGATTTCAAAATAGATGCTGCTTCCTTTGCTGGGTTGCGAGGTTATCTCAAAAGTGCCGTCTAATTGTTCGATACTTTTTTGAACATGTAGTAAGCCCATTCCAGCAACAGATCGGTTCAGTTCTGCCGGCATGCCATTACCCCAGTCCTGAACGGTGACCATTATGAGCTGGTCGTGGCAACTTAGCTGCACCAGTATTTTTGAAGTTCCCGAATGCTTTACAGCGTTTTGTATTAGTTCCTGGATATTACGGTAGATTATTAGATCCAACTGTTTATGGCCAGAGGCCCATACACCCAGGTAACGGAACCCTACCTTTATTGCTGTGGAACGCTCCACATACTGACAATGATTTATCAATGCCGTAGGAAGCCCTTGATGTAAAATTAACTCTGGCGTTAATTGATGGGCCATCGATCTTACATCCTTTATTGTCTCATCCAGCTTGCTGAGCGGGCCGACATAATCTATGTCCTCCGGGGATTTGCTAAAATTGGTTTTCAGATTGCCCAACCATGACCTTATATTAGTCAATGCACCCGCAATGTGGTTATGTAGGTCACGTGCGACTTCTGATCTAATCTTTTCTTCTCCTTGGAGGGTTGCCAGCCATAGGGCCTTTTGTTGGGCTTTCTGCTGCCTTACCAGCCTGTTACGTAAATAAAGGAAAAGGAGCAAAGCGATAAGTATGCAACTAATGGCCGCAATTACAATCAGTAGTCGATTGCGATGGATTATGGCCTGCTGTTTGGTAATTACCAATTGCTTTTTAATTAGTTCGTTGTTATAGCTGGCATCCCTATTTATTGCCTCCAGTTCATTGATGCGTTCATTTGCTTTTTTTCCCCAAAGGCTGTCGCTAAGTTTAACGTATCGATCAAAATAATGTACAGCTAGTTTGAAGTTTCCTAATTCCTTATTTGCTTTGCCCAGGTAGCGATAAAAATCAACCAGGTAATCTGGCGGAGGTGTTATAGCCAGGGATTTAATCAATCCTTTATGCAAAATACTGTCCGCTTTCAAATACTTCCCTTGTTCTATGTATACTTGTCCAAGGCCAATGAGCGGTATCAGGTCATCATAGATGATTCCCATCCGATATTTTAACGCATGCTCATAATTTTGAACTGCCTCATCAAGCATACCTTTTTTTTCTGATATCACACCCAGGCTGTAAAATGCTTTATGGACAATGTCAGGCCGGTTTTTACTGCTGACTAATTGGATAGCTTGCCTCAGGTATTGCTCAGCAATTATCATATTGTCCTTGTCGTTCGCATGCAATGTCCCAATATTAAGCAGGACAGCCGCCAACATACCAGTGTCTTTTTCCTTCAGGGAAAAGCGCCTTGCCATTTGATACGCTTCTGTTGCCTCATCAGTCCTGCCAAGTCTCTGGTAGAGAAGCCCCAGATTAGTATAGGGCAAAGATTGTGAAGTTATTGATCCAAACTGCTGCTGACTGGTAACGGCACGCTGGTAATAAAATAGTGAAGAATCATAACGTTGCGTTGATTGATAGCAAATCCCCAAATTGTTATAGAGCAGCGAGATTTGGTTATGCTCGGCCTTACTGCGAAGAGCAATAGCAATGGCTTCATGCTCGCATGCGATCATAGCCTTGTTATTGCCTATGCTGAAGTAGCGCTGCCCAAGCAGGTTTAAGGCCCTTATTGTTCCATTGGTATATTGAATCTCCTTGCATTGCTTGAGCAATGGAATAAAAGCGGCAATGGCCTTTTCATTGTCCATAGAGCTAATACTGCGAATACGAAGATTAATTACCGCAGTATCATTTGTGGTAACGGCATTGAGCGTATAGAAACCAGAAAGCAATACGATAAATATGATCCTTGCTACAGTTGAAATGGGAGAGGAGCGCTTCATAAGTAACCGGATGATTTTAATAGTCAATGAGCAGGATATACAAAAATAGATTAAGCTTTCTGAAAAAATGCGACTGTTGAAAAAACAAGGGAAAACCCTTGCCAATAAGGATTTAATCCTGAAAATACAAGCTTTTTCCCCTCAAAAAAGAGGGTTTACCCTTTAGTATTTTCAGAATCACCATTCTAGTTTTGCACCGAACATGTTCTCACTTTTGCTAACCATTAAATTTCCCCAAAATGAAAATCCATATTCCACTAATACTACTACTTCTTTTAACCAATTCGCTCTCCTTAACTGCAAACAATGTCGTCACTTGGTCATCCTATTTTGGTGGCTCGGATTACGATGACCTGCGTAAAATAGCTGTCGGCCCCGATGGAAGTATATACGTTGCTGGTAGTACAAATAGCGCAGGTAACATAGCTACTCCAAGCAGTTTTCAGCAGGTATATAAAGGCGGTTCTAATTTCTCTGGCTCAGATGCTTTTCTGGCACGCTTCTCAGCAGATGGAACGCTACTCTGGTCAACTTATTATGGTGGTGAAAATTCAGATCTAGCTACAGCCCTGACCATCGCTGCCGATGGAAGCATTTACCTGGCGGGATGGACGGCCAGTGATACCGGCATCGTAACAGCAGGAGCCTACCAAACGATCCGGGCAAGTTCATGGGCTGGCCCGGATCGCTATGATGGCTTTATCGCCAAATTTGATTCCACCGGAAACCGGCTGTGGGCAACCTATGTGGGCGGAACGAGTGATGGCTTTATTAATAGCCCAATGGACATTGCCACCGATGCGGGAGGTAATATTTTCCTTGCGCTGACAACAGAATCTACAGATATGTCAGTTTCAATGGGAGCGCACCAGAGCACAAACTCAGGAGGACTGGACGGGTATCTGATTAGCTTCGCACCGAATGGAACAAGGCGCTTTGCTACATATTTTGGAGGCGATGCTGATGATCGCGCGACAGCTTTAGCTACAGATCCGGATGGTAACATTTTCCTTGCAGGCTATAGCTCAAGCACTTCAGGGATTGCTACTGCGGGTAGTTTTCAGACTGCATCTGCGGGCGGGCAGGATGCTTATGTGGCAAAGTTTGGCACCAATGGTAACCTTTTATGGGCCACATATTACGGGGGACTCGGCCTCGACCGGGCTGCGGGTCTTATAACTGATAGCACCGGTAATTTATACCTCGGCGGATTGACCACAAGTACCTCGGCAATAACCACTGCCGGAACCTTCCAACCTGTTTATGGTGGCGGCATAAACGGTGACGGATTTGTTACCTCCTTCACTCCATCCGGAATAAGGAATTGGTCTACCTACATCGGTGGTACAGGTAGCGATCAGGTTAATGCCTTGAAGTGGCAAAGCGGATGGCTATATATTGCAGGGTCAACAGATAGCGAGGATAGTATTGCTACCAGCAACGGTCCACAGCAAACCTTCGGTGGTACGTCGGACGGATTTATGCTCAAACTGAACGATGTAGGTACCAACCGGGAATGGACAAGTTACTACGGCGGCGTTGACGCAGATAACATCAGGGCGGTTTCTTTAAACCCGGATGGAGATATTTTCTTCTGCGGCAGCACAACAAGTGCAACCGGTATTGCTACCGGCGTAGCACATCAGCCAAATTTCGCAGGTGGTGGCAGCGACGGTTTTTTGGGTAGAATAACGGATTGTCAGCCCCTTGCCCCTATCATCGTACAAAACGGCAATATCTTATCTACAAGCCTTCCCTATGCAGGTTATCAATGGAATAAAAATGGCGTACCTATCGCTGGCGCCATTGGTGCAACCTATACAATTCCTGAAAATGGTTCTTATTCAGTTACCGTTACCTCGTCAGCAGGATGTAGCGGAACCTCTGCCGCATTACAAGTCAATATTACAGGATTCGACAACCTGGCCCCAGATGGAATTTATGTATTTCCCAACCCGGTATCAGATAGGCTAAGCATTATATTACCAAAGCCGGCCCTGATTACTTTGGCTACTTACGATGGGAGGACTTTATTACAAAAGTACAGTTCTGGTACCAATGTGGAACTGAGTCTCGGCAAGTTCAAAAATGGCCTTTACTTATTGCGGGTACACGACAATAAAGGAAATATAATTCTTAGCCGAAAAATTGAGAAGGTAAGCCCATAGTCTTTTACCAACGTGAATATTCCCAAAGTATAACCTATGAAAAAACTGATTGGATTGTTGATGATGTTTTGGCCGTTACTGATACGGGCGCAGGGAGAAAATAATATCTGGGCTTTTTCAGAAGTCGGTGGAGCGGGAATAAAAGTTATAAATTTTAACTCATCTCCACCTGGAATTTCAACTTCATTCATAACAAGCTCGAATTACCTTGATGTCTATAGTTCAGTAGTTTGTTATCCTAGTGGCCAACTTCGATTTTATGTTAGACTTACTGAGTATGCACCCTGGGGACCGCCGCAAATGAATATCTTTAAAGCAGATGGAACGCCAATTCCCAATAGTAACCTGTATTGCGGCATAATGAACGAAGGTGCGCATCCTGTGGTAATACCCCACCCTGGAAACCCGGACCAGTATTATATTTTTTATGCCTATAGTCGTGGGATATTATATTCCTTACTGGATATGAGCATAAATGGTGGAAACGGCGGCATAGTAGCCGGACAAAAAGATGTCGTACTGGCGCCATACGGAACGGTAATTTCCCAGAAAATGGTCCCTGTGATTGGTTGCGATGGTGTGTGGCTGGTGATCCGGTCCAGAATTATGAACGGTTATTATAGCTACCACATTACCCGCAATGGGATTGATATGTCCGGGGTAGAATCCCATGCCGGGCTTTTTTCCCATTATGATGATATGGGATTTATCAAGGCATCACCGGATGGCAGGCTACTGGCGCTCAGCAGCTACTATGGTCTTGAATTATACACGTTTGAAAAGTGTAGTGGAAGATTAAAAAGTTTCGGAATTATTGACAGCACCCATAACGCACTGCCATATACGCAGTCATTTTACAACAATGAGCGTTTTACTGGCGTAGGCTTCTCCCCGGACAATTCTAAATTATATGCAACATATAACGGCAATCATCCTTACCAGACAGGGTATACGAGTGATTCAGGTAAGCTATATCAGTATGATGTAAGTATATTAAACCTATCGTCCATCTCCGCTTCAAAGGCCATGGTTCTGACCAATATTCATTCCATAATAGGTGATATCAATTCCTGTCTCGCCCACACGTCAAATCCTTTAGGGGAAATCAAAACCGGTCCGGACGGGAAACTATATATTGACAATGGCAGCACGACCTGCCGGACACCGGGAAATGTCCCACCAGGATTCAATCCCGGCCCAGGGTTTCACTGCCTTCACTTTCCCAATCTTTCAGGCCCTGCCTGTGGCCCTGAGTTGAATGTACTGGATGCTAGTTTTCCAAACTATTATGGTGGTGATTTCTACAAGGGAGGTGAAGGTGGCGCATCTTACTTACAACAGGAAATTGTTATTGGGCCACCGGTTCCGGATACAGTGGCCGGGACTACTAGAAACATCTTCTTTTGCTTTATGGATACAGGAAAGGTTTGCGCAAATGAGGATGGCGCCTGTTTTACTTGGGATGATAATACCGGGGACCGATGCAGAAAAGTAACTAAAGATGGCAAGTATTATGTTCGTTATTTTAAGGGTTGCTCAGTTACCACGGATACTTTCTACGTCAGTATGGTAGAAGCGCCGGTACTAATCTCATCTAAAGCCTGCCCCGGAATGTTTACCGGCACCTTGATAGCCACTGTTCCGACGGAAGCGAACTTGTCATTTAAATTTACCTGGCTTTCTGAAGACGGTTCGATACTTCGTCAGCAGGAGAACAAAACATCGGATACGATAACAGGTCTTAATACCGGCAAATATAGTGTTACAATATCCGGTAATGGATGTGATACGACTTTAGTAGCTACGGTCGAAAATTATCCTGCGGCTGATATCTCAGTCCTTCCTCCCAACGCCACTATTAACTATGGCGATAGTATAACCCTGCATGCCTCCGGTGGCCTGTTGTATGTTTGGAGCCCATCCGGTTCGCTGGATACTACGACTAGCCCGAATCCCGTGGCTCGACCATTACAACCAACAGAATATATGGTAATCGGCTTCAACGAATATGGTTGCAGAGATACCGGATACGTTAGGATAGATGTTGATTATAACATGAATGAAATGATCCCGAACGCTTTTAGCCCAAACGGGGATGGGCTAAATGATATTTTCCGGATAGAGGGCATAAAATACCAACGCATTAACCAGTTCAGCATATTTAACCGCTATGGTCAGCCTGTATTCTCATCAACAGATCCTGGCGCTGGATGGAATGGGATGCAAAATGGAATACCATGCGATGCCGGCACTTACTTTTATAGCATCACTTTATCCTATCCTAATGGTAAGACAAAAACATACAAGGGAGATCTCCTGCTAATCAGGTAATAACAAAGGGCCGGCCCTTAAACAAGGAGGCCCTGATTTTTTCTTTGATTGTTAACCTATAAGTCTAAGCCCCATGTTAGTTGCAATAAACTTTGTTCTGAGCACACCAATCTGTCCAACCCTGCAACCAGTCTGTTGCGCCAAAGGCCCCTCTATAAGTTGGGTGGCTAAATTGGCCTCCGATATCCCAGGAGTAGTTTGCACTGGCCAGTGTAGTGGTTCCGAGGGTAAAGTTCTGCGAGAACCCGGAACAGAAGGTGGAACAAAAACTGGTGTTATACCCCAGGGTACTTACAGAGAATTGATTACCTGTTTCATCGCAGGGAAGACCACCAGATCCCGTGATCCATAATGGCATATTAGCTTCGCAAGCTAATGCCCAACCAGGGTTATTACTGTATGGCGTAGCTCCCGCATTATGAAATGAATTGTATGAGAACTCAACATCGTTAGTGGTAGTCTTAGAAATGGATTGTGTTGATTCAATTCTGAACCCAGATGCCGTTGTCGTACCATGCCATGAAGAAAGTACACTATTAAATACTTTACCAGCACCCTGATCGAATATTCGAACGGCATATTGATAGTTGATATTTACTGGATTACTATTGCAGTAATTTGGCCCGATGGCTGTAAAATTTGAGATCACTGGCTGAGTAACTAATGTGGCTCCAGAGCTATTCCTATTATTTCTTATTTCAATTCCATATGCATTGGCTGAAGGAATAGCGGTATTATTTAGTCTCATAGCAGCAAGGAACTGGGAGTTACCCTTATAACCGAACTCGTAGCGAAAATCAGTCCTGTCCGTGTTATAGCTGGCAACATTAGTGAGTTTAACCAATCCACCGAATATGGCCATTGCGTCATTGAGGGAACTACCGATCTGTACATGATCAAAGGTAGTTCCAGTACCGACAGAGTTGAGCATAATGGCAGCCTGGCTAAAGTCGTTTACTCCAGCTACTCCACCAGCAAAATGTACCTGAAAGTATTGCATGCTACCGGAATTGTCCGCTGTAAGGGTACCGCCTCCGGTATATATAGCGCAGCCCAGGTCGAGGTTGAGTGCATTGGCGTTGTTGTTAGGGGCCTGACCAAAAATCCGGATACCTGCCCAATCACCGGGGAGCCGGAAGCCTGCACCCTGGTCAGAAGTGAAAATTACAGGCGCTGTTGCGGTACCATTAATGTTAAGTTTGGCACCCCGTTCAACAATAAGAACACTTTTACCTCCTGCGCTCGGGGTTTTCATGCCCTGGATCAGGGTATTTGCTGGAATGGTCAAGGTTGCCCCGCTTTTTACCGTGACACAACCATCCAATTTGTAGACAATGGCTGATGAAAGTGTTCTGTTTGCTGTGATGTTACCAGAGAGCGTTTCAAAGACGCAGGCTTGCAAAGCCCTGGCCTTAGACAGATTGTTTAAATCCCGGTTTTGGGAGTCCTGCTGAAAACTTTTTTTACAGGCCAGTAGCGACATACAAATAAATGCCGCAGCGCCCAAATTGATCAATAGTTTTTTCATACAACGTGATTTTGGGTTTGTTAAAAAGGGTATCCAGGCTAAGGTAAAGAGAGCCAGTAAACAGGAAGGAAATTGGATGCCCAACATTAGCTAAGATGGTAAACCTCAGTGTTTAAATGTCAAATGCCACCTGAAATGCCATGTGAAATGGATGGCTTTAAATAGGAATGTTGAGGCTTGGTCAAGATGTGGTTATGAATTGAAATTTCAGACAGGGGAAATTTCCCCTGGAAAGAATCCGGGATTCCCCCCTTGTATTTGGATTGCCATTCCGCAATCTTTGTCTCGTGAGAGCTAAGACCATAATGTATCGGAATGAAAAAGTCTTTTTTCTTAATCGCTGCCCACCAACCATTGGGTGGCAAACATTAATAACATGAAAATTTTCTTTATAGGAATATGTTCATTTTTTCTGCTGCTTATCGTATTGATCGCTTTTGCAATCCAAAAAACAAAGCAAACCCCATTAAGCGTAGAACCTATGATTAAGGATTCGTTACATTGCCCCAACCAGGTATTTTTACGTGTATTCAAATATAAAATTTAACATAAGTTTGCAGCTGTTTTATCCGGCCCCTTCTGTTCCCTACCCGTTCCCGATCCTAATAATTGATTCGTCTTTTTATACCATGAATTAGTGAAAGCAATACTATATCAGTTTAGCCTGTCTCTTATGCTGTTTCTCCTGTTTCCCACAGTAGGAGCCAATGGGCAACAAGAATCGGCTGATGAACAGGTTGCAGAAAGCTATTTAAATACACGCACATCAGCCTTGGACAAATACCTGAAACGTTCCCAACGGATACAGCAAAAACTGCTGCACCGCCTGAAAAAGCAGGAAGCGCGTATGATGAAACAACTAGCTGCGAAAGATTCTACACGATACAAACAATACCTCGATATGCCGCTTACCTATGATCCTATTGCCAGCTTATCGAAAGATACGGCAGTACTGAATCAAAGAATAGGAAGGCGGAATGCTACTATCGATAGTTTGAAGGGCATTCAGCAATTTATACAAAAGCAAAGTGGTAAACTGAATTCGGTAGCCGGCCTTGCCGGCAAAGAGTTGCCGGGTAGCGACTATACCTCAAAGATTTCGGAGCTTCAATCCAAACTGAATGCAGAACAACAGGTCAAAGACCTCATCAAACAACGCAGCAATGCCCTGGAACAATTGGCTGGTGGTAAAAATATTGCAGGCCTGAAAAACATACAAAAGAACGTTTACTATGCCCAGGAAAAAATGAAAGCCTGGCGCGAACTGGCGGACGATCCGGATGAAGCGGAAGAAAAAGCAATGGAATATTTGCAAGGGATAGAAGGCTTTGACAATTATCTCAACACCAATAAAAATGCCTTTGGCGGACTCGGCAATAATGCTACAGCCGCAGATCTGCAAAGCATGGGTTACCAGACCAAAAGCCAGATGGGTAAAATGTTGCAGGACAAGTTTGGCAACAACCTGCGGGCCGTACAACAAAGTATGGGCGAGCAGGTACAGCAGTTCAGTGAAAAACTGAATGGCATAACCGATAAAGTAAAAGAAGCAAAGAATGCTGCAAACGAAGCCAAACAAACCCTTGTGGAAGCGAAAGCAGCGAAAGACAAATTAAAACATATTGAGAAACCCGCATTCACAAAAAACCCGGAACGTGGAAAACCTTTCTGGCAAAGACTGGAAACGCAGTATAACTTCCAGACCATGAGGGCTATGCCCGATGGCCTGCGCCCGGCCATGCTCGAATTGGGGGCAGCTGTAGCTTTTAAACATACACCAAAACTCAGCTATGGTATAGGCTTAGCGGCCAGTATAGGCCTGGGGCAGAACTGGCAAAATATTAAGCTGACCTATGAGGGCATCAGTATACGGGCCTATGCAGACTGGACTGTCCTTTATGGCTTCAGTGTGCAGGCGGGTTATGAACAAATATTCCGTCCCCTAAACCGTCCTTACCTGGAAGAACAAGCAGACCCTAATAATCCACAGCCACAACAAAGCGATAATGCCTTGAAAGCCGCTTTCGGCGGCGGGCAGCAGTCAGCTTATGTGGGTATTATGAAACGCTACCGTTTGAGTAGCAAGTGGAGCGGCACTTTTCTTATTGGCTATAATGGCCTGTGGCAGCAAAATAATTTGAGAACACCCTTTTTGATCCGGTTTGGATGGAATAAATAAGAATTAATAATAGAGTCGGCCAGATGTTGGCGTAGACAAAATTGACCTTTGTAATATCTTAAACAATTTGTGAAATAATCACTTCCTACTATCTATGAAACACTTTATTCGATTATTGGGTGCTGCTGTTATACTAAGCGGTCCAACCGGAAACGCGCAACCAGGCGCTCCTACAGCGGATGCCAAGTTTGTCCCATCCATTACAGGAAAGAACAGTAGCATTGGCAATATTTATAGCCCCAACCT
Organism: Chitinophaga sp. RCC_12; assembly: GCF_041360695.1. NCBI lineage: Bacteria > Pseudomonadati > Bacteroidota > Chitinophagia > Chitinophagales > Chitinophagaceae > Chitinophaga > Chitinophaga sp. RCC_12. Next base: position 108,087 of record NZ_JBFUPS010000004.1, read on the forward strand.
GTTTGATGGTAGCGCCAATATAAATATTCCTATTTACCAGTTCAGCAACAACCATGGTAGTTTTGGGGTTTCATTTAGTTATAATACTAAGGGAGTGAAGGTCGATGAAATTGCCGGAAAAGCAGGCCTACACTGGACTATTAACGCTGGAGGTGGAATTAGTAGAGTAATGCGCGACTTGCCCGATGAATTAAATCAAGTGCACCAGTTACCTGCTTCACCAAATGGGACGATCATGACTTCGGTGGGCAGATGGGGGCTGTATAATATGACTTCTATTCCCGGCAATATACAAGCCGACGGGGAGAATGACGATTTTATCGTGTCTGTAGGTGGTCTAAATTTCACATTTAAAATTGGTAAGGACGGTTATGTCTTTACACATCCCAACAGACGTGTAAAGATAGAAAAATTATTGACAGGAGAATTGAATTTCAAGATTACCGATGAATCTGGTAATCAGTATTTTTTTCGCCCTGGCGATTTTAATCAGGGGCGCGTTCAGAATAATGCAGCTACCAATAATACACTACTTAGTTACAGCTATGTTTCACGGTGGGTAATAGAAAAAATCATTTTTGCTGAGGGCAATCAGATTACCTATGAATATGATGAGACATTAACTCCGAAAACCACGCTTTACCGAAAGTCTCAATGGCAAGAGCGCCTAACAGACGGTGCAATTATTTATATCCCTAGTTCTTGGGTAAAAGCAGACCAGGTTACAGGTGATCTTGTGCAGCTGAAAGCTATACGTTATCCAAATGGAGTTACCGCATCATTCGTATATGACACCGCTTCTCCTGGAATCGGCCAGCCAGTTTGTGCGACTGCATTAAAAGAGGTTGTCATAAGCTCGGGTTCGGAGAATTGTACTCGTTTCTCCCTTTCCAAGGCATACCATGTTGCCAGTCACGATCCAAATCCCGCTGTTATTGTGCCCTATACCCCGACTTGCGATTTTAACAATGATACCAAACTACGAATGATTCTAACAGGTATTGAAATCAAAAGTTGTGATGGCACCGTTACAGAGCCATATTATTCTTTCGAATATTCCTCAAATAAACTCCCCTCCCGAATGAGCGGAGGCATGGACCGCTTTGGTTATAATAATGGTGCAGCGCAAGGTATTGAGGATGGTTATTCAGTACCTCAACATACCTTTGCTGGCGCTAGCTTTGGTGTTAATAGAGAGGTGACAGCCGACGTCAATACAATGGCTGCGGCTAATCTCGTTAAGGTAAAAAATGCATTAGGAGGAAGCGTAAGCTTTGCTTATGAATTACATTCAGGCCTGCAGAATACCAGGTCTGTTTCCCCAGAAGATCCAGCTTTCTTTCTTGGTGTAAACGATAATGATGGCCTTCGAATAAGGTCGATAACCGAAACCGACAAATTCCACCCTGGCAACTCCAGGATACAGAATTTCATCTATAGCGGTGGACAGCGATTTCTAACCGGTGGGTATTTTCATTACTTAAGCGATGTTGGTGGTTCCTCCAGTACTGGTAATCTTGATAAAACAGCTTACACGGTTGGGGGTTATAGTATAAGTCCTCGCCAACTAATCAATGGCTCAAATCACGGATACTCCGAGGTGAAGGTAGAGAGTCGGGATCAATCAGGAAATTTAATAGGACGTACGGAGTACGTGTTTACAAATATAATTACCGGTACTGACACTTGTTATTTGAAAAGCGGGTCAAGAGATTATCTTCAGGAGCCTTTTACAGACAAGCAATACATCAAAGACTGGCTTGTCGGCCTACCCTTAAAAACAACACAGTACGACCAGTTCAACCATATGGTTACCCGCACTACCAATACATATTCTGGTACTGTTGATATGAGCTCTTCAGCTCTATTACAACCGAACGTAAAGACGATGCGCGCCCGCACAGGTCAAAGCATAAATCCCTTTTTGGATGTTATTGTTGCTACGGATACCTTCTTGCCATATACAGGAAAGGTATTCCTCCAAGAAACCCTAACAGAAAAATTTCCCGATGGAAGTCCAGTAATTTCAGATAAGGTGTCATTTGGTTATGATAGTAGAGACAGGCAAAAATGGATCAAAACCAGAAATAGTAAAGGAGAATATATCCTTACCGAATATGTTTACAACTACGATGTTGTAGAAGGAAGTGGATCTGGTCCATTGTATGACATGAAAAATAATGGAATTGAAAAGGTAATAAGTACAGAAAGGTGGAGCTTAGGAACATCAGGCCTTAATAGGCCAGAATACAAACGTCTTTTAGATGCCTCAATTAATGGCTTAGAATATTCTAATGGTACATTGCGTTCAAAAAAACTTTATACCTTAAATAATGGAGCACCAATAGATTATTCTACCTATACAGGTATTCTGGCTACATCACCTCCCTCATATCGTTATAATAAAATACTTTCTGCTTATAGCGGTACAGAAGTACCCTCCTTCAAAAAGACGACTGAAGTAATGCTGTTTGATGAAAAAGGCAATCCCTTAGAAGCTAAATTGCGTGACCTGAATAGCTATAAAGCAATGCTTTGGGATACAGTTACCGGCGATAAGCTGGCTGATGTCAGTAATGCACGTTACAACGAGATTGCCTATACTAGTTTTGAGATACTTTCGACCGGTGCAACTTATCCTGCCGGTACTTTTATCACTGATGGTCGATTTACTTATCAGAACAGCGGTTTGGCTGCCGGTGCAATTAGCGGGCGTTTTTCTTATAGCCTCACCCCAACAGGAGTAAATATTTCAGTATCTGGTCTTACTCCTAACAAACCGTATATCGTCAGTTTTTGGTCTAAAAACGGAATACCCAATTTTTCCGGTGCTGGTGCGACCGTAACCTTGGCGGCCCTCTATGCAACTAGCGGATGGACATTCTACCAGGGTAAATTTATACCTACTAATAATGGAACAATGAGTTTTTCCTCGAACAGCCAGATTTTTATGGATGAGATCAGGCTCTTCCCAGCAGATGCTATGATGCAATCCTGGACCTATAAACCCTTATGTGGGGCGACTTCTACAACAGATGCAGCCGGAAGGATAATATATCTGGAGTATGATAAACTCGGCCGTCCTGTCCTTAGTAGGAATCAGGAAGGGCATATACTTTCCAAAACTGAATTCTTCAGCAACTAAACTCTTAATTCCGAAAACAAAAATATTATGCACTCAAAATATGTAAGCCTGTTGCTTTTTGTTGTGGTGTTAGCATCAAACGTAGGAGCGCAGAATGTGCCACAGCTTAGTCAAACACTTCCTCAAGGAAATGTTACGACGATTCAAGTACCCCAAGCGCCAACTACGACACTTGGAGTAAATTACATAAAAAGCAGTTCTCCGATGGTTCCAATTTCGGACCCATCTACAATGAATTCCATTGGTTCGCAAAACCTTAAACAGAACTACACTTATGTAGATGGCTTTAACCGGGTCATTCAGTCTGTTCAAAGTAATGTATCGCTGGAGAACAATATCTATAAGCATCAGGTCCAGATAGCTGATACCAGGTTTCAGAATGATCAATATAGCTTCCTGCCTTATGCCAGTGAGTACTTTGGACTACAACCGAATGCTTTTGAGGCACAAAAGAGCTATTATAACGGGATCTATCCGGACGAAGGGTATACTTCTTATTCAAAATCCGCAGTTATATCTGATGCGTCAGGAACGCGCAACATAAATTACGGCCCAGGTAAAAGCCAGGTAGGCCAAAACAGAGGTGCAATAACAACGGGAATAAGTAACATTACTGGAGAAGTAAGGATGTGGGGTATTGACGCCTCTGGCAATCCTGTAACTACTGGAACTTATGCAGCCGGAGAACTGTTCGGGCAAATAATATCTGCTCCGAATACAAACGCAACGAACAGCTTTGGTGCGCTTTCCTCAAAGGCATTTAAAGATAAAGATGGAAGGATAGTGCTTAAAATGGTTGCAGACTCTAGCTATGTGATAGGTGGCGGTGTCCCGCAGAATATCACAACTTACCTAAGCACCTATTATGTCTACGATGAATTGGGTCAACTACGGTATACTCTACCACCTCGAGCCGTACAACTGATCCAACAAAATAGTTGGGTAGTGAACTCCACTGTATTGAATAACCTATGTTTCCAGCACCAATACGATAACACTGGTCGCTTAAAGGCCATTCAATTTCCTGGTGAAAGCGGGTTTACACATTATGTATATGACAACAAAGATAGGGTTGTCATGCTGCAGACACCAAAAGACGAACAGGCCCATCGATATCAGCTAACCTATTATGACAAGCTAGATAGGGTTGTAGCTACGGCACTGTATAATATCGGCGCTACGCCGGAACAGTGGCAGAGCTCCTTCGATATGCCTTTGAGTACCGTGTTTCCGGCCAACGATATCCGCTATTATATGGGTTTTACCACAGAAGGAGTAATACCGGGCGACAATGCTATTGTCGGGCATCAGCTTCTGAGTTACCACTTTTATGATGATTACGAGGATACCGACCCGAACAATACAAACTATACAACCTATAATAATCAACTGCAGTTTACTGAACTTGAAAACACGCCGGCAGCCGAGTTACCCGTACGAAGTTTGCGGACTCATGGGCTACTGACAGGCAGCAAGAGCAAAATTTTTCGGTCCCCGGGTGCTGTTCAAATATCTACTGGTGATTGGACCTGGAATCATAATTATTATGATGATAAAGGCAGGTTGATTCGAAGTTTAGAACTTGACTTTTCTGATCAGGGCGGGCAGATTCATTACTACTATTCAGGTACCCAGTATGATTTTTTGAATCGCCCCCTGATCAGTAAAAGTATTTTTCAAAACTTATATGCTTCCAGCTCGATCTATACTGAGTTCACTAAAAATGAATACCAGGTTGGAACCGGAGCATTGCTACAGACCAGTCACAAAATAAATAATAGCCCATGGTCAATAAGTGTTAAGTATCTCTATGATGCCTTAGGAAGGGTTAAGCGCAAAACCCTTGGTAGCTACGGGGAGGTTCAGGACATGTCCTATAATATCCGTGGGCAGTTAACGGGCATTAATGCAGTGTATGCAGAAACTGGCTATAAAGGCTACGAAGCCAGAACATTTGGTGAGTCAATCAAATATGATTACGGGTTTAGCCAACCTCAATACAATGGTAAGATCGCGGGCACCATATGGCGAGGAAGCGGCAATAGCCATGCCTATGGCTACGATTACGATATGGCTGGTCGATTAAAAAGTGCCGAATATCGCACCAATGGCGCAACAGGCTGGAACAAAATTGATCTGGATTATACCGTTAGCAACATTCATTATGATAAAAACGGGAACCTGCTTTCCATGGATCAGCGCGGCGTGTCGCCGACTGCAGGAGTACAGACCATCGATAATTTGCGCTACAGTTACGAAGAAAATGAACTGAGTAATCGCTTAACCAAAGTTGTTGATGCTGCAATTGACTATCAACTCGGTGACTTTGTAAATACCAATGGCGTTGCTAAAGACTATGAATATGATCTTCATGGCAACCTGACGAGGGACGAGAATAAAGGAATTAGCAGTATTACCTATACGCATTTTGACAAGCCACAGGTGATTTCTTTTGCAAATGGTAAAAGTATAGAATACAGTTATGACGTATCCGGCAAAAAGGTTCAAGAATTAGTATTGGAGCCAGGGAAGCCAAATAAGCAAATCGACTATGTAGGTACCTATATTTATGAAAATAACGTCCTGCAATATATTCTAAATGCTAATGGTCGTACAGTGCGCGACGTCGTAACCGATGCATTTAAGGAAGAATATTTTGTGAAAGACCACTTGGGTAATGTCAGATCTACAATAGATATAACCCAGAAACCCCTTTTACAGTATCTGGCAACCTATGAGCTAGCGAGCGCTAATTTAGAAGGTTTATTATTTGAGCAGCTCAACGAAATTAGGGATGACAAACCTGCAAGTACTGACCCGGCAGACCTGAAAGCGGGCAGATTGAACGGAGAAGATCAGCGGATAGGTACTTCCTTGTTGATGCACGTAATGGCAGGAGACCAGGTGGAAATGAACGTAAACTCGTTTTACGACAGTTATGACCACGAGGATGATAATCCAGTGGTTAGTGATCAGATGTTGGTGAGTATCGTTGGTACCTTAACAGGTGGCGTTGGCGGTTTTGAGGGTAGTGAAGGTCACAATCCCGATATGGTACAACAGTTGTTCACGCCCGAGAATTATTTAGATCAATATGACAATATCATCAATAGCGTTACAGACCCTATCCGACCAAAAGCTTATTTGAATTATGTACTCTTCGATGAAAATATGCAGATTGACCGAAGCTTTAGCAATGCCTTTCAGGTTAATAGTAACGGGAGTTGGGAACAAATAGGAACAAGTAGTGCTTTAACGATACCTGCAAACGGTTATCTAGCAGTTTACCTGAGTAATCAGAGTCGTGGCATAAGCTGCTATGACTGCGCCAACGTGAACTTTGACCAATTGGTAATAAAACTCCAGAAGGGGCGGCAACTGGAAGAAATGCATTATTATCCTTTCGGTTTGCCAATGGCAGGGCTAAGTAGCGCTGCAGATAATAATACAAAACCTCAACGGCACAAATATCAAAGCAACGAGTATATCAAGGATATAGGCCTGAACTGGATGGATTTCCATGCAAGGCAGTATGATCCCCAAATAGGCAGGTTCCTTAGTGTAGATCCATTGGGATCTATGGGCGGGCAGGATATATATTCTCCTTATGTTGCGATGGGAAATGCGCCAGAATGTATGATGGACCCTAACGGGGAGATGTTTAATCCATCCTTAGCTTCCTTCGCCTATGCGGGGCAAAGCTTGGAAAACTCGGCAGATCTCTACTCAAGTGCTTCAGGGCCAAGTAATTTCAAAAAACACGGCGATTATTTTAGTGTCGGACTTGGTGGAGGTAGTGGCTCAAGTATTAGTAGTGACGGGGCAAGCGGAGAAACAGAAGGTCTTACCTCTCAACAGATGGCAGATATAGCAGCGGAGCAAGCTGGAAAGACTGCTTACTTTGAAAATAGAGTTTTTCTCGGTTGGGGAGTCATGCTTCCTGAAATTGAAGTTGTGGACCATAAACCCAATTTCTGGAAATGGGGAGAAGACGTATACTCAACTTTAGGGTCTAGATCACCATTAGGAGATGGATTCTATGACTTCGCCTATAATAAAGCCATGTACAATGCTTCATTTCGAGCAGCTGAATTGGGATATATGCCGCCAATGGGCACCGTTCATGATGCTCTAGAGACAGGCGGTATGCTTCCTGTTATTGGAGAAGGCTTTGACATAGTCAATGGCATTTACTATTCGTTGGAAGGTGACCATAGCAACGCGGCATGGGCCTACGCATCCGCAATACCATTAGCTGGAAACTACATTACCGGTGCCAAATGGGGAACGAGGATCATAAAAGCAGTACAAAAACATCATGTCGTTCCGCAAGCTGTGTATAAAACTTATAAAGCAGAGTTAAAAGCAATGGGATGGATTCAAAATAATGCTGCGAATTTGAAGAATCTACCAGCGCCTTTTCATGGATGGCATCCATCGTATAATAATAGAGTAAAACAAGGAATTGAAGAATTAAAAAGTATGGGTAACTTTAACCTTGAATCCATGAAAGATTTACAACGTACACTAAGAAATGAAATCAATGGAATTCTTCAAAATCCGAACGTTGAAAGAATGAATCATTATTATAAATCACTTGGCTATTAAATATGAAATATTATCGCTTAAACCTTTCGTCGGAGCCAAAAATTATTGGCGTAAAAAACGGAATTTACCAGGTAGAAATTGACAAAAAAAAATATTCTAGTCCTAAAGACTATGATCGTTTGTTAAATTTCTTTTCGAGTCAAGGCTGGTTTGAAAAGGATCAAACGCCTGATTTTGATGTGCAAATACACGCAAACATGTTAAAGTCGGCAATTATGACTGATTTTTTGCAGTTTTCTCCAGCATTAATGGCTTGCGATTTCATGGTAAATAACAAGGTTCTTGATGTTTTTAAAGATTTTAACATCCAGAAGCATACGCTCTTCCCTGTTACCATTTATCAAGGGAGTAGGGTAATTGATGACAATTACTCTTTATTTTTTATGCCCCATCTCGAATACGATGTTATTGATTTTCCGAAATCCACCTTCTTTTCGGGAAATAGGATTTTGGGGAAACAGCATCATCAGTTTGAGGATCTTACTCAATTCCGAACTGCTTTAAAAGAAATCAGTCCATTGATTGGCGTCGAAGTACTTCACTTAAATGAAAAATTCGACAAAAAATTGGATCTGTTTCGAGGAAGGCTTGGCAGAATGAACATTTCTGAACACCTGAAAGATGCAATTGTTTCGGCTAACCTAACGGGCATAAAACTTACCGAAACCGAAGAACCCAAAATAGTAGTGCCGTAAACGCGAGATTAGAGAAATCTTATCAAAAAAAATCAATCAGTGTAGGTTATAATTTAAGTTGAGAGTTGAATTTTTAAATAAATTGAAGCTTAGTGCAGTACTATTTAAGAAAGGCTTATTTAGTACTGTACTTCTCAATTGTTGGCTTAAAATATATTGGCAAACTAAAACATGAATATTTTTCCTTTATTGAGACAGAGAAGGCTGAGAACTAATCTCAATGTAGTGTTTATGCCAGACGAAATTTCTATTCTTGAGCTTAAAATAAATATCGGGATACTTCCTGATTGGCAAGTTGCGGGAAAAGATGTGTTTGAGTTTCTAAAGAAACACTACGAATTCAACCTCTTTGATGATATATCTCCTCGTGATATCGCAAAGTTTAGAAAGTCGCTTTTTCCTCCTGTATTCCTACTTCAAAAATCTGCGGTTCAGTCAAATGGCGCTCACCCTTATATTGCCGGTTATATCTTTCCTCGTAATATCTTAGAAGGCGGGGCCAACCTTCATCAGGTAAGCCTCAATAAATATGAGCAAATGTGGGCATTTAATATAGTCAATAAAACGAGTGGAAGATACCAAGACGTTAACTCATTAATTATTGGTCATTCAGTAGCGACGTTATCTAATCCTATTAGTTTTAGCAGTGGATTTACCAACACCGATGGGATTACGCCAAACGAGAGGTTAAGAATTCTTATGGTCGATATTGGACAATTCGTTTTAACCATGTATATACTTGACAATAGTATAAACAAAATTACCACAGATGAGCTACAATCATTTTTACAGACAATTCAAATAGATGTTTAAATCTATGCTACTTAGGGCTAGGATAATTATAAAAAAAGGAGATATTTTTTCCGCTAAAATAGACGATAGGAGCAAAAAATATTTTCAATACGTCTCAGATGATGAAACACAACTTGACAGTAATGTTATCAGAGTGTATAAAAAGGTGTATAAGGTTGATGAAAATCCAAGCTTACCTGATATTGTTAAGGATGAAATAGATTTCTATGTCCATTGTCTTATAAAACTCGGACTTCAGCTTGAATTCTGGACCAAAGTGGGAGCTATAAAGGACATTGGAATTGTAGACGTGATTTTTAGGCATACGGAAGACTATGGGCGTGCCGTAAATCAAGCACCTGTTAGAATTTCAAACAAATGGTATGTGTGGAGGATTAATGATCCTGAGATTACACGAGTCGGTAAGTTGATTGGTGAAAACCGAAATGCCGAAATTGGCCTTGTAATAAATCCTAAAAGCATTGTTCACAGAATGAAAACAGGCCAATACGATTTTGAATTCTATCCAGAATTTGAATGGTTATTGTTGGGAAGGCCATATAATTCAGATACTTGAGAATTAGATACCGAACTATTAGATCATATTGACTTCGATTCAGAAACCGAAAGATTTTATTGTTCTTGTGATAGTTCAGAAACTCAGCAAAAGTTCATTACACTGCTATCACCCATTTTCTCTGAATTTGATATATTGCAATCGTGGGTATCTATTGCAGAAAGAGACAGAATAGATGATTAAATATTGGATTCAGGCACTAATCGATTGGTGCCTGAATCAATCTTACCGCCATATTAAATAATAGTTTAAAATCGCAGAGGTTGTACCCAATCTTTCCGTATAAAATAATCAAATATGACCTTATTTAAAAGAATATTTGGGGGCAAACCTCAATCTCACGAGGCAATCATTTTTACGTCAATACCTCAAAGTTGGAGTGTTTTGAGAAGCGAAAATAATGGCATGCCGATGATAGTTAGAAAAAATTTAGGATGTGAAAAAATTGCAGGACACAGTGAGTACACTACTAGTTGTGGGATCGCATTTAAAATTTTATTGCCCTCTGCAGAGGGACTTCCCAATTTCGATTTGGAGCCTTCTTTAAATGAGATGGAAGACGATATCTTCGATATTCTTGAATCTGATTTGAACTCTATAGTTCCAATAGTAATAACTACCTCCAGGTTCAGAGAATTCGTTATTTACACGAAAGACTTAAATGAGTTTCAAAAACGACTTGAAAGTTTAAGATCGAAATACAGCCAATACGAGTTAACAAGCTTTAGTAAACCCGATCCCAATTGGAGGACGTACAAATCCTTCAATTAATAACGCTTGAAGAGCCGATTTGTTTTCAATTTTACACTCTGTATTCTTGTTCAAATTTGGTTGTAATACCTCATAGCCAACCATTAAGTCAAATATAAAGCCTACAAATCGTAGATCTAACTGAGCATGCTCATCATGCTGGTCGTCTCACAATGATGCTAGTGATATAAGTAATTAGCCACTTCTTTATGAAGCGGTATTCATACCGACATCGGTTTATACCAAAATTGAAGTTGATATCCATAAGCCTAATTTCAGGAAGTAGGGTGAATACGTAAACTCACAATTAGGGGCGAGAATGCCACTTTTAAGGTAGAATATACAACTAAAACGAAATGACACATAAGCTTATAACTTCAAGAGAGGGACTTGAGTACTTAGAACGAAGCAAAAAACCACTTCAAGATTTTAGTCGCAGGCTTCAAATCCCAAGCGGATATGGTACAATTTATGAGCTGCCAAATGAGCAAATCTTATTATTTAACCCGAGTAGTGGTAGCGAGTATCCTGGTTTCATATTTTACGGATACAGTCCGTTTAAGGAATGTTGTGATGCTGATTTCTTCCCAATTCCAGAAAAGGATATGACTTGGTTGGAAGCGCATGCCCGTCAAATGTTGAGCTATCTTAAAAATGATTCCTTTTATTTAAATCCACTTTCTGAAAAGTTAGGTATTTCGATACCGATTAAAACTGAAAATGAATGTGAAGCAGCTTATGATAAGCTTGTAAAATATAGCAGTAGCCCAAAAAAATCAGGACCAGATAAGATAGAGATTGCACATTGTTATTCACTTGCTGTTACCAAATTCCTTATTGAAGAGAAAAATTTTAAGTGGGAGTTAAGAAGGATGTATCAGGTGTATAATCCATACTACTATCCAGTCGTTTCAAATGAAGAGAAAAAAAATGTAGATGTTGTTTCTAAATTGTCAATCGCAGTTGGAAAACGTAACAAAATTCCCTTTCGAGATTTTTATTGGTACATTACAGGATTATCTATAAATACAAAAATCGAATAATAAATGTTTCGCATAATATCAATGATTTTAGCCCTCACCCTCCTTTCATTTCCTATCTATGCCGAATCATGGTATAGACTTGTACTATATGATGAAATTTCAATAGAGGTGCCGAAGAATTCTGATCATAAAGTCATTGACTTGAAGAATGAAGCTTATTTGAGTACTGTAGATGGCTGTAGTTTTATGATAGGTATTGTCAAGGGAGCTTTTGATAATCGAGGTAATTATTTAAGCTGGTCAGAAGAAGAGCGGGTTAATAATACTCTTAGCCTTTTTGAAGGAATTCTTCAAGGCAAGCTAACAAGAGGGAATCAACAACTTATCTCAAAAAAGGCATTTCAAACGGGAAAATACATAGGCATGGATATAGTGTATAGAACTAAAGCCTCATCTGATCCTGACAGCCGGAAACGATTTGTTACATTTATTGCTATAGAGAACACCCTTTATATGTTTGAATGTTGGTATATGGATGGCAAGGATCATACAAAAGAAAAAGAAAAGTTCTTCGGCTCCATGAGAACCAAATATAGGCATTAATTATTTAGGTAATTTGTCTTAACTCAATGGTACCGGCCTATGAGGCTGGTACCATTGAGTTAATTTTTTCTTACTGACATAGAAATACCAAAGTATGGATCTCGCCTTTATACTGCGAGGGGAAATTCTGATAGTGTGAAACCCGAATCCGGTAATAGTGGTTACCGTGGTGCTTATTATTTTTTTCGAATGTCCATGCACAATATCAAAATTATAACAAAATGGCTTATAAACTTATAACTTCAAAGGAAGGGCTTAAATACCTAGAGAATAATAAAAAACATCTTCAAGATTTTAGCAGAAAACTCCATATCCCGAGTGGATATAGCACAATCTACGAAATGAATAATGGTGAAATTTTATTGTTTAATCCAAGTAGTGGTGATGAATACCCTGGTTTTATATTTGATGGATATCAATCCTTCAAGAAATGTTACGACGCTGATTTTTTTCCGATTCCTGAAAAGAATATGACTTGTTGAAGGCACGTGCCAATCAAATGCGCAACTTTCTTAACGATGACTCTTTTTATTTAAATCCGCTGTCTGAAAAATTAGGAATAACTGAATTAGTGAAGGATGTAACGGAATGTGAAATTGCCTATAGTAAGCTTATAAAATATATAAGTTGCATGAAAAATGATTATTCGGATAAGACAGAACTTGTACATTGTTATGCATTAACAGTAGATAAATTTTTGATTGAACAAAAGGGATTTCAGTGGACCTTAAAGAAAAAATATGAACCTTACAATCCATACTATTATCCTGAGATTTCAAATGACAAAGTACAGGACATTGATGTTATCTCTAACTTGTTCATGGCAGTTGGCAATAAACGAAAAGCATCATTTCGGGAATTTTACTGGCACATTACCGGAATACCTGTAGACGAAAACATTGACTAACGAAATGCGAAACAAACTATTATTACTTTTATTGCTATAATGACTTCATTGGCAAAGGGGAAAGTTGCCCGTGGCAATCAACATCTAATCTCCCAAATGGTATTCAAATCTTGGAGAAATGTCGGGATGGCCATTGTGTACGAATCAAATGAATCGGACGGAACAACAACTAGGAAAAAATTCTCAACGCTGCTTTTAGTTGGATACAGAAGAAATCTATTCTTTACTCAATTCGGACGAGAATTGGGATCTCGCGGAAGTTGAGAATAAAGTTGTATTTTTTCTGTGGTTAGCAAAATTAAATATAGTCCTTGATTATCTGGAACGGAGACTTTCCTTCTTTATCAAAGAGCTCTTTGCCACAGTCCTGGCATACATCCTCGGTGATGATCTCTCCACGTTTGACCTGCCAGACATTCATACTTCCACAGCTACAGTTCACCGTGTAAAGTACTTCGCCACTTAAACTGCCAAAAACAACAAATTTCCCATCCAGATCCGTTTGTTTTTTCAACTCTTTGGTGTCACTTTGTTTCATCAAACCTATATAGTAGCTGTCATTTCCCCGGTCCAGTAGAACCACAGTTAATCCGGTCGTCTTTTGTTGTGCCTGAAATTTTTTCAACAGGAAAGGTACACTGTCTCCGGTCTGGATATTTCTTCTATCGATCTCGTCTTTTAATTTAGCATAGGGAGTTTCAAGATCAAGAGTAGCCCCAGGCGAGAGGACCGCTGCCCTACCCTGAAGGAACCTGCCGATCTGTTGCTCATCCTCTTCGCCCTTCCAGTCCACAAGAAGCAATATCTGGTGCTTTAATAAATAGTCCAATAACTCCTGGTCATTGGTAAATGGACAAAGGGTGAAAGCCTCCTGCTCGCCGGCCCCCATAAGTAATTGACTGAATCTGGTGTTCATATTTTTAGTAGGGTTTGCTTAAGTGTTATACATTTCTTAGTTGAATACCTGTTCTTCAAGCTCAAGGTGTGATCAGGGAAAAGTAAACAATACAATTGCAGTAAAAAAGAGCGGTTTCATCTTTTTTGTCTCGGATAAAATCCACTTTACACTTCCGTCTTGCGAAACTTATCCAGGTCCAACATAATATCAATAGCCATCAGTTTTATGAATGATCATATTGTGGTCGAAGGCCGTTCTTTTTCCATTGATATCTGCGCTATCAATTCTACATCCGTTTATAATAGCGCCACCCATATTATAATTGGCAGAAGCCGTCATAACAAAATTGCTCAAGATATACCTTTTCTTACCGACCCTTATCTCCAGGACATCATCGGTCCGGAAAGTTTGACGATAAGAATAACTGGAAGATAGGGAACCGTCATATAATTTCATAGTATCCAATTGCTGATTATTACTGTCCAACAATTTACCACCCGAATTCTTATGGATTGTGAAACAGCCCAATGAGAACTCCCTTTCTGTATACCCGTTAAAAATAAGCCGTAGTCCATGAATCATTTTACTTTGCCTGCATTCGGCCTGTGCCTTCATCAGTTTCTCTTCTCGATTATTCCAGCCCCATCGAAACCAATACAGCATTGACACTGGGATTAGTATGAAAAGTACCAGCAAGAATATTGATCTTTGCTTCCAGTTTTTAAGCTTAAAGCATATCCAGATTATAATACCAATAAATAATAAGCCTGGGAGAATAAAATTGAACATAAACTTTGAGTTTATTTACCTGATAATTTCTAATGGTGCTCCCGGTTTTGGACGGAAGAGATAGAATGCATAGTAAACATAATCCTCCTTGGTTTCTGCGGTGATTGCCGGGAAATCTCGGTCTTCACCGTTCTGTTGTAATAGCGCAACTACCTTGCTCCCGGCGAAATATCGAAGCCCGGCCTTATCGGCTATCTTTATGCTTACCATGTTATCAGCTTCCTCTTTGAGCTTTTCCCAGCCGTTATCATAGCTTTTCGCTTCACCTGACTTAAAGAAAAATGCCTGTGCTACTTCCTTTTCCCGATTATATATCGATGAAGCAATCTTTCCTATATCCTTGTGTTTACTGGCATTTACAAACCGGGTATATACCTCTAATACTTCCTTGGTTAACGTGGTCTTGTTTTCCTTGCCAAGGTCAACCCCAGCTTTCCAGCCGGCAAGCACATAGGGGACCTGGGCCTCAAAGGAGACCTTATATTCAACAAATGGTTTCCCTACCACAACAGGCACTTTTAAGGTTGCTACCTGGGTGAAACTGTCCCAGTCCGTTTTACCGTATTCGCCATGGACAACCCGGCCATTGAAAACAGCATCGCTACTAAGGCCTTGTTCTAACTTTCCATCCTCAATAGCCTTTGGATACACCTTCACTTTTACCTCCTGAGGGCCGCTTTCCAGGATATATTGCGGGATGTCCACTTGCAGTTCGCCGGCACTATTTCCGGTAGTAAATGAAAAATTCGCCAGCATATCGTTTACATAAATTTCGTAGGTGCAGTGTACCCTTGTAAACCGTATCTGGTAGGTAGGATTGTAATCGAATGTTTTAATTTCTTTTGATATAGCGTTATACTGCTCTTTGGTGACAGGTTTTAATTGGTCGTTATTCTCCTGTTGTCCACAGGCTGTATTTAAAATAGCAGCTAGGAAAAAAGTGGGGATTGTATATTTTTTGTTCATCGTTTATTTTTTTGTTCGAAAAACGTTTCAATAAACAGTTGTCCAGCCATTTGTCTTTGCCATCTCGGCAAATGCAAGATCTTCTGGTTCTGTTTTAAAAACAATATTGACTCTTTTAAGGTGCCTTAAATCTTTTAGCTCTTTGAAGTCGGGCAAAGGGACCTGTGTAGGCTCTGTAATCCGTAACTCTTCAAGGTTTTCAAATTGCAGGATACTATCGAGGTGATCGAACTGCTTGGTGCTAATCAGGCTAAGGTGTTTCAAAGTAGAAGGCATTTGCATCTCTGGGAGTCGCCTTAATTTTGATGAATAACCTATTTGCAGGGACTCCAGACCTTTTAGCTGAGCAATAAAATCAAAAGTATCTATCCCCTTGGCATAATTTATAGAAAAGGATTTAACACCGGGTAATACAGAAGAAAGCAGTTCCGGGCTTTTTAAAGTATTAGATACAGTTAACTCCGTTAGTACCGAACTCAAATGGACCTGCTTTAAATCCAGAACCGATACTTTAAGGCTGCGCAGCCGGTGTAAATTGTTTACAAAGAAGGCCTGTTTTGGGCCAGCTAAGCCATATTCCATCTCCAGCTCCTCAATGTTGGCAGCTGTTGCCAATGGTCTCAAGTCTATGTCTTTCTTATATGCTCCTGATAGCCGAAAGGTTTTCAGCTCTGTTAAGCCTTCCAGTTGGCTTATGTTATCGAGCGGTGTTGAAGCAAATGCAAGAACGGAAAGGTGTTTCAGATTACCAATAGCCGCTGCTATATCCAGGTTATTGTAGCACCCGTTGCGTTCTTGAATGGCGGGATCAACAACCAACACGATCCGCAGATCTTGATTTGCCTGCAGGAGCTTCTTCATCGGTCCGATTTTTCCCTTTTCAATACTGCTCTCAATGGTGATCGATCTTACGCTGCTTGCGTCAATCTCAGTTAACTGCTCTGCACTGTATTTATCGGCTTTTAAGAACATCTGGCTTTTTGCATTTAATTTTTGATGGGCGATTGATTGGATCGCTGCTTAAAAGCAAAAATTATACCACTACCACCTGAGGGTATAGGCTATTCATCTCTTGAGATCAGAATGTGTGCAAGTTTGTCTTAGCTCAATGGGACCAGCCTCATATGCCGATACCATTGAGCTAATTTTTTCTCCCAGACATAGAAATACTAAAGTAAAGATTTCTCCTTATACCGTGATGGGGAATGCACCGAGTTTCTTGGGTTACCTTAACTCACGAAATTTTGGTTTTGCTATTAATTGGGTAGCCTCACACGATTCTTTCCCACAAATAGCCTCCCGCTTTCCCTGAATTATTACGGATAGCATTACCAATTGTAGAAAAATGAATTCCGGTTGCACGCGCGGCCTCATTAATACTGGAAAAACTCGCGATCTTTTTACCTTTAAGGCTATATTGGTTGATTTGTCCCCTCGGATTGTAACGGAGCGGCCTTGGTGTTTTAGGAATTTTCAACCTGGCTTCTCTTGATCCCTTGCGCCATAAGTAGCCAGCGCAGGTTGCTTTGTACCCGTTTACGGCCGCGCGAATCCGGGTGTCTGATATCCCGGTAAAAGAGACAGCTTCTTTGACGCTTTTAAATGTTGCTATGCGCTTACCCGCCAGGTCATATTGTGTCACGGCCTGGGATGGCTGGGCAGTAAGGCTCTTTTTTATCCTGGCCAACTCCTCAGCGGGTAGCCTTGCCCCATCCCCGTAACGCCAAATGACATTATCGAGTAGCATGTCATCATGGGTGGCCATCGCATTCAACCGTTCCTGGTCTATATTCAAAGCTTTTGCAGCATTAGCCGCACTTTCAAAGGTTTTAACCTTTTTGCCTTTCAGGTCATAGGAGCTAAGTGGAAAAAGTCCTTTGTGCAGCCGTGTGCGCCTGTAAATGTCGGTAGTATCTATCCGGGGTTGGTCTCCTTTCCGCCAGACTGTATTTGCGTAGGAATGGACTTTCCCATTAACCACGTCGCTCAGGAATTTGCGTTCTACTTTCAGTTCTCTCGCCGCCCGAGTTATATTATAATAAGTTTCTATTTTAACACCCGTTTTCAGATCGTAGCTGCTTACCTCAGTACCCTTATTAGCCCTTCGTGCTTTGTTAATTCCTTCTACAGCAATTTTTTTTCTCTTGGCCCCGGAGCGCCAGATATAATTGCCGGCAGAGAGGGTACGCCCATTCGCAGCAGCGCTGATGGCTGCAAGGCTAAGCCCAAGCACTGACGCCGCTTCTGAGAGGCTATCATAAGTTGTAATATAATTTCCATTCAGATCATATTGATGAACCTTTTTACGTAGGAGTTGCCGGCTCCTTTCGGAGCATTCAATCTGATTTTCCAAGCTATGGCCGAAATGAAGGTCTTTTCTACCAGAACGGATGATCTTTTGTTGTAGTCCCGATTGGTCGACCAGCTCTAAATTAGTGTAGACAGGATTCAATCCATTTCCATCTTTGTAAGTGACATACAGGTTATAGTTGGATAAATCGAATTTTTCAACGAACTGGTGGTAAACGATCCGACCGACTGATATTGAATGGCTAACGCCTTCCACCTGTATACGGCAGTTAAGATGGATTTTATAATCTTGTTTAAAACCGTTATAGTTGCGGGTTTGTTTGAGGGTCTGTATACGCTCCCCATAGTGCATTTCCCGGTCATTAGTGCTCAGCACTGAGAACGGAAGCCGTTTCACCCTGCCCAGGTTGGAGATCATACCATAGCCCTCTAGACCTGGAATGTCGGCCCAGCGCTCACCTGGAAGTGATTGAAGCGTCATGTTCTGATATGGCTCTATGTCTTCAGCGGTATAAAACCATAAAGATAATGCAAGGTGAGTTACAGAACCTCAACACAATATATTCTCTATCCTAGAATTTTGTTTCTTTCCGAAAACGTTGTTGGTTTCCCGGCCTTCTTACGGACCAATGGACCAAAATTTTGTTCTTGTGTTTCAAGGTTCTAGCCAAAAATATTTTTAATACAATTTAAACCCACCAGTATAATATCCGCATACTATTGACATATCAATTGATGATTCAACCATTTCAAAGAAGGTTGCTCTTGTAAACGCATAGTATAGTGCAGATGTCCCGTCCGCTGCAATCCCTGTAATGACTCCTGCAATCTTTCTTAGCAGACCCATCGTCACCGCTTTCTCGTTTGTCCTGGCAAAATTCAACCAATAGAATGCGGAAAATCGTATTATTGAGGAAGTTGACAGGAGGGCCCTTTTTTCTTTTTCGTCTATTGATGCTTTAAGAATCTGCTCTTCAATCTTGGCAATATCTGCTTTGAAATATGCAAATTCATTTAATGATTTTATAGCATCAACCCGGATGTAAATCATTTCTAAATACTTCTTCGCTTGGGAAGATAATGAGAGGGCCTTATAAACCGCATGATAATCATTTAATATTTGTGCTTCCAGGATCGTATTGGATCGTAGTATTATATCGACTGAAAATTGCTTCTGGAAGAAGCTCTTTAAAAACCTATCCTTACCTGCGCGGGTAGTATCACCTGTGGTTTGACTATAGGTAACGAAGTCTTGTAGTCCCCAGTTATGGATTATGCCAGCGCTGTCCAAAGGGTTTCGTGGATTATCAGGTTCTGATGTTTGTCTTGAAGAGGTAATAGGAATGGATTGTTCTGATACCAAACGCGGAAACCGGTAGTCATCATTCGTATTATCTCTACACGCCACTAGAAATAGGAAGATGGAAAGAAATGCAATGAAGTCTTTCATACTTGTTGGATTTAATTTTAGATAATCTGTCCAACTAAGGTCAATTCATTGCTTTTTTATTTCAATTACTATTATATTAGGTAATAAATATTTTCTAATTATTTTCGGGATACTTCATTGGATATCTATGCTGCCGATTTCATCTGCGTCTTGATGAATCTGTCTTGTCTTTTTTAAATGTTTCACTATTATCGAATATTCCGGTTGCGAAGCAATAAATTCACCTTTAACCTCGACTTCTTGGCAATTGTCCAAAATTATTTTTTTAATTTTCTGGAATTCTTCTTTCGCTTCCATTGATAGAGTCGACAAACTTACATTCTCCAGGCGGGTTATGAAAGAACGTATATCTCCAAATATGTCTTTAACCATTGGGTGAAATACAAAGGTATTGTTGATAGGGCGCGATGCATATTTTGAACGAACGAAGTTTTGTACAAAAGAAATAAATGCCGATTCGTTTGTTTCGAGAAATTCCTTGTAAAATTTAGCAGTTTCCGGATACATTGAATAATTACTTTCTGGTTTTAAATCGTCATTACTCATCATGATAAACTGTTCAGTTGTGCCGGAGTATTCTGTATTTCCAGCCGTAATAAACTGCCTAAAGAGCATACTTAAAATTTCTTTAGTCCTATCCTCTGAAATAATATAGACTCCTCTCTTAAAAGATGTTTTTGATAGGTCAAACACTAGTTTTGCCCGATTATATATTGGAAGATTTTTGTCGTTCAAAATAGTATCCAGCATGTCTGATCTCTGTTTAGCTTCTCCAGTAGTCCAAAATTGAGCATTATTTATCAGCTCAAGTGCTCTGGTTAAATAATGCTCATTGGCTTCATCGATTCGTAGATAGGTATATAGGAATTTCTCAATTTCGTCTAGGTCTTTTGGGAAGCGAAAATTGTCAAGGATTCGAACTAGTTCGGCATTAAATTTATTGTTCCAGTCAATAAAGAGTGTGGCCATGTCCTCTTTTGATCCAGCAATTGAAGATTTGAAATTTTTAAAAGTAATGTTGTTAAATAATTGAAATGAAAAGTAGATCCAAAAGTAATTTTTATCAATTAAAACTTCTTCTCCCTTATCTTTATTTTCAGTAAGTAGGAGGTTTAATGCCATTTTTAGAATTTTGTCATCATTTGTTTTACCTTCCCGTGCAGTTGTCTCATTTACCCATGCTTGCTCATCATATTCGAAAGTTTGCCTGGCTTCATCTTGATTTTTGAAAAGCACATGTTCGCTGATCAACTGGTAGGTCATGAAATGTTTTGTCTGAATTAAAGCCAATAATATATAGTCCGACATAACGACATCGAATTTCAATTGGTTGAAGTTTAGCTTTATAACATTAGCGAACCTTTTTACGTCCCTCAGGTTATCTAGCATGCTTTCAAGTAATCCATTAGTGACATTTTGCTGCTTTAAATCGTCATCTTGAGAGCTTATAATTTTAAGGGCAGAATCAATAATGTCTTTGTCCATAAAATCCATTTCATTGTATCCTATGTATTGCTTGACTTCTGTAGCAAAAAAATGGGAATTTATCTTCGGAAGTGGAACTGTAAGTTGAAATATCTTTTTTAAATATTGCTCCTCTTTTGCAAAGGCCGCGGTTTTCTTAATGGATGAGACTACATAGTCATAGTCTATGGCAACTACAAAAAAAGTATTTGAAAAATCTGCTGTATTCCGGATGATTTTCAGAATAAAAACGATTTCTGCTCCACTCAGCCTATCTAAATCATCAATAAAAATGATTAATCTTTTGCCAGTTTGCTGAATTTCTTGATCGATTTTGTCATACTTTGATTTAAGCGGGTCAGATTCAGACAGATCATTGATTAGGGTATCGATTAATCTATAGTGTATTTCTTTTCCAGGCTGAAACAGTTTTTTTGAATAATCCAGTATTTTCGATGATATTGAGGGATTAAATTTCTTAAGCTCTTTTGAGATAGAAATAAAAAAATCTTCAACAATACTCTCCGCGGTATTTGTTTTCCAGGCATTAAAATTGATTATTACGTTATCTGCATTGGTTTTTAAGGTTTCGCTTAGTAAATGCAGGAAATATGTCTTTCCGCTTCCCCAATTGGCGAATACACCTATTGCAAAGGAGTTGCTTGTAGTAGTATTGTTAATGTGTTTGGCTAATGTATCTACATAACTTCCATGATTTAGTTTGTCGTTATTTTTATTTTTATCTGGTTTGGGTGAATCCTCGATGAATGAAAAATTATTCTTTACTTTCAGTTTGTTATTATAGGTTCGAAATTCAACGAAGGCAAATGTTCCAATTAATATTAGATCCATATTAACCAGAAAATTTAATCCCCATGATTCAAAGGTGTAGAAACTATAATCACCGTTTGCTCGCCCAAAATAAATATAAACGAAAAGGAGTACGATTATTAAAAGGAGCGAATTTAAGGTTGGCAGCATTCCTCTGCCTATCTTGGGGGCTAACTTGCTGATTGCAAATACCATGAATACTATGGTAGCTAAATTAAAAGCACCACCGTCCGGAATTTTAAAAATAATTTTTTCCAGTATAACAGATTCCCAAATTGGTAATAAATAATCTTTGCCAATTGATGCAGCAATTATAATAAAAAGATACTGCCAGGCCCTTTTTGTTGTTATACTTTTCTTATAGGCATCTGCCGAAATATTTCTGTAGGGATTAGTGCATTTCATAGTTAGAGGGGTTGTGTTGGGAATATTTTTGGACGGTACTTATTAAGTCTATTCGTCCCAATACATAAAATTGAAAAAACTATCAATCTCTAAAAATGTTTCCATCTTGAGATCCGTCTTTATAAGATTTAATATGTGTAGATATCTTTCATAAGTTTCTCCCTTGAAACTTGAAGGGGAAGGAAAAACGCAACCTGCCTTCCTCAATGCGTCAACCGGATTTACGTTCAAATTTGCAAACTTTAATGGATTGTATGTCATCATAATTTCCGTTAGAATATTTTCACTCACACCAAATAATTTCTTGTCTTTTTTCATTTTTTTTAGATACATATAGGAATCTTCGAACGCTTGACCAGCAGGCAAATTAATCGTCTGTTTTACAAAACGGATTAATGAGCGAAATCCCTCCTTATGAAAATTCAACGTTTCATGTGTATGTCTATGAATACTTCCTGAATGCCAAAGTTTAGTATATCCTGAGTGTCCCATTAAAGGTTTAAATAAATTTTCAAACTCAAAATCCGACAATGAAACATCGGAAGCTAAAGTTTCCAAATTTAATTTGGCCGTTTTATATTCAAGCACCCGTTTGGAAGGATCTACGTAGTATTTTCCTGAATATGGGTACAGTTGATAGTTATGTCTAAGCATTTCTATATCAACTTCATTATTTGAATTCTTGTGCCGTCTAAATTTGAATTTTTGACTTCCTTTATTCTTCTCTTTATATTGCTTAGCTGCAGCCTCGTAGTCGGACAGTAGTTCAGATAGATTCTCACAGGAATATTTTGTTTCAAGAATTGAAAAGTAGTCGAGAAGTTGCTTTAGTTCTGCAGCATCAGAATTTATGGTTATACTCAGTGAAACTTCATCGTTGTTCAGAAAACCCGCTGTGGTTAAATTTGCAGATCCAATAACAAGTGTTTGTTTGCCTTCTGATTTAAATAGATAGATTTTTGAATGGAAAATACCATCATCCGGCGTACAAAGAAACATTTGGTGTTTTTTATGTTTCTTTATTGTATTGTAAAGCTCCTTTAAGGCCCTGGGGTCCGTAATTGCATCCCCGGTTCCGACAAAAAACTTTAATTGACCTTTTTTACTATTTACATGATCCTTGATTATCTGTTTAATTTGCTCCCACCCAGAATAACTCATAAACGCTACCGCGATAACCGCTTCATCAGCCTTCAGTAGGAGGTCTGTTATATGATTATTATGTAAAAAAGTTGTTTGAGAATCAATAGTATTGGAAATGATTTGAAACATATTAATATGAATGCACCTGAGTAGTATATTGCAACATAATAAAAGTTTCTGATGTTTTAAAATCATTCCATCTTAATTCGATTTGGCGTAGTGTAGAATTTACTAAGTCCCATTATTTATTGGTCGATATAGCTTCGATTTTAGTATGGAGATTATTAATGGCAGTTAATATCGCATCAGTACTAGCTTGTGGTTCCAACTTTGAGTTTGTCCAGTAGCTGTTGTATTTCCAAATTTCAAGTATCTCTATAACAGGAACTTCATAAGGCTTAAATGAAGGATTCAGTGAAACAAGAGTGAGGGCCTTATCTTCACCAATCCTATTATATACAACTTTGAACACTAATCCGTCATTTTTGGTGACTACGATACATGCTGTCCCATCTTTTATCTCTGTCCAGTCCTGAATATACTCCACAATTACATAAGATCCCTCTGGTACTGGTAGCATTGAATCCCCGCTCACCGGAAACATTCTAAATTTCTTATCCTTCGGTAATTGGGGCATATGAAATACGGGTAGTGACGCCACAAAATCCGGATCGCCGTAACCTAACGCATAACCAGCCTTTGCTTTTTGCGTAACCATTTCAACCTGGTCTTTATTATCAGGGCTTACTGTAGTTGCCAGCACACGCAATTTCGCCCCGGAACTATAAACGTCATTACCCGCTTCAAGTTCCCGCAATTTTAGCTCTCCTAATGTTGAAAGATCAATGCGCACCATTGCATCGATACTAATTTTGAAAAATTCTGAATATCGCACCAGATCGGCAGGGGAAAGTGTACTTATTTGCCCGTTTTCATGCGCGCTTAACGTGGATCGTTTAAGATTTAATTTACCGGATAATGCCTCCTGGGTTAGCTTTTTACGGTTTCGCAAAAATTTTATGTTTTGCGCCCAGAAATAATTTTCGTTGTTCATAATTAAAATGATATTATTGTTATCAGAGTAATGACATTAATAATGTCAAAGATAGTAAATGAAAATGAATTTCAACCATGGACCGCAATATCGTGCATATGGACATGGACACATTCTTTGTTGCCGTAGAACGGTTAAGGGATAGTAGTCTGGAGGGAAAGCCCGTACTGATCGGCGGTGGAAGTGATCGTGCCGTTGTGGCGTCCTGCAGTTATGAAGCGCGGCAGTTTGGTGTTCATAGCGCTATGCCTATGGTACTGGCAAAGCGGTTATGTCCGGAGGCAATTGTTAGGAAAGGAGATATGGATGAATACAGTAAATATTCTAAAATTGTTACAGATATTCTTGTATCAAAAGCGCCAGTAGTAGAAAAAGCCTCTATCGACGAACATTACCTTGACTTGACAGGCATGGACCGCTTTTTTGGATGTAAGAAGTGGGCACACGAAGTCAGACTTTATATCATGAGAGAAACGGGGCTGCCTATATCCATGGGTGTTTCAGAAAACAAAACGGTATCGAAGATCGCTACCGGGCAAGCTAAGCCCATGGGAGAACTTGAGGTCTGCCACGGTGTAGAACGAAACTTTTTAGCTCCACTGCCGGCAAATAAAATACCCGGTATTGGTCCGGAGACCTATAAAATCCTATGCAAAATGGGGGCCTCACATATCTTCCATCTGCAGAAACTACAGGTTGAATTGTTGGAGTCTGCATTTGGGAAAGTAGGTCTAATGATTTTTAACAAAGCAAACGGTGTTGATACAACCCCGGTGATTCCCTATGAAGAACAGAAAAGCATTAGCCGCTCCTCAACTTTTGAAAAGGACACAACAGATATGAACCTGCTGCGCAAGACTTTTATCTCCTTTGTTGACGAGTTGGCTTTTGAACTGCGGAGCGAGGGAAGAATGGCCGGTTGCGTGACGATAACAATTCGATATGCCAACTGGGAGACCCATACCAAACAGAAAAAAATACCCTATAGTAGTACCGACGATGTCTTTACCGAAGCTGTCTTGGAGCTATTTGCCAAGTTATACGACAAAAGAATGCTGATAAGGTTGGTCGGGGTAAAATTGTCGGATTTTGTGACCGGAAGTTACCAGATCGATCTATTTTCTGACAAACAGGAAAAAATTAACCTGTACCAGGCTGTTGATAGCATAAAGAAAAGATTTGGCAGTCAATATGTGAAAAAAGGAATCTGTTTTTAACTACCCAATACTACCCCAGCCCAAACTAAGACGTAACACTGTATCCTGTGTGCCCGGTTTTGTGTTCAAATATTGTGTTATGCTAATTAACCTACATAGTTATTACTCCCTTCGGTATGGTACCATGCCGATTGAAAAAATCGTGGACCTGCTTATGGACCAGGGTTACGATACCGCCGTCCTAACGGATATAAACAACAGCACGGGCGTGCTGGAGTATATTAAATATTGCCGGAAACGGGGTTTTAACGGCCTTGCCGGCCTTGAATTCAGGGACGGCGACCAAATCCTTTACATAGGCATTGCACGCAACAATTCGGGCTTCCAGCGCCTAAACCAGTTTTTGACAGATCACAACCTGGAATCAAAGGCCTTGCCAACGGAAGCACCAGACCTGGATGATGTATTTTTCATCTACCCATTCGTTGCAAACCAGCCACGGACCCTGAAGGATAATGAATACATTGGTATTAAGCCCACACAACTGACCAGGATAGTTATCCAGCCACGCGCAGTACAGGAGCGTCTGGTGATCTGGGCGCCTGTCAGCTTTGAACAGCTCTCGGATTTCAGGCTGCATTGCCAGCTTCGGGCCATCAGTCATAATATCCTGCTTTCGCAGCTTAAACCTGAGCAGGCTGGCGGACGGGACGAAGTGTTGCTGTCCCAGCCTGAACTTATGGCACGATATAGTAGTTTTCCGCAAATTATTGTTAATACCAGTAAGCTTTTGGAACAATGTTCTTTCAGCTTCGATTTTGATACAGTAAAAAATAAAAAGACCTATACCGGCAATCCTTATGATGATCGTCTGCTTTTGGAAAAACTTGCTTTAGATGGCTGGAAATACAGGTATGGCGAAAACAATAAAGTTGCCCTGGGGCGTGTCCGTCAGGAATTAGAAGTAATAGATAAGTTAGGTTTTTCTTCCTATTTCCTTATCACCTGGGATGTAATCCGCTACAGCATGCATAGAAACTTCTATCATGTTGGGCGAGGGTCCGGCGCCAATAGTGTGGTCGCCTATTGCCTCCGGATTACAGATGTTTGTCCTATTGAGCTGGACCTATATTTTGAGCGATTTCTTAATCCTAAAAGGAAAGCGCCGCCGGATTTTGATATTGATTATTCCTGGAAGGAGAGGGATGATGTATTTGAATACATATTTATGCGCTACGGGAAACAACACACGGCATTGCTGGGCATGATGAGCACTTTTAAGGATAGGTCAATCATACGGGAAATTGCTAAAGTCTATGGTTTGCCGAAGCAGGAAATTGATCGTCTGATTGAGTACCCCGCTTCATTTCAGAATAGAAACGAGATTGTTCAAAAGATAATGGATACTTATGAATCGTTACCAAAGGACTTTCCAAACATGCGGTCTATTCATGCCGGCGGAGTACTGATTTCAGAGTTGCCGATTACTGCCTATGTAGCACTGGATCTACCTCCCAAGGGAATACCTACAACCCAGTTTGATATGTATACAGCAGAAGAAATAGGTTTTGAAAAACTGGACATATTATCTCAGCGCGGTATCGGGCATATTAAAGAAGCAGTCGATATTATCCGGGAGAACCAAGGAAAAAGCATTGATGTCCATGCGACAGAACTTATAAAGAGAGATAACAAAGTGAACATGCAGCTCCAGTCGGGAGATAGCATTGGTTGCTTTTATATCGAAAGCCCAGCCATGAGGGGGATATTAAAAAAGCTGCGTTGCAGTGACTACCTCACTTTAGTAGCTGCCAGCAGTATAATCCGTCCGGGTGTTGGTTCCTCAGGTATGATGGATGAATATATCCGCCGGTTTCATAACCCGGAAGGCTTCGAGTATCTTCACCCTATTTTGAAAGAGCAACTGAAGGAAACGTTCGGCGTGATGATTTATCAGGAGGATGTGCTCAAGGTTGGCCACCATTTTGGGGGACTGGATCTTGCAGACGCCGATGTCCTTCGCCGGTTAATGTCTGGCAAAAACAGGGGCAGGCACCACCTGGAAGAAATAAAAGAAAAGTTTTTCACAAACTGCACTGCCAGCGGGCATGATCCTAAGATTTCTATGGAAGTCTGGAGACAAATAGAATCCTTTGCCGGTTATTCCTTCAGTAAAGCCCATTCTGCAAGCTATGCTGTGGAAAGCTATCAAAGCCTCTATTTAAAAGCTTATTTCCCCATCGAATTTATGACTGCGGTTATAAATAATGAAGGTGGTTTTTATTCCCGATGGCTTTATGTAACGGAGGCGAGGAAGGCAGGAGCGACGATAAATCTTCCATGCGTTAACCGTTCGGAACTAAATACAAAATTGTACGGCAAAGAAATCTTTCTCGGATTTAATATGGTACAAAGCCTTGAAGCAAAGATGATCGACATCATTATCAAGAACCGCAGGCAACGGCCATATTCTTCAATGGAAGATTTCGTAGAACGATGTAATCCTGGTCTGGAGCAATTGCTCTTACTTATAAATGTGGGGGCTTTAAATTTTACCGGTCAGAGTAAGAAATCTTTGCTATGGCAGGCGCACCTTATCTTATCGGGAAGGAAAGTCAACAAAACAGATGGAAGTGGAATGGACTTGCTTTTTGAGTCAACCCGAATACTTCCTGTCATCCCAAGATTTGATTGGGCACCGGACGAGGATTTTTATGATGAAATGGAGTTGTTGGGGTTTTCCGTTACCCTTTCGCCCTACTATATGCTGCAAAAGGAAGTCCAGGGGGAAATCAGAGCTTGCGAACTTATGCAGCATATTGGCAAAACAATTGAGATAACCGGACTTTATGTTACAATGAAACCTACCCGGACAAAGAAAGGAGAGCCAATGGCATTCGGTACCTTTCTGGACGTCGACGGGCAATTCTTTGATACCGTACACTTCCCTGCGTCCTATCAAAAATACCCGTTTCAAAAAGCAGGGATATACCGAGTTTATGGAAAAGTTACTTCCAGTTTCGGTTTTCCATCTTTAATTGTTGAAAAGATGGAAAAACTGCCCATTAAGCCAGATCCCCGTTTTAATTTGCATGGACCAGGCTTCAAGTTGGAGTTGACGACTGGTAGCCCATAAGAATATGGCATAAATTTCTTAAATTCATCTTCGGGTTAAGAATGCATGGAAATGAATGAATTTAAGCAATGCGAAAAGTAATTTATAACCCCTTTGATAAGCTAACAGAAGCTATTATGCTAAGCTGTTTGAAGTCCGGTAAGTTCTTCTGGATTGTTCAAAGGTTTTACTGGCCGGATGTTCCTGCTGGCAAGGGGTTTATTGCCTGCCCTTATGATGATTTTGCTGATGCGTCTGCACATGAGATACAATTAGCTAGTAGGGAAGGCAAAAGACTTGACATACGGTCTGAAGGTGATAAAATAACCAATCTCCTTAAGCCGGAACAGGGCTTTCAGGTTTATATAAACACGCTGCGCCAGGATTGGGAAAAGAAAATGAAAGGTTCTTTTCAAAAACAGTTTATCGCTTACATACGAACAAGGACTGCTCTTGCTGGCAAAGGTCCAGTCGCAATTGAAATAAACCTCAAGATGCGATATGGCGTAATGGTTGCAGAATTGTCCAATGGAGAAAAGAGCGAAGACCACGACGTCTATTCAATAATAAAATAGTATATTATGTGTATTGACATTTCATTTCATTCAGATATTCAACTTACCAGGGACGCCTTTCCGGGCTTAATTGACAAGTCGAGTGTTCAGTTAAGTCCCGAGTTTTCAGAACAGATTTTTGGGATAGTTTTTCCTCCCTATAATGTAATCGCAGGCACTGAAAATGGGCTGGAGTTATTGTCTATGGAATGGGGCGTGGTTCCTTCATGGATAAAAGATCCGGTAGAAATTAAAAAGCGACGGATGAAAATGCTCAATATACAGTCAGAGCGGATCTATGATGATAAAAAATCCGTCTGGTACAGAATTAAGAAGAACAAAATCCTTATTCCTGTGGATGGTATTTTTGAACATCGGGAAATCAAGGGCTGGAAGAAAAAAGTTCCATATTATGTCCGTCCGAACGGTAGCAATCCCTTTTATATACCTGGCCTTTACCAGGAACTGGAGATGGTTGATGAGGACGGCGTTGTCCATACCAGTCAAAGTTTTGGATTAATTACTCGCCCGGCGAATACCAAAATGTGCAATATTCATAATTCTGGAGATAACAAACACAGGATGCCATTGTTTACCGGGTTTGAGATGTCCCAGGCATGGGTATCTAAAAGTTTACAGGAAAATGAAGCGAAGGAGATACTCTCTTATGAGATACCAGATGATGATCTTGAGTGCCACTCGGTTTATTCAATAAGGGGAAATGCCCATCGTCCGGATGGAAAACACAAATATGATCCCTGGGATTGGCCGGGACTACCACCTTTGGGTGACGATATAGCTTTAAGCCCACAGAAAAACCTGTTTTAAACTAGTGCAGTAGAGATTTGCTAATGTGCAATAAATTTATTTTTACTAAACAATTGAAATGTATCAAGAGGACATAGATAAAATCAAGAAAAAATGCATTTGTCTCAATTGCATTTCAGAAAAGCATGTAAAATCAGTAATTGGACTAACTGGGAAGAAGCGAAAATGTTCTTATTGCAATAAAAAAGAATTGACTATTGGACTTGGAGCCTTTGCAGAATGGATTGGAGATGTGTTTGATAACTTCTTGTATAAGACTAGCGAAGAATTAGACTATTTACAAAATAGAGAAGGTGATCCCATTCTCTATGTCATACAAGAAGTTGCAGATATAGATATCGAGGCTGCTGGAGATGTAAGACAGATACTTGAAGTTGATCGCTATTCCCATGAGTTTGCGGAAATGGGAGAAGAGCAGGAATTTGACGAGAACAGTCATTACGATTATCTCGAAATTGATGGTAAGGAGTGGAATGATGAATGGTTGAAAAAATTTGTGTTTCCACTTAAAAATGTATCAAGATTTTTCAATAAAGATGTAGCAGAACATCTCAATAATCTTTTTCAGGATATTAATAGACTGGTAACAAAAGATAAGGCAAAAATCATTAGAAGAATTGGGCCTAAAACAGATATCAAACATTTATTTCGGGCGAGATTATTTTTTAATGATAGTAACCTATTTCATGCTTTGAAATGCCCAGATAAAGAATTAGGTCCACCTCCTGCAAAATTTGCATCCGCTGGCAGAATGAATGCAAGAGGAATATCGGTATTTTATGGTGCAAGTAGTGCGGAAGTTGCTATTTCCGAAGTAAGGCCAATTGTAGGAAGTAATGTGGCGATTGCCAATTTTGAAATAATTAGACCATTACAAATATTGGATCTTACAGCACTTGATAACGTCTCCATCAAAGGCAGCTATTTTGATCCTGATTATAAGACCAAGAGTAGTAAAGTACAGTTCCTTTCCGGTCTTTCACACATTCTGTCCAAGCCGGTTATGCCAGGAGAGGAGGAATTAGATTATCTAATAACCCAATCTATTGCCGATTTTCTTGCAGTTGAAAAGGGCTTGGATGGCATATTGTTTCCATCGGTACAGACAGGAAAAAAAGAATGGAACATTGCTTTATTTCACCATGCTTCAATTGTTGAAGAACTGGACGAAGGTAATTCAATTCGGCGGGATGCACATAGGTCTTTTTTTGGCAATCCAGAAGAAGCTTCGCCGGAAACGGAAATCACTATTTGGGAAAAAACTGAAAAGTTGATTAAGGTAGAAATGGCAGGTGGTGATTTAATTGACAGAGGATCTTCAACGAATCAGGTAACACCAACTTTACGCCTTGAGAAGGAGTCTATATTTATCGCAGAAATTGAAAGCGTAAAATATGTTACTCTTAAAACTCCAACAATATGGATGCAAGATTCGGAAATAACAGATGATTAAAATAATCAACAAAATGAATTTTACCCAGGTACAGGTAAATACAAAAAACTATTACTTACGAAGAATTAAACACTTAATCGACAAAGTAGGTCACAAATAACTCATGTGTCTATTACTGAGAATTGTAGATATGTTGACATTACCGCAGAGAGTCATTCTGGTCTTGCCGATTTTCATGTTCAATACGAGATTGTAAATCTTTTGATTCATTTTCTGCAAAAAGCCTCACCTGCTCAGATGAATGACCTTTCAATATTTCAACAAGCCGAAGTCTTTCTTCTAAATGCGGAACAAGACTGCCGCTCCATGAATAGCTATGGATTTGACTGGATAGCTGACTGATAAAGGAGTAGTTCTGCGAATAGCGATCAAGCATATGTAAAACTATTGGAGTCCATGTTACATTTTCATCAATTTTTGATTTCCAAGGAACAAGCTGAATTACAATTTGTGGTACAGTATCCGGATTTTGAGCCATCCATTGCTCCAGCTGATTGTCCTTTATTTTAGTGTATCTAAATATCGGTTTTAAGTTATACCATCCATAGAATTCAGGGTCAATCATTTTCTCGGATATAATGGGCCAGCTTAGATCAAAATAAGTGGATAAAAGGATTTCTAAAATTTGTCCTAAAAAATATTCGTCCACTGAAATTTCTTCCGTTGCTTCCAATAATTGCGCTGTGACTATTTTTATAAAATCATCACTTGGACTTGTTTGAGGAAGTTTCTTAAATAGCTGTAGATAAGAAAATGTCAACAACCCCTGATATTTGTCTTCGCTTTTTAATAAACCATTTTGACTCAGCAAGATTTCAAAAACACTTAACATCTTTTCAGTAACGGGTAAATTTTCACTTACAGTACCCGAATATATATTAATAGCAGCCCATTTTCCATAAGGCGTAATATTAGAAACCCATAGAACAAAATCCGCTAGATCATTATCTGGCCAATGAGTAACAACTAACTGGTCTAATTCGACAACGTATTCAGGTTTATTTTGAATTAGTGGTTTTAGTATTTCAACGTCCTCTTTTTGTACAATTAATAACGCTGTTAACCGAGTACAAAAAGGTGCAGTTCCTTCATTTTCAAGAAACTTTTTTATTACATATCTTGTAAAGGCATCATCATTGCCACCAGCAAGATATCCAGTAATTAAATTAGGATTTCTTTCCTCTGGAGAAATTTCCATTAAGAAAGTAATTATCTTATCAATTAAGTCTTCATTTGGCCCTATAATTTTGGCCACCGCATAACCAAAGTTGTAAGTCTGATGTTGATCACCTACTAAAAGTATTTTAACATCATTAAACCAATCAGTGTTTTGGCATACAATGGCTGCAAGTTCCACTGCTTTTTCTTTTGATTTATTGATTAAATTTCCATCGTTATCTTTATAGGTGGAATATGGTGCCAATGCTACTAGAAACTTTAAATTTTCGGCAACAGTTTGGTTATTATAATTGTTCAGAATTCCCGTTGCCCATGAACTAATACTGTGTGAGAAGCTATTCGGATCATTTGCCAATGATTGCAAAAGTAACCTCATGTCTGTTGACATATTACCCTGAATATTAATTATTTTCTCAACAGCATTTTTAATAGCTTCCGTATTGCCGAAAACAACATGGTTCGCTAACCTTGATGTAATTACATCAAACATTTCCTGCTTAACTAATAAGTCTATAATTCCAGCCTGATAAGCTGAAATTTCTTTACTTTTTGGAAAATAATCTGTAAATGATTGGCCATCTTGTTCACCAGCTGAGCCCATACGAATAAAACCATTAGTTGCAAGTGCTTGATAGAGAGTTCCTTTAAAGGTTAATATCTCATTCTCAGAGTTTAGGTTAATTGAGATGGTAGTTAAGAAATCAAGTCTTTCTTCTAATGTTGCTTCAGTTCCAGCAAGGAGGAAGTGAAAAAGATGTTGAAATATGGAAGTGGCGTTGTTAGAAATTGCCTCATTCTCCGATGCAGCCAGGTTAAACAAGATAGAAGCAGCTCGGGTGAAGAAATTCTTCCTAAAAACGATTTTTTCCAATGTCCAAACCAAGTACCTTCTTCCTGACACTGAAGTGATAAGCTCCTCGGAATTATCTGAAGCTAGAATCTTTTCTAAATTATTCAATATAAATTCAGGCCTGGTTTCAGATAGGACCATTTGCAATTTACCACCTTCGGATGTTGTGATAAACTGAATATTGGAAAATATTCCGCTTGTCTCAATGAGGTCAATAATTGGATATTTATAACTTCTCTTAGTATGTAGTTCCAATATTCTGTCACTAAATTGTTGAGACATTTTATGCTCAGTAATCTTTAGTAAATATTCATCAATATTTCCTTCTTTCAATTGTTGAATTCGCGTTACTGATAACTCCTCAATGAAGGTTTCTAAAACAATGAAATCACCAATGACCCGAATTAGGCCATTCTGAGAAAGATGATTTATAATATCACTGTAAACTTCTTTCGATGGGACTTTTGCGCCCAGTCTTATTAACTCAGATTCATCAGAGAACTGCCCAGAATAGCCAACATGTGTAAATAATGACAAATGCTCTAACACAGATAATGCCCCATTGTTCAAGTATTTGGCTCCAAGAATTTGCGACCATTTTTCCATATAGTCTTCAGGCAATTTTACTTGTCCTTTTTGCAATGCATGGATAATCGCAAAAGCATTTCGCAGATTTCTACCAGACTCTTCAATGACTTCTGATATAATTTCAGGACGTCCTAACAACGCGGAAAAACCCTTTATAATTTCATCCGTTGTTGTTACATCCAGATAAACTGTTCCCTGGCCATTAGTACTATGTTTTTCAATTGTCAATAAACTTACGTTTGTTTGGGCTGTGAATTCATTCCATATCTTTTTGTGAATGTCATGAGGACAATTGTCTATAATTAGAATTTTCTTTTGATTGGCAATCTTTAATTCGAGTAGCTTTCCCTCTATTTGTGGATAACTGCCATCTTTCAAGTCATAGTAAAGTACCTGATTTAAATTGTCTTGTAGTTTAATTGAATTGTGATTTTTTTTATAGAGCTCATAGGCAAGGCGGGTTTTCCCAGAATTACTTGGGCCAACGATGCGTTGAGGATTATTGGGATTTTCTAAAGCCGTCCTCAATTTGGGAATAATACTTTTGATAGTTGGCGTAACAATATATTTGTTCCGAAAGTCTTGAGGCGTCCAGTCTGCCCATAAGCGCAATGGGGACCACTTTTCTCGTTGATAATCTGATTCGGATTGAATAGCATTTGTAATTGCTTCATAGAAACTATTAGCTAAGCGATTTTTCTGTCTTTCTGCATCTTGGAAATTATGCCTATTAAGGTTGTACCTTATTGGCCATCGAAATCCTTTAAGGTCAACGGGTAATTTTTCGGCACTGCCATATGCTTCATTCATGACCAATATGGTCCTGAATGATCCTTTTAGTGCCCAAGCATATCCCGTTTCCAGCAAAACATTAGGGTTAGGGGACACTTTGTCTTCACCTTTGTTCAGTATCCGGATTTCTTTCCATTTTCCAATTGGTATGATTCTCCCTTGATTCCATATCTTAGAGGAAGTGATGGTAAGATCTACCAATACTATATCTGCGTCACGACTTCTTCTTAGCATCTCGTCAATTAATACAGTATTTCCAGGTGTATCTTGAAAGCCTTTAATTACCTCTACTTTTATTTTCTGCTCTTTTAGAATCCGTTCAGTAGCTTTATCCAGTGCACCTTCGATGAAGGCGTCTCCATATTCTTTGGGAATATCGGATTGGTAAGCGTAAAAAATTTTGTACTTCATTTCTCGCTATATAGGGAATAATTATAAATTGAATAATCTTTCAAGAGAAGATAAGAAATTAGTTTTAAAAATAACGGTTCATATTCTCAATTGCAGTTTCCAAAAATTTTGCTTCTTCTCTAAGATGGTCCGGATAGAAGATAAGAGAAGAATATTTTGCTCCCGTCGTATGATATTGCCTTCTTAGGATAATCAAAATTGCCTTTAGAGATAATTTATCGTAGATCCTATGTATCTCTTTTACATCTAAAATATTGTCATTTGGAAATATGGGCATATTGAATTCGGGAAATTCTTCATTATCCATAAATATTATCTGATTTTGAAAAGAAGAATTTTCATGTTGTTTTTTCTTTGATCTGATCGCGTTTTCCAGCTTCTTATAAATTTTAGTCCGATAAACACCGAAGTTACCGGTAATATTCAATTTGAAATGGCCATGTTGGGTCCCTGGTTTTTGTGTTACTATTATATCAAATTGTTTCATATTCTGGATTTCGAAATGATTTGCTTCAGAATAATTTTGAGCACTAAAGGTGCCTTCGTCCATATCATGCTCATATTGTATATCAGGAATACCTTCAAAGGTATTCAATCGTTTAATAAACAAATCGACACAATCACTGAATTTAGTAACATACTGACCTGGTTTAAGTAAAATCGGTCTTTTGAATGTTATTGACCAAATCATACCTCCAGGAATATATTTTGAAATATTCGGAATTAACTGGTAGAGTGTTGTGATTAGTCTTCGTACTATATCCAGTTCATCTCTTTTCGGTATAAATGTTTTGCGACATTCATAAAGAAATACATTATTGTTGATTGTCATTGTGCCTTCAAGTTCCTGACCATTTTCCCATACTTTTTTGTCATTTGGGATCTTATTTTTATCGCATAAATGAAAGATAAAAAGTTCGAAAAAGAAGGTACGCAAATTTTCCGGGCTGTTTATCAGACTCCTAAACTTCTTTTGAATTTCATTGTCAAGGCCTTCCAGGTAGTTGATCAATTGAGTTAAATGGTATAGGCCTTCCAAGCAACCTATATGATCTTTATTGGCAAAAAGTGAGAATAACCATGGAATTTTTTCATTCTGCATATCCAGACCAACGGTTACATCGAAAAAAGATAACCCGAAACTTTTTGACAGACCAGTGTAGATATATTCAATATTAGCTATTTCGACATGCGGCGTTATTTGTAACGGGGAGCAAGTATATAAAGAGTGCTTGTACCAATTTGTTAAGAGATTTGTTTGCATTCCGCAATTTTTTACGATAATTTTTGAATTAAATATACATTTTTTTGGGGCTCGTTCAATTTCGAGTTTCTCTTGGCCTGTAGGAACAAGTCAACTTTCTTTGAATACCTAAGTTATCAAGCTATAGCTGATAGTTAATTTCCTTACAATAGATAAGGTGTGTTCTTCAGAATAAAGAGATCAGCGATCCCTTACACTATTGATGGTTCTTTATTAGATAAGATACTTGCTGTCAAAACAGATCTAACGGATAGTAAAAATTAAAAAACAACACTGAGGATACCCGCCGTAAGAACATGCCTTTGAATTGAAATCATAATCATTACCATCGCTGAAATCATTTGCAAGAGCTTTTAACTTTACAATGATTGGATTAATGCCTTTTATGGTAATCAATCTGTAATTATTAAAGCTGTAGATAAGTACAATCCAAGTTATGGGACGGAACTAACTTATTTCTTGAAGTAAGTGTAGGAATCATCCTCGTGATTATGCTCCGGGCGATTTTAAGTTTCTCCTCGTTATTTAAAGGCATAAATTTTAAACAATCATGATTGCATCTATTGAGAACAATAGAGTTGACAGACTTTCAGGAAAACTCAACTCCTGTGATTCTTTTCATACAATTCCCCTAACGGATCGGATTGCCAGTATTCCTTGCTGTTTATATCCATAATGGTCAATTTCCCTTGATGGCCGGCCCCCGTATCGAGGTTGGTAATATTTAGTACAGTCATAGGTTTGTCAATATTCCAATTTGTTGTTGGTGTATGGCCGATATAAATTTCCTTGAATTTAGTCTCCATTTCAAATTCTTCAGCCGATGCACCGCTGCCGCTAAAACTCATAGCATCCAGCCATAAGTCCCTGTCCCAATAGTATACACTTTGTGCCTGTTCTAAAAATGGCATGCTCAGATTAAAGCCGCCATGTACAAAGCATCTTTGTTCCTTATCAATATAAAACGGCTTCTGGTACTTGAAGAATTCCCTATGAGCGAGCGGTATGTCTGAAGCATTAAGGGAAGTTTTGAACCCGCTGCCGGTTGGTATTATTACCCCTTTGTTGCCCGTATGCTTCAGATAGGATAGGAGCGTTCCCTTACCGCCATAAGTCCAATAAAAAGGGTGAAAATCTGTCGTTAAAAAATCATTGAGCCAGGCATCATGATTGCCTCGAATGGCAATAAGGTTTTTTATTTTTAACAGCTCCTCTACGCATTCGAATACCTGATCGTAACCATCCACAACATCGCCAAGTTGTATCAACACATCGCTGCTGTAGTCAAGACCCGCCCTTTGCAGACATTGGTCTAATGCCTTATAAGCGCCATGAATATCCCCCATGACAAATGTTCTTGCCTTCTGTTTTCTTTTCAAAATATTAAACAATATTTAATTCTGGTCACCTCAAATCACTTCTCGCAGATCCGAGTAATAGATACTCCTTGCCCGTTAGGAAATACCTTACACAGCAGCTTGCTTCTGTGAACATTTTATCTTATTAAGCCCTCTCGAAGGTAAACAAAGCATTCTCAAAAAACTCCTGAAATGCAGGGAAAATAGTATTCGAATTTCTTTTTGTTTCAGAATTATGGTTTTAATTTCGGTGGATTTATATTGTAGAAGGAGCAGGGCTTTGTTTGTTGTTATTGAAAAGTAAGTGCTATGAAAAAGCAATATTATGATGACCCATTTTCCAAGGTTAACTCCTGGGAGATTGAAATGATGGAGAAATATGGCTGGTATGTTCATTTCGTTATGGATGATGATACCTGTCCAAATTGCATAAACTTTCATACTCATGGGCTGCTAGAAACCTTTAACCATCCGGACTTACAGATTTGCTTCCCGATTTCAAAAGAGTCAGCTCATGCAATATTCAATACTATCGTTGAACAAATAAAAACCGGCCTGCAATTTCAAACAGCAGTAAAGTACGACCAGATTATCGGTGGAGGATTTAAGCTGGAGTTTATAAATGCTACCGAGTCTAACAGAAAAGTGCTTCGTATCGCTTTTCCCAATAAGGATGGGGGTTATGAAGGGGGAATTTTCAGTCGGCAGTTTGATCAGACCTAAGCCAGCGTAACCTTCGGAATTCTTATTGTGGTAGCCGCTAGGCAAAAGATATAGCGATAGTCGTAAACAAAAAAAATCCATTTTACCGTGAACTGAGTTGTTGATAAAATGCCTCATAGTTATTGAGTTGCAGATTGTGGTTCTTTGCTTCTCTTACTACATAACCGGTTAATGTTTCTACTTCAGTCTGGCGCCCGTTGGAAAAATCGTTGTGCAATGAGGATGTGGTTTCAAAAGGAAGTTTTGCCATCATCTCAAAGTTTGCGTCAATACTAACTGCTTCCAATGGTATCCCTTTACTTACTGCAAGCATAATTACTTCGCTCATCAATTGCTTTAACGCTGCGCTGTGCACGGGACTTTCCAGTATTTCGCCAAAACAAATATTGTTGGCGGAAGTGTAGGTGGCCAAAGGTGAAACAAAAGCGAATTTTGTCCAGACGCGCTTTAGAATATCACTTTCATTTACCGCATGAATATCAGCATCGCTGAACAACGTATCCAGGAACGAAGATTGTTCAGGAGGTAAAATACTACCTCCAAAATGCAAAGCATAGAAGTTGCCGGCTTGCTTTACCACACCGGACGACAGCAATTTGGATGCCAGATAAATACAACCATCAAGTACCTTAGCCTGGGGTATAATTTTTTTTATCTTTTCCGCATTATCCACACCGTTAAACAAGGGTAAGACTATGGTATTGGAAGTAATGTTGTTGGCCATAGCACGTACGCTTTCTTCCAGATGATAGGTTTTGGTGCAACATAACACAAGATCAACCGGTCCGATTTGCAGTGGATCATCCGTAGCCAAATCCGGATGCACGATCATTTCCGTTTCGGCGATTATTACCTTCAACCCGTTTTCCCTGATCGCCTTCAAATGGTTGCCCCGGGCGACGAAGATGACTTCAACATTATCTGAGTTTCTATAACGGGCGGCCAGTTTGCCACCGATAAAACCTCCGACACCACCAATACCGATGATGGCAATTCTGTACTTGTTGTTCATAAAAACTATGATTGTCTGTATTCCGGTTATGGTATAAAATTGGTTATAAATGTACAAAGAATATAAGCTACGCGGCACATTTATGAAAGTCTGGGTTTTGAAAGACAACATAAGTTTGTTGTTTATGAAAAGACATACCGGATTTATAAACTCAACTTAGCCCTCCCCCCAAATTTACCTAAATAACTCAAGTTGCTAGTTAAAAGTGTTAAAAAGAAAGCATTGTAATGCTTTTTTTAAGCTTACTAAAACAGGTATAGAAATTGCCGTGCATTTCTGATTTATTACCCATATTCTTATAAACTTTTGTAGTGAAAAATATTTCTTGCCTATTTGACGGCTTCGAATGGACTGTAACAACCTCAGTCATTATTATTCCCTTGCTATGAGTAAATGGGACAGCTCCGGCGTATCGTATATCCTTTCCATTTCCGATTCAATCAAGGCCAGCACTTCTTCTTTTATCCGGATATAATTACTATCGATTTCCGATTGTGTAATTTCCCGGATTTTAGGAATGGGCTTGTACCCATCCATTTCTGCCTTCAATGCAGCATGATCATTTATAATTTCTGCATGGAAATTTTTAAGTTCAATTTTTTGATCAGGATCATCGGCAACAGAGCCGACAAATTCACCAGAGGATAAGGAAGAAATAGTTGAAGCCGGTATGGCAGCTTCTAATTGTGTTGATTTACTTACAGAAGTTTCCGAACTATTTATCGAATAACTCTCCCTATCCTGCATGATCCTACCGAATCGGTCGGATAAAGTTTTAGCAGTATCCCCCAGAACCTGGCCGCTGATGATGTTACCGACAATATTAAATATAACATCGGCTATTTCCTTTCCATAATCTTTGCGTAACTGGCTTATGTCCTGGACTGCCAGTGTGGTTGCCACACGATTTCCGCGGGCAGTTGCGATAGTAGATTCGATGCCGGATGCCCCGCCAATATATATCGTTGGGAATTCGTCGAAAATGAGTGATGATTTAAGCTGGTCTTTTCTGTTTACAAGCTTAAACATCCTGGTTACAAACAGAGAAAGAACGGCCCCATAGACCTGCTGCTTCTGGGGGTTATTTCCCATACAGACCAGCTTCGGAGCCGTGGGGTTATTTATGTCAAGCGTAAATTCATTTTCAGTAAGTACATAGTATAATTGGGGCGAGGACAGTCGTGCAAGCGTGATCTTCGCACTGGCAATTTGTCCCTCCAGTTGTTCCATGGCCCCATTCACATAGGCCGTTACAAAAGGATTGATCAACACTTCGATCTCCGGCTCTGTCCTGAGCACTGGAAACAACTTATCATATGGCATCTGCATCAGCTCGATGCAATGAGGAAGGGTACAGTACTTTCCATTTTTAAATTTTCTCAGGTACCAGATTATGGCCGTGAGAAAATTGATTGGGCTTTCGACGAAAAAATCTCCAGTCTTTTGGGGGGTGACCGGGCCATTTAATTAAAAATGGCCCGGTCACCCCCGCTTTTCTTTATCCATTCGCGGTTGAGCCCTAACATGATGGTACGGGAGGATTCTGTAGCATCCGTAATATCAGTCATGGAATCCGGGTCCAACGGATTGCAGCGATTGGAGAATTTAAGGTCTTCAAAATTGATTACATAAAACTTCGTCTGTTTCGGGTACAGGTGTTTGTACTTCAAAAAAGTGTTGTATGCAATTATGGATAGGTCCGGAAATTTAAAATCATAAACAAATAAGGTAAATGCTTTCGCTATATGTTGAGTGATCACATGGCGGATAACAAAATAGCTTTTACCTGACCCCGGTGTACCTGCGACCAGTAACGCCCGGAAAGGGTTTATTATATTGATAAATGACTTCCTGATTTTCCCTTTCAACCGGTACCTGGCAGGCAGGTTGATGGAATACTCGTTTTCCAGTTTCCGCTCTTCTTGGGGGAAGGTCTCCTGTAATTTGTTGAAAATATCCCCCT
Organism: Chitinophaga sp. RCC_12; assembly: GCF_041360695.1. NCBI lineage: Bacteria > Pseudomonadati > Bacteroidota > Chitinophagia > Chitinophagales > Chitinophagaceae > Chitinophaga > Chitinophaga sp. RCC_12. The sequence continues at coordinate 149,704 of NZ_JBFUPS010000004.1, forward strand.
GTAATTTATTTTTTAGTAGCCTGGTCAGCAATGCACCGCCATGCAAAACGTAAAGGAAGCCTACGGTAGTAACGACAATATAAATCCCAGCTATAACATTTATTGCAGCCTCCAGGTGTAAGAGCAAATGGCTTAGGCTATAAATAATAAGGCCGGCAAACAGGGGGCGAATGGCGCCCGACAATTTTAGTTTATCATCCTTTTTACCTTTGGTACCAATCATGGAAACCAGAAGCAGTAAAAGGGCTAATGATTTTGAGATCAGCAGATGACCAAAAAGACCGGTCTTGCTGATATTGGTCAGCAACTCGGCAGAAATCTTATGGGTAAAGCCCCATAACTCGAAGGCCCCGTAACAATAATAATAAAAGTGCAGGCCGAGGATTATGATGCTACTTTTACGAATCAGGTCTGTAATTTTTCTTAAAGCTTCACTATTCTCTCCAGTATTCATGCTACACAGCTTTTATGGTTAATCTTTATTCTATCCCAAGCCACTTACGTTTCTTGCGGCGCGGTTCCGGCGTATTTTCTTCATGCCTATCTGATAAGGCGATATCCCATAGGTGCATTATAACCGGAAGGTTGGCGGCAGGGATCGTTGCTTGCGGGAGTTCTGCAGTGCTTATTCGTTGCTCACTAGTTGATGGAAGTTTTTCTGTTCCGGAAGGGGACGATGACGGAAACGATGTTAATTTTTCCAAGCGTTCAAGGAATGGGCCGACACTATATTGTTTACCCAGGTCAGAGCCTTTAAAGCAACAGCGGGTGGCATTGTCGATAAGCGTAAGGCCGGACGCGTTGCCCTGAACGTTGTAGCGGATAAGGGCGCGTACCCCATTCTTTTGAAGTTGCACCTCAAATTCCTGAAGGCTCTTCGAGGTATTAAAGGCTTTATCTATCAGGTGTTTTAGTCGCTGCCCATAAGGTTTCCGGTCGCTCTCATTGGGCTTGAATTTTATCTCAATGTTTTTTAAAGTCGGGGAAGAAAAAATGCTACTGGCCTTAATAGGTATCCCTGCTTTGTTCCCATCTTCATCCAGCAACCTATATACAAGTCCGCCGTGTTCGTACATAGCTGATCCGGGATCTCCGCGGTCCGCGTAAATATTAAATTGACGAAGGATGGCATTATATTCCGGTAGCGATGTGAATTTATAAGTGGCCATCACCTCCCTGACATGTTCGGAAATTGCTGCCTTAGTTTCAGATTTTCCGTAGATGACAGCCTGCAGATCGACAGGCTTTAAACTGTACTGGTTTTCTTTTTGTTGTTCCTCTGCCTTTATAAGATTATATAACTGCTCAATTTCTTTCCTGGCCCGTTCAGACTGGTTTTTGCCGATATTGTGCGTTTCCATCCGCTCCCCATGCCTGTTTATATTGGTGGTCACCAGGTGGACATGGGGATGGGCCGCATCGAAATGCTGGTACAACAGAAATGGTTGATCGCCCCACCCGATGCGCTCCATATAATCCAGGGCTATGGCCTGTAGCTTTTCATTGTCCAGGATGTCCCGCCTTGAAAAATTAAGGCTTATATGCATCGCATTGGTTTTCGTCCGTTCATTCAGGCTGGTCAGTTGCCGGAACCTGTCCAGCTTTTGCCGGAAAGAAAGACCATTACCATCCTGAAGGAAACCGGAAGCATACATAAGTTCAGCGGCAAGTTTTCCAACTTTGTTTTCGTTATAATAAAGGACCTTGCGGATGCTTTTGCCGCAGACTACTTTGGCGACCATTGCTCAGCAAGTTTTGAAATGATCGTAAAGAGCCGGGTAACTTTCTGGTCGGTTTGCTGATAAAGCCGGGTAATATCCATGACCTGTAACAGGCGCTGCTCCGGATATTTTTCAGAATGAAAACTGCGGGTTACCTGGTTAATATTTACGCCGATGGCATGAATTTCTTTTCTTACGAGCCCAAGTTCTTCGGTAATATCCTGCAAGGTAATATCACGCGTCTCGATAATAATTTTGCGGTTGTCGAGTATCTTTCTGAGCATCTCGCTCATTGACCGGCACCGGCTGGATGCCAGCAGGGACTTAAACTCCGTAAATTTGGTTTCTGAAATTCTTATGGGAATGATATGGGGTAATAATTCCTTACTTTTCTTACTCACATTTTCCATACTGCACTTCTTTAAACTACGATACCGATGATAGGCCAGGTCCGGAGCTTCCTTACCAGCACTGCGATTAGAGCTTTGAGAACAAAACCGGAATGTATACTTCTGGTTCCTTTCCAGATATTAGGAGGGGCAGCGAACTGGTCTACCAGCCTTATTTCGGCAAATTCACCCTGTTATAGCCGCCTACCCTTATGTTTTCTCTCGAATTTTGATTTAGTTCCTATTTCTTTTGCATCCGGCGCCTGCTGACAGAGGTTCCCATACATGTCCCGTACAGCCGTCCAATTAGCATCCATATTAAAATTGAAAGGGATTTCTTTTTTATCACTGTCAAAAAGCTGGATACCGGTAGCCGTATCATTGACGCTGACATAAAAGGCGGCCCCTGATTTTGCCACTGTCTGTACCCTATCTCCGGTAATTAGACCGTGCTCAATGTCGGGTTTGCTGAAATTATCTACAGGAAGGACATTGATAAGGTTTTGCAGTTCTTTAATAGAAATTCCAGGAAGGACAACCAATTGCTGGTATCCTTTTTTTGAAGGCTTCAACCACAGCCAGTTACTGGCAGTGTTCTGGTATTCTTTTTTATCTTCCAGGACAGGCCTGTCAAGCAGAAGATTTTTTGCTTTTCCAAAGGTAATATCAGAAGAAAACGTATAAGTTTTCATTGGAAGGCCGCTAAGTAACTCCAAGGCGCTTGGATTGATAAAGTCCTTAAATACAGGTGCGCACAGCCAGTACTTGAGCATCAGCTGGTCGGCGACAATTTTACCCTCCGGGCTTAAAGCCATTCTAAACAACTCTTCCTGTAACAATTCGATGTCCCTGGGAAATGTTGATCGATTGTCGCTGGCCAGGAAAAAAATATCTTCATCATTTCTCCAGTCCACCGTACCCAACTTTTTGTCCAATCGTGTTGAGTCGATACCGTTATAAGTACCAGATTCAATTTCCGGGAAAGAGGTGAGGGCAAGCTCATATTCATCCACCTTGTACCAGCCTTTGTTCCATTTTAAGGGGATGCTGAGCGAAGCATAATAATTTTCTGTGGCGAAGGCAAACTTCAACTCTTGCTTACCAGGAAGGTGCTTTAGTGCTTTATGGATTTCACTTGGGACTGCAGATTCCTGCATATGCGGCAACCCTAAATCCGCGATCTGCATTTCAAGGGCATCGACCCGTCCAGATATCATAAGATAGGCTAGGTCCGCTGAAATATCAGCATAGGATTTAAGGGTAAAGGCGAAATTGTGCTCATACAAGCCGTGGATCTTTTCCGGGGCTTTTGAAAATAAGGCAAATACTTCCGGCGGCCAGTGCTTATACATCAGCTGCTCACCGACAAGGTTTACGTCCGGGCTTTCATATAAGAGCAGTTGGGAAATATTATCGATACAACCGGCAGCCTGAGCGGAAATATCCATTGCCACCTGACCCTTCAGCATACTTTCCCAATATTTAATCCAATCAATTCCAGACATCTGCTTGTCAAGCTCGATAGAATTTACACCATTGACCACCTTTTTATCGATGTCCACAGGCATCCGGTGGTTGGCATGGATTGTCGTTAATTCAAATCCGAGGATGCTTTCCGTCCATTGAAAAAACAAACGGTAAAACATACGTTCTTCTTCGAATTTTCTTTCTCTTTTTATTGAGAAGGCCGGCAGGCCCAGGGCCTCTTTGTTTTCAATCTCGCGCCGAAGCTGGTCGTCATTAAATCCCCTGTCTGCAAGGTCTTCCAGGATGCGCTGCATGTCCTCTTCGTTCATAATCCTTGTGTTTAGGTAATCAAATAGCCTTTTCTGCTTGAAATTATCTGACTGACGAAAAGGCCGACTCCGGAGGCCTTTTCCCCGCCCCAGCCCATCAGGCTGCGGCGGCAAGATGGATTGTATACAATCCTACATCTTGCCGCGCCATCGCTGGCGTAAAATTTTCATAGGAAAACTTCTTTCATGCTGAAGAAGTTTCCAATAGAACCCGGACATTAAGGCAGTTTTAAATTTGATTGGGGAGTTGGTAATGGTTATCACTGCCGAAATATTTATGATACAGAGGCGGCAGAAAGCATAACGGTCCCCAAAATTTTGCTTAAAGGCGAGGCCCCTTTTTGTTTTTGCTGCCAGCTATTTTTGAATTTTGGGATGGAATTTCAGGGGCATTTATTTTTTTTTCTAGCCGAGAACCCGGTGGTTTCCAATCGGGATCGAATTGAATATTAACCGGAATGGGTTCCATTTTGTTGGAATAAAAGTTTAAACTTTTCGACTCCGGATCTACTTCAATAAGAATCTTTTTACCGGATATGGTGGAACCTTGAATCAATTCTCCTTTCTGAAGCTCATTAACTGCATGATTATGCTTCCACTTAATCATCGGTAACATGACCAGAAGTTTATCAATCTGTTCAGCAGTAGGACCGGTCGTATGTATATAATGATAGGTACCCGGATCTTCCAGCTTATCGAGCTTTAGCCGCACCCAGTTACCAGGCGTAGCGGCCTCCGATAATAAAAATTTCTCTGCTACCGATTTTCCCAATAGAAGATTACAGGCCACTTTTGCATCCACGGATACCGGGAATTCCATCATACGTTTTGGTAGGCTATCAAGATAGTCCCAGGCCTGTGGCCGGATCAGGTCTTCAAAAAATGTTGCATCGATCCAATATTTAAGACTAAGCTGGTCTGCAATAACAGCACCGGCTGGGTCATCATAAAGGATATTCATTTGCCTTTGAATATTATTAATGTAGTCCAGGAAAACAGGCTCACCATCATTACTGAACTCAAAAAGTTCCCTATCCCGGTGCCAGGCAACAGCACGCATCGACTCTTCAAGTTCACAGGTATCTATTCCCTTAATATTGGCATGGGCAATTTCGGGTAATGGGGTTAGGATCGCTTTATAGGTATCAATATGATACCAATTCTCTTTGCTGGCAACAGGAAGAATAAATTCTGCCTGGTATTGCCAGGTGTTATGGTATTTTTGGATTTGGAATTGCTCCGGGTTCTGACTAAGTTCCTGTTCCAATAAACGGTAAAGATCAACACCTGGATACTGATCAATACCAGTTTCCCTTATCTTTTCGTATAGATCGTCGAGCCTTCCGGAGAGGATATGATAGGCCAGATGGGCATTGCAGCAACCAAATTCAGAAACGGAAAACTCCCGGTTATGTTCGTAAATAGGAAGTAGTTGCTGATAAATCTGTTGATCTACATATTGCTTCGGCCAATGTTTAAACATAAGCTTCTGCTGGATACCCGCGCCAATATGATTATCCTCTTCTGTAATTTTATGTAATTGCTCAAAGGTTTCTTTCATGAATATTTTACCCTGCTCATTAAGTAATTTGTCCGGGTCTTTAAAATACAGGTCCCATTTCCAGCCAGCCATACGCTCGTCAAGATCGGCAGTGTTGATACCATTAATTTCCTGATGATCGATAAAAACCTCTGTCCGGTGGGTGGCTTTATAACTACTTAGGCGATAACCGCCCTTTTGATGATCCTTTTTAAAATTGAGCTCAAAAAACATGGTTTCGGCGCCATATTCCATTCTGTGGTCGATCTTAAAAGAGGGAAGGCTTAATGCCATATTTTTTCGAAGGTCCTTTTCCAGCTTGCTTCCTTTGAATTCCAGGGAATCCAGATATGCGATTAATTTGGCCCTTTGCTCAATTTCTTTTTCACTTGCCATGTGTTCTATATTTTAAACTTTTTTATCAACAGTATGCGGATAAACTATATTGGAATCAATAAGCATCAAAAGCGCTTTCCTTTGTTTTTTTTATTCTTTTTCCGGGAAGGAATAAATTTATTTGATGCTACTTTTTCGCTTTTTTCGGGTTGAATGTCCTTAGTGTCGGACAAAAAATTAAGCCCTGGGGTAAGGAGCAGGTTGGTGTAAATAGGATCACCATTGAGTGAAGATAACCTGAGCGTATTTTTTTCAGGATAAGCTTCAACCTGGATTACTTCCCCATTATTTAATAATACTTCTACCAGATCCCCTGCCATCAGGGCCTGAGTTGTATGGTCAAAATTTATGTTTTCGGCAGGCAACATCTTAACCAAATCATATATTTGGTCTTCGTTGAAGCCGGAAAAAGTATTAAAATGAGCGGATGAAGTACCCAGAGTTTGGTCGTCTATCCTGCGCCAATACTGAATTTCGGTATCTTGAGTTAAGGCTACGGCACGCCCACATAACAGGTTGTAAGCTGTTTGGGCCGAGATACTTTCCGGAAAATAACCGATTTTCTGAATTTGTGAATGAAGATAATCCCAGGCTTCTTGTCTCATTATCCCACTGAAATCTGGACTTTCTACCCAATATTTGGCTTCCAGCTGCGAGGCAACATGCGCCCCTCGACTATCGGTCGTTAAATCATACTGAAGATCGGTTACTATCTGCTCTATTTCCGGGACAAACTGAAAATCATCCTTGGATTCCGGGTCCTTTTGATAATGATCCTGTTCAGCATTCCAATCAACAGCTTTCATTCTCTGCTCCAGCTCACTGCTATCAATCCCCATAAAAGTACCATGCTTAATTGCTTCATAAGGCATCAAAATAGCACCGTAGTCGTTTACATGATAGGTTTGGTTCCCATCCCGGCTTAAGGGAATCGATAACCCCAAAATACCATCCCGAAAGCTTTTATAGCTGATTAATGACAAATGATCTTCATTACGGCTAATAGCTCGTTTAAGTAGTATTTCCGCGTCTTTTTGAAAGATCAGATTTAAAGAAGCCAATAAGATGTCCAATTTCCCAGATAGCATTTGATAGCACAGCGCTGCACTATAGTCCATGTTTGGGTATGGGGTGTGGATGAAGGTTTGACTTTTTTCAAAAAGCGCCCAGGGCTTTTTTAGGTCCGGATCATCCCACTCCGTACCCGCCATATATTTATGCCGGAGCAGATTCTGTATAAGCATGCCATCCTGATTCCCATTTTCCGATAACTTCCATAGATCATTTAAAACATGCTGTACTTGGTCCTTTCGGGGCAATGATGCAACATCGGGATTGTTGGTTTGCGCGATGACCCTATGCCAGTCAATTTGTCCCATCCGTATATCCAGGTCGCCGGTGTCGACACCATTTATCACATCATCATCAATGGTTATTTCTTTTTTGTAGTGGGCATCAATTTTTCCCAGGTAATAACCTTTGCCGTCTTCGGCGCCTTTTCTGATATGTAGATCGAAGTGAATATTTTCCTGGCCATAGCTCATATCTAACTTTTGTTGGAAATAAGGTAGACCCAAATTGGTTTTGGATATAATAGCTTCCTTTACGCCTTCGGTAAGATATCCCAGGCGTTCCAGGCTATTCAATAGACTATAATATTGTTCATTCTCCATACATTACCACCATTTCCAATTTTTATTGTAAATTTTTAGCGTTGTTTCCTCCGGGAATTTTGTTTGTTTTTACTTAACCGCGGCTTCTTTTTTTGGTTTTCCTGGGCCGGCTTCTGCTCTAAAGTAGCAGGAGGAATTGTTTCACCAGCGGGGAGAAGGTCTATGTAAATCCTTTCGCCTTCAGGATTGTAAAGGTTGATCGATTTTTCCTCTGGGTTGCTTTCCAAAAGAACAACGTTTCCGTCAGTTAGCTGAACTTCTACGAGGTCGCCGGCATGTAAATCATTTATAATTATTTCATGACCCGGACTGAAAATTGGAAGTTTGGTCAGGCTTTGTTCGATTTCAGCTTCAGTAAACCCGACAATCCTTTTGAGCTCGGTATCCTGGTTGTCATCCTCACCCTGAGATGGATCTATTCTAACCCATTTACCAGAGTTTACGCTGGTAAATAATATGAACTCCTCCGCAACAGCTCTTCCTGATAATAAATTTATAGCATAGGTAATTTCGATATTAGGGTCAAACGTTCTAGTTTGGACAGGAATGCTTTCCAGCAGATTCCAGGCACTCTGCCGTATATGATCTTCAAATGGTGTACCTAACCAAAATTTTAAAGTCGGCAAATCTGTGATAGAACATGCGTCAACTTCTTTTTCTGCATTTGCTTTTTTAATTGTTTTTAAAACATCTAATACCTCTGGCTGGAATTTCGCTTTGAGGCCAAACCGTTCAACCTCTGGTATATTCCAGTCGATCATTGCCATTTGCTGTTCCAATGCCCGATCTGTACTCTCATTCAGGTTTAGGTGGGGGATACTGGAAAAAGATTTGTAATCAATTTTAGTGGAATCGATGTTATAGTAGCCATCGCATAAACTGATGGAGAAATTAACCTTTGCTGTTCCGTCTTTATCGCTATACCAGCGCACTAAATCAAAGTCGGTAGGATTTTTCGACAAAATATGCCTTAATTTTTCCTTTAGGGCTGCACCACCGAATCGTTCAACACCTGTCAGCAGAACCTTCTCAAATAAGTCATCAAGTTTTCCGGAAAATATATTGGCTGCCAGTCGAACGGTAAAAATATCCTTACCGGGATAAAATACTTCCTCGCGCTCAAAAGGTTTAAGGTATTCGCCATATTGAGCATCTGCAAGAAGGTTTTCAGATATCCAGTATTTAAACATCAGCTTTTCCTGTATTACTTTCCCTGCTTTATTATTGCCAATGGCCAGGTCGGCGAGCTCGTTTAATATTTTATGGTATTTGGAAATTAATACTGGATCGTTTATTTCCCCTTTAGAAAAGGAATGCCAATCCAGGTCTTTAATCCGGTTTTCAAGCTGATCGATACTTATATTATTTATGGTATCGTAATAGACTGGTAATTGACGGCGGCTATATGCTTTTATTTCATTTAATTTTATGCAACCGTCTTCGTTGTCTTTATTAAAAGAAAGTAAAACTTTGAATAGCTCATTATCCATTCTGGGAAAAGCAGCTATAGCAAATTGGGAATATCCCTTAATAATATTGGATGTTAGTTCCTGATGCAGCAGTGCACTACTCAACCCCATTCCCAGCATTTGATACGTCAGGCGTAATACTTGCTCCATTTCTGTTTCCATAGTATAGTATTGATTAAGATCAGAGTTTTTATAAACCTTTGCCCTTCCTGGGTTTAGTTGTGATTTTAGGTGCCTTCAGCAGTTGCTCCGGTTTGGTATACTGATCTTCTGAAAAACCAGCACGTTTGATTATATCTTCCGGGATATTTTTGTTAAGAATTTTCTCGCCAGGTTCAATCTTTGGTAGTACCCGTTTATTAAGTGCCCATTCAATCGTGGAAATACCTTTATCCGTTTTGAGCAATTCAGAAACAGGATTTGAAAACTTTACAAATCGGTAACTGATCTTACCGCCTCCGTAAGCAATTCCATTTTTTATGATGGTATTAAGCTTCCTTTGATCCAATCTTTCGACATGGGCGCATAATAATTCATACAGATACTGGTCAAGCGCATAATGAGCAGGTAGTGGTTCGTTCGATTTGGACGGAGCCTCGGTTTCTGTGGATGTTTGTAATGACTTTACATGCTGTTCTGCATTATGAAAAAGTAGCCTATTTTCCGGTTCAATATTTTCATAGCGATATTCAGAACCCATACCGTCGTCTATTACGGTAGCTACTCTTTTATGCTCCACATAAAGATTTGCTGTAAAAGAAAAGGAGTCAAAACTCAAATCATCATTTAACCGGATGCTCTTTAATTCAATCTTCATACTATCTCCTTATTTAGATCAAATGATTATTTTGTTCTGGCCCCTTTTTTAAAGCTTATTTTACTGCGCAGATACTGCTCTGAATCATTTTAAAGATGTAGTATGCAATCTGCGGTGTGATGGCATTGCCAAGAGCCTTCAGGCTTTCGGTATGCCATTTTTTTGCAGAAATGGTTGCAGTGTCCAGTTCTTGGGAAACCCCTTCGCCCACGTTACAAACTCGGTCCTTGGGTAACGACCATCGGTCGAACATTCCCGGATGGATTCCTTGAAGAAGCTGTGGTGCTCCGGAGATGTTCTGTACCGGCTTCGCATTGCACCACCTGAGTCGCTCGCCAGTGGCCGATGCAATAATCCAGATGTGCCGTTCCATCGTTGGTACTCCGCAGCTCGCAGCGTCAATATCAAACGTTTGAACATCGTATCCCATACGCTCCAATTGCTGACAGAGTAGATCGTGTTCACCGGCAAATTTTTTAGTAATAAACCCACCAACGTTTTCAAGTACTGCCCATGCTGGCTTGATTTCAAATACTGCTCTAAGCAACTCTTCTTTGAGCGGTTCGTTTCCCGCCCTCTTCCCTGCAACCGAGTACTTCTGGCACGGCCATCCGCCGGAGAGCACATCAACCTTTCCTTTCCATTTTTCCCAGCCATAACCTACAATGCTTTTAATTGCGGTTGCTTTAGGCCAGTAGTAATCCAATACACGGTTGCAGAATTCATTTACCTCACAATGAAATACGGTCTGCCAGCCACACCAGTCTGCTGCCAGGTCAAAGCCACCGATCCCGCTGAACAGCGAACCGTGCCTGATAATTCTTTTCTCAGCCATTTAAACCGCTTTGTATAAACAATACAGAAGTCCGGTTTGTCCTGGAACAGGTGCTATTATGGGAACAAAAGTCCTTAAGGGAAGAATGGGAATGTATTACTATCGTATTAGGTAATAAAAATTATTTTCTGAATCTGTTAAGATGGGGGATCGAAAGTTTAAGAAATAATTGCTGAAACGAAAAATGTTTGATGATTAAAAAGCATTTTTTCTTCTGAATTATAGTCCTAGCTTGTATTGGTGATCTATTATTAACCCGCTAAAATCAAATACGATGAACACCTATTATTTAGCCGGAGGTATAATACTGGTATTAGGAATCCTATTGGTTCGTTTTGTAAACCGGCGCCGGTTTAATAGGAGGGGACCAGGTGGTTTACAACATTTCGATTCCTATGATAGCTCAGTTGTAATACGCATCTTCGAATGGATCGTAAAAATAGTGGCATATATCATGATAATCTGCTCTCTGGCATTATTGGTTAGTGGTTACAAGCAAAGCCACCCGGATTCTTACATTTTCAAAAATAAATAGCATGGAACGATTTTAAAGTGTAAGCTAATATGAACCCCTTTTGCCATCCTATCCCCATTACCCGGCTTTTGCTTTTTGCAAATGGTCCCTGATTTTGTTACTTGATAACTTGCTGATAGAAACCTCTCAATTCCTTTTTAATAAGCGCAAATTATTCCTTGCTTACTGTTACGCAAATCCAGTGCGTGGACACTGCCTATTTTTATTGGGTACTAATAATTTGATATCTAGTATAAGGATCAATACGTATATCTACGTACCGCAACCGTAGAAGTACGCATTTTTATATGGTTAGTGAAACTTATGGATTTGTATTCTAATTTACATGCAGTATGTGATTGTTTGTTACAATTATAGGTCCTTCAGGGTGTTATCCCATGCCTGATTGATAGTGATTGATATTCTATATCTGTGAAATGTTAGTTACCTATACTGTAAAAATCCATAAAATCCTTTAATGGATGGTCAACAGAAGCTAAGGAATTTAATGGCTTTATGACGTTTCTATTACCTGCATATCCCAGGCCCAGTTATAGTAAGACAGGTCATACTTTCAATATTCTCCAACACATAATAAATAATCAATGTTCAATGCTATATCCATGAAAGGAATTTATTTACTCTTGTTTTTATTCTTTTTTAGAATTACCCTGTTCGCGCAGTTTGGCCCCTCCATGATGGATATTCCCAAAGTGGTTCCACCGTCTCCCAATGCTGCGTCATTGGGTAAGTATGGGGACATTCCGGTAGGATTGTATACCGGTATTCCAGGGATAAGTGTTCCATTGTACACAGCTTATATCGGCAAAGTCCCCCTACCCATCTCTCTTAGTTACTATGCCGCGGGCCTTAAAGTAAACGAACTGGCTTCTCAAGTTGGCTTTGGATGGACGTTAAATGCTGGTGGTGCAGTTACCAGAAGCGTCAATGTGAAACCCGACGAACAGGGATATATGACCGATGGAAAATTAGCGGTATTCGATTCCATTATTAAGACGGGCGACAGGATTAGAGAAGCAGCCGTAGGAATATTGGATCTACAGCCGGATAATTTTGCCTTTAATTTCAACGGTAGAAGCGGAAAATTCATTATTGATGCAACCGTTGACAACAAGGCTCATATAATGCCGTTCCAACCACTTCAGATCACGTATCCAAAACGGTTGGACAGCATACAGATCGTTGATGAGAGCGGGATTATTTATCAGTTTTCAGCAAGTGAAACGTCTTATACTGAAGGAGCTATCCTTTTTAATCCCTTTAAATCCGCATGGTATCTATCCCGGATCATAACCCCTTATGGAAATGCAACCTTTACATACGCAGATGATGTTGATGATGTTATCAGCGAGCAATACAGTGAAATTGACTATAAACGGGTCGCAGGAACATGTGACCTTATGAGTGCAGGAAACTCCTATACCCAGGTACGGGCCGCATCCAAAGTCCTAAAGAGTATCACTACCCCTTCCTGTATCATCAATTTTCACTCCTCTGCCAACAGGAGGGACGCGCAATCAAGAAGCAAGCTTGATTCCATAACCGTTTTTGATAAAAAAGGCAAAAGAATCAAAAATTTTGCACTTAAGTACAGCTACTTTGGATCAGATACTCAAACCGACTTAAAATACAGGAGATTAAAGCTTGACAGTGTTTCAGAGGAAGGTAACAATGTAATAGGCAGAAAATGGCATTCCTTTGAATATAACACACCACAATCAGTTCCAGCAACAGATTCCAAATCACAGGATACCTGGGGTTTTTATAACGGTCGAAATAACTTTACCCTGCTTCCTTATGTGGATACTTTTATCAATAATATTCATATTACTCTATCCGGTGCCAACAGGGAACCTAATCCGACCTATGCACAAATTGGAATGCTGAAAAGGATCACCTATCCAACAGGAGGCAATAGCGAATTTATCTATGAAGGAAATGACTACGGTTTAAAGAACGGGAGCCAGGTGAGCTATCGTCCCCAAATTATTAACACAAGAGGTGCCCTTGCATACAGTCCAACCAGCGGTACCAGTATAGTTGACCATCAGGTGGACCTTGATTTGAAGAATAAGCAGGAAGTAAAAATTACCTATGGTTCGTGGTTTGACGGCCCTGCTTCGAGGGAGGATAACCCTTCCTTGTATCTCTATAAAGTTGGAGCAAATAATGTGCTCACTACTTTATTGGAATATCATAACATGCGAAATGTTGAATATATCCAGTTATTAGAACTGGATTCCGGTCTGTATCGATTAAGGGCGACCGTAGATAGCAGAAGTGGCCAGCGGGCGGCTATTGGAGCGGAATATTATACTTATTCCGATTCGGTAATCATTATTAAAGCAATGGCCACAGGCGGACTCAGAATCAAAGAAATCGTTAATTCTGATGGATTGACCAATGTTCCCGCAAGGCGTAGATTTTATTATAAAACTGATTATGACCCCAACCGTTCCTCAGGTAATCTGATCAGTGATTTTAATTTTACGGAGCGAAAGCTCACCAATAGAACCGGGGCTACATGCGAGTTTTTCATCAGATCAAGTTTTCCGGTTGCCAGTCTCACCAATACCCATGGCAGTAACGTAGGGTACTCAACAGTAACGGAGGTAATGGGAGAACCCCAATCTGGAAGAAAGGTTTCTGAGTTTTCATTTTCAGCGACCAATATGCATTTACAGGAGTATCACGCAGGGGTAACTATGAACTATTATAACATTGGTGCCTCAGAGAAATATACCTCCGATATGGATTACCTGCGTGGCAGTTTGCTTCGTGAAACCCTCTATGATTCGTCTGGAAGAAGATTATCCCGTACAGATTACGCGTATAATACAGGTAATCTTCAGAACGGAAATTACTTTGTGGCGAAAATAATTTATGGATATACCTGGCAATATTGCAACACTATCGCATGTTCGGTTTGTTGCACAGACGAATTTTTTAATAAAGGATACAGGCTCATTCCATCACAGATTGTTTGTCCCTGGATTTATGAGGTACAGCGGACAGATTCCGTATTTGATGTAGATAATAACCGAAATATTGTAAAAGTTGTCAACAGCTATTATGATAATGCTGCTCATGCCCAGTTAAGCAGGCAATCTGAAACCAATTCCGTAAACCAGGTACAAACCACTTTTTTTAAATATCCCCTGGATTACACCATTACCGGAACTCCCGCAACTACCGAAGTATCGGGTATCAAATATTTACAGACAAATCACTACATCAGTAATCTGGTAGAAAAATATACGATGGTGGGATCAAACACGGTTTCAGCAACAGTCACTACCTATAAAAGTGATAAACCTTTTCCTGATGTTGTTTGGGGTTTTGATTATTCAGAACCTGTAGCCAATTACGGTCCAGTGGGTATTAGTGCCGCTTCAATGGTCAAGGACACTAGGCTTAAACCCTGGGTTACCTTCAACAATTATGATAATGTTGGAAATATACTGCAACAAGGCAAAATCAACGATGTCTCTGAAGTTTATTTGTGGGGGTATGATAGTCAATATCCTGTTGCCAAAGTTGTAGGAAGCGACTATGCTACCGTTGCGCCGATTGTTAATGCAGCGATTCTAAATGCACCTTTAACTGATCAACAGCTAAGGGACGAACTAAATAAAATACGGACATCACTCCCCAATGCCCTAGTAACGACCTATACCTATATTCCATTGTTAGGTGTAACATCGGAAACAGATAACCGGGGCTCAACTAGCTATTATGAGTACGATATACACGGTCGTTTGAAATCGGTTAAAGATCAGGATGGTAAGATTCTGAAGTTAATAGAATACCAATACCATGTGCCTTTTGCACAATAATTAGGATCTTAAAATTAAGTTATGTCAAAAGCCTTATATACTTCTCTATTATTGATTATGGCAGGTGCCATCAACGGGCAGACCCCTGTTGATATCCCTCGAAGTCCGGCTTCACCGGTAGCACTTCCCGGCATCTATAACAATGTACCGATAAACTATGTCAGATCTTGGGAACCAAGCATGTCGACATCGGATTCTGCCACTGTAGCTTCCCCTCTTCGGACCGTCACAGAGGTCAAACAGTCCACCGATTACTTCGATGGCCTTGGAAGACCGGTTCAGGCAGTAGTTAAAGGTCTTAGTCCTACCGGAAAGGATTTGGTCGCAACCAGAATTTATGACCAGTACGGCAGGGAACAATATAAATACCTCCCATATTCATCACAGATTACAAGCACCGGCAAATTCCGGTCAGATCCTTTTACTGAACAAAAACTCTTCTTCTCCAATTCAACATTGATGCCTGGTAGTATCGGAGAAAGCATTTACTACGGCAAGGTGGACTTTGAAGGCTCACCATTAAATAGACCGTTAAGATCATATGCAGCTGGTAATAGCTGGGCAAAGAAGGATGTTGCAACAGGAGAGAACGGTGGTAACCGGTTTTTAAAGAATAGTTATGAGATTAACAGCTCCACAGATTCTGTTAGAATATGGACCATTGCTCCCGGAGGAGTAGTTCCTACAAGTACGGCTGTTTACACTGCAGGTCAGTTATATAAAAACTCGATCCTAAACGAAGCGGGAAACCAGGTGATTGAGTACAAAGATAAAAATGGGCGTGCCATACTTAAAAAAATCCAGCTTAGTCCTACGCCTGGTACGGCGCATATAGGTTGGCTTTGTACTTATTATGTTTATGATGATAAGAATAATCTTCGGATGGTTGTTCCTCCAAAAGCTATACAGGCAATTAACGCAACTTGGGTTCTCAGCACTGATGTTGTTAAAGAGCTGTGTTTCTTGTACAGGTATGACGGGCGTGGACGATTAATTGTAAAAAAAGTACCAGGAGCCGATTCAACAGAGATGGTGTATGATGTGCGTGACAGGTTGGTGTTTACCAGGGATGGTAATATGAAGGGGACTTCGTGGCTGGTCAATTACTACGATGCTCTAAACCGGCCAGCTCAGGTTCAGCTTTATGCTGCTGCCACTGACCGTGCTTCACTACAAACTTCTATGAGTTCAATTGTTACCGGGAATCCATTACCAAATTTACCTGCGGCTGCTTTAACTCCGCTGGTTCTTACTTTTTATAATGATTATTCCTTTGCAGGTAAACAAAATTATGCTACTGAGGATATAGGGAAGCTACAAGCAGGAACGAATCTATATTCCGAAGCACTGCCGGCTGCACCGAGCAGTAAAACGCGGGGGATGGTTACCGGGACCAGAGTTCGGATATTGGGAACCAATCAGTGGTTAACAACAACAAATTATTACAATGACAAAGGGAGACTGATACAGACCGTTTCGGATAATATATCCGGTGGTATTGATGTAGTAAATAATCTTTATGACTTTAGCGGAAAATTATTGAGTAGTTATGTTAATCATAAGAATCCTAAAAGTATAACGGCGCCGCAAATCAGGATTCTGACCATGATCAGCTATGATGCTGCCGGTCGGGTTATCAATATAAAGAAGCGACTCAATGATGTTGTTGCCAGCGAGAAGACCATTTCAGTTTCAACTTACAATGAACTGGGGCAGCTTCAAACCAAAAGATTGGGGGTCACTGCAACGGGACAACTGGAAACGCTCAAATTCGATTATACGATTCGCGGATGGCTCAAGGGGGTCAATAAGGATTATGCTAATACGGACGGTAGCACTTCAAACTGGTTCGGAGAGGATTTAGTTTATGATTATGGATTTACATTGGCCGCCCAGTTCAATGGTGATATTGCGGGATCAAGGTGGAAAAGCAAATCCAATGGTGTAGCAAGGCTATATAGTTTTGGATATGATAAATCTTCACGAATGACCTCTGCGGATTTCCTGGAACGCAATGGAACGGTATGGGGAAAAACAACAATGGACTTTACGGTAAGTAACCTGACCTATGATGTGAACGGCAATATTGCAACGATGAACCAAATGGGTAAGAATGGTTCCGCAGCTCCGGCGCTCATTGACCAGCTCACTTATACGTATCGCAGCAACAGCAATAAGCTGGCAAAAGTAGCCGATCCCATTAATACCGTTACTGCGAAGCTCGGTGACTTCAATAATGGGGCAAACACCACTGATGACTATGATTATGATGCCAACGGAAATCTCATAAAGGATGAAAATAAAAAGATTACCTTAATCCGGTACAATTACCTGAACCTGCCCGATAGCATTGTCTTTACAGGGAAAGGGAATATTGTTTATAGATATGATGCGTCTGGCAATAAGGTAAAAAAGATTGTAACCGATATTTCCGGTGGT
Source organism: Chitinophaga sp. RCC_12 (assembly GCF_041360695.1). NCBI lineage: Bacteria > Pseudomonadati > Bacteroidota > Chitinophagia > Chitinophagales > Chitinophagaceae > Chitinophaga > Chitinophaga sp. RCC_12. The sequence continues at coordinate 167,150 of NZ_JBFUPS010000004.1, forward strand.
GTCCCCAAAATTACTACTACAGATTACATAGGGAACTTTGTATATCGAAATGACACCTTACAGTATACAGGCCACGAGGAAGGGCGTATTCGTGCTGTCATCAAAACCGGGCAGCCTGTTAGCTATTGGTACGATTACTTTGTAAAAGATCATTTGGGAAACATAAGAGTTGTACTCACGGACCAAACTGATTTAAGTGTATATTCTGCAACAATGGAGACTGAAAACGCTCCGACTGAAACGTCGTTATTCAGTAATATTGATAATACCCGTGCTTCTAAGCCTGTTGGATATCCATCAGAGGGAGATAGTACCCAGAATCTGTCTGTCTCAAAATTAGCAGCACTTAACGGAAGCAAGAAAATAGGGCCGTCCCTAGTCTTGCGGGTTATGGCCGGAGATACTTTCAGGATTAAGGCTAAGGCCTTTTATAAGTCTATTGGTCCAGTTGATAAAAATGAAGATGTTCCATTATCCGAGAACATGCTGGCGGATTTGGTACAGGCATTCGGAGGAAACTCACAATCAGAAGGTACCCATGGAGTATCAGGATCTGCTCCCACCACACCTTTTAATACTGATTTTTACAATGACGATTACCAGCGTCTTAAGCAAAAGGATGCTGATGAACCAAATTCAAATAGGCCAAAAGCTTATTTAAATTTTGTTTTATTTGATGATCAGTTTAAATTAGTGGATGAGAATAGCGGGGTAAGGCAGGTTAAAGCTGCACCTGATGAGCTTCAGGCTCTAGGTCAGGCTGAAATGGTGGCTACTAAATCGGGTTTTTTGTATGTATATACCAGTAACGAAAGTGCTCAGGACGTTTTCTTTGATAATGTGGCGGTTGCTCTGGCCTCCGGCCCCCTGTTGGAAGAGACTCATTATTATCCCTTTGGCCTTGCAATAGCATCCATCAGCTCGAATGCATTAAGGGGTACGAATTACCCTGAGAATAAAATAAAATTCAATGGGCGAGAGTTACAGGATAAAGAATTTGCAGATGGAGTGGGCCTCGAATGGTATGATTATAAGAACAGGTTTTATGATACCCAATTAGGGCGGTTCTTTGTTTCAGATCCGTTGGCTGACAAATTTCCGTATTATTCTACCTACCAGTTTGCGGGTAACGAAGTTCCCAACGCTATTGATGTCGATGGATTGGAACCCTGGTACACTAGAGACGGCAGTTTAGCTACAGGAATGAGTGGTCCTTATGATCCCGCGGTCATGAATCAGCGGGGATTATATACAGCGGCACAAATTCAGCAGATGAAGAATGCGCCGCCGCCAGATCCGAAACAAGCCACATTGAGGCAGATGATGGATTGTCCCCAATGTGCAGTGAATGCAAAGAAAAAAGCAGACGAAGATGAGTATCAACGTCGGTTATGGGAAACGCAGGAAGGTCAATCTTTTGGAATAGTCAGTGCAGGTGTCGAAATGGCGGCATGGGAATATGCAGGAGTGAAGGCAGCTAAAGGAATTGGCTATTTGGCTTCCGGGCTGGGTAGAGGTTCTGTATGGACTATAGCCCCCTCAGCAAGAGGTTTTACAATAGAACGTATTCTTGGTGGTAACTTACCTGAAAATTTTCCGGTCATCGATAAGTTATCTGGTGGTGTGGCAACCAGTATCAAAAGTATTGACCTGACAATGCCGAGTTATCAAAAATCGTCAAGTTTGTTTAGCAAATTGAAAGGATATATTAATCAGTTGGATAATTTTACCGATGCCCGATGGGATGGTGTTGCTGTTACCCAAGGAGTTGATTATACGAGTAAAACTCTGGAAATTGCAATACAACCGGGTAAGGCGACTCTTGATCAATGGGAAGCTATAGGAAAGGCAATTGAATACGGGAATAAACAAGGCGTAGGCGTAAAAATACGATTCTTACTATAAATTACAATTTAAGCTAATGAGAAGAGCAGCTATTTTTAAATTTGCAGATAGGTATGTTATCCATAGTGATTCTACATCTGTAGACGGATTTGGAATTGCAACAGATCCATACATAACAATAAGCCAGGGTTCAGCGATGGAAGATATTGCAAGAAGTCTTTTGTTTGCAATGGATGCAAGCAAAACCAATGTTACTATTGATGTAAGGTCTAAAGATTTTTTAAAAGAACACTTGAAGCTAATGGGCTTGAAAAACCGTAACGAATTATATAAAGACACTATTTGCTGTTCTGTATATGAAAAGGATAATAAGATAGTTTTGATGCCTTCAAATAATATGGGACCTACAGGTGGATTTACATATCCCCCTGAAAAAAGGGTCGAAATAGCCTCGACAGCAAGTACTGAAGAAATATGTACTGCGTTGGTTGAAGCATTAAGCAGGTGCGAGTAAAAACGGAATGTGGTTATTATAATTTAAATCAATGAGAAGCGCAGCTATTTTTAAATTTGCAGATAGGTATGTTATCCATAGTGATTCTACATCAGTTCACGGATTTGGAATTGCGTCAGATCCGTATATAACATTAAGCCTGGTTTCTGCAATGGAGGATATTGTAAAAAGTCTTTTGTTTGCGATGAATGCAAGTAAAATCAATGTTATTGTTGATGTAAGGTCGAAAACTTTTTTAAAAGAACATTTGAAGTTTATGGGCTTGAAAAACCGTAACGAATTATATACGAACTCTATTTGTTGTTCTGTATATGAAAAGGATAATAAGATAGTTTTGATGGCTTCAAATAATATGGGGCTTAGCGGAGGATTTACCTATCCATCTGAAAAAAAAGTGGAAATAGCCTCGATTGCAAGTATTGAAGAAATATGCAGTGCATTGGTTGAGGCATTAAGCAGATGTGAGTAAAAATTATAAGTATGACAATAGGTTTAGTATCCGTGCTTCGCTTTTCTTATATATCTAAATTCAGTTTAACCATTGGTAGTGCAATTTCCGTTGTATACTTCCTGGGTTGTCCTAGACGGATAAGATATTTACTGACCAACAATCAATGCCTTTGAAAGAGATCACCGCAAAATGACTTTTGATGAGAAGTTGCAGTTTAGATCCCGATGGATGATTTCATCTTTTGTAAAGAGAATGAGAATAATAAAGAAAATAAAAATTACCGCCGCCATTAGTAAGTGGATAATTATAGGTAGTACCTAATGGCAGCCCAATTTCACTCTTATGGAAATAACTACGGAAAATACATTCATAAAAACTTTGGACTGAAACAAACATTGTCTTCTATTTACATTTTCAAGATGGAATTGCGATTAGACAAATAGAAAGATGATATTTAGCAATCTGTAAGTGCCTTTTGGACGCAACTATATGAAAACGGATGAACTACAGCAACAAATCAGATTTCAGATAGCGCAACTTTCAGCCAGAAACGGTCAGGCTGATTTTGAGAAGCTATGTTTATTCCTTGCAAAAAATAGGATTCATCCTAATGTATTGCCGGCCACCGGACCCGTTCAGTCCGGCGGTGATCAAGGGAGAGACTTCGAGACATTCCATACTTACCTGGGAGAATTGTCCTCCCCATCGTCCTACTTTGTGGCGAGTGCTTCGGAGCTGCCTGTCGCGTTTGCTTGTTCCCTAGAACGAGACCCTGCAAAGAAGAACGGAAAAATCGAAAAGGATGTGCAATCAATACTTGGTTCTGGGAGCAATGTAGAGCGCATATATTTTTTTAGCGGTGAAGACATCCCCGTAGCCAAGAGGCATAAAGTAATTGATGGAGTCCGAAGTCAATATAATGTTGAACTGGAGATTCTTGATGCAGCAGCTATTTCTCTACAGCTTACAGACGGTGATGTTTTTTGGATTGCGGTGCAATATCTTAAAATCCCCTCTGAAGCTTACCCGGCTATAACAACTGACTGGTATTCCTCTCTATTGGCAGAATACAAATCACGTGAAGAAATCCAGTCCACTTATGAAGAATTTTGTGACGTCAAAACCGCATCCAGGTATATTTACAAGAATAATGAACTGAAAAAGGATCTTCTCTTTTGGCTGCCTTTGTTCGATTTATTTGTTGAGAATCCACAATCTCCCCGTCGGATTGTGAGGGCAGCCATTTATGAAAAATTTGTTGCTTCGCTGGTTGGATTAAAAGACGTGACCGACCAGGAGGAAAACATTAAAAATTACTTTTCCGATTTTTCATCTTTTCTGGAATTACCGGACTTGGAGGATGCGCAGGTGCTATATTCCTTCTCAGCGACAGCCACTATGGCTGGAGCATTGAGTCTTCCTGTAAAATATTTCAATGGATTGGCTGGTGAAATAGAGAAGGTTCTCTCAAAAAGATTTAGGGAAAGTCATAATGTCGATGTTAAAGCTGCACTTCTGGAAATACAGGCAAACTTTACCTTTCAGGATCTACGATCCAAGTCACCTCTTGCCACACGTATCGAACGGTATGTTGCAAAGCTAAAGCAGATTATAAAGTTGTTGCCGCGCACCAACTATTATTCTGTGGAAACTTTATCAGACAGAGTCGATAAGTTTATTAGTATCATTCTTGATGGTGGTGCACAGTTGGGAGAACTTGAAACAATTCCCAACCTGATTGCTCCTGTTTTGGCAAAGTATGGCGGCAAAGAGCTTGTTGCTCAAAAGTTGAGAACGAGAGCTATACAATATTTGAAACATAAAGAGACCTATAAGGCCATCGATTGCCTACATGAGCTGAAGATAAAATGGTTCAACTCGGATTCCATTGAGGGAAGTATTTATTCGTGTTTTTTGTTGGCAGACACCTATCGGTCTGTTGACCTATACTATGCAGCTAAATATTACGGTTTGATTGGTGCTTTTATTGCATTTAAACACGACCCAGTTCAACTTCATAAGCAGGTTTTGCGGGGGCTTTCAATTGCAAGTGACTGTGATTACGCCTCCGGCGGCTGGCTTTCCTACGTTGACTTTCTTGACCTTCTCATCGTGACTCATTATTCAATGACCAAGGACTTCAATGTCTTCGATCACGATGATATGCACCGAATTTTATACTACCCTGCATTGATTATGCATTGTGCGGAACAATACTTCCCTCAAGTAGTTCCTGCTCTGAAGGAAAGATATAACTGTTGGGGATTTATAACAGAGGAAATAAAAGAGCTACAAGGCCAAGTTGCAAACAAATTTGACAAGGTGGCCTTAGAGAAGAGTTTGGAGGAACAGATATATGGGAGAATTTTCAATGATGTAGGGGAGTCGAGAACCGTGATCTTTAACGGGCTAGGTTGCAATTGGAAGTTTAGGTATTCAAACGATTGGGAAACCAACGGTCTTGCTGAGGAGCTGATTGCTGTATTCCAAATTTTGATGTTTGACTTTAGCGAAACCGAGCTATATATTATTCCAACGGACGTACAAATCAATATCTCTCTTACTGACAATGAACGTCCAAGCTGGAATGAGATTGATTCTAACACCGATATCCAATGGAACTTTAAAATCCCAAGGTTAGATCTGACATCCCTAGACTCTATCCGTGATCATGCCATTCGTTACTTTGTTGCCGCACAAGAAATTATTAGAAGTGTATCTCTTTTGCCGATTGAAAAGTACAAGAAGATCATCGAGATCAAATTAAAAAGAGAGGATATCCTTGGTAAAGTGAGCTTTGGCAGGCCCTACTTTGATTTGTACAAAGAATTCGTTTCCGAAGATAGCTTCTCCACAAAGTGGAAGAACCTGAACAATGCAGTCCAGATTGAAGAAGGCTCAATACAAGTAAATAACAATTTAGCTTGGAGATCCAAGAAGGCACCCATCTATAGTCGCGATAAGGAAATCAAAGCAATCAATAAACGAATTGACGGTTGCAAAAGGGCTTTGTCGATTTCAATGCCCCAACTTTTAGGCTCAGACAAAGTAAAACATCTTGTTGGCCTTCTGAAAGATGAAGGATGGTTGGAATGGCAGATACTATATGCTATTACAATGCTTTGGGTAAATCACAAGGCTCAGCCGTACTATAGGGAGTTGCACACATATGAAGACATGCAAAAATTTGCATCCCAAAAATTATTTGCTGATGAAAGAGAATGGTATGTGCCATTCGATGAGAACATCCTGGACAAAGAACGTTTAAGTCAGGAGTTAAGTACCATCATACCGGTAACCTTTCTGCCTTCCTTTGACTTGGAGTACCGTGGGCGAACGCCAAATGGTTCAGCGATAGTGGCACTATTGAAAGATCGGTTCGCATTCTTTGAAGACGGAAAAGACATCACAATTTTTCGATAACATAGTTTGTTCCATTAGTAATTGATCATTTTGGGTCTACTATTGTCTAATTATATGAATTTTGTCGTCTTTCGTTGAAAATTCTAGGATATAGTTGTTATTCTTAAGAAAGTTCAGGATTTCCGTATCAAGCTCTCCATCTTCAAATTCATTGTGTCCACCAAATAACCGGTCATACGATGAACCTAAATTTGGTAATTGTTCAAAAAGTACAGCAGGTTCGGTACTCAACATTAATCGCTTAAACAAGGCGACTTTTTTTGGCAGGTCTGCTCCACTTTCCAATAATGCAAATGATATATCTGGATTAATAGTGGTTAGATTTTTATTTACTATTTTAGTAAGAGCTATCTCTGCAATTTTTGAATTGGTCCTGAAATCCGAAGTGTCAATCATTTCGATTATTTTCAACTCACTTTCTGACGATAGTCCATTTTGACTTAGTATACCGATAAAATCATCTACTTGTAGGTCATAATTATCACTTTCCTTAAAAAAATACTGAATCTCTTTAATAATTAGTTCATAGGCTAAAGCTCTATCAATTTGCTTAATGATAGAAACATTTTGGGGTTTAAATATTACTAGGTTCTTTTCAATTAGTATCTTTAGTTTAACAGGGTCAGGGGATAGGTACCCAACGTCGTCGATAAGGGAGAATGAATTAGAAAGTTTCTCAAATGTATTTTCCGTTACTTCTGTATTAAGAGATAACTCACGAACAAATTGTCTCAATAAATCATTCTGTCCAGATAAAGCACCAATATAAAGTTTGTCTACTATTTGGCCTGCTTCCATTGAATCTATCAACCCTATCAGAAAACTATCTAACCCAAAGTGTTCATGATAATATAATATATTTGTCCAGTCTAATTTTATTTTTTTATTCGTTAGGAGCTCTTGGGGAATCTTTATGTCCAGTTCGCCCTCTGAACTTTTCACCGGTATAGATGATAAATCTTGCAAAAGAAAATTGAGTTCGACAATGATTGTATTTTTTCTGTCAATAGAAATATTATCGCTGTTGAGTAGATTTATTATTACATCCTCATCTTCAATAACTGTATGCGGGCCGCTGAGAATTAAATCTAATCCATAGTTAGAATATATGTTTAGATAGTTAATTAATGCCTCGCATCCCGACTGCAAAATATCCGAAATCGAAAACTCTACTTCGGTTTCGGCTCGTAATTTTACTTTTGATTTTTTGAGTAATATAGTCAATATATTGTCGTAACGCTGTTCATAACTGTTGTTTTCGACCAAAAAGTCCAATGCCTCTTTAGATGAATGTTTTTCAATGGTACTGATTTTCAAGTTCCTTTCCTGAATATATAGTTGGAGTTTTTTAACAACATTAAGATCCTTACTGACTTTAGTGTTTATATTGAAATACCATTTTTCAATAAATAATGATATAGAATTTTCAAAATCCAAACTCGAAAGATTCGCAATAGTGCAAGATCTCAAGATACTTATAAACCATTCAATTTGTACCTCGATGGAATCTGAGAAATAAAGCACTGTGCTTTTCCAAAATTCTAGCCAGGTAATGCACACATAATGAAAGAAAGATCCTTCTGCATCGCCTTCCATACGAGAAGCTTCAAGGAATTGCCAAGTTTCCGGATTTGGTAATCGAAGTTGATCCAACACAGCCTGAAGTTGGTGTTTATAACTGATGTTATGTTGCACCATCCAATTTATTAAGCCGAAATTTAGCACATCCTTATGCATATAGTCGTCTAAACTTAGCCTTATAGTTATTTCATTATAATTTGAAAGTGCAAAACTGTAAGGAGCATTAGTAGTATTGTTATTTCTGTTTTTTACACCAATGAGAAATAGTTGATCATTTTTCTTTAATGTACCTTCGTAAAAGTTTGAAATATAGAGTGGATAAAGTTCGTCGATTGACCCACGCTCCAGCAGATATACCAGTAACTTTTCATTGCCTATATTTTTGCTAAACTTATCAATTGAATATGATTTTAATAACTCGGAAATCGAAAGTCCTTTGAGTTGCTGGTTTTCTGTTGATTTTTTTCTGTGGAGTTCTTTTGAGTTAATAATTTTCAACCCTTTTTCTTCGACCATTTTTGCCCGTTGTTCGTAGGTGTTTTTTGAGTCTACCTCATTTTCAATATTCTTAAAAGTGATATCGGAGCTTCTTGTATGACCATTAGTATTATAATAGATGATTGGATTTGCTCTCATTAATTGAAGAAAATTTTCGTCTAAACACGCCGATGAAATCGTTACACGACCATTAATGTAAAAGGCATCAAAATCTGTAATTTTAGAAAGGATTTTTAATACGTAAATAGCATTGAGTTCGTTCTTGTTTTGAGCAACTTCAGTTTCTAGTTGGGTTATTTTTTCTTCGAATTCAGTTATTTCGCTATCAATGGTTAATGATATATCCTTTAAGGACTCCTGTTTTTTTGAGAATACATCAAAGATCATTCCTTTTCCCAAATGTAAATCTGAAAAATCTACGGGATATATATTTTTGTAGGCGATTATTCCCATAAGTTTGTGTTGGGCATCTATACTCAATTTTTTCCGATAAACGCAGTATTCGTTGTAAATATTCTTTACCATTCTCATGTCATTTATAAACAAACCGATTGTATAAATGAAATCCTGTTTAAGATGGCCAATTATATTATTGTCAGCAAGCATTTGAAAAAGATAATCGCCTGCATTCGACGAATTGACAATTGGGACAATTGGTATAATAAAATCAAAAAACTTTGTTCTATCTCCGACGATGAATAGATCATCTTTAATTGCATAAATGAAGACTATCGGTTTTTTTGTAATTTGCTCAGAGTGATTAAGAAGTTGATTTAATTCACGTAGTTTTGAAAAGATTTCAGTATCTCTAAACCTATCCAGGTCTTCAATTATTAATCCATCATATTTTGTGGCTTGAAAGAAATAAATTAGCTCGTCAAAGTGGGCATTTAAAACGGATTGACCGCCTTCGCCCTCAACTTCGAGGTTATTTGACGATAGTTTTATTTTGTTGAAATTGAATCTGCGAAAAATTCTAATTCCTTTACTAATTATAAATATGGTGCCAATAAAGAAAATAAGATAAGATAGCACGGAAAACAAAAAATCATATTTAAATAAAAATCTGTCAACAACATCAATCCTCTTTTTTAAGCCTATATCATAAAGGAACGTAATGGCTGCAACCCAAACGACAAAAAGGGTTAAATTTAAGAATAGCCGGTTTCGGCTTAAACCGACTATCCTTTTGAATCTTGAATCAGGTATGGCGTTTTGCGGTTTGTTATAGAAGATTTGTTGAAGTATACTTAGTTCAATGGCTGAATGGTCAATAGGAATTCCATTTGTATTACCCCCATTGGCAACAGTTGCATTTCCGAAGGTAGCAAGTGAAACATTTAAGAATTTGTATTCTGGGTACTTGCTTTGAAAACTCAGTAATACACTACTTTTTCCTGAACCGTACGGACCCGTTAGGGCGATATTTTTAATCGTCTTGGAATTTAACGCCCATTTTAGGGCGTCAAAATAATCTTTGCCATCTGCGTCAGATATAGTGGAGTTAGGGGCTAAAGAGGCATATGATATTTCAGGTATTTCTATTGGAGAAGCCTGCTTATTCGACAGTTTAAGAAAGTATTTTGATAATTCTGATAACCAATTTGATATTCTCAAAGTCAGTTTGTTATCATTCATGGTAAAGAAGTGTTTTAGAATGAAGACAATTTAAAACTTTAAACTATGTTTTTTAGATTTTAGTCTTGATAGTTTATTTTGGATTTTTATCCTTTCTCATTGGATTTTTCTTTCCAGCTATCAAGCATCTCAAAGATGAAGTCTAAATCCAAATCCCGACTACTACTTTGTTGCCCGGATTTAATTATTTCGTCAAATAATCCAGCTTTAATAATATTATAGTTTCTTTCAATTCTAGTGCTAATTATTTGGTTTTGGGAATCTTCAAAACTCAATTTTCCTTTAGAATTTTCATTTACCATTCGCCTAAAAGTTTCTGGATTAAAATCCATATTCAAAATCTCGGGATAATCACAGGTTCTTATGTAATTAAAATGATCGAATACAGACTTCTTCAAATTTTGAAGTTTTTCGTCCACGACTTCCAATAAGGCAGAAAGCCTTGATAAATCTCTTTTAATCGTATCTGGAATACTCTCCTCATTTTTATAAAATAAGGTATGCGACGTTTCTGCCCAAATATGCTCTGCCAATGTTCTTACTTGTATTTCAATTCTTTTCTCTCCATGATCCCTCCAATCTGGTGTGGCGAGCCATTCTTTTTTGACTCCAACAATCAAATGGACCGAATTATATCCAAATTTATCATAGTCTCTTCTCCTCGATTTAATAGTAGTTTTGTCATCAAATTCGTCTTTGATAATAGAAATTACTTTTTCTCTATCTTCAGGAAATACTACTACTATTCTTATCCCAACTAAGTCGTTCAATTCTAATATAGACTCTTTAATTCTATATCTGGTTGATTCATGTTTATCTTTTATAGAATCGAGACTTTTCAATCTTGCTGAGATCTCGAAAGCTAATGGTATACCTTCCACCGAAATAATGTGTTCAACTGTTCTCTTAAATTCCTTCAAGAAAGCCTTGTATCCAATTTCATTTTTTTGATATTGTTCTTCAAATAATTTATTTAAAGCGATATAATCCATTAGATAGCCTTTTAGTAAAGATATTATTAGTACGTAAGATATAAACAAAATAAGGTTTAAAACTATATCTTTACGAAAAAAGTAATGGGGAAATTTTCAATATCCAATAGCAGTAATGGAGAATATCACTTCTTTCTAAAGGCCGGCAATGGCCAAGTGATCTTAGCCAGCGAAGGTTATAGTACTCGGGCAGCCTGCGAGAATGGTGTTGAATCTGTAAGGATAAATGCACCTGACGAAGCTCGTTACGAACGGAGAACATCAAAAAACGGCAAGCACTATTTCAACTTGAAAGCCAGAAACGGTCAGGTCATTGGGACAAGTGAAATGTATGAAAGTCAGGCTGCGATGGAAAACGGCATTGAATCTGTCAAGAAAAATGCTCCAAATGCTATTGTCGAAGATCAAAATTTATAGTAATTATTGGAAATGGAAGCTTTACTCGGTTTACTTTATGCTTATTGAAGAAAGCATGATTTAAGTGAATGCTGACAACTAAATCAGCTATTTCAGAGCCAATAAACAATCCTTTCAGACCAACAATTTTTCGGAGACCGTCCTGAGTTTGGAAAGAGATACGACGATTATCAGCATAAAGTGTATTCCCTGATTTTCATCCTGATGTGGTATAACGATCAAATATTACAGTTTTCTCATCTAACAAAATCACCGAAGCATCTACTGTGTCTGAAGGTGAACAGCAATATGATCTTTTTTGTTCTTGGTCGCTCCGTTAAGATGTTCGCATCCTTCACAATTCAGTATCGAACTCCCAAATTGATTGACAGTATATCTTCCCTTTTGTAATTTTTGATATAAAAGCCAGTGGGTCGCTATATTAAGTCATTACCGCGAGGAGTGCTTAGGTATCGGGATCTTGGCTCCAATCAATTTCCTTATTTAGCCATCCGACCCCATTACATCAAATTTCGAAGTCTTTTATAAAGCCAGCGCCCATCAGCTCCGTGAAGTTGTATTTAGAAATGGCATCAACAATATTATGATAAAGTGCATGGCCCAATTCGTGACGTTGTTCTACCTTCAGCAAGCTTTTATACTTTTTGTAGCTTAATGAGATATCGATTGTAAGGTATCGATCCTTTTTGTCATAGCGTTTAAAGGTTTTCCTTTCTATATCTTCCGGCAGGCACCTTAATGCTATTCCGATTACTGCTGGAGTGTCTATTGTATCATATTTTTCAGTAACGCGCTCACAAACCGAATCTAATTCGTCTCTCAAACTTAAAATTGAATGCAAATAGGTGTCAACATTAAGGGATAGCTCCATGAATACGTAAATTAATACAATAGCAGTAAGCTTTTGAGTCTGCCGGTCTGGCCGATATTTAAATCTAAATGGTTGATAATCAGATCTGGCTATTTTTCGTTAGCTGATCAAATTTTCAGCTACCTAAATTACAAGTATTTTGTTTTACTACTCTGCCGAATTTATCCTCATTTCCTCGCTCGTCAAAAAAGCCTGCAATAGTTAAGGTAGATATTTCTCCTTTAATGACTATTTAAATTGTGTAAGCTTTTTTGCAAACTGTTTTTTAACATCATTTTCAAAGCTATCCAAATAATTTTCGGTAGTGTTCTTGTTATGATGGCCTAATATCTCCTGGATAAATTCTGTCGTGGCTCCAGACCGCTTCAGAGTGGTAGCCGTAGTATGGCGGCATTCAGCATTGCCTGCCTTTTTTTTAATGCCCAATGCCTTGACAACATTTTTCATTCCGTCGCAAATAAATTTCGCAAGGGAGCATACCCGCATGTGTTGCTTTAGTAAATCCTCGCCGGGAACAAGTACCGGGAATATATAGCTATTGGGATTTCGGTCTTTGTTACCCCATTCGTTAATAATTCGGTGCATATCTTCGGTGATGTAAGCTGTTATTAACTTAGGGTCATTACGGGTTTCCCGCTCGGTTTTTGCCCTCGTAAAGATTATGTAATCCTCGTCTATATTCCTGTACTTAAGATAAGCGAAATCTTTGGGATTAAGACCATTACACAGATAACTGAAAAGCCAGTAATCACGTGCTTTTCTATCGAACTCATTTTCCGGTTTGAATTCATAGATGCTCTGAACTTCGCTAATATCCAGAGCCTTTTTAATATTACGCGAGGTCGGAATTTTGTATTTCCTTTTTCCGAAAGGGTAACATTTATCCCCTTTAATTATCTTGTCTTCAATAGCTTCATTAAAGACAGATCTAAGTGAACGAAGTTTGATTCCTACTGTAGTTTTTGAACGCCCTTTGATATCGATCATCATCCTCTCATACTGATGTAGATAGCTTACTGTAATTGTTTCAAATTGTACGTTACCCCTAAACCGTTTAAGGGAATAATATGCATCTTGATAATTTAGCGCGCTACCGATCCGTCCCTCGGCCAATAGCTGTTTAATGTATTTCTGGAAAGTATATGAAATGTAATCAGTACCTGGGTGGGGCTCTTTTAATATTTTAAATCTTTTTCGATAGGGGTTAAGCCAATCTTCTTCTTCCTCTGAGGCTTCAGGTCTCGTTGTAGTTCTTCGCTTTTTAAAATGTGGGTTATCCTTGATAAAATCCCTTTCAAATTCCTGAAACGTGATATCGCCATAGTCGCTAATAAATTTTCTCGAATCCGTTTCAATTTCTTTTATTCTCTGTTTTATTTCTTTTAGACTATCGCTTATCCTTGGGGCTGATAACTTATTATAGTCTTCTTCTGAAAGGTCGTAAATTGTTGAATACATTTCTACCTCATTCCCATCCAACCTGACGCGTAATTTTAACGGATATTTTTCATTAGTTTTGATTCTTCGTTTGTCTAAAACGATACCGATGCTGTTTGACATTATTAACTGCTTTTTTCAGTTTCACAATTCCTTTCCCCCATTAGTTATTTGCACAAAAAATTGCACAAAAAACGCGGTTAATCATCATAAAAGAATGAGCAACTAAATTAAGCAGAAATACGTAAATAATTGATAATTAAACAATTAAGTTAAAATACATTAACTTAAATAAAGATAAGAAAACCAGAATACGGGACTCAAAATCTTGTTTTCGAAAGGGAGTGCAGGTTCGATTCCTGTTCTGGGCACCCAAAAGGCTTGTAAGTAATTGACTTACAAGCCTTTTTTTGTTTGTGCGAATGCCGTTTTTCTGCTATCAACCACTATTGTTGACAAGCATTTGACAAGCAAAATGACAAGCAGAAAACTTCACTATTTAAGCCACCGTACGACATTTTACCGGTAGTTGTCTTTAAAAAAGGCAAGCTGATTTTTGGACCGAAACATTTGACAGTGTTGCTTGTCAAAATGTACCTGACACCATTGGGATGTTCAAAACTTCAGAAAAATTCATTTTCCCGTATTTACACGCTTATTCTTCAAACCTTTCACTGTGGCGGATATTACCTGTCACAGGCATCTTGTTTGACTGAATGGATTACATCACCTAAAACCATGTGTGTATGAATTTCATTGGGATAAAGAACAGAAAAGGTATAAGATCTATTATTATTACGACTTAGGACGTGGAAAAGGTCAACGCCCAGCAATGGGAATTTTTACATATGTCAATCCTAAAACCCAGATAGAACGAAATCATAACAAGGAAACCAAACAGCTTCTGGAAGTAAAAAAAGGACAGGCTACTCTTGATAGGCAAGCGATAGGTACGCCGTTTATCCCTAAGCATAAGTTGCGGGAGAATTTCCTGAACTATTATGCTGAATATGTAAAAAAAAATAAAAGGGAAAACAATAAGCATCTCTATTATAGTCTCTACACTTCCGGAATTTTATCAATTCGGAATATCTATCTCCAATAGACATCACTGAAGATTTATGTAAAGACTTTCGGCAATATTTACTGGACCGGCTAATCGGAGCACGCCCCGCCAACTATTTCCGGCCATTTCGCAGAATGCTCAGAGCTGCAACCAAAGCAGGATACTTTATAAACAATCCGGTAGAAGATGTACTGAGTAAAGAAAAAAAGAATAAACCCAGAAAGGCCAATTTGGAAGCAGAAGATTATCTTAATTGCTTAGCACGTTACACTTTAATGAAGAAATCAGAGATGCGTTTATTGTGTTTTGCTATCAGGGCTTCAGATATTGTGATGTTAGCATCTTTTTCTGGGAATATATCAATCTTGATAAAAATTTTGCAGAAATCATCCAGGAGAAAACTGATGTGCCTGTGTTAGTAGCGCTGCACCCTATCACACGGAAAATACTCTGGGATAGATATAATCGGTTGAAACCGGAAGGGCGCAGTTTTTAATCTACCGTCGCTGCGGGCCTGTAATTATGCGCTGGAGGTCTGCTGTAAAAATGCTGGTACTACCAGTCATATTACCTGGCATTGCGCGAGATTAAGTTTTTCTGTGCTGTTGCAGGATAACCAGGTAGAGGCTGGATGATCTCCCAATGGGCATTGCGATGCCGGAAGCCACTGGTAATATGCTTAAACCCGATGCCGACCACATATAATACTTCCGGTTTTTTTGGATGGCGCAGTTCCACTCCCAGTCGCCATAGTGACTTGCTGAAAGGGTGTGCCTGAAAGGAAGCGCCGCGATATTGTTGTCGTAGTGCGTTAGCGGCATTGATGTCAGTGATTAATTTCATCGTATTTCGCAATTATAGTGATGGGGAAGCCATTCACCAGTGTAAATCGATAGATGAATAATAATGATCAAGTCGTTCAAAGTCCCCTTCTTCATCACATTCCAATATATACTCCAGGGCTTTGGGGGCATCCAGATCCCCACTGGTTTGCAGGTAGGGGATCGTGGCAGGCACGTCCATAAAGAGAACCAGCTGTATGTCTACGCCGCAGAATGTATCAAAATCGGTATTTTTTGCTTTCCAGATGAGCAAGCAATCTTCAGTTTGCCGGTGAAGCGCCACCAGCAGGCAGGCAAACATGATATCTTCGATACCTGCATCATCTGGTTGTGCCTTACGCAGGTCTACCAATGAATCAAGCAGTGCAATGGCGAAATCGCGGTGGGGGTAAAGGAGCAGGTAATCGTATACCTGGCGCTTATTACTGATCATCCATGCAATGCAGGCAGCAGGGATATTGTGGTGTTTGTTAAAATGATTTATTATGGTTACAATTTCCATTATCGGTCCTATTTAAAAGGGCGGTTGTTTTCAGGGTCTGGTTCTCTTATTACCTCCGACAGACATATTACTTTGTCTTTTAGCAACAGGTCTATCATGGACAAAATAGTAATGTCCAGATCGGCAGGGATTTCCTTTTTATATTTGCTGACCACGTAATAGGCATACTCACCAATCGTCAGCTTGCCTGAAGCGCCCAGAAAAACCATCTGCGGCCAAGGATCCAGGGTGATCATTCGGGGAGCATGGCTATCGATGATTGTTATTATATCGTTGTTAATCCAATGCCACTTTGCGGTGCGGTAAAAGTACAGATCCTTTAGCGGAGACTTTTTCAACGCCTCAAAGTCTGGAACGACCGGTTTGGACGGGTTAAAGAAATTGAATTTCATAAGTATCGGATATGTAAAGTTAACCGGATAAAATGAATTATCATAGGTACCGTCTAGGATAGCAGGTCAGATTTCTTTTTAGCGCCAAAAGTTCCCTTATCGACATCGGCGAGGAACTGGTCTGTACTATCAATGAAAGGACCGTATCAATCGGCGTTCTGATATTTCTTCTTCTGTAGATATATAGTTGCGAAGGTTATCCGCTTTATGTCACATGCGGTGTTGGATGAGAGATCCTTGTTTGTGGTTTTGCTCATATTTTATTGTGTGATTGTTGGCGGGGAAAAACCTTTGGTTTCCATACAGTGAATTTGGCATTCTTAATTTAGTTAATTTGTAGGGTTATTTATTGTTTGCTATGAAACAAAGACAACCTATCATCGATGATATCCGTAGGCTAGAAGCAAAGGTTAACTTGCTCAACGATAAGTTGGATAGACTAATGGAGGCCCAGGGTATTAAACTGGAGAAGACGCCTGAGCAGGTAGATAAAGAGGAGGAGAAGAAACGTAAAGTTCGTGAGCGTCAGCAGGCTAAAGTATTACGAGAGCAGCAATTCAAAGTGAGGACCAGTAAAATTGTCGAAGATCTACGTCTTTGTTTACTTGTTGGCTACGAGCTGCAGGCAAAATTTAACCTGCTTACAAGACCATCTGCTGATAGAATACGGCAATATCAGCAGACAAATAATCCCAGGGCATTTGATGGGTTGAAAAGGAGGAATAATGGATAAATTCGTAAGGGTAGAAGGGATTGTATCAAAGAGTGTTGAGAAATTGCTGATCTCTAGCTTGGGCAAATGGCCTATTTATTCAAATAGCCTTATTCTTTTTTTCAATTATTCAGATTTTGATATCCCAATGGGAGTGAAGTTTCTATACCTGGTTGATAATGAGTCCAGGAAAGTAATGTATCCTATCCAGGGAGAACTGGTACAGATTACACAATCGTTTCTTAAACCCTTTGATGAAATCCCTCATGGGCACAAGACAATTTGCGAAATTAAATTGGATGATCCCTCGTTAAGATTACTTCAGTCAAAATTGCCGGTGATAAATGCGTGGGGAGGCGTGAGAAAAATGTTTTTGTTGGCTACTGGAAAAGAAATAAATGAAGATGGAGAGCAGGGTAGTGATTGCTTATAAAATCTGGATGTTTACGATTCGTATCCCCCCAGATGTTATAAACAAGATCTCGCCGATGGTATGACTATGCCGCATGGAAACTGGAACATGTTCGGCGGCGCAGCGGCGATCATTTCCAACAGTCATGATATGGTGAATTATGTAAAAGCAAATATTGACGAGACGCTGCCTTCGATCCGGCTTTCCCATAAACAGACCTTTACTGATGGTGATTTTACACTGGGCCTGGGCTGGCAGATTACCGGCAGTACTATCAATGGCACCCGCATATGGAAAAGCGGGGGAGCGCTGGGCTTCCGCAGTTACTGCGCCGTGTTGCCTGATAAAAAGACCGGTCTGATCTGGCTTTCAAACCGGTCAGACCTTGCAGACGATGAAATCGCAGTAATGGTCGATCAGATATTGTCGGCCGCTAAACAATAGTCTAAATTCGGATTGACCTATCCAAAGGGTGGATATGGCTTCCGGGACTTGAGCAGTTAAATATAATCCTTGATCACCTGAAATGAGGAGTTGCCTTCTTCATCAAAAATCTGTTTTCCGCAATCCTGACATACATCGTCGGTTATCTTTTCTCCCCGTTTCACCTGCCAGATATTCATACTGCCACAGTCGCAGTTCACCGTGTAAAGAACCTCGCCACTTAAACTGCCGAACGCAGTAAATCTCCAGACAGGATCTGATTGCTTTTTCAATCCGGCAGCGTCACTTTGCTTTATCAAACCAATATAGTAGCTGTCATTCCCGATATCCAATAAAACAACCGTTAAACCGGTCTTTTTTTGTTGTGCCTGAAAACTTTTCAACAGAAGGGGTACGCTGTCTCCGGCATTGATACTTTCCTTCTTAACAGCATCTCTTAGTTTACCATATGGAGTTTCAATGTCAATACTTGTTCCGGGTAACAGGACCGCTGCCCTGCCCTGAAGGAATTTGCCGATCTGAAACTCGTGTTCTTCTCCCTTCCAATCCACCTGTAGCAATATGCCGTGATCCAATAGATAGGCGAGTAAATCCTCATGACTGGTAAACGATTGCTGTGCCATAGCTTCCTGTTCTTTAGGATCCATAAGCAATTGGCTAAATTTCGTATTCATATCTTTATGCGCGTTTTTTTTGTCAGTGTTCCCCTTTCCTGAACTCAGATCTATTTTAATTCATTTTTTGCGCCGGGGCTAATCATTTTAAACTGTTCTATATCCTCAATATGCGACAGGATAATTGATTCTGTATACATGATTTATTCTTAAACAGGTAAATAGATCATAAAGGCCCATCAAGGGGTAACCTATAAGGGTGCTGACTACAGCAATATACTAATTGTTTCGAAATGAATTAAGTTGTTTTCAAACAAGGGAGAAATGTCTTCAGGTGGTCCTGTTATGGGTTGCAAAGCTGCAAGAATTGCCGCCTGGCACATCATCGACATGATTAATTGGGTTATATCTTAGCGCACGGAAAGAAACAGTTCCCCGGTTCCAACATCCCACTCCCGGCAGACGCCCATCGCCCCAATATCACCTCAAAATAAAAAATTGTCATTTTGACAATAATTACTATTATGCACTCTGAATGATGAGAATACACCTTAATCACGTAGGACATGGGGTAAATTCGTAATTCAGCCAATCAACCAGATTATAATAGGAAGATAGAAGGAATTGTTGGTAATTCTTGGATACTATTTTCAATTTCACGGGATGAGAAAATTTGTACTGCACTGTTTGCTGCTTATGGTGGCAATATTCCACGCACCGGGTTCCCAGGCCCGGGACAATCGTTATCATGTTATATCATACCTGGGCATAGAACAGGGTTTATCGAATAATGCTGTGCGCTGTGTATTCCAGGACCACAAAGGATTTATGTGGTTTGGCACCTATGATGGGCTGAACAGGTACGATGGTAACGTATTTAAGGTATTCCGGAACAGGTTCAGCGACAGCAGCTCCCTGGTAAATAACTGGGTATTCACGATTAATGAGGATTTGCAGTATAAACTGTGGATAGGCACGCGCCAGGGACTTAACATATACGATCAGGTAACCGGAAAATTCAGCGGTATACGTTACCAGGTAACCGGTACAACAAGATATGAGCCGATCACGGCAGTTGTGCGCGATATTAAAAAAGATGCGAAAGGAAATATGTTGATTGGGACAGAGGGACTCGGCCTGCTGTTTTGCCCCGCCGGAACCTATACTGCTGTACCGTTACCATTGGATGCTGATGGGTTGCGCCTCATTTCATACGATGCCGGAGCCATTGAAGTGGCCGCTAATGGCGATGTATGGTTGTTTGTGCAGGGAAGGGGATTGTGCCGCATGGATAAAAGCGCTGCCCGGGTTAGTCTTATTAACGGAACTAATCCAACGGGCGACTGTATAAAAGCCGACAGGGACCTGCTTTGGATAGGTACACCAAATGGATTGCAGAAGTACTCCATTCCCGCTAACCAATACCAGGAGACCTATACGGAAGAAAACGGGAAACTCTCCTACAACAAAGTATCCGGCCTGTTCCTCGACAAATGCGGCAAGCTATGGATTGCCACTAATGGAGGAGGTATAAATATCATTCATACAAAAGACGGAACGGTAGCGGAGAACATCCCCTCGGGCAATAGCAACTACACGCTTGCAAGTGGCTCCGTAAGCGCAATTTATGAAGATGCGGACGGTAGAAAGTGGATCGGAACACTAAGGGGCGGCGTTAACATTATAGATCCTAAAAAAGACAGGTTTCAGTCTTTTCTCCACGACCCACTGAACAGGAACAGTCTTGTCAGCAATTTCATTTTCACCTTCTGCGAAGAGGGCGACGGAACCATCTGGGTAGGTACAGATGGCGGTGGGCTAAGCAGGTGGCAACGAAAATCAGGACTGTTCACCAACTTCGTTCATCAGGCAGGTGTACCTGCATCTCTCAGCGATAATTTTGTAACGAATGTGCGATGCGACAATGAGCAACATATCTGGGTTTCTACTTTCTGGGGAGGCATTAACCGGTTTGACAAAAAAACAAATACCTTCCGGCATTACCGCCTGTTTTATAATAACACCCAAAAGGAGAGTAAAACCGTTTACCTGTATAAAGACAACAAGAATACGATATGGGCGGGAACCTTTGGCAGAGGCTCATTATATAAGGGCGCACTGTATAAATATGACAGGCAGCAGGATTCTTTCAGGCTCTTTGACGACAGGATCAGAGATCTGTTTACGATGAACGAGGACCGGTCCGGACAACTGTGGGCGGGGGATCTTCGCAGCCTGATAAAGATTGACCCGCAAAACAAAATGCATACATCCTATACACTGGGCAACCCGGTAAGAGCCATTCACGAAGACAGTAAAGGGCGTTTCTGGATCGGTACCGAAGGAGGGGGCCTGATTTTATTTGACCGTGCGCACGGTAAAATACTGGAACGCTATACTACAGCCGAAGGGCTTTGTAACAACGCAGTACTCAATATCCTGGAAGACGAAGCCGGAGACCTGTGGATAAGTACTTTTTATGGCCTCTCCAGGTTCAGTGCCACCCGGAAAAATTTTACCAATTTCTACCAGGGCGATGGCCTTTCCAGTAACCAGTTTAATTATAATGCAGCGCTCCGGCTTAAGTCGGGCGAATTGATGTTTGGAGGGATTAAAGGGCTGAACATCTTCCGGCCATCAAATATTATAGCATCAGGCGAAAAGCCCAGAATGCTTTTCACCGATATCCATATTAACAATATGCCTCTGGGCCAGCGACCAGGTTACATTGCGGAACGGCTGGGTGACGACATACGGAAAATCCGGGTGCCCTACCGCGATGCTGTCTTTTCTTTCGACTTCACCGCGCTTGATTATTCTACTTCCGATAAGATCTCCTATGCCTACTATATGGATGGTTGGGATAAAAACTGGATCCAGGCAGGGAATACAAGAACTGCCACCTACACACATCTTGCTGCGGGCCATTACACATTCCGGGTAAAAAGCACCAGCGCCGAAGGTCAGTGGATCAGTAACGAAATAAGCCTGGAAATAATAGTATTGCCTCCCTGGTATGACACCTGGTGGGCATACTTGCTATATCTATTCATGGTGCTGGCGGTGACGGCCATTTATATTACCTATAAAACAAAACAACGCAGGCTCAGGTACCAGGTTGCCATGGCAAACCTGAATACGGAGAAAGAAAGAGAACTCAATGAAAAGAAGATCGCCTTTTTTACCAACGTATCACATGAATTCCGCACACCGCTCACGCTCATTATTAATCCTGTGAAGGACCTGATGACAGAGCAGGAACCCGGCGGAAAGCACCATCGCGAGTTGACTACCATATACCGGAGTGCCCGCCGGCTGTTGCGGTTGCTGGATCAATTGCTATTGTTCAGGAGGGCAGACAGTGATATAGACCGGTTGAAACTGGCTCGTTTTAATTTCACAGAACTATGCCGGGAGGTGTTCCAGTACTTTGAACAGCAGGCCCAGTCGGCCAGTCAGCACTATTCATTTGTTTGCGAAAGCGAGGCGCTATGGATATCCGGTGACAGGGAGAAGCTGGAGATAGCGTTATTCAATTTATTATCGAATGCCTTAAAGTATACTCCTGCCGGCGGCAGCATTGAAATGAAACTCGTTTGTGCCGGCGACCAGGTGGAAATAACCATTGCGGACACCGGTTATGGAATAAGTGCCGACAGTGCCCATCACGTATTTGAGAAGTTCTACAGGTCGGAGGGCAGTGGCCATACACAACAACCGGGATTCGGTATTGGCCTGTACCTGGTAAAACAGTTTATAGCGCTGCACGGCGGTAACGTCAATTTTGAAAGCGAAGAGGGCAAGGGCACTGTATTCAAAGTTGTTTTGCCCCATAGTACGGAGGAGGTTCATCCAGATCCTCCCCATAGTGTTCCCGTTGACAGAACCAGTTTCCTGACCGCAATGGCAGATGAAGAGCCCGAAGAAATACCGGACGGGCCGTCTGATGAAGAAGCGATCGGTACCATCATAACGGCCAAACAAACCATGTTGATAGTAGATGATGACGCGGAGATACGCCAATACATTTCAGGCATGTTCCGCTCGGCATTTAACATAGAGGAAGCCGGCAATGGGAAAGAAGGCCTGGAAAAGGCAATAGCCATACTACCGGACGTAGTGGTCAGCGATATCAGGATGGAGACGATGTCAGGGCTGGAGCTCTGCAAAGAAATCAAACAGCATGCATTGCTGAATCATATCCCGGTTATCCTGCTCACTGGCTCCTCCTCTGAAGAGGGAAAGCTGGAAAGCGCAGAAGTTGGCAGCGACTATTACATCACCAAGCCATTTGACAAGGAGTTGTTGGCGGCGGCAGTGCAGGGGGTACTGCAGATGAGGGATAACCTGCGTAATTATTTTCTGAACGAAGTGACCCTCCGCAAGAATGATTTTAAAGTGTCAGGTCAGTATAAGGAGTTTGTTGAAAAATGCATTGCAATAGTGGAGGCTAACCTCGATAATGACGAATTCAATATAAAGGTACTGGCCAGGGAAATTGGCATGAGCCACTCTTCGGTTTATAAAAAAATCCGGCAGGTTTCCGGGGAGTCGCTGAGAGGGTTCGTACGTTTTATACGGCTTAGAAAAGCCGCTGAGCTCATGATAAATACAAGTTTGAATGTCAATGAAATAGGTTTCCAGGTCGGCATTAATGATGTTAAATTTTTCCGGGGACAGTTCAACAAGGTATTTGGCGTGAACCCTTCGGAATATATAAGGCGTTACCGGAAGGTATTCGAAGATAAATACAACCTGGAACAGACAGATACACGGAAAAAGAGGGCCGGTCGAAAGAAAGTCTGACCCCCGGATATGTTAACCCCTGGTTCCCCTTCCCGGCAAATCCGCCCGGGGAGGGGTAAATTCTCCCTAAATTTCACACTACACCCCCCTTTTTATGCGAATACTCCCCCTTATAGTTGGGAGTGCTTGGTGTTTACTTTGCATACTGGCCAGTAATACTTATCAATCAAAATTGAATCTACCCGTTATGACAATCATTCTACGTTTTATGAATCACCAGCGTGATTTATCCCTGATTTTTTGTCAGTAAAAAACAGTTCTCAAGATTTATTATCCACGTTCAACGCCACTTAAAAAAACTGGTATGCGTAAAATCAGACTATTACCAACATGTGCCGCCATCCTCGGAACCATGTTATTGCTATTAATTGTAAACTCCTTGCCGGCACAGGTTAAAACCGGGAGAACCGTTTCCGGCAAGGTGGTAAATGCCGAAACGGGTGAGCCATTAATTGGCGCCACCATTTTGGTTAAAGGACTCAAGGTGGGAACAACCGCCGACCAGAATGGACTCTTCTCCCTGCCGGTATCCACCTCTTCCTCCACACTGACCGTGAGTTACCTGAATTTTGAAAAGCTGGAAGTTCCTGTCACAGCAGGTTTCCTGGATATAAAACTCAAGCCTGCCGGAAATATCGACGAAGTGATCGTAGTGGGCTATGCCAAACAAAAGAAGGCGACCCTCACCGGCGCGGTAGAACAGGTGTCCGGCAAAATATTTGAAAGCCGGGCGGTCACCAATATCGCCCTGGCACTTCAGGGGCAAACGCCGGGCCTGCTGGTTACAAGAAGTTCTCCCCGCCCGGGCAACGAAGGAATTTCCATGCGTATCCGCGGCGCCTCGTCTGTAAATGGGAGTGATCCGCTGATTGTAGTCGACGGCGTGCCTGTTCTCAACAATTACTCTTTTCAGAACCTCAACCCGGATGATATTGAAAGTATCTCTGTGCTGAAAGATGGATCTGCGGCCATATACGGATCCCGTGCCGCCAATGGAGTGATACTTGTTACTACCAAAAGAGGCAAGGGCAAACTTAAAGTAGACTACAACGGCAATATGCGTTTCGTTACAAACGGTATCACCGGTTATTCCCCCTCCATGCAGGAATATGCCACCATGTGGGTGGAAGCCAACAAGGAGGAAACCGTTCCCAACTGGTGGGTATGGGGCGAAGACAACGTGAAGAAAATGCAACAGGGCGTTGAGGGTGCGTATCCCCTGTATGGTACCGAGTTCTATATATACAATGCCAACAGGATCAAGGAAATGTTTGCACCGAGATATTCCTATCAGCATAATCTGAGTATTTCCAACAGTACGGAAAAGTCGTCCTATCGCCTGTCTTTCGGCTATGCCGATAACCAGGGCAATCTCGCTACCGCCTACGATGGACAGAAACAATATAACGCCAGGTTTAATTACGACTACAACCTGACAAAGGACCTGAAGCTGGAAACCAATATCAGCCTGATCGATGCGAAAACCAGCGAGCCATCTGTCGGACTGGATAATACCCTCTATGCATATGACATGCCGTTCTTCCCCGCAAAGAATCCCTACGGCAACTGGTTTGCTACCTTTAACGGTATCGATGGCGGCGCCAACAGGAATGCAGCAGCGATGAGTGCAGCAGGCGGGCGAAACAACAGGAATTCACTGACAGGCAGAGTGGATGTAAAGGCAACCTACCAGATCACAAAAGACTTGTCGATGGAAGGCCTGGTTTCTCTTCAGAACGAGCGGTTCAACCAGGAGCGTTACGTATTACCGGTGCAGTTATACAACTGGTATAATATACCTACCGGTATTGGTCTCAACACAGGGGGAACCAATAATACTTATTATACCTATGCCTGGCAGGGTACCTACCAATACTATTCAGGATTACTGCGCTACGATAAAACCCTCGCTACGAAGCACCATATCGCAGCAATGGCCGGTATCAACGCGGAAAAGAATAATGCACAGTGGGTGTCGGCACAGCGTATAGGCTTTACCGATATGGGCGTGTATGACATCGGCCTGGCGTCTACCACCACCCAAACCAATTCGGGGTCTAAAAGTCTGAATGGCCGCTATTCTTATCTTGGCCGACTGAATTATAACTATGCGGAAAAATACCTGTTGGAGTTAGTGGGAAGAAGAGATGGTAATTCCAGGTTTGCCCCTGGCTATAAATTCAAAAACTTTGGTACCGTGCAGCTGGGATGGGTATTTACCAACGAAGGTTTTATGGAAAGATTTAACTCCATTCTAAGTTTTGGTAAGATCCGTGCTACCTACGGTACTACCGGTAATGAAGCATCCGGGCTGGGTGCATTCGACTATTTGTCTACCGTCAATATCGGAACCACGGCGCTGGGATCTCCCGTTACGCAGCAGCAGTCGACCGGACTTAATAATAATGGCCTGATCAGCTATAACAGGACATGGGAGAAAGTAAAGCAGCAGAATATCGGAGTGGACCTGAACTTCCTGTCCAACAGGCTGTCGACCAACGTAGATTACTTCGTAAAAGAAAATATCGGCATGCTGATAGACGTAACCTATCCCTCCGTGCTGGGTGGATCGGCTCCGAAAACGAACAGCGGCAGGTTCAAAACCAAAGGATGGGAATTTATACTCTCGTGGAAAGATTCGAAAAAAGACTTCAGTTACAGTGCCACATTTAATATCAGCAATACCAACACCGTGGTTAGCGGCGTGGAGGGGAGAGATAGTTATGGCCCCGGAAGAAACGATATTGTGAATGGTTATCCGTATCAGTCATGGTTCGTTTTCAAAACAGACGGTTACTTCCGCGATCAGGCTGATGTAGACGCTTATTATGCCGCCTATGGAGGCAGTACTTTGCTGGCGAATATGCCTCAGAACAACCAGGCGGTTGCATTGCGCCCCGGCGACACGAAAAGGGTAGATGTAGCAGGTACGAAGAATATTACCAACATTGGGAATGAAAAAAGTTCACTGGTATACGCAGGCGACGGCACACCTCATCTCACCTTTGGTCTTAACCTCGGCGCCTCCTGGAAAGGTATTGATATCTTCACCACTTTCCAGGGACAGCTTAAACAGAATATGATGCGTAATGGATATATGGCTTATCCATTTGGCGCGGTATACACTAACCAGAACCCCGTATTTCTCGGTAAAACCTGGACCACCAGCAACCCGGAAGCGATGTACCCGCGTTTAACGGTTAATCCAACCCGTGCAGGCTGGAACTATGCCAATAATGATTTTATGCTGCAAAACAACCGTTATATCCGGTTGAAATCACTCATACTCGGTTATACGCTGCCACAGCGATGGACTGAAAAAGCAAAACTGAACAGGGTCCGTGTATACTTCTCCGGTAACGACCTATGGGAATCGACTTCCATTAAAGACGGATTTGATCCTGAAATGGGGGAAGCTTCCATCAACAGTGGTTATCCATTCGGAAGAACCTGGTCCTTTGGTTTAAACCTGGGATTATAAGGGATTCATCTTTCAATACCGGAACTTATAAAAACAGAACTCATGAAATCTATACTTAATAATATTATCATAGGGAGCCTTTGTTTGGGAATGGTTGCCTGTCAGAAGAATTTTATTGACCTGGAACCGAATGCCCAGTTTACGGACGCGGTGTACTTTAAGAAGCCGTCGGATTTCAAAGACTTCGCCACAGGGTTCTATGGTCAATTACCCGGATGGAATTTTGGTTCCATGGACAATGGCTCTGACCTTTCCGCCAATGCAAATGGCAATGGCTCGGACATTGGTACTGGTACTATTGCTGTGGGCAGCACCAATTGGAATTACAACGGTATAAGAAGTTGTAATATCCTGTTATCAAAGGCATCTGCGTATACCGGTGGCGGTGAAATCGGTCAGTATGTTTCAGAAGCCTATTTTTTTCGCGCATTTGCCTACTTCAACCTGCTTAAACTCTATGGTGGGGTGCCCATTGTAACAACGGTACTGGGTGTGGAGTCGCCTGAACTCTACGACAAGCGCAGCAGCCGCTACCAGGTAGTTTCCCAGATATTAGCTGACCTTGATTTGGCTATTGCAGGATTGCCTACCGAGCAGAATATCGGTACTGC
Organism: Chitinophaga sp. RCC_12; assembly: GCF_041360695.1. Taxonomy (NCBI): domain Bacteria; kingdom Pseudomonadati; phylum Bacteroidota; class Chitinophagia; order Chitinophagales; family Chitinophagaceae; genus Chitinophaga; species Chitinophaga sp. RCC_12. The sequence continues at coordinate 194,699 of NZ_JBFUPS010000004.1, forward strand.
CGATAAAGGCAGAATAAGTAAGTGGGGCGCCATGGCGCTGAAGGCGCAGGTGGAACTATATGAAGCTACCTGGGAAAAATATGTAGGCAAGGCGCCGGATGGCGATGGCAGCAGCGTTGGCGCAGGCACTGCGGGATATGATCCTGCCAACGCCGGCAAATACCTCAATGAGGCCGTGAGCCTTTGCCAGCAGATAATGGACAACGGCGGTTATGAGTTATGGAACAAGAACAGCGATTCAAAAATGGCTAATTCAAGTTCCTGGTATTTATTCAATCTTGAAGATGAAGGCAGTAACCCAGGCGGTTACAATAAGCAGTCCAATAAGGAATTTATTCTCTATACCGTATACGACTATACGCTGCGGCAATCCGGCATCAACATCACCTGGACCGTAGGGCAGTTGTACCCCAGCCGCAAGTTTGTGGATATGGCGGTTTGTACAGATGGTTTGCCACCGGCAAAGTCATCCCTGTTCCAGGGCTACCATACCGCTGCTGCTGAGTTTCAAAACCGCGACCTGCGTTTACTGAACTACCTGTATGCTTCCGCTACAGCGCCGGCAACCGTAACGCTGGACTTCGGCGGCCTGGGATCCAGTGGCTATGGCAACAACAAATATGGTGTTTACGGTTTCGGCGGCCGCAGGACTGATCGTACAGAATCTGCCAACTGGCCTGTCATCCGCCTTGCGGAAGTATACCTCACGTATGCGGAAGCGCTGGTGGAATTGAACGGAAACATGTCAGACGGACAGTTAGATGCATCCATCAATAAACTGCGTGACCGTGCCGGCGTAGCCCATCTCACCAATGCACTGGTGGCTACAAACGGCTTGGATATCAAGGAAGAGATCAGGAGGGAACGTACCGTGGAGTTGTATCGTGAAGGTAAACGCTTTGACGATCTGAAACGCTGGGGCATACTGGAGGCGTCACTGAACCCGTCACGCCTTGGCAGGGTAGTAGGAGATGCGTCTTATGAAACACCGTTTAAAGATGCCGCAGGCAATCCAACGGCTGCCTATAAACCATCCACCTATGTGTTTGGAGAGGAAACCGTGGCAACACCGGCCGGCATGTTGAAATGTGTGGTGGTCGCCAGTTCGCGTAATAACAGTGTTGCAAAGAAACATTACCTGTACCCGGTTCCAACCTCGCAGATGATCTTAAATAAAAATCTGCTGCAGAACCCTGGATATTGAAAACATTCAATTCACTATTAACAGAGCACATTTTATATGACTAGCAATATTTTTAAAAACCTGTTCCTGCCGGGAATGATATTGGTTGCCGGCATATTTCTCCCTGCCTGTGAGAAGGATGCACAATTCAGGGAATTCAATTATCCTGCTCCCGTGGTGACAGACTTCTCACCTAAACAAGGATATGCATTGTCCAATGTAACGATAGACGGACAAGATTTCGGGGAAGTGGTTGGTGCAGTGAAAGTATATTTTGGTAACGTGCGCGCAGATAGTGTCAGAAGCGTTACCGGCAATAAGATTGTAGTGCAGGTCCCTCCAAAAGGCATCACGGGTGTAGTCACCGTTGAGATATTTGGCAAGCGCGATTCCATACCGCAGGTATTTACCTTCAAACCCTCTGCCCGTCTTATTTCCATGAGTAAGGATAAAGCACAGGCAGGCGATGAAATTACGCTCACAGGAAATAACTTCGGAACAGATAAATCCCTTGTTCATGTGTTTGTTGGTGCAAAGGAAGCAGAAGTGCTGAGCGTTGCATCGGAACAGGTAAAATTCAAGGTGCCGGATGCGCTTCCCGGATCCGTAACACTGGTTGTTGATGGTCAGCGTCTCATTGGACAATACCTGTTGATAAACGCGGAGAAGCTTACCGGTATACTGTTTGGACATTCAGGCTCCTGGTCCAATAACCCGGCCACCATGATTTCCGCTGCTGTAGACGGTAATCTGAATACCTACATAGATGGACCTACCGCAACCGGTTATGTGGGATACGATATGGGAGAAGGGAAAGCGGCATTACTGAAATCGGTACGTTACGTACCCAGGAGCGGCAATGCTGCCCGGATGGTGGGCGGACAGATAAGAGCAGCCAATGATCCGTCACTGTCCGACTACGTAGTGCTTTATACCATTGCCACTGCACCGCCTAGTGGTGTGTATACGGATGCGCAAATTTCAACTGTCAATAGTTATCGCTATATCTATTATTACTCTCCGGCAGGCAACTGTAACATAGCGGAAATTGAATTTTACGGCAAGTAATTTTATTAGTGTTTTCAATTTTACAATGATGAATTTCGATCGGATATTGACGAAGCTAACCGGTATTATTATTTGTGTGTTGTTTTCAGCAGCATGTATGGCACAGCAACAGCAATTGGTAGCTTATCCTTTCCCCGGACCAGAGACGGGAAATCCTGTGCATAACGCGGATTTTGTTGTGAAGGTAAGGCAACCCGGCGGCAAGTGGCAGGACTTATATGAGTATAATGTAAAGGTAGATGAGGTACGCGGAGTTAATCATCATGTGGAAAACGCTTCCATGACATCCTTTGATTTTTCGGGGGAAGTAGAAGTTGCCATCACCAGCAACAGGGAACCAATACGACAGGTGGCAATACGCCCGCTTTCATACAGGATAGGTCACAAGGTGGTAAACAATACGATTTATTTCCGCCTGCTTCAACCGAAGCATCTTTCCATTGAAGTCAACGGGGATAAATTTCATAATCTTCATTTGTTTGCCAATCCTGTACAGGCAACTGTCCCGGATCCGAAAGCAAAAAATGTTATTTATTTCGGTCCGGGTATCCACGAAATCAAAGGCGGGGTGCTGAAGGTGCCGTCCGGAAAATATGTGTACCTCGCCGGTGGTACTGTAGTAAAGGGCCATTTTGTGGTGGATAGTGTACGGGATGTGAAAATAGGCGGCAGGGGAATTATTGATTCTCCCGGCCAGGAAGGGGTGAAAATTTCGCATTCAAAAAATGTATTGCTGGAGGGAATTATCCTCACACAATGCCCGGTGGGTAGTTCAGATAGCGTGATAGTCAGGAATGTAAAAAGCATCAGTGCTTACAAATGGGGTGACGGCATGAATGTATTTGCCAGCAATAATGTATTGTATGATGGTGTTTTTTGCCGCAACTCAGACGATTGCAGTACCGTATACGCCACAAGAAAGGGTTTTGTGGGTGGCTGCCGGAATATCGTCATGCAACATTCCACACTCTGGGCAGATGTTGCTCATCCCATTCATATTGGTCTCCACGGGAATACGCCGCATCCGGATACGATCGAAAATGTGCGTTATACCGACATCGATATCCTGGAACACCGGGAAATGCAGGTGGATTACCAGGGATGCATGGCCATTAATGCGGGTGATAATAATCTTGTGAGAAATGTATCCTTTGAAGATATCCGCATAGAGAATATCAGGTGCGGCCAGTTGGTGCATCTGCAGATCCCGTTTAATAAGAAATACTGCACAGCGCCTGGCGAGGGCATAGAAAATATACTATTCAAAAATATCACCTACAACGGCGATAACCCGGAACTTTCCATTATTACCGGCTACAGCGAAGCGCGAAGGGTCAGGAACGTTGTATTCGAAAACCTGAAAATTAATGGCACACTCATCTTCGATAATATGAGCGGAAAACCAGGATGGTATAAAACAGCAGATATGGCGCGGATGTTTGTAGGTGAGTTTGTAGATAGCCTGGTATTCAGGAAAACAGAATAGGGGCCGTGGCGAAATACCCTGCTGAAGCCACTCTTTTCCGGAATTACCTACAATTAATTTTATAAATTGATAAAAATTGAAAATGAGTCAAAGATTCTTTTGGTTGAAATCACTTGGAATGCTGGGCCTTATACTTCTTTTGCAGTATGGGCAACTAGCTGCACAAAAAGTATACTCCATTGCATCTCCCGGTGGAACAACAGTGTTGGAATTACATGCTGAAGATGGGAAGCTCAGCTATCAGCTCTTTTTTAAAGGGAAAACGATTACGAACAGGTCTTTACTTGAGATTACAGTGGATGGCGTGTCTTTCAACACGGCAAAGATCAGCCGGTATGATAAGCCTGCATTGCACCGGGAATCTTTTGCGAGCCCGTTGGGCGAGCAGGACTCTTTGTATAACAATTACCGGCAGGCAAAATTGTTTCTGAAAACCAATAACGGTAACCAGGTAAGGCTCGATTTCAGGGTGATGGACAGCAGTGTTGCATTCCGGTATGCCGTATCTGTTGCCGACGCCGTGCCGCATCAGCTCCGGGAGTTGACTACCTTCTCTTTCCCATCTTCTCCACTCATCTATCAATACAACCAGGAGTCTGTTTTTACGCCAACCTTGGTGGATACCTTCCACACTACTACCGATTTGCCGGTTACGCTCCTGGCAGATGGAAATTATTGCCAGCTTGGAGAGGCCGCGAACCTTCATTACACGAAAGCGGAACTAGCCCGTGGAGTTGATGGAAATACCCTGGTAGTAAAGTTTCCACGTGACACCGCTGTACTGTTTAGCAAACAAATTGAAACGCCATGGAGAACGGTGAGTGTAGCCGGTTCTGCTATTGCACTGAATCATTGCCGCACCTTGAATTTGAAGCTGGCAGATGCGCCTGCGCCAGGCGATTTGTCGTGGATCAGGCCCGGGAAACTTATCCGTGCACAACTGAATACACAGAGCGGACTGGATTGTATTGATTTTGCTGTAAAGCATCATTTTCAATATATCATGTTTGATGCAGGCTGGTATGGTGCGGAGTTCCGTTCGTCTTCCGATCCCTGCCAGGTAATCCCGGCGATTGATATGCCGAAGGTGATAGCATATGGCAAGGAAAAAAATATTGGGGTTATCCTGTATGTAAATTACGTAGGGCTGAAAAGCAAACTGGATACCATTCTTCCGCTTTATAAGCAATGGGGCGTAGCAGGTATTAAATTCGGTTTCGTGGATGGCCTTAGCCAGGCGGGTCTCAGCTGGCTGTCGCAGGCCATTAAAAAAGTACAGCATTATGGTTTTGTACTGAACATACACGATAATTACAAACCTACCGGTCTTAGCCGGACCTATCCGGCATTATTAACGCAGGAAGGCATAAGAGGAGATGAAAACAGCCCCGATGCTTTTCATAATACTACGCTGCCATTTACGCGCTTTTTCGCCGGAGCTGCTGATTTTACCTATTGTTTCCCGAATTCGAAGAATAGCTTTTCAAAAAATATAAAAGTTTCAAAAGCCCAGCAGCTGGCGCTCAGTGTGGTTTACTACAGCCCGCTGCAGGCCGTTTTCTGGTATGGTCAGCCCAACGACTATATCCACGATGAAGAGATCGCGTTCTACGACTATGTACCTACTACCTGGAATGAATCGCATTACCTGTCCGGAGATATCGGGAAGGGTATAGCGGTGGCGAGAAGGAAAGGAGATACGTGGTACCTTGGTTGTGCAGCCGGTCTGCAGGACTGGGAAACTATGCTGGACCTTTCTTTTCTCCGGCCAGGCATTACTTATACTGCCACTATTTATGAAGATGGCGATAATCAAGTCATCAATAAGCGAACCGTTACGCTCAAGAATAGCGACAAGCTGCCGGTAAAGCTTTTAGCGAAAGGTGGACAGGCCATCATTTTCAGATCAGGTACCAACGGCCCCGAAAAATAGAAATCAATAGATGATGAGTCGCACGAAAAATGTGATACTAATAATCGTATCGTTTGTGGCAAATATATTTTTGTTTAATGATACCGCTTCCGCACAAGCGCCTGCTTTTTTACACCCGGGCCTGCTGCACAGCCAGGCTGATTTACAGCGCATGAGAAACGGTGTGGCACAGCAACGGTCGCCCATATACGAAGGTTACCTGGTTTTCGGGAAAAGTCCTTTTTCACATTATGATTACAAGATAAAGGGACCGCTGACGACCGTGGGCAGAAACCCGGGTATTGGCCAGTCGGATTACGACAGTGATGCCAATGCTGCTTATCAGAATGCGTTGATGTGGGCCATCACCGGTGATAAACGTCATGCCGAAACAGCCATCCGCATCATTGACGCATGGAGTAATACGCTGAAGGCGGTTACCGGAAAAGACGCGGTACTGATGGCCGGCCTGGGGCCATTTAAGATGGTTAACGCCGCAGAGATTATAAGACACAGTAATGCGGGGTGGCCGGAAGATGCCGCAAAGCGTACAGAGAAACATTTTCGCCAGGTGATTTATCCTGTTCTTGCGGAGTTTGCCCCTTTTGCAAATGGCAACTGGGACGATGCCGCGCTTAAAACGGTGATGGCTATAGGGATTTTCTGCAATGACCGTGAAATTTTTGAAACGGCAGTCCGCTACTATGTAAACGGGTGGGGGAATGGAAGCCTTACGCACTATATTATTAATGACGCCGGCCAGGTACAGGAAACAGGAAGGGATCAGGCTCACACGCAGCTCGGTATTGGCATGCTGGCCGAATGCTGCGAAATGGCCTGGCACCAGGGACTGAACCTATATGCCTATGCTGACAACCGTTTACTAAAAGGATTTGAATACACCGCAAAATATAACCTGGGGTATAACGATATCCCCTATACGCCAATGCTTGACCGCACCGGTAAATACAACCATACGCATCCATCGGAGGTGGCACGGGGCAATCTGCGTGCTGTGTTTGAACAGGTGTATAATCACTATGTACACAGGATGGGGATGGAGGCGCCGTTTACAAAAGCGGCGGCTGATAAACTCCGGCCTGAAGGCCCCGGTAATCCGGGGGCAGATCATCCCGGTTACGGAACCTTATTCTATTCCATTGATCCGGGGGAGGACAACAGGCGTGCACAAAATATTGTCGCTGAAAGTCCCGCCGGGCTGGTATTGACAGCAACGTCTGACGCAAGTACGCTGAGCTGGGTTGGTCTGGTAGATGCTTCGTCTTACGTAATCAAACGGGCAGATAAAAAAAATGGTCCGTATCTAACAATAGGAACTACTAAGGGAAATTTCTTCCCGGATGATCATGTAAAAAAAGGAGTTGTATACTATTACACTGTTGCCGGGATAAGTAATGGAAAAGAATCAGCCGCATCAATCCCCGCATCTCTTGCTGGTGGAGGGCTTCCCGGCGGCTGGCGTAACAGGGATATCGGAAATACAGGAAAGACCGGTTACGCACAGTATGATGGCAATCTGCTCAGGATAGAGGCAGGGGGTGTATTTACAGACACTTTGCAGGAAGCTTTCAATTATACTTACAGGAAGCTGTTAAGCAATGAAGAGATGATTGTCGGGGTGAGCCCGCAGCCGAGTTCACAATTTACAACGGTGGGACTGATGATCAGGTCCGGGCTGGAACCAGACAGTCCTTTTGCCGCGTTGATGTTGTACCCTGGCAAAACAAAGGAAATAGAAGCGCCCACGTGGATGATGCACTTCCTGCAACGGAAGGCTCACAGGATTAATGCATCTGTTATTGCAAGGGAACTATTAACATCGCCAGCCGTAACCTATGGCCGCCTTACAGGAGGTTACTGGTTAAAGCTTAAGCGATCAGGCAATACCATAACAGGTTCCGGATCCTACGATGGTATAACCTGGCAACAACTGGCAACAGTAGAATGGAGCGCAGACCTGCCCGCACTGATTGGTGTGGCTGCAGCATCCAATATTTCAAATACCACAACGGTACGTGTTCGTCTGCATTAAACTCAAGGAAAGGATGAAAACAAGTTTTGCAATTGCAATATTTCTTCTCATTGCATACGGGTCTGCTGCGCAGGTTTGGCAGTGGAGTATTCCGGTAGATAATATTATTTCCGGTGAGACGAAAGCACCTCCGCAGGCATTTCTCTGGATACCAGAGAACTGTAAAAAGCTAAAGGCGGTAGTTTGGGGGCAGCATAACATGACGGAAGAAACGGTGCTGGAACATCCTGCATTCCGTAAAACATTGGCTGAACTTGGGGTGGGAGAAATATGGGTTACTCCTATTACTACGCAGATGTTCGATTTTACCAAAAATGCGCCTGCTGATTTTGAGATGATGATGAGCCGGCTGGCAGAGGTATCCGGATACGCGGAGCTAAAAACAATTCCTGTTATTCCTATCGGCCATTCCGCCCAGGCCAGTTTTCCCTGGAACTTTGCGGCATGGAATCCGGCACGAACGCTGGCAGTGATATCCCTTCATGGCGATGCGCCGCTTACAACACTAACCGGTAGCGGTAAGGCCAATCCGGATTGGGGCAACAGGGACATAAATGGTGTGCCTTCTCTTTTCATCATGGGGGAATATGAGTGGTGGGAAGACCGGATTGTCCCGGCATTCTCCTACATACAATCACATCCGCGTAGCGTCATCTCCTTATTTGCAGATGCCGGTCATGGGCATTTTGATGCATCAGATGCTTTGGTCGATTATCTCTCCCTGTTTATACGCAAAGCAATGAAATTCCGTTGGCGTGCAAAGGGTTTACATCCGGTGCAGCCGGAGGAGGGATGGTTAATGGACAGATGGCATAAAGATAGTCTGCCTAACGCAGCTGCGGCGCCTTTCAACGCATATGCCGGAAACAGGCAATCCGCTTCATGGGTATTCGACAGGCAAATGGCGGATGCCACCGAACACTATTACCGCATGGCAAGAGGAAAACAGCAACAGTTCATCGGGTTTATGCAGGATGGCAAGCTGCTAATACCTGGTAAATCTCATGCCGTATATGCCATAGACATTCAGCCGCCGGGCGACGGCACTTTTCGTATCAGCGCATTTTTTAGCGATTCGGCCAGAACGAAGCAAGTTGCTCAACATGCATCAACGCCGCTGCAAATTAATCGTATATGCGGCCCCGTTAAGAAGATAGATGATACCACTTTCAGATTGGATTTTTACCGTATGGGCTTTAATAATGCCAAGAGAAGCAACGATATCTGGCTGGAAGCGGAGAATAAGGGAGATGATACGTTTAAGAGCGCAGTACAACAGCTGAATATTAAAATACCGCTACCCCAAACTACCGGCGAAGCGCAGCAGGTACATTTCAAATCACTGCCGGATCAGCGAAAGGGGATAAAAGCTGTGCTGCTAGCAGCACAGGCTACCTCGGGGCTGCCTGTGAATTACTATGTAAAGGAAGGTCCCGCATATATTGACAACAATAGGCTGGTTTTTACAAGCGTGCCACCACGCGCAAAGCTGCCGTTAAAAGTTACTGTGGTGGCCTGGCAGTATGGCATTCCAGGGAAGTTCCAGTCGGCAGTACCTGTTGAACAGTCGTTCTACATTCGTGCTGTTGAAACTGTCCTACCAGCGAAAACCGGAAGGACCCATTAGGGATTGAAGAAAACTATTCTGTTTTGTTTTCTTTAATCAGATTGGCCATATTAGCATTGAAAGACACCAGATCACGGCCCAATTTTGTGAAAAATTCCAGGTCAGCATTTTCTACGCTGATAATAGCTTTTTGTAAGATCTTTTCCCCTGTAGTTGTAAGCCTGATCGTTTTGGCCCTCGTATCCGTCGGATGCTCGTGACGGGTAATAAACTTCTTATCTTCCAGTGTTCTTAACACCTTCGATACCATCATCCTGTCCGCATTCCCCTGGTTTGCAATATCGACCTGCGTTACGGCATCGCTCTCCCTGGAAAGCCAGGCCAGTGCGCAGAGCAGTATGAACTGGGTGTGTGTCAGGTCCAGAGGATCTAAAACACGCTTTATTTTTCTCTGCCATAACATGGTCAGCTGTCCCAGCAAATAACCCGGACTGTCTTCGGGCTTTTTAAAATGAAACTCAATTTTTTTGGGCATGGTCTTTTTGTAGCATCTGTGAAGAAATCAGTTCAAAGTCGTGCCGGTTGATTTCGAAGAAACCAAAACGGAATGGATAGCCCCAGCTTTTCTTGTTGGGAATAAAATCCAGTTGGGGAATCAACGGCAAAATGGAAACATCCTTACCTGGCAAAAATTCAATATTACGCCTTGATGGGCAAAAGTTCGCGGACACCTGCATCTGATAGACTTCATCATCTATAACTTTTCCAATAGCGGTAAATTCCTGGCAGGCCTCAGGTTTTCCCAGTGTCTGCTTTCCCGAATAGTAGATAATGAAATCATCCTTACGCATTCTTTTCAAAGGCGATGCCTTTCCATGGCAGGCCTGGGCAATCCCCTCTGCGATGCCGGTTTTGACATGGTCTTTCGATGCCACGATGACCCAGTATTTTGTATCCCTGTTCATATAATTAGTTTGATTTTAGAAAAGTGATGTTGTATCCGTCGGGGTCTCTGGCAACGAGGATTTTCCCGAAAGGCGTTACCTGGACCGGTCCCAACAGGGTCACATTCTTTGCTGATAACCGGGCTTGCAACTCCTCTATTTCCTCATCGATTGCAAACCAGAGTGAGGCGCCGATGCCAAGTTCTTTTCCTTCGAGGTTACCGATGGGCGTTCTGATGGCAAAGCTTGCTTCGCCTTTGTTATATTTAAAAACACAGGCCCCTGGGTTGGATATTCCTGCTTCTTCAAACCCTAGTTTGGTGGTGTAAAATTCTTTCGAGGTTTCAAGATCCCTGACTTGCAGGGATGCAAATTCCAATTTTCTCATTGTGTATGTATATTGTTGTCGCAAATATAGTATATACGACAACAATAAGCAAATTTTATTATGATTAGTGTAAGAAACGACGTGGGAATCCCTACTATGACATTGACGCTCACCAAAAATGGCATTAAAATGGCGGGCCTTCCGGTATGAAAAATACATTTCTCGTTTTTATTATCACTCTGGCTGCTATAGCCATTGCGGACAAAGCAGATGGACAAAGCCCGTCCACAAATACCACTGATACTGTTTTGGAAAACAAACGAAAGGACATCGACTCGCTTGATAGAAAGCTTTTCGAGGTGCTAGGGGCAAGAGAACGGGTTGTCCGTGAGATTGGTGTTTATAAAGCCCGGCATCATATTGCTCCCTTACAGGCAGCCCGCTTTCAAAAGGTGCTGGAAAGAGGGATTGAGGCGGGCAAGAAAGAAGGACTGTCGGCCGAATTCGTCACTGAAATGCTCAATGCCATCCATAAGGAAAGTCTGAGGATAGAGGAGGCCATTTCGGATGATAAGCCCTAAAGTGATGGTACCTGTCTAATCTCCCCCGCCTTTTAAACAAAGCATAATGCGCCTTTTAAACAAAACAAGCTATCTTCTTTAAACCGAATTTTGGTTCATCAAAAGAATATGAGATGAACATGAACTCAAGTAAAGAAGAATTGGTGCTGGTTACCGGTGGCACCGGGTTTATTGCAGTGCATTGCATTGCTCAATTATTAAATGCCGGTTACCATGTAAGAGCGACATTGCGTTCTCTGGACCGTGAGGACACTGTGAGAGCCATGTTGCGCGAAGGCGGCGTTGACGCTGGTGACCGGCTAAATTTAGTGCAGGCCGATCTTGCTTCAGATGCCAACTGGAGTAAAGCTGTAAGTGATTGCACCTACGTTTTGCATGTGGCTTCACCTACTCCAAAAGTTAATTACAAACATGAGGATGAAATGATTATTCCGGCACGGGAAGGCATACTGCGTGTATTGCGCACAGCGAAAGATGCCGGGGTAAAACGCGTAGTGCTGACCTCCGCCATCGGAGCGGTTGTTTACGGACATCCTAACCAAACAGCACCTTTTGATGAAAATACCTGGACGAATACAGCAAATGCACCAGCCTATCAAAAATCAAAAACTCTGGCGGAAAGAGCAGCCTGGGACTTCATCAAAACGGAAGGAAACGGGCTGGAACTTGCTGTTATTAATCCGGTAACGGTTATGGGGCCGGTACTAGGACCTAATTATTCGCATTCCATTCACCTGATCAAAAATCTCCTGACCGGAAAGATGCCGGGTTGCCCTAAGATCAACTCGTGTTTTGTAGATGTGCGTGATGTGGCGGACCTGCACCTACGTGCAATGGAAAATCCTGCAGCAAACGGTGAGCGTTTTATTGCCACTGCCGGCGAAAGTATCTGGTTGGTGGCTGTGGCGAAAATATTAAAAGAGAACCTTGGTGCTGCTGCGGACAAAGTTAAAGTGAAAGAATTGCCCAATACTTTGTTACGTATTGCCGCGTTGAACGACCCGATGGGTAAATCGATGATCCCGCTGTTGGGTAAAGTGATGAACGTAACCAGCGCAAAGGCCATTCGTCAGCTCGGCTGGTCTCCGCGCCCTACAGAGGAAGCGATACTGGCCGCCGCGCAAAGCCTGATCCGTTTGCAATTACTCGATCAATAAAGCTAACTTTATACCGATGGAAGTAGCCGAAGTATTTATTGCCTGCAAGAAAGAGACCCATTACAGCCGTGAGCTAATTTTACCGCAACCAGCGCTGGTACATATAGTTTCCGGCGAAATGAGGATTGTTACTGCGGAACGTCACTATCAGTTTTTTGCAGGCGATACGATCTTGTTACCTCGTAACCAATTGGGCAGGATGAGCAAACTCCCTTTGGCGGGGCAGCCCTGCATAGCCATATCAGTTGTGTTCCGTAAAGAAAAGCTACAGCAATATTATACGGAAAATCAGTTGGCCACTTCACAACGCCATGGTGCTGAGCTCATGGTTTTAGGAGAACATCCCTTATTGAAAAGTTTGTTCAATTCTTTACAACCTTACTTTGAGCTGGCCGATGCTTTGCCGGGGGACATCGCTGCCTTAAAAGTCGAGGAAGCCATTCGTGTACTCCGGGTAATTGACCCTCAGGTGGATCTGCTCTTAGGGCATTTTGAAGAGCCCGGCAAACTGGACCTGGTTAGTTTCATGGAGCAAAACTATTGTTTCAATCTTCCGCTGGAGAAATTTGGTTATCTGACCGGGAGAAGCCTGACTACCTTTAAAAAAGATTTCAGAAAAGCTTACAACAGCACACCCGGCAAATGGCTCACCCGAAAACGCCTGGAACTGGCGCATTACCAGATCTCTGAAAAAAAACGAAAGCCATCCGAGGTTTACCTCGATGCAGGTTTCGAGGATCTGTCTCATTTTTCCTATGCGTTTAAAAAACATTTCGGATACAGTCCCGGCAGTTTGTAGAATAGCGATGCTTTATTAACCACCTTACTAAACGAAGATCTATGAGTTATGAAATATTATTAATCCAGGGAGCTGGCCTCGTAACCACAGAAGAAGAACAGGTAATTGCAGACGCCCTGAAGGCTGCACTTGGCAATGAGTTCAGGATTATATACCCGCCTATTCCGGATGCTGACAATCCCAGTTATCAAGCCTGGGATGCTGTTTTAACGGCCAGCCTGAAAGACTTATCGGGAAAGGTTATCCTGCTCGGCCATTCTTTAGGAGCCTCTGTGATATTAAAGCATTTTTCCCAGGAGCCTGTTCCGGATAAAGTAATCGGAATGATCCTGTTCGGTGTTCCTTATTGGAAGGATCAGAACTGGGATGTTTCAGAGTATGTAATAGAAGATGATTTTGTAGCTAACCTCAGCGAGCTGGATAATATTTATTTTTATTACTCAACAGACGATGAGGTGATCCCCCGTCAGCAATTTGAAACCTACCAAAAGTTATTGCCGCAGGCACATTACAGGGTGTTCTCAGGTATGGATCATTCTTATCATAAGGCTATACCGGACATGGTTGCTGATATTAAGGAATTGGCGACTAAGTGCGCAGGGGAAAAATAGCCACCAATGATATAAAATGCCGTAATAATTGCGACTATTTCACAAGCTAATTTTGTGACACTAAAGAAGTAAAATATGAAGAAGATATTTCTGGTCGTTGGCATATTGGCTTGTTGTTTTAAAGTAAATGCACAACAAAATAAAGATGAATATAAATTAATGGTAGATTCAGCCATTAGTACTATGTATACCCAGTATCTGGATGTAATTAAGAAACAGCGTAGTGATTATTATCTTAACAACCTGTATTTATTAAACGAACAAGACCAGCCATTAAATTATGTGCCATCCAGCAGTAAGTTTAAGCTTATAAATATTTATGATACCCGAAATAGGAAACTACTCTCAAAAGGCATTTATGCCTGGAAAGTATTCACAACATTAAAGAAGAATCAGTTTACAATCAATATTGTGAATTTTTACATCACCTGTAAAAAACGCAATTATGATTTTTCTAATGGAGGAGGCTCAACAACAGTATTCGAATATTCTTGTGACAAAGATAATTGGCAGTTAATTACTTTCAAGAACTGGGGTATTTAGTATTGACTATTAGCAAGAGAACATTAAGATAACCAAAGTAAAAGAACAGCGCCTTTCTCAAAGCGCTGTTCCTTTTTAACTAGTATTCCTGGAAGTCATAATACGAAACGGGGCCACCGTTTACAGCCACCTGTACATAGGTGTTTGCATTGTCTACCGCATTGCAATAAACCGGGGTCGATGGTGTAAGGAATCCATATCCGTTCGCGGAATATACTATGTAACTGCCGGAAGAAACATACAAATAATTGCTCGACCAGCTTAAGCCGGATATGGGGCCATTGCCAAAAGCATAGATGAAATTCCAGGCGAAAGCCGGTGCCTTCACGCCTGGGATGGAAGCTGTTTGTTTTAACGCGGAAGTGGCTTTCATGCTAAAACCGCAGCTAAGAATGATGGCTGCAGCTAAAAGTAGCGTCCTTTGGGTCATAAGATAACATTTAGAGGTTAATGTGATTAAACTTTCTAAAAGTTAATGAGACTTTCTTTAACCGGTTCATCAATTTGTATCATATTGTTGCCAATTTGTATCATTATAACTATCACGACAAGTTAGTCCTGCTTTTTAGGGGTAATGAAAATTTATTTTGTTTATTGAACACCGTTCAATAACTTTGCATCATCATAATTAAAAGCAATGGGTATCATCGAACGAAAACAAAGTGAGCGGGAAAAGATGCACAAGCTGATTTTAGACAGCGCCCGTAAGATATTCCTTAAAAACGGGTACGAGCAGACCAGTATGCGGAATATAGCTACGGACATTAATTACAGTCCGGGTTCCATCTATTTTCATTTTAAAGATAAAGGGGAGATTTTTAAGGAATTGCACCGGGAAGGTTTTCAGTTACTGTTAGGCAAACTGAAAGTACTTGATAATGTGGCCGATCCTTTCGAGCGCCTGAAGGCTGTTGGCCGCGTTTTTATCCAGTTTGCACAGGAAAATAAAGACTATTATAACCTGATGTTTATTGTAGATGATCCAGGGAAAGAGAGTGAAGGCGCAGGCTTTAAAATCGCACAGGAGGCGATCGGTCATCTGTTGAATATCGTTAAGGCCTGCCAGCAAAAAGGCAGGTTTAAGGATATGGATGCCGAGTATTTCACCTTTATGATGCTCTCTGCCATGCACGGGATTTGCGCATTATTCTGCAAAGACCGTACAGCCAGCTTTGTCGGCAAAACCAACGAGCAGTTGATGGACCATGGCTACGAGTGTTTTGTTGCGCTGCTTGAAAAAGCATAGCATTTTTTTTGCCCCATTATTGAACAGTGTTTAAATTTAAAACAGTGGTTAAATTACATGTTTTCTCGTCTTCGGTTGTCCGTCTTTTGTTAGTGGCGGCAGTCCCAATTGCCTCAGTCAGTGGATTGAGCGCCCAGAGCCGCCTGGATGCGTACATCATCTCCGGCCTTGACTCTAACCAGAGCATCAGGCAACAGGACTTCTTATTTGAAAAAAGCGTCCTCCAGTTACGGGAAGCAAAAACGATGTTCTTACCCAACGTTGCGTTTTCTACAACCTACACTAAGGCTGCCGGCGGCCGGACGATAGACTTCCCCACAGGTGACCTGCTGAACGGAGCGTATGCAACACTTAATCAACTTACAGGAAGCAAAACTTTTCCACAGCTGAAGAATGAACGCATCCTGCTCAACCCGGACAATTTTTATGATGCTAAATTCCGCACCAGCCTGCCCATCTTAAACGCAGAGCTGATTTATAACAAGCGGATAAAACAGCAGCAGGTGGCGTTACAGAAGACAGAAGTACTCCTCTATAAACGGGAGCTGGTGAAGGAGATTAAAACGGCCTACTATACCTACCTGAAAGCCGTGAACGCAATGAAGATCTATGAGTCGTCCGCCCGGCTTGTGGAAGAGAACCAACGCATCAACGACGCCCTCTATAAAAATGGTAAGGTAAATCGTACTGCCACACTCCGGAGCAGGAACGAAGTGTCGAAAATAGCAGCTGCGTTGACAGCAGCCACCCAAAACGCAGTATCCGCCCGCAATTACTTTAATTTTTTGTTGAACCGACCACTTACAGACAGCATACTGGAAGACACCATCCTTCAATTGCCTGCACAGGATTATTTACCGGGTAACGATGTGATAAACCGGGAAGAGCTCACCAAACTAAAGATAGGCCAGGATATCAATACCAATCTTACCGGGCTCGCCAAGTCTTACCTCATTCCTAAAATAGGCACCTACGTGGATCTGGGATCGCAGGCATTCGACTGGAAATTTGATAATCACAGCCGCTATTATTTCTGGGGCGTTTCCCTGGAGTGGAACGTGTTTTCGTTTGGCAGGAATTCCAATAAAATAAAGCAAACCATAATAGACCGGCAAGCCATTACTTCCCAGACAAGCTATGTGCAACAACAACTGTTTACGGAACTCTCCGTACGCCGGAATGAGATGGAAAACACCATTGCGCAATATAAGGCGGCGCAGTTTCAATTGGCGACCAGCCAGACTTATTACAGCGATATCCTGAAGCTATACAAGCAGGGAACGGCCCTGTATATAGAGTTGCTGGATGCCCAAACCCAATGGATCGATGCTCAGTTGCATGCCAATATAGCCTTGTTCGATGCCTGGATAGCTGCTACCGCAGTGGAACGGGCTAATGCCACTTTTAAAATTCAATAATCAAAAAAGATGAAAAAACTTCAATTTATAAGCGGCATCGCTGTAATAGCGTTTTGCCTGCTGGCCGCCTGCAAACAAGGGCACAAGGAACATCATCCATCAGGTGAACAGGAAATTATTCCTGTCAAAGTTTCGGCGGCATCTTCCATAGAAATACCGGGTTTGATCAATGCTACGGGATTGGTTAGTACGGAAGAGGAAGCTAAATATTCTTTTAAGATAGGAGGCGTCATTACCAGGATCATGGTGGAAGAAGGCCAGTTTTTTAAGAAAGGGCAATTATTGGCCATGCTTAACTCCACGGAAATCTCCGCCGGCCTGGAACAGGCGGGCTATGGCCTGGAAAAGGCACAACGGGAATATCAGCGCGCGGAGAATCTTTACCGTGATAGTGTATATACCCTGGAACAATTACAAAATACCAGGACAGCTTTGGATATAGCTAAGAAGTCCAAAGAAGCCGTTGCATTCAATGAACGGTACTCAAAAATATACGCTGCCACCAATGGATTCGTAAGTAAGAAACTTGCCCACGAAGGAGAAGTAATAGGCGAAGGAATGCCGGTGCTTTTAATAAATGCAACACAGCCAAACAACAACTACCTGCTTAAAATAGGGGTTACCGACCTGGAATGGGCCAGTATCAAAGAAGGACAGAAAGCTACTGTTACCCTGGACGGCTATACGGGGAAAACATTTGATGCAACGGTGTTCCGTAAGTCCCAGGCTGCCGACCGCGAGATAGGGTCATTCCAGGTAGAACTGAAACTTGCACTCGGCAGTACTGTTCCCGCTGTGGGCATGTTTGGCAAGGCCGAAATCGCCACCAGCAAAAACGATAGCGTGATGGCCATATCCTACGAATCGCTGGTGGAAGCGGATGGAAACAACGGGTTTGTTTTTGTCACCGTTGGCGACAACAAGGTGAAGAAAGTACCGGTAGTCATTACCAGGTTCGATAATGATAAGGTGTATATCAAAAATGAATTGAACCGGGCAGAAAGGATAGTAATATCAAACAGCGCTTACCTCAATGAGCAATCAACTATTAAAATAATCAGATAAACAGCGCCATATGAAGATTACAAATTTTTCTGTCAGGAACTATCAGTTCACGCTTATCATATTCATGCTGGTGGCGATAGTTGGTGTGCTTACGCTTTTTACCATGCCGAGGTCGGAAGACCCAACAACCCATCCGCCACAATACCTGATCACAGTTATCTATCCCGGCACCAGCCCAAAGGATATGGAGGAGCAGGTGGTGAAGCCGATCGAGAACAAGATCTATGGCCTTGAAAACATAGACAAGATCCTTACATCTGTGGAAGATGGCGTAGCGGTTATCCAGCCGAAATTTAAGTACGGCGTTGATGTCGATAACAAATACCAGGAAATTTCCACAGAAATAAATGCGCTGAAAAACAGCGAACTTCCCAGGGACATTTACCTGATTAAGACGGAGAAAATTTCATCCTCAGATGTAAAGATCCTGCAGGTTGCATTGGTGTCCGATAATGCCTCCGGCAAATCGCTGAGAGACCAGGCCGATATTCTTAAATCACGCCTGGAGAAGATAACGAACCTCAAAGAGGTGAAGTACTTTGGAATGCCTGAACAGGAGATCCGGATCGATATGCAGCTGGACAAACTGGCCCAGTTGAAAATACCGCTCAATATCGTGGTGGGCAGTTTGCAGAGTGAAGCGGCCGATATCCCGGGTGGAAGTATTCATCTGAATAGCAAGGTTTTCAACGTAAAAACAAGCGGGAAATTCAAGGACGTGGATGATGTGGCCAACACCGTTATCTATAATGCCAACGGAAAGATTGTTTATCTGAAAGATGTGGCCAATGTGAGTTATAAAGATGGAACAGTGAACCATATTGTCCGTTTGAATGGACACCGGTCAATATTGGTGACCGCGGCGATGAAGGATAATGTCAACATCAGTAAAGTGCAGGAAGAGTTCCTGCCGGTGCTCGATGAATTTAACAAAACCCTGCCGCAAAATATTAAGATGGTCAAAAATTTCGACCAGGCGAATATGGTGTCGGAACGGCTGGGCCATCTTGGTTTTGATTTTGTGCTGGCCATTGTGCTGGTAATCGTTACCTTACTGCCATTGGGATTCAGGGCATCGCTCATTGTCATGATCTCCATTCCGCTGTCCCTGGCCCTGGGATTGATCGCGTTAAACTTATTGGGCTATTCATTGAACCAGTTGAGTATTGTTGGCCTGGTAGTGGCCTTAGGCCTCCTGGTGGATGACAGTATTGTGGTGGTGGAAAATATTGAGCGGTGGCTCAGGGAAGGGCACTCCCGGATGGATGCGATCTTAAAAGGCACAAAACAGATTGGTGTGGCGGTTGTTGGCTGCACTGCCACTTTAGTCATTGCATTTTTACCCCTTGCCTTTTTGCCGGATGTAGCAGGTGAATTCATCCGCAGCCTGCCTATGGCAGTGATGACCAGTGTGCTTGCCTCCATGATCGTAGCGTTGACGCTTGTTCCTTTTGTTGGAAGCAGGATATTGAAAACACATACGCACGGCGAAGGTAACTTCTTCCTGAAGTACCTGCAGCGTTTCCTTACCAATTCATACCGCCGTGTAATGCCACTGGCATTGAACTGGCCCAAAACAACCATCGGCATCTCCGTAGGATTAAGTGTACTGGCGTTCTTTTTATTTACACAAACCGGCTTTAAGCTTTTCCCTACTTCCGAAAAACCGATGTTCCTGATCAACATCAAAATGCCTTTACAGGCAGACATCCCTGAAAGCGACCGCGTAACCAAACTGGTAGAAGCGGAACTGAAAAACCATAAAGAAATCGTGTACTATACGGCCAATGTCGGCAAAGGCAACCCGCAGGTGTATTACAACGTGCACCAGCAGGATGTGAAGCCTGATTTCGCCCAGGTATTCGTACAAATGGAAGAAGAGGCCACTCCCGGCGCAAAGAATGCATTGATAAAACAGTTACGGCAAAAATTCAAAGATTTTCCTTACGCCAGGATTGAAGTCAGGGACTTTGAGCAAGGCACGCCTATTGAAGCGAACATCGTGGTCAGGGTGTTTGGCGACGACCAGGAAAAACTGCGGGGGCTTTCGTTTAAAGTGGAAGAAATACTGAAAAAGCATCCGGGCACCTTCTTTATAAATAATGAACTGAACACTTATAAATCGGACGTAAAAATAAAGATTGACAAGGAGAAGGCGCGCACCCTGGGCGTACTTACCAGTGATATAGATAAAGTTATACGCCTGGCAGTGGCAGGACTTACCGTTGGCGATTACATTGACGACCGTGGTGATGCACGCAATGTGGTTATTACTTTGCCGCGTGACAAATTTTCAAATCTTGATGCCTTCCGGAATCTTTATGTCAACAATATACAAGGTGTTCCGGTACAGGTAAGTCAGATTGCACAGATAACTTTTGAAACTTCACCAACAGCCATCAATCATTTTAACAAGTCGCGTTTTGCGAAGGTAACCTCGCTGACTAAAGAAAATGTGTATGCCAACGATATCCTGAAAGATATCATCCCGCAATTGAATAAAATAAAAATGCCTCCCGGGTATTATTATAAATTATCGGGTGAGGCAGAATCAGAAGGCGATGCACTGGGAGGTAATTTCTTGTCGGTTATATTACTGAGCAGTTTTCTTTTTGTCGGGGTTTTGTTGCTCCAGTTCAAGACTTTCAAAGGCATTATCATCGTACTCTCCATTATACCACTGGGCATATTGGGCGGCGTTGTCCTGCTGTTGCTGACAGGCAACCCGATGTCACTCGTATCCATTATCGGTTTTATCGGCCTTTCGGGCATACAGGTTAAAAATTCACTGCTGCTGGTCGATTTTACCAACCAGCTGCGGGCAGAGGGATACAGCATCGATGAGGCCATCGGCAAAGCCGGCGAAACGCGTTTCCTCCCGGTTGTACTTACATCCATAACCGCTATTTGCGGGTTGCTGCCCATTGCCTTGAATCCCAACCCGCTTATTGCCCCACTGGCCATTGTATTAATCGGCGGCCTGATCAGTTCAACCATCCTGTCCAGGATTGTAACACCGGTGATGTATAAGTTGATTCCGCCGGCAATAGAAAGCAACGAGGCGGTAACCGCAAATAAGACTTCTGAAGAATCTAATTAAATCAAACAATTCAATTTTAATCTATATGAAAGAAGATACTTTTTATTCTGCTAAGATCAAAAAGAATCTGGCGAGTCAACAACAGCAATAATTAACTTAAGTGAAAAAAAAACTGCTGATATTCCCCCACCTTTGCCTAAAAATATTCAATTATGGGAATATCACCTTTAGGCATCTTTCATACTATTATTGGTGTGGTAGCCATTATCGCAGGACTAGCATCTTTTTTTAAATTTGGAAAAATCAGCCTGGCCCACCAGTCAGGTAAGGTTTACTTTCTCGGAACACTGGTTACCTCCCTGACCGCGCTGGGCATCTCCAGGCATGGAGGGTTCAATCCCGGGCATGCACTTAGTTTGCTGGTGATTGTATTGATTGGTATTTCATATTTCCTGTTTAAAAGAAAGCAGGAAAGCAAAAAAGCACGCTACTGGGAGAACTTTGCTTTTTCATTCAGCTTTTTTCTTTCTATGATCCCAACTGTCAACGAAACTTTAACAAGGATTCCGTTGCATCACCCGTTGGCAAGCGGACCAGGCGACCCTGTGGTGGGCAGAACGCTGTTAGTGGTACTGGTATTATTTATTGCGGGTGCCGTTTATCAGTTTATCAAACAGAAAAAAATCAACAAATCTGCGGGAATAGGGTAACTTATTTTACATTAGTGTAAAATTGATGCAGATAAATGATTACTACTGATGAAACTTATTTATTAAGACAGGTAATAACAGAATTTTCAGGACTGACAGAGGAGGATCTCTCTGTTAGTCTTGCTTTTTGGCATAAACGGAAAATTGCTAAAGGAGATTTCTATAACAAGCAGCATGTTGTTTGTAAAGATTTGGGAATTGTGGTCAAAGGGATGTTCAGAGTTTATTATTATGACCCTAAAACCGATGAGGAAAGAAACATTTTTTTCTTTTCCGAGCATCAATTTATTGTTTCTTTCAGGAGTTTTATTTTTCAGTATCCCTGTGTGTACTATATAGAGGCATTGGAGGATGCAGAGATCCTGTGCCTGAATTACCCCGATCTGCAGGATTTATACGCATCTCATAAAGGATGGGAGAAATTTGGGAGAATTCTTGCGGAGCATTTTTTTAATCATTCTCAGGGGAGAACAGAAGAACTGTTGTTTTTAACCCATGAACAAAGGTATCTGAATTTACTACAAGAACATCCCAACATGGTGCAGCGTGTACCTTCGTTTCATATTGCGTCTTATTTAGGTATCAAAAATCAATCGCTGAGCCGTATAAAGAAGAGGATTTCGGAAAAGAAGCATTAAGGTATCCGTCATCCCAGCCTAACTGTCCTGCATCAGCGCTGATCTTCCTCCATCTATCAAATAGGTGATGCCGGAAGCAAATGCCGCAAAGTCACTCGCCAAAAATGCGCACCATGCGCCTACTTCCTCAGGTGTACCCAATTGCTTTACCGGATGAAGGTCTTCCGTTCTTTTCCTTTCGGCGGCAGGATCCGGAAAAGAATCGAACCAGGTTTGATTCCCCGGGGTGTCAATAAAACCAGGCGCAATACCCACGGTGCGGATGGCAGGCGACCATTCAATAGCCAGGCTGCGCACCAGTCCGGTCAGCGCTGTTTTGGCGATGTTATAAGGAAAGCAACCGGGAATAGTATTAAATGCATGATTGGAAGTAACAATGATAATCACGCCATTGCCTGATTGCTCCAGCCAGGGCTTGCAATACTTTGCCAGCTGCCAGTGGGCGGTCAGGTTAAGATCTATATTCCGCTGCCATTCAGCAGGCTGCGTGTTGGCGGCTCCGGTAAATATGTTGGCTCCCGCGCAGGATATCAGGATATCGATACGACCATGCTTTTGTGCCACCGTTTGCACAAAATCCTGCAGTTGCCCGCTATGCGTTACATCCACCGGTGTGATTGATTGGCTGCCCTGAATATCGCAGCCTTCCACGATGGCGCCTGCCTGCTCCAGCATGCGGAGAATGCCTGCGCCAATGCCCGAAGCCGCACCGGTCACTATTGCAACTTTGTCTTTTAAATTTATCTCCAACGACATACGCTATTCAGTTAGTTTTCTTCATAGGTAACCCACCGGGTTACCATTCGCTATACATAAAATCCTGGTTTGGGCTCCAGGATGCCAGGATGCTTTTCCATTTCAGCTTCTACGAGGTCCACGCCCAGGCCCGGACGTTTACTCAGGTGCAGATGCCCGTTTTGTACCATCTCTGCTATAGGATGGGTGATCACGGTATCTCTCCAGGGCACATCAGTAAACATAAACTCCTGGCGGAAGAAATTCGGAACGGAGGCACACACCTGTGCAGAAGCAAGGGTAGACAATGGTCCGTTGGGATTATGCGGCGCCAGTAAAACATTGTAAGCCTCCATCATGGTAGCCATGCGTTTCATTTCCGAAGGGCCGCCACAACGGGTAATATCAGGCATCATAATATCACATACATGCTTTTCCAGCAACGGACGGATACCATGCCTGGTATAATGACGTTCGCCCACACAGATGGATACGTTGGAAGGAATCCGTTCTCTCATGGCCCGCAGGGTATCCGCACTTTCCGGGCCTGCCGGTTCTTCATACCAGGTGATATCCAGGGTGGCTAAGCGCTGCGCCATTTTCACCGCTACCCGGTAGTTTAACATCGCATGTGTTTCGATCATGATGTCGAAATCCGGACCTACCGCCTCCCGCACGGCCTTGCTCACTTCAAAAGCAAGGTCCTGTTGCGCAGGGGTAAGGGCGAGATTGGAAGAAAGATCTTCTCCATAGAGATAGTTGGTATGTGCAAAAGGATCAAATTTTAAACCGGTAAACCCGGCATCCTTCACCTTTTTGGCCTGAGCGGCATAGTCGGCCACATTATGCCCGCCACCTGTAAACCAATAATTGGCATACAGCTGGATTTCCTGCCTGTAAGCGCCTCCCAACAGTTCATAGCAGGGAACGCCCAGCACTTTCCCTTTCAGGTCCAATAGGGCCATGTCTATGCCACTGATGGCACAAAGCGATGCACCGTAAGGTCCCATCCAGTTGAGATCCCGGTAAAGTTTCGTCCAGATGAAATCCGTTTTCATCGGGTCCAGGCCAATAATACGCTCGCCTACATGTTTGGCAGCATGGTACACTATCGGACTTCCGGGCCAGTTAGTGGCTTCCCCCACACCAGTATGCCCGGTGTCGGTATATATTTTTAATAAAGTCCAGTTGTATTTCACACCTTCTACTAACCACACCTTTACATCAGTAATTTTCATGATTCACAAACTTTTATTCGATAATAACTTTTAAGGTACCTGTTATTGATGATATATGATCAAGGCAGGCTAATGGTTAGCTTCCCTTCCAATGTTTTGTTTTTTATATTGATACGGCCATCGCTATGCGGTGTACCATAAAATGGTTCAGAACCATTGTTGGTGTAATCGGCCAGCAGCCAGTGAACGGTGGCGTCCTGCAGCCAGGAGCGGGAATGTTGATGGCCATCTGCCAGTATCCTTACGCTGTGTCCATTTTTATTTGATAAAGCAGCCTGGTAAACATTGCGTTTGGTAGATCTGAAATCGTTGGTGCCCAGTTCGTTGGCATCGTCTTTCCATGATCCGGCAGGCTGCACGCCATGCTCTTCCACACCCTGTATATAACGGGAATTCATATACGCAGTACCTGCGGTTCTGGCGATGTCCGTGGAGTCATAACAGGAAAACTCCCCTTTACGTACCCATGTCAGCTGGTTGAAGCTGGCAGGAAGTTCCATTATCAGGCCGTATTGGTAAGGCAGCGTATCGTTGCCTTTATAAGTAAGGCTGTAGGTGGTAATAAGATCGCCACCGGGCGTAATCAGGTACGACTGTTTTCCTTTCCCATCGGTATAAGTAACGTCCATGTCTATACGTACTCCTTCAGGCAATTGCCTGGTTTGGAGGTGTTGGGCAAAGAGGGTATAGAGCGGATAATTTTTTAACGGGTATATGTTATTCTGATAAGTTTCTCCTGCTACATTCGGTTTCCCGCCATCTTCACTGTTTATTGGTACCACACTGAATACGGGGCCCTGGTTCATCAGGGTGTCATTACCTTTCCTAATGCTGGTAATAATACCTTTTGTTTTGCTGATAGTGTAGCTATACGGACCTTGCTGTACGAATACGGCGCCGGCATTTTCAGTAACAGTCACCCGATAGTTCCTTGGAGCCGGCGACGCCGGCGGCTTTATGCCTAATAACTCTTCCGCACATACGAAACCGCGTGGGTCGGTGAAAGTCAGATGAACCGTGCCCTCCGTACTTTTGGGGACCTTCAGTTTACCGGTTTTACCGGGCAGGATGGCGGAGGAGAGATGTTGCTCACCGGCAGTGATCTTAAGATCTGCAAAAGAAAGCTGGTCGTAGCGGTTTTCCACTGTCAGCTCATAATAGGCGCCTTCTTCAGTTACCTTTGTCACACGTACAGGGCTATACGCTCTTTTCACGCCGGTGTATTCGGGTTTGGGTCTGCGCCATCCATCAATGGGTCCCCAGGGACCGTAACCGGCTATCTGGCCATCCGGCAGATGGAAAATATCATCAATACCGCTCCAGATAGCGCCGCCCAGGCAGCCTTTGTAGTGATAGATGGAATCGTAGAAAGTTACGAGGGGTGCATTGTAGGCGCTTCTGATACCTGGATCTGTCAGCAGTTCCCTTCTGTTGTAACAGGAAAGATGTGCATATTCACCAAAGAGTACCGGGCGCGTGGAGCCAGCTGCCTTAGCCGGACCATTGATGCCGGGATAATGATACACGGCGATATCGGCCTTGCTGTTGGCATTGTTAAATCCGCCCCAGCACTGATCGTGAAAGGTAGTTGGCCGATGAGGATCGGTGGCTTTTACGAAAGCCTGGACCTTTTCCCAGAGCGGGCTCCATAGGGATTCATTGCCGAGTGACCAGATAATTACCGAAGGATGGTTTTTCCCGGCCTGGATATTATCTGCATTCGCCTGGATCATGTAAGGAAGGAATTTTTCATCCTTGTAATCCCACAGTTTCCAGATAGGAGAGGCGCCATGTTGAACCCAGGTGATGGCTGCTTCACTTTCCACAAACAAACCGAGACTGTCGGCGGCCTGCAGGAATTCTTCTGACGGCGGGTAGTGGGAGGTACGAATGTAGTTACAATTGGCATCCCTGAATAATTGCGCATCTTCCCTGGTCAGTTGCGGACTCACACTTCTGCCGGAAAGCGGGTGGGTATCGTGTTTACATACACCGCGGAGTTTCACCGGCCGGCCATTTACCAGCAGTTCGTTTCCTTTTACCTGTACTTCCCGGAAGCCAACTTTAGCGGTGTTGGACTCCACAATTTGTTTATCCCGGATTAAATCTGTTTGGAGTGTATAGAGATAAGGCTGTTCTGCACTCCACTTTTTTGGGCTGCGCACTGCGATCGTACTTTTTACAGCGGCGGTACTGTTGGCATTTACAGTCCCTTCCGGATTTTCGGAATGCTGAAAAACTACATGGCCATTGGCGTCGGTCAGCGTATAACGGATTACAGCATTAGCTGCTGCGGCCGATTCGTTGGCGATACTGGTGTTTATTTGTAGCGTACCATTTTTATACTGTTTGTCGAATGTGGTGTTCAGCCGGATATCCGCCAGGTTTACTTCCGGAACGGCAAACATGGTTACTTTCCTGAGCAGACCGGCTACATGGTGTACTGCATATTGAGAAGCACAGGCCAGGTAATCACTTACCGTGAGTGTTTGTATGGCTACAGTGAGTGTATCGTTAGCGCCGTGGAGGGCTTTTGTGATATCGAGTTCAAAAGGTACAAATCCGCCTTCATGTTCGCCAACGGTGATGCCGTTCACTTTTACCAGTGCATGGCTGCTGGCCGCATCAAACCTGATTTTAATGCGTTTGTTTTTCCAATGGGCAGGGATGGAGAGCGGAAGGGAGTACACGGCTGTTTCGCCTTCGTCAATATTGAACCCCTGCATCACCAATTCTCCCGGAACCTTTACCGGGTACCGGCCCTGTAATTGCCATACTCCATTGAGGGAAATGACTTCCTCCGGGCGGGGCGACAGGCGCTGTGTTTGCGCCATGCTGCCGGTAAGCAGCAGGCAACCGAATATTGTTAGTAATTGCTTTTTCATGATTACATTATCCCATATTTTGCAAATGCCTGGCCGGCGCTCATGCCTTCCAGGATTTTCTGTTGTACCATTTTCTCGCCTCTTGCTTTTTCTATCGCCCGTGTAAATACTTCGGCGGCTGCTGCCTGTGGCACAATGCATACGCCATCCATATCACCGAGTACAATATCTCCTGGCAGAATGCGTACGCCACGGATTTCCAAAGGAACACGAAAATCAATCACTTTTCCTCTTGGCGCCTGGTCCTGCGCATATCTTCCATAGGAAAAAGTGGGGAAATTCAGATCCAGGATACCTTTGGTATCGCGGGAATAGCCATCTACCACTGCACCGGCGGCGCCCAGTATCATCGCCCTGGTGCTCATCAGCTCTCCCCACAAGGCATACGTAGCCGACGCCCCGGTGCAAATGTATACTTCATTCTTTTTAAGATCGTCCAATGCCTCCAGCATCAATCCGAAAGGCTTTTTAAGGATTTCATTGTAGCCCATATCCGGGTCCTCCGAAAACACGTCTGCTTCCAATACCGTCATAGCGCGGCCTACTACAAACATATCCGTACGCAAAGGTTGTATTTGCGGAGGAAGAAACTGATGCAGCAGTCCCATTTTATCCATAATATCACCTACTACCGCAGTGTATAATTCCTTCCTGACAATGGCAAACAGCTCATCGTCGCCCTCCCATAAAGGCGTTACTGGTTTCTGGCTATTTTTTTCGTGTATCATTTCTTTGTGGTATTACCTGATCCATAGGCTGTTAAGCCGCAAATGTATTTTATGCAAGTTAAGCCTTCACTAAGCGCCATTCTTAACTATCCTAACCCGGATATTAACGATTTTAGCAATCTTGTTTGTTTTTTTGCAGAAATGGGTAATAATATTTAATTTTCAGGCATGAAAGCCAGATTAATCGATACTGGACTACATGCCAACCGGCAATTTCGCCTAAAAACTGTTGATGAATATTATCTCAACTCGCCTTTCCATTTCCATGAAGCCTGTGAAATTGTATTAATTGAAGAAGGCTATGGGAAGCGCATTGTAGGAGATCATATTGATGATTTTGAGAAAGGAGACCTGGTATTAATGGGGCCCAACCTTCCGCATATCTGGCAGAATGACAATGTTTATTTTCAGAAGCGGAAAACCATGCGGGTAAAGGCGACGGTCTTATATTTTGATCCTTCCCTGGTATTAAACCTGATCGCCGGTTCTGAAGCTGCAGTGATCATTCAATCTTTATTTACAAAGGCCCGCAGGGGAGTGGTCATCAAACATGCCACACATTCGCTGATGTTACAGCGGTTTGCTGAAATAAGGGCGGCAGAAGGATTGAAAAGAATGTCGGTTTTCCTGGATATGCTGGATATGCTTTCCACCAGTAATGATATTGAATTCCTTGCCAGCGAAAATTACCACAATGCTATGACCATAAAGGATACCGGTCGTTTTAACGCGGTATACCAGTTCCTTATTACCAATTTTCACCAGGAGATTTCTTTAGATGAAATTGCCGGTGTGGCTAAAATGTCGCCCACCGCCTTTTGCCGCTATTTTAAGGCGCGTACCAATAAGTCTTTTGTCAGTTTTTTACAGGAAATCCGTATCTCTCATGCCTGCAAGCTGCTTCGCAGCAACGACCTCTCTATTATGGATGTAGCACTGGAAAGTGGCTATAATAACCTCGTGAACTTTAATAAAAACTTCAGAAACATCTTATCGCTTAGCCCCTCTGAGTATCGCAAAAAAGTGCGGGCAGAGGTAGAACCATCTGCCTGAGCTTATTTATTTAAATGATATTGGTGAAATGTGTTGACTTATTTGTAAAATATGTCAATATCGTTAATGTTCCGGATAAGATCGTTTAACAGACGGTGAAAGGGTAGTCTCATATTGCAGCTATTAAAATTCACCGTATGAGAAACACAAGTAAACTAAGTATCTTGATGTTTTCCTTCCTTGTGCTTTTACAGTTTAAAGCCGCCTATGCCCAATCCCGTAGAATAACGGGTGTAGTTAGAGGAACAGACAATCAACCAATTCCAGGAGTGACCGTTTTTTTAAAAGGTCAGCAACAAAATGCCAACACAGACGAAACAGGACATTATGCTATCCAGGTAGGCAATGCCGGTAAACAGGAACTTGAATTCAGATTGGTAGGATACCTGCCAAAAACAGTTCAGATTGGTACACAATCCACCATTGACGTATCACTTTCTGCTGATGTAAAAGGTTTGGGAGAAGTAGTAGTGGTAGGCTATGGTACCCAGAAGAAGGCCACCATGGCGGGCGCCGTTGGCGTCATTAAAGCGGAAGCGATTTCCAACCGACCTATTACCAGCGCCACCCAGGCACTCAGCGGACAGGTACCAGGCGTATGGGTAAACCAGAGCAGCGGTCAGCCCGGCAACGACGATGCTACCATCCGCGTGCGTGGTATCGGTACCATCGGCAACAGCAATGCATTGGTTATTGTAGATGGGATTGTAGGATCCCTTCGTTCGGTAAATCCAAACGACATCGAATCTATTTCCGTGCTGAAAGATGCATCGGCAGCTATCTATGGCTCCAGGGCCGCCAACGGCGTAATCCTGGTACAAACAAAATCAGGCAAGAAAGGCAAGGTGGTAGTGGACTTCAGCACTTCTTACGGTAAGCAGCGCGCCACCGCATTGCCGGAAGTGACTACTAACTCGGTCGACTATATGCAGCTGTACAACCAGGCGTTAATCAACCAGGGCTCGCCGGCATTCTATAGCCAGGCTACCATTGATGAATACAAAAATGGTAAAGACCCCATCGTTTATCCTAATACCGACTGGAGAAAAGTGGTGCTCCATGATGCCGCCATTCAAACCAATCAGCTCAGTGTGGCAGGTGGGCAGGATAAAACACAGTTTAATATGTCCCTTGGATATACCAACCAGGATGGTATTGTGAAAAACGGCAATGCAAAGTTGTATAATCTTCGCGCCAACATCACTTCAAAGATTAATAATAAGCTGGAAGTAGGGCTGCGCTCCGGTTTCAGGTATGAAACATCCAGGCAATCCTTTAACGGCGCAGGCAACCTGTTTACAGAACTTAACAGAACACTGCCATTTTATGGTACCTATACAGCCGATGGAGAATATGCCGGAACCTGGGTGAATTCCATCAATACACAGTTCCGTAATCCACTGGCTATGATTAATGAAGGAAAGAATGATGCAGCCATCAATGTTTTCAACGGCAACGCCTTCCTGAATTATGAAATTATTGATGGATTGAAGTTTAATTTAACGGGTGGCATCGACTATAGGAATGCGGACAACGAAATCTTTACCCCCAAAACGGATATTTACAATCCCAAAACCAACCAGGTAGCTTCCACCATGAATGCCGGAGGTGCCAAGGCACAGAACAGCTGGGAGAAAAATTTGTATGCTACTGTTTTTACCAGCCTGACTTACCATAAGGTGATTGCGGATGATCACGACTTTACCCTGGCTGGTATTTATTCACAGGAGAAAAACGATTACCGTTCGCTTTCCGGTTCTATCATGGGTTTTGTAAATAATTCATTAACGGAAATCAACGCCGGATTGGAAACACCATTGGTTAACGGTACTTCAAATGGTTGGGCATTGCGTTCCTATATCGGCAGATTCAATTATGCCTATAAGGAAAAATACATGCTGGAAGCTATTGCCAGGTACGATGGTTCATCCCGGTTTGCGCCCGATAGCCGCTGGGGCTTCTTCCCATCAATATTAGCTGCATGGCGTATTTCAAAAGAATCGTTTATGGAGTCGCAGCAGGTGTTTAATGAACTGAAAATACGTGGTTCGTGGGGGCGTTCGGGTAATGATCAGATTGGGTTGTATGCCTATCTGCCCACCCTGGCATTTGCCCGTTTTTATCCGTTCAATGACCTGATCATGACGGGGATTGCGCAGATGTCGATTGTAGACCAGAACATTCAATGGGAAGTAGGTACCAAGAAAAATATAGGGTTTGATGCCTCCATGCTGAAAGGCAGGATTAACGTTAATTTTGATTATTTCCAGGACGACCGTGATGGTATTCTTCGGACGATACAGCTGCCCGGTTTTATCGGTATCAGGAACGCACCTACGAAAAACCTTGCGAGCGTGAGCAATAAGGGTTGGGAGCTGTCGGCCGGTTACAACCAGGAATTTGGCCAGGTGAAATTCTCCGCCGGGATTAACGT
This sequence comes from Chitinophaga sp. RCC_12, assembly GCF_041360695.1. Classification (NCBI taxonomy): domain Bacteria; kingdom Pseudomonadati; phylum Bacteroidota; class Chitinophagia; order Chitinophagales; family Chitinophagaceae; genus Chitinophaga; species Chitinophaga sp. RCC_12. The sequence continues at coordinate 226,121 of NZ_JBFUPS010000004.1, forward strand.
AACGCATATACGAAATGAAGTGGTAAGTATTCCTGATCCGCAATTAAGCCTTAATGCGCTCATTGCGGGGCAGCCAATCAATGCGTATTATATGTGGAAAGCACTCGGAATTTTCCAAAGCCAGGAAGAAGTTGATAACAGTCCGAAACAAAACGCGGTTCCCACCAAACCAGGAGATATCAAATTCGAGGATATCAGCGGCCCTGCCGGGAAGCCGGATGGCGTAATTGATGCAAACGACAGGCAGGTAACGGGCAAACCGATTCCTACGTGGACCTACGGTGGTTACCTCACTGCGGCCTGGAAAGGATTTGATGCCAGGATAAATGTACAGGGCGTATCCGATGTAGATGCTTATGTTGGCAGCGAGTTATACTTCCCGTTCCTGAATGGCGCCGGCGTACTTAAACGCTGGGAGCCAGGCAATACCTGGACACCGGAAACCCCCAATGCAAAACTGCCACGCTTATTGCAGTACAGCGCTTCTTCCAGTCAAAACTACGCCAACAACAGCTTCTGGCTGCAGGACGCCTCTTTCCTGCGTATCAAGGATATACAAATTGGATTTACCCTTCCTGAAAGGTGGTTGTCGCGCGTGAAAATACAAGGCTTAAGGGTGTATGTGGATGCGCAGAACGCATTTACCTTCACCAGGTTTGAAGGGCTTGATCCGGAAAAAGATTTTTCCACTACATCTTCAGCACAGTATCCTAACGTAAGGATTCTTTCTGCCGGATTAAATCTGAAATTCTAACACGCTTATTGCTCAATTTGAAGAACATGAAAAAGTATCTCTTATATATTGGCGCCACAGCACTGGTCTTTAGCAGCTTTTCCTGTGGTAAGGATTTCCTGGATAAATACCCTACAGATGCTATCTCTCCGGAAGTATTCTGGAAAACAGTGGAGGATGCCAAAGCGGCAAATATCGGTTGCTATTCTGCTTTATGGGATGTTACAGAAGAAGTGCTCCCGTACCTGGATGTATTAACGCCAAACGCATTTAGTAATTATCCATGGGAAGGATGGAAGAATATTTCTCTCAGTGCGCAAACTCCTTCCGATATGGGCGGGATGGCTGGTCTCTACGATGGCGCCTATGGCGGTATTTCGGCTACCAACAACTTCCTGTCAAATATTGATAAAGTCAATATGGACGAAACATTAAAAAATACGATGAAAGGAGAGGCCCATTTTCTCCGCGGATACTATTATTCCCTGTTGGCAAACTATTGGGGTGGCGTGGTAATGATCCTCGATCAGCCGGATCTTGAACAGGTAAATGCTACAAAAAGTACAAAAGAAGAAGTGTATGCCCAGGTGGAAAAAGACTTGCTGGAGGCGACCGGACTGCTGCCTGATACACCTGCCGACAAAGGTCGTGTTACCAAAGGTGCTGCATGGGGTTTACTTGCACGGGTATATCTTTACCAGGAAAAATGGAAGGATGCGGCGGATGCTGCCAAAAAAGTAATGGGAATGAATTTTTCGTTGTTCCCCAGCTACCGTGGCCTGTTCCTGGAAGCAAACGAAGATAACAGTGAAGTGATCTTTAACGTGGAATTCCTGCAACCAAAATATCCCACCAGCTGGGATATTTACCTGGGCATTTATAATCCGGTAAATTCCCCCGGATGGAGTTCTATCGAACCCACACAAGATCTCGTCAATGAATATGAAATGAAAGATGGCTCCCTCTATAACCCGGATGATGCGGTACAAAATCCCAAAAATCCAAATAATGCCAACAGGGATCCGCGTATGGACCAAACCATTTTCCGGAGAGGTGTGTCATACAATAGCGTACCTTATCCGGTAGATGCAGATGGATGGCCAGGGGTATACACTGGTTACAGTTTTAAAAAGTATACTGTGTATGACAACAATACCAGTTTGTCAAATGCAATTGGTGGCACCAGTCTTTCGCAAATCAATGGGATCGTTCTCCGCTATGCTGATATCCTGCTGATGTATGCAGAAGCGCAAAATGAAGTGGGTGGCCCTACGCAGGATGTATACGATGCCATCAATGCAGTACGTGCGAGACCCGGCGTAAATATGCCGGCGCTGCCAGCGGGATTGTCAAAGGAAGATATGCGTCAGCGAATCCGTCATGAGCGCCGCGTGGAATTTGCGGGAGAGGGATTGTATTACTCAGATGTGCGCAGATGGAAAATTGCAGAAACGGTATTGAACCGGTCGATCGTACTCAATGGCAGCCAGATGAAAGGTGCAGTGGAAAAACGTGTATTCAGAAAGGACAAAGATTATCTGATGCCTTTTCCGCAGGGCGATATTGACAATGCGCCCAATATGAAAGGACAACAGAATCCGGGTTACGAGCAATAGTTCACTGGTATATAAAAAAGGGGGCTGTATTCTTACAGTCCCCTTGAATCACTCCTTCTGGCAATAACTAATAAGATGTAAGCTTTCTCAATGGATTCTTAATAATGCTTACTGAATCCTCATTATTGCTTACAATAGCCAGCCCTTCATAAAATTGCCCGGCCTCGGTAAATTGTGGTGGTATGATCCATTTACCTTTTGTGTCAACATAACCCCATAAATCATCTTGTCTTACGGCCAGTAGCCCTTCGCTAAAATTGCCTTCAGTGCCGGTAATACGTTTACCTGCGGCATACAAAAGTAGTTTGCCTGTTTCTGTAAAATTGCTGTCCAATAAGTACAGGAAGCCCTCTTTGCTGTCGCCCGCCTTTCCACGTATGATGCCCCAAAGAGGCCCGCCACTGTAATCTGGTGGTAACCTGTCAAAACGGGGAGCTAACCTTATTGTACCTTTCTTATCCACTAATCCACAATGCCCATCTGCAAGAAACCTGGCGATACCTTTTTTAAATATTGTTACATCATTTATATTGCTGGCAATGGTAAACAAGGTATTACCTTTCTTATCAATTATTGCATGGTATTCATCTCCTTCGTTTTGGTTCCCTGATTTTTTTGTTCCTGTTACAACCGCCACACTATCTGAAAAATAAAAGGTATTGCTATACTGATAGGGGATCACCAGCCGGCCGGCCGTATCCGCAAATCCATGACGGAAATTATTATCTTTATCTGCCTGGAAAACTTCCAGCAGACCTTCTTTAAACATATAGGGCATACTGGTAGGTTCGGCTTTTATACTTTCCGCCGTAAATATTATTTTACCATTAGTATTGATACAGGCCCAGCCTTTGCCACCTGGGATCCACACAATGGCGCGTCCACAGGAAAAAGGTCTTGTGTCCTTAAATCCTGGTTCAATAACCAGTTTTCCTGTTTTATTAATATAACCATAGAGATCAGCACCCGCTGGTACTACCGATGCGAAGCCTTCACTAAACGGGGATGACAGATTATATTGGGCGGGTATTTTCCACTCACCTGCCGCATTGATAAAACCATATAGTCCATCTCTTTTTGTTTTTACGCTCAGGAGTCCCTCGCTCATAGGTTGTATCCGGCTAAACTGTCCCGGTGGGATGGCATATTCCATTTCCTGCGCGCACGAAGTAAAATAAAAAAAGCTGCTTATTAGCAGCGATACTATCTTAAATAGATTATTTTGGTTCATCAATTATTTCATTTTGATAATTTCTGCAAGCGTATATTGGTATTGACTTTTCATGACAATTAAAAGTAGTACAGTTTTACCGGCAGATAAATACCTGAAAGCAGGTATTTATTATGGCCCGTGTGATGGTTACTTTGAGATTTAAAACAGCGCCGGTATATAAACACTGCCTGCTTTTGCAAAGAATATGGAACAAATAAACATCAGGGAATACCTGCAAAAAGTGATGGATTTCGCGATTTACGGAAACACGAAGTGCATCATTACATTTGAGCACGCAACAGCTCCTCAGTACTGGTTACAGCTTACCTGGGATATGTTGAATGTATATTATCCTTTTACCAATGATCCCGTTATACAATTAAAGCAATGGGATCTGGATACGTTTGAAAAAGACGGCATGAGCCTGGTAGATTGGAAAGCAAGCGAGTACTGTACCTGGGAGCATGATCCGGAAAATCTGGACGCCCTGGCTGATTTCATTAAGCAGTATTTGAAAAAAGCACTTGGTAAAGATGATAGTGTTACATCCTGGAAAATTATTGAAGCATAACTATAGTTTTCCGGAAGCGCTGATGCATGAACCGGAAGCAAATTAAACTCAAGAAGACGTTATGAGAAAAATAAAGACGATTGCAGTTATCATTTTATTGTTACTAGGCAGAAGTACCTTTGCCCAAAGCTTTAGTCTTGAAAAGTTAAGGCAGATGAATAAAATGAGTATGGACGCTTTCAGGATAGAGATGGAGGATCAGCAGAAGTTTGTTTTGGCCAATAAAAGAATGCCGCCGGAGGAGCCGTATACATACCATGCTTATGAACTGAAAAAGGAGGGTGGAACATTAACTATGGAAAAAATATTGTATTCTGACAGGCCTAATACAATAACCTACAACACTATCTATAAAAAAGACCTGGAAACCGTTCAACAACAATTATTGAAAGAGGGGTATAAGGTGAAGTCGACCAGTAAAGTATTCGGTAACACGGTATATATTACAGACTATACGCTGAATGGAATGGAAGTGCAATTGGTTGTACCGATGGCCGGTAATGGTATGCGTTATGGCATTACCGTGCGTTAGCTTTAATAACATGTAACTTTATGCAGGATAAAAACGTTTAATGAAAAAATGCAACCCTATGAGATTTATCTACTGTATTTTAGCTGCAGCATTGTTAGTAGCAGCCTGTAAGAAAGACAGGAAGAAGCCAACCGCCTGTAATGTGGAAAACCCTGTGGCGAATTTACCCTGGCTGAAACATGCCATCGACAGCTTTGTATCGCTTAAGCAGGGCGGGAGTGTAACACTGGTCAGCTACAGGGGAGAGGATTACATCAATATCCAACAGAACATAATTTCCTGCTGGCCCTGTGGGTTGCATACCTGCGCCGGGAAGCGCTTATTTTATCCCGGCGACAGCGCATTGATCAGCGACATTACGAGGAATGGTGAGCCGAAGGTGATCCATACTTTTGGCGAGTAAGAAGGGGCTCCCAGCCCTGAAACCATTCATTTATTACCAGGAACTTTACCATTTCTTGCGCCTGCCAGTGACAGGAGTGCGGGTTGGAAAGCACCTGCTTCAGCCATGCCTGATCCCTGCGTATATCCTGCGTTATCTATACGGTTATCATGCACTCCCCATGCACTCCTCATGCCCTTCCAATGGACTTCCCATGCACTCCCCATACACTATGCCCCAACCATTTCCGGCAAAATGTGACAAAAAGCGGCAAAAGCGGCGGGTTTGTTTTTACGTCTGCCCGCCGGTAAAGAACTTCGCATAGTACCTGGTTGATCAACAGGCGCAGCTTGACAGGCATAGCTACCTAAATTGCCTTTCTTCTAACGAAAACACTTTACTATGAGCAAACAAGATGGATTGTTGCAATTTACTGGCCCACTCGAAAATTTATCATTTTATAAAACCAAACATGGTTACGTGGTCAGAAAAAGATCCGGTGTGCCGGGCGCCCGGGTGGCCACAGACCCTGCCTTCCAGCGCAGCAGGGAAAATAGTTGGGAATTTGGCAGGGCTGGCAGGGCCGGGAAACTGCTTCGCACCGCTTTCCGTAATATGATAAGGAACGCAGCTGATGGTGGCGTTACACCCCGCCTCCTCCGGGAATTCCTGAAGGTGATAAAGGCTGATGCGACCAGTGAGCGCGGATGGCGCAACGTGATGGATGGCGATATAAAGATCCTGGAGCATTTTGAATTCAATACGGAGCGCGTGATGAATACTTCTTTTTATGCACCTCTAACGGCCGCCATTGATCGTGATACCGGCAAGGGAACCATTGTAATACCACCTTTCCTGCCGGCAAAGGAGGTGCAGGCTCCCCGCGGCGCAACACATGTCATCATTACCTGCGGAGTGAGTGCGATTGATTTTGCCGGAGCGCGCTTTGAAAGCGACGAAGTAAGCAGTACCCCATTGCTGCTGGATAGCCGCTTTACCGCGCCGTTGACGCTTACCGCCAGCGTTTCTCCGCACAGCCCTTTCCCGTTGTTCCTGGCGCTTAGTATTGAGTTTGTGCAGATGGTAAACGAACGGCCGTACCGGTTGTTGGACGGGGCATACAGCTCCATGAAGATGATGGTGGTAGCTGCTCCAGGTTTAGAACGACTACTTCACCAGTAAAATGCTTCCTTTGAATTCAAATTTTTCTCCGTTTTCGCAGATGGTTTGCATGTAATAAATATAGCTTCCAAAAGCGGCCGCTGTATTGTTTATCCGGCCATCCCAGCCCGCGGAAGGTATATTGATCTGGAAATGTGTTTTTTCAAATACCAGTTTTCCCCAGCGATCATAGATGCGCAGGTATTCAATTTCTTTTACGCCTTTTCCCTTAGGATAAATGCGGTCGTTCTGACCATCCTGGTTGGGCGTAAATGCGTTGGGCATAAAAACGGCGGACTGGTTACACAGAACGTGTACGGTAACATCATCTGTTGCTTTGCAACCATAGCGGTTTTCCACTTCTACGGAATAGATGGTGGTAAGATTGGGAATCACCTGTATGCTGCCACAGCCAGGGCAATTGAGGTCCTGTTGCGGCGACCACTTATAGCTGACTACATCGTTACTTGCGGCGGCGGTCAAATGTACCGGAGTGCCCGCCGGAACATTCCTGTCGGGTCCTGTATTTACCGATGGGTGGGGCGCTACGGTTACCTGCAGGGATGATTTATCGGAGAAGCATCCTTTGCTGTCATAGCCTGTTACGGTGTAGGTATAGTTGCCTGTATTCGTTAAGGTAGCCGTGGTGGCATCTGCATTTGGATTTGCCAGGCCGCTGCCTTCCCATTTGTAATAGTCGGCCCCGGAAGCGTATAATGGCAGTACTGCGCCAAGGCACAGGGAGGTATCCGGTGTGGCCGTTACCTTAAAGGGTTGGATTACCTGCAGCGTTAATTGATCTGTGTTAACGCATCCATTGCTGTCTGTTACTTTCACGTGGTAGGTGGTATTGGTATCAGGACTTGCCGCAGGGCTGGCGGTCAGCGGGTTGCTAAGCCCTGTTACGGGTGTCCACTCATAACTGGTGCCTCCGGAAGCCTGTAGCACAGTGGTATTATGTAAACAGATAAATTCACTCAGTGAGGTGGCCTTTGCATTGGGTAAAGGCTGCACGTTGAGCAGGTGGTGGGCCGTATCTGTACATCCGTCTTTATTGGCAACAATAAGCGACACATCTACCGGACCAGGCTGAGAGAACACCTGTTGCGGAGGTTTACTGCCGGCAGGGGTTTGCCCGTTATGAAAGTTCCATTCCCAGGTGAGACCATTATCGTTGGCAGCACTGCCGGTGAAGCTGGCCGGCGATTCCACACACACTTTATCAGGTCCGGCAATGCTGGCTTCAGGCTTCGTATATACGTTTACGTTTGTAGTTACTGTTTGTTTACAACCATAGGCGGTAGTGGTAGTAAGACTAAAATCATACTTACCCGGTGCGGGGATAAAGAAAGACGGTGTGGCCGTAGTTTCATTGGAGGGCACCAATGTGGGATGGAAGTCCCACTGATAGGTAGCCGGCTTCCCTAATTGATCAATCGAAAAACTGTTGAATACAGGATTAAAAGTAACCGTTCCTTTACCGCAAAGGATAGCCGGCGTGGGTGATAACTGCACATCAAGTTTATCAATAACAATCGGGTTGCGCAGCAGTGCGCTGCCCCTGCAACCGGCTGCATCAGTGAGGAGCAGCCTCGGCTGATAAATGCCTGGCGTTTTAAAAACATGCGTCACCACCTGGTCGTTGGTATGAAGGATAATACCATCTGTAAAATCCCAGCTGAAATCCTGTGTACCCTTGCTAACCACGTTAAACCGGATCTCCTTTTCCAGGCAGCCGCCGTCAGAACTGGCTATTATAGCGGCATAGGGGCCTTTAACTTCTATGGTATCAATGTATTGATCTGTTACACCGGCTTCACCCCGGGCGGTTAGTATCACTTCATAACGTCCGGGTTCCGTATAGGTATGAATGGGATCCGCTTCTGTAGAAGTGGTGCCATCACCAAAACTCCAATGGCTGGAAATATAGCTGAGGGAAGTATTGGTAAAGAAGAAGATCATAGGTGCGCAACTGCCGCCATTCGCAAAAATAGCGCTATGGGTAAAGGCTGCACCAACAGCAGACACTCTTACCTGTTTCCTGGCACTGTCTTCACAACCATTGTTATCCTTCACGCGCAGTACTACCTGGTGGGTTCCCGACAGCGTGTAGTTGTTTACCACTGTTCCGGTGGCGGCAGAAGTATGCCCGTCTCCAAAGCTCCAGTTTACACTGGTAATAGTGCCACCGGTTTCATTGGATTTGTTATAGAAGAATACATCTGTACCTGGTTTTACAAGATAACTGCTGGCGTCGAATACAGCGTGGGGGCCTTTTACCTGGAGGGTGTTGTCATAACCATAGCTTACACAACCCTCTTTATCTGTTACCTTCAGCATCGGGTTGTAATTGCCCGGCTGCCCGTAGGTATGTACGAAGGGTCCTTTTGTAAAAGTTGCTACCGGGGTGCCATCGCCAAAATCCCATTGCCATTGACTGATACCTGCACTGTATTTCGTAGTGGTAACATCCGTGAAAGTGAGTTCGGTGCCGGCGCATTTTGCGGCCGGCAGTTTAAACCCGGCAACAGGTCCGCGAACGTTTACGGGTATAATGTTACTGAGGTCTATACAGCCCTGCAGGTTTTCGGCTGATAATTGTATCAGTTTTTTACCTGGAGGAAGATCTTTGTAGATGAATGTTTGCTGGTTGTCGGGATCGCTCTGGTCGATGCCATCCGCCAGCCATTTGTAGCCTGACGCTTTATATATAGCAGGGTTGTAGCTGGTAATAGCCGCATTCAGCAACTCATTGCTGCATAAAGTAGTTTTATCTGTGCTGATAACTACGGGAGATGGCGCGATCACGGTTACCATCAATCCTTCATGCGTGGTACAGTGACTGTCTTTCGTCGTCAGCACTACCTGGTAAGTACCGCTGCCCGGGTAAACGTGTGTTAAAGTAGCCGTAGCCTTACGATAGGCCGTATCGGTACCGTCGCCCCAATCCCATTCCCAGGATTCCGCTCCTAAAGAATGATCCTCGAAAACGATGGCGGTGCGCTTGTCACAATCCACCGGCCGTATCGCATACCGTGGGAATGGATTGGTAGCAGTAATGTATTCCTTTTTCGCAATAGTATCATAGCAGGTGTGATTACCCACTACCAGCTGCACATCATACGTTCCGGGGCGTTGATAGCTATGCGTGGTGTTTTTGCCGGCGCCGGCTGCTCCGTCTCCAAAGTCCCAGCGCCAGCTGTCGCCAATATCTGACTGGTCTTTAAATGCAGCGGGATTATTACCGCATATTTTCGGCGCATCTGGTGAAACGAAATCAGGAACCGGTTTCTTATATACTTCTACCTTATTCACGGTCTGTACCTTTCCCGTGCAGCCATTGACGGTAGTATAGGTTAAGTAAACTGTATAGATGCCTGCATTATTGTATTGATGGGCAGGAGTTGCCAATGCCGATGCGGGACTGCCGTCGCCAAAATCCCACAGGTAGGTTTTAATGACGTCTGCATTGTTGGTAGCGGCGCTGAAGCTGGCCGTTAGTCCTTCGCAACCGCTGTTGTCTTTTGCTGTTGCGGTTATTTTTACCGGAGATATATCGAAGCTGCTGCTGGTGGTAGCCATACAGCCATCTTTGCTGGTGGTTAGCAATGTAGCGGTGTAGTTGCCCTCTGCAGCATAGGTATGTGCGGGGTGTTGCGTGGTAGCGGTTTGCCCGTCGCCAAAATCCCATTTCCAGGCAGCGGCCGCAGGGGCGTTATCGGTGAACGTGGCGGTAGCCGGCAGGTTGCAGAAAAGGGGAACGGTTACAGCGATGTTGGCAGCTGGTGATGGTTTAACATCCAGTGTTTTTTCTGCTACATCCACACATTTGCCGTAGGTAGCGGTTAGTTTAACATGTAACGGACCGGTAGCAGGCGGGGTGTAGGTGGTAGTATTATCCGGGTTATTTAAAGCCGGTTGACCGTTGATCTCCCAGGCTACACTGAGCTGACCGGTAGTAGCAAATACACCGCTGTAAATGCCCGGCGTATTGGAACAAACGGGAGATGGAAAGGTGAAGTCGGTAGTATAGGCGGCTACGTTAATATCGGCTGCTTTTTTAACCGAGCTGCAATGCAGTTCGTTGGTCACCGTCAGTGTAACCGAATGAAGGCCCTTGCTGGTAAAAGTATGTGTGCCGGGATCTTTTAAAGAAGAGGTGCTTCCGTCGTCAAAAGTCCAGTTATAGGCCAGTTGGCCGGGACCAGTGGAGGTATTGGTGAGCTGCACAATGGCGGGTGCGCTGCAGAATATTTTATCGGCGACCGTAAAACCGGCCACAATAGGAGGGGATGCCCTTACCAGCGTATCTACCAATTTAAAGCTGGTGCATTGATAGCTGTTGGTAACGATGAGTGTTACGGGATATTTTCCTGCCTGCTGATAAGTATGTGTGCTGGTGCTGCCGGTGCCGGTAGTTCCATCTCCGTAGTCCCAGGTATAAGTGAGCAGGGTGCCGCTTACCGGGTCTGATTTATCGGTGAAGGTGGTTTGCAAAGGCGCGCAGCCGGTTACATTGGTAGCCGTGAAGTCCACTTTGGGCTTAGATCTTACTGTAATAAATCCTGTTTTGGTGATGGTAGAAGATTGTCCGGCTGCATCTTTCACGGTGAGGGACACGGTGTACACACCCGGTTTGACATAGGTAGCCCCTGGGTGCTGTTCAGTAGAGGTATAACCGTTACCAAAGTCCCATTGCCAGGATACAGGCTGGCCTGTCGATTTATCACTAAATGTTGTTAGTAGCAGTTCGCAATCGCTGGTTGATGAAGCATTGAAGTCTGCTTTGATTTGTGCCTTTACTCCCGAAAAAATAAAACAATCCGCTAATAGCAATAAAAGTAGTGATGGACCCAATTTAAGCTTTGCCAGGCTAAAAAGGTGCATTCATAGATATGTTATGTACCCTGAAATTACGGTATTAACAGCAATGTACCATAATGTTTTAAAGTTATTTTATCTTCATAAATATATGCACAAGAGCTACCGTATATCTTCCCTGGGCGACCGGGCTGTTATTATCGAATGGGAACAACAGATCGGCGGGGATATTCATGGCCAGGTGATGCAGGCGTTCCGGCGGCTACGGGAGCTGCATCTGCCTTACATCCTGGATCTCATTCCGGCCTATGCCTCGCTGACGGTGGTATATGATGCGGTGGTGCTGTATCGTCAACAGCATAGTTACGCCGGTGAAAAGATCCGGGAATTGATTGCGGCAACGCTGGACGGGGCAGCGGAAATCACTGCCAGCCCGCCACCCCGCCTGTTGGAGATCCCTGTATGTTATCATCCTTCCCTCGGACCTGACCTGCATGCGATGGCGGAGAGCAAAAAAGTTTCCCCGGAGCATGTCATCGAACTGCATACGGAACAAACCTATACGGTGTATATGCTGGGATTTCTGCCCGGCTTTCCCTACATGGGTAGCGTTCACGACTTGCTGGTTACGCCCCGGTTAAAGCAGCCCCGGCTCAGGGTACCGGCAGGAAGTGTAGGTATTGCCGGTGTGCAAACCGGTATTTATCCGCAGGAATCGCCGGGGGGCTGGAATATTATTGGTCGTACCCCTTTGCGGTTATTTGACGCCGCTGCGGAAACCCCTTGTTATTGCGAACCTGGCGACCAGGTGAAGTTTATGCCGGTATCACTGGAAGATTTCCGGGAGATGACCCATTATATTTGACACATTAAGACCAGAAAACATTGATACAGGTAATACAACAAGGATTGCTGGATACCATCCAGGATGCAGGGCGGTACGGTTATCAGCACCTGGGCATTAACCCGGGCGGGGCTATGGATCGCGTTGCACTGGCGGTTGCCAACAGCCTGGTGGGGAACGACATTACCGAAGCGGCTATTGAACTGCACTTTCCGGCATCTGCTTTCCTGTTTGATACAGAAGCCATGATCGCCTTATCCGGCGCTGATTTCGGCGCAATCGTCAATGGCAGGCCCCTCGATATTAACCGGCCGGTGCTGGTCAGCAAACAAGCGGTGTTGCGTTTTAACAAGCCTGTTTCCGGTGCGCGGTGCTATCTGGCAGTACGGGGAGGATTGGCATTGACGCCCTGGCTGGGAAGCTACAGCACCCATTTAAAGGCAGGCGCCGGCGGGTTTGATGGCCGGCCGCTGAAAAAAAATGACCGCCTCCACCTGCGGCCGGGCAATATTTCCCCGTCGTGGTTCCAGGGCAAAGAGTTTGTAGCATTGCCATGGACCGCTGATGTAAGCCATCTTTATACCAAAAACGGCATTATACATGCATTGCCGGGCACTCAATGGAACCTGTTATCCGAGAATACCCGTCAGCAATTTACCAACGCCGCCTTCACCTTAACAGAACAAAGCGACCGGATGGGGTTCCGGTTAAGCGGACCGGCACTGGCTACTGAGCCGCTGGAGGAACAGCTATCTGCCGGTACCACCAGGGGCACCATCCAGTTATTGCCGGACGGGCAACTCATTATACTGATGGCCGACCATCAAACCACCGGTGGATATGGGCGGCTGGCGCACGTGATAACCGCGGATATGCCTTCCCTTTCGCAACGCATGCCATACCAGGAGATTCATTTCAGCATGACGGAGGAAAAAAAGGCGTTGGCCTTGTTGTGGAAACAGGAGCAGGACTTGCTCTTTCTTCAAAATGCCTGTAAATTACGACTGGAGGAGTGGTTGCAACAGCAGCCTGTTTAATCATCATCACTATGCACTATATAGATCTCAACTGCGACATGGGAGAGGGTTTGGACAACGATGCCGCTATTATGCCTTTTATCAGCAGCGCCAATATTGCCTGCGGCTACCACGCCGGCAATCATGATACGATGCTGCGAACGGCAACGCTGGCGCTTGAACATAACGTGGCTATTGGCGCCCACCCGGGGTTTGCAGATAAAGAGCATTTCGGCAGAACAGAACAGCAGCTTTCAGATCATGCATTGTATGAATTGGTTACCACGCAACTGTATGCCATGCAACTGGTTTGCAAATCGCTCGACACCACTATGCGGCATGTAAAGCCGCATGGCGCATTGTATAACATGGCGGCTAAGTCTCCAGCTATGGCACGCGTGATTGTTAAAGCAGTGAAAGATGTGGACTCCCGGCTTTGTTTTTTCGGTCTTAGTAACAGCTGGCTTATTACCGCCGCCAGGGAGGCCGGACTTAAAACAGCCAGCGAAGTATTTGCCGACAGGACCTACCAGGACGACGGTTCACTCACTCCCCGCACACAGCCCAACGCGCTTATTGAAAAAGAGGAGCAGGTAATAGCCCAGGTATTGCAGATGGTCGCTGACCAAAAGGTAACTACCGTTAACGGGCATACGATTCCGATGACGGCTGAAACCATCTGTATTCACGGCGATGGCGCACATGCTGTCGAATTTGCGCGCACCATTCATGCTGCATTACATCATCATCAATTAACTATACAACGGCCTTGAGTAAACAAAAATCTTCCGTGCTGCTTGGCGCAGCCTTTCTCATGGCTACTTCCGCCATTGGTCCCGGTTTTCTGACACAAACAACGGTATTTACGCAGCAACTGGCGGCGTCTTTCGGATTTGTAATATTGATATCGGTGTTGCTCGACATCGGTGCGCAACTGAATATCTGGCGTATCCTCACTGTTTCCGGGTACCGCGCGCAGGATCTTGCCAACGCGCTGTTGCCAGGGCTGGGATATGTACTGGCGGCTTTGGTGGTAACAGGCGGACTTGCCTTTAACATTGCCAACATAGGCGGCTGTGGATTGGGGTTACAGGTACTCACCGGTATGGATACTGTTTATGGTGCGTTGCTGAGTTGTGGTATCGCGCTGTTTATTTTCTGGATGAAGGAGGCCGGCAATGTGCTGGATCAGTTTACGCGCTGGCTCGGCATCCTGATGGTGCTGCTTACCTTGTACGTAGCCATCAGTTCCCATCCGCCAATGGTGGAGGCGGTGCGGCAAAGTGTATGGCCCGCAGTAATTAATACCAAAGCCATTGTTACGCTTGTGGGTGGAACCGTTGGCGGTTACATTAGTTTTGCCGGCGCACACCGGCTGCTGGACGCTGGCGTCAGCGGAACATCACAGGTACGGTTTGTTAACCGCAGTGCCGTAAGCGGCATTGTTATTACCGCTGTTATGCGCGTCTTATTGTTCCTGGCGGCATTGGGTATTATCACACAGGGCGCGGTGTTCGACAGTGGTAATCCTCCGGCGTCTGTATTCCGGATCGCGGCAGGGGAGATCGGTTACCGTTTCTTTGGTATCGTAATGTGGAGCGCTGCTATTACTTCTGTGGTAGGCGCGGCTTATACTTCTGTTTCTTTTCTGAAAACATTTCATCCTTTTATTGCGGCGAATGAGCGTTGGTTTATCAGCGTTTTTATACTTTTTTCCACTGTTGTTTTTGTAATAGCCGGCAACCCTGTGCAGCTGTTGCTGATGGCAGGCGCGCTTAACGGTCTTATATTGCCGGTGGCGCTTGCGGTGGTATTGGTGGCGGCAGGCAGCGCAAGGTTATTGCAACATTACCGGCATCCTGTATGGATGCAGCTGGCAGGGTGGCTGGTGGTCCTTGTTATGGGGTATCTTGGCGGGGTTACGATTGCGGATTGGGTGAAGTAGATAAGTTGACAAGAGGCTTGAATTTATGCAATGAGGTGTATAATTTGAAAAGTATTAAAAGAGATTTGAACATTCGCAAAATTGCACTATTTTGTATTGTGCTTTCTTTATACCATATTTGAAACATTTATGAAAATTCGTTCCTTACCGTTCGAAATATACCTGGAAAAGTAAAGTGTTACCCGTAAGAGTTATAACCCGGATTTTCCCGTTTTTTGAGGTATACCTGTTTGGTTTGATAAGTTACTGTGCGATGTTATACCCATTCTGTGCCTTGATTTCACAATGTTTTACCCGGACAAGAAATTAAATGTTAATGCTTTTAATATAATGTAATTTAATCCCTATGACCAGAGTTTTCCTCAGTTTTTTGATTTTGTTATGTGCATGGTTTCCTGTAAAAGCCCAAACAGATACATTCAGTACATTGAATTTCCCAAACGCTTACGCCAATACGATCACTACCGGGTTATACAGCGGCAATTTCAGGTCCGGGTTTATTTACCAAAGCAGCGCCTCCATCAATTTTGGCATGACCGGTTTAAAGACTACCAATTTCAGATTTCGCTGGCTCGCTCATGATAATGGTGCAATAGATTATGCAACCGATACAGACCAGGTGATGTTTTTGGATGGCAATGGCAACCTGAATCTGAAAGGGACATTCACCAGCAATGGTAATGTTGGAATTGGAATGGCGCCTATCGCAGACAAGCTGGCGATAGATATGGGCGCCACGAGAGGAGGCGTAAACTTTTTGAGCGATGGAGACGCCAACGCTTATATGGATTTAAAATTCACTGTAAAAACTACCACCGGTATTGCAACTGGTAAACCCTTTCTCTGGGAAGCGTCTTTAAGGAAGGATGGTTACTTTAGCGGAGATGCTACCGGGCCTACACTGGAATTTTACGCAGTGAGGCAAGGTTCGGGGTATTATGCGCCGTTATTGTTCAAATCCAATGGAGATATTATCCTGGCCGGCGCTCAGAACGCCACTAACGGAAATGTAGGCATCGGCACCACTGATACGAAGGGATACAAACTGGCAGTGAATGGCGACGCTATTTTTACCAGGATAAAAGTGAAGGCCTATACTGCCTGGCCTGATTTTGTGTTTGCACCGGATTATGATTTACCGGCTTTGTCTGACGTAGATGCCTTTATTAAACAACATAAACATTTGCCGGATATGCCTTCAGAAAAAGAGGTAAAAGAGCAGGGGCAGGATTTGGGTGAGATGAATAGGAAACTACTGCAGAAGGTAGAGGAGTTGACTTTGTATATTCTTAAACAGGATGCACAGCTAAAACGGCATGAACAGGAGATTCTGAAATTAAAATCGGCTGTTGAAAAGCGTTAGTTGAAAAGGCAGCAATTAAAGCCAGGTAATCGTTTAGAGATACCCGGCTTTAACCAGTTTTTTTACACCCTGTATTGTCTAATCAGCCTTTCCATTTGTCCGCTTCACCTCAAATTACCTGGACTATTCCTTCTTCCTGTTACAACTTTGTGTCATTGATAACATAAACCAAATTCTCATGACACAGAAAACTGTAACAACAATTTATTGGATAGGAACCGTGCTCACTTCGTTGTGGTTTGGAGCAAGCGGATTTTTTGAAATCACCGGAAATCCAATTGTATGGGGAATAACGCAGCAATTGGGATACCCCTCACATTTTATATACCTGCTTGGTATTTTCAAGCTGTCCGGTGTAGCCGTTCTTTTAACTCCTGGTAAGCTGCTCCGGTTAAAGGAATGGGTGTTCGCCGGGATCTTTTTTGATATCGTCTTTGCCTTTGCATCAAAACTAAGCGTACTTGGGTTACCGGCAACCGTAGACGCTGTTGTGGCGTTTGTGATGGTAAGTGTAACTTATACAATGTTCCGGAAGATGTATCCGGGTTTAAATGCGGAGTTTTCAAAACGGACGGGCTTTGCCAATGAGATGTAAAAATTTGAAACCATTTGCATAAAAAAAGCGGGTGTCTCAAAAGTAATTTTGAGACACCCGCTTTTTTTCTAAATGAAAATTGATAAATTAGCATGCTGTTGTCGCTTAGTTGACCTATTCTGCGCCGAAAAAGGAGTATCTGTATGGAGAAAATGAATCCCACCATGAAAGTTTTATTAGCCATTATGGTGATGGCACAAGCTATTTTAGGAACTATTTTATATAGAAATTTTACCCGGTTTAAAGCTGAAATGCATAGTATTCATGAAAATAAGCTGTCAGGTATTATTACCGCCTATGAATTTCAGGGAAGAGATTCTTATGATCTGACAATTGTTGATAAAGGCGTTTCGAAAGTAATACCTTGCCCAGCCTTTGGAACGTCTATTAAATCTATTAAAATCGGGGACTCCATTTATAAGGCATCGTTTTCAGACTCCGCCTATATTTTCAGGAAGGAAAGCAACGGCGAATACCGGTTTAATATGGCGGTGACAATCAGCTTTTAAAACAGCAGGTATAAGTGTTTAAAAACAAGAGGGCGTCTCAATTATTTTTGAGACGCCCTTGTTTCTTTTGAATGAGCGTAATTACAGGGAAGCACGCGTGACCGCTTCAATAGCTCCTGTTCCTGAATGTTGGATCATACCAATCAGTTCCCACTCCTGTGTATTAAAATCGCCGGATAAATTAACCTGCACAGTGCCCTGCCTGGCTCCGAGGCCGAATGAGTGAAGGTCCCGTACTATCTGCACATGAGAAAGCACGCGGCCTTCGTTTTCTCCCCTGGTTACTTTACTGACAGCATGTTTTTGCACTACGGCGACCAGCAGGCGGCTGTTGGCGGCATTGTCTGTAAATTCGTAAGCAAGACTTGCCTTGCCGGATTGCAGTTGCCCTTTTATAGTCAGGGTTTGTTCAGCAGCGCTGGCCAACGCGTCGCCTACTGCGTTAGTTACTGCGGCTTCATCTGATCCTATGCAGGATGATTTGCCATTCACCACCAGCTGCGGCGTGTATACCTGGCTGTTTAGCTGTTCACTGTATTGATATTGCCGCTTTGAATACCGGGAATCGCTGAATACATCTTTCCAGCCAAGCCGGTTCCAGTAATCCACATGGTAGGCCAGCATATAGATAGGCTTATTTCCGGCTTCCTCCTGGATACGGGCTAACAGGGCATCAGCAGGTGGACAACTGGAGCATCCCTCCGAGGTGAACAACTCCAGCACGGCAAAGCCGTTGCCGGCCGGAGCTGTTTTTTTGTGAGTAGTATTCCTGTTTGCACATACCGCGGAAACCAGTGTGAGTGCCATTGCGGCGCCTAGCGCCGACATCATTATTGTTTTCATCTTTTGAATTTTTATTTTATTCAAAAGTACCGGCCGCTGATGGCTTAAGTAAGCAAAAAAGCTACCAGGTGGACATTTTCGGCTTTCAACCGGGAACATATGGCCGGGAGAAAAATAAGGTTAGCGTTCTTCCATCCAGCTGAGAAAGCTATGCGATTTTTCTTTATTTACAAGCAGTTTTTCTGGTGTTTCAATCACCAGTTTCACATAAAGTTTACGGAGGAAATAGGGCTCCACCTCTTTGATGGCCTTGAAATTAATAAGGTACTGGCGGTTAAGGCGAAAAAACTGCAGGGAAGATACCGACTGTGTGATCTGGTCCAGTGATTGGCTGATGACATACTGCTGCTTATCAAAACACATAATCCAGGTGGCGTCATGGCGTATATAAAAGAACGCAATGTCTTCCACATTTATCGTTTTGTACTTTTGGTTTTGAAAGATAAGAAAGCTGGTCTTGCCGCTGGGTGGCGCCAGTTTTGAAAGCAGGTCACTGAGATCAGGAACTGCTTTCTGCTGGAAGAAATTTTTCAGTTCATCCACCTTCCGCAATGCGTCCTGTATATCCTGTTTGGAGAAAGGCTTCAGCACATAATCTATTCCATTATTTTTAAAAGCGTCAAGACTATATTCATCATAAGCTGTACAAAATATCACCGGGCAGGTGATTTTTACGGACTTAAATATTTCGAAGCAAAGACCGTCGGCCAGCTGGATATCCATGAAGATAAGGTCGGGCATGGGGCCCTCAGACAACGCGCTGACGGAACTTGCCACACTCTGATACTGGCCGGTAATTTTATCGCCGGGTTTTAATCCAAGTATAATATTCGCAAGTGATTTTGCTGTTTTAAGTTCGTCTTCAATGATGATAATGTTCATGAATAAGCGGAAGTTTGATTTGAAAAACTTTTTCATCGGCCACAATATCGATATGCTGGTTCAGCAGGTGCTGATATCTCAGGTCAATATTTTTTAATCCTACACCAAGAGAATTTTGTTCTCCCGTTTTCTGTTGTACCTGGTTCTCTACAATTATTTTGTCATCTTCCTCATAGATCCTGATACGCAGCGGCTTCTCCAGGGAAACGATATTGTGTTTGATGCAATTCTCAACCAGTAACTGCAACGTGAAGGGAGGAATCAGCGTTTTCAATATGCCAGGGGTCAGCGTGCTTTCAAAGGTAAAGCCATCCTCGAACCGCGCTTTCTGCAGAAAGAGATAGGCGTTGAGTATTTCCATTTCTTCACTCACATGGATCAGGTCAAGTTTGCGGCTTTCAAGCGTGAACCGGTAAAAGTTGGACAGCTTGATGATAAAGTCAACAGATTCCTGCTCTCCGCTTTCTACCATAGCCTTCAGGGTGTTCAGGCTGTTGAACAGGAAGTGGGGGTTGACCTGCTGCTTCAGTAGTTCATACTGCGCGCTGAGATTATCACTTTTAATACGTTCCAGTTCCATCGTCACATGCTGGTTTTCATAATTCTGCTGCAACAGGTGCAGGAACATATAAAATACCAGGTTGATCAGGATACCTCTTACTTCCACCATCAGCATCACCGGTCCAAAATTAATATGCGACAGGATCAACTGCTGTATACACGCAAGGCCCAGCATCACTACCAGACCAAATAACAGGCTGCTTATCAATTTTGAATACGAAATGCTCTGCTTCCGGGGAGCATCCGGCTGCCGGGAGAGCATGAAAATATTGAAGTACCACATCAGCACGGCGAATGTGGCTGTTATACCTGCATTAACAGCTGCTTCCGCTAAGTGAAAATGGTGCTCGGCAATTTGCGGCACGGACGACAACAGTCCGAGAACAATGGAGCTGACCCATATCGTTGCATGTGATATTTTAAGCCCTGTTTTTTCCATTTGTAAGAAATCAATCTAAATGCTAAATTAAAAATATTGATTTTTAACTTAGCATTTAGGAAAGTTAGTTGCCCTCTTTTATTCCTGCCCGTAAGCATCACGGGAAAACAGAGGGCCTTTGGGAAAATATATCGTTGATCCGGACGGCTGCATCTACTTTATCACCGGCGTTATTGACCAGCCAGTGGCCACGTTCCAGCTTATAAGTCAGTTTGTCCGCATCACCGGATACCATTTCCACGGTTTGAACTTCGCCATTGATATAACTGCCGTACCAGTATTTATTACCGGCCTGTTTGTAGGTTACCAGCCGGAATATTTCACCGGGGGTATGTGTTTTGTAACCGGCAAGCGCAGATTGCTGTGCGGCGGTATTGCCATACAGCACAGACATGGTTTGTTGTTGCCTGTTGGCAAACGATGTGATCACATGCAGGTTTCCTGCATCAAACATCTCCCGTGCAGGCTTAGGTGCGTTATTAACTAACGGAAGGTTGAATACATAATCATTCGCACTGGCTATTTTATGGCAATTGAAACAGGTGGTATTAAACATAGGCGTGCTGCCATAAGGCTTCAACGCTATTCCGTTGAATTTTGCGAAGCCCCAGCCCTCACTATCCGCGAAACGCTGGTTGTCTTTGGTCATAATCTGCACGCTGTTTAAAGAACCGGGGATAATATCACCGTTCTTTTCCTCTATGCTGTTCCACACCACTTTTACGATGGTACTGCCTTCCGGGAAAGGATTGATCCGGTTATCGCGGATGGCTTTTGCCGCAAGGGCATTGCCATACACTACCCGGATACTGTGGTTATCGAACCGGTTGGTGGTACTGATCACCTGCCATTCCCGGTAGCCGGGCGTATAGGCTACCCCGTTGGCGGCAACCGGGTTCCCTGTTGGTGGGAGGGATTGTTGCCGGAATTGTTGGAACTCCCGGGCGGCTTCACTGATAATGGTTGTATCGTGGTATTTTGAGGGGCTGATATCCGTTACATATTCCTTTAAAACAGTGATATCTTTTGCAGAAAGTTTGGATTGGGGATGTGTAGCGGTATAAGTGCTCAATGGCATTTTTCCTGTCAGCACCATATTCACCATTTCCCAGAGGCGCCCCTGCTGGTCGGCAGACGAGAGTGTATCCCAGGTGGAAAAATTAAACCGGGACCTTGCTTCCGTAACATCGGCAGCTACCAGCCATGAAACCGGCGCAATATGATCATACCAGCTAAGCTTAGTTTCATTGGAGTGGCAGTCGTAGCAGGCACGTTTAAGAATGCCCAGTACTTCCTCCGGCGCTTTAATAGGCGCCGTAACCGGGTGGTTTTGAACCGGCTGACCAATGAATTGCATGGCGGTTACCATTAAAATAAACAGGGCTATTACCAGGCCGGATCTGGTTTTCCAGAAAGATAACTTCATAAATTATTTTTTTGCTGAGATGTATTTCCAGTGTCAGGCATAGCTGTTCGCCTCGATGATCGCTTTGGCGAATGCTTCCGGCGCTTCCTGCGGAAGGTTATGGCCTGCTCCTTTGATGATGCGGTGCACGTGTTTGCCGGTAAACATGCGAGCGTACGCTGAGCCATCACCGGCGGGAACAACGCCGTCGGCATCACCATCCAGCGTAACCGATGGAACTGTAATAACCGGTGCTGCAGCCAGTTGCTTTTCAATGGCGTCATATTGTTCTTCACCGGGTTCTATGCCCAGCCGCCAGCGGTAGTTATGAATAACAATGGCAACATAGTCGGGGTTATTGAAAGAGGTGGCCGACAACTTATAAGTGGCATCATCAAAATCCCATTTCGGAGAAACATTTTTCCAGATCAGCTGGTTGAAGTCGTACCAATTGGCGGTATACCCCAGTTTTCCACGGTCGGTAGCAAAGTAATACTGGTACCACCATCCCCATTCTGCTTTAGGAGGCAAGGGCTGTTTGTTTTTTGCCAGGTTGTTAATGAGATAACCATTAACAGAAACCATTGCTTTGCAGCGTTCCGGCCATAGTGCCGCGATAATATTGGCGGTGCGCGCTCCCCAGTCGAACCCGCCGATGACGGCCTTTTGTATATGGAGTGCATCCATCAGCGAAATGATATCATTTGCTACGGCCGCCTGCTGCCCGTTCCTGAATGTGCCGGCAGAAAGGAACTGTGTGGTACCATGACCACGCAGATGAGGCACGATCACCCGGTAGCCTTCAGCAGCCAGTATGGCCGATACTTTTGCATAGCTGTGAATATCGTAAGGCCATCCGTGCAGGAGGATAACGGGCTGGCCGTTTGCCGGGCCGGCTTCAGCGTAGCCAACGTCCAGCAGCCCGGCCCTGACCTGTTTGACATCCTGAAAGGATGCAGGGGGCTGATTGGTTTTCCGGTCCTTTTGACCCGTAGTGGCCAATGCCTGCAGGGGTGAGAGTTTGGTTGCTGCGAAAGTTAAAGCAGCAGCGCTTAAAAAATGTCTGCGGTTAAATTTTTTTGTCGGTTCCATAATACGTTCCTGCAGATGCTTTTGTGCTCCCAGGCGAAACAAAGGTACCAGCCGGACCAGGTAACGGGAACCGGTTTCAGGGTGAGTTAGACAAAATGGGGGCTCATTTAGACATAGGGCTGGCCGGGGTTTATTGCTTTGCGTGCATCAGGCGATGCTATTTTGATTAATTAACTTGCCGGTCCCGGGAGTTTTAGGATGAAAGAAAAGGGTTCTGAAGACGGAAATCCAGAGTGTTGAACATAAGAGGGACAACGCGGTGATGGCGAGCCCGGTTTTATAAAGTTCGCTTCCGATCAGTTTCAGATTGAATGCTACGGAAAGGGCCAGTAGCCCGAACTCTCCTGTTTGTGAAAGCATGGCGCCACCGTAAAAGCTGCTCTTCCAGTTGTATTTCAACAAGCGGAATACGAGGGCCGACAAAACGCTGTTGCTGAAAAGGACAAACAGGGTACCGGTGAGGATCACCCTTGCATGATCCGTAAAAAAAGGCACATCGAACCGGAGGCCGATGGAAATAAAAAATAGTGCGACAAAGAAAATCTTAAATGGTTTCAGCGATTTTTCAAGCCAGTTGAACGCTTTTAATTGCCCGATCAGTATGCCTGCAATAAAACTGCCTAATGGGCTGCTTAACCCGGAAAGCGATGCCAATGCGCCAAAGCCGAGGCAAATGAGCAGTCCGGCGAAAACCTGCAGCTCATGATCCTGTTCCATATTCTTTATGAAGTAAGGATTTATCAGCCTGCGGTTGTTCCTGATCCGTCGTAAGATAAGCAGCAGGAATATGGTCAACAGCAGCGGGATGATCAGACGGGAGGTGTTGCTGTTGTGGTGGGCCGCCAATTGCAGTAATGTGAGCACCGGGGCAAGCAGGATGTCTTGCAGCAATAAGATATTAAGGATTGTTTTTCCGAAGAATGTATGGAGTTCTCCGTTTGTCCGCAGGTATTCACTGACAACTGCGGTGCTGTTGAAGATAAAGAGAATTGCCAGCAAGCCTGTATTGATCATAGGCCATTGAGCCATCATCCCGGTCATCAATGCGAAGAAGATGCTCAGGGTTATTTTCATGCCCTGGGCAATCATGGGCCGCATCAATAAGCTACGCTTGTCCGGGATATCTATTTCCATTCCCAGGAAAAACATCAGCAGTAAGATCCCGATTTCGCCGATCGCTTCAATTTCGTCGATCCGCGTAAACGTTTTACTGACGTAGGGACCGAGCAGTATCCCGGCAAAAATATAGGCGATTAAATAAGGTTGCTTTAATCTTCTTAGTAGCAGCAGTAGTGCCAGTATGGTCAGGCACATTTTAGATATGGACAACAGCAAATCATTCATATCAGGTAACCTTTATCACGCTGTTTACTCAATATTAAAATAACGGAATACCTCCTTAGTGATCAGGCGGCAGTTGTCAGTAAGTTCTGCGAGGGTGCAATACCGGACAACCAATACCTCGTGTGGCGTATCATCGAGGTTTACGAGGCTCATCCGCAGGAGTATGCTTTCAATGACGATGCTGCCATGCAGGGAGTCGAAGAGCGCCCGCGCCCTGCTGCGGTCTTCCCCGATATAGAACCGGCAGTATTCCGTGTAGCCGGCCTGTACCCTCATGTCGACGATAATACAATAGCCTTTTACCATATATTAACGGAGATTTTAATGAATGCTTAAAACGCTTTCCCTGCACCCGGCAAAGGGTATACCAGGCGGAATCTGCCGGAAATTTTTTCAGGAAAATGACATTTTTTCCATTCATCTTTCTCCTTCTATGCCCAGCTTTTGTAAAACATTACGGGTAATCCGGTCGCAGCGGGTTAAATGAAAATGATAGACATGATCTTTCATATAGGCGGTCAGATCTTTCCTGAGCATGGCCTTAGCCCTGTTCAGGCGTACCTTTACATTGTTTTCTTCAATGGCCAGTGTTTCGGAGGTTTCGCGGACAGACATTTCCTCGATTTCGCGCAGCATAAAAACCAGCCGGTATTTTTCCGGCAGGCGGGTAATGGCGTCTTCCAGTATCTGGTTCAATTCCTTATTCGCTAAATCTCTGGCCGGAGTTTTCATGTCTATGAATTTATCTGAAGATAACTGACTACTAAAAGGGAGGTTATTTTTACGTTTCAGTTCGTAACACTGGTTGAGCATAATCCGTGTAAGCCAGGTGCCAAATGAAGCGCGGTGTTGAAATTGTGACAGGTGACAATAAGCATTGAGATAAGTATTTTGCATGGCATCTTCAGTTGCGGAATCATTTTCCAGGATAGACATGCCGATCCGGTACAGCCGCTGGTTATACCGGTTGATAATTACACTGAACATCTTCTTTTCACCTGCCAGTATTCTTTCTATTGCTTCCTGGTCAGGAACCTGTGCGGCTATTGCTTCTTTTTGTATGGTCATGTTATTTAGATGAAGTAAGAGGAGAAAGGTTACAGAAAATTACTATTGATTTCCTGTAACCTTTTTGTCAATAGCCTCTCTAATTATTACACTAAACATATGTATCATGGCAACCATAAAACAGCTTCAAAGCACCTTACGCCTGACCTTTGGCATTGTGCCCATTGTAGCCGGGCTGGACAAATTCACTAACCTGCTTACCCACTGGGAAAACTACCTGGGCAGTAATGTAGATATGCTCCCGTTTGCCGCCGCCACCTTCATGAAAATCGTGGGTATTATTGAAATTGCCGCCGGGATACTTGTATTGGTGCGTCCCCTGGTCGGCGCGTACGTTGTAATGGCCTGGCTGATATGCATTGCATTGCAATTGCTTCTTGGCGGTCAGTACTTCGATGTGGCGGTCAGGGACCTGGTGATGGCAATCGGCGCCTATACGCTGGCTCAACTCACAAAAATGAAGGAAGCACATTCGTAACGGACCGGTTAACCAGCACGCCGCTGGTTAACCGGTTACAGTTTTCTGAAGTCCGACGGCCTCGCATGCAGGAATCCCCTGAATGTATCGCTGAAGGAATTGATGCTGCTGTAACCTACCGCAAAAGCTATTTCATTGATAGGCTTACTTGTTTTTAAGATCATTTCAATAGCTTTTATCATTCTTATTGTTTTAAGAAATTGCAAAAATGAAATTTTAAGGTTAGCCTGAAATAACCGGGAGAGGGAGCGTTCCCCGATATTAAATTGCTTACTGATACTGGTCAGTGTATGTCTTTTCCCGATATTTTTTTCCAGGTAATCAATGATATCCTGCATCTGTTCATTGTTGGTAGCAGGTAAAACTATAGGGAGCGATTTCCTGCTTTTTTCAGGAAGGATCTTTTTCAATGCTACCAGGAATTCAAAGTTGGGATCTGTGTTATCAACATGTTTCCCATCCCACCGCTCCGTGTAATTGATCATCTGGATCACTAATTCGCTGGCGGGGTAAATTCCCAGCCTGTTATAAAAAGGATCCCTGGTATCATCGTGGGAGTAAAAATAGAGCGACCGCAGTACAGTGGCCTTATAGCCGATCCGCAGTATGTGCGGCATTCCCTGCGGAATCCAGAAGTAGTGCCTGGCTGGAACTATGTAAGTAAGGCTTTCAACGGTAATATAGGCGATTCCTCCCTCCACATAACTTAATTGTCCCTTATTATGCCGGTGCAGAGGGATCAGTTTTTCCGATTTCTCGTGCATGACAAAAACGGAATTTTTCTTTTTCTCTATATCCGGTAATGAAGCAATTAAGCCCATAAGATTATTTGAAATGTAAAATAATAAGGTGAGAGAACAAAAGTAGCATTTGTCCGGAATCATGAAAATATTGACTAATACGGTGAAATTAACAATAGCTCAGTTTGTAGAGAAATAACCTTAAATTAGCGCTCTGACAGATCATATGAGCGCATCCATCACCACTTTACAGCAGTTATTATTTGACCTGGCCGGCGTGCTGCCGGCCGACACTGCGCCTTTATTTACCATGACGCGGCAGGTAAAGCTGGCGGCCAATGAAACGTATATCCATGAGGGTGATACCGAACGCCGTCTTGCTTTTATAGAACAGGGCATCATGCGGGCCCATATTATTAAGGATAATGGTGATGAAGCCACCTTGTTTCTCCGCTGGGAAAAGCAATTTATCGCTTCCCATGATACTATCATTCACCGGCAGCCTTCCCGTTTTATTTACCGTGCACTGGAGCCAACCACATTGCTGGAAATAGATTATGATGTGTTGGAAGAAGTACTGAAAACGCACCCGGAATATGAACCGCTGCGGAATTTCTTCCTGATGCGCATGTTGTCCGAGTCGTTAAAAATCATGGAATCTTTTGTCACGCTGTCGCCGGAAGAGCGGTACCGTAACCTGCTGACAGAACGTTTCGACCTGGTGAACCGCGTGCCTGATAAATATATTGCCTCCATGCTGGGCATCACACCCGTGTCGTTAAGCCGTATCCGCAAACGGATGCTTGATAAGGGGAAGTGATAAATTATCCTTTGTTAAGCAGCGAAATTATCTTTTGTTAACTACTTCTGCCACAGCGGTTCTCTAATTTTGAGAGATAAATTTCTCAAGGCCATGGAACCGATCATTGAAGCTACCGTTAAGATCTTTAGCATGTCTGCCCTCCGGTATTTTGTGTTGGCGGGTATTCCTTTTACATTATTCTACCTGCTGTTACCAGACAGGTTTAAACATTTCAAGATCCAGCAGAAGCTGGCATCAAAGAAAGATTTTCTCCGGGAGATCTGGTATTCCATGCAAAGCACGCTGGTGTTTACCGCCATTACGATTATACTGCTGTTTACGCCGGTGAGGCAGTATACCATGATCTATACCGATATACAGGCGTTCCCGGTGTGGTACATCGGCGTAAGCCTGGTGGGGAGTCTCGTTATACACGATACTTATTTTTACTGGATGCATCGCCTGCTGCATCATAAGCAGCTGTTTAAACGCACGCACCTGGTACATCACCAGAGTATCAATCCTTCTCCCTGGACTTCCTACAGTTTCCATTTCCTGGAAGCAGTATTGGAAGGCGGAGTGCTGGTGGTGATTACGAGCGTAATGCCTATGCATCCGGTTACAGTGTTGTTGTTTACCGTATCCGGGTTTATTATCAATGTGTATGGCCATCTCGGCTATGAACTAATGCCACGGGGATTCCGGCATACCTGGTTGTTTGAAGTGTTCAATACGTCTGTTCACCACAACCTGCATCACAAAAAGTTCAGGGGTAATTATGGGTTGTATTTCCGGGTGTGGGACAGGGCGATGGGAACTGAGCATCCCGACTATGTAAAGGAATATGATCAGCTGCAGGAGCGAAGGTTTGGGGAGAAGGCAGTATGGAGTAATTAAATAAATATTTTTAAAAGCGGATAGTTTACCATTCGCTTTTTTTTTAACCGGATTTTTTTTCACTGTAGAAATATCGCAGTGGAACCAGATAGTTTTGTCCCTACGCGAAATAACCATATAACCATATACCACGATTTTTGTAAGAACCTTTAACCCAGGGGAAGCAAACGCCCCTTTTTCTTAATTTCTAACTATTATTCTATGAAGCCCAAACACGCTCGCGTGGAGCAAAACTATGCGTATGAAAATCCGGAAAATTTTATGCTACAGGGAGAGCAATGGCGCTATGACCGCTCCGCCACTGTTATCTCTCTTTTCAATCAGCAGGCGGTACTTAACCCGGATCGCACTGCGGTTGTATTTGAATCAGCTGTAGTCAGCTACGGCGCCTTACACCGGCGATCTAATCAAATGGCGCATTACCTGCTGGAGCAGGGTGTGAAGCCAGGCGATATCATACCGGTGTGGATCGACAGGTCCATTGAATGGCTGGTAGCGGTAACAGGCATCTTAAAAACAGGTGCGGCCTATGTTCCCATTGATCCTTCCTATCCGCTTAAACGGGTACAGGTGATACTGGAAGACACCGGAACCAGCTGCGTGGTCACGACCAGTAAACATACATTGCCGGATGCCGGTAAGTATAACTATGTAATGCTGGATGCGCCGGGTAGTCTTGATGAATGGCCCGATACCCCGCCGGATGTACCGGTGACCGCAGATGACCGGGCATATATCATCTATACATCCGGTTCTACTGGAACGCCAAAGGGCGTGATGGTGGCGCACCGGTCTTTACAACACCTGGTAACCTGGCATCAGCAACGGTTTGAGGTAACTGCGAACGACCGGGTTACCCTGGTGGCGGGAATTGCTTTTGATATTTCTGTTTGGGAGATATGGACAGCACTTACTACCGGCGCCACGCTGGTGATAGCCGGCAACGAAGAAAGAACGGATGCAGCAGCGTTGTTGCAGTTCTATACCAGGCATGGCATCACGCATGCATTTGTTCCTACCGTGCTGGCGCCGGAAGTGGTAGCACTTAGCCGCTCTGCTCCCCATCTTCACCTGCGCTACCTGTTTACCGGCGGCGAAAAACTGAAGCCGGTACGCACACATGGCCTGGATTATCAACTGGTGGATTATTATGGTCCTACTGAATACAGCATTTTCGCTACCTGCCGGATTGTGCACGATGAAAACGGGGAATATGTACCGTCCATCGGGCAACCGGTTGCCAATACACAGGCATATATTTTAAACCAGCACCTGCAGCCCGTGCCTGCCGGCGGTATTGGGGAACTCTATCTCGGCGGGGAAGGACTGGCACTGGGATATTGGAACAGGCCTGCGCAAACTGCAGCATCATTTATCGACCATCCGTTTATACCTGGTGCGCGATTGTATAAAACCGGTGATCTCGTCTCCTTACTGCCTTCAGGTGAATTAACCTTTTCAGGGCGGGTCGATAACCAGGTGAAGATCCGCGGGTTCAGGATAGAACTGGGGGAGATAGAAAAAGCGCTGCTGCCAATCAATGGTATCAGAGACGTTGCTGTGATTGCCCGCGACGATGAAAAAGAGCATAAATATATTGTTGCCTTTTTAGTGAAAAACTGGGAAGCAGCAGCGCCGGAAATCGCTGCCATCAGGGCGGCGCTAAAAGAGGCGCTGCCAGGCTATATGATCCCTTCGCAATTTATTTTCCTGGATAAAATACCCGTAACTCCCAATGGGAAAACGGACCAGGAGAGGTTATCGCAGCTGGCCGCTGCTTATGAAGAAGAAGCAGTGTATGAACCGCCAGTAACAGATATGGAAATGACGGTTGCTGCTATCTGGGAAAGTGTATTGGGCCGGAAGGCCATCAACAACACGGATAACTTCTTTGATATCGGAGGCAACTCTGTTCGGGTGGCGCCGGTAGTTACTGCGCTGGGAAGAAAGTTATCTTTGAAAGTATATATGAGAGATGTATACCAGTTCCCGGTGCTGAAAGCCCTGGCCCAAACCCTGACGGCCCGGCAGGCACAGGCAGATACCATTGTAATGGAGGAAGACGTGGAACCCTATGTTGCATTACAGCAGGATGTGTACCTGAAACCTGGTACGGTGATCCGTAAGGATTTTGACAACAGCCGGCTGCAAAACCCGGGGGCAATATTACTCACCGGTGTTACCGGTTTTGTAGGCATTCACCTGCTGAAAGACCTGCTGCTGGCTTCCAATGCAAAGGTATACTGTCTTATCAGGGCCAGCAATGAATATTACGCGATGGAACGGATCAATGGATACCTGAACAATTATCACATCCACCTCGATGAATCGCTGCGCAAGCGTATTATACCGGTAACGGGCGATTTCTCCAAACCGGATATGGGATTAACGGAAACCGGGTTTAAAGAATTAGCTGATACCATTGATGTGATTTATCATTCGGGCAGTTCCGTCAATTTCATCGAGCCTTATTCTTATATGAAGTCGGCCAACGTGGAAGGGCTCAGGGAAATTATTGCCTTTGCCGCTGCCGGCAAAACAAAATGCCTGGTATTGCTGTCCACTATTTCTGTATATAGCTGGGGGCATGTGTTCACGCATAAAACCGTGATGAAGGAAACAGACGATATTGGCCAGAACCTGCTGGCGGTGAGTAAAGATATCGGCTATGTAAGAAGCAAGTGGGTGATGGAAGGCATTGCAGACCTTGCGGCTGCGCAGGGATTGCCGGTGATTACCTACCGGCTTGGCTATGCGATGTGCCACAGCGAAACCGGCGCCAGCGCACCTTATCAGTGGTGGGCCGGATTGGTAAAAAACTGTGTTGAGTTTAATGCGTATCCTGCATTAAAGGAGTTAAGGGAAGGACTGATTACGGTAGATTACATGACAAAGGCCATCGCTTATATTTCAAAAAAGGAGACAGCCCTGGGTCTAAAATTTAACCTGATTGCCAGCCCGGAAACGAACCTTACGTTGCAGCAGTTTTTTGACCTCTTGAATAAATACTATTCTTTTGATCTGCGTGGACTGCCATATAAAGAATGGAGAAAGATCTGGGAAGATGATCCTGCCAACAGGTTGTATGCACTCACCAGTTTGTTCAAAGACAATATGCACGAGGGGCTGTCGACCGTAGAGTTGTACCAGGATACCTACGTTTGGGATAACACCCATGTGGCTACTTTCCTGGAGGGGAGTGGTATAGCGGAACCTGTGTTTGATAAGGCGTTGCTGGACCGTTATCTGCGATACCTGGGCGTGTTACCGGGACGCTATTCAGAAAAGGCGATTTATCAGCAGTGATTTATAAAAGATGCCCGCCAGCAACAACCGGCGGGCATCTTTATTATATTATTTTAATGTCCAGAGACCTGTGCTGCCAGGCTTTCTTTCGTCTGTTGCTTTTTTCAGCAAGGTATCGCCGGCAGAGAGGTTGCCGAATATTTCAATGCCTGCATCTACCGTCATGCCCTGGCGTACATCCACCCATTCTGCCTGGCCCTGGTGTACTCTTATCACAAACTTCCTTTCCTGCGTAGTGGCTACGGCCGCAAATGGCACGATGAAAGAAGTAGTGCCGCGTTCCAGCGGCAGCTTTACATATGCAAACGATCCTGCTTTAAGTAAGTGATCACTGTTATCTACCTGGAACTCCCACAACTCCGTGCGGGTGCCGGGATCGATGGTTTCAGACTTACGGGTGAGCATAGCTTTAAAGCGCTGGGTAGGGTAGGCATCTACGCGGAAGTCGATGTTTTTTGAGGGGCTTGCGGCGGCGGTGTATATCTCGGGAACGGCTGCACGAAGACGCAACGTGCGGTTATTCTGAACGGTGAGCAGCATGGCATTGGTGCCTACGAGCGCACCGGGATCGGCTTTACGTGCGGTAATGATGCCATCAAAAGGCGCGGTGATATACAGGTAGCCGGAAACTTCTTTGTAGGACTGCGATTGTTTGCTGGCCGCAATGTAGGTGGAGCTGTCGGCCAGCATCAGATTGCGGCTGCGCTCCAGGTCTACCGGGGCAACGATGCCCGGTGTTTTCGCCTGTGATGCCCTGTAGAGGCGCTCATAATTATCCCTGCTGGAGGCCCATTTCGCTTTGGCGGATTGTAAAGCAGCTTCGGATTCGGCCAGGCGGCTGTTGATTTCCGGGGCTTCAATTACCGCCAGTGTCTGTCCTTTTTTTACGCGGTCGCCCAGGTCCACTTTCATGCTGCGCACAAAGCCCTGTACTTTGGCAAATAATTCAGCGGTTTCGTAGGGGATGAGTTCTGCCGGTAATTCAATTGTTTTTTTAACAGTGTCCTGCTTCAATAGAAATACCGGCACAGTATCCGCTGCGGTGCTGTCATTTTTATGCTCCGGTTGCTGCGGTGCGTTGCCGCAGGCTGCCAGTGTTATAACCAAACTGATAAACGCGATAGATCGCATATGATTAAATTTATTTTTTTAAGATTGTTTGTTGTGATGAATACTGTTTACATCATCCGGATCTAAAGATACCGCCACAAATTTCCTTCTTCCAACAATCAGCTGGTATACCTGCGGCAGGAAAAATAATACGCTGATGGCTGAAAACAATAGTCCGCCAATTACCGCGATGCCCAGTGGTGCGGTTTGATCGCCTCCTTCTGAAAGCCCTGCCGCCATGGGGATCATGCCTGCTATCATTGCGGCGCTGGTCATCAGGATGGGACGCAGGCGTGTTTCCGCTGCGCGGAGATGACCTGCCTCGATCCCTTCTTTCCGGTTATACTCTGCGCTGGTGATGAAGAGTACGGCGTTTGCAATGGCCACGCCCACCGCCATGATAGCGCCCATATACGACTGGATATTCAGCGTGTTACCGGTAATAAAAAGGAACAGCAGGGAACCCGCTACCACCGCAGGTATAATGGACAAGGTAGCCAGTGCCACGCGGAACGATTGAAAGTAAACGGTCATCAGCAGGAAGATCACAACGATAGCAATTAACAATCCAAACTGAAGACTGGTAAGCGTTTGCTGTAACAGCTGTGGTTGTCCGCGCAGCAGGATCTTTGCTCCATTGGGTAATTTACCCATGCCGGATATGATGCTGTTTATCTTATTAAAAACGGTTCCGGCATCCTGCCGGTGAATGTTTGCCGTGATGGTGATATAACGTTGCTGGTTGAGACGGTCGTATTCACCGGCAACAACGGTGCGTTTCCACGTAGCTATTTCACTGAGGTAGTGGGTGTTGCCAATACCGCCGGAGATGGGAATTGCTTCCAGTTGCGCGGTGCTGTTCATCCGGTATTCGGGGTATTGCACCTGTACCTGGTAGGCCGTTCCGGTGGTTTTATCGAGCCAGTAATTAGGCGAGGTAAAGCGGCTGGAGGAAGTAGCGGTAACAACAGAGCGGGCGGCCTGTTCGCCGGAGATGCCGAGCTGTCCGGCTTTTACGCGGTCTACTTCCAGCCTGATGGCCGGGTAATCCAGCGGTGTGGCAATTTGCAGATCACGCAGTGAAGGAATGGCCGACAGCTGATGTACCAGTTGCTGCGCTGTTTTCCTGCCCTCTGCGAGGTTGCGGTTTACTACGGCTATTTCTATGGGGTTGGTGCTACCGAGGTTCAGCACCTGTTCCACGATATCGCCCGGTTCAAATGAAACCGTGGCTTTCGGAATTTCTTTTGCAACGGCTGCGCGTAATTTCTCCCGGAAAACAGCAATCGGAATCACATCTTTATTCAACTTTATTTTTGTTACTGATTCATGCGGTCCACCTGTCCACAGGTGAATGTAGTTGACCGGGAAGCTGGAAGGTTGTGTGCCAATAAAGGCAGAAGTAATGTCGGTGTTCCCTTTGCCGGCAATGCTGTCGGACAGTCGCAACAGTTTCCTGGTTGCATCTTCCGTCCGTTCAAAACGGGTGCCTACGGGCATGCGTAAACGAACCTGCGTTTGACCGCTGTCGGTTTGCGGGAACAGTTCTGTGCCGGTAAAATAGAACAACACTCCCACGAGCAGCAATGACACTACCAGGAACAGGGTGGTAAGCCATCCGAAGCCGGTTTGAAAGCGTTGCCCGGTGGTGGTATATCGCTGTTGCAGACGATGATAAAAACCGGTGTCCTGTTGGGTTTGATGATCCTTTAGCAACCAGTTGGCCGCTACCGGCACAAAAGTTTGCGATAGCAGGAAAGAAGCTATCATGGCGAAGCCTACTGCCAGTGATAAAGGCAGGAACATGGCTTTGGGCACGCCGTTCATAAACAGGGAAGGGACAAATACCGCGAGGATGCTCAGGAGGATCAGCAGTTTTGGCGCTGCTATTTCCCGGCAGGCATCTGCAATAGCGCGTGCTTTATTTTTACCCGCTTCCTGGTGGCGGTGAATATTTTCAATGGTTACCGTGGCTTCATCTACCAGTATACCTACTGATAGGGCCAGTCCTCCCAGGGTCATGATATTAATGGTTTGACCGGCGAGGTACAACAGCGTAGCTGCGGAAAGCAATGCGAGCGGGATGGTCATAACCACGATGAGCGCGCTGCGCCTGTCGCCCAGGAAGAACCATACCATCAGGCCGGTGAGCAGTGCGCCGAGTCCGCCTTCAAACAACAGGCTTTTCAGGGAGTTGATTACGTACCCCGACTGGTCAAATTCGTAGGTTACTTTTATATCTTCCGGGATGGCCGCCTGCATATCGGGCAATGCGGCTTTCACCCGTTGCACTACCTCCCAGGTGGAAGCGTCGGCGCGTTTGGTTACCGGGATATAAACAGAGCGTTTACCATTGACCAGCGCATAGCTGGTTGTTACATCAGATCCCAGCGTAACGTTGGCAATATCTTTCACATATATCGCCGGTCCTGCGCCGGATTGCAGCGGTGTATTCTGCAGGTCCTGTAATGTTTCGATCACGCTGTTTTGCGGTGTGATGTAAGTAGTATCGCCGATGCGCACATTGCCCGCAGGAGAAATAGTATTGTACTTTGCGATGGTTTGTACCACCTGGTCCGGTGAAAGGTTATGCCCGCGCAGCTTTTCCGGATCTATGGTGATCAGCACTGTTTTCTGGTTGCCACCAAATGGTGGAGGGGCAGATACGCCTGGTAGTGTTGAAAACATAGGCCGCACGCGGAACAGCGCCAGATCTGATATTTCTCCCAGCGAGCGGCTATCGGAGCTGAATACGAGTTGTCCTACCGGCGCGCTGCCGGCATCAAAGCGTGTAATAAACGGCGGCACGGTGCCGGGAGGCATAAATGCCCTGGACCGGTTCACATAGCCTACTACTTCTGCCATTGCCTGGCTCATATCAGTGCCTTCGTTGAATTCTATTTTGATGAGGGCCGCGCCTTGTATACTTTTTGACTCCACGTATTTAACACCGGTGATGTATAGAAAATGGTATTCGTAATAAGAAGTAACAAAGCCTTCTACCTGCTCTGGCGACAAGCCGCCGTAAGGCTGTGCAACATATACCACCGGCAGTCCGAGGCGCGGGAATATATCCACCTTGGCGTTGCGGATGGAGAGGAAGGAAAAAAAGAGGATGGCAATAACAGCTACCAGTATGGTGACGGGATGCCTTAATGCCGAAATGATTAGTTTCATAAAGAATGGATCGTTATTTCAGTTTATCTGTAAAAACATTCAGGTTGCCATTTGCCGCAGCCAGCTCCAGTAAAGCATGCCATGCCTGCAGGAATGCGCCGGCTTCGCCTGTTTCTGCTTTCAGCAGTTCATATTGTCCCTGCATCAGGCGTGTAAAATCTACCAATCCGCTTTCATAGCTGAGTTTCAGTCCGTCGAAAGCGTACCGTGCGGCCTGCGATTGTATTAGAGCCTGGCGTGCAATCAGCAGGTTCTGGTCGTAATTAAACTGTGCGGTTTCCTGTTGCTTTTGCAGGTTCAGTTTTACCTGGTCCAGTTGTGCTTCATCGGATTTTAACAGTGACCGGTATTGTTTTTTCTGAAGATTTACCTGTGAAAACTGTAGTATCGGGAAGCTCAGCTGGATACCGGCGCCGTAGTTTTTATGGGAAAGCGACCAGCCGTCGGCCTTATTGATATTACCGGCGGCATCCACACCGGAGCCGCGGGCATAGGCATTTGCCCATAGATCCAGTTTAGGGCGCCATGCGCGTCCGGCTTCTTTCAGTGCTGCTTCACTTACTTCTTTTTTTGTTTGATAATACTGGAAAGAAGGATGTGCTGTAAGGTTGGTGGTAGTATCGGCGCCGGAGGGGAACTGGTTTATCAGCGATGTATCTGCCAGTAAAATGTTATCCGGTTTACCCGGCAGGTCTGCCAGGCGGCTGAGTTCCGTGAGTTGTGCATAGTATTGCCGTTGCGCGGTCATCAGGTCCATCCGGGCCTGTGCCAGCACCGACTGGAACTGTGTGGTATCAATACCGGGGCGTAGTCCCTGTTGAGCCAGCACCAGCGATTGCTGCAGGCCGGCCTGTGTGCGTTCAATATTGGACTGGTAGCTCAATAATAATTTCTGCAGGTATACCGCATCCAGGTAGGTGGATATAGCTAAGTACTGCTGGCGGAAGAGCGCTTCATTGTAATAGCTGCCTGCCAGTTTGTATTGGGCAGTGGCTTTTTCAACGGCGGCCTGGCGCTGGCCGAAGGTGAGCGGGTTCCATTTTACCAGGGCGGTTAATGCCGTACCCGGAACCGGGTCGTAGGTATTTCCGGCGGATGGCGGGCCGCTGATCGGTAAAAGCAAACCGGGATAACTCATGCCGGTAATATTGTTGTAGGTGGCGTATCCTGCCTGGTATCCTGCGGTAAGCTCCGGCATCAGTGAATTCCGGGCCATACGCACATTGTATTGTGCGGCCTGGGATTGCTGTTCCGATGCTTTCACCTGTGGCTGCGATTGTACCAGTGATAGTAACTCTTTGATGCGGATAGTTCTTTGCTGTGCTATACCAGATAATGACAGCGTGATGAAACAGCCGCTGATCAGCATCTTTTTATGGTAAACGTTCATTTATCAAACTGTTTAAAAGTATGGTGCCGGTCTTTCTGGTGGGAATTCTCCCGTTAAGATATTATAATCATTGGATATTTTTCAGCAAAAGTCCGATGCCTGCTGCTGCGAGGATGATCAACGGCTCCGGTACTTTTTTAAACCGCCATATTATCACCACTGTAATAATGGCAATAGCGATGGTATAGGCATCGGTTAAAGATCTTTTACCCAGCACAATCACTGCGCCCGAGATAGCGCCGATAGCAGCTGCGGTAACGCCATCTACAAATGCTTTGATACCGGGATGTTTCCCGTATTTCCTGAAATAGGGCGCCGGTACCACTGTAAAGATATAGGAAGGAAAGAAGGTGCCTAATGCGGCTATGCACGCGCCGGCAAAGCCGGCCACCAGGAAGCCAATGAATGCCACGGTGATCACTACAGGTCCGGGAGTGATCATGGCAACGGCTACCGCGTCCATAAACTGTTGCTCATTCAGCCACGCATGTTCCTTCACTACGCCGCCATAAAGGAATGGAACGATGGCCAGGCCGCTGCCGAAAACCAGCGCGCCTGCTTTCGTAAAATACAGCAGGAGTTGCCAGAGGGTGTTGCCCGATGTGGTGAGAGATATATTGAACAGGAGTGGAAATGATAACGATTTGATAAGATCTGCCGGCTTCTTTTTCAGGAAGGATATTTTTTTTCCGGGGGATTTCAACCACCAGTAAATAATACCCGCGCCGAGGAAAAGCCATACATTTTCATTTTCTTTCCAAATGGTGTAAGCAGCTGTAAGGAGATAGATGCCGGTCAGCCATTTATCTGCACCGATTGATTTACGCGTTAGCTTCCAGGCGCTCATGGCGATGATGCCTATGACGGCCGCTCCCACGCCATAGAATACGGCCTGCATCCAGGGGATTCCCTGCCATTGGGTATAGATATAACCCAATATCACTACGATGATAAATGATGGCAGCACAAATGCCAGTCCGGCCAGCGTAGCACCCAGGATGCGGTAATGAACATACCCGATATAAATGCCCAGCTGGGCTGCCAGTGGTCCGGGGGCGAGTTGCGCCAGTGCCAGGCCTTCTTTATAATCTTCTTCACTGATCCATTTGCGTTGCTCTACCAGGTCGCGGTGCATATAGCCGGCCAGGGCCACCGGGCCGCCAAAGCCCAAGGCGCCAAGCCGGAGAAAATAAAGCACCAGCTGTCGAAGCGTATAAGGTGTGGTATTCTGATCCATGCAGCTCAATTTGGCTGCAAAGTGCGGCAACGGGGTAGTAAAAAATAGAACGAAAACGAAGGTTTGGTATGGATTTTACTTTTTGATGAAGTTTTTTTGAGCGTTGGCGGCAAGGACTTTTAAACCGTTGACAGATAAGATGCTTTCAAAAAGGTGAGTATCACACTTAAAAGTGTACATACCAATAACATTGTTATGGTCCTGCAAATTTGCATAAAAATTTATACATGCAAAGCAGGATGAAACGCACCCTTTATTTATTGGCGTTAGGGGTATTTGGTATTGCTACCACGGAGTTTGGCGTAATTGGCATATTACCGCAGATAGCCTCCCATTTTCAGATCACGGCAGATAAGGCCGGTTGGCTGTTGAGTGCTTTCGCACTTGTAATTGCCGTATTCGGACCGTTTATGACCTTATTGTTTTCAGGCGTGGACCGGAAGAAAGCGATGGTGTTTGTATTGATGATTTTTACCATCTCGAATATCTTGTCGGCGCTGGCAACTAATTTTCCTTTATTGTTGTTTGCGAGAATATTACCTGCATTTTTGCACCCCGTATTCTGGTCTATTGCTTTGTCTGCCGCTGCGGGCGCAGTACCTGCAGCAGATTCGCCCAAAGCAGTGGGAATCGTTTTTGGCGGTTTTACCATAGCGAGTGTATTGGGCGTGCCGTTGTCCACATTCATAGCGGATGTTTTTAACTGGCAGGCCTCCTTTGCTTTATGCGCCATAGTAAACGGATTTTCCCTGCTTGGTTTATGCTTATGGTTGTCGCCAATGCCGGTAAGTGTAAAGGCAACCTTTGGTGACCAGGTAAAGATTTTAAAGAAACCGGTATTATGGATACAATTGCTGCTGGCTTGTTTGATGGTATCTGCCATGTACGCGAGCTATGGTTACCTGGCCGTTTATCTGAACAGCATCACCGGAATGAATGGCCGCGAAATCAGTGTTATGTTGCTTATTTTCGGAATCGCGGGCGTTGGCGGCAACTGGCTGGCAGGCAAAATGTTGAGCAGGAATATTCCTCTTACCACTATTGTGTTTATATTGTTGCTATCGCTGGCTCATTTGCTGTTGTATATAGCCGGCGGCTTCTTTATCCCGATGGTGATGGTTATTATTGTATGGGGATTTATTCATACCGGTGGTTTCCTGATCAGTAATATCAATGTCACATCCGCGGCGCCGGAGTCACCGGAGTTTGTCAACAGTATTTTTACTTCCTGTGGTAACCTGGCGGTTACTATAGGCGCCACGCTGGGAGGTATGACTATTGCCAGGGCAGGGGTACAGTATGTAGCGTATACGAGTATTATTTTGCTGGGGCTGGCCGGGGTGGTATGGGGTTTTTCAACATTTAAGTATATAGAGAAGAAAGGAACTGCAACAGAAAAAAAGTAAAAAGGTATGAAACTTTTAATTGTATTGTTTAGTCTTACAATATTGATCAGCTTTTCTTGTAAGCCGGCCAAGGAAAGTAAATTGGGGAAAGAGCTAGTGACTGAAAATTGCATCTCATGTCATAATTATTCAGAAGCGAGGTCAATGTATGGTCCATCCATATTTGGTATGAAGGAAATGGGCACTGTATTTAAAAAGATATATGAGAATATGCTAAAAGATACCAATCATATAAACATGTCGAAAGACTTTACATTGAGAGAGAAGGATAGTATTTATAAGTTTATCATGTCTCAGGAACGTAGTGTTAGAAAGTATTAAGAATATATGAAAAGATCTTATTTCATCATCATGTCGTTGTTTTTTGTCTATTGTCTTATACACTGCAATTAATATTGAAGGAGCGGGCATGAATCTTTATCCTTGTTCATGTTGCGGGTTTAAGAACAGATAATCCGGTCAGCCGTAGTATCCCCGGGAAGTGTCTAACTTCCGTGAGTACCACAAACCGACCGAATAAAAGATGCAGTATTTTAGCGTGTACAAGATCGCCTCATTCCTCTCTCTCCTCCAAATACTCCCTGTAAGCTTTCGTCGCCACAGCATTAAGCTTCGTCTTATCCACTATATTCTTTCCCTCCATCCAATACATAAACACCGGCTCAAAATTAATTTTAGCAGGATCCACGGAATAAGGTCCGTTCAAAACATATTCCCAGTCGTCGCTGCCATCAGTTTTGAAACGGTACAATATCAGCGACACGGTAGGTTGTACCTTCACGCGCGATACCTGTTCAATAGCTGTCACGGTATAGTCGTCGGTCAGGTAATTGGCGATGTAACTGCGCCCTAGCAGCTCCTGGGTAAGCAGAGGACGGATGTATGCCAACTGTTTTTGTTGCTTTAATTCCCCGATGAACGAATAGCCTGCGCTATAATCCGAGAGAATATTGCGAAGGATTTTATCGTTTACTTTGATGCCACGGCTTATTAACCCGCGTGCGCCGAGGGCGCAGAGCGACATCGTGGTATCTGCCAGGAGTTCGCGGAAGCTTTCAGTGGCGGAAGCAGGCATTCCCGGTAGAGCAAGTATCCGGCCTGTATACAGCAAGTCGTTTTCCCAATACCAGCTGCTATCTGAATCAGCCTGGCGGGTTTTCCATTTTTGCAATTGTTGTTTAAACAGTTGTGTTGTCCCAGGCAGGAGACGTTCAGGCTTATATTGACTGAACCGGGGAGCGTACCATAAGGAATCATCGCTGGTGTAGGCGGTAAAGGCGTACAGAAAAGTCTCCGACCGGCTGGCAAGATTAATCATGGCTGGAAGGTACTTTTCATACAGACTGTCATTCCTGAATGAAAAAGCAAAGATATTCCGGGGAAAGGGTGTATTGGCCGGCAGTTCGGGAGCCAGGCGCAGAAAGGTGAGGACAGCCGAATCTGAAGGAATACTGTTTATAAAGCGTAGTATATTTTTGCGTTGCTTAATGCTCTCTGTGGTAGCAAATAGTTTCTCGGCTGCATGTACGACGGTATCGCCGGTTGCATTTTCCAATGAAAGCAGCAACCGCACCTTTGCATTGCTGGCGCCTGTATCTGCAGGAAAAGGCTTGTTTAATGCACTTATAATAGGTCCAATGTCCGAGCTGTCGGGATGCAGGTTGTTCAGGTAGTCACTGGCTTGATAGAATACCGATGTATCGGAACTTTGCAGATCCTTCAACAGCATGGACAGCTTCTTCTGCTGCAGGTGGAGGGTATCTACCCGTTCCCGGCTGCCCGGATGAAAAGAAGCAAAGTATTGCTGGGCATATCCTGTGGCAGCCAGTTCTTCCGGTACAATTGCTGACAACCGGTAAATGGTATGGCCGGCAATCACTGCCTTCCGGTAAAACCGCAGGCCGGTATTCCGGTGTTTCAGATCAACTTCGTATACAGATAAACCATCCTGCGAATACTTCCGGCTGCCCATCACAACAAAGGTCGTGTCTATGCTATGTATGTAAGTTTTCAGAAGACTGTCAGGCTTGTTGTGATAATAAGGAGCATATTTTTCTATCTCTATCAGGTATGTCGAAAGAGAAGCACTATCCATCGATGTATAATAGTTGCCATCAACAAACGATGCACCATATTGGTGTTCGAGAGGTCCACCGGTAAACTTATCTGGTCCGGCTACTGTAAAGCTGCTGTCTGCAGGTGCAAAAGTCACGATCGGGGCGTGTGGTTGCAAAGGAAGAATATGAAAGCCGTGGAGGAAATGTTGCCAATAGCTGCTATCAGTGTGAGCGGCATCATAAGTTGTGAGCAGGCAATATGCTAAATTCCCTCTGGGAATATAATGTAAGCGGGAAATAAAACCGTTGTTATGCTGATAGGTAAGCTGGTACTGCGGAAGGCCATTCTTTTCCGTTAAAACAGAGTCGGTCAGCTGTAATGTGCTGTCCTGCTGCAATATCGACGTTCGCAGGTCTTTCAGCACCTGTTTATCATCTGTATTATAATATCCCCTTTGCATTTTTTCCACCCGCAGCACATAAGAGATATTATGAGCGTTATCCAATGCAGAATACACTTCTTCGGGCCGCATGCCTTTCTTGTTACCAATATTCAGGTGATTGTGCTCCGATGGCAGAAATACGGAAAATCCCAGTTGAGGTTGATACAGCGTATCATATCTGGTTTCTGACCGCACAATATCATAGAAACGCACCGACCGGAAAAAATCTTTTCTATTACTACTGTCCGCTATCTCCGAGCTGTGCATAAATAAAAATGCCCTGTTGTTGATAATGAAAACCCGTACATAGAAAGGGAGGTTCTTCTGCAGCAGGATGGCCTCTGTGCCTGCGATGTTGCGGTAGGTGATGGGATAGGATTTCTGCAATACCGCATCATCCTGCGCTGCCATGTTAGCGATCATAGATTGTACCAGCTGTCGCCGGTCTGTCCCCAGTTGGGGAATGTCCATCGAAAAGGCAAATCCGGCTTCCACGTCGTTGCCTCCAACGAACATTTTACCGTTTACACCGGGCAAAGGATATACCACAGGCACACCCGGTAACACAATGCTGTAACCATTTGCCATCCTGTTTAGTGAGTATCCTTTCAGGCTGTCGAGCTGTTGACGCTGGCGACGTGTTTCGCCGGTGAACTTAGCGCTTACCGGGGTAACAGTATATCCTTTTTCACGAAGTAAAGATAACATGCCTTTTTCACCGGGTAAATGGGCTACGCCTACTGCGGCGAAAACGCTGTTTTTATTGAGCATCGACACAAGGTTGCTCACCATTTCCTTGTTCCGGACTTCCAGGCTGGGGCCATCCTCCGGATCTTCCCAACCATTCACGAGCTTTGATATCTTCTGCAAATCACCCTCGTAATACAGGTCAGCGAGTTCATTAAGGTGGGTTACCCGTGCTTCGAGCCGGTCGGTTCTGTCTTTCGCATCAGCCTTACCGGAAGGCTGGTAGCCAATGCTCCACAAAAATATTTCC
This sequence comes from Chitinophaga sp. RCC_12, assembly GCF_041360695.1. NCBI lineage: Bacteria > Pseudomonadati > Bacteroidota > Chitinophagia > Chitinophagales > Chitinophagaceae > Chitinophaga > Chitinophaga sp. RCC_12. The sequence goes on from NZ_JBFUPS010000004.1 coordinate 269,096, forward strand.
TTCTGTGCATCTGAAACATTAGCGCTCATAACACCCAGCTGGTTTTGTACCCTTTCAAGGCTATGTACAGGTTTATTAAGCCTGGTTGCTTTCTGATGTAACCATCCGTCCAGGAAGATGTTCTCCGGTTTTTGGTTAGGACCCGCATTTTTATTGAGTTCCCCTTCTTCATCGACGAGCAGTTTTTCAAGAAACCATAAGCGTTTTAACTTCAGTTGCTCAAGGGGAGAACCCGTCTTTTCCCTTACCAGGCTATCTACATAGTGGTACTCCTCGTTGTTCAGTAAGTGCCGCATATGGTTAACGGTATCCTGCAAGGGGCCTCCGGGTGATAACATATACGCCAGCATTGAATCCATATCCACTTCCATGGCAAAAGCTGAGGCGTTACGTAATGCCGTAAGCACGGAGTCACTAAACTCAAACACGCGCCTGTCAGTAAGGTGCATAGTGCCAAAGAGGTACGAGGGGGCATGCAGGCCGGGGCCATCAATGCGCCAAAGCAGTTGATAATTTGCCCTGTTGTTGGATTGGGCATGTAAAAAGGCTGTTTGCATAAGCAGGGCTAACAGCAGGGTTATTGCTACGGGTACAAAATGCCCGGCATTTTGAGGCCGGCGCCGGGTACAGGAATTAAACATGGCGCAAATGTAATAATGTTGCAGCATGTTTAAAATCGAATAAAAGTTGTATTTAGAAGATGCTATTTCTATCACCGTGCCACATAAATAATAAGTCCCCGGCCAGCAGCCGGGGACTTATTATCTCAATACAACGTCCTCATACTCGCCGCATCAAACGGCTTCAGCTGATCAAACTGCTGCTCCCTCACCTTCTTCACCCAGTTAGGATCATGCAAAATTGACCGGCCAACCGCTACCAGGTCAAAATCGCCCCGTTCAAAACGACGTTCCAGTTCGCGCATATCCGTAACCACGTCTGAGTTCTCACCGGAGAAAGCGCCCATTACATCGCCGGAGAGGCCTACGGAACCTACTGTGATGGTAGGCTGACCGCTCACTTTTTTAATCCAGCCGGCGAGGTTCAGATCGGACCCTTCAAACTGGGGTTCCCAGTATCTTCTTTGCGAAGCATGGAAAATGTCTACGCCTGCTGCTGCGAGTGGAATGATCCAGTCTTCCATTTCTTTTGGATTGTGCGCCAGCTTTGCGTTATAGTCGGTGGCTTTCCATTGTGATACGCGGAGGATGATCACCAGGTCGGGGCCTGCAGCGGCCCTTATGGCTTTCACGATGGCTGTTGCAAAGCGGCTTCTCTCTTTGATGGTTTTGCCGCCGTAGTCGTCGGTGCGTGGATTGGTTTTGTCCCAGAAGAATTCGTCGATGAGGTAGCCATGTGCGCCATGGAGTTCTATGGCGTCGAACCCGGCTTCTTTGGCCGATTTGGCGGCGTTGGCAAATGCGGCGATAGTAGCTTCAATATCGCTTACCGACATGCTAGAAGGGTTTTCTATCGGCGCAGCCGGTGTCCATCCGCTCATGCCGGGAGCGTCGCCGGTATGCCATAGCTGCGGTGCAATAACGCCCTGTTGTGCATGTACGTGCTCCACTACATTTTTCCATGCTGCCAGTGCGGCGGTTCCATAAAAATTGGGAATGTCTTTTTCATTCTTCGAGGCCGGCCGGTCGATCACGGTGCCTTCGGTGAGGATCAACCCCACTTCTCCGGCGGCGCGGCGTGCGTAATAATCAGCTACTGCCTGGGTGGGTATGCCATCCGGCGACGCCGCGCGTGTCATGGGCGCCATCACAAAACGGTTTTTCAGGTGAAGACCTTTGTATTGAAACAGTGTAAAAAATGATGCGTAATTCATTGAATATTTCTTTTACGCAAAGCAACAACCAAATGCTTAATTTTACAGCGGCTTTGAATCAATACCAGTTACCTTAAGGTAAGTACAAATGAAAGATAAGATATTAACGAAATACAGCGATTGCCCGATCAAACGGTCAAAATCAATCATCGGATCACGGTGGAAACCTATTATAATTTACGCATTGCGCAACCGCAAAATGCGCTTCGGTCAACTGCATGCTATTATAGGCGATGTATCTGCAAAGGTGTTTGCGCAATGTTTAAAGGAACTGGAAGCGGAGGAGATCATTCTCCGTGAAACATATACAGATACCCAGGCCCATGTAGAGTACAGCCTTACATCAAAAGGCGAGGGCCTTGTGCCGATTATTGTATCCCTGCTGCAGTGGGAATGGAATAACTATGAAGTAAGGCCTGTATAAAGAACATATTAGTAATTATCACCCTGTTTTAACGTTTGGCAGAAGCTGTCTGTACCAGAAATTATTGTTCCCATCTTTCCCATAAATCCCGAAAATCCCTGCCAGCCAATGTTTTCACTGCTCTCTACCGGTGTGTAATAATTTATAATTATAGCTAATACGAATTTATTTATAAAATAATAATATTTGTTACTAATTTATGCAGCAAAATAGATGGCCATTGCCTTTGGGAGACCTGGCTTTTTTCTAGCCATATAAATTGTATTCCACGATATGATTTATATAAAAGAAGAGATATGAATATACCAGATGCTGAATTAGTAGTGCGGTTACAAAACCACGAAGTAAGCGCCTTTGATAGTTTGTATTGGAAGTATCACGGGGCTGTATACCGGAATATTTTCAAGTTTGTGAAAGATGATGTGGTAACAGAAGATATTCTCCAGGATGTTTTCGCACGCCTGTGGGAAAAACGGCAGGATATCGAGCCAGACCAGTCTGTAAGCGGTTGGCTGTTTGTGATCAGTTTTAATATGTGTGTATCTTTTGTAAGGAAAAAGCTGCGTGAACAGGCTTTCCATAAAAATATCTTCCAAACCGATACGGATGATGCGGTAGCCATTGAGCGTAAAAATATCGATGAAGAACAATATCATTTACTGGAACAGGCGATTTCAAAACTATCTCCTAAAAAAAGAACCATCGTAACCCGCTGTAAACTGGAAGGTAAAACCTATGAAGAAGTAGCCAATGAACTGAACATCTCCCGTAATACAGTAAAAGAACACCTGTCTGCCGCCATGATCAAGCTAAACGACTATATGCAGCGCAATGGCGACCAGAAATATATTGTGCTCCTGATGCTGTTCCTGAGCTATCCTGATTCATAAGCAGATGAACCTATTTCATATTATCTTTTAATTAATATTTTGTTTTTTCAAAAAAAGTTCAAAAACGACCCACCCATTTTTATTAACTGCGCGTATTTAGATTAAACCATCACGCTAGTGCCCAACAGAAAGGAATATCTCAAACAGCTGTTAAGTAAAGATCAATGGACTGCCACAGAGCAGGAGTGGATGGTAGAATACCTGGATGCCAATGATTTTTCAGAACTGGAAACAGTAGCCGCCGAATATTTTGAGGCCGACCTCCTAACGGCAAAGCATATATTAGATAAACGCCTGTCGGACAGAATGTTGAATAACCTTCATAAACGTATAGGCGTTACAGATAGCTCTTTCAAAGGAATCTTCCGGTTGCTTAAATATAAAGCAGCAGCGGCCGCCGCCGTGCTGTTACTGGCAGGAGCCGCCTGGTACATGCTACTGCACGACCGCGTAAAGCAAAAAGTGTTTGCCACCACATCAGAACGGCAAACCGTGAAACTGCCCGACGGTTCAGTGGTACACCTGGAGAAAGGCTCCAGCATTACCTACCCGGAAGTGTTTGATAAAAAGAACCGTGAAGTAATATTAAAAGGAGAAGCTTTCTTCGAAATCAACCACGATGCAAAGCACCCTTTTATCATCTCCTCTTCGCTGATCAATACTACCGTATTAGGTACCTCCTTTAACATGGAAGTACATGAAGGCAATACCGCCAGGGTAGTAGTGGTATCAGGAATGGTGCAGGTGAATACCCGTGAAGGTAAACCGCATAAAAATGGCCAACTGGTATTAACAGCCAACAAAACCGCGGTATACAACCGGGCCTCACAGGACCTGCTGTTACAGGATGGAACGGAAGATGCAAAATTCTTTGCCCAGAAAACGAGCGGCAAATTTATTTATAAGGGAGATCCTTTGTCCAAAGTGGCAACAGACCTGCAGAGATATTACAATGTGCCGGTAGTAACCGACCAAAGATCGGCACAGTGCAGGTTTTACGGATCTTTTAATACAGTGGATGATTTAGATAAAGCACTTGCGTTGATTGCTTTTTCATTAGATGCCAGAGTCAAAAAAGATAATATCAGTAAAGGATATATCATCGTTGGTGGAAATTGTAAGTAAAATAACGACCGCTATATCGTTAACCAAACTATATTCAAAATGAGAAATTGCTATCAACAAAGCTGAACCAAAATTTAAGAGAATAGAAATTTCAGTCTGGTATACTATCCTGGTGGCCTTTTAGCCTGAATGAACTTCATGCTGGTTAGTTAACTGGTGATCACGAAAATTGATCACAGGGCCGTCTGTTGCCAATACTTACCGTGAATAAACCGTAGAATTATTTTCAACCAAACTAAACTGTACATGATACAAGTAATACCCTTACCGCCCGGCTAACATATTGCCATGATATAGTTGATTGAAAAACACCCTGCTTACGCAGAAGGCCCTTTATTGCCCGGTTTTATCCAAAAACCGGAACGGGGAACCTATGGCCGAACGAAACCAATAAAAAACAATTATGTTCAGAAGAAAACTATCATTCATCTATTGCTTACTGCTCCTGCTGGCAGTAACGCAAGCCCACGCCGGCAACGGTTTGCAGGACGCTCTTGATAAAAAAATTACGATCGAACTAAAGAATGTCATCCTTAAAGATGCACTGGAAAAAATAGGCAGCCTCGCCGAGGTATCCTTTGTATACGTAGGCAATGAAGCCCTGGATGTGAATAAGGTAAGCGTAAATGCACACAACGAGAAAGTAGGCGACCTGCTTAATAAACTGCTTACGCCTTATTCCCTTTCCTATAGCGTGATGTACGACCGTGTAGTAATCAAACACGACAGCGGCAAAAAACTGAATCAACTAACGGTAACGAATACACTACTAAAGCTCAATGTTCCCGTTACAGATGTAAAAGGAGTGGTGACCAATGAAAAGAAGGAACTGTTACCCGGCGTAAGCATCATGATCAAAGGAACTTCCCGCGGAGTCACCACCAACGATAAAGGCGTATTTGAACTGAAGAAGATCGCCAACGATGCTATACTGGTATTTAATTTTACCGGGTATAAAACTGAAGAAATCAGCGTGGCGGAATTCAGAAGCGGCACGCTTACCATCATACTGAAAGAAAAACCTACCCGCCTCCAGGAAGTAGTGGTAACCGGCTTCCAGAGCATCGATAAATCTAAATTCTCCGGCGCCGCCACCCGGCTGAAAGGAGAAGATGTGAGGATCGATGGTATGACAGACGTTAGCCGCATGCTGGAAGGTAAAGTAGCCGGCGTTGCCATCCAGAATGTATCCGGTACCTTCGGCTCCGCCCCCAAAGTGCGCATCCGCGGTGCTACCTCTATTAATGGCGACAACAAGCCATTATGGGTGGTAGACGGCGTAGTACTTGAAGACGTTGTGAATATTTCCAATGATCAGCTTTCCAGCGGCGACCCCACCACTTTACTCGGTTCCGCAGTTGCCGGCCTCAACTCCAACGATATCGAAAGCTTCGACATTCTGAAAGATGCCGCAGCTGCTGCATTATATGGCGCCCGCGCCATGAACGGGGTAGTCGTAATTACCACTAAAAAAGGGCGTGCAGGCAAGCCCGTTATTAACTACAGCGGCAACTTCAGCACGCAGCTGAAACCCAACTACAATAACTTCAATATCATGAACTCCGGTCAGCAGATGTCTGTACTGGCAGAACTGGAAAGAAAAGGAATCCTTAACTCAGATATCCTTTCACGCGCTGATATCGGCGTATTCGGAAAATTATATGAACAACTGGATGCTGATGGAGATGGCAACTTCCCGGTAGAAAACGATCCGCAAAGTAAGAAGGCGTTTTTACTGCGTTACGCGAAAGCCAATACCGACTGGTTCGGACTGCTCTTCCGCAACAACTTCGTACAGGAACATTCGCTCAGTATTTCTTCAGGTACAGATAAATCACAATCTTATTTTTCTACCAGTTTTTACAGTGATAACGGCTGGACCCTCGCGGATAAAGTAACCCGTTACACACTGAACTACCGTAATACCTATAAACTCTCAGACCGGTTATCTGCCGGATTTTCCTCACTGGCCTCTGTGCGCCGTCAGAAAGCGCCCGGCGCCCTCACCCGCAGCAGTAACCCTGTAGAAGGACAATACGACCGCGATTTCGATATTAACCCATTCAGCTACTCGCTGAATACAAGCCGTACACTTACTGCCTATGATCAAAATGGACAATTGGAATACTTCAGAAGAAACTATGCTCCCTTCAATATCATCAATGAACTGAAAAATAATTACCTCGACCTGAACATGATGGATTTGCGCCTGCAGGGCGACCTGACTTTCAAGCTGACAAAAAATATCCGCTACGAATTTACCGGGGCTATCAGGTATGTAAAATCATCCCGTGAACACCAGATTACAGAGAATGCCAACATGGCCAATGCTTACCGCGCTGCCGGTAACGCTACCATCGCGGACAGGAATAAATTCCTTTACCGCGATCCGGAAAATCCCGACGCACAACCGGTAATTGTTTTGCCCGCCGGCGGTTTCTATAACCGTACGGAAGACCAGCTGCTGAACTATGATTTCCGCAATGGCCTCAACTACTCCGACACCTTCGCCCAGAAACATAATATTAACGTACTGGTAGGTCAGCAGGTAAAGTATGCCGACCGCCAGAACGCTTCCAATACCGGCTACGGCTACCAGTACGATAATGGCGGCGCGACTTTTACCGACTACCGCATCCTCAAACAAACCATTGAAAGTAACTTTCCTTACTTCGGCATGAGCAGGGACTATGATCGCTTCGCCGCTTTCTATGCTACCGGCACCTACGCCTATAACAACAAGTATAACTTTACGGCCACCGGCCGCTACGATGGTTCCAACCGCCTCGGACAATCCCGCAAGGCAAGATGGCTGCCCACCTGGAGTGTAGCCGGTTCCTGGAACATCGACAGGGAGCCTTTTGCGGCCAGTATCCGCCAGCTGGACTATCTCACGCTGCGCGCCAGCTATGGCTTAACCGCCAGCATGGGACCCGCCACCAATTCAAACATCGTATACCAGACCGTTAATACCAACAGACCTCACCTCACAGAAGTAGAGTCAGTGATCCGCCTGTCGCACCTGCAGAATGATGAACTCACCTGGGAAAAATTATATACCACCAACATCGGTGTTGACGGAGGCTTTTTCAATGGTCGCCTCAACTTCAGCATAGACGCTTACACCCGTAAAAGCTTTGACCTGATCAGCCGCATCAAAACTTCCGGTATCGGCGGTGAAATGTTTAAAGCGGCCAACTACGCCGATATGGATTCAAAAGGGGTGGAAGTGATGATAGGCGGAGATGTGTTCCGTAGTAAAGACTGGGGCTGGAAATCGAACGTTACGCTCGGATACAGCGTCAATAAAATTACCAATGCAAAAAATATCCCCGGCATTTTCGACCTGGTGGTAGCAGAAGGTGGTAACACCGAAGGCTATCCTGTACACAGCCTTTTTTCCCTGCAATACACCGGGCTTGATCCTAAATCAGGCTCCCCGGTGTTTATCAACCAGGACGGTGCTGTCAGCGGCGATGTAAACCTGCAATCATTAAATACAGCCCACCTGGTATACGAAGGTCCGGTTGATCCACCGGTTACCGGCGGGTTCTCCAATACTTTCCGCTATAAAGCGCTATCACTGAATGTATTTTTCACTTACCAGTTTGGCAATAAAATCCGCCTGTACCCGGCTTTCAAAACTTCCTATTCAGATCTCGATGCGATGCCTAAAGAATTTTATGACCGCTGGGTAATGCCGGGAGATGAGAGCAAAACAGGTGTTCCCTCTATGCTGGATGCTTTTGAGCAGATATTGCTGAGAGGCGCTCATCCTTACAATAACTATAACTACTCCACCGAAAGAGTGGCGAAAGGAGACTTCATCCGACTGAAAACAGTGTCACTTACTTATCAGCTGCCGGGTGAACTCATCAAACGCGCAGGATTAAGCAACGTGGCTGTAAGTGCTGCTGCCATTAATCCCTGGCTGATCTATGCAGATGAAAAACTACAAGGTCAGGATCCCGAGTTTTTCAACGCTGGTGGTGTGGCACAGCCTATCCAGAAACAATTCACTTTTTCATTAAAAGTAGGTATTTAAAAAGAAGCGCTATGTCAATGCACTATATAACCTCCGCGAATAAACGAAAAATAAAGCCTGCCATCATCGGGGCATTTGCACTGATGGCCCTTGTCACCGGCGGCTGTAAAAAATACCTTGAGCAGGTACCGGACAGTACCTGGACAGATCTCAGCACACCGGTAAAGGTGAGCAGGCTGCTGGGAACTGCTTATCCGCAGGCCAGTTATATCACAATGTGTGAAGCCATGTCGGATAATGTGGGCGACAAGGGAGTAGGAGAGTACTACCGCCCTAACGGTGACGCCTATCTATTTAATGACATTCAATGGATAGAGGAAGACTCCCCTGAAGCGTACTGGAGAGCATGCTACACCGCTATCGCCGCCGCCAACCAGGCGCTGGTGGCCTGTGAAAAGGCCGCCGATCCGGCCGCTTATACACGTCAGCGCGGCGAAGCACTGTTAGCAAGAGCCTATGCCCACTTTATGCTGGTAAATATTTTTGCCAAAACCTACGATGCTGCTACCGCTGCAAACGATCCGGGCATACCCTACGTAACAGTGCCGGAAAGCGTGGTAATGAAACAATACGAACGCAAAACAGTGGCGTATGTGTATGACATGGTGGAAAAAGACCTGCTCTCCGGGATGCCGCTGATCAGCGACGACGCCTACAGCGTACCCCGTTTCCATTTTAACCGCAGCGCTGCCTATGCCTTCGCCACCCGGTTCTACCTGTATAAAAAAGATTATGCGAAAGTAGTAGCCTATGCCGACAATACTTTTTCAAACAATGATGTGGCTTCCAACATGCGCCTGTGGAATACCACTTATGGCAGCATGTCGCCGGCGCAGATCTTTGACATCTATGCCAATGCCAATGAAAAAGCCAACCTGCTGATCGTGGAAGCGCCTTCCCTGTGGGGACGCAATGCAGGCCGGCTCCGGTATGATCTCGACTTCCAGCATGAAGCGCTCATCCTGGGCAGGAATGTTACCGGTGGCGTTTGGTCGTACCCGTTATACTACTACGGCTCACAGGATTATTTTGTGCCAAAGCTCTCTGAGTACTTTGTAAAGAACTCCGTGAACGCCACCATCGGTCAGCCCTATGTAATGACACCGCTGTTCACCACGGAAGAAGTATTGTTTAACCGCGCAGAGGCCAATGTATATCTCAACAACACCAGCGCAGTATTAAAAGATCTCAACCTGTTTGCCAGCAAACGTATCCGGAATTATAATGCCTCCCTGCATAATATTTCCCTGGCTGCCATGCAGAATTTCTACGGTATCAGCGATGCGAGAACGGTTTGCATCCGCACCATCCTTGACTTCAAGCGTGCGGAGTATGTGCAGGAAGGCCAGCGCTGGTTCGATCTGCAGCGGTATAAGATCCCCGTGGTGCACACCACCCGCGAAGGAAAAGTACTGGAGCTGAAAGCAGACGATAACCGCCGCCTGTTCCAGATACCCGCATCCGCCACTACCTCAGGAATAGCATTAAATCCAAGATAATAATAGCGATAGTACCAAAATTAATACATACACAAATGAAAGCATTCTTACTCATCATCCCTCTTTGCTTGCTGATGGCCTGCAGCAAAAAAGAAGACCTGGGCAATGTGGAAGATATTCCCGGCCTCGGCGGAGATACCTGGGCCGCTTCTCCATTGGATAAATGGCTGCACGATACCCTTACCGTGCCTTTTAATATTGCAGTGAAATATAAATGGGACCAGTTCGAGTTTGAACTCAACAAAACATTGGTACCCCCTAAAGAAGAGAAAATAATCCCGGTGATGTCGGCCATCCGGCAGGTTTGGATGGACACCTACATTGCGGAAGCGGGCGCTCTCTTCTTTAAAAAGTACTGCCCCAAGTATTTTATTCTCTCCGGAAGCGCCAGCTGGAATGAAAACGGCACCATCACCCTCGGCACCGCAGAAGGCGGCCGGAAGGTAGTGTTGTACCTGGTTAACGATTTCCTCACAAAGTCGATGGAAGGCTACAAACCTTCCGACTCCGCCAATGTGAAGCAGATGTTCCATGTCATAGAGCATGAGTTCGGACACATCCTGCACCAAACGGTGATGTACCCGGTGGAGTTCAAACGCATCTGCGCGGGCTTTTATACGGGCAACTGGAACAACATCTCCGATATGGCTGCACGTCGCGATGGCTTCGTAACGCCCTACGCAATGTCGGCCTTTGACGAGGACTTTGTGGAAATGGTATCTACCATGCTGGTAGAAGGAAAACAAGGTTTCGATGCCATTGTGAACAGTATCCCGGAAGGAACCAGCATCAATGGCGTAACCAAAGCAGAGGCACAGTCGAGGTTGCGCCAGAAGGAGGCAATGGTAGTCAGCTATTTCCTCACCGTATGGCATATCAATTTTTATAGCCTTCAAACCCGTACCAGGAAAGAAATTAATCAGTTACTCTATTAAAACGAAAGACTCCGGAGGAGTAAAAATAATAGTATGAGAAATAATCTGATCTGCTTATTCTTCATCATCACCGGGATGTTTGCCTGTAAAAAGGAAACAGATCCGCTGTTTGATAAATCGCCGGACGAACGTATCAATGATACATTGGCACGGTACCAGCAGGTGCTCACAACGGCGCCTTATGGCTGGAAAGCTTTCGTATATCCTGCCGGCGTTCCGGGCAGTGTATTTGGCTTTTACTTTAGTTTCTCGGATGCTAACCGTGTGCAGATGTTTTCCGACTTCGATGCCGCCAGCACCGGAACCATGCGCGAAAGCAGCTGGCGCCTGAAAGCATTGCAGCAACCCTGCCTGCTGTTTGATACCTATTCCTACCTGCACGTACTTTCCGATCCGGATGCCGGCCAGAATGGCGGCCAATACGGCCAGGGCCTGGGCTCCGATTTTGAATTTGCTATTAATGGCGCCGCGGGCGATACCGTTTGGCTGACCGGCCGCTTTCATGGCAGTAAAGCCATATTGGTGAAAGCTACGCCACAGGATAAGGATAACTATTTCCAGCACCGCATTAACCGGTCTGTCGACAGCATTAGCGCTATACTTACCTATTTCCACAAGTTCACCACAGCTGGTAACCGGTATGATATCCGTATCAATCCATACCTGCACCAGGTAAATTTTACCTGGATCTCTAACGGCAAAGTAAAACAGGCATCTACCGGTTACGTATACACGGCAACAGGTATTTCCCTGATGCCCGCGTTTACCGACAGCACCATTACTATTAATAGTTTCGACCAGGTGAAGTGGGAAAATGGCGCCATTACTTTTACGGTAAACGGTAAACCCGCAGCCATCGCGGAAACGGTAACACCATTGGCAATTGATGCAGCAGCTCCCAAAAGATGGTACCAGTATGCGTTGCAGAACGAAAGCTACTGGGCTACCTATTATGGCTTCCATGTAAATGGAAAGGACGACGCCTGCGGTATCACCGGCCTGCCAGCTTATGCTTTCCTTACTTACTATCCCCAGATAGACGGTCCCGGTACTTCCCTTGACTTACTCGGTTTTGTTGTAAAACAGGAAACGGGCGGGAACGTGATCTCTTATGGCCCTGGCTACGACGCACCCACCTTTACTTCGGATGGCAGGATCATTTTTAATGATAACGGCTTATATGGCAACTTACCTGCCGACAGAACCGCTATCAATAAAACAAGGTCGCTAATGGCCGATCCGATGGGCTTTTACCTGGTACAAACCAGCTCCCTTACCTACGACATGGTAAGCGCCCGGGATGGTAAATCATGGATCAACTGGCAGGGATTCTAAATGCATTCAACCAAAATTCAAATAACCTCATATGAGAAATTGTACTGTTCATTATCTATATAAAACAACATTACTTGTAGGAGTATTGCTGATGCTGGCCTGCCGGTTGTCGGCACAAACGGATATCAGCATTGGCCAAAGTACTTCCGGTAACACCAACACGGGATATCCGTGCCCGTTACAGGATTATTATGAAGGCACCAGGACGCAATACCTGTACCGCGCTTCAGAGCTGCATGCCGCAGGGATGAATGCCGGTGTTATCAGCGGACTGAAATACAAGGTGCTCAACCTCAACGGTACCGATACGATCGAGCAGTATACCATAAAAATTGGCACTACTACTGATACGGCGCTGGACAATAGCACCTGGGTACCTATTACCAACCAGGTATTGGGTCCGGTTAATTATCTCCCGAAAACAGGTGTCAATGTTTTTCCCTTTGGCTCCGCTTTTTTCTGGAATGGCACAGATAATATCGTCGTGGAAATATGTAATGGCGCGCCTGATTCCGATAACAATCTCACCTATACGAATAACCCGGAAGTACCTTATACAACAGGACTTCCTTTTAACGCGTCACATACCTACCGCTCCGACGGACTGAATTATTTATGCGGTACCACCAGCACTACCAATACCGGTACCATGACCACCCGCCCGGATGTGATCTTTTCCTGGACGCCCGCTGTGGCCTGTACCGGTACGCCCGCTGCAGGAACTGCTACCGCCAGTTCATCAACCGTTTGTATGAATGGGCAGGTAACCATCACTTTGTCAGGCACTACTATTGCCTCCGGAATTAAATATCAATGGCAGAAATCCACTGATAATACTACCTGGACCAATATTCCCAACGATACTACCAATCGCCTGGTAACTACACAACCGGCGACTACTTACTACCGCTGTAACGTAACCTGTGTCACCTCCAATATAACTGTTACCTCCAACGCGGTAACAGTTACTTCTCCGCAGGCGGTGTCAGGCGTCTTCAATATTAATAAGGCCCTGCCCACGGGTGGTAACAACTTTGCCTCCTTCAATGATGCCTACAGTTTTATTAAGTGTGGTATCAACAATGCCGTTGTATTTAACGTAGCTCCCGGCAGTGGTCCGTACACCGAACAACTGCTGATCACACCGGTACCTGGCGCCTCTGCTACCAATACCATTACCTTTAACGGTAACGGCAACACGCTTACTTTTGCGGGTACCTCTTCAGCGCCGGCAGTGATCCGGTTGTCGGACGCCGACTATTTTACTTTTAGCAACCTGGTGATTAAAACCAGCGGCACCAGCAACGGATGGGGTGTACATCTCACCAACGATGCGGATTATAACACTATCAAAAACTGTACATTCCTGCTGGATTCTACCGCCAGTTCCACCAGCAACGCAGGTATCGTTATCAGCAGCTCGCTTACTTCGGCTACTACTACCGGAGAGGCGAAATGCGATTTCAATATCTTCTCTGATAATATTATCAATGGCGGTTACTATGGAATCGCATTAACCGGCAGCAATACCTTTGCAAATGGCAATAATAAAGTTACCGGTAATAAGATCAGCAATTTCTACAGCTATGGTATCTATGTAACCGGCTCTTTTAATACGCTGTTAGAAAATAATATCATCAGCCGGCCGGCGCGTACCGGCGTAGGCACCTTCTATGGTATCTATTTCACGAATCTCAGTACAAAGGCAAACGTTACCCGTAATATCATCAGCAATCCTTTTGGAGGAGCGCCCAACAGCACGAGCGCGGCTTACGGTATTTATTTCAGCAGCACCGATGCACTCGCGCAGCTGGAAAACGTGGTAAGCAATAACCTTATGTATAATTATACCGGTAAGGGAGATGCTTATGGTATTTACAATTCAGGGTCCGACAACGTTTGGTATTACCATAATACCATTGCGCTGGATGGAAGTGCCACCACAGGTACTACCTATACCGCCCGCGGCTTTTATCAGACATCCAAAGCCGATGGCATCGAATTTTTAAATAACCTCATTGCTGTTACCCGCGGTGGTGGCGGCAGCAAGTATTGCATATACTTCGCAGCAACTAACGGTACTATTCATGCCAACAGGAATGATTACTACCTGGCTGCCAGCGGTGGCACCAGCAATGTGGGCTACTTTGGCGCTAATAACGCTGCGCTGCTCGACTGGCAAACCGCTTCTGCCCAAGATAGCAACTCGGTAAGTTCCAATCCGCTGTTTGTATCTGTCAGTACCGGTAACTATCAGCCGGCGAATGCTTCTATCGATAACAAAGGTGTACCGGTAAATATTACTGTAGATATTAATAATGCAGTAAGAAGTACCTCCACGCCTGATATTGGTGCATATGAGTTTACACCCGGTCCCTGCATTAACCCGCCGCTGGCAGGTAATGCACAGGTAAGCCCATCCGTGATTTGTGTGAACCGGAAAGTGGCGTTATCACTCACCGATAATTCTATCGGGCTGGGACAAACCTACCAGTGGCAGCGGTCAGCTACCGCTACCGGCACCTACACCAATATTGGCAATGTGCTTACCAACCCGGATACAGTGATCACAGCGGTTATAACGTCTTATTATCGTGTAGCCGTTACGTGTAGTGGTAACACGGCTTACTCACAGCCAATACTCCTTACTGTAAACCAGGCATTCCCTGGTGGCGGCTATACCATTAATAAAAATGCACCAGCCAGCGCCACCAACTTCGTCAGCTTTAATGCTGCCAAAGCGGCTATGGAATGCGGTATACAAGGTCCGGTGGTAATGAATGTAGTGGCCGGCTCCGGTCCGTACCTGGAACAGCTGATCCTGGATTCTATTGCAGGCACCTCTGCCATTAACACTATCACCTTTAACGGTAACGGCAATACGATAAAGTTTGCACCTACCGATGATAATGAAAGGGCGGTGATAAAGTTGCGTGGTGCTGATCATATTACCTTCGACAGCCTTACCATAGACGCTACCAGTGATGATTATGGCTATGGTGTGCAGATGCTCAACAACGCTGATAGCAATACTATCCGCCGCTGTAACCTCATCATAGATCAAACCGGTACCTACAATGAGTTTGCCGGTATCGTGATCAACGGTAGTGAATCCAGTCCAACCACTGGTTCCAACAACGATTGTGATGGTAATATAATTACAAAAAATACCATTACCGGTGGATATAACGGTGTGCTTATCTATGGCGCTACTGCTTCTATCCCCACACGTAATACTATCAGTTACAATATCATAAAAGACTTTTATGAAACAGGTATTACGGTAAGCTATACCATTAATACCCTGATAGATCATAATGATATTTCCAGGCCGGGCCGTGACAATGACAGCTACTCCCTGTATGGTATCAGCGTTGAAAACAAAGCAGCTGATGTGGTGGTAAGCAATAACCGTATCCATAACCTGTTGGGCGGTGCACCAGGCAGTACTTCTACTCTTTATGGAATGGAGTTCTCTTATGCAGATGCAACCGCCACCAACCCGGCAAAAGTGTTCAATAATGTGATCTATGATTTCCGTGGTCAGGGTACGCAGTATGGATTCTCCAACTACAGCGCCGACTATGTGTACTATTATCACAATACAATTGCGCTGAATGATCTTAAGAGTACCTCTTCCGATGAAGCTACCGGCTTCTATCAGTCGGGTACTGCTACAGGCATCCAGTTCTTTGATAATATTCTTGATGTAAGCAGGTCCGGTAAAGGAAATAGAAGAGGTTTGAGCATAGGTACCAGCACGGTGCTTACATCTAATTACAATGATATTTATGTAAAAAGCAATTTTAATACAGCTTATATAGGCGGTACCTATCCTACGCTTGCAGCATGGACTGCCGCCACTAAGCTGGATAGCAACTCTTTGTCTATTCAACCTGTGTTTGCAGATCCTGTTGCCGGTAACTACGCAACGGTTATCTCTCCACTGGATAACACCGGTAAGCCGGTAGGCATTACTACCGATATCCTTGGAGTAACCAGGAGCACTACCAAACCAGACATGGGCGCTTACGAAGTGAGCGTGCCTAATTGCAGCAAACCAGTGGTACCGGGTACTTCCACCGTATTCCCGCTTACACCGGTGTGCATGGGTACCGACATAAAACTGGATCTCACCGGCAACAGTACCGGTGGCACACAAACCTACCAGTGGCAGCGTTCTGCTACCGCTACAGGCCCGTGGGTGGTTGTGAGCGATTCACAGTATGTGAGCGTATTTAATACTACCATCGGGGTAGAAAACTACTACCGCTGCTTAATCATATGCGGAGGCACCGACAGTGCTTACTCTACCGTGGTAAAGGCTAACCTGAACCCGCCATTGCTGGCAGGTACCTATACCATCAACCCTGCGGCGCCTTCCAGTATTACTAACTTCCAGTCGTTCAGCAGCGCTGCATCCAAACTGGAATGCGGTATAGCCGGTCCCGTTACCTTCCTTGCAAAGGCAGGCACCTATACAGAGCAGGTCACCATGCATCATATCCCCGGCGCTTCTGCGGTAAACAGGGTCACCTTCCAAAGTGAAGCCAACAGCGCAGCAGCTGTAACGCTTACCTACGCCGGTACATCTGCATTGAATTATGTATTGCAGCTGGATAGCGTAGACTATGTTACCTGGAGAGCTATTACCATTAAACCGGCAGGCACCACCAACGCAAGGGCAGTGGTATATGCCAACGCATCTTCGTACGACAGCATCGCTAACTGTGCTATTCCGCTGCCGGTTAGCACCAGCACCGGTACTGCCATAAGTGGTGTATATGCCGATGAATGTATCGGCACGGGTAACGTGATCACCGGTAACACCATCACCAACGGGTCGAATGGCGTTTACTGGGTGGGCAGTTACAGCGCAATTGCACGGGGACTTACAGTGGATAGCAATATTGTGGAGAAACCATACTCAAACGGCTTGTATGTTGAGTATGCCGACAGTGTGATGATCCGGCGCAACCAGGTGAACCTGGGCGGTAACATGGGAGCTGACGCCTATGGTATCCATACAGATAACACTAACGGCTACTCGATTTCAGCCAACAACATTAAGGTAACTAACACCACCGATGATGTTCACGGGATATACCTTTACTACGCGACAGCTGATGCCGGCGTAAAAGGCATTGTATCCGGAAACAGGATTACCGCAAGAGGAAATATTACCGGGGAAGTCCGCGGACTGGAAGTTTACCAGGCAGACGGAGCTACCATCTCCAATAACGTGATCAGTCTAAAAGCCAATGGTGTAAATGCGTACGGTATTTACAGTGAAAGCAGTTCCAACCTTAACTACTATAATAACTCGGTACTGAACAGCTCCACTACCACCGGCGATAACTTTGCCGCGTACTTCAGGCATACGGCGTCTTATTATGGTAATATCAAAGTAAAAAATAACATCTTCGCTTCAGATACCAGCGGTATCGCCATGTATATTGCGAACCCGCTTTACATGAAGAGCGATTATAACACGCTGTATACAAAAGGTACCGTGCTGGTGAAACAGCTTACCCCTGCGGGCAGCTATGCTACATTGCATGACTACATCACCGCAGATACACTGGATATAAACTCAATTGTATACAAACCAGCATTTACAGATGATACCACGCTGCAACCAGCCATTGCAAAACCCGACGTATGGGCTATCCATGGCCGTGGTGTGCAGATAGAAGGTAATGATAAAGACATCAACGGCGTTGCCAGGGCGGTTAAACTCACCGACGGTGTGCCGGATATGGGCGCTTACGAATTCCTGCCCACTTCCGTGCCACCGGTGCTCCCGGCATTCCCGGCTACACCGGCTCCCGGCGTTACCCAAACATTTATGTTTGGTACGGACACGGTAACAAAAATTACCTGGAACCCGGGTACGGCCATACCCAATAACATAGCCGTAAGACGCTACTCCGGTATCAAGCCGCCAAACCTGGCTACAGGCAGGGACTTTATGTATTTTTATACCGATGTGGATGTAACACCGGCCAATGGTCAGTATAACTTCAACATCGATCAGTTCTATATCGATCCATGGCAGGGTTATATCAGGCGCCAGAAGGATATCCGGATGGGCCGCACGGACAGTGCCAACACATGGATCGTGGATTCGCTGAGCCATGTATATGATATCCCGAATGTGATCAGGGATAGCGCAGTACACTTCCTGGATAAATTCACCGGTCTCAATGGTGGTACGGCTACTTCTCAATTGTTGCAGCCGGCCGACAGCTCCAACCGTGGTACCCGTTTCTGGGTGGGCTATGGTCACCACCAGTTCTTCACCGGGGACAACTCGCAGAACATGGTGCTGTACCTCAATGCACAGGATTCTTCTAACGTAACCGTGCGCATTAATGGTACCAGCTGGGAAAGAGTGTATCACATTCCTGCCAATAAAACCATCACTACGGAGATAATACCAAAAAGTGGTCTGAACGATGCCCGCCTGATAGAGGAAGGATTATCAGATAAAGGTATCAGCATTGAAAGTGATGTGCCCATTGTTGCCTATGCGCATATTTATGGCAGTGCCTCTTCCGGCGCCACCATGCTGCTGCCGGTAGGTACCTATGGTTATGAATATGCCACGCTGTCGTCCAGGCAGAATTACAGCACAGATACCTATTCCTGGTTCTATGTAATAGCAGACTATGATAATACAAAAGTGGAGATCACACCATCTGTGCCCACGCTGGCCGGTAAACCTGCCAATACAACGTTTACGGTTACACTGAATAAAGGAGAAGTGTACCAGGTGCTCGGCGCTATGATGCCTGGCGGTGGTAGTGAAGGATACGACTTGTCTGGTAGCCACATCAGGTCTGTCATCAATGAAGATGGGAAATGTTACCCGATGGCGGTGTTCTCCGGCAGCAGCCGTACCGGTATTGGTTGCGGTATCGAAACCGGTGGATCGGGCGATAACCTGATCCAGCAGAACTTCCCGTCGCAGGCATGGGGCAGAAAGTATCTTACTGCACCTACCTCTACCAGCGGTTCGGCCAGTTCTTTCATGACCAACATTTACCGTGTATTGGTGAAAGATCCTGCTACCGTAGTGAAAATAAACGGCGCTACGTTGACGGGGCTGATCAACAACCGGTTTTACCAGTTTGAAAGCAGCACCGCCGATAATATTGAGGCCAATCAGCCGGTGATGGTAGCGCAGTATATGTCGTCCAGCGGCAGCTGCCCCAATACCAGCGGCAACGGCGATCCGGAAATGATTTACCTGAGCCCGGTAGAACAGGGTATCAAAAAGGTAGGACTGTACCGCAATACGCAGGAGTCTATCACTGTTAACTATCTTACCCTCATCATACCTACGGGAGGTGTATCCTCCCTGCTGATCGACGGCAGCGCTACTTTCGATCATACGTATCCGCATCCTAACGCGACCGGATATACGGTAGTAGTGAAGCGCTGGCCGGCAGCACCTGCACAGTGTACGGTTACCAGCGACTCTGCCTTCACCGCCGTTACCTACGGCCTTGGCAGCGTGGAAAGCTATGGCTACAACGCAGGTACCCTGGTGAAGAATCTGAACATCCTGCCTTCATTTAACAACGTAATGAACAACAGTGGTCAGAACAACACCTACACCTGCGCTAAAACGCCATTCCGCTTCTCTATGCTGATACCGGTGAAACCAACGGCTATCACCTGGAAATTCAGCCAGGTAGCAAGCCTGGCGCCTAAAACCGATATCGTGCAGAATAACCCGGTGCCAGTGGATTCTATCATCAGCAACGAACGGAAATACTATCGCTTTACAGTACCGGCTGATTACATCTTCAGCAAACCAGGCTTGTATGAAGTGCCTATCCTGATTTCACATCCGGATATTGAAAGCTGCAGCAACAGTTTTGAAAGCATCCTGCAGATAAAGGTAATCCCTGCGCCAGTGGTTGACTTCAGTGTTGATTATACCGGCTGCCTGAACGACGGCGCCTTGTTTAAAGGTACTGCCACTACCAGCAACGGGGTTGCTATCAGCACCTGGAAATGGAGCTTTGCCGATTCTACAGTATCGTCTGCAAAAGATACCCTGAAGTATTTCAGATACCCGGGTGTGAAAGAAGTGAAACTGAGCATTGTGGCGGCAGAGGGTTGCGTAGGGGATACTACCAAAGAAGTAGAAGTGTATGCGCCTGCGGTGGCACAACTCGTAAAAGACTCTATGACCGTATGTAACGGCACGGATGTTACCCTGTCTGCCAGGAACCCTGAACCCGGCGTATTGTACAACTGGTACGATGCTCCAACAGGCGGTACCCTGTTGCACACCGGCAACGACTATACGATTAATAACATTGCCGCCGACGGTAATTACTACCTGGAAACACTCACACACGGATGCCCCGGACTGTCACGCGCTAAAGCCATTATACATGTATTGCCGGTTCTGGAAACACCGGTAATTACGGTAGACAGCGTAGGCGTAAACATGATCCGCTTCAAATGGAAGGCAGTTGCCAATGCCACCGGTTACGAAGTATCCCTGGATGGCGGTACCAGCTGGACATTGCCAACTTCCGGCAGGGAAGGACTGGTGCATATCGTTAGCGGGTTACAACCGGTGCAAACAGTGAAACTGATTGTGCGTGCGAAAGGTTGCGAAGACAAGGCATCACTGCCGGCTGAAGGTAAGACCCTACCGGACGGCATCTATATTCCGAATACGTTCACACCTAACAACGATGGCCGGAACGATGTACTGCTCGTGTATGGTTACATTATCAAGCAGCTGCACATCACCATTTTTGACCAATGGGGTGAAAAAGTATTCGAATCCAATAACCAGTCTGTAGGCTGGGATGGCAACTACAAAGGAAAGGCATTGCCCTCCGGTGTATACATCTATGTATGTCATCTGACCCTTACAGACGGAAGTAAAACAGAGAAGAAAGGAGTTATTAATCTGATCCGCTAAAAACAGTTGTATGAAAAAAGTAAGCATAGAGAAGTTGTTACTGTTAGTCATTGGATGTTGGATGTTGCATTGGCCTTGTGCCAATGCAACTATCCGGCCCATGCGCCAGGATATCGACAGCCTTTTAATGTTGCAGCGATCTGTGAAGGTATATCCCAACCCGGTCGTTTCTTCCCTCACTATACAGTCACGCAAATCCATTCAACAGCTGGTACTCTATGCGATGGATGGCAAAACCATCAAGCGTGTAGCCGTTACCGGTAAAAATAACCAGCTGGATGTACAGGATATCCAGCGGGGAGCCTATATGCTGAATACCATTTTTGCAGATGGCACAACGACGTCGAAGATGATCATCAAACAATAATCATTTCAATATGAAAAATTGAAAAAGATGTCAACCAAATTACTATACATAAAGCGACTTTGCATTGCCATATCCCTGACCCTGTTTCAGTTCGTAGCCGATGTTGCATACGCCCAGAATCTTTCCAATAAAGGGAAAGATTTCTGGGTGGGCTACGGACACCACCAGTTCATGGAGATGGGGCAAAGCAACAGCCAGGAAATGATCCTGTACCTGAGTGCGGAGCAGCCTGCTACCGTTACGGTGAGCATTACCGGCACCACCTGGACGCGTACGTATAACATCCCGGCGAATACTGTTATTGCTTCTGATCTGATCCCTAAATCGGGCGCTATAGATGCAAGACTGTATTCCCTGCCGCCATCTTTTGGCGGCACCGGCGGCGAGGGCGTTTTCACGGGGAAGTCTATTCACATACAAAGTAACGTGCCTATTGTAGCTTATGCGCATATTTATGGCAGCGCCTCTTCCGGGGCTACTATGCTGATGCCGGAAGAAACATGGGGTTATTCCTACATTTCTGTGAACAGTATGCAGAACTATGCAGACGACTGTTTCTCCTGGATGTTTGTTATTGCGAACCAGAATAATACCGTGGTGGAAATTACACCTTCGGTATTAACCCGTAACGGACGCCCTGCGGGCGTACCTTTCACCGTTACGCTGAACCGCGGGGATATCTACCAGCTGGTAGGCGCTTCGCTGGGCGGTGGCGCCGGCCGGGAGCTGACCGGTACTACTATTAAATCGATCGGTAATCCAATGGGACAGTGTTATCCCGTGGCCGTGTATTCCGGCAGCAGCCGTACGGCTATCACCTGCAATAACTCCAGTAGCAGCGGTGATAATAACATCCAGCAGATCTTCCCGTTCCAGGCGTGGGGTAAACGTTATCTCACCGCACCCACCTCTGAAGATGATTTGCCGTCGACCCTCCAGTATAATATTTATAAAGTAGTGGTGAAAGATCCTGCTACTATTGTAAAAAGAAATGGCGTAACACTCACCGGCCTGATCTCCAACTCTTACTACGAGTTTGTTAGCAATACCGCCGATTATATAGAGTCAGATAAACCGGTGCTGGTGGCGCAGTTTATGTCGTCTTCCGGCGCCTGCGGCAATAACGGCGGATTGGGAGACCCTGAAATGGTGTACCTGAGTCCTATAGAACAAGCCATCAAGCGGATTGGTTTTTACCGGAACGACCGCGAGTTTATTGAAACCAACTATCTCACTATGATCATTCCTACGGCAGGCGTTCCCTCGCTCAGGATTGATGGCAGCCCGCTGTTCGACTTCTCTTACCCGCATCCTAACCTGAACGGTTACACGGTGGTGATCAAAAGATGGCCGGCTACGCCTGCACAATGTATTGTGAGCAGCGACTCCGCCTTCACCGCAGTAACCTACGGCCTTGGCAGCGTGGAAAGCTATGGCTACAATGCTGGTACGCTGATCAATAACCTCAATGCCGTAGGCTCTATTCACAACAGTTATGATACCTCTAAAACATCCAATGATTTTACCTGTACCAGTACCCCCGTGCAATTGTCCATTTTAATGGCGTACAAGCCTACAAAAATGGTGTGGCGGCTCAGCACCCTGGGCACAGCGATTACACCTAACGCAGACATAACGGTTAATGCGCCGGTAAGCACCGGTACGGTACTGATCAACGGGATCACTTATTATAAATACTCATTGCCCGGCACTTACCAGTTCAGCGCAATAGGAGAGTATGATATCCCCGTCATGTCCACGCATCCGAGCATTGAAAATTGTAACAACACAGAAAAGGTGGGATTCACGGTATTGGTGAAAGGAAAGCCGCGTGCGGTAATGACTTATACCTATACCGGGTGTTCGCTGGATACGGTTTATTTTAAGGGAGATACAAGCCTGAAGGATCCGCTGATTGACCGCTGGCAGTGGGAGTTCCCGGGAGCAGTGAAGGATAGTGGCATACAGGTAGGAAAAGTATTTCCTGTGGGAAATGCGGCTGTAAAGCTAACGGTGATTTCAAGGGATGGCTGTGTGGGAGATACTTCCTTCCAGGTGGCCGCAGCGGCCAAACCGGTGGCCTCCTTTACCACAGATGCCGCTGCCTTATGCGAAGGCGGAGTATTGAAGATGACCGATAACTCTACTTATGGCGGTACGGCGCCTTTGAAATCGTGGTACTGGAACTTTGGAAATGATTCTGTGCTGAACGCTGCTACCAACGCGGTACAAACGATTACTTACAAAGATCATAGTACCTACACCATAAAACACGTGGTGAAAATAAGTAACCTCTGTGTGAGTGACACTGTTTCAAAAACGGTTACCGTATATGCCAAACCCAACCCGCTCTTTGCTTATCCCGGCGATTGCCTGCCGGTAGGCGGATTGGTACAGTTTACCAGCGGTGCAGTGGTACCCGATGCGCAAACCATCAGCACACACGCCTGGAACTTCGGGGATGCTAATGCAACCACTGCCAACCCGAATACCTCGGTGGCAAAAGATCCCACGCATGCCTATACGAAGTTTGGCACTTACACTATTAAATACAGCGTAACTACCGATAAAGGCTGTACGAAGGATACTACGGTAACGGCTACCTTTAAACTGAAACCACAACTGGCTTATGCTGCCCTGAACGGGGTTTGCGTAAACATGCCCGGTACCATTGCCATAGGCAAAGCTACGGTACAAAATGGCGTAACTGGTAAAGGTTACTACCGTGGTCCGGCTACGGATTCAACAGGCAATTTTACCCCTGCTGTCGCAGGCGCAGGTACGCATACCATCTGGTATGTGTTTACCACCAGCAGCGGTTGTACCGATTCCATTTCCACCACCGTAGTAGTGTATCCTAAGCCAGCAGCTGCATTTACAGCTACCGCCAATTTGTGTCTTGGACAGACTACTGTTTTCACTGACCAGTCTGCCATCCCCGTAGGAACCATCATCAACTGGAAATGGGACCTGGGCAATGGTACGCTGAGAAACAACACCAACAACAATCCGTTTACCATCACTTACCAGAAAGACAGCAGCTACCTCGTGAAGCTGGTGGCGGTGAGTGATCATAATTGTATCAGTGATACCGCCAAAGCCATAGTGGCCGTACATGAGTTGCCGGTGACCGATTTTGCGCTGCCTGCCAAAGTATGTATGCCGGATGGTACCGCCGCGTTTACCAATCTCACTACGGCGAGAGACAAGTCGTCCCTTTCCTACCAGTGGAACTTCGGCGACGGCGGTGCGGGATCGGCGGCAAAAGACCCTACCTGGCAGTATAAAGCCTTTGGACCGTTTAACGTGAAGCTGGTGGCGACTACCGCTTATGGTTGTAAAGATTCCGCCACTAAAACATTAAGCGCCTTCTTCGGCCAGCCGGTGGCATCCTTTAAAGTAACGCCGGATACCCTTTGCCAGGGCGCCGACAATGTGTTTACGGATCAAAGCACAGATCCTACCGGAAGCATTAATAAGTGGGAGTGGAGCTTTGGCGATGGCACCACCTCCACTGAACAACACCCGGTAAAAAAATATACCGCACCTGGTGAATACAGCGTGCAGTTGCAGGTAGCAAATCAGTCGGGTTGCGGATCATCTGCCTATAGCAGCAAGGTGATCGTATACCTCCAGCCGGTGATAGATGCCGGACCATCCTTTGTTGTGCCGCAGGGTACTATCGTGAGCTTTAAGCCGGTGGCCAACGATTCGGTGAACCTCACTTTTGCCTGGGACCCTGCTGCCGACTTCCCCGATCCTACGGTGTTGTCGCCGGTAATTCCTGCCATGCACGATGCCACGTACACACTTACTGCCATCGGCAAACACAGTTGTATGGCACGTGACGCTATGACGGTGAAAGTATTAAAACCAGTTGCACCGCCAAATGCCTTCTCTCCAAACGGAGATGGTATTAATGACACCTGGATCATCACCAACCTGTCTGATTATGCAGAAAGCACCGTGGAAATATTTAACCGCTACGGACAAAGGATATACCACTCCACCGGTTATAATGTACCGTGGGACGGCAGGTTCAAAGGTAATCAGCTGCCAATGGCCACTTACTATTATGTAATCAGGCTCCGGGCGGGTATGGCGCCTATCACCGGCTATGTAACTATTATCAGGTAAAGTAAATCATTCACATAAAACCGTATTGTAAATGAGAACGATCATTGCAACCTTATTCATCTTTGCTGCCACTGTATGCTCCGGTACCCGGTTAATGGCGCAAACCGATCCCCACTTTTCACAGTACTACGTATACCCGTCGTGGTTAAACCCCGCGCTTACAGGCGTATTTGATGGCGACTACCGCGTGGCGGCTATTTACCGCACGCAGTGGGGAAATATCAGCCCGTTTAAAACATACGGCGTAAGCGGGGAAATACCCACTGCAAAGAATATTAATATAGGCGCCAGCGTATTAAATCAAACTGCCGGCGATGGCGGTTACAATTATACAACGGCCTATGTAAGCGCGGCCTATACCGGTGTGAAACTGGATGCTTCCCATTATCACCAGTTAAACTTCGGGTTGCAGCTGGGCTTTATCCAGCGCAGGTTTGACCCTTCCAAGCTCACCTATGGTGAGCAATGGAACCCTGTTACCGGCTACAACCCCGGTAACCCGGTATCGGATGTACTTACCCGTAACTCGGCAGCCTCCTTTGATGCCGGCGCAGGGGCATTGTATTATGACGCTACCCCCGGGAAGAACTTTAATATCTATGGCGGCTTCTCCGTTATGCATCTTACAAAACCACAGGACCAGTTCAGCGCCAAAGGTGATGCCCGTTTCCCGATGCGCTTTAATGTACACGGCGGCGTGAAGTTAACCCTGTCGGAAATACTCAGCATTACGCCCAACTTCCTGTTCATGCAGCAGGGCCCTGCGCAGGAAAAAATGATCGGCGCCTATGGCCAGCTGAATGCAGCCGCAGGAACGGATTTCCTGCTCGGCGTAAACTACCGGTACAAAGATGCAGTGACTACACACGCGGGATTTATTTATAAAAACATGATGCTCGGCGCCAGCTATGATATCAATACATCTGATCTCAGCAAAATGGCGCATGGCTCCAACAGCTTTGAAATATCCCTTACGTTCATTGGCCGCAGATCGGTAAGAACACCGGATGTAGAATTTGTTTGTCCACGATTGTAATCAACTTTTAAAAGCAACAGGATCTCATGAAAAAAATAATATTTACTTCCGCATTGCTGTTATCTGGTATGATGTCGTTTGCACAGTTTACCTATAACTATCTCAAAGCGGCAGATCAGTACTACAGTAAAGAAGACTACAATTCAGCGGCTACCTATTATGAAAAGTACCTGGGCTCCCGCACCAAAACGGTGAAGCCGGATACTTACAAACCTTATGCGGCCGTGTCGGTGGTAAAAAATAAAACGGTAAAGGTAAGCAGCGAACAGCTGGCGGTGTATAAGCTGGCAGAGAGCTACCGCAACCTGCATAACTATGGTAAAGCGGCGCCCTACTACGAATCCGTGATGGAACTGGATAAAGCTGGTTTCCCGTTGGCGCCTTACTACTACGCAGTTTCCTTACGGGCGCTGGCTAAGTATGAAGAGGCGACCCAGGCGTTCAAAAATTTCCTGGACAGCTATACGGCCAATGATAAATTCACGGAAGCGGCCAAACGCGAATTGCAAAACCTGGCATTTATTACCGCCCAGTTGAATAAAAAAGATCTGTCGGAGTACAGCGTAAAGAAGGCGCCTCCTGCGTTAAATACCACTGGCGCCAGCTATGCGCCGTTGTGGAACAATGGTAGTACTCTCATCTTTACTTCTACCCGGCCGGATAGTTCCTTTCAGAAAAATCATACCTATATCAACCGTTTATATACCGCCAGCTATGAAGCCGGGCAGGTATCCAATATTCACCTGTTAAAGCTCGACCAGCCGGAAGGGCTGCATCAGGGCGCTGCGTGCCTGTCGCCCAACGGGGAGCTACTATTCCTTACCCGCTGGCACATTGATCATGGCAAAAAGGTATCGGCCATTTATGTGTCCCGTAAAAACGGTGATAACTGGAGCGAGCCCGTGGTGATGGATGCGCTGGTAAATTCGGCGGGTAATAATACCCAGCAACCGTATTTACTGGAAGATGGTAAAACATTGTTGTACGCCAGCGACAGGGCCGATGGTTACGGTGGTTTCGACTTATGGTATGCCTCCCTTGATGAATCCGGAAAGCCCTTGCAAACAGCCAACCTGGGAGAAGTGATTAATACTGCCGGTAATGAACAGGCGCCATTCTATCATGCGGCTACCAAAACGCTGATTTTTTCGGCAGATAACCGTGTAGGCATGGGCGGATACGACTTCTTCTCCAGCAAAGGAAATGTAGGTACGTGGAAAGCACCGGTAAACATGGGGTACCCGGTTAACTCCGTGAAAGACGATATTTATTTTACCAGCAGAAGCAATAATAAAAACCTGCTGGACGATGTACTGCTGGGCACCGACCGTGCAGCAGAATGCTGCCTGGAATTGTTCTTTGTACATAAAAACCGTCCGCCAAAACGGTTGAGTGGTATCGTGGTGTCCTGCGACAGTAACACGCCGCTGGCGGGTGCTGCCGTAAATGTGATAGATACTATCAGTAACAAAGTGGTATACACGCACACTACGGCCGCCGATGGCAGCTATGCTTTTACCGTGGAAGACTTTTTACCGTTAAAAGCAGTGGCTAACGCAGATGGTTATACGACCAACGCTCGGCAGATAACTGTTCCGCAGGACGAAGACACTACTGCCATGACGGTGCCGGTATTGTGCCTGGTGAAGCTGGTTACACCGGAAGCGCCGGTAGTGCTGGAAAACGTGTACTACGATTTCAACAAAGCTACGTTACAGGAAGGTTCATTCCCTTCATTGGATAAGCTTGCGGAACTGCTTGCTGCCAATCCTGATATGCACATAGAACTGAGCGCGCACACAGATAGTAAAGGTAAGTCCGCCTTTAACCAACGCCTGTCTGAAGCCCGTGCTAAAACCTGCGTGGAATATCTCGTCAGCAAAGGCATTGATCGCTCCAGGCTTACTTATATAGGCTATGGCGATACACAGCCGGTAGCGCCCAATACACTGGAAGATGGTAGTGATAATCCGGAAGGAAGACAAAAGAACAGGAGAACGGCATTTACCATCATTAAAAAGTAACAGCCCGGCTGTTTAACTCAAAATTACTGATCCATGAAAAACATTGTGCTCACAGGTTTGCTTGTTTTGCTGGTGCATGTTACCCATGCGCAGCAACAGCCACATTACACGCAGTATATCATGAATCCTTTCATCATCAACCCGGCATTGGCGGGTATTGAAAACTACTGGGACCTGCGCTTCAGTCACCGGCATCAGTGGGTAGGTATGAAAGGTGCACCGGTAACCACGTATATGACCCTGCAGGGGCCTTTGCGTAAATCGGATTACAGTACCGCGTCGCCTACCGGTTTTGACCCGGAAGGGAATAATCCCCGCGGAAAAGGCTACTGGCAGGATTACACCACGCCGCCTCCGCATCCCGGAGTAGGGCTCACTGTGCTGAACGACAAAACCGGTCCGCTTAACCGCTTTTCCATTACCGGAGCCTATGCGCATCATATTAATTTATCTCCCAGAACCAGCATCAGCGCAGGTATCGGTATAGGTATGCAGCAGGTAAGTCTGGATGCCAGCAGGGTGGAGTTTTTTGATCCTTCCGACCCGGTGCTGGGTACCAGCACTGGTATACTGAATAAATGGAAGCCGGAAGTGAACGCAGGACTGTGGCTGTACTCAGCGGATTATTTTGCCGGTATATCTGTGCAGAATATTATCCCGCAGCAAATCGGGTTCGACAATGGCAAAGTAGTGGGCGACTCTGTTTACAGCGGCAAACTGGTACCACATTTATTCTTTACAACCGGCTACCGGTTATGGATAAACGATGATCTGAATGTGATGCCGTCGGTAATGCTGAAAATGATCACCGCCATGCCATTCAGCGTGGATGTTAACGCCAGGTTTATGTACCGCGACCGGCTCTGGCTGGGGGCTTCTTACAGGATAAACGACGGGGTGGCTGCTATGTTTGGGGTCAACATCAGCTCGCAGTTTAACATTGGTTACTCTTACGACTATACGGCATCTTCCCTGAATACAGTAAGCCGGGGCACTCATGAAATCATGATCGGTTTCCTGCTGGGTAACAAGTATGGAGATACCTGTCCCCGTAACGTATGGTAACGGCTGTCAATTTTTTCATCTTTTCATTTAATAAATAAAAACAAAAACAAAAACAAAACAATTGTCATTATGAAACAGGTTACACGCTTTATGCCCTATGCATTGATCACTGCGGTTGTATTATTTTTTGCTGCCTGCTCCAAAGATGGAGATCAGGGTCCTGCTGGTCCTGCCGGCCCTGCTGGTCCAGGTGGTATCCCCGGAGCTACCGGTCCTAAAGGCGATTCAGGCGCCCCTGGTAGTGCGAATGTTATTTATTCCACCTGGAAGGATGTGGCCTTTGCGCCTGCAGATACCATCTTTAATCAGAATGGTACTATTAACACCATCATATATGGCGCCAGCCTGGATGCTCCGAAGTTAACAGCTCCCTTACTGGCCAATGCATCTATCAACGTATATATCAATCTCGGTACTGCTGCCAATTCTTTCGTACAAGCGTTACCGTATGTGGATGAATATGGTTACCTGGTAAGGTTTGTAGCCTCTGTCGGCGCCATCGACCTGCTTGCGAACGCACCTATCAGCACCACTGGTACGGATAAACGTTATCAATACAGGTATGTAATTATTCCAGGTGGCGTGTCTGCAAGATCTGCGGCAGGCATCGACTGGAATGATTACAGCCAGGTGAAAAAATATTTAAATCTCAAGGACTAGGTTGGCTAATACAACCACCAGTATATAAAAGGGCTGCCCTGTTCAGGGTGGCCCCCATTTGAAATCATTTATTGACCAAAATTTACGAAACCGTGTATGAACCCATATAGTGACCTTACGGATCAGGAGTTGATCCGCCTGTATATTTCAGGAAATAACCCGGCTTTTACCGCATTGGTATACCGCCATAAGAACAGGATCTTTACTACTATTGTTTTACTTGTGAGAGACAGAAGCCTGGCAGAGGATATCTTCCAGGAAGTATTTATAAAGATAGTGAACGCTTTACAATCGGGCCACTATGTTGATAACAGCCGGTTCCTGGCATGGGCGGTAAGGATTGCCCATAATGCATGTATCAGTCATTTCAGGAAAACCAATCAACGGCAAAGCACCATCGTTACCTACAACGATGACCTGGGCGATTATATGGAAGTTACGGAACACAGCCAGGAGTACCGTATGATCCGTGCAGAGGTGACCGAAGAAGTAAACAGGATGCTGGACCGCCTGCCCGGGCTGCAACGCGAAGCCCTGATCCTGCGGTATTACGCCGACCTGAGTTATAAGGAGATGGCGCAAACCATCGGTATCAGTATTAATACAGCGCTGGGAAGGGTACGGTATGCACTGATGAATTTAAGGAAACAGGCCGGGGTTGAAAACCTTGTGGCGGTATAATTCTGCGGGTTAAACTAAATGTTGAAAGCCGGGTGTTTTTCGTTAATTTCAGTCAGCCGGAATAACGAAAATACAACTCCCATGTATACCCGAAATAATCCCCAGGAACGTAAATTCCGCAGCAATGCCGATCACATAGCTGGCAGAAATGGTATCTCCCAAAATGCGCCTGTACAGAGAAAATTTATATATGAGGGTACTGAAGAAGAGCCCACCATCACTGATATGATAGCTTTTAATCCGGAACTGTTTGAGCAGCACTATGGCTTAATACAGGTCATGATGCGCGAATCCGAAATATATCCGCTGGAGAAAGGAAAGGAGAAGGAGGCTATTGAGCGTTACATTAGTGAATTTAAGAGTAAGGATAACGGAGGCCTGCCGAAGATCATCCATTTTATCTGGATAGGGGCTTCCATGCCTGGATCCGGGAAAACAAATGTACTTGCCTGGAAGAAAAGAAATCCCACTGCGAAGATCTGGTTATGGTCTGACAGCCGCTGGCGCGACCGGACTAACCTTATACAGAATGGTTTTGCAGATATGGCGGCCTGGGCAGGAGAGCATGAAATAACTATTAAGGATATCTCCGCTGATGCCAGCGTCTTTACAGAACATTATAAGAAGGAGGCAGGTTATATTAAAAGGGCACCCACTGATACAAATGATACTTGGACCAACTTTGGCACTGCGTCCGATCTGGCGCGTTACAGCATTCTCAGCAAGTATGGCGGCATCTATTCAGATAGCGATCTTGGTTTCAGGGAGAATACCGGGCAGCATGAATCGGGGAGTAGCTCCCCGCAGGCAGAACAGCCCGATATTTTTGAAGAAGTAAAAAAGAAGATCTATAAAACAGGCATGCTTACCCATAACAGGACAGAAGCAAAAAAGGCTGCCAATGACCTGATCGCAGCATTGCCTGGTGCGGAGAATATAGGACTTATTAACGCTAATGCGGAGAAGAAGCTGAATGCGCTATATGAAGACGGGGAGAGACTTAAAGAGTATCCTGACCTGGAGGGGGGATTGTTTAGCGCCCGGGGATTAGAAACAATGGGCTCCACCGGTCCGGAGGGAATGAGGGAAGCGTTAAGAACCAACAGCAGGACAAGAGGGGTTCCCGGTAGTATCCCTGTCGGAAATAGAAAGTATTTCAGTGAAGCAATGGAAAATAAAATATCAGCGGAGGACTTGTCTATTAAAGTCCCTTCGTTGGCGGTGGGCGATTTTGAAGGAAGTGATATGTCCTGGCTAAAGTAACGCCTATACAATCTTCCCGTCTTTCCCAAACTCCTTGCGGATGCCCGCCAACAGATCTTTTTGACGGATGGTTTTATCACCCCGTTTCAACGCCATCAGGCAGCTGTACCGCACTACGTTGATAATAGTGCCGCCGGTCATTTCGTATTTACGCGCAGTGTCTTCCAGGTTCACTTTATCTTCCAGCGCTATATGTGAAGGAAACGATTGTTCCCATATGCGTAACCGTTGCTCCGGACCTGGCATAGAGAAATAGATCATCGATTGAAAACGACGGGCGAAAGCTTCGTCGATATTGGCTTTCAGGTTAGTGGCCAGGATTACCACGCCCGGAAAATCTTCCACGCGCTGTAACAGGTAAGCCACTTCCTGGTTGGCGTAACGGTCGTTGGACGAAGATGTTTGTGTGCGTTTTCCAAACAACGCGTCTGCTTCATCAAAAAACAGAATCCACTGCTGGTTGATGGCCTTGTCAAACACCTGTGCTAGATTCTTTTCTGTTTCACCAATAAATTTTGATACCACCAGCGATAAGTCGATCCGGTATACATCCATGTTGAACGTTTTACCCAGCAGGCAGGCAGTGAGCGACTTCCCCGTTCCCGGCGGTCCGTAAAAAAGACTGCGGAAGCCAGGCTTTATTTTGTGGCTCATGCCCCAGTCGTGCAGCAGGGTGGTGCCATGTTCTATCCATGTCCGGATGTCTTCTACTTCTTCCATCGCATGCGGTTCCAGTACCAGGTCCTGCCACTCCATACCGGTTTCAATACGCTTGGCAGGAAACTGCGTATTATAATCAGGACGGTAGGAAACGCCTTCTGTAAACAGGCTGAGATACTCGGTAGACAAGCTCAGGGTGCCGCTTAGCAGCGGCTCATCGCCGGTGGGGTTGAGTTTAAGGATTTGATGTTTGGCAAAGAAATGATCGGGGCTGAAATACCGGATCATATTAAACCGTTGCTGCAATCCGTCCGCCGTCAGCAGGAATGCGGCTGTTTCCCCGGTTGGTAAAAAGCCGCCGTGCATCTGTCCCTTAATACCACCAAATTCTGTGAATCCCCTATCATAGGTGGCATTCTTCACAAAGAAAATGTCCAGCAACTGTGGCTGTATATGCGGGATCAGCGCGAGCAGCAGTATAATCCGCTCCGCATGCGACATGCCATAGTGTTTTATAATCTGTGCGTACACAGATGGATCTTCCGAGAGATCCGGTATTGGCGGGTATTCCACCACTGTTTGCTGGAAGTATTGTTGCATCCGTGCTTCCGTCAGTAGCCGGAACCATTCCAGTTCTTTCTCCAATGCAGCTGCATTGGCTGCTATTAACTGTATGCCCATTCTGTATATATTGTTTTTTCCATCCAGGGGGTCTTGATCATACCAATGCCCCACGGTAAGGTTTGAAGTATCATGTCGTAGCCCCGTTCTTCCACCCGCAGCCACCAGTCGTCATCTTTTTGCCATAGTGCGCCGTCGCGCTGCAGGAAGGCCGCCTGGAAACCTTCTACAGAGGAGTTGTTCATTTTCTCCCAGCGCTGGATTACTACTTTCAGCAGTTCCTCGCAGAGTTGTTTTTCCTCTGCGGTCAGCAGTATTTCTGCGGGCACCGGTTCTTCCAGTGGTAAGGCGCACAGTATTTTATTGAGTGCTAATTCATGTTCTGCATGTATTTCCTTTCCGTTTACCATATATTGGAGCAGGTGTACGGCGCGATGTTGTGCTTCCCGGTTTACAAATCCTTCGTCGTTCACCAGGCCGATCCGCTTGAAGCCAAACGGAATAAAAGGATGCAGTATGATTAGGCCGGCGTTACCGGTATAAATGGTATCCAATGGTTGCTTCTTCACTTTAGCCCAGCTGTCGGGCCCGTGAGGCGGTGTTTCCAACGGATGCGCCGTTGCCGTAGCGGTAGCCGGGTTTATTGTCCGGAGAAGGTCTTTTTCGTAGAGACTTTCCCGTAACAACGCCCGGTGACGGCTGGCTGTAATGTTTAATTGTGCTTCCTGCTGCAATACCGGCACTACATGCCGTATATGCGTGTACGATAGCAACGCTGGTTGTTGCGCGCTTTTTACCAGCTGGCTGACCAGTATTTCCGCAATACCCGGGGTGGTCGTATTCATAAAATCGAGGAAACGTGTAGCGTAGCTGCGCGCGTCATATACATGTATATGTGCGCCCAGCAATAACAAGTGAAACCGCCGGAATACCTGTTGCAGCTGTATTTTCTCCTGGCTGCCGGGAAGCAGTGATTCCAGCAGCTGTTGCAACTCGTGCAAGGCATCCGTGGTGTTGGCTGTCCAGCCGAGGGGAACATCCTGCACAATGTCAAGGAACGATTCTTCATCGAGGTGCTGCGCCATTTGTTCTATCAACGCCGGATGCTGCAGTATTTTACTGTAGAATAACCTGCGTTCCTGCCGGCTGCGTTGCTTATAAAACCTGACGGCCTTCCGCAGGTCGGTGATGCTGCCCTGGTGACTGTTACCGGCTGTTTCCTGTAACAGGAGCAGGCTGTCCTGTACCGCGTATATATCCAGCGTTTGCCGGATATGGCTGTCGGGTACCCCGGCATAAAAGGAGAACAACCCGTATATCTGCAGCCTGGCCGCCAGTTGCTGCCGGTAGCTGGTAAAGAGCTGATGAAGAATGGCAGGAGCGGCGTTGAATAAAAGGATCACGGCTGCTTTGATGATTTCGTTGGTTGCTGACAATGGCAACGAACCCAGTTTTTCAGGCAACCGGTAGCGTGTAAGGTATACCGTTAGTAGCTGCCGCGCCTCCTCCAGCACTTGCTGTTGCTGATGTTCAACGGTAATGGAAGGGTAGCGCTGCATACGCTGTAACAACGACCGGAAAGCCACCGCCGGTTGATAGATCCTGCTGCTGCTGCCTTCCGCAAAGAAGCTGCCTTCCGCGATGGTTTTCTCCAGCCAGGGTTGCAGCAACGCCTGTACCGGTTCAATATGCGGTTCCAGCTGAAGGAACAGCTCCTCTAGTTGCCGGAATAGTTGTGGTGAGGGGGTGATGCTCTCCTGCAATAGCTGCATGTGTTCTTCATGATATTCGTATAGCCATTGCAGTAACCTTGCCGCATAGGCTGAAGATGTATTACCCGCTGCCGGAGGCAATTGACCGGTGGAAAGGAATTGTTGCAGCCAGTGGGTGATTTCTTCCGGTGAGGCTGTTATCTGTGCGGGTAAGCGTTCTGCCTCCTGCAGGGAAAGAGCGGATGCAGGCATGGTCCATGCCTGCAAATCATTGGCCAGTACTGTATTCCCGGAAAGATGATTAATAACGGGTAGCAGCTGTTGTAGCAGGAAACGGATCATGTGCGGCGCTGCCACTGGCGTTTCCGACCATGCGGGCAGGAACAGGTGTTGCAGCAACACCTCTTTGCTGATCCGGCGGTAACGGGTGGCCGCAAGCGATTGCCAGATGGCTCGCAGGATAAACTGCTCCGGCGGCAGGGTGCTTACCGTCACAAATTGTTGTACGGCGGTTAACAGCGTATATACGTTGTCGTATACTTCCTCCGCGGCGGCGCTCATACCGCTGCTTTTCAGCAACCGGAAAAATACCGCGGGCTTTACGCCAGCCACCAGCCGGTACATAGCTGCCGGTAGGGTGGCGGCGTATTCGAGTATCGTCAGCGTTTGATCCGGATGCTGATCGGCGAGTTGTTCCAGTAAGCTGTTAAGGGAGTAGTGCGCATATATTTTTCCCCACCACGACATACTGCCATAGGTGAGCAGGTGCAGGATCACATCGCGGAGCAACAGCCGTCTTGTAAGCGTGTCCCCGGTAAAGGGCGCCGCAGCAATGGTGTCAGCTGCCCAGTTTTTTATCTCCCTTAAATACCCGGCTTTCTCTACCACCTCCTCATTCATTTGCATGAGTTCATTCCACCTGCCGGCAGCGGTTTGATGCTGTAATACCAGCTGCAGCATTTGTTTCAGGGAGGCGGCGGCACGGTAACCGGTATTGTTAAACATCAGTTGCAGGGACGCAGGTGTAACACCCGGCGCCCACCAGGGAATAGCGCCATATAGCAGATAATAGCGGAGTACATTGATTTGTTCCCCGGTATCTGCCATTAATTTTTTGTAAGATGGATCACCGCCGGCAACCAGTTTTCGTTGGGGCGCAACGGTTAGTTCGTTATAGAGGTCTTTGATATAGTTACCTAATCCCGTTTCTGGTAAGGAAGATTTGTAACGCCACAATGCTTCATAAAACAACTCCAGGATGGTTTCATAAGAAAGATTGAAATGCCCTGCCAGC
This sequence comes from Chitinophaga sp. RCC_12, assembly GCF_041360695.1. Classification (NCBI taxonomy): domain Bacteria; kingdom Pseudomonadati; phylum Bacteroidota; class Chitinophagia; order Chitinophagales; family Chitinophagaceae; genus Chitinophaga; species Chitinophaga sp. RCC_12. Next base: position 305,656 of record NZ_JBFUPS010000004.1, read on the forward strand.
TTCAGCAGGTTGCTGCGTACAAATTCTTTGCGGTTAAAGTTACTGCCCCGTTCCATAATGAGATAGGTGAGCATAAATAACCACACCGCTTTTTCCAGCTCACTGGTTTCTGTATGGAGTAATTGTTGCTGCTGTTGCAGCAACAGTATTTCCCGGCTGCCGGCAATAATAAACAAGGCTTCCGCCGGCTCCAGCACCTGTACGATAGCCTGTAATATATCAACGGAAAATTGCCACACGATTCGCTCCCGTACACTTTGAGTCCGGCCAAGGCTGCGGATAAAACCAGCCAGTTTCCCCGGGGAAGTTTTTGATAACTGTAAAATGATATCTCCCGGTTGCGCGCGTTCGGTAGTAGTGGCCCACCAGGGCATCACCCCCTGCAACAGGAAAAAGCTCATCAGTTCCAGCTGCCGGTCTTCGCCCTTCCTTATGGTAATATCCCCGCTAACGCCATGCTGTGTGCCTGCCTGTTGATGATACAGCAGGTCGGTAAGCGCCTGTTGCAAAGCAGCTAATATTTTCGTTGGCAGCTCGGCTTCCAGGTCTTTGAAAAGAATGGTCCCTATGTTCAGCACCAGCCCGTCGATAGAAGCCATCATGTCGGCCGGGATCAGTTGTTGCAGTAGATCATCCGTGCCATTGCTGATGCTTTGCCGGAAAAGCGTACTCACTTTATCCTGCAAGGCAAAAGCCCTGGACCTCGAATCGTAGGTGATATCAAAGCTGTATCGCCGGATGATGTGTGCTTCCATTTATACGGTAACTACATGTTGAGAAAATGCGGGATCTTTTACAATGAACGCCAGTAAAGCAGCGGTGGCAGATGGCCGGTCGCCTTCTCCGCGCATGGCTTTGAGCCAATCGAAATACCGGAATTCAAATGCCTGCATGGCGCTGATACCCAGCCAGTCGAAGTTCATGCGGAATTGTACGGGTGTATGTTCCCGGAACAATCCTTCGGTAAAATTCCTGAACTCCTTATACTGGAAGCGTGCCGGCCATGAAGGGAAAATAATGCTCATGCCGAATTTGAAGAAGGCTTCCTGCAACATTTCCGACTCACCGTGTTTTACATAAGGCACCACACGTACTTGCCGGTGCTGCCCGGTTTTCATTTGCCTGATGAGCAACAGCAGGTCCAACATGGTTTTTTCAACGGCAACCTTATGATCAGGAGACGTGAAATGTGCTGCTGTTAAAAGTTCCGGCGTATCGCCGCGATAGAAATATATTTTGTAATACTGCTGCAGCTGTTGCCAGCTGCCATAAGCATCCTGTTCATTCAGGGCTGCCGCCAGCGGGGCCACGTTTTCCAGCTGCGCTTCCCGCTCTTCAAGGGTCAGCCATTGTGCATGTTGCAGCAGTAGTTTATTGGACCTGCTGTAGATACGGAAACCAAAACTCTTGTCGGTGTAGGCGGGCTTCAGCAACAGGTGTTCCAGCAGGTAACATCCTTCCGAGTCTGTACTGATCTGTTTCAGGTGCCGGATCGTTTCTTTTTGTGCCTGCATAGCTTCTTCATGCGTGTTTTCCCGGGTCACCACCTGCCACAACGCATGTGCAGCCTGACGGTACACCAGCAGGTACACATCTTCTTCCCCGTCATATACAATGCGGTAATTGGTGGGATCCAGCCCGTAACGCAGCAGCGACACCGACTGACGGCCATAGTCATATTTCTTGCCGGTAATGATTTCGCCGGAAGTGCTTTCAGCGATGTTCACTTTCAGCAGTTCATCTTTCACTTTGTATTCCTTCACCAGGTGAACATGAATATGTGGCTCTGAAGGTTGACTCACGGATACTTTCCAGTTGCTGCTATCAAATACGGAGGTAAGCCGCTTTCTTTTTTCCAGGCGCACATGCAGCAGTTTATGCAGAATGGTTTCATAACCAGACAAACTCCCTTCGTTAAAAATATCTTCGCGGTAATTGAACGAGCGGTTGCGGTTAGCGCTGAGTGCAGGCAGGTCACGAAGGATGGATGCTTTCCACTCCAGCTCGGGGCTGATCCGGGAGAGAGGGGCATCGCGGTCATAAGTTTGTTCATAGAAAGTAACCGGGTATTTCAATAACACCAGGTTGAAGCGGGCCATCAGGTGATCCAGTATCGTGTTTTTACGTTGCTGGTATTCTTTATCCGGTTCTGCTGCTTCCTGCATATTTTTAATATAGGGGTTCCCGTTATCGTTGATGAAATCCTCCCAGGAGACAGGTGATTTCTGATGGGTAAATGCTTTCAGCAGTGAGGCCACATGCGGCACGTTGTACAGCGGCTGTGTAGCGTAGGTAGCAGCTGGCACCTGTTGCAGGAAAGGCGAAAACAGGTTGCCGATGTTGCTTAGCTGCGCGAGGTAGTTGGCCAGCAACTGTTCAAAAAAGAGCAGGTAAGCCTTTAGCTGTTTAGCCTGTGCCTGGCGGAGCGCGGGAGCATCTTTTTCGAGGCCTTCATGCCCGATGCCATAAATCGCCGGAAAGTGATGCTGAAGGGAATAGTACTGGCCTAAGTTGCGGTATATTCCTTTCAGCGGTTTGGGAGCTTCGGCGTTTTGATGACCTGTAAATTTCCTGCGGGCTACTGTTTTTACCTGCTCGTACATATTGAGGAAGCCGGCATCGCGGAGGTTGTATTCAAATTTGTCGCTCGATATTTTTATCTCGTGCTTGTCACTTATCATTTCCAGGTAAGGGTAGTGGCCTTCTTTGATCTGCACCGGTTTCGCCTGGAAGTTACCGTTTTCATCTGCCAGGTAAATAGCTTTTACTTTCATTACGCCGGGCACTTCTGATACACTTTTCATCAGGTCGGCCGGATCGGCGGTTTGCTTGCGGGGGTGCAGATCGCTGTTCGCCACGAAACCTTTTTTCAGCAAGGGGCCTGCATACATTTCTTCCGGTGTGTGGCCATTGATATACATTTCGGCAGCGGGCACAAATCTTACCGGCGGGTGCATCGTCATTTCAAAAGCATTGCACATCAGGGCGAGGATCTGCTGGGGCTCATGCCGGCTGTCAACAAAAATTTCGGCTTTGATGAAAATCTCCTGTGGTTGCAGCACGACTGCGGGTTCAAAGTCTTCCCCGATGTTCCGGTACGATTGCAGGAGATGATCTGTTTGCGCGGCCAGCTGCTGTACCTGGTCTGCATTGGCTTTCATGTTCTGGGCAATTGCATCTTCCACCTGTATAAATACCCGGTATACACCTTTTGTACATCCGGATGGATGGATGGTTTGTACGGGTTCAATCCATACATTTTCTATATCATCTATTTCATCCAGCACCAGTTTGCGGTAGTCGTTCACCGTCACAGGCGCAGAGGTAAGCATTTCTGCTCTCCGGAAAAAGGAGTGCTGCAAAGGATCAATGTCGCCCTTTTTATCTGCCAGTATTTCTTCTATCGGGAAAGCCGTGCGATATGCTGGATCAGTGATTGCATAGCATAGCTGTTGCAGGATGGTTACACCGGGATCATGCAGGTTGTAGTCGGTCCATTCGGTACCGGACAGCTCCTGCACGCGGGCAATGGCTTCCTTCATTAAAAGATCATAATCCATTGCGGGGGCAATGGATTTGTCTCTGTTGATCTGAACGGGACTATCGGACATATGAGCGCATTAATAGTAATATTCATCCGGCATAAACAGCTCGTCGCTCCATAGCCGGGTGATGTTATAAAAGATTTCCACACCATCGCCATAGTTGCTGTTGGAACGTAATTGCAGCGCGTAGTTATGCGTGGTGCCTTTCCAGCGCAGTTTGATCTTATTCCAGAAAAAGCCGTAGTGGGCGCAGCGCTGGCTGATCCGGTTATGTGATCCGCCGTATGCCGCGAGTGCCGTAGCGTGAAGCAATGCTACCCGGCCGGCGCCTTTCCGGCCGGTTCTGGCCATCACTTCAAAAGCCTGGCAATTATCCATCGATTCGAGAATGGGATGCCATTTGCCGTTTGCCGGAACGGCGCCTGTTTTGAAAGTGCCTACGCGTCCCTGCATACCTGCAAAGCCGTTGACATCCACTTTAAAACGGGGGTCGCTTTTTTTCCCGATCCCCAGGTTGCCGTTCATATGGAAAAAGAAGCTCTTCCCGGGGCCGGTCTGGTCATCTTCCCCGGTGCCGGGTTTCAGGCGAAGGGCAGGGAAGTCCTGTTCATCTTTTTCCATGCAGAAAAAAGGTTCCAGGTCATCAGTAGCGCGGTAAAAGGATACCAGCCGCTTGGAGTCGCCGAGCGTAGATACCAGCAAGCCATTGTCTTCATCTTTTGAAAAACCATCTTCCTGTTTATTGATGGTAGAATCTATCAGGTAGCCGAAGTGGTTTTCTGTTGGCATTACGCCGTTTCTGAAATATTGTTTGAGCTCATCCCGCCCGTATACTTTTTTACTTTGTTGCGTATCCATATATAAGCAATTTATTTTAAGAGATGAATAGTTACTGGTATGCCGGTCAGGGTGGAAGTATAGAGATGGTCAGCATCTCTTCGTCGGTTGCGTGATCCGGTCGTTGGTCCGTTGGCGTTATAACATGTTGGTCGTTGCCGATAATGAGTTCGCTGCTGATCTTCAACGCATCGATGCCCAACGGTTCCGGTTCTTTGTATTCGGGCGAGTGCAGCACAGTGATGAGGTGTTCTTTCGACGGGATCAGCACGGCTTGCGGCAAAGAAGGCGTAACCTGCTGAAGACCGCCTATGGCGGTATCTGTACAATAGGCCGTTACCATACCGGTATCTTCATCTTTTGTGTAATAAAAATGCACGAGGGAAAAACCGGTGATATATTCCACATAAGGCTGCCGGTTGATATAATTCAGTAACTCAGATTTGTATAACGTACTGCCTATCTTTAAATGGGAAGAAGGATCAAACAACCAGGGACAAAGATATTTCTGGATATCCAGCTGCAGCTGTTGCAGGTGGCTGTTCTGGTTGTTTTCAGATGGATCCCTGAACATGATGCTGCATACTACCTTCACACTTTCATACACCGGGTTACGGATCGATAAACGGACAAAGGGGGATATATGCTGTTGCATAAAGGTTTGAATGCGGCACAGGGTGTCCAGGTCTACTTTAGGTTCTACACTGATAAACAGGCCGCTGTCCGATTGGCGCGGAACCACCACGATGCTTACATCTTCGTCCCTGGCGCCGGGTAGCGCAGTGATGCATTTTACAATCAGTATCTCCGGAAAAGCTTCCAGTAATACCTGCGCAATATCCAGTGCAGTAACGGGCCGTTGCTTGTGCCGCAGTCTTTCACTCACCCGTGTATAGAATTTACTTTCGGGTTCTGTTTTACGGCCTCCGAAAGAAGGAAATAACTGCCAGATCGCCTGGATGGTGCGGATATCTTTCTTTGTTTTTTTTATCGTTAGTGGAGGAAGTGTTAATACTTTTTCGAGCGAACCGCCAATTCCTTCAAACACCCGCTCCACGGTTACTGCATTGGGAAAGATACCAATCACCCTCGGCGTGATGCATTCGTGGGAAGGCGTGGAAATCCTGATCCACCAGGTACCGGGTGTATGGATAGTGTTATTGGGATTGATACCGTAAGGAACACGGATCTTTACAATACCACTCCGCGAAAGGTTATTTGTATTGTCTGATAAAAGACACATGCTTTCAAAGGGATGCCATTTGTTATTTGCCAGGTAATGCCAGTTCAGCGGGGTGAGATTGGTAGTGGTGTCGGTGAAATATTTATCTTCCAGCTGAAACAACAGCGACAGCTCTTCTCCCGGTTTCAGTTCGTTAAAACCAATGTAGAGGTGACCGGCTTCGTTGAATACCGGAAGCAGGGAGAAGTCATTGGCGCCGTTGCCCGGATAAATGCCCTCATTCCCGAATACGCCCGCATGATGTATTTCCATGTTTTCGCCCGGTATGGCTACTTTTCCCGGCTTTAATGACTCGGAATGTTCCAGTGTATAGTTGACGGCAATGGCCTTTACCACCGGCACGTAAGGAAGCGACGGCAGCGGTTTTTTCCGCATCGGGTGTTTGGCGTTGTATAAAATTACTTCCGGAAAGATGAGTGTGTACAACAGATGCCCGAACGCTTCGGAGGGGGCCGACAACTCCAGCCTGACGGCGCCCTGTTTGTAAGCGGTTCCACCGCGCTTTACTTCCTTATCCATTTTCATCCCATTGGGGAAACTGATCTTGTTGAAGTCGGCGTCTTTAATCAATGATATATCGGCCAGGTACAAATCGCCTTCTTTATCGCGGCGCGTATCGAAAAGCCGGAACTGCTCCTGGTTGTCGCGTTCGGGCAGAAATACGCCGTTGTTAATACTGCTGAGGCCCACCCTGTAAGAGTTGTTGGTCATATTCCCCGGGTAGGCGGCGAAGTAACTATCGAACCCGTTTATATTTTTAGGAAGATCCAGCCATTCCAGTTTTATGCTGAAGTCTTTCGTATACTTATTAAAAACATTGCTGTTGGAGATATCGAGAAACGACCCTACTGCCGGCATGGGTCCGAATATTCTGAAGGAGCTGTATGCATTCAGTTCGCCGACGTTATTATCCAGCTTTACCGCCCGGAAGCCGGTTACTTTAGCCGTTACCGTTACCCGGTCCAGTACCAGTTGACGGAGAAAAGAGTAAGGATGGTGGAAGCTGTTATTGTTCAGCAATACTTTCAGCAGCGGCAATGCCGATGTAATATTATCGCCATGTACATCTGGGCTGAATACGGTGAAAGCGGCTTCACTGCTGCGCAGCAGGAAGTTGATGACAATAGCGTTATCTGCCTGCTCTGCCGCGCTGCACCGTACATTATAATGTTTAACAGGCGCCCAACCCGTGGGTGTGGTGTAGTATAGCAGGAATGCGGCAGACATCAGTTCACTGTTGATGATAGCGGCACTTCTGCCGGTAACGGCAGAAAAATTCTGCAGATATTTAATCAACTCCGTATAGCCGGCAGCGTTAAAATGCAATCTTACCTGTACAGATCGTGCACCTTCTGTAAGGTATAATGTGGGCGATCCGATCATAAAGCCGATCGAGGTATTCTCCATGGTGCGTACCGATTGCGACAGGTCGTGCTGATCTTCTCCCAGCAAAGGCCAGGTTACCGGCGGGGCGGTGAGGGCGGCAAAAGCCGCCGGTGGTATCACCGGGTGAGTAGCATGATAAATAGCTGCTTCGCAGATGTTATTTGTTTGCAGCGACCGCGCAGCGATCTGGAGGTAATTACTGATATACAGGGTGTGTATGGCGGTAATGGTGGTGGCATGTACCTTGAGGGGATCCCGCAGCCGGTATTGCAACGGTTCCTTCCTGGCGGCGCTGGGCGCAAGCACTATTTCTCCTTTATCCAGCGTGAGGCTGTTCACCTGCGGGGCGGGCGTGACCAGGATATGTACTTTGTCCGGTACCGCATGCAGGGGTTCCATCCCCAGTATGGTGCGGTAATAATAATCGAGATGCCGTTTGGGTATTTCGTTGATCTGGTCCTGCAGGTATTTATAAAGCTCCGTAAACGCCATTAGCAGCCCCATATGCGGCGTATGTTTCCGTTCCCGGAGCTGATTCTTCAGGTAGTAAGCGGAAGCGCTGGAAGTCTGGTAAAATTTCGTCCGCAGCGTATCGTAAATTTCGTTCAGCGAAAAAAATCCGCTGAAGATATCTTCGCTTTCGGTGATACTATTTGAAATGCCGGGGAACAGCGCCTGCAACCGCGCTGTGGTAGTGGCGCCGCGGAGGGTATGATGCCTGGCCGTTTCATAAGGAAACAATTGTTTTACCTGTAGTTCATACCGGTTTAACTTCATCGTTTCATCTTGCACCACCTGGATTACCTGTTCTATGTAATGCCGGATCACCTGCTGTTTATCCGAGAGGAATAATTTCTGCAAGTTATCCATGAGTTCAATGGCAATGTCGTAAAGCAGGGAGAAGAAGCCGGCGGTATGTTTAAAAAGACTGGCTTCATTTCCTGCTTTGCCCATCGCTTCCCGCAGGAAGAGATATTTTTCTTCATAGGCGGTGAACTGGAGGTTGGAGCAGGTGATGAGCATAATCACCAGGTCTGCCTGAAAAAATTCCTGCCAGTCGCCATCCGGCTGATCCTGGAAATTATAATAGTTAAACTGGCTGGCAAGTGCGGTCAGCTGCGCCAGCAGGTCAAAGGTACTTTTGTCGTCTACTTTTACATAGGCAGGTTGCAATGCATCCAGTTGCCGTTCCAACTGGCTGACGCCATCCTGTATATTTTCAAAGTAGTTATTCATCGCGTACTGATGTTGGTACCTTCCAGGAAGTAGAACGGATACACCAGGTTATGCCGGGTATTGGTAGAAATCACCGTATAGTTGATCTGAACGTACACAGTGCCGCTTTCCATTGTCTGGTCAACAATCTGGCAGTCCACCAGTTTGATCCGTGGTTCGTATTCCAGCAATGCATGATAGATGAGGTGGTTCAGTTCCCCGGAAAACCGGGAGTCTACTACTTCAAATACCATCTTGCGGATGTTACAGCCGAAATCCGGCAGCATGATGCGTTCGCCGGGAATGGTGCTGAGAATGATGCGGATGCTTTCTTCAATATCCGCCACATCAGACACCATGAGCACCGAGGCGTTGGGTTTGTCGAAGGAAGGAGGGAAGCTCCAGCCTGTTCCTAAAAATGATTTGATATCTTTTGCCATTGTTAACCTCCTATTAATACCGTTGGACATCCTAATGCAATTACGCCGCCGTGGGCGGTGGTGTCGCCCATACGTACCGCGGGCCTTCCGCCTATGAGTACGGTGAACGATCCCATGATGGCCGAATCAGGCGGTCCCACACAGGTACACAGGTCGCCCATTACGGAGGCGGGCATGCCGCCGATTAAAACGGTGGGCATACCCGGCCCTACTATGGGGCCACCCACATGCGGAATAGGGGGGAGTCCCGGTGTAATGAGCGGGCATACATGCATATCTGTGATCCTTGCGGCGGGTTGTCCCATAATTTATTTTTTATCGTTTTAATTAATCATTACTACGCCTCCCTGTATGATGGTGGCAGCAGAAGAAGAGAGGGTGGCAGAGGTGTTACCGGTGGCGCTGAGCGTGGTGTCGGCCGACATTGATAGTGTGGCGCCGCTCATTTCCAGTGCGGTAGTGGCGGCAACGTTCACCGACATGCCATTCAGTTTGAGCTGCCCCGTGGCCTGCAACGTAAGGTCGCTGGCGCTTTTTATGGTAACCCCTGCCGGCGCCATGGTAATGCTGTTACTGCTCTGGTCCTGGATCACTATTTCCTGCGACGTGTCGTTCAGTGCAACACTGTTGCCTCCCGGCGTAATCACGGTGATGATTTTGTTCTCATCATCAAACGTAATTTTCAGCTGGCTCTTTGTATACAGCGCCTTGATGTAATTATTATTATCTGCGGGAATTACCGGCGGTGTTTTCATCTTGCCGTATAAGGAGCCGATGATCACCGGGTAACGTGGATCATTTTCAATAAAAGCCACTACTACTTCATCGCCTACTTCCGGGAAAAAGATGGCGCCTGCACTGGCGGTGGCATAGAACGTAGACAGCCGGGCCCAGGTGCCTTGCTGACCGGTAGCGGTACTTGCCAGCATCACCTGCACGCGGTACTCTGCAGCGGGGTCCTCAGAAATGGCCACTACCGTGCCCAGCTGAAGTCCTTGTATGGCCGGCAGCTGCCCGTTTGCCGGGGAGTAGGAAAAATTTTCCCTTTCATAAATAGGTTTGCTGTTCAACCCGAACTTTGCGTTGGTATTCCAAACGCCTTCCTTCAGGGTATGTGTTACGGCCCACACATAGGCGTTACCGTTAAAGCGTGCGCCTACGCCGGCTAAGGTGATCAAAGTGTTAGGCCATACGGTGGCGTTGCCCATGAAGGATACCTGCCCGCTGATGGATTCCAGCCGCATACGAAGCAGGGTGCTGTTAGCCCATGATTGTAAAGTTTCCTGTGCCAGCGGTGAGTTAGATACCAGCTGCAGCGGTGTTTGATGCAGCGAGGAAGCCAGTGTGGTGGCTTCCAGGTTGCCTTGCGCATTCAGCGCAGGTTCCGTGGCGGTAGCGGTGATCATAGCCAGTGTTTGCGGATCCCATGCGGCAGCGGTGAGGGAAGGCACCTGTTTCTCGGCGCTTACAGAAGCGTTGAAGCTGATCAGGGATTCACCGAAAGCCACGGATACTACCGGCTCTCCGCTTACCACCGGAGGGGCCGCCACTATTTTGGCACCTACCAGTGATACCACGAAGCCGTTAAATTCCGCGCGTGATAACAGGAAATCCCAGTCGGTACAAAATTTCTGAAACACCAGTTCGTTGAGCGCGCTGGTACTTTGTATGTCGCCGCTTAAACCATTATTACTAACGGTGGTGGACATGATGTCGCTATCTGTTTGATTGATGAACACCGCATCTTTTTTGGTGATGGTCATCTGTACGGCGCTGTGCTTACAGGTTACAATCAGGTGAAAACCCTGGTCGGTGGCCTGTATGGACTGCTTCACCACCACGCCGGTGAAAATCAGTTCTTCACCGGTATTGCCATATCCGGCAGTAATGGTGATGGTGTTACCCGGTAAAAAGCTGTCGCTGTCGCTGGCGGGAAAATCGCCGATCACACCTGTAGATGCTTTCGCCGTAGTGCCATCAGACAACATGATTTCTGCATAGGAGATCCGGTTCAGTTCATGATGTATTGTTACAGATATGACAGGGTACGTGTATTGCACGGCGGTGCCGTTTGCCGTGATGGTATACTGCAGGGTAGGATCTGCTATATTGATAGGTACAACTGCTGCCATAGGAATTTATTTCTTTAGCGGGGGAAAATAGAGTCCGTCGCCGGGTTTAATATCATGGATACTATTCAAACCATTTACCCTGGCCACTTCCATGTAATAACCGGGTTCGCCGTAAATGCGATAGGTCATTAACGGCAGGGTATCGCCGGCCAGTACGGTCCGCATATGTGTAAGGTCCGGGGATGACACACCGGATTCTTTTATTTTCGTTGCAAAGGCTACCGACTCTATCACGGTGAGTTTGATCACTGCGCGCAAAGCCGCGCCGGTAGTGCTGAACAGGCTGTATTTGATGTTGATGTTTTTACATACGCCTGTAAAGTTGGTGTTTCCCCAGGTAATGCGCAGGTAGTTGGGGCGATGGTCTGTTCCCTGGTAGTTATACGCGATGTTCATCACTTTTTCGATATAAGCGTCTACTGTTAATCCGCCGGGAATAGGGATTACGCCGGTTCCATCCACCAGCAGTTCGAGGTCGAAGTTACCCGACTCCATGCTGCTGAAAATTTGTGTAGGCGCTACTGCGCCCTGCTCATCTGTGTTTTTGTAATTGATGGTATAGTTGAGCGTATAATTGTCCGGGTTGATTACGGCGGATACACTGTCGATCAATTCCGTCGCTTCCGGATCTGCATAGCCTGCCAGTAATAATTTCGTGGGTCCTCCTGTAGGGTTCATCTTGCGGGTAAGTTCTCTATGGTAGTAATTAGTTTATCCATGCATTCCCTTACTATCTTATCTTTCAGGGCTTGCAGGTCTTTAACGCCGGTATGGCCTGTTGCCTGCGGGGGATGTTCTTCTATGGTGACTTTGATCACCAGTTCTCTTATTTCCAAAGGCATAATTAACCGATTTGTTGAAAATAATCATAGCATAGTTCCAGGGTTTCCAGGGCAATAACGCTTTCCTGCGCTTTGAATTCTGATACTTTCAATGCTACGGGATAAGCATTTACAAATTGCCATGAAGCTACCAGTCCACGGTTTGCATTCATCAGGCTTACTACTACCGCTACGGGCGAGAAAGTAAAAAGATTAATACTGTTCTGCGCCCAGCGTATCAGCGGTGAGCCGGTGAGCATGCCTCTTTTGAGCACCAGGTTACCATATTTTGGCGCCTGCGGAAGGCGATGGATAAACCTGTTTTCTCCTCCTTCTTTTACTTCCAGTGGCGTAATGGTAGCGGTTAGTCCGCTTACTTCCTGGAAGCTGCCTTCATTGCTGCCGGTGATCCCCGGCACCATTACCCTGAAATAAAATCCCACCGGCGGATAAAAGGGCGTTTGGGCCGACGACGGTGGTGGTGGTGGAATAGGCATGACAATTTATTTGAAGCCGTGAATAAGCGGAGTAACGGATAACGAAGTCATTCCTGCGGCTTCGCTACCCGTTGTCCGTTTTTATTTGGTTAAATGCAGTCCTTCATGCGCTACTTCCATGGTTTCCACTGCCACTTCATTGGCATCGGATTTCATATCGGTAACGGTCATTTTGCAGGGAAACGCATTGGTCAGTGTCCAGTTCATCGCGGTTTGCCCGGTTTCATCCAGTAAACTGATCACGATGGTGGAACGCTTGATGGTATTCATTTTGATGAGATCATAATTATCCCACAGGGTAGTATCTCCTTTGAAGATACCTTTCTTCAGGGTGATATTATTGAACTTGGCGATCCCCGGCATTTTTACTACCGAGTATACAGGATTACTGCCGCCGCGGTATTCTATTACCTGTGTTTCAGAAGTAAGCCCGGTTACTTCCTGGAATATGATCTCTTTGCCATCCCACATGACTTTGAAAGAAAACTTTACCATAGGCCAGGTGGCCTGTGATTGGGTGGAGCCGTCATCTGCCATAATTGCAAGTTTTAAAAGTTATTGAATAAATTTTTAGTTGCGGATTAAGATTCCTGCATTTGTTGCTGGAAGGTGATGATGATAAATTCAGCCGGACGTGTAAGCGCTACTTTCACGGTGATCAGCATCCTGCCTTCCAGGATGTCCTGGGGTGTCATAGTAGCACCAAGACCAACCTGTACATCGAAAGCCTGCTCTGGTGCGGCGCCGGCCAGTGCGCCCTGTTTCCAGAGGTTTTGCAGGAAGTTGTTGATCATGCTTTTTACCGTGATCCAGGTAGTGGCATCATTGGATTCAAACACATAAGCGCGGGTAGCCAGTTTTACGGATTGCTCAATCATGATGAGCGTGCGCCGCACGTTGATATAACGCCAGTCGAGGCTATTGCCATCCAGTGTTCTGGCGCCCCATACCAGCGTGCCTACGCCTGTAAATGGCCTGATCACATTGATAGATTTTCCTGCCATGATATCCACGTTGAGGTTTTTTTGTTCCTCACCGGAGATGTTAACCGTGGGGGCAGTTACCATGCTCACCGATACATTGGCAGGGGCTTTCCATACGCCGCGTGAATTATCTATCAGCGTATAGATGCCCGCTAATGCTCCACTGGGGGGCAGTTCGTTCATCTGCGCACGCACTTCCTCGAGGATATGCACGTAGGTAGGACTGGCAGCCTTCAGCGACTGATGGAAATTCTTTTTGGTATTTTTGTCGGGTGTGGCGTTAGTTTTAAATTTGGTGATGATCTGCGCAGCCGCTGGTTCGGGTAATAATTTTTCCAGGTCCACGCTGGCATCCAGGTTTTCAAAGTCCACTTCATCCGGCTGCACAATAGTAGTTTTCAGCCAGGGATGATAGGCAGCGCCGTAGTTGAGCGAGTTAACGCCAATCTGTTCCCGGAAAACGCCTACCACATCTTCCAGCACGTCCGATGGTTTTTGTTTTACCAGGTCGAAGATGCCGAAGCGGCTTTGCATGTTGGCGCAATGCTGTAATACCTGTGAGTACACCGTAGTATAGGCATCTGCTCCCAGTGCAATGATGTCGGGCATTACAATCAGCGTGGGTTCCGCTTCTTTTTCCAGCAGGGTAAATACATTGGGCTTGGTGTCCGAGCCAATGAAATCATCTGCTGCAATGGTAACGCCATCAGCTCCACTGCCGTAGGTGCCAACCGACAGGATGTAGCAGAGGCTTCCGCCGTTGCCGAAGAAAAGCCGCATACTGTTGTAGAAGTAGGCCGTGTTATTGTCTTTAATCTGCACCACGGTGGGTTTTCCGTTGATGTTAAAGGTTTCCTGCTTCACCTTGGGATCTGCGTCCGCCAGCGTGAATTTAGGTTTGAACTCACTGCCAAAGTATTCCAGGTACTCTGCGAAAGACGTGATCCTGGTGGGCTTGTGGATAAGGGATTTACCATTCCTTTCTGCTTTCTGCGTATAGCCTATGAACACAGGCACTGCAGTTTCCACAGCGGTAATGGAACTGGGGAACGCATTTTTCTCCTCAATATAAACCCCAGGGGTCATGAAGGTTGATGCCATATTAGGTGATTTTTTGTTTAGTATAAAAATATTTCCGAGTACGTTTTTCCATTGGTATACCACGATCTTCCTGCAGCAGATATCCTGTTGACTTCCGGCGACGGGAGCGGGGAGATGATGATCTTATGTTTGTTATCTTCCTCCGGTAACCGGTTTGCCAGTTTTAGTATGTCAGGAGTCCTATCTGAATGAGGGATAGGATCATTTGATACCAGTACCGGTACTTTACTTCGCTCAGGCAGCGTTGCCAGCAATGGCTCGCTGAAACAGGAAGTTCCGCTGTTGTTGAGGATTACCGGGTGTGGCAACGCTGCCAGCTGCTCACTCATCAGGTAGTAGCACCAGTAGGTGCTCCGGGCCTGAAACCTGATCTCATAGTTATCCTGTAGGGATTCATTCAGCACCAATGTCAGCAATCCGAACGGTTTTGTAAAAAAAGGTTCCGTCAGCGTATCTGTTCCGTATAGGTCTGCTGCATCAGCATATGGATGCCGGTGTAAAACGCCCGGTGTATTGGTGGCATCATTGCCAAACATAAAGCATTGGGTAGTAATGCTGCCGGCATCAATAGCAGTATAGTTATAAAACAGCGGATCTTTCAGGATCACTTCAAAGGTTAGCGTGGTATTGTCCTGCAGTAAGTCCCTCCTGGTGCGCTTTCCAGCGCCCAGTGTGTTGTATAGCAACAGGAACCCGGATGCCTGTTGTTTAAGCATCAGATCTGCATTCAGTAACTGTTTTCCAATAGCGGCAGACATGCGGATGCCTAGGCCTTCGTAGGATAGCGCCTGGAAAAAATCATGACGATAGCGGATAGTAGTCAGTATTTCATATTGCTGTTTCATTCAAGTTTTTAAAACTAGCTAAGGATAACATTTATCTCGCCGGTAACATTTCTCCGGCAGTGCCCGCAACGGCTGGCCTGT
Source organism: Chitinophaga sp. RCC_12 (assembly GCF_041360695.1). Lineage (NCBI taxonomy): Bacteria > Pseudomonadati > Bacteroidota > Chitinophagia > Chitinophagales > Chitinophagaceae > Chitinophaga > Chitinophaga sp. RCC_12. Next base: position 320,782 of record NZ_JBFUPS010000004.1, read on the forward strand.
ATTCTTTGATGATGGAATCGTCGAACGTAAGCATGCGCACTTTGTACAAAACGGATGGCATGTACTTGGCGCCCAGCGTGGCCCACATGTTGTTTAGCCTGTCGGCTCCGGGACTTTCCAGTTCAAAGGCAAGCTTGCTGATGCCGGCATCTAACGCAGGTGTATTCTGTGCGGTAAAGGTATTTTTCGACTGAAAAAAGGCGACGGTGTAGGAAAGAAATCTTAAAGCCTGCGCGTAGTTATTGCTGCTGAAGTAAGCAGAAAATAATACATAGAGGTTCACGGATACTGCTGCTGCCGAGGTATTGTACATGCCGGCACCGGTATTTGAAACGGATGTTCTTGCTGTCTCTTTTTCAACATTGACAAGCGTTACAAGCATTTTGTTTTCACCCTGTATCGCTACGGAACCATCCTGGTTTACAATACCGGAAAGTATCACTTTATCTTCGTTGATCTGTAATTTTCGCTTCAGGTTATTGTTAATATCTTCTGTAACACAGCTAAGGGCCTCATAGATCATTGGAATTGTATTTAATTCTTATCGCGAGATGTATACTGTCCTGTAAATTGTCCGGGCTGAAAAGATGTTCGTTATTTTGAGAAATGAAATTGAGTTTTCATGTTGATATCGCAATATAAATTCAAAAAAGCGATTTATTTATTTTTATTTGAAAAAATATTTTTCTATCTTTTATTATCTTAAGCATCCTGATGAATCCCGCTCAAAAAATAACCGCCCTCATAATTGCATTCCTCGTTTTTTTTCATTGCAACAGCACCGTATACGGCAACAACAGGAGTGTGCGCCATTATTTCCAGGAGTCGCCCGTTAAATTACCAAAGCCGCCAAAGCCGCCACCAGCGCCTAAGTTGCCGAAGCTGCCAAAGCTGCCATCGGATACTGCCGCTAACACTAAACTCATACAACGAATTTTAAAAGCCTTTCGCTTCCGACATAATGCTCACGCGCGCGAGCGCGCCCGCGTTTTATATATCATCAACCAAACGTTAACAGATTCACTGGTAGTTAGTAAGGATGACATACGGAAATTAAACGAGGCATTAACCAAAACAGAAAACCAGCAGTTTGATTCGCTGATGTCATTACTCAATGCCATTGCATTAAGTCATGCTTCCCAACCTGCAAATCCGCCGGCCGATACCAGCAGTAAAAAACCGGTGCAGGAACCGGATAGTGCGGTGCCCGGAACTGATCTTGATGCCCTGGTGGATAAGATGATGCCCATCCTGCAGAAAAAGAGTGAGGAACAGGAAACAGAAAATACCAAAGCCGCTCATCTTACCGCTATCCGCTCATTGTACGGACGGCCCCCCGACCAGGTAGATACATTGCGGCTGAGCGATAGTGTAGGTGCACGTTACCTGCTCCGGCTTTCACAAAAAGTAAATGTAATGGGTATCCAGCCTTACTGGATGGAGGAGGGATATACGACGTACAATTTTAATGCGCTGAGTACTTACAGTTTCCTCGGATACCTGGTTGATGGCCAGACTGGCCGCATCCAGCCTGCCTTTCAGCAGGATGAAGTAAAGTCTGTTGGGGATGCGCTGTCGGCAGGATGCAACCTGCAGTTTCTTTTTCTTGATAAGAAAAGCAGCAACATACTCGCCCTTCTCAAAAATAAAAATGCACAGGCAACGTTTTCGGATAGCCTTGCCCGTTTGTTGGTGCAGCAAAAGGCAGATGGGGTTACTATCTATTTTCAGGCACTGCCTAATAATCAACGCGCCGCTTTCAGCAGCTTTATCATTGGGCTTTCCGGTACGTTGAAAAATGTAAATAAAAACTTTAAAATTAATGTAGTTGTACCTCCGTACGATCCTTCCTATAACTACGATCTGCGTGCACTTCACAACTATGTCGATTACTTTATCATTGATTTTACACAGGCGGGTGGCGAAACGGCAGGACCGCTTGCACCATTGGATGGCAATGCCTCAAAGTCTTTAACAGGCGCTGTTTCGCGTTACCTGCAAGGTGACATTCCGCCTGCACAACTTTCCTTGTTACTGCCTTACTACGGCGCCGTATGGAAAAAAGGAAGAGACGGCAACCCGGATGTTTTCAGTCGCTATGTTAGCTACAGCGATATCCGCAAACAATACCCTTCAGATACTGTTGCCATCTTCGATGAAACTACTGCTACTTTTTTTATAGAAGTAAAAGATCAGTATGGCGTAGTAAAGGAGGAGATCTGGTTTGATGATGGCATCAGCATGTCGATGAAGTATGATTTTGTAATGAAGAATGAATTGGGTGGCATCGCAATATGGACATTAGGCGCCGATAACGGTACCACAGATCTGTGGGATGCACTAGTAGATAAATTTGTGGTAACAGACACGCTTGTTCTCGATACGGTATCGCTGTATCCTCCCATCCCACAGCATCTTACGTTCTGGCAGCGCATAAAAAGAGAGTTGGGCATATACGCTATACTATTCAAAGATCCATGCAGCGTGGATGCCTCGCAGTATGAAGGGGATGTTTACTTTATTTATTTCACCATCGGCTTTTTTATTTTAGTGCTGATGGCTGGTGCCGTGTACTTTTACTTTGTAAAAACACAGGGGGACGACTGGAAGTGGCGAAAGAAATTATTGATACTATTGATTGTACTCATCCTGCTTACGGTGGTCAGTGGCTTTATGGCGCTTTTTCTAAATAAAGAGATACCGTTTGTAGGAATCAGCAGCGTACCAGGTCAGTGTCACAGCGTGCCGCTAATGAGTGTGCTGGCCATACTGGGCATTGGTTTTGTGCTGGGATTATTGATCATGCACTTCTTCCTGCAACCATTTTTTAAGGATGATGATGTACCGTAGAGCGTAGGTTGTCTTACTCAGGATTACGCTGATTTTACTGATTAGCTGGATTTTTACTTTTTTGATTTTATAAAGGATTAAGGGAGATAGAAGCGGATATTCGCTCTTATCTCCCTTAATTATTATTTTAAGAAAATCTGAAAATCAAAAAAAATCCAAAAGTAAAAATCCAGGTAATCAGTAAAATCAGCGTAATCCTGAGTAAGACAACCTACGCGTTTACTTCTTATTCCACCACACAGGCTGGCTGATATACGTCGGGCTACTGGCAGTAGGGTCTGCATTCAGTACCTGTGTGCTGTTGTAATTGATTTCATAGCTGGGTACCGCAAAGCGGCGTGGCCAATCGGTTTGGGCCGGGTAATACAACGTGTTAACATGCGCCGGACGTTTAAATCCTTTATAAACGCCGGTTGTTTCGTTATAGTTTCCGGCGGCGTCGGTGCAGTAGTTTAACCGGCGCAGGTCTGCCCAGTTTTCAGGAGAGTACGACAACGCAATGTATTTCTGGATCATGATATTGCTGAGTGTGAGCAATGCCGGCAGCTGTACTACAGAGCTGCTGTTGAGGAATGCGTCGATCGTTCCGGCTGGGATGTCCAGCAGTTCCATATGGGCGCGGATACCTGCTTTATAGGCTGTTAATGCCTCTGTGTTTTTAGCCTGCTTAATAAGAATTTCCGCTTCAATAAAACGCAGTTCCGCGTTGGTAAACAATAATCCTTTGGCGCCTCTTTTTGTGTACCAGGTACCGGTGGATTGTATGCGGTCGGTGGCGGTTGGCGCATACGGTGTTTTACGCAGGATCACATAAATAGAATCCTTGTTGGAGAAGGTATTGTTAGCCGTACTGTAGGTGTATGACAATGGACCTGTATTGGTAATGCCGGAAGTCATATCTACGCCCTGTGTGCGATGCAGTACGCCGTTCCGGTCGGCCATGCTTGGAATGAGCAGGTCTACTCTTGGATCTTCCATATTATTGATGCCTGTAGGGGCGCCTGTATAATTATTGGTGAGGTAGTCCATGTACAACTTGGTGATCCTGGCGGTGGTAGCCGTATTCGTGTATTGCAATGCTTCTTTGGCAGAAGAGGTGACGGTTGGACCTTCATCTACATATTGCATCACGGCGCTTTGGTCTTTCGACTGTGCGCCTTTTGAAGCGGCATCCAGTACGGCCTGCGCGTTGAAGCCGGGTAATGCGGAGGTGTGGTTTAACCAGCGTGCTTTTAAGCCATAGGCCAGGCGGATCCATTTGTCGGTGCTACCGTTGTTGAGGATATCTCCTTTGGCCAGCGGAGGCGCGGTAGGTCCCTGTGTTTTCTGCAGGTCCGCAATGGCTTCATCCAGTAGTGCCAGCACCTTTTCCTGAACGTAGGATGCCTGGTCAAATTTCGGCGTGATGGTAGTGGGATCATCGAACTGGTCATATGGCAGCATGCCGTATACATCTGCGAGGGTGCCAAAGCCCCATGCTTTCATGATTTTGGCAGCGCCGATATAATGATAAGCCTGTACTTTTTCTGCGGCGGTGATGAGTGGCGCCACGTTTACGGCAGTATTTACATACCAGCATTGCCACGGCCATTGTATGTTGGTGCTGTTGGATACCCAGGCGGTAAGGTTGTAGTTACTTCCGCCGCTGGCGTATACGGAAGCCAGTTGTTGTGAAAGATAGGCTGCACGGGTGCCGGTGCTTTCATATGCATCGCAGAACTGGGCGATGAGTGGCGGCAGTCGTTGTTCGGCGGTGGGTACAGATGAATTGGCGCTATTGGGATTGTCGTTGATATCCACCCATTTCTTACAGGAGGCAAGTACAAACGACAGGCTGATGATAAAGAATATTTTTTTCATTTTCCGCACGTTTAGAATTTAAGATTTAAACCAATGGCAAATCCTGCTGTGGCAGGTACTCCGCAATAGTCGATGCCGGAAGAGCCGGAGCCTATTACGCCGGCGCCGGCAGCACTGGTTTCAGGATCCATGCCAGAGTAGTTGGTCAGCAGCAACAGGTTGGTGCCGGTAGCGGTTATGGTGGCATCCCTCAGCCAGCGTGCGCCGCTAAGCCATGTTCTGGGAAGTGAGTAGGAGAGGGAAACAGAACGGAGTCTCATCCAGTTTACTTTTTCCAGGAAGAAAGGCGCGTTCTTTACATACACATCGCGATAGTATTTCTCCGACTGCACCACTGTTTTCGTTACCGGTTCAAATTTTCCTGTGGTGGGATTTTTAGCCACACCGCTGAAGGAAATTTCGCTGTTCCTGTTTTCGGTACGTTCACTCAGGCCGTAGGAGGTCAGCAGGTAGTCGGTGCCGTTAAACACATCTCCGCCCACCCTGAAATCCCAGAGGAAGGAAAAGTTAAATTGCTTATAGGTAAAGCTGTTGTTCAAACCTCCGAGGAAGTCGGGCTCACGGTTACCTATATACGTAGTAAGAGCAGTAGTGGGAATCGGGTAGCCGGTATTCCAGTCGAGCAGCAGGTTGCCGTTTTCATCTTTCTGCCATACGGAGCCGCTTACGCCCATAAACACGCCGCCATCAAAGGATGCAGCCTGGCCTACTGCGAGGTGCACATCAGTTACATACAGGATAGGCAGGGAGCCCGGCAGGGATTTTACCACGCCGTTGTTATGCGAAGCGTTCAGCATTACGTCCCAGCTGAAATCTTTTTTCTTTATCGGCGTGGCGTTAATAGATATTTCAATACCCTTGTTTTCAATGGTACCGGTATTCACCGAGCTGAGGATATAACCGGTGGCATTGCTTACGCGGGGCGTGAGGATCTGGTCGCGGCTGGTGGTAACATACCAGGTGAAATCAAATCCGAGCCGGCCGTTGAGGAAACGCATTTCGGTACCAAATTCTGTGGAGGTGGTTGTTTCCGGTTTCAGGTTATCGTTTCCTCTCGACCAGTAATTGCGGAAGCCACCGCCAATAGTGAGTTCAGGCCCGAACAGGTAAGTGTTGGTCTGGTAGGTGGGAGCGTCTTTACCCACCTGCGCCCAGGAAGCACGCAGCTTACCAAAGCTCAGGATATCGTTTTTGGGGATCAGTTCTGTAAACACCAGGCTTCCGCTTAATGAAGGGTAGAAGAACGATTGGTTCTGGGATGGCAGGGTAGAGGCAATGTCGTTACGACCGGTAGCGCTCAGGAATACAATGTTCTTGTATGACAAGCGCAGGTCGCCATAGAAGCCGGCCAACCGCCTGCGGCTGATTCCCTGGCTGATGTACTGGTTTTCCTTGGCAGCATTGTTAATGCTGATAAAGGTGGGTATCTGGAAACTTTCTGCGCGGGCAGAATTGGATTTTGTGTAGCTGTCTTCTGTGGTAGTACCCAGCAGCAGGCTGGCATCCCAGTCTTTATGAAAGGTTTTGTGGAAGTTCAGCATCAGGTTGGAGTTTACGTAATTGTAGTTCCGGTCTGTTTCAGACAGCATTCCTTTCTGCCAGCCTTCTTTAACACTGGAGCCGGGGGAAATTAAATTACGCAGCTGTGTATAGTAGTTATCTATGCCCAGCCGGTAGGTAGCGTCAAACCAGCTGGTTACTTTTACATTTACATAAGCAGAACCGATAAAGCGGTTGGTTTTATCCGACTGCGGGTTACGGTTAATGATCCAGTAAGGATTATCGATATCGGTATCCAGCGGAATATCGGGTAGCAGCCGGTGCTTGGAGCCATCTGCATTCAGCCATACTTTCATATCATCGTTCCGTGGCCAGGCTACAATGCTTTCCATATAACCGGAACCACCGGAGGCCCATAAGCCGCTTCCGGTAAGTGTTTTCTGCGTTTCACTCCGGGCGTAGGTAGCATTTACGCCAAACGTAAAAATGCCGATCTTCTGTTCACCGTTAAACCGCACGGTAGAACGGTTGAAATCTGTGGAGGGCACTACACCTGATTGGTTGAGGTTAGACCCGGAGAGATAGAAGTTGCCGGTGGCCGTACCTCCTGAAATGGTGAAGCTGTTATCAAACGCATTGGCTGTTTTGAAGAAGTCTTTCATGTTATCATAGATCTTCTCTCCCGGGTCAAATTTATTTCCCCACGACATCGCCGTTTGATCGGTAAAGGTGCCGTTATAGCTGGAGCCTTGTTTATAGATACTTTGCTGTTTGGGCAACCGGTTTACCCAGTTGGTAATATAGCGGCTGGTAACGGAGCCGGCCACATTTCCGGTGGTACCTTTTTTGGTGGTGATCACGATGGCGCCGGCCGCAGCACGTAGACCATAAAGCGCAGCAGCAGCGGGGCCTTTCAGTACGGAAATGGACTCAATATCTTCCGGGTTGATATCCATGGCGCGGTTACTATAAGTGGTGCTCTGGTTGATAGATCCATCGAAGGCGCTATTGTCGCCCTGTCCGGTGGAGTTGTCCATTGGCATACCATCAATGATAAACAGCGGCTGGTTGTTTCCTTCCAGGGAGGTGCCTCCGCGGATAATAATTGAGGCAGACGCGCCGGGTGCGCCACCGGAGTTGGTGATGTTCAGGCCCGCAATTTTACCGTTGAGGGAATTTACCAGGTTAGGATCTTTGTTTTTCAGCAGTTCAGCCGACTTGATGTCCTGCACGGCGTAACCCAGTGCTTTTTTTTCTTTTTTGATACCCATACCTGTAACGATCACCTGTTCAAGGGAGCTGGCGCTCGTCAGCATTTTTACGTCGATTGTCGGGCTTTTCCCGGTAGGAATGCGCTGGCTTTCATAGCCGATAAAAGAAAATTCCAGGACTTCTCCCGGAGTTACCGCAATGCGGTAATGCCCTGTAGCATTGGTTTGTGTATTACGGTTGCTACCTTTGATTCTGACGGTGACGCCAGGCAGGGGATTACCGTCATCGGCTAACACAATGCCGGTAATAAGTTTTTGCTCCTGTGCAAAAGCAATGTTGGGCAACATCAGGAATACCAGCGATAATATCGCCAATAACCGGAGAGGATTTCTCATGTTCTGTTGTTTTAAATGAAGCTTGATATTTGGTTGAAACTATACGCGTGTTTAGGTTTACAGGTTGTTACAGGATCTTGTTTACAAATAGGTACGAACTACGATTTTGGTTAAACTACATAGTACGGGTAACTAAAAATGACGATTCTCTATAAGCATAAACTTTCACTAAGGTAATGGCAAAAAACATTCAGAGTTAATATTAAATTCACCTGTTTTCTATCTGGTTTTTAAGATGACGGTTAAATAAAAGTCCTTTGGGACACGGTTATTTCCCGGATGCTTCATCCATGGGTCAAACATGGGTATATCATGGATCATCCATGCGGTTTTAATACTGTTAGCATGCACTCCTCATGGACTTCCCATGCACTCCCCATGCACTCCCAATGCACTATCTCCTATTTTGGGGGCGGCGGAGCCCGGATTAAAATGATAACCGATATCAGTATAACCGGGTATCCTGCTCATATTGATAGAACCCAATACAGTACCGGAAAAAAAAGGCAACGCCATCTAAAAAAGCAGGGTACTTTATCCTGTTAATCTGTGTAATCCTTATAATGATTCGCATTATTTTTATTTTCTTTTTCTCCCTGCCCTTTTTTGCAATGGCGCAGCAACAGAACCCAGATACCACTAAACCCAGAAAATTAAAGGAAGTAAGGGTAAAGGCACGCTGGCAGAACAGGCATGCGGCGTTAAATAAGCAATATGTCATCCGGGAGGAATTCAGGGCCATAGAACATTATACTTTTGATCTCCGGGACCCCATCAACCCCGGCAGGGAATACTTTGCGCTGGATTTTCTGAACCGGGAGTTGCCGCCCGGGTGGCAATCCAGCAGCGTGCTTTCCTGCTCTTCCGGGGTACAATATTTCATAGACGAGAATGAAGTGCCTGCGGCCATAGTGGCCATGCGCCCGCTATCGGATTTCGCCTACGCAAAAGTATTCCAGGATTTACATCCGCCTTGTCCGTGTATAGTATTATATACCAGGAAGGGAGAAGATCTGAGGCGTAAATAACAGGATACCAACCGCTCACCTGAACTGCTTTCTCAACTTGGCAAAATATTCCTTAACGGCCCCGGCTTTATCTTTTTTTATCTTTTTTCCAAGTTCCCTCCGCGGGCAATTTACATTGTATTTTGCCCCCCAATCCATTATTTCAATGATGATGGGCAACAGGTCTATTCCTTTTGGCGTAAGACTGTAAAGAAACTTCGACTTATTCGCCGGTGATACCCGCTTTAACAGGATACCTTCTGCTTCCAGCACGCTCAGCCTGTTCGACAAGATATTGGTGGCGATCTTTTCTTCCGACTCCAGGAACTCACTATAAGACAATTTCCCCCTGAGCATAATGTCCCTGATGATCAGCAGCGACCACCGGTCTCCAAAAACATCCAGTGAACAACTGATGGGACAATCCGACCTGACCTTTTCCATACTGACTGAATTTAAAAAGTACTTGCAATTTACAATAACTTTCTTATTTTCACTTGCGAAATGCAATAACTAATGTTGCGATTCCTGATTCTTTAAAAATAGAAAAAATGGAAAACTCCACGTCAACAAAACAATTACTCGAAATTTATTACAATGGCTTTGCCAGGAAAGAAGGATGGGAGGCGGTCATCTCCGACGATTTTAAATTCACCGGCGGCGATATGACAAAAACGACGCCTGCTGTTGGAAAAGCGGCGTACATAGAAGTGATTAAAAGATTTTCACGGGCATTCAAAACAATGCGGGTGAAAGAAATGATCATAGACGGTGAAAACGCCTGCGTAATTGGAAATTACGATTTTATATTTCCCGACGGAACAAGTATCAATGGCGATGTAGCGGAGATCTGGAAAGCAAAGAACGGAAAACTGGATGCACTGACCATATTCTTTGATACGCTTACTTTTGACAAGCATATCCCCAAATAAATTTTATGGCCTACAGTGAAAAACTGGCGGATAAGATCCGGCAGGCACTCGCACAACTACCTAATGTTGAAGAGAAGAAAATGTTTGGCAGGATCGCGTTTATGGTGAATAATAAAATGTGCCTGACAGCAGGCCCCGGGCAGATGATGTGCCGTATTGACCCCGGGATTCATGAAGAGGCGATAAAAAAAGAAGGCTGCCGGACAGTGGTCATGAAAGGACGGGAGTACAAAGGATTTGTGTATGTAAATGAAGAAAATCTTAAAACGAAAAGAGATTTTAATTACTGGTTAACACTTGCCCTTGAATTTAATAAGCAGGAAAATACACCGGTAAAAGGTAAGAAATAAAATCGCTATAGATGGTTACCAGGGCAACCTGGGGCAGGAGGGGCATGCAGTTTCCCGCTGGCAAGGCAAATTTTTTGATAAGAAAAAAAGGACTAAATTTACCTTGTACAGGGAACTTAATGAAAAAAGAAAATGAGCTAAATAGTGAACAAGCGCTCTTCCGGCTTATTGCTGAAGGGGATGAACCGGCCTTTAAAGCGCTTTTTGAATGCTACCGCTTGCGTTTATTCGCATTCGCTCTCCAGTTCACTCATTCCAGGACCGATGCAGAGGAGGTAGTGCAGGAGGTGTTCCTGAAAATCTGGAAAAACAGGTTAAACCTCGCCAATATCCAGCTTCCACAAAAGTATATCTATACCATGACGCGCAACCAGGTGTTTGATCATCTCTCACGGGTGGCAAGGAATAAGCGTTTGCATGAACAGGTATGGGCAAATATCCATGAAAGCGGCGATTACACCGAGCAGGCAGTGCTGGCAGCTGAAACGGCCAATATCGTTCAAAAGGCGGTTAACGGTCTTTCCAGCCGCAAGCAGTCCATCTACTACCTCAGCCGCCGGGAAGGGTTAAGTAACCAGGAAATAGCTGTGCAACTGGGCATTTCCGTGCCTACCGTTAAAAATTCCCTCGTGGAGATCCTCCGTTATATCAGGACCTATATGAGCAATCAGTACGAATCCTCCGTCCTGATCATAGGCTTCCTGCTCTCTTTCTTTCTATAAGAAAATTTTTTTGCATTCAACCGGTACGGTTGCCTTTATTAACAGTCTATATACCGGAGGAAGTATTTTCCTCTCACGTTTTATGACAGAAAAGGTAATTCCCGCTTATGACAGGCTGCAGTACCTGTTACAGCAATATACACGAAAGCGCTGTACTCCTGAAGAAATGCAGGAGTTGTTCCGGTACCTGGAAAACCCCGCGGTGAGGGAGCTGTTCAATAATATAGTGGATAAAGATTTTGAAGCTCCCGGAGTTGCGGAGGACGGTGAGGAGATCGATTGGGAGTTCATGTACAATAAGATCGTCCTGGGGGAGGCTCCTGCTAAAAGAACCAGGATCTTCAATCTTTTGAAAATCGCTGCTGCCGTATTAATCCTGGTTTCAGCAGGCTGGGCATGGTCGCATTTTGCTGCCCGTCGTGCGGCGCCCGTTTTAGCACATGTGCAACCGCAGGGAGATGCATTGCCTGCGGCGAATAAAGCCGTACTGATACTGGCAGATGGTAATACCGTGAACCTCGACAGTGCCGGCAGCGGGGCTATTACCCGGCAGGGCACTGTTAACCTGAGCAAGGCGCCGGGGCATCTTTCCTACGCCGCAGCAACAAACGGATCCGGCAGTCCTATCTATAATAAGGTGGCAACGCCCCGTGGCGGCATCTTTAAACTTACTTTATCCGATGGCACCAACGTATGGTTGAACAGTGCCTCTTCTATCCGTTTTCCCGTTGCTTTTTCAGACAAGGAACGCACCGTGGAAGTTACCGGGGAAGTATATTTTGAAGTGGCAAAGCAGGTGGTAAAAGGCAACCCGGTTCCTTTTTTCTGTAAAGCCGGGAACATGGAGGTTGCCGTGCTGGGTACGCATTTTAATATCAACGCCTATAATAATGAAACGGATATAAAAACTACTTTGCTCGAAGGCGTCGTCAAAATAAAACAGGGTGCAAATACAAAACTGTTGCAACCCGGACAACAATCCCTTGTTGGAAAAGACGGTCAGATTACGCTTTCAGATCATGTAAATATGGACGAAGTAATGGGCTGGAAGAACGGCTATTTTGTTTTTGAAGAAGCAAATATCGGCCAGATCATGCGGGAGGTGGAAAGATGGTATAACCTCGACGTGGAATATGACGGCCCGCTACCGGATGGCCGTTATAACGGACGGATATCCCGTGCCACCAAAGTATCGCAGGTGATGAAGGTATTAGAATTAAGTGGCATCAACTTCAGAATTACAGGAAATAAAATCATCATTAAGTCCCGATAGCACAAATTAATATCAACCAAAAGCTATGTCAGCGAGAGTTTTCATAATGTACTCAGGATAGTCATGGTCCTGATCCACTTACTTATTGTAATAGTTCAATAAAATGCCGCTTCATGTGCGAGATGAAGCGGCGGCGCCTGAACTAAACGGAATTCCTTTGTCAGAAATTTTCATTTAACATCCAAACAACCAAAAGTATGAAATTGCAGGCTTTTCGGAAAGAAAAATTCCCCCGTCCGGAGGGAAACAGCTTAACGATCCCTTTTAATTGGAAAAAAATAAAAAAACTGCTAATTATGAAGCTAGCGGTCCTGTTAATTATTGTCAGTACGGGAATATCGGCCAGCGCCCATTCCCAGACAGTGACGCTGAATGAGCGCAACCTGTCGCTTAAACGGATCTTTTCATTAATTGAAAAACAAACCGGCTATTCTTTCTGGTATGATGTTAACCTGCTGAAAGAAGCCAGGAAAGTAGACATCCGGGTAGACAAGGCCTCATTGCCGGAAGTGATGGAGCTGAGTTTAAAAGGGCAGCCATTTCATTACAGCATTGTGGACAATGTGATTGTTGTGAGCAGGAATGCCCCTGATCCGGCGGCCGCAGCACCGCTGCGGGTGGAGGTTTCCGGTAAGGTAACCGATGAAAACGGCGCGCCGCTGCCGGGCGTATCCATCCAGGTGAAAGGAACAAAACAAGGCGTGAGTACTGACGCAGGAGGAAATTTTTCTCTCAACGTGCCGGATAATTCTTCCCATACCCTTATTTTCTCTTTTATCGGGATGGTGACACAGGAAGTTCCGTTGAATGGTAATACAAAACTCAGGATTGTACTTAAAGCCGCTATCGAGCAAAAACAGGAAGTAGTGGTGATTGGTTACGGGTCCGTTAAGAAAAGAAATGTGACCGGTGCCGTATCTTCTGTAAAAACTGCCGAGTTGAATACAGCTGCTTCCACCAACGTGGTACAGGCGCTGGCCGGCCGCGCTGCGGGCGTATCTGCCATCCAGAGCAGCGGACAGCCAGGCGCCGGCGTCAACCTGCAGATAAGAAGTAATCCATCGTACGCTTCCCCCGGAGCATTGTACGTGGTGGATGGAGTTATCATTAACGATAACGCCACGGAACCTTCGTCAGACACGCGGTATGGCAACTCCGGCGTTGACCGGTCGCCACTCAATTTCATTAACCCCAATGATATTGAATCGATCGACTTCCTGAAAGACGCTTCGGCTACTTCGATCTATGGCGCCAGGGCCGGTGCCGGTGTGGTGCTCATCACCACCAAACAGGGTAAAGGAGATAAGCCGCATATTGAGTACAGCGGAAGCTACGCCTTCCAGGATATCATCAGGTTTTATGATATCCTGAATACGAAAGAATATATGGAGCAACGTAACAAAATAGGGCTGGAACAATGGATGCTGACTAACAAGGTTGCGCCTTATGGCAGCACCGACCCGGGCACCGTAACGCCGTATATTCCAAAGTACACACAAACACAAATAGATACCACTGCTTTATTACCCAGTGCAATAGATGCGATCACCCGGAAAGGCTATACCAAGCAGCATAATATTTCCCTCTCCGGCGCCAGCAATAAAACGCGTTACTATGTATCCGGCAATTACCTGGATCAGCAGGGCGTGCTGGAGCACTCTGCGTTTACGCGGTACAATGGAAGGATCAGTCTTGACCAGGGAGTTGGCGAAAACATAAAAGTGGGCGTAAACGTGATTGCTTCCGGTTCCAATGCCATCAATGCCAACGTGGGCACACAGGCAAATGAATATTCCGGCATGGTGCTATCCGCATTTTATTACCCGGCCAATATGCCCCTGAGAGATGCAGCGGGTAACTATCTCATCAACCCGGATTACCAGAACTCACCCAACCCGCTGTCTTTCCTGGATATTACAGATTACACCAAAAGCAGCCGCCTGCTTACTTCCGGCTACGCGGAATGGACAATTATCCCCGGCCTGAAAGCTAAAATGAATTACAGCTATGATCAGTCCTCCGGGAAGCGGTATGCCTATCTCCCTAAAACCTTCCTCTATGGTGCGCGCGCAGGCGGACAGGCATCTATCAACGAAAATAACTCTGTCTCCAAAATTTCAGAAGTTACGCTCAACTACAATAAAAGCTTCGGGGAAAAACACAATATCCAGGCGCTGGCCGGACATTCTTACCAGGTAAGTGATTGGGATGGTTTAGGACTTTATAACGACCGGTTCCCGACCGATAACTTCCTTTTTAATAACATCGGGTACGGTACCGCACCAAGACCCGGCGTAAGCTCTTACAGGAATCCTACCCGCATCTGGAAATCATATTTCGGCAGGATCATTTATGATTATGCAGATAAGTATATCCTGACCGCCAGCGTCAGAAGGGATGGCGCCTCCAACTTTGCACCCAATAAAAAGTGGGGTACATTCCCCGGCATTTCCGCCGCCTGGATCATCTCTGAAGAAAATTTCCTGAAAAACAATCTCCCGGTGATCAGCTTCCTGAAGTTAAGGGCAGGCTATGGTACCACTGGTAACAGTGACATCGGCGGCAGCGCATTCTCGTACTATACCGCCAACACCTCTTATGTGTTTGGAGGTACCAGTTTACCGGGTGTGTCTCTCAGCCAGCTGAGTAATGATAACCTGAGCTGGGAAACACAAAGGGATGTGAACGTAGGACTGGATTTCCAGTTATTCAGTAACAGGGTAGGAGGTTCATTCGACTATTTCAACAGAACGATTGTGGACTTGTTGCAAAACGTACCACTGACGTCAGACTTCCCTGTATCGAGCGTGGCGGGTAACGCTGGCGAAACACGCAGCCGTGGATGGGATGCAAGCCTGAATACAAAAAATATCATCAGCAAAACAGCGGGAGGTTTTAACTGGTCCACCACGATTAACCTGTCGCATTACTATAATTCCTGGGTGAAGAGATCTCCGGATGCGTTAAGATCGCTGGCAAAATATATTGCCCCTGATGGTCCGTTCAATGGGCTCTATCGTTATGTTAGTGATGGAATCTATAAAGGGGATAAAGCAGCTCCTGCCAGCATGCCGGGCATCCTGCCGGGCGGAATTATTGTGAAAGACCTGAACGGCTACGACGATGCAGGTAATCTTACCGGTAAACCCGATGGTAAAATTTCTTCTGCAGACCAGGTGCTGGTAGGCATCGACGGTCCACGCTACAGTTTTGGATTCAACAACAGTTTCAGCTATCAGAATTTTGACCTGAGCATTTTCATGTATGGTTTTATCCAGAAGAAATATAATTCTGACTATGCGTCTGCATTCAATACATATGCGCAGCTGGGGCAATTTGGCTGGAATGTATTGAGCATTGCCAAAGACAGGTGGTCGTACGATAATGTAAATGCGAAGTACCCCACGGGTCTCAATGATCCTTATGCCAGCTACGCCGCCAACTCCGACTATTGGCTGGAAAATGCCAGCTTCCTGAGATGCAGGGATATTACCCTGGGCTATACTTTCGGCGGGAAAATGATTGCGAAACAAAATGTATTGAGCGGCTTACGGATATATGCCAATGTTCAGAATCCTTTCATCATTACTTCTTACAAAGGAATTGATCCTGAATTGCAGAACTACCTGGCATATCCCATGTCGCGCTCTTACACTATTGGTCTGAATGCCAGGTTCTAGCCTCTTTATTCATTTTAAAAGGAACAGCAATGAAACGTCCAAATAACTACAGATACGCTTTACTGATAATTTTTCTTTTCTCCCTCGCCAGCTTTTCCTGTGAAAAGGGGCTGGAAGAAAAAACATACGACCGTTATTCTTCCTCCACCTTTTTTCTGAATGCCGAAGATGTAAAAGCGGCGGTTACCGGGATGTATGCCGGTATGCTCAATGCAGGATTTTACGGGGGAGGCTGGGGCGCCGCCAATGAAGGCTGGAATGCCCAGAGCAGCTTCACCACAGATGAACTGGTGTGTTCCTGGGGCTGGGACGGCTGGCGTAAATTTAACCAGCTGAATTTTTCGGAAGATTTTTCCCAGCTGTTAAATCATTACAACGGGCTGATGCCGGTGATTTCTGAAATAGCCATCGACATCGACAAAATACAAGGCGTGCAGATGGATGAAACCCTGAAAAGCAGGTATATCGCAGAGCTCAAGGCATTGCGCGCCCATTACTCCTGGATTCTCTATAATTGCTATGGCCCTGTGCCTATCCGCCTGGATGCGAAGGAAGCGGCAAATCCTTCAGCACAGCCTATTCCCCGGCCCGATGCCGCATGGATGGTAGCACAGATAGAAAAAGATTACAAGGAAGGATTTGAGGGATTACCCAAGGCCAGCGAACTGGCAGCCTCCGATTATGGCAGGTTTACAAAGGATATCTGTCTCATGGGCCTGATGAAATTATACCTGCATGAAAAGAACTGGGCATCGGTTATCAGTACCGGTAAACAGCTGCAAACATATGGTCATGGCCTGCAGAATAACTATAAGGATATTTTCACCTTCGCCAACAAAGGAAATATCCAGGAAGTAATCTTGGCTGTCCCGTGCAGGTTCGACGCATCGGTCAATAATAACCTCTGGCTGGCTATGTGTATGCCGGGTAACTACGTAGATCCCGAAGGACTTACCATTACGCAATGGGGCGGTTATAAGATGCCCTGGAAGGCCTACGACAAATTTGATCAGCAGGATAAACGCCTGAGCGTTTTGCTGGCCAAATGGCCTACTTCCGGCGGCGCCACATTCGACGCCCGTGCAAATAATTATATTGGCGCCATTCCCATGAAGTATGGTCCTGATCCCGGCGCTATCAGTGAAGCGCAGGGAACGGATATTATTGTGTGGAGATATGCGGATGTGTTGCTGATGCTGGCTGAAGCCATTAACGAAACCCAGGGCCCTGTGCAGGAAGCCTGTGACCTGGTGAACGCCGTGAGAACCCGCGCAGGTGTGGCCACCTATCTACCCGGACAATTTACAAAGGATAGCTTCAGGAAGAAAATCATGGATGAACGATTTTTTGAACTGTGGTGTGAAGGAAGCCGCCGGGAAGATATGATCCGGTGGGGAACCTTTGTACAGCATGCAAAAGATGAAGGCTCCATATTTGCCAAACCGGAATTTGTATTATACCCGTTGCCCCGGAAGGTAATCGACGAATCTAAAGGTGTTATCAAGCAAAATAATGGATACTAAAATTAAAGCAACGGATCTGGCCTGGGCCTGGTCCGTTGTTTTATTATTGCTCTGTGGCTGTGCAGGGAAGCAGCCGGATCACCGGCGCGATATCGCAAAAAAATATTGCGCTTCCTGTCATTCGTTTCCTGAACCGGCACTGCTGCCGGCGCATATCTGGACGGATGGCGTGTTGCCGGCGATGGGCGCCTTTGCGAATATTTATAAGGACCGCAGCGGCGAATATAAAATGCTGCCACCGGCATTGCAGCACCTGCGTGATCCGGCCATAGCGCCTATGAGAACATTTATTCCGCTGGACGACTGGAAAGAGATTGTGGCCTGGTACGCCGCATCGGCGCCGGCAGAAATTGCGCAGCCGGTATTTCCTGTTCATATGCCCGGCAATAACTTCCTGCTGAAATTACCGCCAAAGAAATCTGCGTCTTTTACTTCCTGCATTTATTATGATGAAAAAGTAAAGCTGCTGTTTCAATCAGATATGAATAAGCGTATCCTCCGTATTTTCGACCCGGCATTGCACCAGGTAGACAGTCTTGATAACAGCACAGTAGTGGATGTAGCGCCTGTGGGCGAAGGCCGTTACCTGCTCACGCACATAGGAAGTCTTAATCCCGGTGGAGTAGCGAGGAATGGGGCGGTGGAGGAAATTACTATCAGGCGCAATAAAATTATACAGCGGAAAATTTTATGCGACCAGCTTTACCGGCCGGTACAATCGCTCCTGCTGGATGATGAGCTGGTGGTATGCGAGTTTGGCTTTATGGAAGGGGGATTATCCCTATTTACAAAAGCCGGCAAGAAGGTGATCGTTAATTTTCCCGGTGCTGAAAAAATGTATATAGAGGATATTGATGGAGATGGTAAAAAAGATATCTGGGTCATGTTTGCGCAGGGAAATGAGGGCATCTTCCAGTTGCTCAACAAAGGAAATGATCACTTTGAAATAAAAGAGGTACTGCGATTTCCGCCTTCCTATGGCGCTACCTATTTCCAGCTGGCGGATATGGATGGCGATGGCAAGCGGGATATCATCTTTACCTGTGGGGATAATGCGGATCAGTCGCCCGTACTGAAGCCCTATCATGGCGTCTATATTTTCAGGAACATGGGCAATGCCTGGCGCCAGGTATTCTTCCAGCCGCTGTATGGCTGCTATAAGGCAGTGCCGGCGGATCTGGACCACGACGGTCGCCCCGACCTCGTTGCTATCAGCTTCTTCGCTGATTATGCGCAGCATCCCGACCTGGCGCTGACCTGCCTGCTGCAAAAAAAGGATGGACAGTTTGAATTACATACCGATAAACAGGTGGCTGGCATGGGCCGGTGGGTATGTATGGATGTTAAAGATTTTAATGGTGATGGCAAGCCGGATATCCTCGCCGGAAATATGGCCGCAAAGCCGGGGAATGATAAGTCTCTGATGAATTACTGGATGAATGGTCCTGAATTTATTATCTGGGAGAACCGGTATTAGATATGTTTATTCAATGCCTTATTCACGATGCGAAAAAACAGGTAGCAGCATAGGCCTCCAAGTACAGAGGCAATTTTAAAAGGTACATCTTTTTCCGCAATCAGGTGATGTCATTCTTTGACACGTCCTTATCCTTCCTGATATGTATATCCTGTTGGGGGAAAGGAATCGTAATACTTTCTTCTTTGAAGACCTCAAATATCTTTGCGATAAGATCGCTTCTTACAAGTATATATTCTTTAATATCCCTGATCCAGTAGATCATCTCTATTTCTATAGCACTGGATGCAAAATCTTTAAAGTACACGCCCTGCAAGGGGTAGGAGAGAATCCTTTCATCTCCTTTCAGGATGTCGAGTAATAGAGGTTTCACGGCGTTGATATCTGTGGCATAGGCAACGCCCACTACTAAATGGCATCGCCTGAAATTGTTGCCCATGGTCCAGTTGGTGAGATGCTGACTCAGCAGGTCGCCGTTGGGTATAATTAAATTGGCGCCGTCGATACTTTTGGCAACGCTGCTTCTGAAGCCGATTGATTTTATCGTGGCAATTTTTCCGTCGAACTCAATGATATCGCCTACTGTTACCGGTTTTTCAAAAGAGATGATCAAACCGCTTACCAGGTTATTTACTAAACCTTGCAGTCCTAATCCCACGCCTACGCCGAGTGCGCCGAGAACGATCACAAATTTATCGATCGGGATACCCGCGGCCGCAAAGGCCAATACGAGTCCGGCTGTGATGATAAAGATCCGGATAACCAACAGCCAGCTTCCGGGTGAAAACTTTTTCCGGGAATCGCCTGCCTGGTTGGGAACGTCATGTTCAGCTGCAAAGTAAGAGACAAGTCTTGACAGAAAAAAGGCGCATAACAGTACAAAAATGAAAATAGCAATGCCGGCGATGGAGTACTGGTAATCACCTATGGCCCGTTCCATCGTTACAAAATTATTGACCGAAACAGCATATCCCCTGAGATGGTAAAAATGCCTGGCGACTATCAAAATCCATCCCACAGCAAGTATAATATAGAAGATGGCCGGCGCCTGTTTTCCTACCCTGTTAAAATTCAGGTAGAATAATTGACGGCTGGGCTGTTTATACACGCTGGACGCCAGTACCAGGCCCTCGTTGATAAGCCGGATCACCCACAGGAAAACAATACCCATGATCAAACTCACATATCCGCTGATCATTAAAGCCTTTGCAACATTGAAGCGGCCCAGCAGGTTCAGTAAGGAGGAGCTGATTTCAAACAGGAGGAATATGACAACGAAGTACAGGATCTTCGGCTCTTTAAGCTCACTTTTCTTTTTATTCACCAGTAATGTAGTCATAAAGATACTTCCTCCTACAGATACTGCCAGCATGAAGTATCGCTCTGGCCGGGATGCCTGTAAAATCATGTTATCAATGCCTGCTAACACAAAAAGAAGGGTGGTGATTGCCCAGAACCGTTGCCAGTAAACGCTGATGTAGCTCCTGAAAACAATCCTCAAACTGATAGCCGCCGCCAGCCAAAGCGCAAAGTTGAAGATAAAGGGCGGTGATCTAAAGAGAAACTGGAAAAGGGAGAAGGTAATAAGAATGGCAGCAGCCAGTGGGTGAGCGATTATCAGGGTATCGGCATCAGCGCGTGATGACTCCTGTAATTGTGTTTTCAGGGAACGGAGAAAATACCACGAACCAACCAGCATCATAAACATGAAGCAGATCCTGATCAGATGATCTTCGGCATAAAACCGCAGCGTTATGATTTCTTTGGCGAGGGAGAACTTAATAATTTCCGAGGTAGGTCTGGAAAATATCGGGTCCTGCCAAATAAACGGGAACTCCTGCTGAAAAGATTGACTGGCGAGGTGAGTGCTATAGATCTCGATATCTTCCCTGGTGGAGTTGATATCAAACAAAAGCAGGTCTGTTTTCAGCTGCTGTTCTTCAATGATAGCGGCAATTTTATCCAGGGCACTGTCGAGAGGAACTATTTCCTTTGCCGTAACATACATGCGTTTGATATGCTTTATTACATCGGCGGAATCATCCGGAAGCGCGTAAAGTGACGGATCGGTGGAAAGCGAATCAATCTGGAAGTTCAGGGAGGCTATTTTGCCGGAATAGTTTTGCAGTAATTTCTTTTTATCCGTAACACGGGCACTTAATTCATCAAGTATGGAGGCTGATACATCCAGGTTGCGTTGTGTTTGATTAGTTCCCTTGTTAAAGAGAATACCATCTTTTACGATTTCCAGTGATTGTTTAACGCCGGCAATGAATTTATTAAAGGTTGTGGTGTCAATGCCTCTTTTCAGAAATATTTTCGCCTGGCGGTTGATACTTTGCATGTATTCCAGCGTGGCCCGTTGCCGGTTAATCATCTTTTCCTGCTCATACTTTTTGATGCTTTTTTCAGATTCTGTTACGCTCAGTTTTTTTAAAGTCTGAATCACGTTCTGCTTGGTGAAGGTTGTTGTATCAGCTTGTGCAGCCGATACAAAGGGTAATAACAGAAGTAATGACAGGAAGAAATATTTCATCAGCTATTAAAGTTAATACGGCCTGAAAAGCATCACGAAAACAGTAGATAATAATATTAATATAAGATTATTTTCCGGGATCTGTTTTCATAAATAACAAAATGCAAAGCAAGTTCAAAATAAAACGAAAATTTTGTAACTTCCTTACAAATAACCATTTCCATGAAGGCCGCGTCATCACCGGATACGTTAACCAGTTCGCATGCAGCCGCCAACCAGGCGGCAACCAACGGCATTGCGATGCCCGCGGTGGTAAACCGGGAGGCGGCGCCACAGGAGGAAATCCCCACTACAGAAGTACCGCTTAATGGAGAACTGACGGAACCATTGCTGATCGATATGGACGGCGATGGCGAAGATGAACTGCATACGCTGATCATGGACACCGCAGATGGGCAGTTGTGGCTGCATTCAGACAAAGAAACACTGGAACTTTTTCTAAGGCGGAAGCGCAGCAAACACGCCAGGCATATGACACCGGATATCGCTAAACTGCTGAACGATATTGAGGCGTTGGCCAAGAAGGTGCATGTGAATACCTATGGCACTACCAAGGCGACTGACAGAGTCAGTAAGAAGACCGGTTTACCAAAAAAATCTCAGCACGTGGCGGCCACAAAGGCGGAGCGCATTATCGCCGTAGGACAATTAAGAGAGATCGCCGGATTGCTAAAGCAGTTAAATGCGAAGTCGGCTGATGTGATGAAAAAGGTACGGCCACCATCTCATAAAGAAAAATCATCCGTTCATACAACGGTCGACGGGGATACTTTTTGTAAGGAAGTGGTGATGCACCCATTGAGCCTGTTGCCCAGGGATGACGGTGTGACGGGAAGTGCTCCTACGGGTGAATCAAAACTATTCACAGCGCTCAACAGGAAGATCACGTACATACGTGGTCATATGCTGAATGATCACCTGCATGGACCAGGTACCAATGATAACCTGGTTCCTATATCCACCCCGTTTAATAGTTTGATGAAAACAACGGTGGAGGCGAAAACCAAAGAAGCCGTGAATGCCAACAATAAAGTAGTGAGGTTTGAAGTGGAAACACTCGAATGGGGTGCATACAAAGGATTTTTTAAAGGCACTTTCCTGGAGGAGAACAAACTTCCCGCTAAGTTCAGATTTCTTGTTCAACAGCTGGAGCGGGATCCCACAAAAGATGGCAGTGAAATAAGTCACTGGAAACTGGCCGCTAAAAGCCCGGTATTCAGTGACACGCTGGTACATACCATACCAACCAGCAAAGAAACCAAGAGCGGAACAATGGCGCTGGTACCGGAAACATTTATACCAGGGTATTATTTTTCTGCTGCCGGAACATTAAAAGAAGTGCCACCGGATTATCATCTTTCAGGGAAATATTTTGTTAACGGATCCAGATTCGACTATCTTTTTGAACCGTTTGGGCTGGATAAAAGTACACTGTTTTCTAAGGAGTACGACCTGGAGATCACCACAGCATTTAAGATGCCGGCCGGTTATGAACTGATACCGATAGCTCAGAAGCCGATAGCATTTATTCATGATAATAATATACATTCCACGACAACACCAGAAGGCCAATCGTTTCTTATCGCCAAAAAAACAGAGCAGGCGGCTAATGAAGCAGCATATGCGGTGAAGATAGAAGAAGTAAGGAAAGCAAAGGAAGATGAGAAACTGGCACTGGAAAAGAAAAAGACACCCAAGCCGGAGTATAAAGTCAAAACCATGGCAGAACTTAAGAAAGAGCGCTGGTTACGGGAGCTGGGACCAGCGTTCAAAAGGGAAGTGGAGAAGTATACCCTGGAACTTAACCCCGAATTTGGGAAACGTTTTGAGGATAAACAAGGAGAAATACTGATTAAAACCCAGGAAGAATGGGAGAAAGACCCCCAACTTGGTGAAAAAACAATGGATATCCTGATGGCTCCACTGAAAACACAGATCGCAAGGGACAAAGAGGAGTTGCTGAAGGAACAAACAACGAGTGATTTTATGCAGGGGCTTTTGAATGAGTTAAATGCCACGATCAATTCGCGCTACCTGCCTGTTTTGAAGGAAGATTGGAAAAAAGAGAAGTTTAATAGAGAGGCAGGAGCTATCATCGAAGGCTATAAAAAATACTGGCGGGACCTGAAAGGAACATTAATTACAAGAAAACGGGAGGAGCTACTGGCTTCGGTCTATAAAAAACTCGATATGGCACTTGATCATGTGCAACGGTCAATACAGAAACGTAAATCTGAAACAGACCTGAAAACAGAGGAGACCGGCGACGAAAAGGACAAGAAGCCTAAAATCATCCCAGGACCATTTGTTCCTAATACCAATGTAACAACATCTCCGCAGCGGGATATACCTCGTTTCCAGCCGCAATCCCCGCCTCTTAGCGCACCAGCACTGACCGTTGCCGACCGGGAGACGGCCGACGAGCTGCTGGCGTTGGTAGCCAGCGTGGCGCATGTTGATCCGGCACTGCAACACCCGATGGGAATGTTAACAGAGAGCATCCAGGAGTTCCTCCGTGGACCCAATGCGCAAAGTTGGGAGAATGTGTACCGGATCCTGGAAAAATGTAAGTCAGTAAAAGGGGTGGAGCTTCACTTATTGGATTGGATCAGGATGTGGGAATCGATGAATATAAGATCGACCTGACACAGAACTTTTATCATCGGATATGGACCCTTTCATTCTTCATCAATATACGCCTGGAACTTTTTCTGAACATCCTCCGTAAAATAATAATAACCATACTCCTCGTTTGCCTCCACATAATCCTGCAAATGCATTTTATCAGCAGGTACGATTCCCTCTTTTATAATGGTAGAAACATGCGCTCCTTTTATACCATAGGCGATCCCGGTGTAAGAAATCAGGCTGATAAGTTCTTCAAATTCAAAACCCGTATGCTGGCTTCCGTCAATATTGTACACCGCCCAGTTGGCGCCGTTATGCACGGCGATGTATTGCGATTTGAGGTATTCTATTGCGGCGTATTCAGCTGCCAATAACCATTTGCTAAAATCACCGCAGATGAAGAATAAGCCGTCTTGATTATTGGCAGTAACCTTACAAAAGTTGAAAGACAGATGTTCAAGACGTTCGGGTAACTCCTTAATAATAGCCGTTATCGGCTCATCGGTAATTGGACGCAGATCTTCTATTACATCAAAATCGAAATCCAGCACCAGTCCCAGCGGGTATTTAAACAATCCCTGTTTATCATTCTTACTCACTAAATATGCGTGTCCCCAGCTTTCAATGATGCCGGTATAATCAGCCAGTAAAATTTCTCCACTGGAAGATAGTAAAACATTATGCGCCTGATATGGATGTTTTAAAACCTCGAATATAACAACCTCTCCATTAAAATTTTCAGCATGATAGATAGACCTCCCTTTAACAAAGGCAGGATCGAATTTGCCCAGGAAAACAAACTGACCGGAGAATATTAAATGGCTGCCGGCGCCTTCCTCTTCGATGGTGTAAAACGTTTCATCGTCGGAAACTTTAATTTCATGGTTATAATCAAAAGGCAGCATTACTTTGTCATCAGCATTTATTACCCCGTATTTTCCATCCAATCCGGCCGACCAGTAACTTCCCAAAGGCGTTAAGGAGGAGAGGTCATCATAACGCGGCGGGAGCTTGATGTTGCCGTTCGACTGTATCAGGCCATATTTGCCGTCCAGGTTCACTACTGCATATCCGCCGTCAAATCCATAGGCGTCGTTATAAACCGGCTGTACAACCATTTTCCCGGATTTATGGATATAGCCGTACTTCCCGTCTTTTGCCACCACGGCGAGCTCTTCTTCTTCATCGAAACCATAGAACTCGTCGTAAATCGCTTCCGCCAATATCTCCCCCTTCTTATCTTTTAATCCCCAAAGTCCGTTTTCTTCAAAAATAGCTGTATCCCCGGTATCTGCCTGTTCATAGATATACCTGAATCCATAATCATAACCAGGGTAATTCAGCAAGGACCTGAAATCGGAGAACCCCAGCATCACCCCGCCTGCAAATGCAGCAGGGGTTAAAAGCGAAATATCATCGGCGTCTATTGCGCGGGTGATGACATTGTTGTTATAGGCGATCACCGTCAACAGGTCATTGGCTTGCTGCTGATGACTTTCATCGCTCATGTTAAAAACGTCCCAGGCATCCACATGGATGTAAGGCTGACTTAAATTATCCAGGTACCGGAACATTTTTTCTTTGGCGACCGTAAAGTTTTCTATATCATCTATCAGTGCTGACTGGTGATTTTCGATGAAATTATAAAACCGTTTAATGTTTTGGATTCCCTTTTCTGCATTATAATAAAGACCAAAATTTTCCGGATCGGTATGCGTGTTATAAATGTTACCCGCCACAAAACCTTCGTCAATCAGCAGGGGCTGCAGCAGCAGTGGCACTTCGTATCCCCATTCCATTACCATTACATCGGTATCCTGAACAACAGCAGGGGAAGAAATATTATAGAGGTAAGCTCTGTGAGACATAATGAATAATTTCAGACGGAAGATAAATCAAATGCAGATAAAAAAATGCGCCCTGTATACATTTGTATACAGGGCGCAGAAAAGCACCATAACGTGCAAGGCTATATTTTTATTATGGTTTAAATTCGAGCCAGTCCAGTGTAAACAAATGCTGGTCCGGTTGCTGATCTTTGCTGAACACGAAGTAGAGATCATTTTTACCGGCAGGCGCTTCCACTGGTGCGGTTACTTCTATAAATTTATCCCAGTTGCCGGTGGCTTTGTATGCCAGCCTGCTGATCACTGGTCCGTTCACGCTGCCGGTATGAATTTCCAACACGGCATCCTTGTCGAGGGATGAATAACGGTAGATGACTTTATGAATACCTTTCAGATCAATATCCCTGAATACAAAGAACGATTTGTTATGAATAGCCCCCAGGTGATCAGATGAGCGGTCTATGTTGTTAACGGAGTCCGCATCCTCTCCCTGTACGCGGAGGGAGCGAAGGAGCAGCAGTCCGCTGCCGCTGAGCGGGGAGGCGTTGCCGCCGCCATCTGTATAGGTGGCTGCCAGTACATAGGTGCCATACTTTTCCTTACCCAGGTGATCCTTCAGCGCTACGGTGCCGGAGGCGGGCAAGCTGCCTGCCGCCTGTGGCGCGGACAGCGTAAGGATGTATTTTACAATTTGTCCGGCTTCATCAACAGACAGCTGCGGATGTGCCGCCATAGAGTGTTCTCCCCAAACGCCGCCACCGCCTTTGATGATCTTGGCAGCAAGATAGGCTGGTGCTTTAGGATCTTTCTCATAGCGTTTGGCTACCTGTGTAAAGGCCGGGCCAACGGAGGCTTTATCTACCTGGTGACATGCCTTGCAATCACTGCTTTCCATCAGCAACTTGCCGGGATGCGCCGGTACCGTGGTAATGAGCTGATGTCCTTTCTCTGCTTTCGCTTTGCTACGCGGAATGTAATGCAGACCAATCATCAGTTGCTCGTTATTGATGGCCGGATCTTCCTTATCCGTCACTGTAACGGCATAATGCAGCGGGCTGTTTTCAAAATAGAAGGTGGTGTTATCGGTGGTGCTGACCTTTACTTCCGGTACGGTGTTACCTACGCGGATGGTTAGGGTATCGGTGCTGCTGGCGCCTTCCGGATCCGTTATTTTCAGGATGGCATGATATACGCCATTCTTTTCATAAGTATGCACGGGAGCAGAGTCTGTTACCGCAGCGGTTTCATCGCCAAAGTGCCATTCGTATTTGAGTGCTTGTCCTTCATCAAAATCATAGCTCTTTTTGCTGCTGAAGTTTACTTTCATAGGGGCAGTGCCGGCGGTATCAGCAGTGGTAATAGCCGCTACCGGTGCGCGGTTGCCGCCGTTATAGGAAATGCGTACCAGTCGCGCATCGTCGTTGTCGATACCATATACAGAGCCGTACTCGAGTATGTACAGGTCGCCGCCTTTACCGATGGCCATGTCTATCGGGCGTCTGAAATCGCCGTTGGTTTTCATGAAAGGCTCCATCGATTTAAAGTTCTGCTGGCTGTCCAGTCGCACGGCATATACCCAGTTACGCATCCAGTCGTAAATAAATAAGGCATTATCATACCATGCAGGCAAACCGGTAGGGGAGGCAGTTGCTTCATTATAATGGAATACCGGTCCGGCCATTGCGCATCGGCCGCCGTTGCCCAGTTGCGGGAATGTGGCAGAGGAGTCGTATGGATACCAGATCATGGCCTTTTGTGCGGGTGGCAATACTTTCAGTCCGGAGTTATTAGGTGAATTGTTTACCGGCGCTTCTGCTTTGAAAGGTGCGCCGATGGTTTTGGTAGCAAAATCATATTGCGGGTATACTTTATTATCGCCTACTACAAATGGCCATCCGAAGTTGCCTGGTTTTTTTGCCTGGTTGATTTCGTCGTATCCGCGCGGGCCCTGGTCGCCGTCCTGGCCTGCATCCGGACCTACTTCACCCCAGTAAACAATGCCGGTGGCAGTGTCAACGGACATGCGGTAAGGGTTGCGGCAGCCCATCGCGTATATCTCAGGGCGTGTGCCGGCGGTGCCTTTAGGAAAGAGGTTACCGGCAGGAACGGTGTAGCTGCCGTCTGGTTCGGGATGGATACGCAGCACTTTTCCGCGGAGGTCGTTGGTGTTACCGGCGGAGCGTTCGGCATCAAAAGTAATGCGGCCGGGAATAGTGTCTATCGGCGCATAACCGTTGGAAGCGAAAGGCACCGTGTTATCGCCGGTGGAAATAAAGAGGTTGCCGTTGCGGTCCCAGTCGAGCGAACCGCCCGTGTGCGCGCTCACTTCCAGTTCCAGCGGGATGGTGAGCAATACCTTTTCGGAAGCTACCACCAGGGAGTCTTTGCCTTCCAGCGTAAAACGGGATACCTGTTGCGCTGCCGGGAGCTTATTGGGCGTATAGTAAAAATAGATGTAATGATTTTTGTCGAAGTCCGGATCAAGGGTAACACCCAGCAACCCGTTACCAAATCCTTCCTTCGTATCGGGAAGTACCGGGAATGTATATACGACTTTGGTGGCCTGTGTGGCCGGGTCGTAGTGATACAATTTACCGCTGCGTTCAATAAAATACACGCTGCCATTACCTGCCACTGCCAGTTCCATCGGCTCGTTGAGGTCGTTGGAAAGAATGGTTTTGGTAAAACGATTGTCTTCCGGGGCTTTGGTAGCCTTGCTTTTGGCAGGATGGTCGCCGCATCCCTGCATAATTAATGTCAATCCGACAATAAACAGGGCCGGAATTCTCTGCGTGCATAGCCTGAACAGTTCACTCATGTGATGTGATTATGGATTTGATTTGCGGGACACAAAATAATAGAATATTATTTTTTATTTCCTTAAAAATGGATGAAAGGAAATAATCACATCATTTTGAGGATCAGGGAATATTGGCTAATTTAATATCAGATTGGAAGAGGAAGTTGTCATTTTGCGCTGTGCTTCCGTATATTTGAGACCCACATTATTCAAGCTGGTAAATGGAAAAGATGGATCTGAACGAATTTAAGCAATCTTTACAGGAGACACACCCACCGAAATATGTCGACATATACCTTGAATCCCTTTGGTACGAAAGGAAAGGTAACTGGAAAAAGGCGCACGACCTGGTAGACGATCTGCCGGGACCGGATGCTGCAAGGGTACATGCTTACCTGCACAGGGTAGAAGGAGATCAGGCAAATGCTGACTATTGGTACCGCCGGGCAGGCACCACCAGGCCTTCCGGTACACAGGAAGAAGAATGGGAACAATTAGTTATCCAGTACTTAAAATAACCGGCAACTGACGGTTACCGATTGCCAATTTAGCGTGTACATTTTACATTTGTCATTGATTATTAGGCTATAAAAAAGCACTAATTTGTTTATTATTTGTATATTCCGCATGGCGTTAGATCAACAAATATTAGACAATCAGTTATTTTAGTTTTTTAGCGGAGTATGCGGAAATTTATCCTTTTACTATTTTTATCTGTTTATCTGATTACAAATGCTGGTTATGCGCAGTCCTACGGATTACGCTTTTCCAGTCATGAAGTGGTGCAGGAAAGGAGAACAACGCTGAACTTAACTTCTTCCGGTCCGCTGTGTTTCAAAAAGAACGGGGAAATATCATTCGATCTGAACTTCCTTCCCTATAAAGAAACTTATTTCGGATACGTATTAAGGATCATCGCCGCCAACAACCAAAACATAGACCTGGTATATAACCAGAAAGAAAGAACCTTTAACTTCCTCATCGGGGAAAGCTTTTCACGCGCATTTGCCATTGATTCAGCCGCTCTCTTTGGCGGGTGGACGCATATCACTATTCACCTGGACCTGGAGCGTAATGAAGCCGCTATTTCGGTCAATGATAAATTTATCGCCAAAGGTCCTGCAAAGCTAGGCAACCCGGCATGTACCCGCGTGTTCTTCGGCGCCAATACCTACGAAGGCTTTCAAACAGTGGATATTCCACCCATGAACCTCCGTAATATAGTGGTGAAAGAAGGCGCCCAAACCAGGTACAACTGGCCGCTTTCCGAAAACGATGGCAGCAATGCCACCGACCTGCAGGAAGGTAAAACTGCGGTGATCCGCAATGCCAACTGGATAGGCCCCAAACACCGCAACTGGAGCCTGCTTCAGAGCTGGGAAATTAATGGTACCCCCAGTGTGGCTTTTGACCGGGAGAAAGAAGTGCTCTATATTGTATCTTCCGATTCACTATATCATATCTCGTTTAAAAATGAGCAGCAACAGGGCATCCGCCTGGCGCAACGTCTCGATAGCCTCATGCCGGGGAACCAGTCGGTATTCAACCCATTTCTCCATAAGCTCTTTAACTTTTATATAGATCAGAAAAAAGCAGGCTCCTATGATTCCCTCAACCGGAAATGGGATATCAGCTACACACCAGACCTGCTCACCGTTTACTGGCAGGCCAATAAATTTGTCTCCCAACAGGATACTTCCCTTTATATCCTTTGCGGATACGGACAAATGCAATATAAAAATACCGTACAGCGATATCATTTTGCCAATAAGAAATGGGACTCCGTACCCACCACCGGAGAAAGGCTCATTCCCCGGTACCTTGCCGCCACCGGCGCTACCAGCAATGGAGATACCGCTTATATCCTTGGCGGCTACGGCAGCAACAGCGGCAACCAGGTAGTGAACCCCCGCCATTATTACGATCTTATGGCCTTCCACGTGAAAGATCACTCCTTTCACAAAGTGTTCCAGCTGGAAGAACCACCCGTGCAGTTCTGCTTTGCCAACAGCCTGGTCATCGATCCCAACACCCAGAATTATTACGCTCTCATCTTCCCCGACGATAAATTTAATACCAGTCTGCAGCTCGTGGAAGGTTCGCTGAAAGCGCCACGGTTAAAGCCACTGGCCAATACCATCCCTTACTCTTTTCACGATATCAAATCGTTCGCAGATCTCTATTACTGCCGCGACAGCAAGAAACTGGTCGCCGTAACGCTCTATACTTCCAAAGACAATATCACGGAAGTAAAGGTGTATACACTGGAATTCCCACCCGACGCGGTAGTGGCAGATAAATCCGGTCTCCCGGAATTTTCCGCCTGGTACCCGCTGCTGCTTATTCCTGTAGTCGCCGCCGGCCTGTTCTTATTCCTGCGCCGCCGCAGAAAGATTACGCCGCCTTCAGCTGTTGCGCCACCGGCATCAGCAACCGCAACACCGCTTCCTCCGCTGCCCGTGGTCATACCCGAAACGGTTACCGACGAAACCGCACCGGAAGAAATCATCGCTGAAAAAAAAGGAAACATCTACTTCTTTGGCCCGTTTGAAGTACTCGACAAAGAAGGGCAGGACGTCACCAAATTCTTCACGCCACTGCTCAAAGAATTATTCCTGCTGATAGCCATCAATACCATCCGTTCAGGAAAAGGCATTTCATCCGACCGGCTCTATGCTACCCTCTGGCGCGATAAGTCCAGCAAGGAAGCACAGAACAACCGCTCCGTGAATATGGTAAAGCTCAAAGCCATCCTCGACAAGCTGGGCGCCTGTGCCTTCGTAAAAGAAGCTGACCGCTGGAGCCTTCAATACTCCACCGCCGATATCGACATGGACCTGGCCGGGTTCCAGCAACTGCTGCACTCGCCCCGTCCACTGCAGGAACAACCTGTACGTGATCTGTTGAAGATCCTCCATCGTGGCTCTTTCCTGCCCGACACCAACTACACCTGGCTGGAAGATATCCAGTCCGAAATCTCCGGCATAACCCTCGACATCCTCACAGAGGCCGCCAACCAGTTCAAATCTGATCCGGAACTCCTCATTGAAATCGCGGACCGCATCTTCCTCTTCGACCCCGTGAATGAAGAAGCCCTCCGCATGAAATGCAGCAGCCTCGTATCGCTGGGGCGCCATTCCCTCGCCAAAACGGCCTTCAACAAGTTCGCGAAGGAATATCTCCACATGTATGGGGAGGAGTTCCCGCAGTCGTTCACAGACTACTCAGGGTAGCGGGATTGGTGCGGATTTTGTCTTTCTCACTGATTACGCTGATTATACTGATTTTTAGGATTTGATCATGTTGGGATTTTAAAGGATTTTGGGAGATATAAGCGGATATATTGGCTTCTGTTTTCCTGATTATTGTTATTATTATTTTCGTTAAAATCAAAACATCATCAAATCAGCGCAATCGCCGTTAATCAACCTAATCCTGCACCAAGACAATTTAAAATCGCCGAAGGCGGTCTACGCTATTATTTCCGCTTATATCTCCCCAAAATCCTTTAAAATCCCAACGTGATCAAATCCTAAAAATCAGTATAATCAGCGTAATCAGTGAGAAAGACAAAATCCGCTCTAATCCCGCTAACTTTTTTTCGCATTAGTGCATTATTAGTGCTGCCGTTAAGGCCTGCTGTATAAATTGCAGCGAAATGAATAAGACAAGGTTCCACGACTATGGCACTCAGGCCGTTTTATTACGAAAGAAAAGGATGCTGGTGATTAAAATCATCAGCATTCTTTTTCCTTTTTTAATTATCGGTGGAGTGGAAGCAGGATTGCGGTTATTTAATTACGGCCACAACCTGGCGCTTTTTATTACCTCTCCGCAAAACAGCAATTACTACCAGCTCAACCCCGCAGCTTCCCTGAAATACTTTTCCAATACGGAAATCGCTACCAAAGGCAATAGTGAATTATTTAAGAAAGTAAAAGACGCAGGTACGCTCCGCATTTTTGTATTAGGTGAATCCACTACCATCGGGTATCCCTATTTTCATAACGGCGCCTTTCACCGTTGGCTGCAATACCGCCTCATGCATTCCTGCCCGGAGAAACGTCTGGAGATCATTAATCTTTCACTAACGGGCGTTAATTCCTATACAGTAGAGGGTTTTACAAAAGAATTATTACCGTATCAGCCGGATGCGGTGCTTATTTATACCGGGCACAATGAGTATTATGGCTGCCTGGGCACCGGCAGCACCGACAAAATTGCCGGCAGCCCTTTCCTGATCCACCTGGTGCTGAAGCTCCGGGAGCTCCGGATCACCCAGCTCATGGCGAATGCGCTCCGCAAAATTTCCAGGCTGACACCGGCCAGCCCGGATGGCGCGGGCAAAACCCGCATGGAAATGATGGTGGCCGCACAACAGATCCCTTTCGGATCAGCGATGTATGAAAGAGGCATTGCCCAGTTCACAGCTAACATGGATAATACGCTGCACATGCTGGATCAGGCGAATGTTCCGGTGTTCATCAGCAACCTGGTGTCTGCTGAAAATGATCTGTTCCCATTTGTCAGCATACCACCCGACAGCACAAAGTACCCGGGCTTCAACACTGCATACCTACAGGGTGAGGGGGCAATGGCCAAAGGGGATTCGGCGGCGGCCCTGCAATATTTCATGGCCGCGGAAAACAGCTACCAGGCGCATGCGGGCTGCAACTATTACCTGGGCTTGCTGACCCTGCACAACGGCGATAATGCCGCTGCCAAAACGTATTTCGACAAAGCCAGGGATCTCGATGCCCTTCGTTTCCGGGCGCCGTCCAAACTGAATAAGGTGATGCTGGAGCTATGCAGCAAATATAAAAACGCGCACCTGGTAGATGCCAATGCGGCTTTTGAGGCTGCGAGTGCTGGTCGTATTATCGGTAATGAGCTGATCCTCGAACATGTTCATCCTAACCTGAAAGGCTATGCGCTCCTGTCGGATGTATTTTATAATACCATGAAAGCACAGGGGCTTTTCAAGCCGTCGCCGGAAACGGAAATGAGCTTTGCCCGGTTGCAGCAAACCATGCCCATTACCGTTATCGACAGCTTATCCGGCGCTTATAAGATCGCTAATCTTAAAAGAAGCTGGCCGTTTAGTAAAACGCATGTTGACGATACTATGCTGATTGCCAGTGCGGAAGAGCAGCTTGCTTATGAAGTTGCTTTCAGGAAAACATCCTGGGCCGCAGCGCTGCAACAGCTTTATAATGCCTACAATCAAAACGGCGATTTTGCAAACGCCGCTACCATTGTGGCAGCGTGGGTACAGGAGCATCCCACCGAAGCGAACTACTATGAGGAAGCCGGTAATTACTATGGTAAGCTGGATCATACCGCGGAGGCCATCTTCTACTTTAAAAAAGTATTTGTCATGTCGCCTTCCTTTGAGGTGGCCAGGACGCTTTTTGTGCTTTACCTGAAGCAGGATAACGCTAACGGGGCATTGCCTTACCTGAATTATGCCATCGATCATAACGAACGGCGCTTAAACCTGCTGCCCGTAAAAGATTGCCTGTTGCAGGTCCTGGAGCTGCAAACCAAGGCGGCGAGGGAGCCGGCAAATATAGGCTTGCTTAACCAGATTGCAGGACTGTACTACCGGATGGGCAATAAAGAGGGCGCCGTGCTGTATATAGAAAAAGTATTGCAGGTCTCGCCGGGCAACCGGGATGCACTCACCATGCAAAGTCAACTCAAAAAAGTATAGCCATGTGGAAACGGTTCACCAATATTTCGCTGCAGCAATGCAAAGAATCCGGCCAGGTGGCTGTGGCGGCGCTACTGGCGGCGGCATTGTATTTCCGTGATTTCAGGCTGGTAGCCGTTGCATTGTTAGTGTTGTTCATCACATTGCTGGCGCCCCGGCTTTTTTATCCGCTGGCGGTGATCTGGTTGGGGATAGGAAAAGTTTTGGGAGAAGTAAACATTCGCATACTCCTGACCCTTGTTTTTATACTGGTGGTAGTACCTGTGGGCTTATGGCGGAAGTGGCGGGGCAAAGATACTTTACAACTGCGCGGGTTTAAGAAAGAGAAAGGATCGGTGATGGTTATACGAAATCATGTATATACGAAAAAAGATTTACTGCATACATTTTAAAACGATCATCATTTTCACGTCATGGAATTTCTGCATGAACTGTTCTATTTTTTAAGAACCCGTAAAAAATTCTGGCTGCTTCCGCTGATCACCATGCTGTTGTTGCTGGCATCGTTGGTGGCATTGACCAGCGCTTCCGCACTGGCGCCTTTTATTTATGCCATATTTTAACGGCTTTGAGGAAAATTATCCTGGGTATATCGGCATTTTATCACGACAGTGCAGCTGCGCTGATCATCGACGGGCGCATTGTTGCGGCCGCACAGGAAGAACGTTTTACGCGCATTAAGCAGGATGCTGCTTTCCCGGCGCAGGCCATTAAATATGTATTGTCTGAAGCGGGTATCTCCTTTGATGAGCTAACTGCGGTGGCATTTTATGATAAACCGCTGCTGAAATTTGAACGGTTGCTGGAAACGTATCACGCTTTTGTACCACGTGGCTGGCGCAGCTTTATCGCCGCTATGCCGGTGTGGATGAAGGAGAAAGTGTTTATGAAGAAAATGCTCCGCCACCAGTTCCGCACATTGGGAGCTACGGTAAAAGTGCCACTGTATTTCCCCGAACATCATTTATCCCATACCGCCAGCGCTTTTTACCCGTCGCCTTTTGAGTCGGCCGCCATTCTTACGGTGGATGGCGTAGGGGAGTGGGCTACCACTACCATTTGTTACGGCGCCGGTAACGATATCAAAATTTTAAGGGAACTGCGATTTCCGCATTCGCCGGGCTTATTATATGCCGCATTCACTTATTTCCTCGGCTTTAAAGTAAACAGCGGCGAATATAAATTAATGGGGCTGTCGCCCTACGGCCAGCCAGATGCCCCGCAAACCATTGCCTTCCGGGAAAAGATCCTGTCAACGTTGGTGGATATACGAAACGATGGCTCCATCCTGCTGAACATGGATTATTTTGAATTTGCCACGGGGCTGAAAATGACGGCCACGCCACTATGGGAAGCCTTGTTTGGCATTCCCCGCCGGGAGCCGGAATCCGGCATCACGCAGGAGCACATGAACCTGGCGCTGGCTATTCAGCAGGTCACCGAAGAAATTGTAGTGGCGCTGGCACGCACAGCGAAAGCCATTACGGGCAGCAACCACCTGGTGATGGCAGGCGGTGTGGCGCTTAATTGTGTGGCCAACCATAAAATAAAAGCCGCCGGTATTTTTGAGGATATCTGGATACAGCCTGCTGCCGGTGATGCCGGCGGCGCACTGGGCGCTGCATACGCCGCTTATCATATTGGTATGGAGCAGGCGCGTGTTTTTTTCCCGGGAGATGATGGCATGCAGGGCGCGTTCCTTGGCCCCGCTTATGGCGACGCAGATATCCGGAAGCTGCTGGCCCGCTATGCAGCGGTGGCTGTTCATCAGCCGGACTTCGACGCACTCACGCAGGAAGTGAGCGCCCACCTGGCCAATGGAAAAGTAGTGGGCTGGTACCACGACCGGATGGAGTTTGGCCCGCGCGCACTCGGCAACCGGAGCATCCTCGCCGATCCACGGCAGGCGGCTATGCAGCAGCAACTCAACACGAAAATAAAATTCCGCGAGAGCTTCCGCCCCTTTGCACCCGCAGTACTGGCAGAAGATGCGCACCACTATTTTAATGATGCCACTGCTTCTCCCTATATGTTATTTACAACCACATTAAAAGATGCGCTGCGCACAAATACACCAGCAGATGCCACCGCCTCCGTTTATGAGCGGCTGCATCAGCAACGCTCCACTATCCCTGCGGTGACACACCTCGATCATTCCGCCAGGATACAAACCGTACATCGTACGCTTCATCCAAAGCTATGGCAACTTATTAATTGTTTTAAAGAACTAACGGGCTGCAGTGTGTTGATCAATACCTCTTTTAATGTAAGGGGAGAGCCGGTAGTAAACACGCCGGAAGATGCGTGGCTGGCTTTTATGCGAACGGAAATGGATTACCTGGTAATGGGGAATTATGTTTTTGATCGCCGCCAGCAGCCAGCGTTGCCGCCGGCGTTGTTCAAATCCTTTGAAAGGGATTAATAGCTTCTTCTTAAAAAAGAAAATTAAAAAAAATACAGCATTAATACGGCTGTTAGTTCATTATTAGCGCTGCTGTTAGGCCGCCGGCGCTTACTTGCATTCATTATTCTCTTATCAATCGAAATATCGTTCGCGTTATGAAAAGATTACTATTGCTGATGCTCCTCGCATCGGGCCTGCTGCAGGCCTATGCACAAAAGCAGTTGACAAAGGGTAAAGTGCTGGATGAAACCGGCCAACCACTACCCGGAGCAACCGTTAGAGTAAAAGGTACCAACATTTCAAGTCCCACCAATGCACAGGGCGAATTCCAGATTGCTACCGGCGAAACCGCTTCCCCGGTACTGGTGATTTCCTATATCGGCTACCTTTCACAGGAGGTGACGGTAACCGGCGGCGACCTGTCCGTCACCTTAAAAACGGATGCCAGATCCCTCAATGATATCGTAGTAGTCGGGTATGGCACACAGAAGAAAAGCGATGTAACCGGCGCCACCAGTTCGGTGAAAGCCGTGGAAATTGCCAAGCGTCCTTTGGTAAGGGTAGAACAGGCTTTACAGGGAACTACTTCCGGCGTAACGGTGCAAAGCAACAGTGGTCAGCCAGGTAAAGGCATCAGTGTTAGGATCCGCGGCGCCAGTTCCATCACCGGCAGTAACGACCCGTTATACGTCATTGATGGTTACATTGGCGGCAACCTGGAGTCCATCGCCCCCGGCGATATTGAAAGCATGGAAATCCTGAAAGATGCTTCTGCTACTGCTATCTACGGTTCCCGTGGATCTAACGGCGTGGTAATGGTAACCACCAAAACCGGTAAATCAGGGAAACCCCGCGTGGATGCAAGCGCCTGGATAAGCAAAGCTTCTTTGCCAAAAAAACTAAACCTGATGAACGCCTACGAATTTGCGCAGCAGGTAAATAAAAAAGGCGATGTTGCCGGAACAGGCCATCCGTTTACAGATGCACAGCTCGCAGAGCTGCAGAAAAATCCCGGCGGTACCGACTGGCAGGATGAGCTGACCCGCAAGCCATTGACACAAAACTACCAGGTAGGCGTGTCCGGAGGTTCGGAAAATGTAAAGTATTATTTCTCTTATAACCACCTGGATCAGCCAGGTTTGCTGATCAACTCCGGCTATAAAAGAAATACGCTGCGCGCGAATGTGGATGTGAAGCTGAACAGCAAAATGGACCTGAAAGTAAATATTACAGGCCTGTTGCCGGAATCACACAATACGGATTTCTCCGGCGATATCGTTGATCCGTTCTCGCAGTCCAGTATGTGGGATCCCACCAGCCCGGTAAGAAATGCGGCAGGTGATTATATCAGCCAGTCTAATTTCGCATCCCTCGCTAAAAACCCGGTACAAAATATCATGAGTCGTTCGGTAGATGGAAAAACGTCCAACCTGACTGCCACCGGCGTTTTTACCTATCGTATTATCGATCACCTTACCTTTACTTCCAATAACAGCTATGAGCTGCAGAACCAGCAGACGCAATCCGTTTTTCCTCCGGGAACAAACGAAGCGTTTAACGGTAACGACTATGCGAAAATGGAGAATAGTCGCTACCGGAGCTGGCAGAACTCCAACTTCCTGACCTATAACAACCGCTTCGGGAATCATTCCCTCACCGTTACCGCGCTCGTGGAACAGGCTTCCAAAACCAATACCAACACCATTGCACAGGCCAATAAATTATCTACCTACAGCCTCGGCTACTGGAACCTGGGATTAGGTAAAACCCAGTCGACCAGCAGCGGCTACTGGGCAGATGCGCTCATCTCTTATATGGGAAGGGTAAACTATGCCTTTAAAGATAAATACCTCTTAACCGTTTCTGTTCGTACAGATGGATCTTCCCACCTGGTAGAGAAGTACTCCACATTCCCCGCAGTTGCATTGGGATGGGCAGTAGACAAAGAAGGATTTATGGCAAACTCCAAAGTGATAACCGGATTAAAGCTCCGCGCCAGCTACGGGCAAACGGGTAACCAGGCAGTACCTGCCTATTCTACCATTGCCCAGATCGGTACGGCCCTGCCTTACTACTTCGATGGCACTACTTCAAGCGTAAATACCCCACTGGGAACACCGGTAGCCACTACGCTTCAATGGGAAAAGAACACTACCTATGATGTAGGATTGGATATGGAATTCTGGCGTGGCCGCTTAACCTTCACCGCAGATGCCTATAATAAAAAAGTATCTGACCTGCTGTATGCCACCGATAACCCTTTTTATTATGGCGGCGGAAGCTTCCAGCGTAATATCGGCAGCGTAAGGAATACAGGCCTGGAATTCAGCGTAGGCGGTATGCCGGTTGTTGGAAAAGATTTCAAGTGGACCAGCAACTTCAATATCTCCTTCAACAGGAACGAAGTATTGGATCTGGGAGGTCAGGACAATATCATTGTAAATGGTATCGGCTCTGCACAACAAGGTGTATCCATCATCAAAGTAGGGGAACCGCTGGGTACCTTCTATGGTTATAAATACCTGGGCACCTGGAAAAATGAAGAAAAAACAGAAGCCGCTACATACGGCAAGAAACCGGGGGATACAAAATATGCTGACCTCGATGGCGATCATAAACTTTCCGGCGGCGATCTTACCACGATTGGTAATGGTATGCCTAAATATTACTTCGGTTTCATCAATGATTTCTCTTACAAAAACTGGAGCCTGAACGTTATGTTCCAGGGCACGCATGGCAACCAGATGTATTCGTTCACCCAGGCCTATACAATGGGCGGGCTGGGAGATGCACGCGATGCCACCAATGCGCAACTCCTTGATATGTGGACGCCTGAAAAACAGACAGACGTTCCGGTCTATGGTAACCAGAACGAAATTAAAAGCAGCCGTTATGTATACGATGCCAGCTATATCAAACTGAAAAATATTTCCCTCACTTATACCATTCCTGCATCACTGCTGAGCAGGATACATGCACGCAGCCTGGACGTTTATATCAGCGCCCAGAATATCTGGACCATCACCAATTACCCTGGCTACGATCCGGAAGTAACCAACGCCACCAATGCCATTACACAAGGTTTGGAAACAGGTACGATACCTAACCCCAAAACCTATACGATTGGTTTACGACTTGGTTTATAATTGAATGGATTCTGTTTTTCTAAAAAATTACTATTATGAACAAAAAATATTTCCTCCCTTTAGCGATGGCAGCAATGATCGGTGCATCATCCTGCGTGAAGCTGACGGAAGATCCAAGAGCAACACTCACTCCCGGCAATTACTTCAATACACAAAATGAACTGGACGGCGCCGTAACTTCTGCTTTCAGGGCGCTTGCCGTAGATGGTGCATGGGGCTTCACCAGTAAAATGACCAGTTACTTCGGCTCCGACGATTTAACCACGCACCCTGCTTCCAACAAAGCAGACTCGCGGGAATTTGACCGGCTCCAGGGTACCACCACCAACGCCAGTATGAGAGCGGAGTGGGAAGGACCGTGGAATACCATTTACCAGGCAAACAACGTGATCGCCAATTTTGAAAAAGTAGCTGCCACCACCAATGAGGCGATTCAGCAACGCACGTATGCCGGCGGACAGGCATATTTCCTCCGGGGACTGTGTTATTTCTACCTTGTAAGAACATTTGGTGCATTGCCTGTTGTTACCGGTCCGGCAGATATTACCGTAACACCAGCAAGGGAAGAACCTGCAAAAGTATACGAACTGATCATCGCCGATCTGAAAAAGGCGGCTGACATGCTGCCCGATAAATGGACCGGCGCAGACGTAGGCAGACCCGGCGCATTGTCTGCAAGAGCCGTGCTGGCAAACGTATACCTCACCATGGCAGGCTGGCCTGTGAACCAGAATTCCAATTACGCTTTGGCCGCCACGGAAGCAAAGGCCGTAATGGACGCCGGAAAATACGACCTGATGCCCGACTACCTCGATGTATTCAAAACCAATAATAATATTGAATCTGTATTCGGACTGCAATATAATGTAGGCGGCCAGTTGCCTAACCGTTCCTTTGGCGCTACCTGTATTCCTGATGATGAAGGCGGATGGGATGACTTCTTTCCGGAAATCAACTACTTTAAGGATGCACCGGTTTGTAAACGTACCGATCAAACCTTCCATACACAAATCAAAAGCAATAAAATCGGCGTAGTGAAATGGGATGATCCAAGAACGGCTACTCACCATCCTTACTATAACAAATTCCGTTATGGCGCTGGTGATGGTATCGTTGAAACGCCTACACAGGTGGTGAGCTTTAACGCCAGTACCAATAAAACCACTGATATCGTTCGCTTTGCAGAAACGTTGCTCACCTACGCAGAAGCTTCTGCCATGGCTGCCAACACCGTTTCTGATGATGCCTACGAAGCGCTGAACAGGGTGAGACGCCGCGCCGGTTTGCCCAACATTGTAAAAGGCTTAACGGCGGTGGCTTTCCGTGACTCGGTAGTGAATGAACGCAAATATGAATTTGCCGGGGAATTCGGACAACGCTGGTTCGATATCGTTCGCTTGCAGTTGCTGCCAAAGGTAATTGCACGCCGCGATCCGAATGAGTTCAAGGATCTTCCGTTGAATCCTGCTGCGGTTGCCAACCCGGGTCCTAAATATATTGCTCCGATCCCATTCCGGGATCTGAACCTGAGCCCGGGATGGTCACAAAACCCGACATACTAAATACTTTTTGATTTGGCCCATAAATAGTTTAATCATGCCTTGTGCATGATTAAACTATTTTGTTAATTCGTTCTGTAGCCAATGAGGAATTCTCCCAGCGCATAAATTTTAGTGAATGAAAAAAACGAACTGGAAGCTGTACAGCCTTCTGTTGCTGACACCTTTTGTATGCTTATCCGGCCGCGCGCATGCCGCGGTGTATGATACTATCCCCGGGGTAAAGCCATCCATCGATCTGATTGACCCAACCATAGGAAACGTAGGTCAGCTGCTGGAGCCCACCCGGCCCACCGTGCAGTTGCCGAACCAGCTGATCCGGTTTACGCCGCAGCGGAAAGACTTTATGGACGACCAGATCTCCGACTTTCCATTGAACGTGGTATCACACCGGCTCGGGCAGGTGTTTTCCCTGAAGCCCACCACCGGCAAGCTGTCGGAGAATGACTGGCAAACCCGGATGGCTTACGACCATAACCTGGAAACCAACCGGCCCTGGTATTATTCTACCTGGCTGCTGGATGAAGAAGTAAACGTGGAATTTACCGCCGGTAAAAAAGCTGGCTACTACCGTTTCCGTTTTCCTGCCGGTGAAGAAAAATCGCTGTTGTTTGGTACCTATAACGATGGTGAAGCTGCTTACACCTTCCTGGCCAATAAGGTAATGACCGGCATGGAAACTTATAACGGCTATGTAAAAGTATACCTGTACGGCGTTTTTAGCGAAGCCGGTACACCCGGCGTAGTGGAGCAGGGACAGTTGAGCAACAATAAAAATATTGCTGGTAAAGGAATCAAAGCGTTTATCAGTTTCCCTGCCGCTACCAAAGAAGTTACCTTCAAGTATGCTATCAGTTACATCAGCGCGGAGCAGGCAAAGAAAAGTTATGAAGAAGAAATCAGTAAG
This sequence comes from Chitinophaga sp. RCC_12, assembly GCF_041360695.1. NCBI lineage: Bacteria > Pseudomonadati > Bacteroidota > Chitinophagia > Chitinophagales > Chitinophagaceae > Chitinophaga > Chitinophaga sp. RCC_12. Next base: position 363,103 of record NZ_JBFUPS010000004.1, read on the forward strand.
AAAGATTTTGACGCCGTAGCCGCCAGCGGAAAAAAAGCCTGGGCAGATGTCATGAACCAGGTGAAGGTAAAAGGCGGTACGCTGGCGCAACAACGTTCTTTTTATACAGCTTTATACCGTTGCTATGAAAGGGCAGTGAATATTACAGAAGACGGGCAGTATTACAGTGGTTATGATAAACAGATCCATAAAGACAACCGTCCTTTTTATGTAGATGACTGGACCTGGGACACCTACCTGGCACTGCATCCACTGAGAATGATCCTGGACCCTGCAAAGGAAGAAGACATGCTGGAATCGTTTGTGCACATGTACGAGCAAAGCGGCTGGCTGCCTACCTTTCCCGTGTTGTTTGGCGATCATGCCTGCATGAACGGGTTCCATTCTTCCGTAGTAATGCTGGACGCACACCGGAAAGGGCTGAAAAACTTCAATATTGAAAAAGCCTATGAAGGTATGCGGAAAAATGCGACGGAGGCTACTATGCTTCCGTGGCGCAATGGGCCTAAAACAGCGCTCGACGACGTATATCACAACAAAGGTTATTTCCCTGCATTGCGCATCGGCGAAAAAGAAACCGAACCAGCGGTGCATCCTTTTGAAAAAAGACAGGCAGTAGCCGTTACCCTGGGCGGCAGCTACGACGACTGGGCATTGTCTGAGCTGGCGGGTGATCTGAATAAGAAAGATGACCAGCGCTTGTTTGCACCAAGAGCGAAGAATTATAAAAATCTATGGAACGCCGATAAACAATTTTTTCTGCCGAAAGACGGTAACGGGGAATGGATCGATATCAACGTAAAGTATGACGGCGGTATTGGTGGCCGTGATTTCTATGATGAAAATAACGGCTGGACTTACCTCTGGCAGGTACAACAGGATATCCCCGGCCTCATCAGCCTGATGGGCGGTAAAGATGCGTTTGAAAAAAGACTGGATCAGCTGTTCCGTGAACCGCTGGATATGTCGCGTTACGCTTTCTGGAGCAAGTTCCCCGATGCCACCGGTCTCGTTGGACAATACTCCATGGGTAATGAACCAAGCTTTCATATTCCATACTTGTACAACTACACCGGCGCCCCGTGGAAAACGCAGCAGCGTATCCGCTTCCTGCTGGACACCTGGTTTAAGGATAACATCTTTGGTATCCCCGGTGATGAAGACGGCGGCGGAATGTCGGCCTTCGTCGTATTTTCTTCCATGGGCTTTTACCCGGTAACACCCGGTATTCCGGAATATACGATTGGCAGCCCGGTGTTTGAAAATGTAAGTATCGCATTGCCCAACAAGAAACAGTTTATCGTAGTGGCGCACAACAGCTCTGTGGTAAATAAATATATTCAACAGGCAAAGTTCAACGGCAAACCTTTGAACAAACCTACGTTTACGCATCAGCAGTTAACTGATGGCGGAACGCTGGAGCTGTTCATGGGCCCGAAGCCTAACAAGAGCTGGGGCGTACAGTAATTAGGCGTTATCTTCGCAGCTAACATGGCATCTTACATCGTTACTTTGCAACTTGAACGGAACGCCGCCGCATTCTTTAACCAGATGCGCCGGCAGTATTATCCTGCTCATGCCAACGAGGTACACGCACATCTTACTTTATTTTACCGCCTGCCGGCGGATGAACCACAAATCATTACCTCCCTGGCGGCGATGGTTGCGCGGCCCTCTTTTGCATTGCAGGTAAGTGAAGTGAAACGGTATACCAACGGTATAGCCTATACGCTCATGTCCACCGAATTGCAGGCATTGCATGAAGCCTTGCAAATGCAATGGGAACCCTGGCTGATTCCGCGCGACCGGCAGCCGTTGCACCCGCATATCACCATCATGAACCAGGTAACGGCTTTTAAAGCGCAGCAGGCGCATGAGCAATTGCTGACCAACTTCCGGCCCTTTGAAGTAACCGCTACGGGCATAGCGTTGTGGCGGTATTTAAAAGGCCCCTGGAAACTGGCAGGGGAGTATCCTTTCCTTACATAAAAAAGCCTTCCCGTTTTACCGGAAAGGCTTTCTTACTTCATTCATCGTCTTATCGTTGTTAAATAATTCTATTCACATGTTTGATCTTAACAACTACCTCGTAGGTGCCCTCCTGGAAAATCTGGAACTGGAACCGGGGGTTCACGTTATAGATTTTTTCGTTGGTAGGTGCATACCCTGGATCCACGGTTACAAACTGGCTGGGGATACGGTAATAGATCAGGTATCCGTACACACTTTGTAATAAGGGAAACGGCGTAGTTTCAAAGTTGCAGACCATGCTGGTATCTGTTTTCTCCAGCGGATGAAACTGTGCATAGGTCTGGAAATCACTGCGGTCGCCCCTGCGGATGATCTCTCCCTTGGCCGGGTTAAAGTAGCGACCGTTCTGGTCAGCGATCTTCAGGATAATATTGGTGCCTTCATCGGAGATCTTCCGGATGGTAACGGTGGGCACGCCGAGGTCGCCACTGGTAGTGGTGCCGTCTTTAAACCAGGCGGCGCCGCCGTCGCCCACGTGATAAGGCGGCTCGTCTATCAGGGTGAAGGTGGCAATGTTTTTATACTGTTTGCTGCCGTTCTGATTGGAAGCCTCTATATCAAATTCGTAGGTACCCAGCGGTACTTTGATGGAAGTGCCGTAAAAAGTAAAGGCGCCGGTATGCTCGTTGAATTCAAAGCAGGGGGTATTTACTTTTTGTCTCTTTTTATTCAGCAATTCTACCGTGGTATCTTTTTCCGGATCAAATTTCCCGATCCACTCATAGCGCTCATAATTAGTGAATACGGAGTCGGCATGGGTGTGTTTCACCGCATCGCGGATATCCAGGAGCTTGTACACTACCGGTGCGCTGGAACCATCGTTGCTCACGGGGTTGGTGGATTGCACCTGGCCCCGTTTTATTTTAATCGGATTATCGATGTAGCGTATCTGGTTGCTGAGAAAACCGTTTTCCACTTTGGAGCAACCGTACATAGCTGCCGAAACAGCCATCACCAGGGCGCCGAATATTTTTATATTTCTTTTCATGATCATTGCGTAAGGGTGAAAACTCAGTTAAACGTATCCGCGAAATAGGTAAATGTGTGTTTGTTATTCAACACATGCAGTATTCCGTTGGTAGTAAGTATACCGGTAGTCTGACAGCGTGCTTGCAGGTATTGCTCTGGTATGGTATTAGCCAGGTCGGCATCCGTTACAGGAACAGGATGACCGGGTTTTGCAATCAGCTTGGTCAGGTAAAGGTATACCGGGTATTGTGTGAATACGCTTCCGTCGGTATAATCTCCGCTGGGAATGCCCTGTACCAGGCGCAGTTCCCCGTCGTTTGCCCTGTACAGCTTTCCTGTTTTGGTAGCTTTGTCTAAAGGAATCAGGTCTTTGAAAAGATAAGCCCGTAAAGAATCTCTCATGGCTCCAAAATCCAGGGAGTCGAAAGTAAAGATATAGTTAGGATCTGTTCTCTGCGTGCGTTCCATTTCCTGCCGTAAATCCAGGTAGTTGGTGATATCATAGTCAGTGATGGCAAAGAAGGTTCCGGTAGCATTTACTTCTTCCTTCAAACCTGTTTTATCGATCATCAACACAACGGTATCAAAAAGCGGATTTGTTTTCAGGTAATCATAAGTAGTCATGTTTACATGCGGATCATGCAAACTGCCGCCGATCGTGTAATCCTTCTTACAGGAAAATAAAACCACGGCCATCAAAGCGATGAAAGAGAGATATATTTTATGTTTCATACAGCTGATTTTAATGGGTTAGAGTTTACCTCTCCAGTAAGGAGTTTGTGTAAGGGTGAAATCGTCTTTGAACATTGTTGGATCGATTGGCCATAACCAGCCGCCGTTTTCAAACTGCTCGCCGGGGAAATGTTCATTGTAGTCAGTCAGTCTTTTATTGCGCACCAGGTCGTAATAAGCATGGCCTTCGTAGAACAGCTCCCGGAGGCGTTCTTCGAGGATGGTATTGGCGAGGTCCTCACCAGCACCGGCATAATCATCCAGTCCTGCACGTTCGCGTACCCTGTTAAGCAGGGGCAGTGCATCGCCATCCTTACCCAGTTTGTTCAGCGCCTCAGCCCTCAGCAGCAGGATATCCGCCAACCTGAAAATGGTGAGGTTGTTGGTCATGCGGGGATCTCTTTTGGTAGAACCATCCGCATAGGCAATGTTGGAAAACTTGATGATCTGTCCCTGGTTACCGCCAAGTCCATAGAAGAAGTCTTTGAAACGGATATCTTTATCGGCATCATAAATCGACAGGTAGTTTTCATTCACCGGCCATTCGATATATCCTTTTCCATCGATAAACGGCATCATCAGCGTAACGCCTGCACCGCCATTGGTGGCCAGGGAAATTCCTTCTGACTGTCCGTCGTTGATATTGATCTCAAAAATACCTTCCTGCGTTTTGCCAATAAATACTTTCATGTAATTGGCAGAATCGATCAGCGCATAACCACCGTTGGTGATTACTTCATTTGCCGCTGCTTCACAGCCGGCGTAATCGCCTTTCCATGCCAGGATATGTGCCTGCAGGGCAAATGCAGCGCCTTTATTGGCTCTTACCGCCCGTTCAGATTCATCTTCATAACCAAAATCCAGGTTTTGTTTAGCCACTTCCAGGTCGGCCAGGCATTGCTTCCAAACGCTGTCGGCCGGGCTTCTCGGGATATTCTTTGCAGTAGACACATCCAGGTCCGGTTCCAGTTTCAACGGCACATCTCCCCAGATCCTGCTCATATAGAAGTAGGTAAAGGCGCGAAGGAAGTAGGCTTCGCCGATCACGTGCCGTTTGTTATTGATATCCGTGAATTTGCTGTCGTCGATACCCGGTACTTTATTGATGATCAGGTTTACCTGTTGGAGCAACTGGTAGTATTGCTGCCAGTTCCAGTTGTTGCCACCCACGTTCAGGCCAACAAACTGACCATTGGAAATATTGTAGTTGCCATTATCCCGGCCGCCGTCGATACTCAGTTCGCCGGATACAATGTCCCCGTATTTATGCCAGGAATTATCACGGATCAGGATATTACGCAGGATGGCATAAGCCCCGGCGAGCGATGTTTTGGCATCTGTTTCCGTAGAAAAATAAGCGCTGGTAAAAGTGGAGTTATGCGGTTCCAGGTCCAGTATTTTGGAGCAGGACGACACCAGGGAAGCTGCAGAAATAACAGCAGCTGCATAAGCGATATATAAGCGTTGTTTTTTCATGATTTTCTTTTTTATGGTTAAAGGCTAAGATCCAGTCCCAGGGTGAACTTTCTGGGAATGGGATAACCACTGCCGCTATATACTCCAAAGGCATCCACCTGCTCAGGGTCAGGGATATTTTTAGATTGTTTGAAGATATAAAGGTTGTCGGCCAGCGCATAGATCCTTAAACGTCTGAAGTGAATTTTATCCAGTACTTCCTGCTTGAAAGAGTAGGAGAGGGATACGTTTTTCACACGGAAGTAGGCGCCGCTTTCAATCCAGGCAGAACTTACCATAGCGTATTTGTAGTGGGTACCGTTTACGGAACTGAGACTTGGATAGTCTGCCTTATCGCCCGGATTTCTCCAGTAGTTGATGTTGCTCAGGTCGGGCATGGAATGGGTAGACAGGGAGTGATAGGGATCGGGATCGCCATCATCCGTAGGTACCAGCTGGGAGAGCTTTCCGGCGAGGTAGTCGTTGAACACTTTACGGCCTGCCGTGAAAGTACAGAACACATACAGCGTGAAATTCTTGTAGCTGAAGGTATTACCAAAACCGCCGGTTACTTTAGGGTTGGGGTTACCAGCCGGGATGTAGTCGGTGTTGTCGAGGATACCGTCGCCGTTGGAGTCCTGCCAGATCGGGTCACCACCTCTGAATGGATAGCCGTAGAAACTGAGCGGTAATCCGCTGGCTTTATTTACCGGTACATCTGCATCGGTAAAGTAGATGCCTGTTTTGTTAAATACGTTATAAGAGTTCAGTGGTTGTCCCTGGCGGAGCAGGTATTTATCGAGATAAATATCACGGCCGCCGTTTGGCAGGGAGGTGATCAGGTTGTCGTTATGTGCAAGGTTTAACAACGCCTGCCACTGGAATTTTGAAGATGGCTTCAGGATGTTGGCAATGAACTGCACTTCCACACCGGTGTTGCGTATGCCGATGGCATTGGCGGTGAGGATGGAGTAACCGGTGGTTACAGGTACATTCAGGTTAAAGATACCACCGTTGGTATTTTTAATGTAAGCATCTGCAACAACATTAAACCTGCCGTTATATAAGGTTACATCCAAACCGAGGTTGCTTTGTGTACTCTTTTCCCAGCTCAGGTTATTATTGGTAAGACCTTTGTCGAAATCGAGCGACACGGCCGGAATACCGTTATAGGCAAAGCCATAGTTGTTTCCTGTAGCAGGATTGGTACTGCCGGGGAAATCACCTGCGCCGATCCGGTAAGTATTATAAGAGAGGTAGTTGTCGCCACCATCCGGTTGGCGGCCGGCAACGCCGTAACTGGCGCGTAATTTCAACAGGCTAAGCCAGCTGCTGGCAGATTTGAGAGCCGGTTCGTCGCTGATTACCCAGCCACCGGATACGGAAGGGAAATAACCCCAGCGGTTATTTTTACCAAAACGGGAGGAGGCATCTGCGGTGATTACAGCGGATAACAGGTAACGTTCTTTATAGCCGTAGTTGGCTCTGAAGAAAAGCGACTGGATACCGCTCTGTAACAGGTCGGAGCGGGTATCGGCCAGGTTTTTATTGAGCACGGTAACGGTACGGATCTGGTCATTCGGTATGCCGATAGCGCTGGACTGCGTAGCCCGGTACTCCCAGTACTCTGTATTCTGACCCGCCAGGAAGTTGAACGAGTGATTGGTATTCAGCGTGGTGGTGTACTGGAGCGTATTGCTCATTAAGTAGTTGTTCGATTTATCTACAAAGCTGGTCGCCTTACCGGTTCCGTCTCTCCTTACAGCACCGGGGGTATAAGAGTCCATCCGGCTGTTGGTTTGCGTAAAGGAGATCACCGTGGTGAAGTTAAATTTACTAGAGATCTTCCATTCGATGATCGGGCTGATAGACAGGTTATCATTGCTGTTCTGATCTGTATTGCTGGTGGTATTGCCGAAAATGAAGTCTTTGTTGGCATTGCTCATATACAGCAGGGAAGTAGGCAATGCGCTGGAGGCATAGTACCCGCCGTTGAAAGGACCATAGCCGCCGGAGAGATCATTAATCGATCTTGGGCGGTCTATTTTTGAGTAGCGGATCTGTGTGTTGATCTGCACATTGGGAGAGAGGTTCAAGCCGGTGCTGCTGCTGAAGCTGTAACGCTTTAAGCCTGATTTCCGGATGATACCATCTTCGCTGTAGTAGTTGAGGCCGTAGCGGTAATTGATCAGGTTATTACCACCTGAAATGGAAAGGTCGTAGTTGTCGACCCGGCCGGTTTGATACATACCGCCCTGGTAGTCGTTGGCGTTATTGAAGGCCGGATTCAGGCTGTCGGTCAGCACCTGTGGGATATTTCTCAGGGTGCCCCAGTCGCCGTAATGGTTGATCAGGTCCATTTTTGCCCGGCGTTCTTCCGCGCCTATCAGTACTTTATCCAGTTGCGGCATTTCCGTGAAACCATGATAGGTAGCGAAATCAATTTTTGGTTTACCGGAGATCCCTCTTTTTGTTTTGATGATGATGACACCGCCTGCGCCTCTTGATCCGTAGATCGCGGCAGCAGAGGCATCTTTCAGGATATCGATGCTTTGAATATCGTTGATGGAAATACCGGCCATTACGTCGGTGTTGGTACCGGAGCCGTAATTAATGGCGGCAATGTCTTCCGTGGTTTGCGGTACACCGTCGATAACGTAAAGGGGGCCGCTCAATGCGCGGGCCAAACTGGCTTTCCCGGAATTGCTGGTAAAGTCGCTGTTGATGTTGCGGCTTACGGCGGTGTTACCACGCATTACCACGTTGCTTCTTACGCCGGGTTCACCGGAATAGTTCTGCACATCCAGGCCGGGCGCACGTCCCTGCAGCAATGCGTCGAAAGTAGGTGTAGGCACATCCAGTAATGTTTTTGGATTAATGGAAGTAACGGCCGCAGTAACTGTTTTACGGGAGGTTTCCTGGTAACCGATAACTACCACGTCTTTCAACATTTTTTTGTCTACCGGTAAAGCTACGTTCAGATGCGCGTTAGCTTCCTTTACCATTACCGAGTAAGGAAGATAGCCCATCATGCTGAAGGTAAGCGTACTGCCAGGATTCATTTTGAGTGTGTAGCCACCATCCGTGTTGGTGATAGCGCCTGCTTTGCTGTCTGAAATGCTTACAGATACGCCCGGCAACGGGTTGCCGTCTGAACCATCCTTTACTGTGCCTGATACGGTGATCTGTGTGGAGGCAGATTTTACCTGTGCGGTACCTCTCAGGCATAGGAAGGTGAGGCAGAACGTTAATAACATAACAGCGCCGTTACGGCTGTTTTGTGTAAAATTAACAGTCATGTAAATTGATTTGAAACTGATGAATGATACTGGAATGCTGATTACCCAGTTGTTATTATGATATTGGTTGACGTATTAAACCCGGAATAAATGATGTAAAACGTATTCTCTGTTGTTGACTAATTTTGATTTGACAAATACCATCGTTGCTTCCGATGGCAAAATTCTGGTCTGATAAATGCTTTTTCTGTTACTAATTTGAATTTTGGTCTGATAAATCCTTATCTTGCTAAATCGATTTTCTGATTAAATCACAGGTCTCAGAATGTGAGGATGAAATTAGTATGAACAGGAAAAATAACTTGTTAATGAAATTTAAAAGATTGTAAACAATCTTAAAAAGAAGCAGGTCTGGCCGCAGTCTGTATCTCCCTGCAGGTAAACAAAACAGTGAATTTCTTCTTCCCGTTTCCGGGTATAGATATATGGTTTAAAAATATTATATTTACGGTTGTAATAAACTATCTAACCCGAAATTATACCTATGAAACAACGCTACTTTTTTGTCGGCATCCTGCTGACCATTTTCAGTGTCCACAGCTTCGCGCAGGAGGCAGTCAACCCGGGAAGCAGGGCCAAGGCAGCTGCTGTATTTACCAAAATCCTCAACGACGCCGCTGCCGTATATCCGCCGGAGTTATCTTATCTCACGGAGGCGGGTGCGAAAATTGAATCTTCTTTCCGCGTAAGCGAAGATGGTATCCTGTCGGTGACTTTCCGCTACCCGGTGGAAACCAGTTATAGCCTTTACCGCCTTAGTGCGCCGGTGAGTTCCATTAAAGGCGTGTTTTATGATTATTATATCGGGCTGGAATTTGACGGCCCCGTGGTACACATAGCGGAGAGCGACAAGGGCAGCCGGGAGCTGAAGGAAAACAATACACTGGCGCTATTTCACATCGCCAAACCCGGCGACGGCCCCCCCGGCGAAAAGCTGAAAGTCAGGATAGAACAGGCATTACAGGCGTTCCGGGAGAATTACAAGTAAACGGTTCCTCAGAAAGCCAGGCGCACAAAAAAAACGATGCAGGCCGGCATCGTTTTTTTGTGCGCCTGTTTATATTTAAATAAACGGGTTGCATGAAAATCTTATCGCCGGGTTGGTTTAATTCAGTTCCGGGAATTGTTTGCTCACATAACCGATGAAAGTCCATATTTCCAGCACTTCTTCAAGGGCTACGGTTACGGTTTCATACTGCGGGTTCAGTGAATGCAGTGATAACGTACCGTTTTGCTTAATGTGATTGCCTACCACTTTAAATACAATTTCTTCTTCGCCACCTTTCAGTACGAGGATGCAGGCGGTATTATCTTTTAAATGGGACCAGTCCTGCAGGTATTGGGCAATAACGTGGCTGCCATCAGGAATGGGTTCCATCGAGTCGCCGCTGATGGGAAACATGCGGATGGTTTTACCCCTGGGCAAACCGGGCAGGGTAAATTTGGGCAGTGCCGAAATAAACGCCGGGTCGCTGAAGCCACTGCGGTAGCCTGCCCTGGCGCGTGCAGGAACAAACTCCATGTTTTCCTCATTGCTGTTGTCGACCGTAATCGGCAGGATACGTATATGCCTGCCTGTTAGGTCCACCTTTTTCCCGGCTTCCAATTCCAGGAGTTGTTCTTCCGGGAGCTGCGACAGGTCGGTTTTCACCATGAGGTCCAGGTCTATTTTAAAATAGCCGGAGATCAGCGCCAGGTCGTCCATCCGGGGATTGCGTGTTTTCCCGCTTTCCTGTGCGGTGATTTTGTTCCGGTTCAGTCCAAGTAAATCAGATAGGTGCTGTTGGGAAATCTTCTTTCGTGTCCGTAATAATTTGAGATTAGCGGCCCAGAAAAGGGGCTGTTTGTCCATGTATTATATATTTACGATAACTTATATTTATAATTGACAAGGACAAATGTAGGGCTTTTTACTCATTCTGTTTGTTCAGCAAACTGTTTAATTGCTGGTAGAGTGCTTCCCCGGTGAGGTCTTTATTGAAGATCATGCCGGTAGAATCTATGAGGAAGTTCTGCGGGATGGCTTTCACGCCATACACCCTGGCAGCATGGTTTTTATCTATTTTAGGATCGGCGAGGTTGGTCCACACCATGCTGTCTTCTTTAATGGCTTCGAGCAAATATTTCCGGTCGGCCGGCGGATCGAGTGCCACGCTGATAATAGTAAAGTTTTTATCCTTGAACTGTTTGTAAACTTCCTGGATCTTGCGGTGTTCGCGTCTGCAGGGTTCGCACCAGGAGGCCCAGAAATCCAGGAATACGGTTTTGCCTTTGAAGTCGGAGAGCCTTACCATTTTCCCGTTCATGTCGGGTACTTCAAAGTCGGGTGCATCTGATCCTACTGTGAGGCTCCTGGCCCGGGCAATTTCTGCTGCAAAGGCTTTTCCTTCGGTGGTATTGCGTATTTCTTCGGAGAGTTTAAGGAAGATAGGTTCTATCAGGTCGGGGTTTACATCCAGGCCGGCCAGTTCTTCCAGTGCCATGAGGCTATAAAAGGAGTTGGGATTTTCAGCAATGTATTTATGTTGAAGCAGTTTTTGTGCTTCGTAGGACACGCGGTACTGCAGGGCCATTTGCTGCTGGAATCCTTTGTCGTCTTTTTTACTGGCCGGCGCCCTGTTATATTCTTTTGAAAGCTGCCGGATGGATTTCAGGACAGATTTCATGGATTTATTAAAGTTGGCTGCTTCCTCGTTGATGGGGGAAGAAATGCGCGCTTTGCTCACATGTTCCCTGATCAACACTTTGGTGGTTCCCTTTTCCAGGAAAAAAATCCTGGTGTCCGCGTCTGGCGGGAGCTGCATAAAATCGATGCCGCCTCCTTTGGTATCGAGGATGAGCATGGCCCGAACGGGGCCTTCCACCGTACCTTCAAAACGGAATTCACCATTTTGTACCACTGCCGAGTCGACTACCAGCACATCATTCACCACTTTGTTCAGGTACACTTTTACGGGGCCGTTCTGTTTGGTAAGTTTGCCGTTCAGGATATATTTTGCGGGTTGGGCATTTATGAGTGCGGGCAAACACAGTGCTATAAGTGTTATTTTTTTCATAAGATATGCTATCAGGAGTCTAAACTATCAACAAAATTTATTCATTTGCAATACAGGACTTTTGTTAATCCTGAATAACATACAATACAGCGTTATGGCAAATCAAAGTAAGTCGCCGCACATACTGAATACCTCTACGAACCTGCTGGGCTTTTGCCTGATCGTATTAACTTCCATTAAAGTGGCTCATTTCAATCATGCCACCATTATAGATGACTGCACCGGGATAGCGGCCATCCTGCTGATGGCGAGTTGCCTGTTGTCTTTTTTATCGTTGAAAAGCAACGAAGGGCGGACCAGTGAGCGGTTGGAACAGGTAGCTGATTATACCTTCCTGGTGGCATTAATATGCATAAGTATCACAATTGTTTTTGTATCTTTTAATCTGCTGAGCTAGTTGGCGTTGCCATCGATAGCTCTTTTTAGCAGGTTTGTTTACGGTTTTCATTGTAATATCTCCCCTGTACCATGACGATTCGCATATATGAAGAAACCAGGAAGGTCTGGAATATACTGGCTGAGCGTAATGATCCGCCGGATCTGGCGCTGGAGATGGAAGTCCATAAGAAAGTGCTTAGTTTTTTCCAGGTGGGAGCGTGCTACTACTTTATATTTAATGCGGTAAAGGGAGAACTCGACTTCATGCATCCGGGTGTATACGATGTGCTGGGTTATAACGCGGATGAATGTACGATTACGGAGATGATGTCACGTATCCACCCGGAGGATGTGGCCAGTTTCCTGGAGTTTGAGCAGGCGGCGGTGGATTTCTTTTCCCGGCTGCCACCCGAAAAAGTATTGAAGTATAAAGTCCGTTACGATCTGCGTGTGCGGAAAGCCAACGGCGAATATGTGCGGTTGCTGCAGCAGTCCACCTGCATACAACACGATGAAACCGGCGCGGTATTACGCAGCTTATGCGTGCATACAGATATCACCCATCTGAAACCCACTGGTCACCCGGTATTATCTTTTATAGGGCTGGAGGGGGAACCATCTTTTACCAATGTGGAAATCCGGAAAACGCTCACACCCAGCCGGGAAGTATTGACCAAAAGGGAAAAAGAGATCCTTCGTTTGGTGCTGGCCAGTATGCCCAGCCGGGAAATTGCTATTCATTTAAATATCAGTAAACTTACGGTGGACAAGCACCGTAAAAACATGCTGAAGAAAACGGGGATCAAATCGGCTGCTGAACTGGTGGTAAAGGCGGTGAAGGAGGGGTGGGTTTAATGCAGCGGATTTTGTCTTTCTGCCTGATTACGCTGATTATAATGATTTTTATTTTTTGATTAAGGAAGGATGGAGATAAGATCCGGAGAGACAGGGCAACGTGATTGATAGATACATGTAAATATATTATCATTTAAAATGGATAATTGTTTATATTGATCTTTTTTTATAACATTGTTATGTCAACCAAAAGTTTCACGATAACAACCAGAACAACAAAGAGAACCGCTGATTCTCGTTTTTTTTGTCCACTAAGCAAAAACGTTTTAGCATACACATGAAGATGGCTGAGATTAGTGAATGGCAGGTGCAGATAGCGCGTTATGATGATGAACAGGCATTTGCCCGTTTGTTCCGTCATCTGTACGACCGTTTATTGCATTTCTGTATCCGGTATGTGCATGTAAAGGAAGCGGCAGAGGAAATAGTGTCCGACGTTTTTGTTAAGCTCTGGAACCGCCGTAAGGAAATAGAACAGGTATCTAACCTGGAGGTATATCTTTTTGTGGCCGTAAAAAATCATTCGCTCAATTACCTGGAGCAATATTCCCACCTGCGCATTGTACCGCTTTCCGGTTCAGATACGGCCGATCTGCGCAACAGCATCGACCTGGAACGCGACCTGGAATGGAAGGAAATGCGTTTTAAAATGGACCAGATCGTGTCCTCGCTGCCGGCCCAATGCCGCCGCATTTTCCAGCTGATCAAAGAAGACGGCTTCAAATACAAGGAGGTCGCCGAAATCCTCAACATCTCTCCCCGCACGGTGGAAACGCAGCTTTCCCGCGCCATGCGCCGCCTGAACGAAGGGCTGGGCGCCATCGGCAAAACGAAGGAAATGTTGCCGCCGCTGATCGTGCTGCTGGCCGTGTCTGCACTGCTCGCCTTCGGCGAGGGAAATTGTCTTGGAGCAGGATTACACTGATTATACTGATTTTCTGGATTTTGTTTCTTTGGATTTTATTAATGATTAGGGGAGATTATAAGCGGATAGCTTCGCTTATATCTCACCAACAAATGCTGTTAAAATCAAAAAAATCCAAAAGAACAAAATCCAGAAAATCAGTATAATCAGTGTAATCCTGAGTAAGACAACCTCCGCGGAAAATATTTTTTCCGCGCTTGTAAGTAGTTTTCCCTCCGCCACCTGTCCTTATACCTGAACACGATTCCATTTTATGATAAACGAAGAACATTTCGTCTTACTGGTTACCCGTAAACTGGCGGGAGCTGCAACGCCCGCGGAACTGGCGGAGCTGGATGCCCTGCTGGAACAGCACCCGGTATTGAAAGAGAAATATCATCACCTCCACCACTATTTTGAAGATCCGCGTCACCTGTCGGCCGAAAATACGGAACAGGCCCTGCAGCGAACGATGTCTAAAATAAAACAACAAACGACTAACATCCATCCGATGGAGCCTAAGAGATCCGGGAGATGGAAATGGGTAGCTGCTGTTGCTGCCACCATATTGTTACCGGTCGGCGTCCTCTGGTTTTTTAACGCTACACGTAAGATACCGGATGCCGGACGAGAACAATGGGTGAAACGCAGTAACGGCAAGGCTACCCGGTCGTTTATTGAACTGGCCGACGGCAGTAAGATCTGGCTGAATGCAGAAAGCATGATCACTTACCCGGAAAAATTCCGTGGCGACAACCGCGAGATCTTCCTGGAAGGAGAAGCCTTTTTTGATGTAGCCACCAACGCCAAACGTCCTTTTATTGTACACCTGAAAAAAGGGACTATTAAAGTACTGGGCACCTCTTTTAATATCCGGGCCTATGAAAATGAACCGGTGCAAACCGCCGTGGTAACAGGAAAAGTAGCCTTCATTCCACGCTATGAAGGAACCAAAAAGATTAGTGATACCATCCTGGTAACACCTGATGTAAAGGTAACCTATACCGCCAGCAGCGGCACCCTCATCAAAGGCAATACCATCGGGTCGGAAGATAAAGCCTGGACAGAAGGACGGCTTATTTTCAGAAATGCCACCCTGGAAGAAATCGGCGCCAGCCTGCAACGCAATTTCAACAAGCGGGTAGAGTTTGAAGCCAACGCACCAAAACAGTACCGGTTAACCGGGGCTTTCCATAATAACTCCCTGGAAGATATTATGTACTACCTCAGTAAATCGAAAGCATTCCACTACCGCATCACCGATTCAACATTAGTTATAGGAGAATAATCACATCAAGCCAACACCAATATTTATTCATTTTTAATCACCACTACGTTATGAGAAAGGTATTATACAAGCCTTCTTTTCGTCCGCCTTTCCTGTCGCTGATAATCTGCTTATCGCTGCTGAGCGTGCTGGATCTGCATGCGCAGGTAGCCTATGCGGCAGGGTTACGCCGGCAGGTGCAACATCAGCCGGTAAAGGAACGGGAAAGACCTCCCGCCATGAATCAACTGATCAGCCTGCAGGTCGACAATGCCAGCCTCGCACTGGTACTGGAAAAGATCGAAGCACAAACCTCCCTGGTTTTTGTGTATTCCAACGATGATATTAAAGCAGCACAAAAAATATCCCTGAACGTAAAGGATAACAAACTGGATGATGTACTGCAGATGATCCTGTTGCCGCTGGAAATCAACTATGAATTCATCGCCAATAAAATTATCCTGAAGCATAATAATCTTACTGCTGATAATGATCAGCAGCAGGATATTACTATTACCGGCCGCGTAGTGGATAACAAAGGAGAAAACATTCCCGGCGCCAACGTCCGCGTAAAAGGAATGAGTGTGGGTACCGTTACCAATGCGGAAGGCAACTACACGCTGAAGATCCCTGCCAGCGCCGCTAACGGCACCCTGATATTTTCTTCCGTAGGATATGTAACTTCCGAAATAGCGATCAGCGGAAGGAACAGCATCATTGCCATGCTGAATGTAGATTCCAAAGACCTGGGAGAAATCGTGGTAACGGCTTATGGCCAGCAGAAGAAAACACAGGTAACCGCCGCCATCAGCACCATTAATTCAAAAGACATCACCAGCAGGCCGGCCGTGAACATGTTCCAGGCTTTGCAGGGACAGGCGCCCAACCTCATCATGCAGCAAAACACTGCGGAACCCGGCGCCCCGATGACCATGAACATCCGCGGGGTAGGTAGCTTAACCGGCAATGCTCCACTGGTCATCATCGATGGTGTGCAGGCAGGAGGCAATGGTTTGCAGAACCTCAACCCCTACGATGTGGAAACCATTTCTGTATTGAAAGATGCAGCATCGGCTGCCATTTACGGTTCGCAGGCCGCCAACGGAGTGATCTATATTACCACGAAGAAAGGTAAGAAAGATGAACATCCTTCAGTTAGCTACAACGGTATGTATGGCTGGCAAATGCCCACCACGCTGCCCCGGCAGATGGAAGCATGGCAGTACATGACCCTGAAAAATGAAGCCCTCGTGAACTCCGGCAAAACGCCGCAGTATACGCCAGGTGATATACAGTCGTGGCACGACCGTGGCTCCGAACCCGCCATGCTCACCGAAATGATCCGTAAATACACGCCGCAGCAAAGTCACAATTTAAGTTTAAACGGCGGCGGTAAAACCAGCAGCTACCTGTTATCGCTGGGTTACCTCGACCAGGGCAATATGCTCCAGAATAAATATGTGCCGCAGGACTTTTACTACAAGCGTTACAACGCCCGCCTCAACATGTCGGTGGATGTGAGCAAATACGTGAAAGTAAGCGGTAACGTAGCCTATACCCGCTCCACTTATCGCACACAGGTATCTGATATCGGCTTCCTGATGCGCGATGCGATGCGTGTGCCACGTACCACTGCCGTGAAAGATACGCTGGGCAACTGGGTGGTGCCACCACTGACCAGCAACAGCGTAATGGCTTTACTGGCACAAAGCGGATACAGGTTGAGAACCGTAGATAATTTGATGGGAGGAATTGATGTAGTGATTACACCGGCAGATCATTTTAAGATCAACCTGAATGCTTCCGGTAATTATAATATTGATAATACCGTTACCCGTATTAATAAATTCACGTATGCACCTTATTATACTACCGCCACACCGCCGTTGTATAATGAGATGCATAATTCCGAATACAAGGATCTGACAACAAACGTATATGGTACCGTAGAGTATGAGAATACCTTTGGTAAGCATTATGTAAAAGGACAGGTGGGCGTGCGCAGTGATGCGGTGAATGAAGGTTACGGCTTCCGTGCCGACCGTTTTGGTACTACCAACCTGGACAACGACTGGGCTATCGGTGGTGGCTATATCCCTAAACCGGATGGCACCTTCGATTACAGGGATATCGGTACCTATAACGATATGAGCAATCCTAACCTGTATGCGCTGAATTCTCTTTTCGGAAGATTTAACTACGTTTATAACGATAAATACCTGGCAGAAGTAACCTGGCGTTACGACGGTTCTTCCAAGCTGGCTCCAGGCCACCGCTGGCAGTTCTTCCCGGCATTTTCACTGGGATGGAGACTGACAGACGAAGCGTTTATGGAAGAAGTAAAGGATAAGATCGGCAACTTTAAACTGCGCTATTCCTGGGGACAGGTGGGTAACTCCAACATCGGCGGATTCAACTACCTGGCCAGGGTAAGACTGACAGATGACCGTAATTCTCCGTATACCACCGGTAGTTATTCGTTTAATAACACGCCTGCTATTGGCGCTACTTTCTCTACTTACAACGACCTGTTGCAGTGGGAAATTTCTACCATGAGCAACTATGGTATCGATGCAGATTTCCTGAAGGGTGCTTTAACAGCGTCTTTCGATTATTTTAATAAGACAACAGACGGGATCTATCTTTTCCAGACGGTACCAGGAACCGCAGGTACTGCCGCTCCGCTGGAAAACGTGGGTAAGGTAAATAACAAAGGCTGGGAACTGGCTGTGAATTACAGGATGACCACCGGTAAATTCCACCACAACTTTGGGTTCAACCTCGCCGATAACCTGAACAAGGTGATTAAATTCGGCCAGGAATCAGTGCGTGGTTCCGATGTAACCTTTATCATTAAAGAAGGATTTCCTATCGCTTCTTACTATGGTTATAAATCCGACGGATTATACCAGAACCTGGACGATATAAAGAATGCGCCTAAAGTACCGTTTGCCTACAACCAGCAGGTGATGCCGGGAGATGTGAGATATATTGACCGTAATAAAGATGGGGTGATCGATGAAAACGACCGCTACATCTTTGGTAATCCTTTCCCGCGTTACACTTTTGGCTTTAACTACAGCGTAAGCTGGAAGAACTTCGATATGACCATGTTCTGGCAGGGCGTGGGCAAGCGTTCCCAGTTCCTGAGAGGCGATATCGTGGAGGCATTCCATAACAATGAAGACCACGCCATGGTGCAGCACCTCGACCGCTGGACGCCTACCAATCCGGGCGCATCTTACCCACGGTTAACTATCGGTTCTGCTGATGCCAACAACTTCGCTTATTCCGATTACTGGCTGTTTGATACCAAATACCTGCGTCTGAAAAACTTCCAGCTGGGCTACAACCTGCCTGCAGCTTTAGTGAACAGGGCGCGTATCCAGGGTGTACGTGTATACTTTACCAGCCAGAACCTGATAACGATCATGCCTAAACGCTTCCGTGAAATAGGCGTGGACCCTGAGTTTACGCAGTTTGATGATAAGTTGTCCATGTCTAATTACAACCCTATTGCCGGGCGTAATTACCCGAATGCGGCCACTTTTGCTTTTGGTCTGGATGTTAAGTTTTGATGCCTAAACAATCAATTGTATGAAGAAATTAGTTTTATCAATATTAATGGCCGGCACTTTGTTCAGTTGCCGTAAACTGGATCAGCCGATCACCCGGGAGTTTACTGAAACTGCCTACTGGCGTGATTCACAGGATGCCCTCGATGCATTAACCGCCTGCTATGAACATCTTTCAAAAGATGATTATTTCTTTGGAGATGAAGCGCTGAGTGATAATGCGTATAACAGCGGCGGCGGCATGATGAATGTAAATGCCATCTCCAACGGCGGTTATGATGGCGCCAACGGGCGTGTATCGGATACCTGGTCGTATTACTACACCACTATCCGCAGGTGCAATACCGTTACCACCAATATAGACCGCGTACCCAATATGGATCCTGCGCTGAAAGCCCGCATCCTGGCAGAAACCCGCTTTATCCGGGCGTACGCTTACTTTCAGCTCACTGCCTGGTATGGTGATGTGCCTTTCTACACGGACCTTATCACCATTGATGCTTCCCGTACCATTGCACGTACGGATAAGAACACCGTCCAGGAATTTATATTAGCAGAGCTGGCGGATATCCAGAAAGACCTGCCTACTAACACGCAACAAGTGCAGAACGACCGTGGCCGCATTACCCGTGGAGCAGCCATCGCTATGAGCGCCCGTGTACACCTGTTCCGCAGCGAATGGGCAGCTGTGGTAGCAGATTGCGAAAAGTTGATCGGCAAAACAGACAATGGCGCATATGCCTTGTTTGGCAGCTATAGCGGCCTGTTTACCGTAGCCAATGAATATAACAGTGAAGTGATCCTGGACCTGCAATATGGCGGTGGCAGAACATACGACAAGCAACGTTCCTTCATGCCGCAAACCATTGCCGCGCTGAGAAGTGTACTGGTGCCTACCCAGGACCTGGTAAATGATTATATCATGGCTAACGGTAAAGCCATTGGTGAAGCCGGTTCCGGTTACAATGAGAACACGCCGTATATCAACAGGGACCCGCGCTTTGAGGCTACCATCCTGCATCATGGCTCTAAGGTGATTGATTTCGCAGGAGCGGAGCAAACCATTCTTACGCAGCCGGGTTCTGTGCCTGCTACCAATACAGTAGACGACCAGGGCGCTTCTCCCACCGGTTACTATTTCTACAAATATTATGATCGCGCTGCTACCAATTATGCTTCCGGGTTGAACCTGATCATGATCCGTTATGCCGATGTACTGCTGATGTATGCAGAGGCAAAAAATGAGTTGGGGCAGATGAATGCGGCCGTATGGAATCAAACGATTCAGCCTATCCGTGTGCGTGCCGGCTTTAACGATGCTGGCGCCACGCAGTTTAATACAGCGCTTAACCAGGATCAGCAGCGTGTGGTGATCCGCCGGGAAAGAAGAGCTGAGCTGGCGTTTGAAGGACTGCGTATTTACGATGTTCGTCGCTGGAAAATTGCGGAGGTAGTGATGAACAGACCAGTGAGAGGCATCAAAGTAACTTCCGGTGCATTCAATAAAGATCCGAACGGCTACATCATCGTGGAAAACAGGTTGTTTACAAATCCCAAACACTACCTGTGGCCGGTGCCAACCGTAGAACGCGATCAGAATAAAAATCTTTCACAAAATCAAGACTGGTAATATCCTTCCACCTAAAACTGTAATAACATGCAAAAATATCTGATCATCATACTGAGTGTTTTATTCTTTAGTTGCAAGAAAGACGATTATTCACTCAACACCAATATGCAGCCGGTGCCAAAGCTCACTGCGCCGCTGGACAATAAATACATCAAGCTGCAGCCTACTACCAGCGCTACCGTGAGCTTTGAATGGGACCAGGCCCGCGCCGAAGATGGCTCCCTGGTGCAGTATGAAGTAGCCTTTGATAAAGCCGGCGGCGATTTCTCTGCGCCTGTGGCAAAATTTTCTTCTGATGGCGGCGGTGTGCAGAACAAACTGACTTTGTCGCATAAAGACCTGAACAGCGTAGCGGGTAAAGCGGGCATTGCTTCCCTTGCTACCGGAAAACTGATATGGACGGTACTGGCATCCAAAGGATATAACATCCAGAAGGCCGCCGAAACAAAAACCATTGAAGTAGAAAGACCTAATGGTTTTGCGGAAATCCCTACAGATGTGTACCTCACCGGTGAAGCTACCGAAGCGGGCGCTGACCTGTCGAAGGCCCTGAAGCTGAAATCCACTGCTCCGGGGGTATATGAAATTTATACATCTCTCAAAAACGGTAAATATCATTTCACCAGCAGGAATACCGGCACACCGGATACTTATTCCATTACCGGTACTGCTGTAAAAGAAGGTGGTGAAAGTGAACAAACCGCGGGTACTAAAGTATATCGCCTCCGCCTGGATTTTAATAATGCCGCAGCAACCGTAACGGAGATAGGTACTATTGGTCTTTGGTTTGCGCCGCTCAATAAATTTTTATTCGAGATCAATTATGCCGGTGGCGGTACCTGGAAAATCCAGAGCCAGCTGATCACTTTCAAACAGGAATCATGGGGCCGTGATGAGCGGTATAAATTCCGTATTAATGTAAAAGACAGTGATGGCAATGCCGGTGAAGAGTGGATAGGCAGTTCCAATGCAGATAACAACCGTCCAACTTCCGCTACACCGTTGAGTTTCTGGGAGCTGCGTCCTATTACCAACAATGACCAGTGGAACTACTGTTACAAGTTTGCTACCGAAGCAGACAATAAGAATTGTGATGTGAACCTGTACTTCACCACGGATAAAAATTACACCCACGAAATCATCGTAAAATAATGACCGCTATGAAGCTGATACGATATTCCCTTTTAATGCTCTCCCTGGCCTTCACTGCATGTTTGAAAGAACCTGTAGATGATGGCCCGGGTCCGGGAGCCAACAAGGCACGTTATGTTTTCGATTGGGCGCAGATCGGTGATTCCTCTTTACAGGGGCTCACCAGCAATTTCTGGAACCAGGAAAAATATTTTAACGCCAACAATGCCGGTAATGCCACTTTTAACTACTGGCCCAATGCGCATGCACTGGACGTACTAACGGATGCCTATATACGTAAAAATGACCCGGCTATCAAAGCCCGTATGGATGATTTGCTGGCGGGCATGAAAACAAAGAACGGCGGTACTTACATCAACCATTTCTATGATGATATGGAGTGGATGAACCTTGCCTGTTTACGCGCTTTTGAAGCCACCGGCGATACCCGGTATAAAGATGTGGCCGTATTGCTGTGGAACGATATCAAAGGCGGCTGGGATGATGTATGGGGCGGTGGTATCCACTGGAACAAGGATAAATCTAAGAACTACAAGAATACGCCTGCCAATGCGCCTGCGTGTATTATTGCCTGCCGGATGTATGGTCTTACCCAGAACCCGGATGATATTGCCTGGGCAAAAAAGATCTACGACTGGCAGAAAGCCACGCTGGTAGACCCGGTTACCGGTCTCGTTTGGGATGGTATTAACCAGGACGGCAGCGGCCAGGTAACCAAGAACTGGAACTTCACTTACAACCAGGGGGTGTTTATTGGCGCAGGGGTGGAGTTGTATAAACTGACTGGTCAGAATGTATATATCAATGATGCATTGAAAACCGCCAACAACACTTTAGCTGGTGGATTTACCAATGCCAATATCCTGAAAGATGAAGGCGGTGGAGACGGTGGTTTGTTCAAGGGAGTGCTGGTGCGTTACCTGATGTTGCTGATCACCGATGGCAGTATCAGCAGCACGGATGTGGCGAAGTATGCCGCTTTCCTGCAGCTGAACGCAGAAACGTTGTGGCTGAAAGGCACGACGCGCCCGCAGGTGTTATTTAACAAGGACTGGTCCACCATGGCTGCCGGCAGCGACCTCACCACCCAGTTGAGTGGCGCTATGCTCATGGAAGCCGCAGTGAAGCTGAAGAGTATGGGACTGATGAAGTAATGAAAATGATAAAGATGGGGAGAAGAATAGTGAGGCTTACCTTTTGGTGTTTGCTGTCTGCCGGCAGCGTATTTGCCCAAAGCAACAGGCAAAAGGCAGAGATGCTGCAGCAGGCAGTGAACAAATATTTGTATGAGCGCAAAACCGGTTTGTACATCCAAACCAGCGACCGTACAAAGAATCATAATCCGCATGCCGACCTATGGGGCCTTTGCGGGCTCATACAAGCCACCAATGAAATGGAACGGATCCATCCTGGTAAAGTGTACATGGCGCCGGTGGTGGAGGCAATTAACCAGTATTATGATCCTGTTCCACCTGCACCGGGATATGCATCTTACGTAGTGAAGGAAAGGCGGGAGGATAGGTACTACGACGATAACCAGTGGATTGGCATTGCGTACCTGGATGCGTATGCGCGTACCAGGAAGAAGTGGTACCTGGGCAAAGGAACGGAGATCTACCGTTTTATGATGACGGGATACGATACCGTTAGTGGTGGTGGCTTATATTGGAAAGAAAGGGATATTACCACGAAGAACACCTGTTCCAACGGACCGGCTATTTTACTGGCGCTGCAGTTGTATGATGCGGTGCATAAGCAGGCCTACCTGGATACTGCTTTGTTGTTGTACAACTGGGTAAACAGGTATCTCCGCAGTGAGGACGGCGTGTATTGGGATGCCATAAAGCCGGCGGAAAACAACCGTATTGATTCTGCCACGTATACTTACAATGCCGGCGTTATGCTGGAGGCCAATGTAAAGCTGTACCGCATTACAAAGAATGCGCAGTATTTAAAAGAGGCCCGTCATATTGCAGAAGGCAGCTACAGGCGGTTTTTCAGGAACGGAAAGTTTCCTTCGTCGTACTGGTTTAATGCCGTATTGCTAAGGGGATACGAAGCGTTGTACAGGACAGATAACAATCCGAAGTACATCCGTGCCATGCAGGAGTATGCCGGTAAGGTATGGGAGCAGGAGAGGAACAGCAGCAACAACATGGTGGGTAACCGCCCGGAAAAAGAGCTGCTGGGACAGGCGGGGATGATGGAAATTTACGCCCGGCTGGCCGGTATATAAATCATGGAAATAAAATTATAAGGGCCCGTAGCATTTATTGTTACGGGCTTTTTCGTGTGAGCCCGGGTTATTATTTTGCTATAATATTACATAATTCCTTAATTTTATAATTTTTATTATTAATTTATCCCGGGAAGCGTTATTTCCTGACCATCTTAGAAAAGAGAAGAAGACAACCTATCCTATCCTATGAGGCTGATGTTATTGCTGCTTTTTGCTTTCGTGCCGGTATCTGTTTTGGGACAGACGGCGGCGCCGGCGGGTAAAAAGGGGAATCGCGCAACGGAATTCCAGATGAAGGAGGGCAGTTATCTCAGCTTTGCCCAGGTTAATTTAAGTCTTGGTGAAATAGGCTTCCGCGTGGAAGTGGCATCGGAGCACAAAAAGAGTAATGCCCGGCTGGAGTTCCGGATAGATAAACCCAAAGGTAAAATTATCGGTACCCTTGATATTCCTTATACGGGAGACAGTACCTACGCGTTGAAGTTAACGGGTAACCTGCGTCATGCCGAAGGCGTGCATGATCTGTACCTGGTAGCGAAGGGTGGGATGCCGTTCAGCATTACGGCATTTGGCTTTATTTTTAATTATTAATATAGGCGTTTCCGTTATTTTTTTGGAAAATTAAAATAGCTGCTTATCTTTGCGCTCCCTGACACGATATCAGTTGCCCAGATGGCGAAATTGGTAGACGCACTGTGTTCAGGTCGCAGCGCCTGCAAGGGTGTGCTGGTTCGAATCCAGTTCTGGGCACTAAGGTGGACAAATCGAGATTTTCTTCGGTTTGTCCATTTTTATTTTTATCAAGCCCGCGTCCAGACCGTACGTCGAAATGTGGTACGTCCCTCTCCTAATTATGCAGAATACCGGGTATGTACTTTATTGTGTTCTCAATAATAAGTCCCGCGTTATGAACTTTAACGCTATCCCTTTTAATCTAAAAACGGGACTGGGGAAAGGCAGGCAACACAAAAAAACACTTAACAAACATGTAATTAAATACTTCATGGCAAGGTAATTAGGGTTGATCTGAACTTCGAACATAATTAATTACATGAAAGTGTTATTGTTTTTTGTACCCCGAGCCTGTACCTTAGTTTTATGAAAACAGTCACCCAAATAAGTTAATCCAACAATGATTTTTTTTACGCAATGTCATGTACCTTACCTATATAAGATAGTGGACGTTCTACATATTCGTGATTTTTTTGTGCCTATATCTCCTGTATCTTATCCCCGGATCAATCCCTTGATACCGTATGATATTATTAAGATATCTTGTTGAATAGCAATTGCAGTTTTGTACCCTTATTCCAGGTCCTGGTATCTATGATTTATATGTTTAAGTTCTATGTATTGGTATTTTTCGTTCGGTCAAGCTGCTGATCCAGAAATCCGACAGAGGGTACAGCATGCTAAAAGAGGTACGAACGGCTACGTGATTCAAACATCCCTAAAAATACCTAATAATGAAAAAGCAATTTTTCAAGAAACTTCGAGTGTTACTAACACTCGCCTTGTTAACCATAACCCATCTGGCTCTTGGGCAATCAACATTCAGAGTTAAGCAAGATACTGTCATGGTTGTTGGTGCTGAGCTCCAGGTAAAAAATGCCTCCAAAAATGTACAGGGCTTTCTGTATAACCAAGGCGATGGAAATACAGTATTCAAAAAGCTTTCCCTGGAAAATATAGGAGACAGTGCTATCGCTATTGCCGGACAGGATACTATAGCGGTAAGGTTCTCCGGCGGTGGAGGTGTTAGTGTGCCGGCTGTTTCGCTGGCTGCTATGCCTATTGATGCCAACAGTATGCAGCTGAAATGGTGGCAGTCAGACAGGGAGCTATATCAGTCGCCGAAGATAGCCCTGATTGGAGACAGCCAGGGGGCGGGGAGTTATGCCAGTACACCGGCCAACTCCATTGCCGGAAAGCTGCAGGCTTATATTTATGCAGTATCTTCCAATGCACGGCTGACGAACTATTGTAAAGATGGATATAATTCCCGCAATCTGGCGCCTACAGGCAGCAATAGCTTTGTAGACTCGACGATGAACGTCACCAAGGCAATTGCTGATGGAAATAATATTATTATCCTCATTAATACCAGTAACGACTATGCATCCCAGGCCAGTGGCGGTGAGATGTCTACAGAGGAGGCGCTCTCTAATACCTTGCTGATAGATGAAGCCTGCAAAAAAGCTGGTGTGCAGTTGTTGGTAATGAGCAGTATTCCCCGTACGGCTTTCGGTGCTCCACAGCGCCTTAAACTGAGACAAACTGCAGATAACCTGCGTAGAACTTTCGGAGCCAGATGCATCTATGCGTATCACCTCCTGGAAGACTCCGCTAATCCCGATGTATTACAACCTTCATTGCAGTTCGGCGATAATATCCATTTGAATGACCAGGGGTACCTGGTCATGTTTAATGCAATGAGGAATGCACTCGCCAGCTATTTTACTTCCAATACCGATGTTGTTAAGTACATTGTACAACGGAGCGCTTATATAAACGGCCTCTATAATGATTTTAAAACTATTACATCACCTTATGAAAACACACTTGCTATCAGCCCTGATAGCAGCTTTTACCGAATGCGGATCTATTTCCGGGACGGGTATTTTTCCAGCTGGAGTAATGTAGTCAAAGCTGTAGTTGATGGTAACATCCCAGGGGGGCCAGGAGGTAATGGAATAACTGTCAATGCAGGTTTAGATCAATATTTAAATGAAAATGAAAGTACTACCAACTTTTATGGAAACATAAAAATCAACAATCCTTCTCTTTCAGTTGCTTCCTATCAATGGTCAGTTATTTCTAATATAACTGGTGTTACATTTTCAAACGTAAACGGTATAAATACAGGAGTTACAGGAATTCCAATTGCTGCCAGGTCTACATATCGTTTGACTGTCACTGATAATCATGGTTCAACTTACGCTGATGATATTGATGTATCCGTTGCCAGACCATCGGATATGTTTAGTTCAGGAGGTTATTTAGACAACAAATATGATTCTAATAACCCAAATTTGAAAACATGGGTTTACTTGCCACAAGGTTATGATTCATTAAAACCAGGTGGTTACCCTTTAATAATATTCTTGCATGGAGTTGGAGTCAATGGCGCTGAGAATAACGATGATATTAATCAATTATTACTGGAAGCTGAAGGATTACCATACTTTTTGCATAATAAGTTGTTTCCTATGCAGTGTGTTGTTGTTTGTCCTCAATTGCATGATGGACTTTGGACTTTAGCAACCGCACAAAAAGCCGTTAATTATGCCGTTAATGGATATGCAATTGATTCAAATAGGGTATATGTAACTGGTTTGTCTTCTGGCGGCGCAGGCACAACTAACGTTGCTTTAGGTAATCCAAATCTGTTAGCTGGTGGTATCGCTTCCAATACAACTTTTAATGATGTGGCACTTACAGGGAATGGAGATGTAGTAAAAGATATACCATTTTTGTTTGTCCATTCTTATAATGATACAAGAGTTCCGTTCACTTCTCAATATTCAACCTTAGATGATGTTAATAGCATCAATGCTGCCAATCCAAAAGGTATATACCCTCCATTAATGTTAATGGCTTGGAATAGTGAACATGATAATGGTACATGGAATAATTATGTTTATGATAAAAGAATTGCCCCATTTGATTTTGAAACTGACTTTTTACTTTTTCACAGCAAAAACTTAACAACTACCTGTAATAATTATGTTACAAAAGCAGAAGAAAAATTGAAGTTTTATGATTGGTCCAGAGCAAAATTAATTGTGGATAAATTGAATAATGGAACTGATAAAACGAATTTTACAAACCGATTGAATACAGTTTTGGATGGTCTGACAACTACTAAAGATCGTAAATATTATATGTTGAATCTTGGCAGCAATTCAACTTTTAACTTATATACTATCAACAACGTCACTTCAGCGGCTAACAATACAACTGTATCAAATTTGAAAGACATTAAAAATGGTACAAGTACAAAAGGTTTTACAGTAGTTAGCAACCCTGAAGGAATTACAACTGATGGACTTAATCATAATTACATGGGTATGAGTGCTGATATGTTCAAAACAGCATTCAAATACTCAAATGTTAATCCAGCGCAATGGAAGTTAACTGGACTGGATGTAAACAAATATTATGATGTAATTATATACAACTCTAATACTTCAAAGGCTTTATTTAATTCAAATAATAAAACTGGTACCAGGTCAGAATTGAACGGCAGTATCGCTCAAAGTAGATTAGAAGGTTTTAACACAATGTTTACAACTGACCATTATAATGTTAAACCGAATGCATCTGGAGAGATAGTTATGAATATGTCCGCTTTAGCTAATTTTCAATTCAATCAGAACATATCCTATTATGGTCAAACCGTTGCAATATTATTGATTGAAAAAACAACAACGGCTAATCCAAGAGCCAATTTCGGCAAATTTAATTTCGCTGGCACAACCGCTGCTTCCCATCCTGACTGGGCAACTTTAACAGGCGACCCAACAACATCAGTTCAAACAGCAATAGACCCTGTATCAGGTTGGGCAATCAATACTGTTAGTACTGATCCAACTCATTGGGCAAAGTATAGTGGTAATTATGGGAATGACAATGAAGCTCCTGCTAACATTTATACCGATATTTTTCCAGCAGTTGTTTCTAAAAGTGCGAGGTTAAATTATGCTTTGAATTTTAATCCAGCTACACAAAACTATAACTATGAAGTAATTGGTGTGCCTGGAATGGGCTTACCTGCCGGCACTTACAATGTGAAGATACTTTCAAGTACTACAGCTGATTTTGCACCATCAAAAATTTGGGTAAAAATGGGTAGCAGTAATGGAGTATGTGATAATACAATTGTAGGTAAGGATAATGTTAACAACTATCTTACTTATACAGGTTATTTAAAAGATGGAGAAACCATAAAAATTGGTTGCTATATGCCGGATGTTTGGGGTTTGTGTTTTATGAATGCAGTGATCGTTGAGAAAGTGGATTAATGTACTAATGAGGAACTTTTTGTAAAGACGTTATCTCATAAACTGTGTCCCTGGTAGAAATGTAACACCAGATGCAACCGGGAATATCAACATTGCGGTGTATCAGTCGGCTAATTCTGCCACATACGGCTCTTTTTCATTCCTGAATGCATTGATATGCAAGAAAAATAACCCGCAGCAGGGTTGCTTCCCCGGATAGCGCCCCTGCTGCATCCCAGATAAATAATCCCTATACCATGAAAATTTTTATATGGCAAAAGTTATAGCGGCGTGGTGTACCTGTGTGCTACTTTCCGTCACCGTTCATGCTCAAACGGTAAAAGTAAATGCCCCCGTTAAGCAACTGGAGGAAGAGGCCAAAAAAGCTGGGCTGCCTATGGGTAACCCTATGTTGCAGATGATACTGGCAGACTCGCTGAACAAAAGGTCAGCCATGACACAGGCTAAAGCATATCTCCGGCAAAATCTTCCGGCTGTTCCGGATGTAGGCGCCGGCAAATATCTGCAGGAATCCGCCCGGCAGGAATTCTTTCAGTTTATCGGTAATTCAGCCGGTAAACAGCAGCTCACGCAGTTGCAGCAAGGCATGAGTACCATCAAAGACACTGCCCGTATCCGCCAATACATCGCGGATAAACTGCGGGGCTTCTATGCTTTACGGGATGAAACGGGCGTGAATAAGCTGTTAAATGCCGGTGCGTATAGTAACAGCCTTAAAGAAGCCAGTGCCGGTGCTTTCGCAGAAAACACACCGGGCATGCCTATACTGGGTACCAGTGTTACAATAGGGGATCAGCTGATGATAAAGAATATACCCGTTAACGTGAGGTATTCAAATATTTCAGGACAAAGTACCTGGAACAATCCCTTTGCGGATCAGTCGCTCGTGAAGTTTTCATTTGATAAAGACGCTTACGTAAAACGCCTTAATAGCATAGTCGAAAAGAAATATGATCTCAAAAAGTACTTTCTGAAAGACATTGATGTCAAAAGCGCGGTAAAATCCTTTACCAGCAACCGGTTGGAATCGCTCCAGCAAAAACTCACGGGGCTGGGAGAAAAGCAGTCAGCCGCCTTCGGCCAATTGCTCAACAGCGATCATATCATCCAGCTGGATTCGTTGCAACTACGGAATGAGTTACTAAACAATAGAGCCCTCGGCATTACAGCAGAAGACCTCGAGCTGGCTGTTGCAGCGTTGCAGGACAGTATCTTACTGGCCCATCCGGTGGCCGACAGCAGCCTCAATGCCCAGTTGGAACACTTCCGTACAGCCAGTGCTGCCAGAAAATATATAGCGGGCGTTTTTGCGCTGAAGAAAGAAGTAGGAGAAGGCCTGCAGGCTAAATCCATTATCTCAGACGAACGGGTGGCGGGAGGAAAAATCAACGGGCAACTGGAAGAGGAGAGCAACAAAATAAGGAACATTAAAGAACTGTTGCCATTGAGCGGTCTGCAACGCCTGTTATTAAGTGCCAAACAACTCGACATCGGTAACATTGCGGCTTCCGGAAGTAAAGGCGGGGTACAGGACTTGTTTATGTCCGGTATACAAACCAGTTTTCTGAACAACAATAAATTCCTGATGCTGGGTGCCGGAAAGCGTATCGATGGTGGAACAATAAAAGACCTTGCTTTTAATTCATCGCTTGATCCCGGGGCTTACAGCATGCAGTTCCTGCAAATGGGCGCCGGTGATATTACACAGCCACACAGCCATGCAGGAGTCGTGAACGCCAATACCAAAAGCGATTCCCGCCGCCAGTATACTACCCTGAATTTACCTAGAAATACTTTTGTAGGCGCTTTTTCCGAAGATATCAGCCTGGGTAGTTATGGCCGTATCGCCGCACAATTATCAAAGTCCAACAACCAGTTCAAGAATTCGGCAGTAGGTAATGACCCGATGCTGGCCAGTAAGGCTGCTGCATTATCGCTGTTCAACGATTTCTGGGAAACCTTGTCTGTGGGGCTCGACTACAACGGGCAGGTAAATGAGTGGAATATGAACCAGCGTGCCTACGTCAGCTATTCTGGCCTGGGATATAATAACCCGGCGTCTCCAGGAGCAGGAAGAGGAACGATACGTTACGGATTAAAACTGAAAAGAAACTGGTATAAAAATAAACTGGTGCTGGGAGTAAGATCCGATTTCCAGGATATCAGCTCTTCGGCCTTGACTTCCAGTAAATGGAAAAACAGGCAGTTTGCTATTGATGGTCGCTGGAAACTGAGTAAGAAGATCGCCTTTGATGCGCGTTTTAATCAGTCGGCCATGAAAAGCACCGGTGAAAAGGCCCCATCCTTTCAGTATATGACCCGGCAGTTATCACTCGCTTCACAGGTGCAGGGAAAAATGGCGGCACTTCCATACAATAGTAATATTATGCTGGGATATCAGCAGATCGATATTTTACCACAACACAGCACCTTGTTGAATATTAATATTAATCACAACCTGGTGCTTAGCTCACATGTCCTTTCGATAAACCTGTTTTACAATAAAGATATTAAGGGGGAAGCGGTATATGCCAACCTCCTTACGGTGGAAACGGGATGGACCTACCAGGTGTGGAAGAAAATAAGCTGTAGCAGCGGTATTACCTACCTGGATAATAAGGCGGTGGTACAGCAACTGGGCCTCAGGCAAACAGCGGGCGCCAGTGTACTGCCCCGGTTAAATGTGAATATGTATGTTGACTGCCGTAAAAACCTGTTGAATACGCCACAGAACTATCTGTTTGGCAACTTCAGAAGTGAACTGGCTATTTCTTACCAATTGAATTAAGTACCTATGTTAAAGTTTTATCAGGGAGTGATTTTTTTGATGCTGTTTTGTACTGTTCAACTCCGTGCCCAGGTATCCTTTGTTTTTATCCCGGAACTGCATGGCCGCACATTGGATGGCCTGTTGCAGGTGAAGCTGGCGAATACCGGCAGCCAGTCGCAACTGGTAAGTCTTACCGTAAAAGTATCTGCTGCCGGCGCCGGCAATATTGTCAGTATAAAAACACCTGCCTTTCAGTTAATGCCCGGCACCAACTCCTTACCGGGTGGATTGATTGCCAGATCCGCCATCCGCTTTGCAGAAAATAAGGTGGCCACTATCTGTCGCCAGTCCGGCTACTTTACGGAAGGGGATTACGAATATTGTTTTGAATTGAATGCCGGTGATCAGTCGCACCAGGGCGAAACCCTGGGCGACCAGTGCTTCGATTATTACCTCCAGCCGTTTTCTCCCTTGCTGCTATTGAACCCGGCAGAAGAAGACAAGATCTGTAACAAGCGACCACCCTTTTTCTGGCAACCACTATTGCCGGCTGTTCCGGGTGTGCAATACCGGCTCGTACTCACGGAAGTGAAACCCGGACAGGCAAAGGTAGAAGCACTTAATTACAATATGCCTTTGATTAACCAGCTGGGCATTAATTCTCCCATGCTTTTCTATCCTTCTCTGGCAAAAGATCTTGTGCAGGGAAAAACTTACGTGTGGCAGGTAAGCGCCTACAAAAATGATATGCTGCTGGTGAACTCCGAGATATGGGATTTTATGGTGTTCTGCGAAGAGGAAACCGCGGCAGAAGTACCGGAAAGCTTCAGGGATATCACGGATCTGACAAAAGGTAATTTTTATGTGGCCCGCGGAAAAGTGCTGTTTGCGGTAGAAAATGTGTACGACAAAGCCCCGCTGAATTATAAGATCCGTTGTATCACCAGGCCCGAACTGGAAATGCGTAAACTACCGGCGATCAAACTGAATCGGGGAAACAACCATGTGGTCATACCCCTGGCAGAGAACAGGTCATTCGTGGATGGCTACTATTACCTGCTGGAGTTGAAGCTGCCTAACGGTGAAGAAAAACAATTAAGATTTCTTTATAAAAGTGAAACGGAATAGCGATGAAATACTTAATAATATCCGTGATGATAGGGTTGTTAATGTCTGCCTGTCATTCAGGAAAGAAAGAAATAAAAGCTTTTTATGCCAACAATGGCCAGGCGCTGGTTCAGGAACAGGATGCAGGAGGTATCGGGGTAAGGGCCAGTTACCTTCCGGTGCAGTGGGAACGGATGCTGGGAAGGGAAAATCCGGATGCAGCAGGGGAAATGACATTTAAGTTAAACGTTGCCCTACCAGCTTCCTCCCGGGAAGAAAGCCGGAAAATGCAGGCGGTAAGCGTGGATACCCTGTTTTGGCTGGTAGTGGGAAGTGATACGCTGGCGGCACAGTTTACGCAGCGAATTCCGAATGGAAGTACCTCTTCAGCAGAATACCTGACCACGTTCAAAAGGGCCGTGCCGGCAGGAACAGCTGTATTGTATTTCGTGATGAATGATTGGATGTATACGCATCATAAGTTGGTGTTTCCCTTCCAGGTTACACATATCAATAGTATTGACTCATTAAGCAGCAGGTTATGATTCCAGGAAACATAATATTCAGAAAGTCCATTGCAGTTTTTTTTCTAGGCTTGCTTGCCTTCCAGATATTGGTACCCTGCGCTGCATGGGCACTTACAACCGGTCCTTCTCAACCGGAAAGCAAACAGTTTGCGGAAGCAGGTACCAGTGAAACGGTCGACATGTTTACCGGTGCATTTAAATACAATATTCCTATAATGGATATTGATGGTTACCCCATCAATTTAAATTACCAGTCCGGTGTAGGAATGGATGATGAGGCCAGCTGGGTAGGACTGGGCTGGAATCTCAATGTGGGCGCTATTAACCGGAGCCTGAGAGGTATTCCGGATGATATGAACGGAGATAAGGTGATCACGGAGCATTATACAGCGCCTAAAACAACAACCGGTGGGCGGGGAACAGTCAAAGCGGAGTTCTTTGGCGGGGCGAAACTGATTGGCCTGAAAGGCTCTTTGTCGCTCGGTATCTTCAGTGATACTTATACCGGGATAGGAGCCGAGTTCGGCATAAATGCGGGTATCTCTCTTACACGCGGGAGTGGTGCCTTAACGCCCGGACTGGGTGTGGGCCTGATGTCCAATACCAGTAACGGTGTGGATGTATCGCCTAATATCACGCTGGCTTTATATGATAAGTCGAATGAAAATAAGACCACGAACGTAGGGCTGTCGGCCAATCTTGGTTATAACACCCGCCAGGGGCTGAAAAGCCTCACGCTGAACGGGTCTTTCGGTGTAACCACGAGAGACTGGGATAATCAACCGGGTTCCTCCAGTTTTGATGTAGGCGGCATCGGATTCACTTATAACACACCACCTTTTTATCCACATATAGGAGTGCCTTACCGGTCTACCAACCGTAGCTACAGTATAGATGTAGGACCATCCGGCGCCGGTGCTTTTGCGGGCGTAGGACTTACCGGCTACCGGTATAAGCGGGAAATACTGAACAGGGTTAATACTAATCCGGCATACGGATACTTGTACGCGAACCAGGGTAAAGATGTACCCAACGCCGTAATGGATTTCATGCGGGAGAAAGATAATGCAGTAATTCCCAATATGCCCAACATTGCGATTCCTATCGCTACGGCCGATATTTTTTCCTATTCCAGCCAGCTGGGAAGCGGGCAATTCCGTCTGCATCGTGGTGGTTCAGGAACGGTGTTTGACCCTGCTGTCAATGACGCGAATAACACCACTACCCTTGGAGTAGATCTGGGTTTTGGATTATATTTTCATGGTGGGGTCACGTTTTATAAGCAGGATGTATCCAACAAAACCGGGAAGTGGAAAAACGGTAACCGATTCAATGGAGTAGCTGATTATAAGAACATCGATAATACCCTCGAAGAGCATGCCTATTTTAAGCAGATGGATGAGAAGAATGTGGGGAGCAATGAATATGAGACATTAATCAAAGGCGAAGACGTAGTGCATGTATCTTTGGATGGACTCAGCAGTAAAAGTGAACTGAAAGACGGATATAATAATACTTATCCCATATCCACATCCAACCCGCTGACAAAGAAAGTAAGACAGGTAAGACGGAACGCCATTTCCTATCTCACCGCCTCAGAAACCTACAAGGGTGGCGTGATAAGAATGAAAGAAGATTACCGGGAGAACAAAGTAACTGGTTTTACACCCGCGCTACCTTCCGCAGTAACAGAGTCAAGATATGGTACTCATCTTTCTGAATTTACGGTCACAGGAGACGACGGGAAAAGAATGGTATACAGCCTGCCCGTTTATAACAAGGTACAGGAGGAGTATTCATTTGCTACAGATCCGAATGCGGCGAAGGATGAGGACAGAAACCTGGTTGGATTTTCGCTGAAACCAGATGGAGGAATCCAGCATAATTACGGCATTGACAAATATTTTCATAAGGAAACGCAGCCTGCGTATGCGTCGGCTTTCCTGTTGTCTGCGATATTGTCGCCCGATTATGTAGATGTAACAGGCGACGGTATTTCAGATGATGACATGGGTACCGCCATTAAATTTAACTATACAAAGGTAAACGGTAATTACAAGTGGCGATCTCCGATGAAGCCGAATAGGGCGCTCTATAACAAAGCATTGAATGCGGATCAGGATGATGATAAAAGTAGCATTGTATATGGGGAGAAGGAAATATGGCTTTTAAACTCTATTGAGACAAAAAATAAGGTGATGTTTTTCCTGTTGGACAGCAGGAATGATGCATTAGGTGTTACCGGTATCACCGGCGCTATAGACAATACCGCCAATGGCAGACAGCGTTGTTTGAAGGAAGTCCGCCTGTATTCGAAGAAAGATCTCACGACACCCATAAAAACAGCGGTATTCAACTATGAATACACGCTCTGTCAGAAAGTACCCAACCAGGCTGTTGCCGATAGTGGTAAACTTACCTTAACGGGTTTGCACTTTACCTATGGTGCTTCTACCAAAGGGAAACATTTTCCCTATACTTTCAAATATACGGGCAAGAACCCCGATTATGAGTATCTCTCTACCGACAGGTGGGGTAATTATAAAGCGGCCAAATCCGGTTTGAATAATTTAAATAATGACCGCTTCCCCTATAGTACACAGGATAAGGCGATCGCCGATCAGAATGCCAGTGCCTGGAATTTGACGGATATCAGTTTGCCAACAGGCGGAGAAATTCACGTAGACTATGAATCCGGTGATTACGCTTATGTACAGGATAAGCCGGCGATGCAGATGGTGGAACTGACGCAGTTGGTAGATAAAGACGGCAACCCGGAGCCGGACTTCTTTTTTGCCCGTGGATTTATGATCAATATTAAAGAAAGCCTGAACGGAGCCTCCGCAGAAGAGAAAAAAAATGATTTTATCAGGCGTTACCTGAATGGCGAAAGGGATTTTTACGCCAAGCTATTTGTGAATTTGACGGATAAACCCGATAATGGCACGGCTGAAAGTAGTTGCGATTATGTTCCGTGTTATGGAAAGGTGAAAGATGTGATAGAAAAACCCGGTGGAAATGTAGCGGTCATATTCGACACCATGGGCGAAGGGAATGTGACTTCGAATCCTTTCATTTTTGCCGCCTGGCAGAAAATGAGATTAGAGTATCCCAAGTATGCTTATCCTGGCTACAAGAACAGGATATCCGACGATATGCCTATACAGGCAGCATTAGGCGCCCTTGTGAACTCCATCAGTAACCTCAGTGAAATTACAGGTAACTTTTATAATAGAGCAGAGCGGAAGAGATTTGCACGAAGCGTGGATCTGAAAAAGAGTTTTGGACGTATTGCAAAAGTGGATGGAATAAAACTGGGCGGTGCGGCCCGGGTAAAGCGTGTCAGAATATCGGATATCTGGAACACGATCAGTGGAGAGCCTTTAACAGGGGCTACCTACGGTCAGGAATATACGTATACCACTACCTGGAATGGAAAAACGATCAGCAGTGGCGTAGCCAGCTATGAGCCGGGAGTAGGGGGCGATGAAAATCCCCTGCGTTTACCGGTACCTTATACCGAAGATATAAAAGGTGGTCTCAATAACTATTACTACCTGGAGAAACCCTTTGGAGAAACCTTATTCCCCGCACCGGTAGTGGGTTATAGCAAAGTGGTGGTAAAAGATCTGAATGCGGAGGGCGTGGTGGAAGCCGCACCTAAAACGGGATGGGTACAACATGAGTTCTATACTTCAAAGGATTTCCCGGTACAGGTAAGCTATGATCAAAGCCCGGACGCCTATAATTATGATTCCAAAGGTTGGTTTAGTTTTATTGGTTCCAATGTAGCACATGAACTGGTGTTATCCCAGGGGTATGTGGTGAAACTGAACGACATGCATGGCAAGCCCAAAGCAGAAAGAGTATTTAACCAGTCGGGCGCAGAGATTGCCAACACCAGTTACTACTTCAATGCAAAGCCACTGGGGGTAGGCACGCAAATGCTCGTGAATAATGTGGATGTAGTGAACGAAAAAGGAGAGATTACGCAGAACCAGGTTATCGGCAGAGAGATAGAAATGATAGTAGACATGCGGGAAGAGGAAACCAGCAACACAGGCCGGACCATCCGCGCGGGTTTTGACATGATACCCGGCTTCCCGATACCGTGGGTGATCCCACACTGGCCGATGAGTCAGAACGATGAATATCGGTTGTTCCGTTCTGCATCGGTATTAAAAACCGTGCAATATTCCGGGGTACTGGACCGGGTAGTGAAAACTATCAATGGATCTACCGTTACAACCAAAAATACTTTATATGATGCCGTTACCGGCGATCCGGTAGTTACCACCACCAATAACGAGTTTGATGATCCTGTGTACCAGGTAAATATGCCGGCATACTGGATGAATAGCGGGATGTCCGGTGCTTATAAAAATAACAATGCCCTTATCCGGAATTTCGAGACAGATGCTAAAGGGAAAATTCCATCTACGTTTACCAGATTTGTGACCACAGGCGATGAACTGATTGATCTGAATAAGCAGGATTCCATTTACTGGGTGGTGAAAACATTGACCAAGGGAGACCAGGACCTATCCTATAAGCTTATCAACAAGGACGGGAATGTGGCTAATAATTTCAAGAGCGACGTAAAGTTGGCCCGCTCAGGATACCGGAACCAACTAACGGCCCCCGGCGCCTCCGTGGTGTGTTTGAAAAACCCGGTGCAAAATGGCGCTTTCCGCTTTACAACAGATACGGACGACGAACTGGCTTCCCTGGGTGTGCTGGATGCGAGTGTAACGTTATACGATCAGTCCTGGGGCTCCCGGCTTAAAATGGAGGGCATTTATCCAGGGTATGACTATGAGCGCCCGGACAGGGGGGTGTACATCAGAAATCCTAATGCAAACGACCGCATGTGGCCCTATTATGCACAGTACAAAGATAGCCAGGATGGGAATGACGGAACGAGCTTTTACGCTCAGAATGGTGCGGAATATGGTAACAGAAAAGGATATTTCTGGGGAGGGAATGGTAACACCGGAAGATTAACGGCCATTGGGATGTATCCCAGGTATAAGAATCCAAATGGTAATGATTTGTGGTATTCTTACAACACTGATATAACACTGGAACCAGCTGCCAGCTATTCTCTGGGTCTGGGTGGTAATGATGAGGTGTATGTATATATCGATGGTGTGGAAGTGAGAAAGCTCACGGAAGAGAAGCTAAGCAATCATAGAAAATGGCATGTTTTTGAATTAGCGAACATGCTCCCCGGTAAACATAATTTCGAGGTCATGGGTCGTAATTCCAAGGGTCAGGAAGCCGGTTTTGCTGCGGAGATCTATAATAAATCGGCTTATGAATTATATAACACCGGTAATTATACAAATATTATCGCTTATTCATCAGAAGATCTGATACATTATCCCGCCGATGTAGTGGAACGTCAGGGGGAGTTAGGTACACCAATAAGTAATGAGAAGTATACCTTGCCTATAACCTTTCAGATGAATCCCTTCTTGTATGGATTCCTCGGAAACTGGCGCCCGGTAGAGCAGAAAGCTTTCCTGGTGAACAGGACCGGGCAACAGCTGTCTGTCCCTGATATCAGGAAGGGTGGGGTTTATCAGAACTTTACTCCTTACTGGTATTTCTCAGTGACCGATAATTTGTGGAAGCCCACTTACGTAAATAATGAAAAATGGGTCAGCACCGGTACTGCCACTCTTTTTGATGCTCAGGGAAATGGCCTGGAATCAAAAGATCCACTGGGGATTTTTAAAAGCGCATTGTTTAGCTTTAATAATACACTTACCGCCGCTGTGGCCTCCAATGCAATGCAGCGGGAAATATTTTACGATGGATTTGAGGATTATGCATATCGGGTGAAGGCTATTCCGGAAAATAGTAATCCGAAAGATAGCTTCAACATGTTCGTGA
Source organism: Chitinophaga sp. RCC_12 (assembly GCF_041360695.1). Lineage (NCBI taxonomy): Bacteria > Pseudomonadati > Bacteroidota > Chitinophagia > Chitinophagales > Chitinophagaceae > Chitinophaga > Chitinophaga sp. RCC_12. The sequence continues at coordinate 401,971 of NZ_JBFUPS010000004.1, forward strand.
TGATCCGCGACAAGGGACAGTATACAGACTGGCTGGATAACAAGATTGCCCACACCGGTAAATACAGCCTGAAACTAAACAGCCCACTGGTATTATACACGCGTCCGCATGAAAATGTACACCATACCGTGCCTTATCTGGATTTTTCTGACCTGGGAGAATATATGCGTACCACCAGGCCCTATGTTTACCCAATGGGATTTGCTCCGAAGCCCTATGCGAACTATATTTTTTCTGCCTGGGTAAAAGATGCACAGCCATCTGGTAATACCTCCGATCTGAAAGTAAGTGTTAATGGCGCGGATAAGCCACTTACGGTGAAGGCTTCGGTAGAAGGATGGAAACTGGTGGAGATGAATTTCTGGGCCAGTGATCCCGGGGTATCCACCACGCTCACACTCACGGCTGGTACTGCAACAAGGATAGATGATATCCGCATTTTACCGGTGAAAGGTAACATAAAAACGTATGCATATGATCCCCTGAATCAGCGGCTCATGGCGCAACTGGATGAAAATAACCTGGCCACACTGTATGAGTATGATGATGAAGGTACCCTGATCAGGTTAAAGAAGGAAACAGACCGGGGAATCATGACGATTAAAGAAAACCGCTCTTCTTACAGGGCGAAAAATTAACCGCTTTAATATTGAAAGATGAAGAAGTATCATATAAGTGGAAAGTTTATCATTCTATTCGTGGCGGCAATAATGGTGGTTGGACTTGCCATAGGCGCCAGGCCTTTGCTGAACAGCTGGTGGCCTCCTTTGAAAGAACAGGCGCCGGTAGCGGAAGAAGCAACCCATTTTCAACGGGAGGATGCTGCGTTGCTGGGACAGATCATTGCTATTTACAGGCGTATTGATACGTTGTCTGTGATTGATATGGGAGGCAGTATCCGGATCAGTGATCCGGCGGAGCCGACAGAAAATGTGAATGCCACATTTAATTATTGCAGGAGAAATGCAGAAATGTATTATCAGCTGGGCGATAATGAAATGATCCAGCTGAAAGACGTGTGTATTTCGGCTAACCGCGGAATTGAGAAACTATTTGTTTCACCTCCCAAAGAGGTAGTGGCGGCTCCCCAGTTACCGGTGGATAGTATCATTGCACTCTGGGAGAGCGACAGCTATGCTATCAACGCTACGCACACCGATAATTTAACAACCGTGCAATTGCTTTGTGAACGCCATGTTACCTGTAAGGAATTGAAAATTACCTATGATCGTAGTACCGGGAAGTTGAACAGCATTTATATGCGTTTAACCAACCTGGAAGATCCGCTGAACAGGAAGATGGACAGAGAGATCACCACGGTTTTCAATAAATGGAATGAGGTGATTACAGATGGCCGCCGGCTTAGTTTGTCTACTTACCTGCAGAAGGAAGGAGAGGGCTGGAAACCTACTGCTGCCTATAGGCATTTCAGATTGATATCAACGCTTTAAGTGTTAACCTATTCACCATTAATGCCCTTTACCTATGGGTTATAGAAAATTAAATATTCTCTGTTACAGTGTATGCTGTGTACTGTTGCTGCTGCTGGGAACAATTCATGTTGCCAGCGCGCAGGTAGAGTCCTACCAGAAACGGCTGCAGGGAAAGATAAAAAAAGGAGATACCCTTGTTATTAAGGATGAAAAATTCCGGAATGATGCCTTTGACTGGAAATCGATCAACAACAAGCTTGTAAATAACGTCGTTACTTTCGGATTGTACCGGGATTCTACCTACCGGATCGATAAACCTTTCAAGTGTGAGCTCGATCTGAAAATAGAGTACTGGAGTCAGCCCGACCAGGACGACCCGATTACCATTGAGCATGCGCGGTTGAATATTGATTATGATACCGCCTGGTTGACGCCCTACCAGGGAGAAAACATTTATTCCTTTACCAACGGCTACAAGGTAAAATTAACGGTCAATGATATCACGAGTAAAGAGCTGGGTACTGATCTGCCGGCAATTTTTTCGTTGAAGGGAGAGGTGATAGTGGACCGGCAGTATACCTCCAACAAGGAAGAAGAACTGTCGATGACCGCATTTTTTAAATCCGGGGAAACGGCCGCGGCTCCAAAGAAACAGGGGAAAGCAGCCATGGCGCCTATGGGTGCTACACCGAGTACGCCGCCTTTAACGGGTATTATAAACGTTAACTGGAATGAGATTATACCCGGGCAGGAATATGACCTGGAGTGGACCTATATCGACGATGAATCCACCAATGGGCAGTTCATCACTGCAAACCGTTCCTCGATAACGGATGCGCAACTGGAAGCAATGTTCCGGAATAATTCCACCCGTATCACCACCGATCAGCATAACTACGATATCACGCTTTTGCATAGCAGCAAATACCTGTTGCTCCGTATCCGTTATGTGATCTATGTAAATGGTTTTCGGGAAGAACATCCCTGGGTTTACCAGGCAAAGCTGGCAAGTGGGGAAGTGGCCAGGGTATTGGATCTGAGCTGGCATCAACCTGGGTTTAACTGGCAATTCAGCGCCAGTTATGCGGAAGGGGGTAAGAAAAAAGAAGTAGTCGCTTATTTTGATGGGATTTTAAAGAACCGGCAAACGGTTACCATCAACAACACAGATAAGAATGTAGTATTGCAGGAGAATGTGTACGACGAGTATGGAAGGGTAGCGGCCAATATTTTGCCCGCCCCTATTAACGCAACCGCTTTAACGTACTATGGGAGACAAAATCTGAACGCCCTCAACAAAGTATATTCCTACAAGGATATTTACAACAACAGCACAGGTGTCTGTGTCGTAAAGCCAGCGCCACTGGGAACGACAGGGGGCGCCGGTATGTACTATTCATCCGCCAATCCTTTTAAAGCGACGGACGCATCGATGAACTATGTTCCTGATGCCAGCGGATATCCTTTTGCCATTACTGCCTATACCAATGATAATACCGGTCGTGTGCGGGTAAAGGGTGGAGTGGGAGATGTAATGCAGCCTAACCAGGACGAAGCATTGAATCATTCCACCAGGTACTTCTATGGAAAACCTGTGCAATGGGAACTGGACCGGCTTTTCGGTTCAAGCGCGGGAAAGGCTTCCCACTTTTTGAAGAATATGACCATTGACCCCAATGGACAGATCAGTATCAGCTATCTGAATTCTTCCGGTAAGCCGGTGGCCACTGCTTTAAGTGGAGGATCGCCGGATAATGTGTTGCCCCTGGCTTCAAAAGGGGTTTCAGAACTGGTGGATGTGCCTGTGCTGGAACCGGAATCGTTTGTGTTTGATCCACAGGAACTGAAACTGAAGGGCGCCGCTACCTATCTCTGTGCGGTGCCGGATCATAATGCCAGCATCAGGTACCGGATAGATAAACTGATCAAGAAGTATAAAGAGAATGCGGTAGAGATCTGCAGTAATTGTTACTATGAACTGAAGATTGATGTGTATGATGATTGTAATAACAAGGTAGATGCGAATATAACACCGGTTAAGATTGGGAGTCTTGCTTCGAACTGTGCCGACGAGGGCAGTGTAGAAAACAGCTTTGTGGTAGACCTGGGAAAGGCTGGCGAGTACAGCATCCGCTTTGAATTGTCGCTGAACCCTGATGTCATTGCTGCCTATACTGATGACTTTATCAAGCGTAACACCAATTTGCAGCCGGAGTTCTATTTTATTATCAACCAGTTGAGAACAACTGATTTCACCGGCTGCGTGAGTGATTGTCATACCTGTGAAGTGGCGCTGGGTACAAAAGCGGAATTTCAACAGAAGGTATGGCAGCGAATTGCCGACAATCAGGTGAATGCGACCTTGTACACCAATGATATAAATAACTGGAGCGGCCCCTTGTATGATGTATTGAAGATGAGGTGTACCGCCGCCTTGTTGAATTGCGTACCTGATCCGTGTAGGGAGTTAAGAGAAACCCTGAAGCAGGATGTAAGTCCGGGTGGGCAATATGCGCAGTTCGACAGTTATGGCCGGCCGCTGGAACTGGCGGTGAATATATTATCCATTTATTTCAGAACAGTATTTCCGGTCGAAGCTATCGGTGGTTCACGTTATGAATCAACCAGGATAGTAAACGTTGATGGGGTAAGTATATCGCCCTGTGATGCCAGCTTTACATTGGAGGACCTGGTGAAGAACTGGAGACCGGAGTGGGCAGATCTGTTTTTGCCATATCATTGGGAATATTGTGCGCTGCAAAGCTGTGAGAGCCTGTCTGCCGTGAAGCGTTGGGATGAAAAGATCACTTCCCTGTGTTTAAAAGCATCCGACCTTCCTAAATATGTGGGAAGTAATTATGATCGTACTAATCCAACCTGGTTGCTGAATGCCGATCCTTTTGCAACAAACACCGCGGCGCAGCCGTTCATTGGTAGTTTTGTGAACGATCTAAACAATTATTCCAGGAACCGGACGCCGTTTAAAAGCAGCACTTTCAATAACAAGAATATCTGGCAGTATGTTGATTATCTGCTTTATTGTGCCGACAGCACAGGGAATACCAATGTTACTGCAGATGTGACTTTTGTATCCCGGTGGAATAACTGTGTGCCACAAACGCAGTGCCGGGTACCTGACAGGGAATGGCTGGCTTACGCGGAGTATTATTTCCAGTTGAAGGAGATTTATTATCAGCGTATCCGCGATGCGATGTGCGGCGATATCTGTAAAATAGGTCGCCCGTTGCCGATGCTGGGAGAAAGTTGTGCCACCGTGTCCGACTTTTCTTTTGCAGAAGATTCATTGGGCAATTGCAGTGCTGGAACAAAGCGGGTGCGGGTTAATTTTGAAGGAAACCGTTTTGTTACGGAAACGCGGGCGGCTGTTACATATTCCACAGGGACAACCAATACATCAGAGATATTAATATTTGGTGCAGGAGATCGATATAAGACGATATGCATACCACAATATCTTCCTTTGAGTGTGTTAAAAGTAGATTCGGTTTATTGCAGGAACAGTGGGGCTGTGTCTTTCCCTCCGAAAGGGCCCGTTACGCTCCCATGCAGGACCGATTATACGGTGGAGGTGGATCAAATAATACATAGTACATTAGGTTATAAGATAACATTTTTGTCTCCGCTATCAACTGATGTTGAGTATGTATTTACTCTGAAAATTGGAACAAATCCAAGCAATATAGTTACTGTTAAGATGAACCCACCTGATCCGGTTTATATTGGGTCAGTCTATATTGGTACTGATAGTCCAACGCCGGCAGAACAGCAAATTACGGTACTTTCTTATACCTGTAACGACCCCACTGGCGGCTGCTCTCCTTTATTCAGGAATAAAATCTCCCGTATGGAGAGAATTGACTATGATCAGACTTTCTCCATGAATCCGGATTCTTTAAGGAACGATGGTTTTGCACAGATAGCGAACCTTGTGGCAGACAATTGTGCCAACAATGCAGATGTATGGATGTCGCAATTAGAGGAAGGACTGAGTGGCTATACTTCTATTAAAAGAGATGCGCTTCGTCAGAAATTGATTGAGGTGTGCAAACTGGGTGGGGATACTGCTCACTTAAACGGTGCGAGTGCGGCAGTGCCTACCGCTACTGCGGAGGGTTATCGTTCCTTCAAGGATGTGATGTTGGGTGTATTGGGCGCAGGTAGTATTACAATGAAGAATAATCCCTGGATTCTTTCCGGGCCATATCCATTTAATGTGAAGGCACAAACAACAGAAGCGGTTATCGGCAACACGAACCCGGCTATCTGCGCCCGTTTGAGTGCTTTGCAGGCAACCTATAACAGCAATGCTGCGGGACGCACATTCTTAAAATATCTTACAGATACGTATGGCAGTGCGATGAATCTCAAACAGGAGGAGTTGGATCAGCTGATAAAAAGTTGTGGTAACTGCCGGTATCTGCTGGCCAGCCAGCTTACGCTGCCGGTATTCCTGGAAGTAAATACAAAAGGATGTATTACACCTGCTGAGTTCACTGCCGGAATGACGGCGCTTAACCAGGAGCCATGGTCAGGTGGACTGGATAACACGAAGGATAATTATGAAACCATTGTAGCTACTTATCTGAACCATCGCTGGGGTTTTTCGCTGGGGTATTTGGATTATGATGACTACAGGCAGAAGGTAACGGCGGGTACTTCGGCGTTGCTCTGCAATGAGCCGGTGTTCAGGTCAGTAACCCCTGATCCTGCTGAGTGTTTGATGGGAATGATAGATGGAGCAATTGCAGGTGGTCGTCGTCGTTATGTAGTATATATTGATTCTGTACGACAGGATTTCCGTAGACAATACGTTACCGTATGTGCCGGTTCAAAGGCTACTGCCAACCTGAAAACGCAGCAGCAGCTTTATCATTTTACGCTTTATTATTATGATCAGGCGGGTAACCTGGTGAGAACTGTACCGCCGGAAGGGGTGGATGTACTAAGTACGGAAAGATTGAATACCACCACCACGGAAGTTCCTGCCGACTTTACCTGTAATTACAATGGCGCTAGCGTTAATACAAGTTTGCCATTGACATTGACAGAACTGACTAATTCATTGAATATTCAGACCGGTGTATCGGTAGAAATGTGGATTAAAGGCCGGCCAACGGGAGCTACCCAGGTGTTGACTCCTACCTCCGATAATAATTACTTCTTTACTACCTGTATTAGCAGCACCTATTGCTATATCTCGATTTATAAGATGAATCCGGAGACTAATGCTATCAGTATTGTAAGGAGTAGTCATATAGCGGTGCCCATTACGGCTTTTAGCGGTGGCAACTGGCTACACCTGGTAGTACAGGGACCTAATTTGATGGATGGGGTACTGAGTACCTATGTAAATGGTCAATTACTGAATAATGATACGAAAGCACCACCGGCGCCTTGCGCCTGGGAGATTGTGGTTGGTACACGCGGAGTATCTATCACCAATGATCTCAGTGATCTGAAGCACTTAAGAACATATAACCGTCAGCTTACCGCCGATGAAATATGGATCAACTCCCAGGAGCCTTGTATGGCACAGATGGCGGGCCTGGATGCGAGACGTTTCTGGGGTCGTTTCAATGTACCGGCTAACGGTGCGCCGGGAACGGTAGGTGGTCCGAATTCCAATATTGAAGTACGGCCTATGCCGGTGCAGCCTCAACACAGGCTTGCTACTGATTATGCCTATACTTCTTTAAACCAGGTATCTAAACAGAAGACACCGGATGCCGGTGTCAGCGGTTTCTGGTACGATTACCTGGGAAGACTGATTGCCTCACGAAATGCAAAACAGTGGGCCCGAAATAACAATTATAACTATTCAGTATATGATGAACTTAGCCGTATTACAGAGAATGGCGAAGTTTTTAGTAACGCCAGTATTTTTGAACCTGGTTTTATTATAAACTATGGAGATCTATTGGTGAGTCCCGTTTCAAATCCTGAGCGCATTTATACTTTCTACGACAGCCCCATGCTGCCCTCCGGCTTGGGTACACAGGATAACCTTAAAAATAGGGTCTCAGCTCAGTACCGGTACGTTGCTGCCTCTACAGGAGGAACTACGACTGATAATTTTGTTTACAGCTATGATCTGCTTGGGAATGTGAAAACGTTCTGGCATGGGAATGGGTTGTACGACTACAAACAGACAGATTACAATTATGACCTGATCAGTGGAAAAGTGAATGCAGTTCGTTATCAGCCCGGAAAAGATGATCAGTTCTATTATGCCTATACATATGATGCGGAAAACAGGTTAGTAGAGGCAAAATCCGGTATCAATAGCGTATCTGTCGACAAGTGGGAGATTAGTGGTGCAGTTACAGATGCCTACTATCGCTACTATAAACATGGCCCACTCAGCCGCATGGAGTATCTTCGTAATGCCGTACAGGGTATCGATTACGCCTATACGTTGCAAGGATGGTTGAAAGGTGTTAACGGCAACTACCTCTCGCCGGCATCCGATATGGGAAGGGATGGTGACCCTTCGGGAACGAGACTGCATTTTGCCAAAGACGTGGCCTCGTATACCCTGGATTACTTCCAGGGTGACTATACCCCGATTGGCAAGCCTCCCACTGTTACGAATCCGTTCACATTGAAATGGGAGAGTAAGGCCGCTGATATTGCAGGTCAGGATTTGTATAATGGTAACATCGCCCGTTCAGAGCTTGCGCTGAAAGGCATAAACGGAGGAAATCCGATAGGCTATAGCTACCGCTACGACCAGTTGAACCGGTTACGAACCATGCGTCAGCATACACTAGTGGGAGGAGCCACCACCTGGGAAATGGGTACTACTCCTCCAACACCCTATGCAGAAGATATTACTTATGATGCCAGCGGTAATATTCTCACGTATAACCGTAATAATATGAGCGGTGCGGCGATGGACCGGCTCACTTATAACTATCCGCGGAATGGTGGTGGGCAGCTTACCCGCAACCGGTTGAGATATGTGAGGGATGGGATCACATCGCCACTTTATCCAGGTGTAGATATTGGAAATCAGGCTCCAGCTGTAGAAACAGCAAGTGAGATTGGGAATGTAGCGGGTGATGCCTACCAGTATGACGAAATTGGTAACCTGATAAAGGATGGAAACGACGTATCTGAAATAGAATGGAATATTATTGGAAAAATCAAGAGTTTTAAGAAAGGAACGCTTAAAACAGAGTATTTTTACGATCCGGCAGGTAACAGGTCCAGGAAAGTGGTGGAAACGTCTGCGCAAAACTTTACCACCACCGTCTATGAACGGGACGTAGCCGGTAATGTGTTGGCTACTTACGAATACAAAACAGGGTCAGCAGATATTACATGGAAAGAGCAGTATCTTTATGGTAGCAGCCGTCTGGGTGTGTGGAAGCCTAATATGAAATTGGGCTCTACCGCAACAAAGGATGCCCTATGGACCGCATTTAATAACCGGGAATACGAGATTACGAATCACCTGGGAAATGTGCTGACCACGATTACGGATAACAAGACACCAACCGGTAGCGTGTATGATGTGACGCTTAGCAGTGCCGTGGATTATTCGCCGTTTGGAATGCAGTTGGTTGGAAGGAAGATGAATGGAGGTGGTTATAGGTATGGGTTTAATGGAAAGGAGAATGATAATGAAATCAAAGGTGATGGGAACCAGCAGGATTATGGCTTTAGAATTTACAATCCTCAAATTGGTAGATTTTTATCTACAGATCCTTTAGCAAAAAAGTTTGCTTTTTATACGCCATATCAATTTTCTGGAAATAAGCCAACAGTAGCTGTTGATTTGGATGGTCAGGAAGATCATATATATACGATTTCATTTTTCAATAAACAAGGCCAGGCTGTATTTACAAGCTCCCACAACGAGGGACAGGTAGTTGGGATGGATAGGAATGGCTATGAAGTATATGATAGGCCAGAGAAATTTGTTGCAGCCTACAATATTGCGTTTATAGACGGGACGAGTTATAGCTTGACGCAATCATTTAACTCCTATAAAGAAATGCAAGGAGTTAAGCAATCTGGTTTTTATTCTCAAGCAGTTTCTCTTTCTCTATATAAAGGGTTTGACTTGGGACTGACTAGCTTTTACGGTTCAGAATTTGGATATGGATTGTATAATGCATCTTCGAGGATCGTAGGGAATCAGGTAGGTCGATTGGTTGCGGATAATACTCGTATAGCATCAAAATTAAATTGGGCCGCTCAAAACGAAGTATTGTTACCGGTGACTGCTTCTGAAAAGCTTGAAATTTTACGGGCAGCAAATAAGGTAGGGGGGCAAAAGACGCTTGCTATTGTTGAGGGAAATGTTGGCGGAAAGGATATATTTGAATATGCTGCCAGTGGGGATCATTTATTTCCAGGCGCATTAGCATTTCCGAAAGCAAGAGCATTTACCGTAGAAGCACCGCCTATCATTAGGCCAAATGATGCAGAGCCGAAGCTTTTAGAATACCTTAATAATTTGTTTAATAAGAATAAGCAAGTTCAAGGAAATATAAATATTATGACTGAGAAACCTGTTTGTGATGCATGTAAGGCGAAGATCGAGGATTTCAAGGGTGTATATCCTAATGTTAACGTAAAAATATCAGAACCCAGTAAATAATATGCAGCCTATTAATGATATGAATGACATTGCCAATTACTTAAGGTCTAATGGCGAGGATTTAGTTCCATGTACTGAGAATGAAGTAGCCTTTTTGCAAACTTATTTTAATATTTCATTCCCGCGAGTATATAAAGATTTTTTGTTAGTGATGGGAAAAGGCGCTGGTACCTATATGCGTGGAACTGACGTATTTTATGGACAATTGTTACCTCTTAGAGATTATGCCAGAGAAACTCTTGAAGAGGCAAAGCTTGATCCATTGCCTTGTGATGCTTTTGTTTTCTGGATGCATCAGGGCTATATTTATGCTTACTTTATGACAGACGGCGGCGAAAATCCTCCGGTTACTGTATTGTATGAATCTGGAAAGGTCATCAAATTTGATAATTTGTTGGAGTTTTTTAAAGCTGAGCTTCATTTGGATGGATTTGCGAAATTATGAGTACGATAAGGCAGATCATATGCTATGACGTATTCCGTAGCAAGAAGTAAGTGATGTCAGGTACAATTGATGTTTGTTGGTAGTGGTTATCGTTATGGGTTTAATGGGAAGGAGAATGATAATGATGTGAAGGGAGAAGGGAATCAGATAGACTACGGCATGCGTGTTTACGACCCACGGATAGGGAAGTTCCTTTCTACAGATCCTCTATCGAAACAATATCCACACTATACCCCATATCAGTTCGCAGGAATACGCCTATTCAGGCAATAGATCTGGATGGTGCAGAGGAATATCATTTTACACGAATAAAAGACAAGGATGGTAATACATCGCTTCGTTATTTGGGTAAGACTGATATTAAAGAGCGCGTTTTTGTTGGATATAGATTTGTTCATGGTTCATTTTATGATACGCCTACACCAGTTTATGAAACCCGTGTTAATCAGTGTGAGGCATTTACTATACATGACACATACAGGGAACCTGTAGATAGACATGGGGGACTTGATCCAAATCAATCGCAGGAGTGGAGGGATTTTGATGTAAGGACAACATATAGATCATTAGAAGATCTTTCTGCAGGGAAGAATGGTTCGAAATCAGCTGCAGATATCCTTGGGATGAGATTAACCCAATTTAGTGCAGCAATGGGGCCTGAGAATGCGGCACTGCCTGCGGGAGGACTGGGTAACTTACAGCGGCGTAGTGCTACTGTTTCTTTTTATACAGTTCAGAGTTCAGAAGATGCTTCGCGTTTATTGTCTGGTGGGAATCCTTGGCCAACAGCCTCTACGCGAGGCCAGTGGGGAGAAGGTTTGTATGCTTGGGGAAGCAAAGCGGAGGCACAGGCTTATTTAGATACGTATTTGAAGAGAGGTGTTACAAATGTATCAATTGTAGAATTTAAGATTGATGGATTTAAGCTTGGTAAACTAAGCCAGCACACAGTTATAAGAGGAACGGACGAAGCTACCTCGTTTTTTGACAAGTATAGCCGTCTTTATGGAGAAGGCTTGCCACATGGATTTGATTACATAAAAGCTCCAACTGCCAATTATGGTTCAGAACATTTTTTCTCAAAAGGAGTTTTTCAATTATTTAAAGGGAGTAAATAATAGATTATGGTTTATAAATTTGCGGTTTCAAAAAAAGGATATGGTGTAGCTATTTTTATTGACGTGGATGAAATTAGGTCTCCTATTCTTTTAGAAAATGACTTATTGATTGCTGATAGAATTTATTTGAGAATAAATCATCCAATATTTTTTTTATCAGGCGATGATGTTAATAAGTATATAGTTAGGGCTATAAGAGATCTTTCTAACGAAATCTATGATAAAATAAATGATTCAACAGTTTGTTTCTTTATTCATGGGTTAGATACTAATCCTATTTATTTTCAAGAGGAAGGGCTTTATTGTGCAATGAGAGGCTGGTTAGTTCAAAACTATAATCTTGAGGTAACTTCTATCTCTTTTGAGTTAGATGAAAAAAATAAGAAGTTTATTTTTGATTTTTAGCGGTATACTTACGTAATACAATTGTGTCCAAACGCATTAATAGTAAACCCAGGTCGCCGACTGGGGTTTACTATTAATGCGTATAGGTCTGTTTAGTTTTAACGTCCCTGATGAAGGCAGCGATAACCCGTAGTAATGCTGCTTTATCTTCTCCTGGTAGCGTCTCAATCTCTTTAAAATACCTGATTACTTCTGCGTCATGGAGTGCCGCACTGGCTTTGTCAGTAGAGCTACCGAAAATTAAATGATCCACAGCTTGGTACACGCCATACCAATTTGCAGGAAATAAACCCATTTGGGCGACTGATTTAGACGGTTTGGAAGAAAAGCCAAGTTTACTCAAACAGTTTATAGATGCGATAGGGTTGCCGAAGCTGATGCAAAAGCATTCCGATAATGTTGAAGAGGAAGCAGAGTTTCAACAGGTACAAGCACTCAAACATAGTGGACTTCAGCAAGTAACTTCAAATCTTAAAGATTTACATGATGCGCAGGGAATGGCAATTAGTTTTGTCCCGGGGGGAAGTACACTTTTCTCAATGCTTGATTATGGAATAGGAATTGACAAGAACCCATCAAACGTACTTAAGGCAGGAGGAACAGATCTCGCATTTGCATTTGGTGGGAGTTTATTTGGTAAAGTAGGTAAGGTTGGGGGATCATTACAGGATAAATTTATCAGTAATTTTAATAGGAGTGCGAAGAGGTTTGGTATAAGCTGGGGGACTTTGCATCAAAATGGGAAATTCACCATATCATACCTAGAGGATTGGCAGATCATCCATTAATTAAGAAATTAACAAATGCCAAATTGTTTGATATCGAAGGGCTTGAAAACGGTACTATCTTACCGAAATATAGTACAACAAGAGGTTTGTTTGATGGTATGCATGCTAGTCATCCTGAATATAACTTGTACATACAAAAACAGTTAAATCAGCTTGAGACTCAAGTTAAGGGTTTAAGGATGACTTTAGGAGAGGCAGAAAAAGAGGTGAGGCAAATAAATCAAAAGATTATTAGTGTCTTTGAAGATATAATGAGAGACAATAATAAAGTAGATAAAAGAATAAACGAGTATTTTCGGGAGCTAAATAAAACGGGACAAACACTATGATACAAAATGAAGTTTATTATGTCGATTATTCAACGGATTTGCGAGAAATTGGTATACTGCCACAGGCAAAGTTTTTATACTATCCCAATATGGATTCCGATCAGATAAGATATTCAATAGATCTGTCTGGAATTGTCAATGGGATTGAGGTTGTTACTCGAGCAAAATGGTCCGATTTTTTGAACGTAGTTGATTGTATGGGTCATGAAGGATTTGTATGTAGTGAAATGTGTGAATCTGTACTGCTAGAACTTAATCTTCCCCCCGTACAATCATTTAAGACCAATGCCTTTAATGGAGCAGATCAAAAGAATTATTGGATCAATTTATTTGATCATCAATTTTATGATTTTATTGATTATGATGGATCGAAATTTGTTGCTGAAGGAATATCGGCTGGCAAAATAGTTTTTGAATCAAGTAGCAAGCCTGATTTCGAGGATAAGGTAGCTAGCGCTAGAAAACAAGGACATTATGAAATATCACCTCAGATGGTAATTATAAAGAAAGAGCTGGTTAGAGATTACGATTTGTTTTCTTTTCCCAAGTTAGGCATTTCACTTTTTGCTACACATAAGTTTTACCAAGCTTATATGGATTTAAAGCTTACTGGATTGCAATTTAGGAAGGCAGAGGTTTTTAAATTTATATAAAAGCATTATTTTCTAAGGCTGTAAATGACTGGTATCAAAAGCTGAAAATCATTTCGGACTTTTAACACAGTTTATATTGTATGAATAAGGAGGATTTAAGTGTAATTCCACAAGGGAAGCGACTTTTAGAATAATTTACAAATTAAGATAGGGGGCTGGGTATATGTGAGAATTTGACAACCGGGTTTAATACGGGAGATCCAAATGAAAAGACATCTCAATTATTTTTGAGATACCTTTTTTAGTGACTTTATTTAAATTGAATTAGGTGTTCAATATTGGTATCCGCTGTACTACCATTATGATCAACCAGTCTGATTTTTTTTCTTGAAATGCCGTAGAATGTTAAATCCATATATTTATGCGAGTCCTTTGAGAATACACCAAGTTGCAGCTGGCTAGTAAGGCCGGGTTATATCGTTATGGGTTTAACGGCAAAGAAAACGACAACGAAATCAAGGGAGAGGGGAATCAGCAGGATTATGGAATGAGGATTTATGATCCACGCTTAGGTAGGTTCTTATCAGTAGACCCATTAACCAAAGGATATCCTCATTATACACCATATCAATTTGCTGGTAACAAGCCTATTAATAGTATTGACTTAGATGGACTAGAGGAATGGAATGTTATTCAGAATTATTTGAATTATGCTAAAGATATGTCTGCTGCTCCAGCAACGTATCAATCTATTAGCGGTAAAACAGTAACAACAACTTACAACTTGCATGGATGGCCTAGTAATAATCTATATTTCTGGGATAAAGTGGTAACAGATCATCCTAATTTTCTTGATCCGTGGAATAATAATAGAGTGTTAGTTGACGGGTATTCACCAATTTATACCCGTGATTTACAGGCTCATTGGGAAAGTACAGGGCAAAATACACAAGGACTGAGGATTGGTGATGTATTGGATCATCACCATTTAAATCAAAGACGTACTGCAGTCCCAATAACGAGGTCGGAGCATAAATTAATACCCAGACAAACGTATAGACAGTTATTGGCCTCTAAATTGGGAAATGCAATGTCCCTTTTTGGAATTGTATTTGAGTTTTCGGGTTTGATGACAGGAAATCCAGATGCAACTATTAACCAATTTGGGCCTCATACTGACTTAGGAACTGTTTATAAGAATACAGCTTCTGATTACTATTATACTTTGACTACTTTGAATAGAAACGGTGATGAGGCAACTGCAACTTTTGATATTTTTAGTAGCTATAGTTACGATGATAAACAGAAGAAATATATTGGAGCGAGTAAAATCGGAACAGGTACGAGGTATGAAGAGAGAGGCGGTTTTTCTGAAACCAGGGTATTCGATAATGATGGAGATATAAAATCAGTTGAGACACATGGTTCTAGTAAGCTTGTTCCCTCTGAAGCATTATAATGAAATGAATATGGAAATAAAAGAATTAATAAATGAAATCAATAGATATGCTCCTTCAGTGGATCAAATTATTGCAAAAAGGTTGTCCCGTAATATCCCAGTAACTCCTTTGGAGGCTGAGACTATACGTGATGGATTTAGATTGGCTTATCTTACAACTGAGGCTGTAAGAGGTAAGCTTGATGATTTAATTTACAATACAAATATTAAATATATTGGGACAGGCGGAGTTGAATTTGATTCAGAAATATCTTTGGAGGCGGATGTTTATAGATGTTTTGCTAGTTATAACTACTATAATGAATTTTGCCAACGTTTGACAGATATGAAAATTGTTGTATTAGACCGTGAAACATTGTTAGAGGGAGGCGTGATATCTGAATCATTAGATCAGTTTTTTTATTTTTTATGTTTACTAACGAACTATGATAGGAATGTAATTTATGGGGTTGCCTTGAATGATCGATTTTTAGAGAATGTAGAAGAGCTGATCAGGGCAGGCGTGTCAAAAAAGTGGGTAAAAATTTTGATGCCCACTTTACCGTTAGTTTGAAATTTACAGACGAGCAATTTAGCTCTTTAATAATTTATTATCATAAATAAAAAGCGTAGTTTACCGGCTACGTTTTTTACTTATGATAAGTATGCCTTGCTTTAGCATTACGGATGAACATGTCCAGTAGTTTAAGGGCGTCAGCTTTATCCTGATCATTTAATTTTTGTATATCCATTATTCTGTCCAGGATCGTTTGATCAAGTAGCAGACCAGTATTGCCTACCAGATAACCAAGAGAAACGCAAAATAATTCGTGGTAAACTATCCTAATTTTTAGAAATAGAATATGAAATGAGCGTAATTTTTATTTTCCCATCCTACGGTTAGAAGAATGGATGGGGATGCAACGATTATGCTGTTATCGTTATGGGTTTAATGGGAAGGAGAATGATAATGAAGTGAAGGGAGAGGGGAATCAGCAGGATTATGGGATGAGGATTTATGATCCACGCTTAGGTAGGTTCTTATCAGTAGACCCATTAACCAAAGGATATCCACATTATAGGCTTCATATAAAGATCCTATTACAGGGCAATATATAATGCCGTCGGATGTCCTTCGATGTCCAATTCCTCCTGGTGCTTATATGCCATCTTTAGGTGCGGCAGAAGGTGGAACTAAGCGAAATTGGGTCGCAGAAACGGCTGCTCCAATTTGTGGCTGCTGGGGCAGTTATTGCAGATGGCTCTGCAGGATTTTCTGTTACGAGAACTGCTATGACAGTAGCGACCATTGGTACTGTAACCAATATGGTTAGCTATATGCATGAGTCTGAGAATGCAATGAATCCCGAAGTTAAAAAGGAATTGGAGACCAAAGCAAAGGAAAGCGCAGCAGATTTATTAGTGACGTGGGAACAGGTAGGCTGTTACAAACAGCGGGAAGTATGTTGTCTGAATTTTCAGCGTTTAGGCCTGGTCCTCTAATGAAAGTTAATGGGAGCTGCTTTGTATAGGAACTTTAATTAATGTGAAGGAAGGGGTAAAGAAAATAGAAGAATTGGCTTTAGGTGATTTTGTGTGGGCTTACAATGAGATTACGAGGCAACCTCATCTTGGGGTACTCCTGATCACCCGTTTTGGATAGCTTCCCAATGGAAACCATCAAGTCAGGTGAATATAGGGGATAGTGTATTTTTATATACTGGTAAAAGCGTATAGTAACTAATATAACTACTAAAGATACCGCAGCTACAGTTTATAATTTTACAGTTTCCTTTGATCACTCCTATTATGTGTCATCATCAGGAGTTTTAGTTCACAATGAATGTTACTTACCTACAACAAAAGTTTCTGCGATTAAGTTACTTCATCAAGAATCAACAATTGTTAAGAGTGAGGGTTATAAGGCTATTAAGGGTTTATCGGATGAAGAGCTTATCAAAAGCGTAAGAAATCCAGCTGATGGTAAGTTTATACAATTAAATACTTCTACAGGAAGAGCTTTTGATGGGAATACCCGTATTTATGAGATGCAAAGGAGAGGGCTGAATGATGTGGTTGTACCGTATAAACCTTATCAACCTGATAATAGTATGTTTTATGATATGTAGGAATAAAAAAAAGAATTTATGTTTGAGCAGAAATTTTTAGCATATATTTTATATTCTACTTTTGTAGAATTTAGGGCCAAAGGTGTGGAGCTTGATGATAAGCCATTGTATTGGTTATCTCATTTATTGCACAATGTTCCTTTTAGCTTATCAGATGAGTATAGTTCAAAAGAGGAGTATGAAAGACTTGTTAAAGATGTTCATACATTTAATTTTGATAAATGGTTAGAAGCTAAAAAGGAAGACTTTTTTATAAGTTTTCCAGAGTATCTACCTGAGAATCCTAGAGAATAGGATTGCTCCCGAAAGGTTAGGTTATATAGGGATAAATTATTCTACAAAACAAAATGCAAAATCCTTAGGCGCTTTTCTGTCTTGACTTTTCAGATGTAAAAAAACTTAAAAAAATTATACATGTACAGAATACCCTATTAGCTCCAAATAGGTTGATTCTTCACTTGGAAAGTTCTTTGACTTTGCTAATTGTTAATGAGTTGTTATGCAGGTTGCATAGGGTTAATATTAAAGTAATACAATATTCTGAATTTGTAAATTCACATTTATTGATTTATAGGTTATGTATTACTGTAATATAAAAACGTTTTATAGACTGATATTCAATTGCAGTAATGGAGTCGCATCCTTTAACTTTTAAATTCGATAGCAAAAAATATATTGCAGGCGCAAGGTTGTCATACAAACGAGCAATAAATATAGGTCAGCCAGCGGGTAGCGTTAAAGGAAGGCCGCTATTAACAAGTATTAACTAAAATATTTCTGTCTAATTTACTATCTATTTCGAATAATTTTTAGATAAGTAAATAGCGATTGTCCCTATCGTTAATCCTGCTATATCCATAATTGGAGTTTGCTGCTAATTTTTGGGGTTAATCCTTTATAAATAAAAACATAATTCCCTCATGTTATGCTTGCTGAGAACACTAAAACTTTTTCCATTGAAGAAATACAAGGTGCCTTTGAAATGCTTTATCCTGATGAGTTTGAGTTTCTTACCTTGTATAATTTATATATAAATTATCACTCTCAGGAATTTCAGTATGCAGAAATCAAGCAAGCGATTGTTGATACCTCCCGTTTGCCCTTTATGTTAAATGGGAAGGATGTACAGGTAGAACGGAAATTTAAGCGTTTACTTCGTGCGTTTATTGAGAGAATTCCATCTAAATCTAACCGATTTGTATTGACACCGCATGCAGAGAAGATCATAGAAATTGCAGTGCAGCGGATAAATAACCCATATTTAAAATATCCGCTGAAAGATACGTTTGAGCAATTTTTCAGGTTACCAGATGATCTATCGGATGATATCAGCCGTTTGCAAAGTTGGTTCCAGTTTGGCTTTCATAATAATGCCAGACAAATGGTATTAGGGCACTTAGAGGCACTGAAGCTTTCTGTGGATGATTCGGTAAAAGCGCTGAATAGCGTATTGGAAATAGAAGATAAATCAGCGATACAGCTATTGGAGGAGTTTGCAGAGAATTTTAAGGTGCTGGGAGATAAGGCGAGGCAAATAACAGAGGCCATAAGAATGAAGGTTCATGTACATTATCGGTTACGTGACATTGCAGAGGTGTTTAGCCTTAAAAGCCTTGATAGCCTGCCGGGAGAAGAATATTTATTATACTGCAGGAAGGAGGCATTAAGAATAAAAGATGAAGTGAGCAGTTTTTTTGATAAGATAGATCAACAGCTTGACCTGATAAATCAGAAAATGACCTTCGCAGCCTCAAAGATATCAGAGCTGCAGGAATCTTTGCGCGCACAGTCTCATTTTAAGTTTAATCTGAAAAAACTATTGATATACTTGTTAGAGAATAGTAAACCAAACCTGCAATCCTGGGAGCTTCCCGCTGGTTTTCCTGCTAAAGATATGGTTACTCAAAAGTTCCGTTTCTCGGCATTGAGGTACTATGATATGGGCTTCCTCAAAAAGGCCAACGTTGTAGTACAGGAAACAGATGAGCTTTATGAGGAAGAGCAACGGCTTCAGTTTGAGATGGAACTTAAAAAACAGGAGTTGATCCAGCAATATTGCGACCAGGCAGAAAGTGATCTAGCACTATACGGAACGCTGGATTTAACCACCAGGATAATGGATATTATGCAGGAGGAGAATGGCCTTGAGCTGGCTGTGCATACGGGGTACGAGTTCATCCGAAAAGTGAGTCCGTTCGCAAATGTGGAAATTACAGAAACGCTTCAGAGTAACCAATCAAATACATTTCAATTATGGAAGGTAACAGTGCGGAAAGATCGGCATTCCAATTCCTAAGTAATGAACAGGTACAAAAACATTTTGCAGAGCTGAATATAGAACTTTTGAAAGGAAAGCATATCCTTCAATCATCCGTAGCCCTTTTTTCCCTCCTGGACAGGTTCGAAGAGGATTTTGTGCGGTACTATGTACAGTTATACGGATTAATACTTGAAAAAAGGACCGTTGACAGTACCTCCTATTTTTATCTCGAATTCCCAGCTACTGGCAAGGGCAGACTCACCAATCCCGGAATGTACGCGGAGTTAGAGGCCAGGCCAACTATTGTGGCGTGTATATTGGCTAACCTGTATTTTTCAAATTTTTTCAGCTATGATAAGAAATTTCAATGGGATGATATTCAATATGAAATAGAACATGGAGAGCATAGACATTCTTACCAGCAATTATTTTTCAATGATATGAGGTCTGAGTATTCCGATAAAGAATGGGAAGGTGTCAGAAAACATTTTAACATAGTCATCAATTTCTTTAATCGTATTGGGTTAGTAGAAAAGGAGGATAATGATGAAAGCATCCAGTTTACCATCTTGCCAACGATCCATCATTTCATAGAACTATACCGGGATGAGATTGATAACATAGATGACTTTTTACAAGAAATAAAACTATAAAATTAAATTAATATGAACCTGTATTCAATTTCAACTGTCTGTTTGCTCAAGCATTATAATCAGGATTACCTTTTACATTCATTAAGAACAGACTTTACCGGGGCAAATGGCGTAGGAAAGTCCATTATCGCTGACCTTTTTCAGATAGTGTTTATTGGAGACCCGAGGCATATTAAATTTGCTACTGAAGGGGTAGACAAGAAAAAGCGAAGAATTGAAAACCTGCCCTATGAAAGCGGAGTTGGTTATGTGTTTTTCAATGTGGAATTGGCAGAAGGGCGCTTCATTACCCTGGGTGCAGCTATTTTCTCGCAAGGACACCAGCCTATAAAAACTTTTATTATTACATCTTCCATCAGCCTGGATATAGACAAATTGGAGAACTATACATTTGGCAAAGAAGAACTTCTGTATAGCAAAGACTTTTTGGGTACTAACGGTCAGCCATATGCACCGGATGATCTGGCGAGAATACTGCCGGACAGCCATCAATTATACATGCATTATTTCAGTTCCCGTGAAGAAAAAAATGAATACTATGGCTGGCTTTATAAGAATGAAATTCTTCCGATAAACCTGGTGAAAGAAGGCAATTTAAGGGCCTTTGCCAAAGTAATTCAATCATTTTCTAAATCAAAAGCGCTAAATATAGATAACTCTTACAGTTTGATAGAATACCTGTTTGAGGAAGACGAGGTAGAAATCAGCCAGGAGTATGATAACCAGGAACAGGCAATTGCCAAACTCCTGCACCAGTTTAAGTTAACAAAGGGTCAAATAAACGATATTTCTACTAAACAGCGCATGCTAAAAAAGTTGAAGCAGTACAACGTAGAGAAAGACGATGCGGGGTTGAAACTTGATACAGCCCGCTATATAGAAGTGCTTCACAGACAAAAAGCTATCGGTAATGAACTGCTGCAAATCGGGAAAACGGTTGCATTTGATCAACAAAGACTGAAATTTTTGAAAGGACGTACAGTTAAGTATGCCAGGCTGGAACAGCTTGCGGAATCCTTATCCCGTGCAGAGTACAGGAAATTTTCTAATCTCACCTCCTGGCCAACTATGTTCTCACGTCTGGAAGATCTTAAAGATGAGGAACAGCAGATATTAGGTATTGATACCAATGGGTTGATGTTCCAGCTGATGCCTGATCGTGTAACTGAGCTGTTAGCAATAGATGCAGCGATATATGAGGAGAGTATTGAAAATTCCAGGGAAGTACTGATGCGTTATGCAACAGTGGAAACTATGGAGCAGGCCAAGATTGAACAAGATGCCTGGTTGCGCGATAGAGAAAGGGAAGTAGCATCGACAGAGCAAGAGTTATTGCAATTTCAATATACAATAGAGCAGGTAGAAGGCAATAATATCTTTTTAAACGCATTATCGAATAGCAGCGGACTGAACAAGGCGAAACAGGCGGTGGCGCTATATCTACGTGATGTTTCATTAAGTAAACCGCTACATCCTACAGCTGGTATGCGCTATACCACTTCTAAAAGTCTGTTGGAAGAATTAGAGATGTCAGCTGATGATGCCAATGGCGGCTGGTGGATCAAAACGGGTCCTTTGTTTGAATTTGTTCCCGAAGCTTCTGAACTTCTTCCTGGCTTAAATCTTGAAAAAACTAATAATATCGATGAATTGAAGCAGATGTTGAATGCCAGGCTTATTGAGTGTAAGCAACAAAAGTCCAGGCTTCAAAGCATTGCCAACGGCGTATTACCGGAAGGCTTTGCGGATTACCACTATGATATAGACCTCTCTGATGCTACGAAATTGAGAACCCATGTGCGTGCAGCAGCGCTATGTGCGATTGTTAACTATAAAGTTACTGATTTGAGAACACAGATCAGCAGGGAGCAAGAGAAAATAAAAAAGGCAAAACAGGATTTCGATATTACACTCGAAGGAATGGAATATGATCTGTTGCGTAGACAGCTGGAGGAGAATTACCAGAGACTGCATAAACGTTACGAAAAATTGAAGTCAGGTAATGACAAAGAAAAAGCTGATATCTATAATATAAATATTAGTCTGCCAATGCAGCAGCAAAAATATGAGCAAGTATCAGAAGTCCTAAAGGAATTAGATGGTCGCCGCGCTGACTTGCATCAAGGGTTCCTGAACAAATACCCCGGACTACCCCTTCCTGAACCTGATTTGGATATTCCCTGGAGTATTGATCTTGCCGAATTGGAAGAGGTATACCGAAAGGCTGCGGTGGCCTACACTAATGAATACAATCAGGTGGTTGGTCAATTTGAGGAAACAAAGCAGTCGACTGATATACGTGTAGATGAGCAGATTCGCAATAATACCTATTCATTTGATATATTAGAACAGGCGTTGTTAGGCAGGAAGATCCGCACTCTAGACGATGTGACAGGTCATTTAGAAACATTAAATGCGGAGCTGTTGTCTATTGCAGACGACTTACTAGGGAACCTGGTGAAGGTATTTGGTAAAACAGAGAGCTATTTTGACCGTTACAAAGAACTGGTACAATCATTAAATAATTTCTTCAAAGGCAAACTGATAAGTGGAAGATTTTACTTTCAGATTGACTTCAATACAGCGCATAAAATGGATATTAAATGGATTGAACATCTTCGGAAATTGCCGCTGAACCTGAGCGGTGTTGGTGAATTTGAAGACGTAAAACCAGATCAAATCATAGAAGAGCTATACATGAAATATTCAGGTAACAAATCTCGTGTTTCGCTTACCGATTTATTGAATCCAAAACGATATTTCCAATTAAAAGGAAAGCTAACCGATGAGCGACATCGGGAAACCTCCGGTAGTACAGGGGAAAGCTATACTGCACTGGCATTGCTTGGCATCGCCAGATTGTCTGTTGTACAGGATGGAGACAGACCGGGCTTACGTTTTATCATTCTGGAGGAGTCTGCGACGCTGGATAATGTTAATTTTGGACTGTTTCCGGAAATTGCAAAGCAATATGGTTACCAGATAATCACGATGACGCCAAAGCCCTATGCTGTTGGCGACGATGGGGGATGGTATATTCATCAGCTGATACCAGGGAAAAGTAATCAGGATATCAACTATCCGAAGATCATGAGTTACTTTAGAACAAATAGAACGAAAATGGATTTGAGTAGTTTTTTAAAGACGAGACCTAATGAATTGGCAGACATTCAAATCACTTCATGAGTTATATGTAGAGGGAAAGACCAGGTACCGGTCTAGCCTGGATAAAGAGCCGGTATTTAAGTATTATGCTGCTCAGGCGAAAGAGTTGCTAATTACAAAAAATGAAATCCTGGTTCGAAATAAGGCCTCATTTGAAAAGAGCTATAGCAGTCGTTATTTAGATAAATATAATATATGCAAAAAATTGTTGGATGACATCGGCGAAAATACTCCCCAGTGCAGGTTTGAGGATACAGACATTCTCTGCTTGCATGAAATGAAAGAACAAATGGAGACTGGTCTTCTGCAAGAGATACGCCAGCAAATAATTGATTCGAATGAAACACGGCGAGGTGTATCCAATATGTTCTTCAAGCACGAAAAGCATCTGGATACAAGCGAAGCATTGGAGCGAGCAGTCAAAACTATCTTACAGATCGAAGCATTTGCTGATACACGAGACCATCAATATCTATACGTATTGCAATGCCTGCACCCCAAAGCGATTGTATTATGTGAAAACCTGTATTTTTTAAAGATGCCGGAAAAAGCCAGGAATAACAAGCTAGAACTCTGGTATGCAGGCGGTAGAAACGTGGAGAAGCTTAAGTATAGCAACCATAGAAATCTACCGATCTACTATATTTGTGACTGGGACCATGATGGATTGGATATTTATAAAAGTGTAAAAGAGAAGCTGCCGCAGATTCAGTTGCTGACGCCCAATGGAGCCGGCAGGAGTATTTTGCTAACCGAACATCGTAGTCTCTGGCGATATCCAGATAGTCCGGAGCTTCTGTCTGGCCTGGAAGCGGACTTATTAACTACTGGACAACAACAGTTAATCCAAACATTGATAACAGAAGATAAGTGGATCGTAGAGGAGTCTAATGATTTGATGGTGTTGTTGCAAAGTTGATAAAGTCTTGTCTTCATCTAAATGAGAAAATCTCGATTATAAATACTGCAACTGGGATTTTTTACTGTAAATATCCTCAGAAATTTAGTCGGTTATTCACAAGTCGTGTTGGTAATACGCCCAATGAATATGGATCTTTAAATTAATAGGATTAAGATTAAGGCATTTATAAAAGCTAAAAACTAAAAGGTCGCTAATTACTGGTTGTTAGTTATTTATCTGATTTTTAAACCTTCTAGAAAAGTTAAAAGCGGTATAAGGGGTTCGATTGAGATCCCTCTCTCTCCGCAACCTCTTTGTTTATGGTCATCAGATTGTGGTACTGATGATTGTGTTCCGAGAACAGGAGCCGAACCTACACTCATTAATAATGAGCATCTGACTACGGATCAGAAGGTGATCAAGTCCACCTCAAAGGCAGATCAAGTTCAGGTCAAAGACTAGTCAAAGGCAGCCTTTAAAGCGTATTAAAGGCTACTGCCATTGCTCCGGGAATAAACACGTCCCTGCTACTCACCATAAAGCCCTGTTAGGTGAAAAGGTCTCACTGCGGGCTAGGTCGGCCAGCTCCCGGTCTGGTTAAGGGCTGTTTTAAATATTGGTTGCGTTAATGCCCGCCATCCCTTTGCTGTCCATTTTGTCCACTCCTGGTGAGATAAAGGTCGAAGGCACGGCCTGCTGTGACTCGCCCTCGCTGGGCCCTTCCGCTGCGCTCCAGGGCCTGCGCTCTGGCTACCGCCCCAGCGGCCAGGGGGAATGGCGGAGGGGGCGGCAAGGTCGCTTCTTAAAAGGCGAACTGAAAGCCGTGTACCTGTTAGGGATAGTTGCCTTGTGTCAAGGGTTCCGGGAAGAATATGACTGTGCGAGCACCATCGCCAGTACCCTGATCACCTGTAGTACTATCTTACCAGGACGGTTACCGGCATTTTACCCGCCTGCATTTTTTTCTTTCAAATGGGAAAACAGATGAAAGACATATTTATAGTAGTTCTTTGATTATGCGTCTTTGGGTATGCGGCTAATGGGAAGAAGAATGATAATGAAGTGAAGGGAGAGGGAACCAGCAGGATTATGGATTTAGGATATATGATCCGCGAATTGGACGGTTTTTAAGTGTAGATCCATTATCTCCACAATATCCTTGGTATACGCCATACCAATTTGCAGGAAATAAACCCATTTGGGCGACTGATTTAGACGGTTTGGAGGAAAAGCCAAGTTTACTCAAACAGTTTATAGATGCGATAGGGTTGCCGAAGCTGATGCAAAAGCATTCCGATAATGTTGAAGAGGAAGCAGAGTTTCAACAGGTACAAGCACTCAAACATAGTGGACTTCAGCAAGTAACTTCGAATCTTAAAGATTTACATGATGCGCAGGGAATGGCAATTAGTTTTGTCCCGGGAGGAAGTACACTTTTCTCAATGCTTGATTATGGAATAGGAATTGACAAGAACCCATCAAACGTACTTAAGGTAGGAGGAACAGATCTCGCATTTGCATTTGGTGGGAGTTTATTTGGTAAAGTAGGTAAGGTTGGAGGATCATTACAGGATAAATTTATCAGTAATTTTAATAAAACTGCCAAGAGGTTTGGTATAAGCTGGGGGGCTTTGCATCAAAATGGGAAATTCACGATATCATACCTAGAGGATTGGCAGATCATCCATTAATTAAGAAATTAACAAATGCCAAATTTTTTGATATCGAAGGGCTTGAAAACGGTACTATCTTACCGAAATATAGTACAACAAGGGGTTTGTTTGATGGTATGCATGCTAGTCATCCTGAATAATAAATTTGTAAGTCAAGCCTTGATGGCATCGGCGAACGATTAAAAAACAGAACACTTAAAGGCCTTAGTGAAGTAAGAGGGGAGATCAGCAAACTTAATCAGAGCTTAATAAATACATTTGAAAAAATAGGGACGGATCCGGCTGTAACAGATAAAAGAATCAATGAGTTCTTTAGGGAATTGAATAAATAAATTATTAGTTATGGATGTTTTTAGAATTGACTATTCCACTGATATGAGGGTTGTTGGTGCATTCCCTCAGGTACACTTTGAGTATTTTGATAATTTCGACGGTTTCGATATTAGGTATGATGTAAAACTGAACGAAATAGTTAAATATGGTAGGCTATATACAGGAGCACGATTTAGTGGTTTATTGAATGCAGTGGATCTTCCTAATTACATGGGGATTCTATATGATAGGTGTCTAGAAGGCGCTTTCGAACAATTGAACCTGCCAACAGGATCAGTGAACGTAGTCAAAATTAAGGGGCTAGCGGAAGAAAAAAATTATATTCTGAATCTATTTAAACATGATTTTAACGATTTCTTACAATTTGACAAATCATTATTTTGTGAAAATAACTTTACAACAAAGGGGGAACCAATAAATGTTAATAGTTATAATGATTATTTAGAAAAAAGAGATAATGCCTATAAGAGAGGTGTTTCTTTGTTTACTCCCGTCAGGCTTGCTGTAAAAAGTGAACTATTGGAAAAATATGATTTATTTGGATTCCCCGAAGTTGGAACGGATTTGTACGTTACTTCCAGGTTTAGAAACCTTTTCTTGGATAAAAAGGATTTAGGTATACAATTTATATCAAGTAATATAGAAGTTTTGATATGATTAAAAGTGCATCAATGAAATAGACGTACAGTTAAGTTGAAAGAATTATTTTTTTTGTTGGGATATTCTCTCAAGAAAATCCAGTAGTTTCGGGTTTACCAAAACACAGCTGGCGACCCATTTTTATTTTCGGTAGGACCCACGTCCAACGCATTACTCAATCACCACCACCATCAACATTGTCAAAAGTTTCGCGCGCTTTTGGTGTGAAGCTGTAACGGAGAGAAAAGATCGGTCCGTAGTAAATATCAAACTGGGTTCCATTCGTTCTTAACTGCATTTGTGCTATAACCCCCGCGAGCGCATGGATATTCTTTGTAATGCCGGCGCTGTAGTAAATGGATTGCCGCAAAATATCAAACTTGTTGGGAGCATAGTCTTTATCCGCAAATTTCAGCATCAGCTCCATATAGTAGGAAATGTTGGGGCTTTTCAGGAAGGCTTGCGGATTGTTCTGCCGGAGAAAGTGATTGACACCTACTCTGGCCCTGATCCTCGGTACCACCCTTGCTATACCCTGCCGGTCGTCAAAAAATTTTGTTTCAAACCGCACCTGCTGAAAGAGGCTTCCCTTGGGCAATTTCTCAGAAAAGGAACCCATAATGATTAACCGCCGCTCGAGGGTTTCATAGTTGCCGGCTTCCTTTATTTCATATTTCTTATTGCGGGCGTAGCCCAGCCACAACTTCATATTTTTGAACCCTGAGTAAGATATCCAGGGTCTGACAACAAACCGTTGTGCATAGGCAAATGGATTGCCTGTATCATATGAGCCCTGGGTAACTATCTGCAGGTCTACTTCCCCGTCGAGATGCCATTTTTTTATTAATGGAAAGGAAAAATCTGTTTCCCCTATGGAAGCAGGAATGAAACCGAAGGTGTATGGTGGGGGAGACTGCGCAAAAGCACCACTGCTTGCGAAAAACAGCATAACAGGAATGATCAGCCTGCATGCAATCTTAGGTTGCCACCTGCACTGTTTGGTATTTGTTTGCATTTCAAATTGCAATGACTCATCCCTCCCTTATTGAAGGAAGAATTTCTACCCGATGATATTGTTATGCTTAGTGAACTGAAGAAGAGAGCGAGAGGCACTGTTAACCGATAAAACGTTTACGAAGCTGGTTTGTTCACGTCGGTTATATAATAGTCCGGTTAGTTTTTGAAACCTGGTCGGGGCGACCTGTTTCCTGATCTATGAACAAGATCCCTTTTACCCGGGAAAAATACCCCTCAGTCAGTGCCTCTTTTTCTCCAAATTTTTAGTAACTTCCCTAAAGATGACCCCAATATCCATTAACATTTAATCTACCCCAGAATGTTCTCCAAAATACCCAATCAATCACCAGGGATTGCACGTCCACAGCATACCCCTTTTTTTAGTGCTAAGAATGATCTCCCGCAATCTGCGAAACCCAGCTTTTTTCAGCCCCGCCTAAAGGTCGGACAACCGGATACCCCGCTGGAAAAAGAGGCCGACGCTGTAGCTGATGCCGTTACCCAGCCTGCCGCCATGGATCATAAAATAAATGCTGGCCACAACACATCCTTACAACGAAAATGCGAAGCATGCGAGCATGAAGAAGAGCTGAACCGCAAAGAGATCAACGGCACGGAAGTCGCTGCACCATCCACAGACATGATAAATGAAGTAATTTCCACGGGGGGGCAGCCACTGAATAACGTTATCCAGCGGGAAATGTCAGAGAGAATAGGTTACGATTTCAGCAACGTAGTGCTGCATACAGAAGATAAAGCTGCGCAGTCGGCACAGGCTGTCAACGCCCGGGCCTATACCGTGGGCAATCATGTGGTTTTTAATGAACAGGAATACAACCCTCATTCCCGGGAGGGACAGCATCTGTTGGCGCACGAGCTTACGCATGTAGCGCAGCAAAGCGCCGCTCCGGCCACGGTACAACGCCAGGTAGCTGGTACGCCGGGTGGGCCGGATCCCTGCTTTAATTTGCTCCAGGAAATCATTGCTTTGCTGGAAGAAGTGGCACACCGTATTATGGATGCTGAAAACGACCGCCACGGCCTCTTTGGCAGGCGTACCCCACATCCTGAATATGGAAGCTGGGACGGTCACCGCGACCGTTTTAACTATGACCGTGGCCGCCTGCGCACCAAACTTGGAGAATGGGATATTAACGACAGGTGCCGGGGCTACCAGCTCACCAGGGAGCAGGCGCAGGATTTATCTGAAGCAAGGGAATTTGCTGAAAGAGAGTTTCCCACACGGCCTCTCCCTGCCATGCGGCGGGATGGAGAGCCTGTAACGGCTTCACCTGACCCGGAATTACGGCAACGGGTAGAGCGGTTCCTGATCAATATTGGCATCCCGGCTTTCGCCCTTGGAGGAATGGTGGCATTAGTGGTCGCTGCTTTAGCAGACCCTGAGCCTATAACCAAATTAGGACTAATCATCGGCACGGCCGCCGCCGCAGCCCTATTAATATTCCTGGGTGGAGATTCATCCTCCTCCACATCCGGAGGCACTGTTGCCAGCGAAGATCATACAACCGGAGACGACAGCGCCGCTGCATAAACTTAAAGCGGGTGTATCTGAACATGGATACCCCCGCTTCTCCTATTGACAATTATGACAGGAATGATGTAAATTAGTAATCAGCGACAGGCTTATACCCCGATAGTTTACATTACCCCAAAGTATTCAATCCCTTTATGAAAACGTTTTATGTAGCATCCGTCATTTGCTGCCTAATGGCCTGTAACTACGGCCGCACGTCCAAAGAGGTAAAAAGCAATGCTAATACCATTGGTTGCGCAGTTCCTGCTACTACCGACAAGGAATGGTATACATCCGGTAAGAAAGCGCCTTTGTTTGACGGGTTGCAAGGCATTCATTTCACGATTTCAACCTCCGTGAAAGCAGCACAAACTTATTTTAACCAGGGAATGATGCTCTCTTATGGATTTAACCATGCAGAAGCAGCCCGTTCTTTCTTTGAAGCCACCCGGCTGGATTCCACCTGTGCCATGGCCTATTGGGGCCTTGCGTATGTGCTGGGGCCCAATTACAATGCCGGCATGGAATCGGATAATTTTCAGCGCGCCTACGAAGCTGTTGTGAAAGCGCAGGCGCTTTCCTTTCGAAGCAGTCCAAAAGAGCAGGCGCTCATCGCCGCTTTGACCAGCAGGTATGCTAAAGATCCGCCGGCTGATCGCAGCGCCCTGGACAGTGCCTATGCAACAGCCATGAAAAAGGTATATACCCAATTCCCCGATGATCCGGATATCGGTGCTTTGTATGCAGAAGCGATGATGAACCTGCATCCGTGGGATTTGTATGAGAAAAGAACACAAGCGCCCAAAGCTTGGACACCCGCGATAATAGCAGTACTCGAACACCTGATGCAATTGCACCCTACTCATCCCGGCGCGCATCATTTTTATATTCATGCACTGGAAGCCTCTTCGCAGCCGGAGAAAGCTATGCACAGTGCGAAATTGCTGGATAGCCTGGTTCCCGGCGCCGGGCATTTACTGCATATGCCTTCGCATATTTACATCCGTACCGGCGATTACCATGAAGGTTCGCTGTCAAATATCCGCGCGGTAACAACCGATAGCGTTTACACCGTGGCATGTCATGCGCAGGGGGCTTACCCTTTGGCGTACTACCCGCATAACTATCACTTCCTGGCAGCTACTGCTACGCTGGAAGGACATTCCGCACTGGCCTGGCAAACCGCTGTGAAATTACAGCAACATACCTCCGAAGAGATTATGAGCATGCCGGGATGGGGCACCTTGCAACACTACTATACTATCCCGTTTTATATTGCCGCGAAGTTATCGATGTGGGATACCATACTGGCACTTCCATCGCCGGAAAAGCACCTGGTGTATCCCCGGGCCATCTGGCACTATGCAAAGGGAATGGCTTATTTAGGCAGGCATGAAGTAACAAAGGCCCGGAAAGAATTGGATAGCCTGCATTTACTTGCTGCTGATACCATCCTGAAAAGCCTGACGATCTGGAATATCAATACTTCGGCGGATCTGGTACAAATTGCCGGAAAGGTGTTAGCTGCGGGCATCGCAGTGCAGCAACAGTCGTCCGGCGTGGCTATTTCATTGTTAAAAGAGGCCGTGGCGATGGAAGACCGCCTCAACTATAATGAGCCGCCGGACTGGTTCTTCTCCGTGCGGCATCATTTAGGTGCAGTGCTCCTCAAAGCAGGGCAATACCGGCAGGCGGAGACAGTTTACCGGGAAGACCTGGGAATATGGAGAAAGAATGGATGGGCATTGATCGGTTTATATAACGCGCTGGTTTTACAAAAGAAAAATAAGGAGGCGAAGGAAATATTGGCTGCATTCGAATCCGCCTGGCAATATGCGGACGTGAAAATTAATTCATCGTCTAGCATAACAAATTAGTCCGCGATTCGGTAGTAGAGGAGAGGGTAGCAGCGCCTGCTGCCTGCCGTTGTTACAACCAATTACTTGATTAGCCAGGAAAATCACTACCTGGTAATCAAATATATAGTTATTTTTACTGCTGTTTGAATATCCTTTCTATGAAAATAAAAGATTCCGGCGACGGAAAATTAGTAATTCTATCAACTGCATTTGATACGAGATCCAAGATCTTATATTTATTTTACTTCATTGTTTTATTCACGTTAGGAACATTCATGCTCCGTGTAGTTTTAACAAACTCCGATAAAATAGTAGCGTTAATTGTAGGTGGCTTGTTTATGTTGTTGACTTATGCAGGAGCTTACCAGTTCGCAAATAAAATTGTTATGACGGAACAGCTACTTGTTACCAGGGAGTCCTTGCATTTAATAAGGAAAGGGATTTTCAGATCGGCAATACAGGTCTTCGACATACAGAAAATATCCAGTTTCAGACATCTGGCAAAACCAACCTTAACCCGGCATACTTTAGCAGGAGGAGAATTTGATTATCTGGGATTTCAGACCGGACAGCAGGTAATCAATGATATGCATGGGGATAATCAGCTTGCTTTTGATTATGGAGGAAGGACAATTAAATTCGGTAATAATATTCCTTCATGGGATTTTGAAGAGCTGGAATCAATATTTCTTAATCTAACCGGAAAGGACCTTACAGTCGCCGGGAAAGAAGATGACTCGTTTTCTGAAAACTGAATGAATAAAACGAACGGAACCCAAATATAATTTATCTTGTGCCAGCCTGATATTTAAAATTATTTTTCCTTGTTAAATAATTTCAGAAAGATGTTTGAGAACCCGTTGAAATGGCTGGTAGCAGCCACAATTATTTATACTGTATTTAGTTGCGGCGGAACAGCAGCAACCAAACACCCCGTAAAGCAATCCCCTCACCAGGCCTTGCCATCCATACAGGTAAGGGCGTTTTATCCTGGCGCCAATGCCGGGAAGTTATTCGATTCAGTATCCCCACCATTAAAAAATGCTTTCTCCCAGTATGCCGGAAACATGGATCACATGACCTATACGGCCAATAACGATGGTTCATTTATTATTACTGTTTATTTTAATCCAGGTATTAATCTGGACTCAGCTGCACCGGGTATATCCAACGTGGTGGCTGTAGCTTCGGCACAACTGCCGTCACCGGTAGTGCAGTCAGGCGTTACCGTTATCAGGCAAAATGAGTCCATTGTTATGGCGGTGGGCATGTATGCGGAGGATACCGGAAGTTACGATCAGGCATTCCTGGTAAATTATGCGGCAACCAATATTGTTCCTGGAATACGGGGAATCCCCGGGGTTAGTAATCTGATTACTTTTAACAAGAGTAAAGATTCGGTGATGCGTATCTGGTTAAATGAAGAGCACCTGGCCGCTGCTCATCTCACCCTAAAGGAAATATTAGCAGCCATTCCGGCAGGGCAACTGGAAGCAGTAACGGAGATCTTTTATAAGAAAAGTAAATCATCTTCTGATTATATTATTAAGTGCAACAGTAAGCAACATCAACCTGCTGAGTATGGAAATATGGTTATCCGCAAGAATGCTGATACCATCCTGAGATGGAAGGACGTGGCGACGAAGATTGAATTTGGCCCTTATACTTATGGAAACTTTTCGCGTATCAATGGTAAGCCTGGCGTCAACATCGTGGTAATGCAGTGGGCGGATTCAAATTATAACGGGATTCAGCCAGCGGTAGAAAAGGTGATGGAAACAGCATCGGCACAATTTCCAGTGGGTATAAAACACCTGATATCATATAACCCTAAAGATTCTTTATACATTTCAGCAGAGTAACTAGCCTGGATCTTTGCGTTTTTTACGAAAAGTAAGGGCAGTCATTCCTGTTTCTTTACTGAAAAACCGGGAAAAGTAAGAGTGGTTTTCAAAACCCAGGTCATCGGCTATTTGTTTTACATTCAGATCGCTGAAATATAGCAGTCGCTTTGCCTCTATAATGATTCTGTATTTTATCCAGAACGAAACCGGGGAACCGGTTATTTTCTTCAGGCACTCATTGAGATACGGCTCCGAAATATGGAGCATGTTGGCGTAATCCGAAGGACTTTTGTGTTGTCTTATATGTTCGCCAAGCAATTTTTTAAATTTGAGCGACAGGTCGGCTGGCCTTGAACTACCGGTACCGGCATCCCCGGAGATACGTACGGTGTCTGCTGCCATTTCAAAGAAGGAGCGAAGTAACGAATGAAGTACCGTTAAACTACCGGGAGGTTGATCCGTCATTTTGCTATACAGGATGCTAAGGAGCTGGTCGTAGTGATGTGCATCGTTGCGCGATAAAGTAACGGGTTCCTGGAAGCCCGACCAGCTATCGAAAGCATGGCGGCAGGCAGGATCTATCAACGAAGGATCTGCGGCGATGAACCACCCGTTTGCTTTGTTGGCTTTAATCCGGTAGTGGATCTGTTCCGGCAGAATATAATAGAGCTGATTTGCCCGGACGGTTTTCTCTTCAAAGTCTACCACCGCTGTGCCGGCGCCTTTCAGCATGATGAAAAAGATATAATGGTCATCCCGGTGCGCGCCAGGTTGTCCGGATTGTTTATCACCTGTACCCTTGTTTGTGAATGGCTTCAGCAGGTATCCCCGGCTGGTGCTGTCCTGTAATTTATGTACCGGAATATTTTTCATGAGTTTAAAAGTAAGTATTTTAACGCAGGTTCATGAAGCCTGCAACCGGAGCAATTTATCTGCATTTCCATGGGCAATTTTTGCTACCTGCTCTGCGGGAAGCTGGATGTTATTTAAGAAGTCGATGCCCATCTGGTTCGTGCTGAAAGGATAGTCCACAGATAGCATAATGTTGTCGATACCAATCGTATCGAGTGCAATCTGAAGGGGTGGTTGCGTAAAGAAGCCACTTGTGGTGATATATAGTTGCTGCCGGAATGTATCGATCAATGTGCGTTGATTGCGCCCGCCATTGCCGGGTTGAAACGACCGGTTGCATCTCGCCCACATCATGGGTAACATTTCGCCCATGTGACCGATGATTATTTTTAGTTCCGGGTAAACGTCAAAGATACCCGCCACCAGCAGGCGTAGCACGTGAATAGCGGTTTCTGAATGCCATCCCCATCCCCAGCAGGCAATCGCATCAAAAGGCCCGGTATCATGCCCTATGTTGCTGTAATAGGCATCTATCACCGGTTTGGGTGGAAGACCCGGATGGATGTAAATAGGCACACCCAGCTTTTCAGCTTTTGCAAGCACCGGCGCAAATTTAGGAGCGTCCAGGAATTCACCGTTTGTAAGTCCCCTGATCATGGCGCCACGAAAGCCATAAGATTTTACGGTGCGCTCAAGTTCGTCGGCCGCCGCTGCCGGGGCGGTCATCGGGAGATGTGCAAATGCGGTGAACCTGCCGGGATAGTTGTTGATTTTCTCCGCCAGCAGATCATTGTATTTTGAAGCAAACGCCGGTGCGTGGTTGTTGTCCAGCAGGTTTACATCCGTATTTTCAACGGACAATACCTGCATGGATATCCCGGATTCGTTCATGGAATCTAACCGTTCACCGGCAATGTCGGCCAGTTTGGGCATCATTTGAATTGCCGCGGCTGATGGCCGTGTATTGCTCAGGGTGCCCGCAGGAAGAAGATGGGTCATCTCCGGGAAGGATACATGTTCTTCTAAGGTTACTATTCTCATTTGGATGTATTTGAACAATGCAAAGGAAAGATAGTAACCCTGGAAAATCAATGTTCATCCAGTGGTGATGATAGCACAATTCGCGGTAAAATAAATGATCAGGGCTGCCCGCCTCCGCCGGAAGCGCCGTAAATTTGCCCATTGGCATAACTGGCGTCAGCTGCTGCGAGTTGTACGTATATAGATGCCAGTTCTACCGGTTGTCCGGGCCGGCCCATCGCGGTTTGACTGCCGAATTTTTTCAGTTTTTCGGGTGTTGCGCCACCGCTCACCTGCAGCGGTGTCCAGATAGGACCCGGCGCCACGCCATTCACCCGTATTCCTTTGGGGCCGAGCTGTTTGGCGAGCGACTTTACATAATTCATGGTGGCTGCTTTCGTTTGCGCATAGTCATACAAATCCGGCGAAGGATCATATGCCTGCTCGGAGGTGGTGGCAATGATGACGGAGCCAGGTTTCAGGTGAGGGAGTGCCGCCTTTAGAATCCAGAATGGCGCATAAATGTTTGTCTTCATAGTGGCATCGAAATCCTCCGACGAGATATCGGCTAAGGTTGGCTTTGTCTGTTGACGTGCAGCGTTGTTAACAACAATGTCAAGCCCGCCTAACGCCTCCACCGCCTTCGATACCAGTTTCTGGCAAAACGCTTCTTCCCTCAGATCACCGGGAATGGCTATTGCTTTGCGGCCTTCCGCCTTGATCAGTGAAATGACTTCCTGCGCATCCGGTTCTTCTGTAGGGAAGTAGTTGATGGCTACATCGGCGCCTTCGCGTGCGTAGGCGATGGCGGCTGCGCGTCCCATGCCGGAGTCGCCGCCGGTAATGAGCGCTTTCCTGCCGGTAAGGCGACCCGACCCTTTATAGCTGGTTTCGCCGTGATCCGGTTTAGGATTCATTTTGCCGGCGAGTCCGGGCCAGGGTTGGGATTGCTCCTGGAAGGGCGGTTTCGGATATTTGGAAACGGGATCTTCCAGTCCTTCAGGGCCAGGTGCATTGGGAGTGGCGGCCTTTGTGCCCGCGATAGGGGCCACTGCTGCCAGCGCGAGGGTGGCACAGAGCCCGGTAACTACTGTTCTCCGGTCCATTAAATGAGGGTCTTTCATTGTAGTGGGTTGTCAGATGATATAATGGCGATGATCAGTCATTTTTATCTGTACTGTATTCGTTATTTTCTTCATCTTCTGCGCCGTTCCGCTCCTGGTCATCGTCGAGTTCTGCGCCGGGTACATCCAGGTCGCCGGCTTCGTTCAGTGGTTCCCCGTCGTCATCTACATTATCTACCACGGCTCCGCGCATACGTAATTCTTCCGAATAGGTTGGATCTGTGGTAGATGCTTCTTCCAACAGTTCTTTTTCTTCTTCGCTTACATCTGCATCCGCATCTGCCGTTGTTTCTTCCTCCGGCAAATCATCTTCATTGAGCAGGTCTTCGTTTAAGTCATCTTTATTAATCATAACCGCTGTTTTATGGGTGAATGATAATCTGTTCCAACAAAAGGCAGACCGGATAGCAGCAGGTGGGCAATGCAGGCGGAGGGAAGATTCCGGGCGGGTAAAGTTGTTGGAAATAGTAGTGAGATTTGGACAAATTGTAGACCAGCCTGATCGTTGCGGTGTCCATTTTCAGACACCGGTGTTCATATCCGGACAGATGCCTGAAAACGGAATCTTTCCAGATTGGCCACCAGTAAGTATTACAGGTGTGGCAGTATTATTGTTTTTTCAATGGCAAACCAGTTAGCTATGTTAAGAAATCATGCTAAAATTGCCTGGAGAAATCTGTTAAAAAATAAAACTTTTTCGCTTATCAATATTGTAGGATTATCGACGGGTATGGCGGTAGCCATGCTGATCGGTTTATGGATATACGATGAGCTTACCTTCAGTAAAAATCATGCGAATTACGACCGTATTGTATCTGTGATGCAGCATCAAACCTTTAACGGCGTGGTGGGTACGCAAACGGCTAATCCTTACCTGTTGGGAGAGGAGATCCGGGATAAATACGGCAGCGATTTTAAATATGTGGTCATGGCATCATGGCCCAACAAACACCTGCTGGCTTACAATAATAATATTGTTTCCCAAACCGGGAATTATTTTGAACCGGATTTCCCGGAAATGCTGACGCTGAAAATGCTGAAGGGAACCCGCGGCGGGCTGAAAGATCCTGCATCCATCCTGCTGTCGGCTTCCACTGCGAAGGCGTTGTTCGGCAATGCAGATCCGGTAGATAAACTGGTGAAACTGGATAATCAAACGCCGGTGAAGGTAACGGGCGTGTATGAAGACCTGCCCTATAATTCGGCTTTCCGCGACCTGGCTTTTATGGCGCCGTGGGAATTATACCTGAGCAGTCAGCCCTGGATCAGGGAGATGGACAACCCATGGCGATCCAATTTTACGCAAACCTATGCGCAGCTGGCGGATCATGCCGACCTTGAAAAAGTATCTGCTAAAATAAAAGATGTGAAACTGCGCAAGGTGCGCGCAGCAGACGCCGCTTTTAAACCCGAAGTTTTTCTTCATCCCATGAGCAAATGGCATTTGTACGCCGACTGGGATAACGGGAAGAATATAGGTGGCAGGATCCAGTTTGTATGGCTTTTCGGGATCATCGGTGTATTTGTGCTGTTACTGGCCTGCATCAATTTTATGAACCTGAGCACCGCCCGTTCAGAGAAGCGGGCGAAAGAAGTGGGCATCCGCAAGGCGGTTGGTTCCCTCCGGGGTCAGCTGATCACGCAGTTTTTCAGTGAATCACTTTTGCTGGCGGCTATCGGTTTTGTGGGAGCGTTGGTGCTGGTGCAGGTCGGACTGCCGGTATTTAACGAGGTAGCTGATAAGAAGGTAAGCATTCCGGTTGGCAGCCCGGTATTCTGGCTGGTTTGTTTCGGTATCACCTTATTCACGGGTCTAATAGCGGGCAGTTACCCGGCGTTATATCTTTCTTCTTTTGAGCCGGTAAAAGTACTGAAAGGTACTTTCCGGGCCGGACGTTATGCCGCTATTCCGCGGAAAGCGCTTGTGGTGATGCAGTTTACGGTATCGGTGATCCTGATCATCGGAACGATTGTGGTGTTCAGGCAGATTCATTTCGCCAAGAACCGGCCTACGGCCTACACCCGTGAAGGATTGCTCCTTATCCCGGTGTCTACCGGCGCATTGAAAGACCATTTCGAAGTGATCAGGAATGAGTTGACATCCTCAGGCGCTGTTACAGAGATGGCTTATTCTTCCGCGCCTACAACAGACGTGGATGCAATAAACAACGGTTATACCTGGAAAGGGATGGCGCCAGGTGCACAGGGGAATTTTGGCGCGGTAACGGTTACGCATGATTTTGGGAAAACGATCAACTGGCAGATCATATCAGGACGTGATTTTTCGAGGGATTTTGCTTCAGATAGCACGGCAATGATCCTGAACGAATCGGCCGTTAAGTTTATGGGGCTGAAAAATCCGGTAGGAGAAATTGTAAAAAAAGACGGACAGCCTTTTACCGTGATCGGTGTGATAAAGGATATGGTGATGCAGTCGCCATACGAGCCGGTTTTTCGGACTGTTTTCACGCTGGACTACAATGCTGCCAATGTGATCAATGCGAGGATAAACCCGGCTAAACAAACCGCTGATGCGCTGGCGCGGATTGAGGGTGTCTTTAAAAAATATAACCCTGGTATTCCTTTCGTTTACAGGTTTGTGGATGATGAGTATGCTGCTAAATTTGATGCAGAGCAACGCATTGGTAAACTGTCGAGTTTTTTCGCGGTGCTGGCGGTATTTATCAGTTGCCTGGGGCTTTTTGGCATGGCGTCTTTCATGGCCGAGCAACGGGTGAAGGAAATAGGGGTGCGGAAAGTTATGGGCGCCTCCGTTTTCAACTTATGGCGTTTGATGACAAAGGATTTTATTATGCTGGTTGTTATTGCTTTGGTGATAGCGGTGCCGGTGGCCTGTTACTTTATGAACAACTGGCTGCAGCGCTACGAATACCGTACGGAAATATCGTGGTGGATCATTGTAGCTTCTTCAGCGGGTGCATTGTTAATCGCCTTGCTGACGGTGAGCTACCAGTCGATAAAGGCGGCATTGATGAACCCTGTTAAATCGCTGAGATCGGAATAGTACAACGCTATTTATCTTTCTATAAAAAAAGGAGAAAATGAATCCACTTCATTTTCTCCTTTTCTATATTAATTTATTTTCCATTCGGGCCTTACAAAGTGGCAGGTATATCCATGCGGATGTTTTTGGAGATAGTCCTGGTGTTCTTCTTCTGCGTTCCAGAACGCTGTTGCCGGCACCACTTCTGTTACAATAGGTCCGGGCCATTTACCGGAGGCATTCAGTTCTGCGATTAAGGCTTTGGCTGTTTCCTGTTGCGCTTCGTTCTGGTAAAAGATAGCCGAGCGGTAGGAGGTGCCTATATCGTTGCCCTGCCTGTTGCGCGTGGTAGGGTCATGGATCTGGAAGAAAAATTCCAGGAGGGAATGGTATGATAACACGGCGGAATTAAAGGTAACCTCGATAGCTTCCGCATGGGTGCCATGGTTCCGGTAGGTGGCGTTTTGAACGTCGCCACCGGTGTATCCTACTACTGTTGAGATCACGCCTGGTAGCTGACGGATCAGTTCTTCCACGCCCCAGAAACAACCACCGGCAAGAATCGCTTTTTCAATATTCATATGTCTTTCCTCTTTTAATCATGTGAAGTTAAGTTATGCTGCGGAATCCTTGGTGAGAAGCGCCACATTTTTATGGGTAATGGCTTTCCGCTTATTCAGTATACGCTGCCGGAGCCGCAGGAACGGCGCCTCTACGGCCCTATTCAGGATGAATGCTCCCAAAACGGCCATGAGCAGGCATAGTACTAACATGAGGTTTCCCTTTGGCGCGATGCCTGTTTGTGCCAGCAGGGGCTGTACCAGGTGTATCACTCCTTTGTGCGATAAATACAATGCAAAGGACAGTTTAGCTATTAAGGCAGTAACCCGGCTGTTGTACCGGTACAATATGCCTGTCGGACTTACCGCTGCTATCACCATCAATCCATATCCTGCTGCCACCAGCGGGTAACCGAATATGGAAGCGTAAAAACTTTCCTGTTCATTGCACAGGAACCAGGCGCCTGTAAGCACCAGCAGGGACAATAATAAAATAACGTTTCCACGTTTGATGATCCACGCTTTTACTGCAGGTTTGAATGCAAACAGCGCGGCAATGGAAACACCGGCAAGCAGGCCATCAAGGCGGGTATAAGTGGGGTAGTACATGTGCCGGTACCAGATCACCCAGAAATTGTCCTGCTCTGTGTGAGGGGCAATCAATGCGTACCAGCAGTACAGCCGGATGCCGATACCCAATATAAACAACGCCGGCAGCAGGAATCCCGCCTTTCTCCATACCTTGAAATGGAGCAGCGTAACCAGTACCAGCGGGAAAAGCAGGTAAAAATGTTCTTCCACGCATAGGGACCATACATGAGAGAACGTGCCGTAGTTTTTAATGTCGAAATTGAAGTTCTGCGTAAAGGTCAGGAACTTCCATAGCGGCGGCAGGGCTTCTCTTTCGTGGAATGCCGGAAAAAGGAAGTAGATGGTAAGCACGACCAGGTAAGCCGGAATGATCCGGAAGAAACGTTTGATAAAGAACTCCGGGAGGGAAATGTTTTTCCCGGATGCCATGTTTACAAAGAGGGGATAGGATATAAGGTATCCGCTTAATACGAAGAACAGGTCTACGCCCGTCCACCCGAAGCCCATGATATTATCCAGCCATTGCGGATGTTGGAACATGCGGTAGTGATAGAACAACACCATGAGTATTGCCAGCGACCTTAAATGATCCAGTCCGGAGAGTTTTTTAACCGTTATATCGGTGTTTGTCATGAAAAATGCCTGTCTGTTGATCCTTGTAAAATACAGTCTTTAAAAGAGATATGCAATGGATGGGGGTGCACATGCCCTGGAATGCCCTATGGCAGGGCAAGGAGTAGGGGAAGGCCCGGAGGAGAGGTGGACTTGATCCCGTGTTGAGTTGGTGTTGACGCTGCTGCGGTTAACTTTATCCGGAGCGTACCGCAGTACCTGTTTTACACCGGCCAGGCGGTTTCCTTTGCGGGATTTTTGTTTGGTGACCGGCAGTACGACCGCTATTATATCGGCGGCCATAAACCGGCGGTTTAGTGTAGGGGTAGTGCCGTTAAATATTCTCACCTGGAGTGTAATGAGCAAGGTGCCTTTTCCGGGAGCGTTAGCGTCCAGTGTGGTGCCATTGAATGGTTCCTCTATATTTGTGAACAGGGAGGTGCTGCGGGTGCCGGTTACCTGGTGTGTAACCGGATTAATACGAACGGCGATTACACTGATCTCCAGCAGATCGCCGGCGGTTGATGGCGACCAGGTTTGTGCGGGAATAGCCAATGTACCATCCGCAGACAGCACCGGGAGCCGGGAGAAGAATTTCTCCACGCCGGTGTGGCGGTTGAACCGGAAGCCTTCGAGTTGTTGCAGGCGGTCCTTGCCGCCTTGTATGAGGGCTTTATTGAGGCGGTTTACCAGCGTACCATCGCGGCCAATGCTTAATTGGGGCGTTATAGCCTGCCGGATCAGTTTACCTGTTCTACTGGCGACGCCGAAATTCCGGGATGACTGCCGTGTAGCGGTGGTTTGTCTTACTTCTTCGGGCATGGAACGGACGAAGTAACTTCCGTTCCTCCGGTAACCAATGAGGTTACCCAATTTCCCTGTAAAAGGGAGTATTCCTGTTTGTTTTGCCATGGGTTAACTTTTTGATTAAAAATACGAAAAATTGTGGAGGTGAGAGAGGGTGTTGCTGGATAAGTATATAAACAAAAACACTGATGAAGGATAAAATAATAGTTGTACCTAAGGATAAAACCGCCAAAGACGCATTAATTTACAATACAGCAACTTCTGAGCAATTAATAGAAGTTACGCTAAATGAAATGGAGTATAAAGAACTGTGGGACACCGGTTTTTTTGATCTTATAAATAATATAGCAGGTATTAATATTGATGACTTTGAAGATGAAGGTATTGAAGATG
Source organism: Chitinophaga sp. RCC_12 (assembly GCF_041360695.1). Classification (NCBI taxonomy): domain Bacteria; kingdom Pseudomonadati; phylum Bacteroidota; class Chitinophagia; order Chitinophagales; family Chitinophagaceae; genus Chitinophaga; species Chitinophaga sp. RCC_12. Next base: position 444,119 of record NZ_JBFUPS010000004.1, read on the forward strand.
TTGGGCGATTAAAAAAGGTCTTGACCAGTGGTATCTTTGCAACAAATGCCGTAGGTAAGGTTAACCAGATTAAATCTCTTTTTGAAGAAGCCGTTAAACGTAAGACAGGAATTTATTTTTATTTTTAAAACCCGATTCCATAACAATACCCCATGAAGACTATTTATAAAAGATTCTGGTTTGAATTTGATATAGAAACTGCTTTTGGGTTTCCTCCAGGAATAGGCGTTGGCTGTGGGGTAACTGCCTGCGATTACAATGACGCAGTTAAAATTTTGGACGAGAAAGTATTTAAAGATATAGACAGACCCCCTTTTAAGAAAATTGTTGAAAATGTTGATATAAGCACACTTAATCAGGGCTGGATAATTCCAAACATGCAACCACCGGTGTACCGGGGTGTTTGGTTTCCATTGGGATATGATTGAGAATAGATAATTTAAACAATGGCAATGATTGAAGCGTTTCCACAACTAAAAAATAATGAAGTGGCCTTGCTTAGGGCTAAACGGAAGACCGGTCATGTCATTGACGACAATTTTCAGCTAGCGGTAAGCATTTCACAGCGCGTTTTTACGGTGTTTGATGATGTAAATACAGCGCTTCATTTTGCAAAGGAAATTATTAAGAGGAACAACGATATTGAGGTATGTATATATGAGAAAGATAATGTCTTATTACATTTTATAACAGCAGATAATATTAATCCGGATATAAAAACGATGTAATAAATGATACTCAATCTGAAAAAAATAACTCCGCACATTCCCTTGCTTATCATTACCACATTAATGGTATATAGCATTTATACCGTGGGCACAAGCAATATAGCTTTTTCCTATGAGCATTATATTGGACTATCGCTGATTATAATCGGTTGGGCTGCATGGAGGTACAGTGCTTTTATAAATAAGGTAGCCACACTTTTGGCGCTAGTGCTGGCCACTTTTAGTATTGCTGCATTTACGCCGGTAATTACCAGTTACAGGTTGGGATTTTCAATAGGTCGTTCAGGATTGGATGTTGTGTTACAATTTTACTGCCTGTTTCTACTGGTATTATTTGTAATACTGAACTGGAATTTTTTTTACAAGCGTGGCTAAATATGATCCCATGAAAATATTCTCCATTGCTTCGTATATTGCAGCTGCAAATAAGTGAATACAGGCTATGCAGGCTCCTTACCTAATAGGACAAACAAAACCCTTAACCCCGGCTGAATTTCAGCAAATAACCGATACGGTAACATTTCCTTTGCCGGTGAGCTACCGGGATTTTCTTTATACTTACGGATTGGGAGCCATCAACGAACTGCTGATGATCCATCAACCCGATGAAGCGTATATCCGGTCTAATTTCGGGGAGTATATGGATTTGTGGGAGTTGCCGGAAAGTGAAGAACCTGCGGTGCTGAATGGGTTAACCATTGCGACTACTATTGATGGAGATATCATTGCTGTAATTGACGATAGCCAATATCCTTTTATTATCCTGCCGCGGCATTCAGATAAGATCCTGCGGTTTGCCGCCTTTGAGGAGGTGATTGATTACTACGATCACACGTATCATTTTTCGGGAGATGTATATTTCGACAGTTACTATCACTACGAGCAGGAGAACATTACTTTCGTTAACGGACCGGGCATTGATAAAGCATTGTTTGAAAAAGTACACCAGGACTTTCTTGCAGGCGTGCCATTCGATAAAGTTTATAATACGGAAAGGCAGCCTAAATATGTGATCCAGGAGATGGGCGGCTGGGTGTATTTTGATAATATCTATCAGAGTTCGGTGCGGATTAAGTACCAGTCGCAATACCGGCCGGCAGCAGATAAGGTCATACAGTTTATCCGGGACCGGATGAAATGATGTTATTTATTTTTCAGCAGCCTGTTGTTGACGATCTTCTCCAGTAATTCTTCTTTCTGATATTTACTGATAGGCACTTCATGATTGCCCATGTGTAATACATTTCCTTCAATGGCGCTGATATGATTGATGTTAACCAGGTAGGATTTGTGTGGTTGCAGGAACTGCCGCGCAGGTAAACTTTCCTGTACTGATTTCAGGGTTGCATGGGTGATTATTTTTTTGTCTGTGGTATAAATCGCCACATAGTTGCCCAAGGCTTCTGCAAATAAAATATCATTGAATATTACTTTCTCCAGCTTATTATCTGTTTTTATAAAGAAGTAAGGTTGTTCTTTGCTGATGTGCTGGGAGGAAAAATAATCAAATGCTTTGTTGGCGGCTTTGAGGAAGCGGTCGAATGAAATTGGTTTTACGAGGTAATCCAGTACATCCAGCTCAAAACCCTGTATGGCATATTGCTCGTATGCGGTGGTAAAAATCACTTTGGGCGGATGGGGATAGCTTTTCAGGAATTCGATGCCGGTGATATAAGGCATTTCAATGTCGAGAAACAACAGGTCCACAGGTTGTTGCTTCAGCAGGGTATTGAGCTGTATGGCATCTTCACAAACAGCTATTACCTGCAGGAAAGGCGTTTTCTGGGCATAACGTTGTAATCCTTCTCCGGCGAGCGGTTCGTCGTCGGTGATAATGCAGCGTATCGTTAATTGGTCCATTACCGGGTAGTGAGTTTTAGTTCAGCCAAAAAGCTATCGTCTTTAATTTGCGCCGTAAACGTATGTTTACCGGGGTACAACAGTTCCAGTCTTCTTTTCAGGTTATCTAACCCGATGCCTCCTTTTTCCTGGAAGCTGATTTTATCGGGTATTGAATTCTCTACACAAAAAGATATTTCATGATCCTGTTTTTTCAGATGGATATTGATATGAAAATTACCGCCAACATATTTAAAGGCATTTTCCACCAGCGGCAGAAACAGCAGCGGATATACCTGTTCATCGTGCAGGGTTTCATCAAAAAATACGTTGAGCTGCAGCCTGCGTGACGACCTGATCTTCTGCAGGGCAATAAAGTTCTGCAGGTATTGTATTTCATTCATCACGCTTACCGTTTGCTGCTGATCGTATAATTGGTAGCGGAGCAGCTCTGAAAAACGTTCCACCGTTTTTTTGGCTGCCTCCACATCCATATCCATCTGGAAATATATTGTGTTTAGCGCATTAAACAAAAAATGGGGGTGGTATTGTGCCCGCAGGAATTTGAGTTCTGTTTGCAGCTGGTCGTTGGTGATTTTCTCCAGCTGCAGCCGGTTATTGATATATGCCTGTAAAAAAGAGTTGCTTCTGCGTACCCCATAGTAGATGAGGCAATACAACAAAGGGATCACATTGATATCGATGAGATCGAACGATTGCAGGCCGTTGTCAGTGAAGGCGGCCATGGGCGTGAAAATAGCGTTTTGTATAAGTTGATTGATGATAAAGACGTATAACAATTCCTTCAGAATGATTTTATATGAGAAGCCGGCCTGACTTTTCTGATCGAAATAACGGAACAGGAGGTTGAAGATCCACACAAAAAGGTAGCCCATCAGCATACTGGATCCTATTTCAATCATGTTAACCAGTAATGGCCGGTACCAGAATTTCATTTCTGTGATGCTGTCCGTAAGCAGGCGGATGGTAAAGTATACCAGCAGGCCATACAATGGGGGAAAGAAATATTTCCAGAATATTTTCATGATAGCTGATTAATTATGCCACTTCAGGTTGTGCCGGTATTAACTTTGTTGCTTTAGACCTGCGATCTTTCCCTTCCCGTGCCGGTGGTTTCATGCCAAACAGGAAACGCATGATGGCAAAGGGTCTGATAAACAAATGGAAGATGAATATACTGATTAAAAAAGTAACCAGAACGGTAAAAGTGTATTTCAGTCCAACGCCATCGGGTACCTGCACCAGGTAATAAGTAAGTATTACAATAACCGTTTGATGCAGGATGTAGAACGGATATACGGCCTGGTTGGCATATGCCAGGATGGGCAGGGGTTTATTGAGATATTTTTTTGCGTAGCCAACAATCGCCAGTACCCACATCCAGGCAACAATGCCGCTTAAAGCCATATATACGTAGGTAAAGGGAGCATGTTTAGCATTATCGTTGAAGAGCCAGGGTTCCATTTTATTCCAGCGCAGGTAGTTAATGATCATAACGCCGGCGAAAGCGATGGCTAGTGAAAACCGGCGGTTCCGTTCCAGGCTGTCCATGAACAGGGGATTGGCAATACAGATAAATCCTGCCAGTACATAAAACAACCAGTAGAAGAAGTAACCATAGTCGTGTACCAGGTCGCCGGTTTGCGGGAACCAGATGAGCAGAAAGGTGTGTACCAGTGTTCCCGGGATGATGAGCAGGTAGATATACTGTTTGCTTCCCATCCAGTTTAATTTTTGAAGTAGATTTTTGCCTTTGCCGGAGATCAGCCATACGAAAACGGGCGCAAAAATGATATCATATACCAGCAGGTAAGCAATAAACCACAGGTGGTGCCAGCTCATGTTGCCGTGCGGATAGGCGCCGGTGGTAAACATGCCGGTGTAGAAGTCGAAGAAGTTGCCTTTAAAGCCCTGGGTGAGGCGCTCCATGTATACCTGTGGAGGAACAATGATCAGTATGCCTACCAGCAACGGAATAAACAGCCGCCGGAAACGGAGGCCGATGAAGCTGCCGCCGGAATTGCGCTGCAACATAAGATAGCTTACTGTGCCGGAAACAAAGAACAGCAGGGGCATGCGGAAGCGGTGGAGGAAGTCGTTCATTTCAAGCAGCATATTGCTGGTTTCTTTATTTTTTATATGCCATCCCCATTCAGACACATAGGGCATCGCGGAATGGAAAAACAGAACGCCCAGGATAGCGATGATGCGGAGCCAGTCTAAATACGCCAGCCGGGAAGAAGATATTGGTTGCATAGATAATTGTTTAGTGCAAACCTATCTGACCGGCGGCTTTCAGGAAAACATTTTTGACATGTGGACAGTTTCCGGTGTCGAAAAGTCATTCAGGGGCGGGGAAGACCAGCGAGAGGGAGCGCGCCGCCATCGTTGTATGAATTGGGTGTAATGAATAAACTTCAATAACTTTAAGGCTCGTTCCATCTCTGATATTATGGCTGCTACACCAATCGTCCGTCAATCATACCGCCTTGAGAAGATCCCTGGGAAAGGTGGATGGACTTTCGCCCGTATCCCCGAAATTACGCCCGATAAAGTGAAAGCCTTTGGGTTGGTAAGAGTAAAGGGGTTTATTGACGACTATGAAATAAAAAAATGCCACCTGATGCCTATGGGCAACGGGTTGTTATTTCTTCCTGTAAAAGCAGCTATCAGGAAGAAAATAAAAAAGAAAGAAGGCGATTGGGTGGAAATTACTCTGTTCCGGGATGATGATCCGCTGGAAATACCGGAGGAGCTGCAGGCTTGCCTGGAAGACGAGCCCTCAGCTAACCGTTTCTTTGCATCCTTGTCTGAAAGTGAGCAGAAGTTTTATATCGACTGGATTTATGCTGCCAAAAGAACGGAAACGAGGGTAAGCCGTATGACTAAATCGATCATCCGGTTATCGAGAGGATTAAAATTGTATGAAAGGGAACAAACGTAATCTGGATTACTGAGGAAGATTATTAAATGTAAAGGATCATTCCTGAAAAGGCCGACATGAAAGACACCAGTGTTTCTTTGGTGAAGCCTTCCCGGCTGTCAACCACGTATTTTGTTTTTTTATTGATAACAACTGCCAGGTGGTAGTAAGATGGGGAACGTGCGTCATCATGGTAGTTGCGCAATTCGAGGATAGTGCCGGCGATGGGGAAAATTTTCTCCCTGTTCTTAAAGCACTTCCTGTAGTTAATGAGCAACTGGCCGTTATCGATCTTCATGCTGTTAGTGAATGTGCGGATGGCTTTGGAGCGGATGATGTAAATCCAGAGGGGAATAGATAGCGCCCATACGCCTCCTTTAAAAAAAACGCCAAACAAGGGGGCATAAAATAAGTAGTTGTCGTTTCGCATCAGGTACCGGAAGTAGTTTCCGGAGGCATTAATTTCCATAAATTATTTCATCAGGCAGGGCAAAGGTAGGCCAATTGGTCGTAAAGAGCAATGATTAAAGTATCTTTGATAACCGTTACGCCTAAAGGATACGGCCCCGTTTTATGAGTATTATCCTGTCGCCAGGTAATTATTTTGGCAAAGAACAACAGGTCAGCGAGAATGCGTCTTTCCGGCTGAACATTACGGCATACCAGCCGGATGTGCAGATCCGTGAGCACTATCATGAAAATGCGTACCTGAGTTTGCTGATCAGCGGCAGTTATGAAGAGAGGAGTAAAAAAACGGAGAGCGGGGTGGTTCCCGGCGAAGTGCTTTTCCGGCCGGCCGGATACAGCCATGCCAACCACTTCCAGGCAGTAGGCGGCAGGTGTTTGAATATAGAATTTAAGCCAGGCGGATTGCAGGAGCTGGAACTGGATCATTTGCTTCCCCGCACCGCGGCGATCTATAAAACCGGCACATTCGATTACCTGTACCGCTTGTTGTATGCCTTTGTACAGGATCCGGGCAGTTCATTACCGGAAGAACATATTATCAACTGGCTGTGTGAATACACCAATGACAAGATGCCTGAACGCCTGCCCTGGCTTCCCAAGGCAAAAGAGATCCTGGAAAATGAATTTGATACTCATCATACTATTCAATCGTTAGCCGCGCGGGTGTTTGTACACCCCGTTTACCTGGCCCGTGCCTTTAAAGAAAGGGAGGGGATTACGCCCGGCGAGTACCAGTTAAAGATGCGGGTGCGAAAAGCGATGACACTGTTGTTCACCACTACATTGCCGGTAACAGATATTGCCTTTACCGCCGGTTTTTCCGATGCTTCCCACCTGGTGAAGTGTTTCCGGTTGTTTTACCGTACTACTCCCCATAAATTCCGGGCATTGCTAAAAAGTTAATCCGGTACCATTTTATTTGTGGCGCCGGCCGTTACTTTGTAGAAAAAGAGTATGCGCCGATTGATCGTCTTTTTATATTTGTTAGCACCGGCATTATTATCAGCACAGCGTAACCTGGATTACCAGTTGCAGGTAAAAGCGGACCTGGTAAAGAAGTCGTTTTTTGTACAGGGCGGATTTAGTTTTGAAACCGACACGGCTATTGCCGACTCAGTGGATATCGTCATCAGCCAGGGCGCAGGACCGGTAACGTTGCAGTTGCAGGGTGCTGCCGCCGTAATGGATACCAGCCGCAAGGCTTCCGGGGATATTATTTACCGCTGGCATTTCCGATCCCCACTGCCGGCAGGAACGGCCCTGCACTTTACCTGTGCGTATGAGCGGGGTGGTGCGCCGGCGTTCCAGTATTATCTCGACAGTACCTTTTGTATGGCCGGCGGTTACGGCGCTGCGTGGTATCCACAGGTTACAGATGGCGCAGGTAATCATACCCGTGGTACTGGCACCATTGCTGTTACCACTTCCGCTAACGCGATGCCTATAATGGCTGCAAGTACGGTGACAGTGACCGGACACACCTATACTTTCCATTATGCACAACCGGATATTTTCTCACTTTATATCGGTAATTACACCCGCCAGGAATATAAAGGGCAGCGGTCTTTTTTTACTTACAGTTTAAGTAAGGGTGTTGATGGCAACGATTTAAGCCGCAAGTCCGCTGCGGTGCTGGACTACCTGTCGTCGCAATTTGGTCCGCTGGACATCCCTAACTTTTCCATTATTGAATACCCCGACTATGTGGCTGAAATCACAGGTATTGGCGGCGCCAGTATTTTGGGTGGTGTGGCCATGCCTACCGGGGCACTGCGCGAATTTAACTATGCGCTTTTTGGTCATGAGATAGGTCACCAGTGGTGGGGCAATAAAGTATTATCGGCCGGCAGTAAAGGTGAGGCCATGCTTTCCGAAGGACTGGCACAATATGGTTCTTTGCAGGTGGTGAATCATTTCGACAGCGCCCATGCGATGGCCTACCGTAGAACCGGTTACCCCGGCTATATCAGTGACCAGTGTGGGTTAGGCTATCTTAAAAACGTAGCTGCCGGCAATGATGAAGCGTTGGTGTCGTTATCAGGTAATAATGGTCATACTATTGGCGACAGTAAAGGGTTTCTTGCCCTGGAACTACTATCCAATACCGTTGGCAAGGCCGTCTTCCACAAAGCGTTGCGCACGATCGGCGATAAATATAATCGCAGTGGCATTACGTGGGACGGCTTCCAGATGGAAGTGGAGAAGGCGCATGGCAGCAATTTGCAATGGTTTTACCGCCAGTGGTTTGAGCGGTTGGGCGCACCTTCCTGGCAAAGTAGCTGGCAGCAACAGCAAAATAAACTGCAACTCAGCATTACGCAAAAAGACAGTATATACCATCTCCCGCTGGAAGTGCTGATCACGTATAGCAACGGAACCACTTCACTGCAGCAAGTCACTATACGCGACCGCAGCAATCAGCTGCAACTGCCGGTTAATGGCGAAGTAAAGGAGGTACAGGTAGATCCTTATTTTAAAGTGCTTCACTGGGACGACGCGCTAACACCGGAGGCGCTTGCCCAGGCAAAAGTGGTGCGGGTGATGAACCTGCGCCGTCAGCAAAAAAATGACGAAGCCATGCAGCTGGCGCAATCCTATATTAAAGAAGGTTTTCCCGATGATCAGTACAGTGTGGAGTTTACACTTTTTTACCACATGGGGCGTATTGCTGCCATGCAAAATAAACCGGCGGAAGCATTGGCCTATTATCAGCGTGCTTTGCAATGCGTATCACGCGCACCAGACCTGCTGGCTTATACTTATTACCGGATCGCTACGCTGGCTGCTCAGGGGAATGACGATGCGCTCATGCAGTGGGCGGCCGCTAACGCCGTGAAAGCAGATGCTGCCCGCAATAAATCAGATGGCATGGAAGCAAAGGTGGCGGGGTTGTTGTCGTCGACAGTAGCGAAAACAAAATGATGGAAGCAAATCAGATCAGCGTAACCGGATAGGGGGATACTTTGTAAGAGGCAGGAGAAACGCCGGTGAAGGATTTAAATTCCCGGATAAAGTGGGATTGATCGAAATACCCGCATTCATAAGCAATGGCTGTGAGGGAAAGTTTGTGTTGCTGCACCAGTTCCAGGCTTTTCTGGAACCGGTGCAGCTTTGTATAAAATTTTGGCGGAACGCCGGTATATTGTAAGAAGAGTTTATGAAGATACCGGGAAGATATAAGATGTTGCCGCGCGATACTTTCAATTTTTGCATCAGCGTCCGGCTGCTTCATCTGGTGGATGATATTGCCCACCATAGCGATGTTCAGCGGTTTCCGGTTTACTTCCTGTAACCTGTTTAACAGGAATTGTGCCACCAGTTTTATTTGCCGGTCCAGGTTTTCTTCTTCCAGCAGTTTCATATGCAACTGGTGGATGGACTTGCCCAGCATATCTGCAGGGTCGTTCACCTGGTCATTCAGCAGCATGATATCTTCCTGCATAAAAAATGCGGCGGTATGAGGGTAAAATCTCACGCCCAGCATTTTATTATAGCTGCCTGCTGCTTTCACGGGAAGGGGACGGGTAATCTGGCCCCAGAGTTCAATTTTAGGGGTGTTTTGAAAGATATTATTGCTGGCTGTTTTCCAGGTGGCTGTTCCCAGGTTGAAGATAATTTCCATATGACCGCCGGGAAATACTACATCGTCGATAGCAGTGTCTGCCTCGGATTCAAAATGGTAGTAACATTTTACATATGGTTTTAACAGTTGTTCCGGAAGGATTTCCCTGTATATCATTTTGGTTGAAAATTGCGGTAACTGCAATTTAAGTAAAATACCGGTTTATAAAAAACGCTGTTGTATCATTTCCATAAATGCGGGCCGGAATTTGTCGCTTAGCGGAATACGTTTGCCGGCGATGAACAGGTGATTATCCTGGATTTTGTCGATCCGGCTGGTGTTTACAATGTAGGAGTTGTGTACCCTGATAAAAGGCGGCGGTAGCTGGCTGGCAATTTCTTTCAGGCGTTTGTAAACCAGTATTTCTTCCCGCAGGGTAACGATCCTCACATATTCTTTTTCTCCTTCAATGTATAGTAGTTCAGAGAGTTTAATCTGCTGGAGGGTTTTGCCGGTTTTTACAAAATAGTAATCGGCGGAAGGCGCCGGAGCGGCGGTTTCCGGCATACGGGGATGCATAAACGCTGTTTCTATTTTTTGCCGGGCAGCCAGGAAACGTTTGAGTGTAATGGGTTTCAGGAGATAGTCGACCGTTTGAAAATTGTAGCTGGCGGCGGCATATTCCGTATAAGCGGTGGTGAACACAATTTTCATTTCCGGCGGCAGCAGTGCGGCCAGTTCCATGCCATCGAGCCGGGGCATGTTGATATCAAGGAAAATCAGGTCTGCCTTATTGCTTTTGAGGAACGTCAGCGCTTCCAGCGCGTGATAGCATTTGGCGATGAGCTGCCAGTCGGTGGTTTGCTGAATATGCAGTTCCAGCAAATTTACCGCATTGGGTTCATCATCCACAATCATACATTTCAGGCTCATAACGGAATGGATAAAAAGGCGGTGAAATAATTTTCTGACCGGGTGGTTTGCAGGATGAAGCCGGCGCCATACAACAGGGTAAGGCGTTTCCGGAGGTTGTCGATGCCGGACCCCAGCGGATGGTTATGTACCGGCTGTTGCGGTAAGCTGTTGCGGGTGGTGAAGAGTAACCTGTTTTCCTGTTTCACGAGTGAAATATCAATGTGGTTTTGTAAACTGGTTTTATCAATTCCATGTTTGAAAATATTTTCTACAAAAGTCATTAGCAGCATCGGCGGAATGCTGCATCCGCCGGGTACCTCGCGGGTAAATTGCAGATCAATATCGTGCCGGATGCGGATGCGCTCCAAAGCTATATAATTTTCCAGGAAGTTTATTTCTGTGGAGATGTCTACCTGGTCCTTCGGACTTTCATCTACAAAATACCGCATGATATCCGACAGCCGCTCAATGAGTGCGGCGGTTCGCGGCGCTTCCAGGTAGGCTTCATAATAGATGTTGTTAAGGGTATTAAAAAGAAAATGCGGCTGCACCTGTGATTTCAGGAGGTTGAGCGCTGCTTTTGTGTTCTGTAAAACCAGTGCGGCGGCCTGTGCTTTCAGCTCAAAGTAAACGATGGCCATCCGGAATACAAAGCTTAGTAAAAACAACATCGGGATGCCGGTCATATACCGGAGCATGATTTTTATGGAAACGGGTTCGGGTTGCGAAGTGAACCAGGTGTTATAGATCCAGCTGAGAAAGAAGCCCCTGGATAATCCCGCCACCAGTAAAAACAGCAGCACGGCTATAACGTATACCGCTATACGGCCTTTTAAATAAAGCCGTGGATAGAGCCAGCTGATATTGCCATAAATGACCAGCGCATAAAAAAGGGTGTTGAACAGTGAAAAAATGGCTGCCTGCCAGAAGCCATCTTCCGGCAGCATGGAGAAAAACATCATCAGGAAAACAACCAGCCAAAGCGCCCATTGCACTTTAGTGGCTGCCGGCATACGACTTATCAATTGCATGCCTCAATTTACGAAGCTTTTGCGCTCATTGGCCCCCGTACTGTTCAGGATTCAATAAATACCGGTAATGGCTCAACGGGCAGGCCCGGAAATTCAACGATGGCTGGCGATGGGTAAAACCGCCTGGTTATTAAAAATACAAGGTTTGTTATTGAAATCATTTTTTTGACAGACCGGAAACCGGGAATCTTTGAGCATAATTACACGTCCGTACGCCCTCCGGCGGCGGATATTGAAAACTTTAAATTCCCTGATAGATATGCAACCTAAACGTTTCCTGGTCCTTTCGGTACTGTTAGTCACCATTGCCATGCTCCCCGCTTTTGCACAAACCGATACAGTTGATCAGCAACATCACCGGCTGAATACAGCCTTCCTGAAGCCAGGAGTAAAACAATACCTCGTGTACTTCCAGATGCCTTCCCGCAGTAATTGGCTGGACCTGAGCCTGTGGGTGCGGGAGATTGAGAAAACGAGCCGCAACAATGAACCGGTATTCCGGATCACCCAACACTGGTATGGGAGTGACACCGCCCGGTATCTCGAAAGTATTTCCTATAACAGCGTGGCCGACTTTTCACCCTTGTATCATGCACAAACCAGGGGCGGGGAGCAGCAGGCTTATCGCTGGACGACTAATGGGATCAGCGGCGACACTGCCACCATGAACAATAAAGCAGCGGATTTTAAGCTGGCATTTGACCGTCCCAATTATAACTGGAATCTCGACATTGAAACGTTTGAAATGCTGCCTTTAAAGGCAGGCAAAACCTTTGCCATCCGGTTTTACGATGCAGGGCTGGAACCTCCTGCATATGTGATGTATAAAGTAACCGGCGGTGAAGTGCTGCAGACATTGGATCAGCGGCCGGTGGACTGCTGGAAGCTGTTGACCGAAGGAGATTCGCCCCGGGGGCATTACTCGCAAACATTCTGGATCAGTAAAGCGGGACATGAATTATTAAAAGAAGAAGATTCCTTTGGCGGCTTTTACCGGTACAAGGTAAAGCTGCCGGGCGCGGCGCCTTACCTGCAGTCCCGTTTTGTAAAGTAACCCCTGTGAATAATTTGCGCCCCGGAACTCCCGGGGCGTTTTGCATCTCCCGAAAACAAACAAATAAGGGTAACTGGTGATAATACTGATTGTCGTAACTTGTATGCTTCATTCCGGACGCATGCAATTACCTCATTAAAAATAAACAGTCATGGATATCCAACAGTTTGAAGACAAGGGATTGGCGCAGTACTCTTATGCTATTTACAGTGAAAAGTCGGGGGAAGTGATTGTGATAGATCCGGCGAGGGATGTTGCGCCTTACCTGGCGTATGCAATGGCATTGAATGCAAAGATCACCGGTGTTATTGAAACCCATCCGCATGCGGATTTTGTGAGCGGACACCTGGAGCTGCACCGCGTTACGGGAGCCACTATTTATTGTTCGAAGTATACCCATGCAGCTTACCCGCATGTAACTTTTGATGATGGTATGCGGATGATGCTGGGGGATATTGTGCTGAAAGCATTGAATACACCCGGTCATTCGCCGGACAGCATCAGTGTGGTGCTGGTGTATAAAGCAGCGCCCAGGGCTGTATTTACAGGCGATACTTTGTTTGTGGGCGATTGCGGTCGTCCGGATCTCCGGGAAAATACCGGCAATGTTATTGTGAGCCGCAATGAACTGGCCAAGCAAATGTATCATTCCCTTCATGAAAAGCTGATGGTGCTGGCGGATGATGTACTGGTGTACCCGGGACATGGCGCCGGTACGTTATGTGGTAAGTCGCTCGGCGATGCCGACAGCAGTACGATTGCCGCTGAGAAAGTGAGCAACTGGAGCCTGCAGCCGATCACGGAAGAAGAATTTGTGGTGGCGTTATTATCGGAGCAGCCTTTTATTCCAAAATACTTTCCCTATGATGTAGCTGTAAACCGGGAAGGAGCGCCGGATTTGCAGGCTTCGCTGGACAAGGTGGAAGTCGTAAAGGGCGTACCGGCGTTTGAGCAAAATATTGTTATAATAGACAGCAGGCCACAGTCCGGTTTTAAGCAGGGTCATTTGCCCAATGCAATTAACCTGCAGAATGGCGGAAAATTTGAAACGTGGCTGGGTAGCATGGTGGCGCCGGAGGAATCGTATTATTTGCTGGCAGAGAACGAAGCGGAGCTGCAGGAGGTGATCCGCAAGGCGGCTAAAATTGGTTATGAGCGTAATATCAGGGCCGCGGCGGTTTATACAAAAGGAACCGAAACAATGGCGCCCATACCATTGGCGGATTTCCGGGAACATCCGGAGCAGTATACGGTTGTGGATATACGCATGCCATCAGAAATAGAGGAGGAACCGCTTTTTGAGCATGCGATGCTCATTCCATTGGATCAGCTACGGGAACGGGTATCCGAAATCCCGGCAGATAAGCCGGTGGTGGTGCATTGTGCCGGTGGCTACCGAAGTGCGGCGGGCAGCAGCATTGTAGCGGCCGCATTAAAGACGCAGACACCGGTATATGATCTGGGAGAAGCAGTGAAAGAATTTATGTCGTAATACACCCGTTATTTGCCCTGTTTACCCCCTGTAACTGTGATATAATGGTGATATATTTATAGCTGCATATGCAATGGAGCAGGCCGCTGTGCGGGGGGGCACTGCATTTATTCTTCACCTGAAAAAAACAGTTATTATGTTTGGGAAAACAAAAGCATTCAGCAGTTTTTCGGTTAATGATCTGCAGCAGGCAAAGAATTTTTACCAGGAAACGCTGGGAATAGAAGTAGTATCAGCCGGCAAAGAGCCGGTTATCACACTTAAAATTGCGGGTATACCATCGGTTTGGATCTATGAAAAACCGGATCATACGCCTGCTACCTTTACGGTGCTTAACTTCCAGGTGAGTAATGTGGAAGAAGCTGTAGACCAGCTGACCGCAAAGGGGGTAAAGTTCCAGCAATATGAAGGGGAACTTAAAACAGATAAGAAAGGAATATTCCGCGGAGGCGGGCCGGTGATAGCCTGGTTTACGGATCCTGCCGGCAATATACTTTCGGTTGTGGAGGAAGGCTAACCACGTGTTAACGTAATAGCCATTTGTTTTTCCTACTTTTGCCGCTCAAATAAGGAACATTTATGGCTACAAAGATTACTGTTAACAACAATGGTTCACTGAAAATAGAAGGTGAATTTGAAATCGTGGATAAAGACGGCAACAAATACGACCTGGGCGGCCGGGAAGCGGTAGGGATCTGCCGTTGCGGACGTTCTGCCAATAAGCCGTTTTGTGATGGTTCACACAAGGGACATTTTGAGCACGACGCCGTGGCTTTTGCGCTCCCGCCTAAAAAGTAGGATCATAAAGATAACATTTCAGGGGCTCCATGCAGGTGTTGCATGGAGCCTTTTTATATCTGATCTGGTCGAAATGAGCAGAATTGCATCTGTTTTCAGAAAATAAATCACCGCATTTTTGTGTTACAAATTGCAGTAACATATGGAAGTAAGATTTTTTCAGGTAGATGCCTTTACCAGGCAGCCTTTTAAAGGCAATCAGGCAGGCGTGTGCCTCCTGGAGCAGATGCCGGACGATGAAGTACTGAAAGCTATCGCCGCCGAGAACAATCTTGCGGAAACGGCCTTTTTATTACGGGTGGAGAATGGCTACCACCTGCGCTGGTTTTCGCCGCTGGTGGAAATGGCGCTTTGCGGACATGCCACGCTGGCCAGTGCGCATGTATTATGGGAAACCGGGCTGGCGGCTCCTGATGAAACCATTTCCTTTACCACGCTGAGCGGACTGCTCACCGCCAGCCGGCAAAACGGATGGATTACACTCGACTTTCCCGCCAGGGACCATGAACCCGCTACGCTGCCGGAAGAGCTGCAACCATTGTTTAAAGACGAGGTGACGAACGTGGTGTTCAGCGTAGACCGCTATTTGGTGGAGTTGAAAACCGGAGCTGCGGTGGCGGGCTTTGTGCCCGACAGGAACCTGCTGGCGCCGTATCGACTGGTGCTGACGGGAAAGGGTGATGAAGGATCGCCGTACGATTTTATTTCCCGGTATTTTGCTACGCCGGTGGGCATTGATGAAGATCCGGTAACAGGTTCCGCACATTGCAGCCTGGCGCCATATTGGGCTGCACGTTTGCATAAAAATGAATTCTTTGCTTACCAGGCATCACAGCGGGGTGGTGAACTGAAAGTAGTATTACAAGGTAACCGGGTATTGCTGAAAGGAGAAGCGGTAACAGTGATAGACGGGGTGTTCCGTTTTTAGCGGAATAAAGAAACGCCCCAATAGCCCAGGGCCAGCCATAGCAGGCCTTTTATAAGGAAGAAAAGAAAGCCCCAGAAGCCGAGCTTTTTTATCCATTTGAGGATCTTTGCTTTCCTGTTATTTTCTGGTGTCATCGCCCTGCAAAATTAAGATTTTTGTGCAGATAAATGTATCTTGCCCGGGTGAATATATTTTGGCTGGCAATTACGTGTATGCGTCGGCGTGATCACCTAATCCCTGTATATGATTTTCAGAGAAGCAACTACTGCAGATATTCCCGGTTTGCAACGGGTACGTGGCGCTGTAAAGGAAAATGTACTGAATAACCCCGGCCTGGTTACCACTTCTGATTACATACAATATCTCACTACCGATGGCAGGGGATGGTTATGTGAATCTGCCGGTGTTATTGTGGGGTTTGCCATTGTGGATACGCACCGGCATAATATCTGGGCGTTGTTTGTAGACCCACGTACGGAAGCAGTGGGAGTGGGCAGGGAGTTGCAGCGCCTGATGCTCGACTGGTACTTTGCGGTGTATCAGACATCGTTGTGGCTGGGAACCTCGCCAGGTACGAGGGCAGAGCGGTTTTACACCCGCAGCGGCTGGAAAAATGCAGGGCTGATGAAAAACGGTGAGGTAAGGTTTGAGATGGACCGGGATACCTGGTTGCGCATCGCAGGTGCCGTTTCATGAGCCGGCAACGGCTTTCATGATTGAATAAATGATTTAATACGTACTTTTGCGCTCTTTTAGCAACGATTTTTAAAGATGCGTGTAGCAGTACCGAATAATAAACTACTGATATCCCTGTTCCTGGGCCTCTGTGGCAGCGCCACGGCGCAGCAGCGGGCCGACTCTGTCCTTATCACCCACCACCTGGATGAGGTGATTGTGCAGGAAAACAGGCTGGCCGCGCCTGTAAAGGCGGTGAACCGTAATATTACCATCATTACCCGCCGGCAGATAGAAGCCATGCCGGTGTCGTCTATCACGGAAGTATTGGCTTACGTGCCGGGACTGGACGTGCGGCAACGCGGTCCGGGCGGTATCCAGGCGGATATTGGCATCGACGGCGGTACTTTTGACCAGACGCTGGTGCTGCTGAACGGGGTGAAAATAACCGATCCGCAAACAGGCCATAACATCATGAACCTGCCGGTGTCTCTCTCCGATGTGGACCATATTGAAGTACTGAGAGGCGCCGCCGCCCGTATTTACGGGATCAACGCATTGAATGGCGCTATCAATATCGTAACCCGCAAAGCCACCCAAAGTGGCGCTACCGTTAGCGGCAGCGGGGGCAGCAGCTTCAAAAAGAACGAAAACAATCACCTTTACGGCGCTTACAGCATTGGTGCTGCCGGCGCACTGGTAAAGAATGGTGTGAGCCAGTCGCTTTCCGCCAGCCGCAACCAGGGCAACGGCTACCGTTATAATACAGCGTACAGCAACTACCGTGCATTTTACCAGGCCGCCTTTAACCGCGATACCCTGCACCAGTACAATGTAATGGCCGGTTTTGTAAATAACGGCTACGGCGCCAACGGCTTTTATGCAGCCCCCGGTGATCTGAATGCAGAAGAAACCGTGAAAACCGTCTTCGCCGCCGTAAGCAATACTTCGCGGATCAATCCCAACTGGGTAATGACGCCCAGGGTGAGCTACCGGTACACCAAAGATGATTACATCTACATAAAACCAGATAAATACCGTAATCTTCATAATACCCACGTATTTGATGCAGAGCTGAATAATACGTTCACTACTGCTGTCGGTACCATTGGCGCCGGTGTGGAAGGACGTTACGAGCATATTAAGAGTTCTAATCTTGGTAACCACGACAGAACCAACCTTGGGCTGTATGGAGAGTATAAGTCGGTGGCCGACCGCCGCTTTAGTTTCACGATAGGCGGTTATCTCAATTATAACACCGTATACGGTTGGCAGTTTTTCCCGGGAGCAGATGTGGGCTTTAATATTACCCCCGATATAAAACTGTTTGCCAATGCAGGTACCGCCCAGCGCTTGCCTACTTACACCGATCTTTATTATAAAGGCGGTGGTATTATCGGCAACGAAAACCTGGGACCGGAAAAAGCATCCTTTGCAGAAGCGGGGATACGGAAGTTCAGCGGTAAATTTTCTTTTGCAGGGTCTGTGTTCTACAGGCAGGTCAGCAACTTTATTGATTTTGTAAAAGATACAGCCGGTGGTGTAGACCCAACAAAGGTTCCCTGGCAGCCGCAAAATTTCCAGCGGGCAGATATGACCGGCTTTTCCCTTAACAGCGGCTATAATACTATTTTCAATGGTGGTTCGCTGGTTAACAGCTTTGGCGTAAATGCCGGGTACAATTATCTTTCTCCATCCTTCAAAGGGGATGCGATCACAACGAAGATTTCGCGGTATGTCATTGAAAGTTTGCGGCACCAGTTCACCGCCAATGTGCGCACGGATATCGGCCACTTCAGTGTTTCCGCTGCAGCGCGTTATTGTATGCGGGTGAATTATAAAGATTACACGCTGGTAGATGCGCGTATTGCGTATAGGCAACCACGTTACCAGATCTATGCAGATGCCAACAACCTGCTGGATGTAACCTATGTGGAAGCGGGCGCAGTGCCTATGCCTGGCCGCTGGATAACGGTGGGCGGCAAGGTGAGCTTCTGATAATAACTTATAGGAAAAAGCTGTCTCGAAAGTAATTTTGAGACAGCTTTTTTTGCAATATTATTTAGCGGACATATACAGTTGCCTGGATTGTTGAATGCCACTCATATTAGCGATGGCCCATTGTTCAAGACCTATAATATGTGGTAAAAGGCTTTCGCCCATAGCCGTTAAGGTATATTCAACCCTCGGAGGAATTTCGGGGTACATTTTACGGGATACCAATCCATCTTCCTGCAGCTTTTTAAGCGTTACGGTCAACATCTTTTGCGAGATATCTCCAATCATCTCATGCAGCTGGTTAAAACGCATGGTTCCCTTCTCACCCAGGGTACTGATAACGAGTACCGCCCATTTGTCGCCAATCCGGTCCATCAATGTTCTGACCGGGCAAGGGATGGATTTATCAAATTTTTTATATTCTTCTATCATGTCAACGGATTGATTTTTAGTATTACTTACCCGGAGGTAATTGGCGCACCTGTTAGTGCCTTATTGTTTGATAATCAATTGTTTAATAGCTTTGACTTACCAAAGGTAACTAACATACGATTAGTATGTAAAGGTAGTTACATACCGGTATTATTAAAAATTTAAAACTTAATATGATGATTCTTGTAACAGGCGCCACCGGCCATTTAGGAGCAGCGGTGATCGATTTTCTGCTGAAGAAAGTTCCCGCTAACCAGGTTGCGGCATTAGTAAGAGACGAAGCAAAAGCAAGTGGATTAAAAGAAAAAGGCATTAGCATCAGGGTTGGCAACTATCACGATTATCCCTCTTTGGTACCGGCTTTTAAGGACGTTGACAAAATATTGCTGGTATCTTCCAGTGATTTTAATGATCGTGCCGGTCAGCAGATCAATGTGATCAATGCCGCTAAGGAAGCAGGTGTGAAACATGTTATTTATACCAGCGTTGCGACCAATGCTCCAACTACCACCGTTATTCCTATGGTGGTAGATTCACACATCGCTACCGCTAACCATCTTAAAGCATCCGGATTGACCTATACGCTGCTGAACAACAATCTGTATGCAGATGTATTGCCGATGTTTCTTGGAGAAAAGGTAGTGGAAACCGGTGTTTTCATTCCGGGTGGAGAAGGCAGGGTACCTTACGCGTCCAGGTTAGATATGGCAGAAGCAGCGGCTAATGTGCTTGCCGGAACAGGACACGATAATAAGGAATATACCATTGCATCTGATGTTACTTATTCCTTTGCTGATATTGCGCAACTATTATCTAAACTGGCTAATAAGCAGGTAGTTTATGTTGACGCCCCGCATGATGCGTATACAGCCGCTTTAGCGAAAGCGGGCGTGCCACCGGCGTATGTTGGTGTTATGTCGGGCTTTGCAGAAGCGATTAAAAAGAATGAGTTCAATCTGCCAGGTACTGAATTGGAAAATTTGTTGGGCCGGAAACCAGCTTCCCTGGAAAGTTATCTGCAAAAGACTTTTTTCTAAGCATTAGTTTAACAAAAAAGCTGTCTCAAAATTACTTTGAGACAGCTTTTTTGTTGCAGGCTACAAACTTGTAGTGGAGAGTATTCCCGCACTCACCACGCCCTTGCTGTCGGCCCGGATAAATACGGTATAGATCTTTCCTGCTTCGAGAGCGATATTAGTGAGTGCCTGCTGATCAATAACAACCGGCGATGCATTTTCCCCTGCGCTGACGATCAACGAAACCGTACCTGCGTTTACGTTAGTGAACGGGGCGCTGTCGTATGCAGTGCCCTGCAGGTTGCTACCGCCGGAGCTGCCGTAGGGGATAGTGGTGAACAGCGGGGTTTCCGTATTATTTTGTTGTAACCGTACACTCACACCGGCAACGCCTTGCGCCAGGTGTACAAAGCGGAGCTTTGCTTTACCGGCGGCGGGAGCAGAGAGGTCGTCGTAAAAAAGGAGCAGGGTATCTTTGGCGGCATTATACTTTGTGGAGGCGGCAAATACCGTATGGTAGTATCCTGCAATAGGGCCGTTAGGTCCGCCGGTGGCGGAATACACAGCGCTGTTGCCAAACTGCCGGGAAGCTTTATAGGCAGTGCCGCTGCCTTCCGTGAAATTGATTTGTACATTTCCGAAAGTAGTAGTTACATAGGGAGATGCGGCGCCGGGGAGTACAGCATCCGTTGTTACCTTTTGTGTAAACGTCCAGAACTGGATCCCGGTAGCAGGGATGCGGGCATTTACAAAACGGATATTCGCGGAGAGGGGTGGCCGGTCGCCGGCGTTTACATCGAGGTAATCTGTTTTATTGCAGGCGCTGAAAGCCAGTATGGTGAAGCTGCCCAGCAAGAGGAGATTATTTTTCATGATTACATTTTTTAAGGATTAGAAACGGGCGTATAATCTTACAAACGGCTGGATGCCTGCGCTGCCGTTCTGGATACCTACTACGGATGGATTGCGTAATCCTGCTATTACTTTATCGGAGTAATCGCCCAGTACATTGAAGGCATTGTTTACCCCCGCGGTTACCTGTATGGCTTTGCTGATATGATAGCCTACTGAGAAATCGGTGACCCAGATGGGTTTCAGCTCCTGGAAGTAGTAATCGGGCCGCGGGAAGTTAGCATTGAGCGCAGAGGCGGTAGTAACGGAACCGAAGTAAATGGTGCGTGCAAGGAAGGTAAAGCGGGGTGTATTCAGTATAGCCTGCAACGTTATTTTTTGTTGCGGAATATTGGTGGTTACCCTGGCTTTTTCTGATTCGCTGAAGATAACATATTTGTATTGTTCCAATCCTTTGGGCGTATTTACAGCCGTTACTTCATTTTTCACAAAGTTGCCGCCTGCCAGCAGTTGGAGGCTGTAGCTGTGCAGGGGAATTTTGTAACTGCCGGTGAATTCAATTCCTTTGGTGCGGGTACTGAAAGCGTTGTAAAAAAACTTTGCCTGTGTGGTACCTGTTTGCAGGAGCAGCGCCCTTACATCCGCCGGGAGATTGGGATCGTTAGCGGAGAAATTACCGGTATTGCCTACACGGTTTTTAATATCCACGAGATAGGCGTCTACGCTTAGTTCCACATTCCTGGCGGGTTGTGAGGTGATACCGGCGGTGTATCCTGTACTTTTTTCCGGCGTAAGGGAGGGGATGCCGAGCACCCGGGTAGCGGCGTTTTTATTGGAGGCCGTTACCTGGTCGATGGCGCGGCCCTGCTGGAAGCTGGTGGAGGTTTCGGTATAATAGAACTGTGCGAGGTCGGGTGCGCGGAAGCCGGTGTTGGCAGATCCGCGGATACCGAGCCAGGGCGCAAAGCTATACCTGGTGGCTATTTTTCCGGTGGTTACATTGCCGAAGTCGGAGAAGTTTTCCGCACGGACGGCGGCAGACACCAGCCATTTTTCAGTGACGTTGAGCTCCACATCTGCATAGCCGGCTACGATAGCGCGACTTACATTCACTTCATTCGACGGCCGGAATCCGGCGTGGATTTGTGATCCGGGCGAGAGGCCGTTGAGTGCGAGGAGGCCGCCGTCGGCCAGGTAAGGGATGCCGTTAACAGAGGTATCTAGGGAGTAAATGGGGCGAAGGTCTGCTTTGCTGTAGGAAGCTTCTTCGCCGGCGATGATCTGGTAGGTTTCGGTGCGGTATTGTGCGCCGAATGCAACATTAAGGCCATGCAGTACCGAAGGGAAGTACCGGCTGATATCCAGGCTGGCGGTATTTTGTGAGGCGTTGTATTTGCCGGCGTCGAAGGTAGTGGGACTTTTTAATCCCAGGCTGGCGTTGAGTGAATTGCTGATCACATTGCCGAAGTCATTTTTACCAAATACATTGGAGATATCGAGGTTCCATTCGCCTGCTTTAGCTTTCAGGCCAATGGCGATGGATTTATCGGAGATGCTGTTATCCATGTCGGGTAAGAAACCGTCGGGGTAAAGACCGGTGTTGTTGCGTTCCGTCCAGCCGGGGAGGCGGTATACCGCCGTGAATTGGGAGTTGCGGTGACTGATACCGCCAAATGCGTATACTTCCGCCTGGTCACTAACGGGAATGGCTGTATTAAAAAACAGCAGCGCGTCTTTTGCTTTGTTGGAACCTCCGCCACGCTGGTCAAAGAAGTGGCGGTCGATGCCCCGGCTGGCGAGGATGGCATCGTCTATTTCTTTGGTATAAATATTATCGTATCCGCGGGTATTGGCGCCGCCGCCGTAAATGGGACCGTTGTACAGTCCTGCGTCGTCGCGGCCGGGCTGGAGGGAGACGGCTTGTGTGGCAAATTCGGCGGTGGCGTTGAGGTAGCCGCCACGATCGCCTATTTTGATGCCGTAGTTGATATTGGTGCGGGTGCTGGCGCCATCGCCGCGGCGGCGGATGCTGCCGGTGGTGCTCACGATTACATCGGACGTTTGTTTTTTCAGTACGATATTAATAACGCCGGCGATGGCATCGGAACCGTATTGTGCGGCGGCGCCGTCGCGCAGTATTTCAATGCGTTCAATAGCCCCGGCGGGGATGGAGTTAAGGTCGTAGCCGGTGGCGCCGTTGCCTAGACCGCCCCAGTTGACATTGGAGCTTTTATGGCGGCGTTTACCATTTACCAGTACCAGCAGCTGATCCACGCCCAGTCCTTTCAGTTGTGCGAGACTGAGGGCAGATCCTGCGTCGCCGGCGTTGGAACCGTTTACAGAATGGAAGGAGGGCGACACATATTGCAGCAACTGCGTGATGCTGGTTTGCGGCGCCGCTTCCTGGAGTGATTTGATATCGATGATATCTACCGGTACCGGCGAGTTCAGTTTGGTACGGTTGGCGCTGCGGCTGCCTACAATTTGTACTTCGCCCAGCTGGCTGGTGGTATCGGTGAGGTGTTTATCCTGTGCGGTAAGTGTTGCGGAAAACAGCAACAGGGGGGAGATGACCGGCAGTATAATTTTTTTCATGCCCTGGTTGATTTTTATGGTTAGTGATGTGTTGTTTTAAATCGGTCGTCTGTAAGTGCTACGAGAAAGGCTTCGAGATCTTCCATTTCTTCCTTGCTGAGATTCAGTGGTTTGTTGAGTGACAGATCGCGGTTGATGCCATCGTGTACAATGTTGTTGGGTGTATTGTAATAGGCAATTACTTCTTTGAGTGTTTTGAACATACCGTTATGCATATACGGAGCGGTAACGGCTACATTGCGCAGTCCGGGCACTTTGAAAAAGCCGCGGTGGGAGCTGTCTTTCGTTGTTTCAAAGCGGCCGGCGTCTGTAAGGGTAGTTCCGTTATAAAGACCGATATTTTTGAAGCGGTCTGCCGTAAAATCTTCTCCCGAATGACAATTATTGCAATTGGCTTTACCAATAAAAAGGAGGCGACCGCGTATAGCCGATGGCGTTAGTGCGTTGTCGTCGCCGGCGATGTACCGGTCGTACGGACTGTTGGCAGTTTCCAGGGTACGTTCAAAAGCGGCGATGGCCTGCAGCAGGTTTTTGCTGGTAGGCGGACTGTTGAACAGTTGCTGGAAATAGCGGCGGTAGCTTTCATTGTCGTTGAGGCGTTGTACGGCTTCTTCGATGGGCAGTCCCATTTCGTCCGGGTTAATGATAGGTTGCAGCGCCTGGTCTTCCAGGGAAGCGGCGCGTCCGTCCCAGAAGAAGTTGGGGCGGCCGGAGAGGTTGGTGATGCCTGGGGTATTTCTTTTGGTGGGCGTATGATGAATGCCCCTGCTGAAAGCGAGGGTATCGGCGAATCCAAATTGTGGGATATGGCAGGAGGCACAGCTGATGCTACGGTCTTTCGACAGCAGCGGATCAAAGAATAGTTTTTCTCCAAGTTGCGCTTTGGTTGGCGGATCAGTGGTATTGAACCCCGCGCTGATGGCAATGGCGCATAGCATGCCCGGTAAAATGAGCGTCATTTTTCTCAGCTTCATGGTGGTAAAAATTATGGATGGCATGAAATGCCTGGCAGCAACTTGGGAGTTGCTAAAAAGTAATTGGTCGATTAATAAAAAAGGTGTTGCTGTAAGGAGGCTGTAAAAAGAGAAATGGTTATTGGCATTCCCGGGAGCATGGGCGGGAGTGCCCGTGCTCCCCAGGAATTATATAATGGGGTAGTATAAACAAGAACGAATTATTTGGCAGCGGCTACCAGGGTTACATCCAGGTCGAAGTCGTCGTAGATGGCTTTGTCGCCGATGCCTTCAAAGAAGCTTTTGGAACCGTATTTAATATTGTATTTGGTACGATCCACTTTAATAGCGGCTTTGGCAGTGAGTTTGCTACCTGCCACCGTTACCGTTGCGGGGAAGGTAACCGGGTTGGTGATTCCTTTGATGGTTAGGTTGCCGGTTACTTCGTAGTTACCGCCGCCTTTGGAAGTGACGCTGGTAGTAGCAAAAGTGGCTGCCGGGAACTTTTCCACGGCGAAGAAATCTTCGCTTTTCAGGTGGCCCAGTAATTTAGCGTTGCCGCCGGCATCTTTGATATCGGTTACCGCGATGCTGCGGGTATCCAGTGAGAAGCTGCCACCTTTCAATACATTGCTTTCTACTTCCAGTTTGCCGTCGGCAATATTGATGGTACCCTCGTGTTGTCCGGTTACTTTTTTACCTGTCCAGCTTAACTTGCTTTCTTTAATGTCTACCTGGAAAACCGTTGCTTTCCTGGCGGCAGCAGCTTTGGTCGGTTTTTCTCCTTTGTTGACAGTAGCAGGTGTGGTGAAAGACATCAGGAAGACAGCTCCTCCAATAAAGAATAATGATGCTAATCGTTGCATATGTGTTGTGTGTTTAAATTAGGTGCAATTTAAGGTTGACGGGCGGATTAGCGTTTACGAGATCCGGAAATTAATGTTAAAATTACTTTTCAGCGATTAAAGCATCCAGGTCCTGGTTCCATTTTGCCACGTAGTCCTTGTAATACTGACCTGTAACCTCGCCGGTATAGCCGGTATGTATTTGCCGTACTTCGCCCTTGCGGTCTATTATAATAGTGGTAGGGAAGGCCATCATGCGGTTGAGCGCTGGCAGCTTCTCTGATGCCACTTTCTTATCAGCAATGCCACCAAAAAGAATATCATATTGTATGTTATATTTTTCTTTTAATTTCCCCAGGGTATACTTTGCATACTCCAGGTCATCTTTTTGTTCAAATCCGATGGCGATTGCTTCCACGCCGCGGTCTTTGTTTTTATTGTACCACGGTGAGAGGAACGACGTTTGATCGGTGCAGTTAGGGCACCAGGTACCGATGATTTCCACAATCACTACTTTTCCTTTGTATTTGTCGTCGCTCAGGGAAACGTTGTTGCCATTGAGATCTGGCAGGGTGAAGTCCAGTTTTTTATAACCTTCTTTCAGGAAAGTAAGTTTGTAAGGGTCTGGTAATTCGGCGGCGGCATTTTTTTCTCCATCGAATTTGATGTTATTGTAGATGCCTAAGCTGATTTCCCCGGTGAGGGATTTATCGTCATTCACTTTTCCTTTGATGTAGATGGGACTGGGGCCGGTGAAGCCGGACAGTTCAAATTCATCGCCATGAACGGTGCCTTCGAGCTCGCGGCTGTCGCCCACTACAGACATTACCACGCCGGTAAGTTTGTTGCCGTTTTGTTTCAGTAAGCCGATGCGGTTGGGGGTAGGTTCCTTGCTGTAAATTTTCAGGTCCCATTTACCGCTGATATCGTAGGTGGGAGCGGCTTCCGTACCTGGTTCCGCGAAGCGGTAGGTTTGTCCGTGTTCCGCGGTGAACGGCAGGGCATTGCCGCGGAAGTTAGGCACCAGGCTGCGGTATTCGCCGGTGATTTTGCCGTCTGATTCAATCTTTGCTACGAGTGCCGCATCATAGGTATTCATCTTTATAAATAAAGAGTCGTTGCCAATGCGCTGCACGTGGAAGTCGTCGCGGCGGGAACCGTTGATCAGCGTGAAAACGGCGTGCTCGGGGTCTTTCCCTTTCAGTTCAAAGTTAAAGGGTACCTGTGATTCGCTGAGGGTGAACACGCCTCTCCAGATGCCTTGTTTTACGAATGGTTTTTTAGGGCCAGCGAAGGAGCTGTTGCTGAATAATCCTGCCACCATCAGGCCGGTTAGAAATAGGTGCTTATGCGTTTTCATGTTTGTATATTATTGGTTGAACAATGCAAGACGTTGCCGGTCCTGGTGGGGCGACGAGGTATGCTACAAATAAAACTGGTGGTGGAGTACTGATGGAGTGGTGGCTTTATCAGTGGTGGTGAAACAAAGATAAAGGTGTCTTTTATTATTTCCAAATAAAAGTCTATAAATTTTGTAGACTATTAGCGCGGATTTTGTCTTTCTCAGGATTACGCTGATTTTACTGATTATAAGGATTTTGTTTTTTGGGATTTTATAAAGGATTTTGGGAGATAGAAGCGAGTTTTGTCTTTCTCGCTGATTACGCTGATTTTACTGATTATAAGGATTTTGTTTTTTGGGATTTTATAAAGGATTTTGAAAGATATAAATTGGTTTCATTGATCTGATCCTTTTAATTTAAAAAATCCAAAAGACATAAACGAAAATATCCGCTTTTATCTCCTAAAATCCTTTATAAAATCCCAAAAAACAAAATCCTTATAATCAGTAAAATCAGCGTAATCCTGAGCCAAGACAAAGTCCGCGTAAAAAGAGCTAGATTTGCGGTTTAAATAACCGGACTTGAGGAATACTGTTTTTTTAATAACACCACCATTTACCCAGCTGAACACGCCTTACCCGGCCACTGCTTATCTGAAAGGGTTTCTGAATACAAAGAATATTACTTCCTTCCAGTCGGATCTGGGTATTGAGGTAACGCTCCGTTTATTTTCAAAACAGGGTTTGGAGCAGTTGTTTGCGCATATTGCTGCGGCGCCGCCGGTGGCGGCCTCAGAGAATATTGCGCGGATGCTGGTGCTGCAGGACGATTATATACAGACTATCGACGCGGTTATTTTATTTTTACAGGGAAAGAATCCTACGCTGGCACATCTTATCTGTAAGCGGGATTACCTGCCGGAAGCGTCGAGGTTTGCGCAGCTGGATGACCTTAACTGGGCTTTCGGCTCTATGGGTACACAGGATAAAGCGAAACACCTGGCCACGATGTACCTGGAAGATCTCTCGGACCTGATCATGGAATGTGTGGATCCGCATTTTGGTTTTAGTCGCTATGCCGAACGCCTGAGCCGCTCTGCCAACAGCTTTGATGAACTATACGCCGCTTTGCACGCGGAATATACTTATATAGACAGTATCCTGACCGATCTCCTGGCGCTGCACATGCAACAGGTGGAACCTGCGATGGTAGCGATTTCTGTGCCTTTTCCCGGTAACCTGTATGCCGCATTGCGCTGCGGACAGTGGATCAAACAACATTACCCGGCGGTAAAAATAGCGATGGGAGGAGGGTTTCCTAACACCGAGCTGCGCTCGCTGGCAGATGCCCGTGTATTTGAATTCATGGACTTTATAACGCTCGACGACGGTGAAGCGCCGATAGAAAATTTGCTGCTGTTCCTGGAAGGAAAGAAAACGGCAGAAGAGCTGAAGCGTACTTTCCTGCTTACGGAAGAGAAAGTAACCTATGTGAACAGCAAAGCTACACACGATTATAAACAAGCCCAGCTGGGTACGCCGGACTACAGCAACCTGTTGCTGGATAAATACATTTCCGCTATTGAAGTGGTAAACCCGATGCACAGCCTCTGGAGCGATGGGCGCTGGAATAAGCTCACCATGGCGCATGGCTGCTATTGGGGGAAATGTACCTTCTGTGATATTTCTCTGGATTATATAAAGATATACGAACCCATTACCGCTTCGCTGCTATGCGACCGGATGGAAGCTATCATTGCGCAAACGGGGCAAAACGGGTTTCATTTTGTGGATGAAGCCGCACCTCCCGCATTGATGCGCGCGCTGGCACTGGAAATCATCCGGCGCAAGCTCACTGTTAGCTGGTGGACGAACATCCGTTTTGAGAAGAGCTTTACCCGTGATCTCTGCCTGTTGCTTAAAGCATCTGGGTGTATTGCCGTTTCCGGCGGATTGGAAGTAGCTTCCGACCGTTTGCTGGGGCTGATCCAGAAAGGGATTACCGTGGCCCAGGTGGCGCGTGTAAACCGGCATTTCACGGAAGCCGGTATTATGGTGCATGCTTACCTGATGTACGGGTTCCCTACGCAAACAGCGCAGGAAACCATTGACGCGCTGGAAATGGTGCGGCAGATGTTCCAGGCGGGGATACTGCAATCGGCCTTCTGGCACCAGTTTACGATGACGGCTCACAGCCCGGTAGGACTGGAGCCTGCAAAGTTCGGCGTACAAAAAGAAACAGAAGAGATTGGACCCTTTGCCAATAACGATATCCTGCATATTGATCCTACCGGTACGGACCATGAGGCATTCAGCTATGGATTGAAGAAGTCGCTGCTGAACTTTATGCACGGCGCCTGCCTGGATTATCCATTGTCCAAATGGTTCGACTTCAAAGTGCCGAAAACCACGGTGCATCCTGATTTCATCACTACCGCGCTGATGGAGGAGGAAGCGGGCACGGTTAAACCTACTTCCAAAGTGGTGTACCTGGGCAAACAGCCGGCGATGGAAATAATTACCAAGTCAAAGAAAGGGAGTACCTGGGAAATGTCTTCCTTAACTTTCCAGGGTAAAAAGGAGAAAGTAAATATCAGCGTGCAACCTCCCCATGGGGCATGGCTCACGGAAATGCTGCAACAGCTGGCCGTGACTAACGCTAAAACATATACGCTGCAGGAGGTGAAAGACAGCTATGAATCGGCGGGGCTGGATGATTTCGAATTGTTTTGGGATAATAAACCCGTGAATACCCTTCACAAGCTGGGTTTGCTGAGGTTGTAAAAGAGGACCGCTGCAGGTGGAAAGCAGTATTTTGTATTACCGGGGATTTTCCCGGTATCAGTCATGAGCAAAAAGTCAAATATTTGTTTCCACTAAACTGACCTAACATGAGTGATCAAATGTCCCTTGCAGGCTATGGCTGTAATGACCAGGGCTACCTGAATCCTATCACCGAACAGCTGGATTACCGGATGCCTTTTACAGAGGACCAGGCCGTGACCTATGGAATGCCTATTACTGTTGCGGCATATTTTGGTATGCTGAATAACTTCTACAAATTTCTGATTGCTAACCCGGGGCTGATTCCTTTATTCCAGGGATCTTATTCTGTGGATTTCAGTAAAGCCTCTCTTTTACGCATCCTCAGCCAGGAAGGTTGCGAATACGTACGTTTTCATTTTGCTATCCCGGAGCCCAATGAGAAGCTGAGCCTGGTAGCCGAGGGATTAATTTTCGACAGAAGCCAGGTAGGCTATGCGCAGTTGTTGCAGAAAGCAACGGACAACAACATGGTGCATGCCGGTGGTGATCCGAAAATAGAGGAAAGGGGTAATGGAACACCGGTTCCTTTTCCGCCGTTAAAACATTTATTTGAATTACTGAAAGGGCATGGATCGCCGTTAGCTACCGCAGATCTGGACCAGATATTTAGTTAACCCATATAAAAACTTTTTGTGCCGATGAACGGTTGGGTGTACGCATATTATGCTTTATTGATAGCCTGTTTTATTATCAGCTTATTTCACCTGGAACACAGGGAAGTAAAGTTACTGTGCGTATTGCTCGGCGTGTCTATTATTACCGAGATAATAGTAGAATTGATCGGCACAGAAGGCTTAGGTTTTTTTATAGTGTATCATTTTTTTGTGGTGCTGGAATATAGTCTGATTACAATTATTCTCCGATCGGGGATCAGGGATTATCGCTGGCGCTTACTGATGGGTATTTCCATTTTTGTGTTTTGCATGGTGTCCCTTTTCTACAGCTTTGTATTGGGCGGGTGGCGTGCCTTTCCGGGTATCAACATCACCATAGAAAGCTTCCTGGTTATTTGCTGGTGCCTTTTATCCTTTTTTTCAATAACCCCGGATAGTGAAGCGTCTATATTCCGGCACCCTGTTTTTTGGTTAACCCTTGCTTTCTTTATTTATTTCGCGGCTTCTGTGAGTGTAAATGCCTTTTATAACCTGTTGCTGGAAAACGATACCACCAGGGCCAGGCATTTTTTCGCGGTGTTGAACTCATTATCCAATTACCTGTTGTATATTATGCTGATAAAAGGCGTCGTATGCTTCCGGTCAAACAGGATCTCTTTGTAGCTGTGATTTTTATTTCGTTGCTGGTTACCATCATGGGACTGGTGGTAGTGGCAGCGGTAATAAGTTATAAGAAGAAGCAGGATGCATATTTACATCAGCTTAAGTTAATGAAAGAAGATTACGACAAACAATTAATGTGGTCCCAGATTGAAATGCAGGAAGAAGCCTTTGCCCACCTCGGGCAGGAACTGCATGACGATATTGGCCAGCTGCTGAGCAGTACCAAGCTCTTGATCAATGTAACCCAACGGAGCATGAAGGAAATCCCGGATACCCTGCAAATTGCGGAAGATACCCTGAGTACGGCCATTCAGCATCTGCGGGCGCTTTCCAAGTCCTTTAGCCGCCAGTGGCTCGACCAGTTCAGCCTGATAGAAAACCTGAAAGCAGAAGTGGACAGGATCAATTCCAGCAGGGCGATCACCATAAAGTTTACCCATGAACTAACGGTGCTGCCATTACAGGCAGAACCCCAGATCATCCTGTTCAGGATCATCCAGGAAGCGATCCAGAACTGTATAAAACATGCCCGTCCGCAGGTAATTGATATCAGTATCAGAACCGCGGGCCAGCAATTGATCCTCATTATCGCGGATGATGGTTCCGGCTTTGATAAAGCAGGGATGTCGTCTATCGGGATGGGCATCCGGAATATGCAGCACCGCACCAGTTTACTTGGCGGCGAAATCCGCTGGGAGGTAACCACCGCCGGCGGTACCGCCGTATTGATAACATTACCCCTTGAATAATTTTTGTTTATGAAGATCAACATAGGTATTGCAGATGACCACCAGCTGTTCCTGAAATCACTTAGTTTACTGGTGAGTGGTTTCACCGGCTTTCATATTGTAGCGGAAGCCATGAATGGCCGGGAGATGCTGGATAAGCTGGCGCAACTACCGCTACTGCCGGATATCCTGCTGCTGGATGTAAATATGCCGGTGATGGATGGCGCCAGGGCTACCGAGGCAGTGCTGAAATTGTATCCCACGGTAAAAGTAGTAGCGTTGTCGATGAAAGACAATGACGCCACGATCATAGAAATGCTGAAGGCTGGTTGCTGTGCCTATCTCCTGAAAGATATCCATCCCACAGAACTGGAAAAAGCACTAACGGAAATTTATACCACTGGTCAGTATAACAACGATGCTTCCAATGTTAACTACCGCCGGTTGCTGTTGCAGTCCGAACAAAAGCAAACGCTCACAGAGCGGGAGCGGGAATTCCTTCACCTGGCGTGTAGTGATCTTACGTACAAAGCTATTGCCGTTAAAATGAACGTCACGGAAAGAACCGTGGATGGTTACCGCGAAATCCTGTTTAATAAGTTGAACGTGCAAAGCCGTACCGGTATGGTATTGGAAGCTTTGCGCCGGCAACTGGTTTCTTTGTAAGGTTTAGTTTTCCCGCAGGTTTTTTACGGGGTTCGACAAGGCCGCTTTCAGCGCTTTGTAACCTACGGTGATCCATGCCATCATCAGCGACAGTATAATGGCGGCCGCAAATACGCCAACGCCAATGGCGGTATGATAATAGAACCCGGACAGCCAGCCCTGCATAAAGAAATATCCCAGCGGTGCGGCAATTACAAAGGCGATACCTATCAGCAGCATAAATTCTTTAGAGAAAAGGAAGAGGATATTGTTAACCGATGCGCCCAGCACTTTACGGATGCCCACTTCCCGGGTACGGTTGGTGACCATGAAAGAAACCAGTCCGTATAAACCCAGGCAGGAAATAAATATCGCAATGCCTGCAAATAACTGGAACAGCTTTGACGTAATAACATCTGCCGCATAAAAATCCCTGATCCGCTCATCTAAAAAGAAAAGGTCATACAGGTAAGTAGGGTAGATGCCGGTGAAGGTTTGCTGCACCGATTTCAGTGTGGTGCTTACCTTTCCGGGATCCATCCGCACAGCTACATATTCATAAGCCGCTGCCTGGGATCCAATGAACATGGGCACAATGGCTTCATGCAGGGATTTGCTGTTGAAGTCGTTCACCACACCTACCACGGGATAACTTTTATGATCGATGGTGATCGTCTTCCCGAGAATATTTTCGGGAGAGGATAAACCCAGTTTCTTTACGGTGGTTTCGTTCACGGTAATTTCATGCAACGTATCGCTGGGATAGGGAAGCCTGCCCGCTTTCAGTTTAATGTCGAAGGTCTTGTAGAAGTCGGCGTCTGCTGCTTTGGCGCCTATCTTGAAGGGTTGTCCTTCCGGGTTGGTATCAAAGTAAAAATTCTGCATGAATATCCAGTAGGTAGTGGGAGCATCTGCGCAGAAACTGACATTCGTAACGCCCGGCAGCGCAGCCAGACTGGCTTTCAGATAATTGTATTTTAATTTTAAAGTACTGTCGCTGGGCAGGTTGATCATTACAACAGCATCTTTGTTAAAGCCCATCGACTGGTGTCTTACATAATCCATTTGCTTCAGCACCACCAGTGTTCCTATGACCAGCAGCTGGGCAACTACAAACTGGAATACGACCAGGCCGCGGCGAAGCGATACGCCCCCGGTTGACTTAATACTGATTTTGCTTTTTAGCGCTGTTACCGGGTTGAAACCGGAAACGATCATGCCCGGATAAAAACCGGATAAAAGTGTTACCACAATGCCGCAGGCCAGGATGGCGGCCCATACGCGTGGCGTTGCAAGTAACGACAATGGCAGCTGCCGGTCGATCAGGTTGCCCGCATAAGGCAGTGCCACGATGGTAATAACGATGGCTACAGCAATGGAAAGCAACGTAATGACACCTGTTTCCGACAGGAATTGTGAAAACAGCTGCAGGCGGTTACTGCCAAGTACCTTTCTCACGCCTATTTCCTTTGCCCTGTTCACAGACAAGGCGGTGGCCAGGTTAATAAAGTTGATACAGGCTACTATCAGGAGGAAAATGCCGATGAGCGTAAGCGCCCACAATTCCCTGGTACTCAGCGTTGCATTGGTGAAATTGGGATAGCGCTTATCCAGGTGCATGGCAGTCAGCGGCTGCAATTTTAGCTGGGGCAACCGCGTATTATGAGGCTTGTAATACCGTTTGGCAAAGGCGGGTAGGCCCGCTGTGATGGCCGCGGCATTATCCGGTTTTTTCAGCAGCACAAAACATTGACCATAACCACCGGGTACGGCGTCCCATTGTGTACCCGCAGTAAAATCTTCCGGCACCAGTTTTTTCAGGGTGCTGTAAGATACACCCACTTGTACGGGGAGATCTGTATTTGCGGGAAGGTCTTTAAATACGCCGGTCACCTGCAATGGCACCCTGAAGGACCACATCTGGATAGTGCGCCCGATGGCGGCATGGATGTCCCCGAAATAGGCCTTTGCCACTTTTTCTGAGATAACCGCTGTATTCGGGGCTGATAAGCCTTCCGCGTTACCGGCCAGCCAGGAATAATCAAAGATGCTGTAGAAATCAGGCGAGGTATAGAAGATGTCATTTTGTTTGAAACGCTTTTCATCAGTGGCGCCGGGAGCGGGAACATACATCTGCGCTCCTCCCTGGAAAGAAATAAGCCCGACTTTTTCCACGCCGGAAAAATCGGCTTTTATTTTTTCCGGGAGCTCCCAGTTTACAGTACTCAACTGCTCTATCACTTCTCCGTTACTGCGGTTCATCACGTCGGTGGTAACACGGTAAATCGTGTTTGTGTGGGTATGCCAGGTGTCGAAGCTGCGTTCATAACTAATGACGAGAAAAATGATCAATGCAGCGGCGATGCCGGCAGACAGGCCCGCTATATTCAGGATGGTGAAAGTTTTCTTCCGGGTGATGCTGCGAAAGGCTGTTTTCAGGTAGCTGTTTATCATAGTGGTTATGCCACTGCAAAAAGCAGGTCAGAAATGTAAGGTACTCAGATTCAATGTTTTTATTGCTGCTTCATTGTCCGGTTCTGAACAACTGATTTCAATTCCGGACAATTGGCTTTCACCGTTTTATCTCCGCTGTTTACCGCCTTTCGGGTGGCATTCACCGGTTTAGCTGTGGTGATCAACCGGGTTGTTGTATTTTCGGCTGTACGTTTAAACTAAATGTGATCAGATGATCAATCAACAACAGGCCGCTGCTCCCGTTTTGGCTGTGAACCAGCTGAGCGTGCAGTATGGCGCTCTCCAGGCAGTGAAGGATGTTTCCTTTGAGGTGCATGCCGGTGAAATTTTCGGTTTGCTGGGCCCCAATGGCGCCGGCAAAACCAGTACACTCAGCGCTATTGAGGGCTTGCTGCATCCTGCTTCCGGCAGCATTACCGTAGCAGGTTTTGATATCAGGGAGAAGCCATTGCATGCGCGTGCCAATATGGGCGTACAATTGCAGGCCACCAGTTTTCAGCCCGAGCTGACTATTTCTGAAATCATCCGGTTGTTTGCCAGTATTTATGGCGTAAACTTAAAGGATGATGCGGTGAAGCAAAAGCTGGCGGAGATCAATCTTGAAGCCTCGGCCGGAAAGAAGATATCGCAGCTTTCGGGCGGACAGCAGCAACGCGTATCACTGGTGATTTCCACTATTCACAACCCGCAGCTGGTATTGCTGGATGAACCTACAACAGGGTTGGATCCGCAGTCGCGGCGCCAGTTATGGGAAAGGATGGAGTACTTCCGCGACAACGGTCATGCGGTATTACTCACCACTCATTCTATGGAAGAAGCGGAAGCGGTATGCGACCGTATTGCGATCATTGACCATGGCCGCATTATCGCCATAGATACGCCGGAGGCGCTGATCGCACGGCACCGGGATGATCCGGCGGTGCTGAGCGTAGTGAGGAAGGGGAAAGTTACTTTGGAAGATGTGTTTATTGGTTTAACCGGAACGGCTGTACGTTCCTGATCAAAATATTACGGATGGAAACAAGTGTACCAAAAAATATGACGGTGATGACTGCTTTGTTGCGGGCCGATTTTACAACGCTGTGGCGCAACCGCCGGTCGTTCGGACTGGTGTTGTTGGTGTCGCTCGTTATTTTAGTGTCCTGGAAGGGACTGGTGGATAAGCTGGGCGGCGTGTTTGTGCTGTCGTCCTGTATTACGATCGGGCTGACCAGTATCGGGTTAATGGGGTATTCCAATAGTATTGCCCGGGACCGCGACAGGGGCGTGTTTCAGCGTTTGAGAGTGGGCCCTGTATCGGCATGGACGATTATGATGAGCCGCCTGATCGTACAGATAGCGATGATTTTGCTGATGACGATCCTTGTGTTTGTGGTGGGTTATTTTGTGGATCATATTTATGTTTCGCCGGTGGGTTATATCGCGGGTTTGCTGATGGCGATGGTGGGAGGTTTGGTGTACCTGGGGATGGGGCAGGCTATAGTGGGACTCATCAAAAACCCGGATACGGTTAACTCCACTACCCGCCTTGTTTATTTTATATTTATTATGATCGGCATGTTCGGCGAGTTTGGTGTGTTGGGTAAGAAGATAACCCTGCTGGTGATCTGGTCGCCCTATGGTGTGGTAAGGAAAGTACTGGCGGCGAGCCTTGATCCTGCCAGCTGGAGTATGGATACCACCTGGGCATTACTGGCGTCTGCAGCTTATACTATTGTGTTTGTGGTGTTGGGGGTGAAGTGGTTTAAGTGGGAAAACAAGTAATGAATGGCCGGTATGTTCAACCGCGTTGAACATACCGGTGGTGTTTTTTATTTCGTTTTGTTTGTTTTTGGGTTGATGAATTCCCATTCATTGATATGTGCGTTCCGGTGTTCTTTTTTTACAATGTCGTTGAATACCGGCAGCATGGCAGTATGTGCTGCCGCCACATCGTGTGCTTCTGCTTTATCGGTACTGAGGTCGTACAGTTCCCAGGGTGCGGCGGGATTTTTCTTCAGGCCGTTTTTAATGGCTTTCCATTTTCCCATGCGGATAGCGATGGCGCCGCCTTTTTCGGGATATTCAAAATAGAGATATTTTCTTTCTGCTTGTTGGGCATGTTTGCCCGTCATTTCCGGCAGCAGTGAAATGCCATCGTTTGGTGGGGCGGGAATGCGGGCAATGGCGGCTAAGGTGGCCATCAGGTCGTATTGAACGGCCGGCAGCTCCGATGTTTTCCCTGCCGGTATTTTCCCTGGCCAGCGGGCTATGAAGGGTTCTCGGATACCACCTTCGTAAAGGTCCATTTTAAGCCCTTTCAGCCCCCCGGTGCTATTAAAGAAGGCAGCGTCCACGCCGCCGTTAAAAGTGGTGCCATTATCGCTGGAAAACATAATGATGGTATTGTTGTCCAACCCCAGACTGGCAATTAAGTTCATAATAATGCCCACCTGTGAATCCAGGTAAGTGATCATGGCCGCGTAGGCCGACAGCGGGTATTTCTGCGGGCTGTAGCCCTGCTGGCCGTAGTAGGGCTTTTCATTGAACTGCCCGAGGTATTGCTGCAGGGCGCTGTCGGGCACCTGTAATGACACATGTGGTATGGTGTAGGGGAGATAGAGAAAGAAGGGGCGCTGTTGATTTTTCCTGATAAACTGTGTGGCTTTTTTTGTCATTTCATCTATCGCATAATCTTTCCCTTTATAGTAATCAAAATCGGCGTCGGTGGCAGTGGCGGGCGACAGTGACTTGTGTACATCAATGAAAGTATTCCCGAGACTGTCGGCTTTACCGTTTTCCCAGAGGTGGGTAGGATAGAAGCTGTGGGATTGTTTCTGATCGAGGTACCCATAGAAGTAGTCGAAGCCCTGGCGGTTAGGATCGCCGGTGTTGTATTGCATGCCCAGTCCCCATTTACCGATGGCGCCGGTAGTGTAGCCGGCTTTTTGAAGCATGGTGCCGATGGTAACGGTACCTTCCGGCAGGGGCATTTGTCCCCCTTCCAGTGAATCGGGGAAGCCGCCCATTTCATAATTCCCGCGGATATACGAATGTCCGCCATGGCGGCCGGTAAGCAGCATACAGCGTGCAGGCGCGCACACGGGTGTGCTGGTATAAAACTGGTTAAAGTGGATGCCTTCCGCGGAGAGGCGGTCGAGGTGGGGTGTTTTTATTTTCTGTTGCCCGTAAGGTCCTGTTTCTGCATAACCCAGGTCATCTGCATAAATAAAAATAATATTTGGCTTTCGTGTTTGCGCAGTGGAAATAAGGCCCTGCAAGACCAGTAGTCCAAGCAGGCAGGTTTTTCTTACCATAACCATCAGATTGTTTGTGTCAAGATAGACATGTTATGGTAGATAAACTATAGTAAAAGCATTATTGCGCAAGCGTTTGCGTACGGATGATTACTTCATCGATGCGGTGGTGATCCATTTTTTTTATTTCGAAAGTTACCTGGTTGAGCATTACTTTTTCGCCCGGAGCGGGGATATGTTTCAGCTTATCGATGAGGAGGCCGGCGATGGTTATATCTTCTTTTTCATATTCGCGGAGCCATTCGAAGTTCAGTGTTTCGCGGATATAGTTTAGCCGTGTATAGCCGTAGGTAAGCCAGCTTTTGTCGTCCTGCTGCACGAGATAACGCTCTGTGGCGTTGAATCCCGGCAGGCTGCCGCCGAGTAAGCCGGAAACGATATCATGATAGGAGATCATTCCTTCGCAGGTGCCGTACTCGTTGATCACTACGCCTACATTCGTGTTTTCGCGGCGCAACTGCTGGAAGATATCGTACACGGCCTGGTTCACCGACAGGAAAGAAACGGGGGAGAGCAGTGCTTCCAGCGGCTTATCGGGATACAGCAGGAATTCCTTCGCACCTAATGCGCCCAGCACTTCCCTTTTATCGCTGACCACAGGGAAGGTGCGGTGTATACTGCGTTTAATCGTGTCCGTTATTACCTCCCTGCTCATTTGATTATTGATGTAGGTGATCATGCTGGCCGGCGTCATGATGTTTTCCGCTGTGAGGTCGTATGCGGAGAACAGGTTTTTGTGCAGCGTGAATTCCCCTTTATCTATCAGTCCCTGTTTGTATGCGGCGGTGAGCATACTTCGTAAATCGTTTTCCGTTAATTTTTCTTCGCGGATCGTATTTACGGAAAAGAGGCCGAGAATGAACTTGGTGCTGGCGGTAAGCAGTTTAATAAAAGGATAGGTGATTTTTGAAAAGATGATCATCGAAGGGGTGATCAGGTAAGATACTTTTTCCGGGTTCAGCAGGGCAAGGGTTTTGGGGATGAGCTCACCGATAACGATAGTGAGGTAGGTGATGCTGCCTACACCAACGATCAGCGCTACGAGGTGCGCCATGCTTTCATGCAGGCCCCAGGAAGCAAATACTGGTTCCAGCCACGCAGCCATGAGATCGCCTCCGTATAGTCCTTCCAGTATGCCCACCAGCGTGATGCCTACCTGTACTGCGCTGAGGAATTCATCCGGGTCTTTGATGAGGTTTAGTACGTTGAGGGCTTTTTTATTGCCGTTGTCCGCCTGTTGCTGGAGCAGGGGTTTGTCGACAGAAATTAAACCAATCTCCGCAATGGAGAAATAAAAGTTGAGCGCAATAAGTACGAGTATGATGATGATAGAAGTCATAGTTATTTAAACAACAGCGGCGGGTTATTTGTTTACCGGGCTGGTTTTCAGGGGAGTTGTAGTGGTTGACTGAAAAAATATCCCGGTGAAATTTTGGAAAAATAAAATGGCTGCTTATATTTGCAGCCCTGACACAATATCAGTTGCCCAGATGGCGAAATTGGTAGACGCACTGTGTTCAGGTCGCAGCGCCTGCAAGGGTGTGCTGGTTCGAATCCAGTTCTGGGCACTTAAAATAGCAAACCCGCTCGTAGAGCGGGTTTGCTATTTTAATGATATTCCGGGGATCAGGTTGAAAACTTGGGCATTATGATGTTACGCATGGATTTTAGCTAGTCTGTAAAGGAAAAATCCTATATCTCTCACACCCCGTAGGGCTTTTTACCCTGGTGGGAAAATTCGGTTTGCATTACCTTGGTTTATCAAACATATTTAATTCCCTACTCCAATTAAAGAAACGTTTAAGTTCGTTTTGGTATAACTTATCAAAATAATCACTTTAATACTTAAATAACAGAATTCTACATACTGAATAGAAGATTTTCTTTAATAGGGAAATGTCTAATTTTTATCCTGATGCAGTGATTTGATCACTTCTTTACGATTGGACAGTCCAAATTCAATTAAAGTATTCAAGACATGCCAGATTTCTTGAGCGTGTTTAGTTAATTGGTAGTAAGTTATATCTTGTGTGGGGGTATATTCAATATTTTTTTCGATTAGCTGATGAGCTTCCAACGTCGTAAGTTCAGAACTTAGTACTTTCGGAGAAATACCATTAGATACTTCAAAGAAATCTTTAAACCGCAACTTCTCATAATAATGTAAGTTTAAAAGAATACAGAAACGCCATTTTCCACTTAATAAATCCAAGGTGTCTCTCAATGCTAGAAATCTTTGTTTTAAGATTTTTTCATTTTCTATACAAGGTTTTATTTTCTTTTCCATAATACTTTCCTAAAGGTTACTAACCACAAATTTACTAAATAAGGAAAGTAATTTTGCTGTAAACAGTATTAAAATGAAAAGAATCTTAGTTACCGGTGCAACTGGAAAGCAAGGTAGTGCCGCAGTATATGAGTTGCTAAAAAACAATTTTGAAGTATTTGCACTTACCCGAAATCCTCAATCTTCAAAAGCCGATAATTTAAAAAACGCAGGAGCAATTTTGGTGAAAGGCGATTTAGAAGATCTTGAAGGTTTAAGTAACATATTTAAAAAAGTCGACGGGCTTTTTTTAGTCCTTCCTCCTGTCTGGATTTCCAGCAAAGAAACGGATGAGAAAGAAGCAGAAATTGGAATACAAGCAATCAAATTTGCAGAAGAACAAGGCGTTAAATTTGTTCTTTATTCATCAGTTCTTGGATCGGATAAACAGGATTTATTTAGGCCAAAATTTAAATTTACAATCGAAAAATACTTATTAGAAAGCAATTTACAAGGAGCAGTAATTAGACCTGCTTCCTTTATGGAAAATCTACTTTTGCCAGGTTTCGGATTGGGAGAGGGTAAGTTTATCAATCCCTTACCTGAAGAAAAAGCAATCCCTTGGGTAGCCACCGGTGATATTGGAACTTTTGCCCGAATAATATTTCAGAATTATAAAGAATTCAATGGTAAAACAGTTGATTTTGGAGGTGAACTTTTTACACCTAAACAAGTTTTAATGTTATTGGAGGAGAAGTTGAACCAACCAATCAATTTCGTACAAGTACCCTTAGAAGTACTTTATCAACAAAGTGAAACATTTGCGAAACTGGTTGAAATGATCGACAAAGAAGGTTATGATCCTATCGATTACAAATTTATATCATCTTGGATGCCAAAGCTAACAGGCTTTGAACAATGGATGGATGAAATAGGAATTAAAAAAATAAAGGAATTACGTTCTGAAGATAATTAATCATCATTAAAATTATGATAAGTACTTTTTTACTCATGGCCGGAAGAAATTCTGGCCATTTTGGTAATTACTATCGTCCCCCGAACTAACTTAGTAATTATCAAACATATTTGGTTCGACAATGGTCCGCTACCGGCACGAAGTAAGAAAAGGCCGGAGAGATCTCCAGCCTTTTTCTTTTTGTATTCCTCTTTATTCTACGTATTGATAGTTCTTATTGAATTGAAATTACTTTTACCGGCCCTAACAACCCCGATGGCTGCAAAGGCGAAGCGGCGCTGTAAAAAGGAAGCGTTGTATAAGTAATCCTGTTTGTAACACCAGGTTGTGCATCACCGATCAAACGGTTCACCCAAAGATTGGTGACCTTTATTTCCAGCTTATTATCTCCTGCTTTGACAGCACTGGTTGCATCTATCCTAAAGGGCTTCTTCCATATTATACCCAGCGGTTTTCCATTGACCACAACTTCTGCCAGGTTCTTTACATCGCCGAGGTCTAACCACAATTGTGTTCCTTTCATGAAAGCGTTTGAACGGAGATTGATATGCTTTGTATAGGTGGCTGTACCGGAAAAGTATTTGATACCTGCATCGCCGTTCTCCGTGTAAGAGGCCAGTGTGTTAAAAGTAGCGCTGTCCGGAGCGCCGCGGTTGGGCTGGAACATTACCGTCCAGGAACCATCTGCCGTTGTTATCTCCTTTTCAGTTTTGACAGGAAGGGTGACTGCACTTTTTTTGGTATCTGACAGAAATACCACAAACACGGCATCATTTGGTGTCAGCTTCAACGACACGGTGGTGCGGTTGTTTGCTATTTTGTAAGAAGCCGGTTCCATGCTTCCGGTCTCCGGATGCCAGATCTGTGGCACTTTTCCGCTGATCCGGAATGTTGCTTCTACTGCTTCATTCCGGTCGTTCCGGTTGTTTACCCAATAGATATCACCGCCTGATAGTTTGCGGTGCACATATAGCAGGTGTGAATTATTTTGCGGTTTGGCATACTCAAAATCAGGCGGAATATTTAAAGAAAAAAGGACTTCTCTCAAAGATTTATTTGCGGAAACGTTTGAATTTGAGGAAGTCCATATTTCATTTACCAGGGTATTAAATTCATTTGGGTCATCAGCCAGACTTGGTGTGGCTATTGGTTTTACACCGGTAACAGTGGCGCCGGATTTTACCAGCTCCCTTAGTTTACGCAATGCAGACAACGTCATTTTAACAGCGCTGCTGTCCAGCACCAGCACGCGGTAGCTCATGCCGGCCGGCGTAATTAATCTGCCGTCTTTTACCGACAAAAGATGAATGAGTGCATCTGTATTGATGAAATCATAATCATATCCTTCCGGAATGACCGGCGGCTTTCTCCCAAAGAGGTTGGTGATGTTATTATCTTCTCCATAGTAATAAAGAATATCAGCTGCAAACCTGCCCTGCTGTAATAAATAGCTGCTGCGGGCCAGATAATCGTTCCATACTTTTGCCTGCTCAGCCCATGTTTCGTGGCGCGTATACCACTGGCCGAATGGTCCAAGGCCAAGTCCGGGAATCTTGGTATCCGACGGCTGGTGGGGCGAACAATGAATAACAAAGCGGTTTACGCCACTGGCCAGTTCCAGGTCTGCACTTGCTTTTAAGTTCCCGGGGTAATATGCCCACGCAGATCCGCCTACCCCCAAGGCTGTTAATGATTCCGCGGCTACTAAGTTTTGTCCGTACAGATGCGCTACCGATGCGGATTCCCGGATATCAATCGTATATCTTGTTTGATCGTTTTGATTTATGACAGGGTTAGGTGTCCATAACGCGGACATAGGGATAGCCGCTGTCCTTTTTACCTCCATACCATCCCCAATAAATGCGCGTCCATCTTCATGCGATTCGGAATAGCGCTTTATGCCGTATGTCGCCAGAATAGTGGTCAGCGCATCATAATGATATGCGGCCACCATTTCTCCCAATGTTTTCCTGAAATCAAACAGAAACGCCTCGCTGGCATCAGCGCTTTTCACGATGGCGCCTGTTAGTACAGGCAGCCAGGGAATAATGCTGTAGCCACGGCGTTGCTGAAACTCCGCCGGAAGATTGGCCGTCCAGTTTTGTGCGCCGGCTTCCCAGCTGTCTGTTACAAGGTATTGCAACGCACCTTTGCTGCCCATCAGGCTGCCGGTGGCATTTTTATATTGATCCAGGTAAGTGGTGAAGTATTTTTTTACGGCAACCGGGTCCAGCTTATCTACCTCCAGTCCTGTTGCGGGGTAGGAGGCCGGGTGGTTTATTGTGCCCAGCAATGAATACCCGAAGCGGATAATTCTCCATTCGCCTCCCTGTGGGGCCGTCCAGTTCAGTGTTCCATCTGCACGCAGCTTATCCGTAATATTAATCACCTCATCTACTGTATCACTGGTTTCAGCAGTTTTTTTGAGATCCAATAAATTACCCGCCGGTGCAAACGCCGATTTTTCTTCAAACCTGTT
Organism: Chitinophaga sp. RCC_12; assembly: GCF_041360695.1. NCBI lineage: Bacteria > Pseudomonadati > Bacteroidota > Chitinophagia > Chitinophagales > Chitinophagaceae > Chitinophaga > Chitinophaga sp. RCC_12. Next base: position 487,554 of record NZ_JBFUPS010000004.1, read on the forward strand.
TACCCGGTCGGCAGTATAGAGAACGATTTCTGCAATTTCGGTGCCGCCTGTATTTTTTTTGCTCTTGTCGGCGAGTCCCATAGTGGCGGCTCGGTTAAAGGGAGGCGGTGGGTTTTTCACGGTAATGCGAAAGTATTTTGCCGTTGTTGCAGGCACGGGGATGGTTTGCTGTAAAATGGCGCCAGGTGGAATATAGGTGATCAACCGGTAATTCACGCCGTCGTCGCTTGCTTCCAATGCGCGGCCATCTGCGGGGTCTGCCCCCTGACCGTACATGCCGGGGTTGCCACCGCCAACCATGCTGACCGCTTTAATCGTTTGCGGTTGCGGAAAGGCAAATTGTATCCATGCATATCCTTTCACCGTGTCTTTCGGTAAAAGAATGCTTGTATTTAAATCGCCATCGGTAAGTTGAGATAAGGTAAAGTTGTTACTGCCCGACGTTACCACCGCGCCTAAGTCACTTAATGATTTGTCGGCTTGCGGCACTTTGCAGGCAAGTACTGCCACATCTTTATAAAATATTATATTTTTGGAGATGTCAGTCTTCCGTTCACCATAAGGCTGAACGGGAATATTTTGAAAAGGACCGGTAATACCCGGTGCAGGCGCTATTTTAATACCGGTGGCTCCGCCTTTTACACGGACTTCCGTCCACACTATTTTTTTCATCCCGTCTTCCGGCTTTACCCAGGGACCGCCGGTTTCACTGAATCCCGGCGAAGCGGCGATTGTCATTTCTAATTTGAGGGAATCAGCAAGTGTAGTGGCGAATCTGAAAGCGTCGACCCACTCCGGCGTCATATAAACAAGCGGTTTATCAACTATCTGGGACTTCTCCGAGCGGCCCAGTTCCACTTCAAAATTATGAAAGCCGCCAATACCCACCCGATGCATCCATTCCAGGTCTTTTCGGATGCCATCTTTACTAATGTTGCCATTCATCCAGTGCCACCACACACGTGGCTTTGCTTCATCTGGCGGGGTAATAAAATTTTTACGGAGGATATCGTTGTTTACCTGTTGCGCATTTCCTTTAACAAAAAGGAAAAGAAGCACTAGAAATACGCTTGTCCTGTGCACGAAATGAAGTTTAAAATTAACGGATATTACAAATGCACGAATACCTCATTCGTGCATTTGTAATTATTTAAACTAGAATTTAAATGCCGCTGTCATGAAATATGCTCTTGGCGCAATGGCAACGGTTGAGTAAGGGCGGTTACTCTTCACCGCGTCTTCATACATCTGCTTGGTAAATCCCTGCCTGTCGAGCGCTTCGTTGAATGAACCCGGCCGGCTCCAACTCATTACACCGTAAGTATTGAAGATATTGTTGACAATAAAACTTAACCGGAAGCTTTTAGAGACATCATAACCGGCGCTAAAATTGAACTGGCTGAATGATGGCAGCAGAAAAGCATTGGCCACATTTGCCTGGCGTTTCCCCATATATGACCAGGTGAACTGTGCGTAGAATTTATCCAGGTTGTAAGAAGGCGTAATATTGATCATACTTCTCGCGATGTTATCCGTTTCGTTTCCGGAGAAGGTAGTGACCAGTGAATCATCCTGCGGGCCTGGATTGTTTGCCAGCCATGTTTTGAAGTCCAGGGCTTTTGACCTTTGCAGTGTAATTACACCGTGAATATTGAAATGCTTTGCAAAGCCATAATCCGCTTCCACTTCTACGCCATAAGTTCTGTATTTATTGTATACCGGTAATGGATTGTAGCTGGTCTGATCCGTATTTTGAAATGTTTGCAGGTTGGGCACATGGCTCAGCACACTGTAAAAGGGTGTCACAAATAAACTCAGGTTACCTGTTTTTGCTTTTATGCCGAGTTCAAACTGGCTTACCTTCTGCGCCTGCGGATCTAATGTTTTTACAAGAAAATCGCTGGTAGCATTGATATACAAATCAAGATCAGGTGCTTTATTACCCTGTGAATAACGCCCGTAAACGGAGAAGTGAGTATTAATTTTATAATTCAGGCCCGCCGAATAAGAGAAAGTATTTAAGCTGTTGTTGAAGTTGAAGGTGGATGGGGTAGTGGCGTAAGCATTATCGTACAAGGTGAGCGGGTTTTTATCTATACCGCCGGCCGTATCCTGGTTAGCAACGGAAGGGCTGTTGTAGCCTTTCACGCGCACTGTTTCGTAACGCACTCCCCAATCGAGATTTAATGCCGGCGTTATTTGCCAGTTATGCCCGAAAAATAGCGCCAGTTGGTTTTGGGTAACATGATTAATTGTTTGGCCGACCCTGTTTACGGTCATAACGCCATTTGAATTTGTTACCAGGGCTGTGGTACCATCAGGATTGGTACGTGTAATACCTATTATCTGTGGTTGAGCTTCTACCGTGCCCAGCGCAAAGCCCAGCCGTCCGTTAAGCCTGTCCAGTTTTGTGGAACCCAAAAAACCACCGAGTGTGAAGCTCATGTTTTCCAGTTTTTTGGTTAAAGAAAACTGGTCGAGATATTCTTTTGCTTTATTGCTCACAAACAGGAGCGGTTCATAGAACAAAGAATTAGGAACCACCTCACCGCCTGGCAGGTTACTCTGGGTTACCGTAAATTTACGCCCGTCCAAAGTTTCTACCGTTGCCAGGTCCCGGCCGTTTTTCAGATCACGGATGTGATAAGTACCCGGTTGCCCGATGGTATTCATGCGGGTATAGATCGCCTGATCAGTCAGTTGTATCGGATAAACCGAGCCGTTGGTATTCCAGATGGTGCTTTTATCGGAGTAACGCATCGCATTACTAAATGTCCAGCCATCACCAAACCGCTGTTCCCAGTTAAATCCCGCAGATTTATCTGTTGAGTGAATCAGGTCCTTGTTGTTGTATATAGCGTTTTGGCCGGTTTGATTGATACTGAAATTTTGCTGAATGGAGGGCATCAGCACATTTGAATTTTCTGAAAAACCCGGCGCCGGTTTAGGATTTGTAAAACCAAGCGTTGGTGTAAATTCAAACCATCCGTTGTGGTCGTTTAAATATTTCGCGTAGAATTTCAGTGACCCTGATGAATATTTTTTTACGAGGTTGCCACGGAATTGTCCTCCATTGTTCATCGGGTAGCCGGGATATCTGGCGCCTTCTGCGTAGCGGTAAAAACCACCGGCATTCCAGAACCAGTTTTTGCCAAGGGGACCGCCAACATTAAGGTCTGTACGATAGAAGCTATTCTTGCCGTTTCCTTCCAGGCCGTATTTAGCGACAACTTCTCCCTGTGTTTTATCGCCGCCTTCTTTTGTGATATAGTTGAAGATACCGCCCGGTGCGTTTGCGCCCAGAATGGATGCGGTGCCGCCCCGGACGGCTTCCAGCCGGCCCACGGTGGCATCGGCACGGAGAAAGTAGTCGGGGCCAAAATTGCTGCATGTTATATTGGATACCGGCAAACCATCTTCCTGCATACTCACATAATAATACCCTGAAGCGCCATCATTGGAACCTACCGATACGCCACGGGAGTAAACCGTGTTACGAACCTCTCCCAGGGAGGAGTTGACATAAACACCCGGAACATTTTTAAGGATGTCGGATGCGCTTACCAGTGCCAGTTTGGATGCCTGGGCTGCGGAAATGGTGCTTATCGCTACTGAGGCTTCCATCTTTTTCCGTTTATCGAACACGCCGGTAACGACCACTTCTCCCAGGCCTGTAGCCGATGGCTTCATGTCAACAACCAAAGAAAATGTGGCGCCTCCTTTTAGGGTATAACCAGATAATTTTTGCGACTCATAGCCAATCATGGTAACAGAAAAACTGTAAGGACCACCGGCAGGCACGCCGGAAAAGGTGAATACGCCAGCGGTATCACTTTTGGTGCCGGATGTAAAGTTTGTTTTGTTGTTGCGAATAATAACTGACACGCCTGCAAGAGGTTCGTTATCTGCGCCATGCACAATACCTTTCACTAAATTGGTACCTTCCTGTGCCTTTGCATAGAATGGCGGAAGGATTTGTATAAGCAATAGAAGAGCTACCAGAACAGCCCTGAATTTAAGCAGTTCAAATTTCATGTGGAATTTGTTTTAATAAAAAGTAAAGGTCTGTATCAGTATGACTGAAGGCTCATCCTGCAGGATGCAATTATTAACGTGTTATGATTCTACTTGCTGATGATGAAAACGCTATCCTTTTTGGTGATCGTTAAGTTGTGAAGGATGGCAATTTCTTTTAAAATGTTCTCTAAAGAATCTGTTCTATTGTATTTGGCTGTAAAATATATGTTTTGAATATCCTTCTTCTTATACACTATTTGCACATTGAATAGCTGCGACAGGTGATCAAACACTTCTGACAGCAATTGATTGTTGAACTGGTACCACGAACCCTCTGTGTTTTCAGGCAGGGAAGGCTTATCATCAGACAATTCATCATTGATGATTTGCTCGGGAGCAGCCTTGTTGTTTAATTTAAATGACTTCACATTGGCGGCGTTTTGATTGCCGTAAACGAACGACTGTCCTGGTAACAGGTACACATCTTCTTCCATTTTACTGTTCGATGTATCTACAGGCTTCACTACCACTTTACCTTTATATAAACGAACTATCACCTGGTTGGAATTGCCAAAGGAAGTAACGGTAAATTCAGTTCCCAATGCAGTAGTTGAAATGTCACCACTGGTTACGGTAAAAGGTTTTGCCTTGTCGTGCGCTACTTTGAAGTACGCTTTACCCGTCAGTGATATGTCCCGCTTATCCGTAAACGGGTCCCGGTAAGTTACTTCGCTGTTGTTCGCCAAAACAATCAAAGAGCCATCTGCCAGCTGAATTCTTTTTTCTTTACCTGTTGTATTCACTTCATGCCGCACAACGAACCTTACGCTTTCTGTCTTTTCCGGAATATGCCCGGCAATAGGCCTGTCTGCGTTGTTGTTGCGGGAAAGCAGCCAACCTACACCAATTACTAAAAGGATGGATGCTGCCACAGCTGCTGCAAGCCACATGTTGACAGGCTTGGAAATTTCCCGGACTTCCACCTCCGGGAAATTTTGTTCCAAGCGATTCCACTTATCTTCCAGTTTCGTTTCATCCACCAGATATGTTAAGTCGTGCTTTAGCTCCGTAAGTTGCCAGACTTTTTTCAAATGATTAAAGTAGCGCTGGTTCTCTTCACTTGCATTGAGCCAGTTTTCAACAAATACTTTCTCCTCAGCAGTTTCCTCATTAAACAAGTATCTGACTAAAAGCTCGTCATATTGATTATTATGTTCCATGTGCGCTATATTATTTATACACCTGATGATGAATTCTTCCCTACAAACGGAAAAAAAATATTTTTACTTTTTTAGCAAGAGGCTGAAAATCAATACAATAATAAAGAGGAGAAACTTCGACAGCTTTTCCTTCAATTTGATCATAGCCCTGCTTATCTGGGTGTCCACTGTTTTTACAGATATATTTAACCGGCTGGCTATTTCCGCGTACTTTAACCCTTCAGATTTTCTGAGTTCAAATATGATGCGCATCTGTTCAGGGAGTTCTGCAATAGCAGCGTCTATAGCGGAACTTAGCTGCTTTAAATCAATACTGTTAAAGTCCGTTTCAGCAATATCTTCAGAAGTTGTTCTCAACAGATGGACTGCATACTGTTGCTTTACTTTTTCATGCCTGAGCGTATTTAAACTGAGATTGTTAACAATTTTATACAGATAAGATATTGGAGATATGTCAGGGGCAAGCGTTTGGCGGATTTCCCAAAGTTTGATGAAACCTGAATGAACAATCTCCTCTGCTGCATGAATGTCGAAGCCATATTTCAACTTACAGTAAACACAAAGAGGTGGATAATGTTGCTTAAATAACTCCTTAAAGGCAGCTTTGTCGAACCGTGGATTATCAGGAGGTACGCCATCCGGATTGTTTTGTGTGTAATTGATGCTCATTGGCAAGTGCTCACCTTTAAGTGAAAAGATAATTTGAGTATAGCGGTTGGATCGGTAAAATGTAGCTCCGACAATAATAATAAATATATATAACCTGGGAAATAAAATTTCCAAAGGCGATGTTTGGGATATCAATTTTAATGGCTTGCGAAAACAGGTAGCTTTTATTGCTGGCCGCGCAAAATTTTCTCCATCTTTCTGCCTTTCGCCAATTCATCTACCAGCTTATCCAAATACCTGACCTGTTGCGTTAAAGGATCTTCGATGTCCTCCACACGGTATCCGCAGATGACGCCTGTGATGAGGTTTACGTTGGGATTCAGCGAAGCCTGTTGGAAGAATGCAGCGAAGGTTACATTTTCTTTTATCAGCTCCTGCAGCTTTTTATTGTCGAAGCCGGTCAGCCAGGTTATCACCTGATGCAATTCTTCTTTTGTTCTGCCTTTCCTTTCCACTTTTGCGAGATACAACGGATAGACGGAGGCAAATGTCATTTTTGCGATACGCTGATTGGCGTTGTCCATACTGTCTGTTTAGGGTGTTATGTTATTTTTTTAAAATAATATGTGTGGCTCTTTCTCCGTTAAATTTTTCGATTTGATGGAAGCCGGGGGCAGGGATATCATAACGATTTAGTCCGGGCGTAAAATATTCCTGCTAGTTGTTCGTCTACTAATTTACACATGTTTTTATCTATATGGCCAGAAGACTTTTCCTGATATTATTACTTTTCCTGATAGGCGATACTTATTTCTACCAGGCTGTTATTACACTTACGCCGAATCCGGTTATCCACCTGAGCTACTGGTTGATTGATATTTTACTGATGGCCGGGATTATATCGGCGATATCTATGCTCAGGGCGCGAAGGAAGGTGCAGCGTCTGCTTTCCGGGCTAATGACTGCCATGCTGCTGATTTTCATTCCAAAATTATTCTCTTCACCTATTCTGCTGGCAGAAGATATCCTCCGTTTGTTCCGGGGCTTTCCGCCTAGAAGCTTTTACATTAGCGAGGCGGCGCTTGCGCTGGCGGGCCTGATTTTTCTTATCATCGTTTTTGGTGTTACCCGTGGTAAGCACTTTTACAAGATAAGAAAGGAAACGATCTATTTCCCGGACCTCCCCGAGGCATTTGACGGTTTTACCATCACACAAATATCGGACTTGCATTCCGGAAGCTTCAGCGATGCTAAAGGCGTACAAAAGGGCCTTGACCTTGTAAACTCCCAGAACAGCGATCTGCTGGTGTTTACGGGAGATCTTGTCAACAACATGGCGTCGGAAATGGATCGATGGATTCCTATGTTTACGAAACTGAAGGCGCCTTATGGGAAGTATTCCGTATTGGGTAACCACGACTACGGCGATTATATCAGGTGGGACAGTAATGCGGCTAAGGAAGCCAACCTTAAACGCCTAAAGGAAATTCATGCGGAAACCGGCTTTAAATTATTGCTTAATGAAGCGGTGGAAATAAACAAGCAGGGAGAGCATGTTGCCCTCATCGGGGTGGAGAACTGGGGGAAAGGCGGTTTTCATCAATATGGCGATCTGAAAAAAGCGACCGCCAGGGTACATGATAACGCGTTTAAAATTCTGATGTCCCATGACCCGTCCCATTGGGACGAAGTAACGGTGGATCATGAACAACATGTACATCTTACCCTGGCGGGGCATACACACGGTATGCAGTTTGGCATTGAACTGTTTGGTTTCAAATGGAGCCCGATAAAATATTTCTACAAGCAATGGGCCGGTCTTTATAAGCAGGCGGGTAAATATCTTTATGTAAACAGGGGCTTTGGTTTTCACGGGTTAAAAGGCAGAATTGGCATATGGCCTGAAATAACGGTGCTTACCCTGAAGCGGGCCGGTGCCGCATTAATGCAGTAGTTCAAAGTGACGATAACTGTACGGATAATTTAGTATATTAGAATAGCGTATTCTATTTTTCCGCGTTAACCGTTAATCCGCTTCGTCCATGAAAAAAAAAGCACCCTATTTGTTTGCCTGGTTATGCCTTGCACTTTGTTCCGCGTGTAAAAAAAATAATCCCGAAAAGCTGGTGGGCCATCATGCCATGGCTATCGGGGCTAATGAAGTAAATGATGCAAATTTTACTATTGAGAACACCTTCACCAATCCGCTGATACCACGTGGGGCTGATCCCTGGGTAACCCAAAAGAACGGGATGTATTATTTCATGTATACACAGGGGAGTAAACTGGTGCTTTACAAAACAAGCGCCATGACCGAACTGGCTTTGGCAACTCCGCATGATGCATGGATTCCTCCACAGGGCATGCCGTACTCCAAAAACATCTGGGCGCCGGAGCTTCATGAAATTGATAATAAATGGTACATCTATTTTGCCGCCGACAACGGCACAAATGCCAATCACCGTATGTACGTGGTGGAAAACAGCTCTGCCGATCCAACGCAGGGATCCTGGGCATTGAAGGGAAAGGTTGCCGATTCATCCGATCAATGGGCAATAGACGGAACTGTTTTTAAGCATAACGGACAGATGTATATGTTATGGTCCGGTGGCAATGCGGGCGCTGCTCCGCAGCGTATCTACATCGCCCGCATGAGCAATCCCTGGACCATCACGGGCGCGAAAGTGGCCATCTCCAGCCCCACCTATTCCTGGGAAATGAATGGCAATGCCATTAACGAGGGGCCGCAGGTGATCGTCAACCCGGACGGGCGCCTGTTCATTGTGTATTCGGGCAGCGGCTATTGGGTGGATACCTATTGCCTCGGATTACTTAGTCTTAACCAGAACGGCGATCCCATGAACCCGGCGGATTGGGTGAAAACATCAACTCCCGTTTTCTCAATGAACGCAGATAGTGGTGCTTTTGGTCCCGGTCATAATGGTTTTTTTAAATCACCCGACGGTACGGAAGACTGGCTCATCTACCATGCGCGCAGTGCGGCTGGTGGGGGAGCCCGGAATGCCCGTATACAGCGCTTTACATGGAAGGCAGATGGCACGCCTGATTTCGGGGTACCGGTTAAAATCGGCTCGTTTGTGCAGAAGCCTTCCGGTGAACCGGTACGGAAGATGTATACCAAAGAGAATTGGTCAATTGCCGGATTCAGCTCGGAGGAGCTTAACAACAGCAGGTTGGCTATACGAATAATAGACGATGACTCGTCTACAGTTTGGATAGCCCGCTATTCCGCACCCGCCACCAGCTACCCTGACCATTGGATTGCGGTAGACATGGGCGATACGCTTGCAGTAGATGGGTTTGTTTTTATCCAGAAGAGTGGCGACCGGAAAATAAAAGAGCTGCAGATACTCGCGGGCAATGATAATCAGAACTGGGAAAATTTGGGTACCGCTGAACTGCTTAATCTCCATCCTAATAAACAGTATTTTAATCTTCCCGCCAGAAAGCATTTCAGGTATTTTAAACTGGTGCCGGTATCAGGGCTCGACAGTCAGCCTCAACCCGGCCTGGCCGAAGCCGGTACTTTTATTATTGATAACTAGGCGAAGTTGAAATTCATGTGTAACGTTGTCGTTTTTTTACAAACAGGTAAAAACGGTCGTTTCTTATCTTTACAAAAAGCATAAGATCTATGGCAGACACACATTCTGAAAGCAAATTAAAACACGAGCAGGTACAGTATCTCGAATTCCTGTCAAAAGACATCAGCCGCGCCAAAGCATTTTATACCAAGAGTTTTGGCTGGAAGTTCACTGACTACGGTCCCGACTATACGGCATTTGAAGGGGAGTATGTAGATGGAGGATTCACCACCGGTAAACCGGTGAAAGGAACTGTGTTGGTTATCCTTTATTCAAACAATATTGAAGCAACCCAGCAAAAGATTGTAGCAGCAGGAGGGACCATTGTAAAAGACATCTTCAGCTTCCCCGGCGGCAAACGGTTCCATTTCACGGATCCTGACGGGTACGAACTGGCAGTTTGGTCTTTGTAAGCGTTTGTTCCGTTTTGTACAATTTTAAAGTTTAGGGCTATCCTAATTTTACATCGTGAAACACAAAATCACCTTTAAACTTTAAAATTATGAAACGGAATTTTCGCGGTATAAGTAAAATACTCCTCATCATGATAACCGCTACACTGTGGTTATCCCATGCAATGGCAGCGCCCAATGATACGGTACTCCGGGTGTTCAGTCAAACATTCCCGGATGCGAAATCCACCTCGTGGATGGAAGATAGCGAGTATTATATTGTTTCCTTCACCAGAAACGATACGCAATGCAGGATATGGTATGATAAAGCAGGCGCACTGGTTTATGCTTTAAGGTACTGCCAGGAGAGTGAATTGCCGCTGAGCGTGCTGCTGACGGTAAAGAAAGAGTATCATAATAAGCATATAGAAGGGGTTACAGAGCTTACCAACAAAAGCGGCGTTACATACGAGCTTTTGCTCAGTGACAACAAAAAGTGGTATGTGGTTAATTCCACTTCTAACGGTGACGTATATCTGAAATATGCGATGAAGAAACAGCCTTAGCAGATAAGGTGTTGTACCGGAAGCGCCTCGCAGGTTTACCTGCAAGGCGCTTTTATGATTTAACAGAAATGAACTGTTTTATCTGGCCGGCTTGGTGGCACTGAAGCCGCTTTCACCATGAAACCAGCGACCAGCCTGACCGGTAAGCCATAAATAATAGTCGGACGACAGATCTTTTTCAATACCGACGAACTTTTTATCGCCATGTAGTGGCAGTTCGCCTTCCCTGGCACACTTGTAAATAGCGGTGCCTTCATCTACTTCGTCAAACATAGCTACGTATAACGACTGCGCCCCGGATATCCGTGCGCCTGCCACCTGCTTCCATAAGAAGTCGCCTTTCAGCCGCGGAATGGAATTGTAGGCTGCCACGTCGTTCTTTAAATTACCCCAGCTGAAGCCCGGAAACACCAGCGGCACATAATCTACTTTATTCGTGTTACACCACTGGATATCAGCCGCCAGCTCCGCGCCGGCCACGTTGTTGTAGCTGTTGTTGTCGTACCGGCCTACGGCCCAGGGCATAATAATATCGGAACGTTTGATGAGGGAATGCAGCAGGGAAGAATTTTCTGTATCATTTTTCAGCGAGCGCCAGTAATAAGGCACACCCAGCATAATGGATACCTTGTTGCCTTTTCCTTTGAGCTTTGTTACCAGTTGATCTACATTGGCAATGGTATACTTCCTGTTATCATTGAATCCCACGCCCCAGATGGATAACAACGGTTTGCCGTTGTGCCTTACATAGGAAGGGTGCTTTTTATTGTCGAAGAGGGAAAATAACGTTTGCAGTTCATTCCAGTCCTGCTCAATATACGCCACATCTTCACTGGTGCAGCCGCTGAGGTCATACATCACGCAGATAGCGCGCTGGTACTTATTGGCCGCTTTCAGTGCATTTTCCAGCACTTTATTGAAATGCCGTTTCCCTTTCGGGTTGGAGTTTTTGATCTCCACCACAAAACGTTGCATGAAAACGCCGTCGATGCCGTAATCTTTCATCCATTTAAAGTGAAGGTCCACGCTTTCTTCATCGTAGGGACTGTACAAATATGCGTCGGTGCCATCGGCGAAGCTGAAAGGGGATTTATATTTTTTCACATATTCGCCCATGTCCGGCCAGAAATCAATTGCAGAACAACCTGGCAAAAAGCCGCCACAGCTGCCATTCTGATAATGATACCATCCGCGGTCAGACGCATCGCCTGCGGCTGCAAACCAGCCCTGGTAGCCAGCCATCACCAGGTTCTTGTAACTCTTGTACAAACAACCGGTTTCGTCATACACTACATTTTCCGTATCTGATGGAGGACCTGGAGGCGGGGTGTCAACTTTTTTTTCTTTTTTGGAACAACCGCAAGCCATGTAAAGCGCCAATACACAAAAGAGCCAACTTAGTTTTTTCATAATATTTATTTTTGAGAACAACGATTGATGAAGTCCCGCAGGGAGGCGGAACTTCATCAGTCGTTACTGTGGGTTAAATATCCAGTCGAACTGCCGGGCGGTAATTAGGTTTCGCTTCACCGGCATCAATAAGCGCACCTACCCGGAAATAGTATTTGTTGCCGGGTTTTAGTATAGAACTGTTGGCAGCCAGGTCAATCTCCAGTGTATATACCTGTGCCGGATCGCTTACTGCATTTAACTGTATTTCGGAGGCCACCAGGCGCATCGGTTCCCCGACCCTTGCATCCGAATGTGCATATAGCCCGATTTTCTTTACGTTGTTGATCACATTCTGTTCCAGCTTAAAGGTGGCGGTTACCTTGGTGCCGTTTTTTACAATATTTACATCCTTCACACGGATGTAGGGCGTTACCGCAAAATCAAGGGTCACCTGGCCGTTGATGTTTACCACCTGCGAATCCACGGGGATAAAGTTACCCCTCACCGGTGTAACGGTATAGGTATTGGCAAAGAGCATGGTGTTGGCGTAGGTGCCGTCGGTTTTTACAATCAGCGGTTGCGGTGTGCGGGAAGCATAACCATGTTCAATAATTTCAATGGTAGTGCCCAGGATGATGTCCTGTTCTATCAGTTCACCGCTTTTAACGTCCCGGAAGCTGCCGGATAATCCTGCGGTGGGGCCATCGTAATTATCCTTTTCACAGGACATTATTCCCAGTGCCAGCGCGGCGATGAAGAAAAAATATCTTAGCTTATTCATAATCATTTTTTTAGAATCACACATTAATACTGCGGGTTTTGGATCAAGCCATTTGAACCGATACCCGGAATAGGTCTGTAATAGGATTTAGGCTGGAAAGTTTTGGTATTGGTATTGGGCACGTTTACGCGGACGAAGATGTATTTCGTGGCCGGTAATGCGCGGAGGTCCCGTAATGGTAACAGCGAGTGCAGCATCCGGTTATTGAATTCAGTATGATACTCTCTTCTGCGGATCAGGTCCCAGAAGCGCTTGTTTTCAAATGCCAGCTCTACTTTTCTTTCCCGCTGTACGTTAGCGGCGGTTAAGGGGATATCGGTAGTATGACCGGCCCTTTTACGGATATCGTTCAGCGCCTTTACGGCGATGGCCGCATCACCCGTTCCGCTTTCCACAACAGCTTCCGCATAGTTGAGTAATATTTCTGCGTACCTGAAGTCAATAAAATCGGTGGTACTCTGGTTCCATCCCGGTATAATGGGTGCATTCTGATTCATGAATTTTTTGAAAGAGAAGCCGGTGCGCGTGTTATTACCTCCGTAGGTATCAAAGCCGGAATACAGGCTGGTGCTGGCGGCGCCGTATGTATAATAGGTAGTGCCATTGATGGTGATGTGATCATTGGTGCGGATCACTGCGGTGCCATCCGGTTTTACGTAACCCGCCTGTATGATGATCGGGATATTTTTCCAGAGCGTGGAGGGTAATATAGCGGTTCCCCAGAGGCGGGCATCTTTATTTTTAAAGATGTCGTTGGGAGAATCGAACTGGATATACGTTCTGGAAGGATTATAGCCGTTATAATCTGTCACATTTGCATCTGTAGAGGTAACAACGGGCGATGAATGACCGGGATTATCGTAGCTTTCGTAAGTGTCCACGAGATCCAGTGTAGGGTTCATCCTGCCGGGGTGCGGCCAGCCATTGGCCACCTGGGCAGGCTGGTACCAGATGTCGTAGTTATGACCCAGGAATGCACCGGGAAGTGTATATCCTTTTGCAAAGATGACTTCCTTATTTCCAGGGTCCTGGAACAGGAGCCGGTAATTTTCTGCTGCTGCTTCCCGGTTTGCCGGGCTGGCCGCATACAGTTCAAATTTGTTGGCATTCATAATAGCCAGGGAAGCGCTTTTACAAGCTTCATAATAACCATTGGCGAGGGAGGCTTCCAGTCCTATCAGCTTTTCATTCACTGCCTGTCCGGACATAGGCGCCAGGCTGCCGAATTTTGCAAGCGAAGCGGCATGTAACGCAACTCTTGACTTCAGCGCATAAGCCGTCCATTTCGAAGCTCTTCTACTCACCCCATCTCCGAGGTTACTGATCGCCTGATCGCACAATTCCAAGGTATAATCCCATGTTTGCTGTTCGGTGCTCCTGGGCACTTTCAGGCTTTCTGCGTCACCGGTATATTGCTGGGATGCTTTAATGAGCGATACGCCGCCATATCTCTTTGCCAGCGCGAAATAAGCGTATGCTTTAATAAAGGCGCTTTCGCCAATTAAAGCCGCACGTTCTTCTTCACGGATCTTTAAAGTTGGAATGGCATCTATCAGGAGGTTTACATCGCGGATCAGCTTATAAGCGCTTTCCCAGCAATTAAAATCACCGTCGCCCACGAAGTCGCCAAATTCGGTATGCACGGCTTCATCTGTAGCCATGGCAGGAGCGAACCCACCGTTGTTGGGATCTCCGCTGTTCCAGTTGAACCCGTTCCGGAAGTAGGTAAAGTCTTCCACCGGTAACTGGTAATAGAGATTAGCCATATAAATTTTCACCCCTTCCGGGTCGCCAAACAGGGCTTCTGCCTGTATTTTGTCGGTAGGCTTCAGATCCAGTACTTTATTACAGCCGGAAAAGAGGATGCCTGTCAACAGTATAATAAAAGAGAATTTATTGGTAGTCATGTTGCGTGCTTTTAGAAGTTGACGTTGATCCCGAAATTGTAATTCTTCGTGAGGGGATAGTTGAAGCCGGCGTTGAAGAGGCCTTCCAGTCTTTCAGGATCAAACGCTTTTACGAATGGATCTGCAATCGTGAAGAGGTTGAAGCCGTTGGCATAGATTCTGATCTTCTGGATGCCGCTTCCACGGAGCAGGCTGGGACCAAAGGTGTATCCCAGTTCCAGGCTTTTTAACCTGACATAGGAGGCGTCTTTTCTCCATACGGAGCTTTCTGCATACATTTTACCTACGTCGCCGTTGAAGCGGGAGGCTGGCCATTTGCCGGGCACCCATTCGCTGTTTGGATCATAGGGATCTGCCTTATGCCATCTGTCGAAGAAGTAGGCGGGGGTGTTACCACGGAACGCCAGCATTTCTGCATACACTTCGCTGAAACGAACGGTATACATGGCAGAGCCCTGCAGCAGCAGGTTCAGGTCGAAGCCTTTGTAGGCGGCGCCGATAGAAAGGCCATAGTTTATTTTCGGATTTTTGCCACTCGGGTTTTGATTGTCGTTGTTACCAACGGCGCCGATGAAAGAGGGCGTCATATCTTTATCATCCACAACGCCATCATTGTTGAGATCAGCGTATTTAAAGTCACCGGGCAGCTCGCGGATGTTAGCCTGACCGCCGTTCTGCAAGGGCCAGTTGGCGATTTCGTCTAAATTCTGGAATTGGCCCAGGTACTGGTATCCCCAGATCACATCGTTATACCGGTAGTCGTTACCATTTCTCCATTTGTCGTAGCTGTTCTGGTAAGCGCCTCTTTCTACATACAGATTTTGTGCACGGTAAAAGTTGAAGTTAGCAGAGATATTATAAGAGAATTCACCGATGCGGTTGTTGTGCGTGATGGTAAATTCCACGCCTTGTACGCGATCGCTGTTCAGGTTTTCTTCCGGTAGTCCTGCGCCAAAAGTATTGGGCAATGATACATTTCTCCGGGCGGGGAGGCCGGTCCTTGTTTTCCGGTAAACGTCCGCTTCCAGTCCCAGTTTGTTGTTCCATAAACCGATATCGATACCCAGATCGGTGGTGGTGTTGGTAGCCCAGGTGAGGTTGGGATTGGTGATACCGGGGGCCGCGGCGCCGTTGGTAAGAATTCCGTTTGCAAATTCATATCGTCCGCCGCCAGAGGTGGAGAATCCCTGGATCCATTGGAAAGGCTGACCGGCATCTTCGCCCATTTTACCATGGGAGGCGCGTAACTTCAGGTTGGAGATTGCTGGTATCTTGTTTTTAAGAAACGGTTCTTCAGAAATTCTCCAGCCGCCGGAGATCACCGGGAAGAAGCCCCACCTGCTGCTGGCGGGATACGCATAGTTACCCATGTAACGGAAGGCAAATTCTACCAGGTATTTGGATTTGTAGTCGTAATTGAAACGGCCCAGCAGCGACTGGTAGGCCGATTGTCCTTCCTGGCCGGAGTTGGTCATGCCGGCTTCTGAAGCGCCGTTGACCTGGTCGGTGGTATAAAAGGAATACAGCCTTCTCAGGTCCGCATTGCGGCTCCAGGATTGCTGCTGCTCAAATACAAGAGAGCTGCCGATATTATGGGCGCGGGCAATGCTGGTAGAATAATTCAGCTGGGTTTGTAACGTAAGACGGTTACCATTACCATAGCCGTTGCTGATAGCGCCGGCGCCTACACGTTGCGGAGCCACGAGGTATTCGTCGTTTACATACGTGTAGAGATTATAAGGTTTGGATACATCTTTACCCTGGTAGCTGTTCATGTCGTAGGCGGCCAGTCCTTTTACCGAAAGTCCCTGCAGGAAAGGAAACGTGTAGGTGAGCGCGAGGGAAGTTTGCACACTCCTGTTCACGGTTTCACTGTAGCCGGTGGCGCCTCGCTGCGACAGCAGCAGTGGATTCTGATTAGAAGGCGTTACTACTGCCGGGTATTCAGGATTGCCGTTGGCATAGGGTTGTTCCGTGGGGAGGGTAACGCGGGTACCTTTAAAGATGTTGAAGAAGTTTTCTCCCGGCGCTTCTTTTTTATCGTACCGGCCGCCGATCAATACTTCTGCTTTCAGGTTTTTGGTGAGCTCCGTAGTGATGTTGGACCGCAGGTTAAAGCGTTGGTAGTTCAGGTCGTTACTGCGCAGCAAACCGCCTTCCTGGAAATATCCCAGGCTTACAAAGTACTGGGTTTTGTCGGTGCCGCCGGTGGCCGACAGGTTATGTTGCTGCTGGGTAGCGGCTTTCTTCATGGTTACGTCGTACCAGTCGGTAGTACCATAGCCCGGAGCGCCGTCGATATATTTTTGTAACTCTTCTTTTGTTACAAAGGGTGCGCCGGTACCTAATACGGCGGCGTCGTTGCGCATCTGCATCCACTCGGAGGCACTGGCCATGCGGGGAACGTCTGTAGGTTTCATCATACCCACCGTACCTGAATAGTTGAAAGCGGTTTTTCCCTTTGCGCCTTTCTTCGTGGTTACAATGACCACGCCGTTACCGGCATTGAATCCGTAGATGGCGGCGGAGGCATCTTTCAGGAAGGAAATACTTTCCACGTCTTCCGGGTTGATACGCTGAAATTCGCCGGAGCCATCTCTTACAATGCCGTCTATAACGTATAGCGGCGTTCCAAAGCCACGTATATTGATCATGTTATCGAAGTTACCCGGCTCGCCGCCTAACTGGCGGACCATCAGGCCGGCTACTTTACCCTGGATCTTTTGCGCAAGGCTCACATTGGTGGAGGTTTGTATTTCTCTTGAAGTGATATTGGATACGGCCCCGGTAAGGGTTTCCTTTCGTTTGGTGCCATATCCCACCACCACTACTTCTCCCAGCTGGTCTTCGCCGGCCGACAAACTAACGTTGATGGTAGTACGGGCATTGATCTTTTCGATGGCGC
Source organism: Chitinophaga sp. RCC_12 (assembly GCF_041360695.1). Classification (NCBI taxonomy): domain Bacteria; kingdom Pseudomonadati; phylum Bacteroidota; class Chitinophagia; order Chitinophagales; family Chitinophagaceae; genus Chitinophaga; species Chitinophaga sp. RCC_12. The sequence continues at coordinate 504,948 of NZ_JBFUPS010000004.1, forward strand.
CTTTCATGCCCATAAACGAAAAGGCCAGTTCAGTAGCGCGGGCATCTACGGTGATATGGTAGATCCCTGCTGTATTGGTGGTAGCGCCGGAACGGACAGGAGCATTATCGTTCACCGTTACGCTCACTCCCGGTATGGGGCTGCCATCTTTGGCATCCGTTACTTTGCCGGTGATGGTCCTTTGCTGGGCCAGCACACTTAACGGACAGATACATATTAAAAGGAATAGGTAGTAGATTCTTTTCATAACGTTACTATTGCATTGGATAAATTTGTTTTCGCCAGAAAGTCGTCAGGAGAGGGGTGCCTGATGATCCTTCCGGGATTACGGTGGAAAAAAATGAGTACAATACATCATATCAATACTTGATTTTGGTTAATACGCGAAACAGGAATATGCTACATGATGGCAGGCAAGGTGATATGCACAAACGAAGCTGAAGTGTAAGGATGTTTTCTGATGGCAGGCACACAGGAGTAAACCAACACAAACAGGTGTACTGAAAGGAATATAAGTCGCTTCATAATCGTGGAATCGTTTTGCTGCAATAAGCTGCTGCAATAAATCGGAGAGCTTCTAATAAACCGGCTAATGAACCGACTAACTGGAAAATTAATTTTCCGGGAGAATGATAACTAGTTGGTTTTCATTATATTGTAGTCGATAAAAAATAAGACAAAAAATGGGTCATCTTCAATATTTAAAAAACCGGTTATTCTTTGGATTAATTTTATAATATTGCCTCAGGGATAATATGACAGGAGGATCTGTGGCTGAAAACACTGTGCTGAAAGCATCCTGGAGGTAGTTTACCTATGATTATCTCTCATCAACCAAAGTAAAAGATTATTTATCCTGCTGGCGCAAAACAGGGCAGATGCTGTCCGCTGGTTAATTGTTTATTGTAACTGTTCACGTTGATTAAAAATTCCGACATTAATTCCACCAGCGTATTAGCCAGGAAATTATTGTAGTCCTTATTAGAATGGATCTAATGTTAAGATATATCTTATGTATATGCGGTGTGTTGTTAGCTGGCCACGGGGGGTATTGTCAATCACACGGATTGCAGTTCCGGAGCCATGAGGTGGTACAGGAGAAACGGACATCCCTTCATCTAACCCCCACTGCCCCCATATGCCTGCAACATAACACGGAAATATCCTTCGATCTTACCTTTCTGCCTTATCATGAAACTTATTTCGGGTATATCATGCGGCTGATTACCCCCACCAATCAGAGTATCGACCTGGTATATAACCAGCGGCTGGCCAGGTTGAATTTTGTTATCGGGGAAAACTATATAGGGGGGTATGATATCGACTCTGCTAAATTATTCGGGAACTGGAGCCAGGTTCGTATAAAATTTGATACAGAGCGCCAGGAAGCTTCTTTTTATATGAATGGCCGGCTAATCAGTAAGGGCAAAGGCAACTTTTCCGCCGGTACCTGTTGCAATATCTATTTTGGCGCCAATAGTTTTGAGGGATTCCAGATGTTGGATATCCCGCCCATGAATATCCGGGATATCAGGATCAGTGAAAACGGTCACCCGATGCATTATTTTCCTTTGTCAGAAGAGAAGGGCAATGAAGCCCATGATGAGATCGGGAAAAGGGTGGCCCGCGTGGGCAATCCCGTTTGGATCAGTCCTAAACACCGGAAATGGGAAAAGGCGGTGGACTTTGACACCAAAGGCGCTGCCAGTATTGCCTTCGACGGTAAGCGGGAAGTGCTCTATGTAGTGTCGGTTGATTCCATTTATGAATTATCGTTCAGCAATATGCAGCTGAAAGGAGAAAGGCTTACCCGTAGCCGTCACCTGCTGCCTCCCGGCAACCAGTCCGTTTTTGATCCGGTAAATAACAGGTTGTATAATTTTTATGCAGATGAAAAAAAGGTAAGCACATTGGATCCTGCCAAACCGGAGTGGGACGTTAACTTTACCACGGATTCCCTGACCGTATTCTGGCAGGTCAATAAGTTCCTTTCTCCCACTGACTCTTCCCTGTATGTGCTGGGTGGCTACGGGCAACTGCAGTATAAAAACCTGTTGCAACGCTATCATTTTCCCAGTAAAAGCTGGGAAGTGGTTCTCTACGGAGGGGAACGTCCCATGCCGCGTTATCTCACCGCACTCGGTATGAATGCGGCAAAGGATACCGCGTATATTATAGGTGGCTACGGCAGTAAATCCGGCGATCAGGGGATCAACCCGCAATATTGCTACGACCTGATGGCTTATAGCATCAGGGACCGGACCTTCCACCCGGTTTTTGAATTTAAAAAGCCGGAAAGACAATTCTGCTTCGCCAACAGCATGATCACCATACCGGGGACCACTGATTTCTATGCACTCATTTATCCAACGGATAAGTTCAATACCACCCTGCAACTGATCAAAGGTTCCCTAAACTCCCCGGAATATCAGCTGATGGGAGATTCCATCCCTTATTCCTTTTATGACATCGCCTCTTTTGCAGACTTATATTATTGTCCGCTTAGTAAAAAGCTGGTAGCCGTAACGTTATACAATTCCAAAGGGAATGTTACCAACGTGAAAGTACATACGATCTTTTTCCCGCCAAACCAGGCAGGCGTGTGGACGGCCGTTCCGGCAACCGGCAGGACTTACTGGTGGTACCTGTTGCTGCCGCTTGCTGCAGCGGGCCTCGTATTCCTTTATTACCGGAGCAGGAAACCCGCTTTTCCAAAAGCCCCGGAGCGCCCCGTGCCGGCTATGGTACCTTCTCCTGTTAGCAGCAACGTAGCGCCGGTTGTTCCCGCACCGGAGCCACTAGCTCCTTTACCAGAGGAGAACCCCGAAATTGCCGCCGTATTTCTTTTCGGTCCCTTCGAAGTATTTGACGCCAACGGTCAGGATATTACGCAACATTTCACCCCGCTGCTGAAAGAGCTTTTCCTGTTACTGCTCATTTATTCCCTTAAAGACGGAAAGGGCATTTCTCCCGAAAAACTCTATAGTACGCTCTGGCCGGATAAACTACAGAAAGATGCCAAAAACAATTACTCCGTTAACATCTTAAAACTGAAAAACCTCCTGGAAAAAGTAGGCGACTACCAGGTAGTAAAAGAAGCCGGCAAATGGCGGCTTGAAATACTGAATAACTCCATCCGGGTGGATTACCACCAGTATATCCAGCTGGTGGGCGCAAAGGCGCCTGTTAACCGCGACTGGATACTGGAATTGCTGCGCATAGCGGGCAGGGGAGCCTTCCTTAAAACAAGCCAGTACGAATGGTTGGATCATATCAAAGCAGACGTTTCCAACCAGGTGACGGACGCCATACTATCTTTTATTAACCATGCTGATATGAGTGCAGATGCAGAACTTATTGTGCGGCTCAGCAACTGCATCTTCTTTTTTGATACACTGAATGAAGAAGCTCTGGTGCATAAAAGCAAGGCGTTGATCCTGCTGGGAAGGCATGGTACCGCCAAAGATGTTTACCAGCGCTTTGCAAAGGAATACAAGGAAAGTTACGGGCAGGATTTTGAAAGGTCGTTCCAGGAAATTACGGGGCATCCGCATTGACACACTACTCCCATCCATGCACCAGCGTCATCGTACAATTTTCAGTAGAACGCCACCTGATGGCCTTTAGCGGCTGGTATTCCGGGTCATGATAACATTGCAGCGCAGCTGCTTCCGACGGGAATTTAATAATGGCAGTCATCTTCTTCACCGTTCCTTCTACAGCAATGGCCTGCAGGTCTGATGCCAGTACTTCCGCGCCATATTTATGCAATAATTGAACTACCGGCGGGCCATACTTTGCATATTCTTCTTCATTGACGATGTCGTAGCTATTGACATAATATACAGGCATATGATTTTTTATTTGAAAGATCAGTAAACGTATTCAGGAGGTACAATTCCTTGTGTGCGGAGATAGACAGTCGCCTGTCCGCGGTGATGTGTAACATGGTCGATGGTGGCATAGAAGCCGGCCACCACCTGGTCCGACAGCGGCATTTCTTCCATACTTTTTTTCAAGGCGGCAAAAACCTGGTTCAGGTAAGCGATAGTAGCTGCTTTGCTGGTAGTAGCAGCGGGAGGGTTCCATTCTGAAGGTTGTTGTCGGATGAGATTTTTTTCCCACCAGCCAACGCCATAGCCCATGTGATGCAGTAGTTCTCCAAACGTCCATACGGCTGGCGTTGGTTTAAAGTGATAGTTCTTTTCCGGCATGGCCTCCGCTACGCTCAGCGTATAATGCTTCGCATTTTCCAGGGTCGTTAATAATTGCGTTTTCATAATATTGTGTTTGTTACCACAAAATTAACCGGCAGGAGAAACATCTGTTTAAGGAAAATTGCTCTTTTTAAGAACGCATAGCGGAGGGTGATTGGCCAAATTGTTTTTTATAGGCAGCAGAGAAATGTTCGAGGCTGTTAAAGCCTGTGGAGAATGCAATGTCGGTTACGGGTAGCCCGGTGTTGCAAAGTTGCAGCGCAGCCTGTTTGAGCCTTACCTGCAGCAAATAACTGTAGGGAGTGGCAGCGGTAATCTGTTTAAAAAGACGGTTAAAATGAAACGGGCTCATATTTCCCTGCGCTGCAAGTTGCGGAAGTGTAACATTGTCTGCATAGTTTTCATGGATAAACGCTTTCACCTTTTCTATCGCCGGCAGGTAATTCCTTTTTTGTTTATCATTTAATACGGGCAGGGGATGGCGCGGAGCTCCGGCAGACAATACCAGGTGGAAAAGCGCGGTCATTAGCTGCTCCGCCCATAAGGAAGGGTAGTGTGTTTTTTGCAGCAGGCTGAATATGCGCTGATGCAGGAACTCCATTTCCGGGGTGGCTTTTACCAGGATGGATTGAATGTCGGGGTTATTAAAGAACCAGGAAAAGCCGGCGGCATGTTTCATCAACAGTTCTTCACTTGCTGCTGTAAAAGAAAAAATGGTGCATTGATCCGGTATGTTGTGCACATGCGCTACCTGATGCTCGTAGCCGGGCTTACAGAGCAGGAAAAGACCGCTGTAAGCATCCAGCTCATTCCTGAAAACCCGGAAGCGGAAGTTTCCTTTCCGGATATAAGCAATGGAAAATGTTTCCTGGTATTCTTTTGCAGACACGGAACATTCCTGGCACCGGCACAGAAAATTATGTACGGTGCAAACGGGAGATTGATAGAGTGTTTGAATATCCGCCTGCATGATATAAAGGTATCAAAAAAAAACTGATCCAGTTACAGGAGAAGCCGTTCTATCTCCTTCATCAGCGTTTTCTTTTCTGCGGTTGATTTTGTAAGATGGATCGCTTGCTGATAATGTGCAACCGCTTTTGCTGTGTCGGTTTCCGCGTATAGATAGCCCAGCAGGGAATGATAATGGCTGTTGCTGAGAAGGTCAAGTTTCTCCGCTTCCTGTATGCCGGCGGAGTGTCCGTAAACTTTTGCAAAGGCAAAGGTTCTGTTCAGTGCGGTCATAGGGGAATATTCAATTAATATCAGCTGGTTATACAGCTGCAGGATATGCGTCCATTTATTATGATCGGTGGGCGTGGTATGCCAGTAGGCGATGCCTGCTTCGAGGTGGTACTTCGATATTTCATTTCCGGAACAGGCATTTACGAGGTAGTAGTTACCCTGTTGGATGAGTTCCTTGCTCCACAGGTTTTTATCCTGTTGTTCATAGAGTACGGTTTCTCCTTCGTTGTTGGCCCTTGCATCCAGCCTGGAGCTTTGAAAGCACATCAGTGCCAGCAGTGCATTGGATTGAGTGGTGTTGGTGAGCGGGTTTTCGGTGAGTATCAGCGCCAGCCTGATGGCTTCTGAGCAGAGGTCTTTCCGGATGAGGTGATTATTGGATTTGGAAAAGTATCCTTCATTAAATAAAAGATAGAGGGTTCTTAAAACAACGTCTAGTCTTTCTTTTATGGTTGTCTCCTTCATTTGCCTGATCTGGAAGTTGTCGTTGCGCAGATTGGCCCTTGCCCGGAGCAATCTTTTTTTGATGGTCGCTGTTTTAGAAAGAAAGGCATCCGCAATTTCTTCGATGCTGAATCCGCACAGGATTTGGAGGGCGAGGCAGATCTGCGATTCGGTGGAGTTAGCGGGATTGCAAACCGCAAAGATCATGGCCAGCTGGCTGTCGCTGATAGTTTGCGGGCTGAAATCAAAGTCGGGTGCCATTTGCCATTCGCTGGCAGTAAGCGCGCCTTTTACCTGTGTTTCAAAGATGGAAAGATGTTTGAGATAATCTTTCGTTTTATTTTTTGCCACGGTGTACAGCCAGGCGGTGGGATTTTCAGGGGTGCCCTGCACGCGCCATACTTCGGTGGCTTTCAGAAAGGTTTCGCTCACAATATCTTCGGCTGTTTCCATATGTTTCAAGCCAAAAAGACGGCATAATACAGCCGTCATTTTGGAATACTCCAACCTGAATAATTGAGGTAAAAGCTCCGGGTGGGGAGGGGTGCTTGCCATGGGCGTTAGCTTTTCTCTTCCGGCCGGAGTATAGCCCTTACTTCTACATTGCCGCCGGCTTTAAGTACCGGGTTGGCCTGGGCAAATGCCACCGCTTCTTCAATATTGGCTGCCTTCACAATCATATAGCCACTGATAAATTCTTTGATTTCCGTGTAGGGGCCGTCTGTTACCATATCGGGCTTCACGGTTTTGGCGTCGCTGGCGGATAACCGGTTTCCTTTGTCTGCCAGTTTGTTTTGGGCGGCAATACCAGCCAGCCAGTTCATCCTTTCCTGTAACTGTTCAGGAGAGGGGTTCTCGTGCGAGTTGGTACTGTTTCTGAAAATTAACATGAATTCTTTCATTGCATAATGTTTTATGGTTTCGTTTTAATAACGACTGAATATTCATGAGGGGGACAAATAACTTCATTTTTTTTATCCGGAAAAAAATATTTTCTGTCGTTGTGCAGATCATGGATGCTGCTCCATATCATACCGGTGGAGCCCCGGACCATAAGCATCTTTCGTGATGCGGGTAACCACAAATCCCAGTTTCTCGAAAAAAGGATAAGAATGTTGGGTAGTGTCAAGCCTGATGCTGCATTGCGGGCATACCGACCGGATCACCTGTACGCGGTACAGGAATAGTTGCCTGCCATATCCCTGTTTATGTAACGCCTGTGTGATAAGGCCCCAGGTCATGGCTGCTTCCTGTTTTGCAGCATCGATATAATAACCTCCGCAGCCGATTACCTGTTCCTCCAGGGTGGCTACATAATATTGTTCGTTGTTATTTTTTTGGGGAGATGCATACCGCGTATCCTGTTCCCCGAGCCATTCCTCAAAACCGGGTAATTCTGCCGGTGCAAAAAAGCCAGGCATATTACTTTTAAAAGCAGCTATGCAGGCTGGTTTGTCGGAGGGCGTATATGGTCTGATGATCATGTTCATTAACAACGGTAAAATGAATAACGGGAAGTTAAGTTTTATATACCAGCCGGAGAAAAAAGAACCGGGAGTGGAGCGTGGCTTTTATTTCTGTCAACAAAAATATAACAACAAAACACAGGCATCTTCCGGTATTATAAAAATTAATTGTCAAATTGACGATTAATAAAATAGTTTTATTATTTTTCCTGTCAGAAGTAAGCCGGCGCACCTGCCAGGCAGCTACAAAAAACTAGTACGCGTTATGAAAAAGCATGTAAGAAAAGAGATCCTCTTTATGTTCTTTATTGGCTTGTTGGGTACACACCTGGCGGGTGCACAAACGAAGCACAAAGCGGGCAAAGCTATTTCCCCCGATCTGTTCGGAGTTTTTTTTGAAGACATCAGCTATGCGGCAGATGGCGGCCTGTATGCAGAATTAATCCAGAACCGTTCGTTTGAGTATACGCCGGCCGACAGGCGGGAGTGGCATGCTTTCACGGCCTGGGAATACGTAACAAAAGGCTTCGGCTACGGAGCGGTGAACGTGGAAAGCAAATCGCCGGTTCATCCCAATAACCCGCATTATGTAGTACTCACCATTGAGGAACCCGGCCAGGAAGGCATCGGGCTGCAAAACAACGGGTTTGATGGCATCGCCATCAAAAAGGGAGAACAGTATAACTTTTCCGTATTTACCCGGCTGCTGTCGGCAGCACCCATTCCCGTATCTGTACAGCTGCAGAGCCGGAAAGGGGAGGTGTTTGGAGAAGTAAGCATCACTGCAGATGCAAAGGAATGGAAGAAAAGCAGTGGCGTTCTTACAGCACAACAAACAGACGATAGCGCCGTGCTGGTGATGGTCGCTAAAGGGCGCGGCAGCCTGGCAATAGATATGGTTTCCCTGTTCCCGGTAAATACTTTTCATGGCAGAACAAACGGGCTAAGAGCCGATCTCGGGCAGGCCATCGCGGATCTGAAACCGAAGTTCATGCGCTTCCCGGGAGGTTGCCTCGTGCATGGCGACGGCCTCGAAAACATGTACCGCTGGAAAAATACCATCGGTCCTGTTGAAGAAAGAAAAGCACAGCGGAATATATGGAACTATCATCAGTCGCTCGGACTCGGCTACTTCGAGTACTTCCAGTTTTGTGAAGATATTGGCGCCAAACCTTTACCGGTAGTGCCTGCGGCGGTGAGCTGCCAGAACTCCGGCGGCACCTGGCGCATTGGCGGTACCGGGCAAAAAGGATTGCCCCTGGAAGAAATGCCCGCTTATATCAATGAAATACTGGACCTGGTTGAATATGCCAACGGACCAGCCACCTCCACCTGGGGCGCCAAAAGGGCTGCTGCAGGTCATCCTGCGCCGTTCCACCTGGAATACCTGGCCATTGGCAACGAGGATAAACAAACGCCCGAATTCAGGGAGCGCTTTAAATTAATTGAAGCGGCTGTAAAAGAAAAGCACCCGGAAATCACCCTGATCGGAACCGTAGGCCCGGCTCCGGCAGGAGAAGACTTTGAGGCAGGATGGGCATTTGCCGACAAAAATGCTTTGCAGATCGTAGATGAACATTACTACGAAAAACCGGAGTGGTTCCTGCAAAATAAAAACCGCTACGATTCCTACAACCGCAAGAAATCCAAAGTATACCTCGGTGAATATGCTTCAAGAGGAAACACCTGGTTCAACGCATTGGCGGAAGGCGTATACATGACCGCGCTGGAACGCAACGGCGACATAGTACAGTTATCTTCCTACGCTCCGCTGCTGGCCCGTACCGGTCATACTTCGTGGAACCCGAACCTCATTTATTTCACGGGCACTACAATCACCCGTACCCCTAATTATTACGTACAGCACCTGTTTTCAAATAATGCCGGCGATATCTGCTACCCGGATATCGTCACACTGAATAATAATACCAATACGGGCGTGTCTTGCGTGAAAGACAGTAAAACCGGTGATCTCATTATTAAACTGGTGAACGCCGGTGAAACCGGTGTAGCCGCCAAAGCCAATGTGGCCGGCCTCGTAGGGCGGCATACAAATGCAGCAGTAACGGTACTTACAGAAAATGCCACGGATAAAAATGCGCCCGCAGTTCAATCTGCTACCAGTAATCTCGAAATTGACAAAGTGATTAGTTATGAAGTGGCGCCCCGCTCGGTGGCGCTTATCCGGATTCCGGCGTCGCGTAGATAAGAGCGGGTTTTGTCTTACTCAGGATTACGCTGATTATACTGATTAGCTGGATTTTTACTTTTGGATTTTTTTGGATTTTAAGATTTAATAATATCTAATAATAATTAAGGGAGATAAGAGCGAATATCCGCTTCTATCTCCCTTAATCCTTTATAAAATCCAAAAAGTAAAAATCCAGCTAATCAGTATAATCAGCGTAATCCTGAGTAAGACAACATCCGCTATTCCACTGGTTGCAGATACTGCGCATAGGCATAGCCTTCTTCGCCTGCATCCGTGCGGATCAGCCACCACTGATCGCTTTGTTTACTGATCAGCGAAACAATTTCATTGTGTGCTGCCTTTCCTACAACAGGCTGGTCGGTGCCGGGCCCCTTGCGGATGTTCAGGTTAGATGATTCTGTGATCACTTTCAGTTTAGCGCCTGCTACGGCAGTAGCTACGTTGATATTCATTACTACGTCGCCGGTGAGGAAGTTGGGATCAATCTTTCCGTAGATGTTCCACAGCTGGTCCTTTACGGCGCCGGTAGGTGCTTCTCCTTCGATATGCAATACGCCATCCAGTTCGTTTACTTTCAGGTTGCTGGTGCCTGCAGCTTGTGCTGCATCAATCAGCTCTTTATATTTATCCTGTAATGCTGCCATGATTATTGTATTTAAAGAGAAAGATTATTTTACTTTTAAACCGGAAGCATCTACCTTTTTAGGCTTCAGGGCATCTAGCGCCATTTTCAGTTTTTTCCAACGGTCTGCTTTCTGTTCGCCGGTAATAGTAATTACTCCGTCTTTAACATCTGCCTGGATACCAGGAAAATCTTTCACAATACTTGCTACCGCTGTTTTCAGTGAGTCGTCAGCAGTAACTTCTACCGGTGCGGCTGGCGGTGGCGGAGGAGGGGCTACGGTAACATTGTTAACAACACTCTTAACACCCTGGTTCAGCTTAACAGCAGCTTCTGCGGCATCTTTGTCAGCCTGGGTGGCAACAGATCCGGAAAGGGTTACTACGCCATCCTTCACATCTGCACTAACGCCGGGCGATGATTGTAATGCAGTGGTTACTGCAGCCTGTATGTCTGCATCCTTGGGTTTCGATTTGCAGGAAATCATGAACAATAGTCCCACGGAGAGGATCACTGTGGTCAGGTGTTTCAGTTTCATAATCATACTGAGGTTTTAATGATGAAAAAATACTTTCTTAAGTTAAGTATCTTTTTTCATCCGGCAATAAGACGGTAAGAGTTGTTTATTTTTTAATACAGACGGCCCATCTCTATTAATGTGATTTTAATTTTGACTGTCGGCCGTATTCAATAAATTTAGGCCAGGCAAAAAATAATGCAGTAAACTCCGGACCTATGAAGAAATGGTACCTGTTGTCATTCCTGTGCATCCTGTTTTGCACGGCATCTGCGCAACAAAACGATCAGATAGCGACTCATTTTTTTGAGCAGCTCGGTAAAGGAAACTGGGACGGCGCAAAAGAAAATATGGATGCCACCATGACGGCAAAGGTAACGCCGGACATGCTGAAAGGGATCTGGCAACAGATGGAACAATCCCATGGGAGGTGGGAAACTGTTATCTCCCTGAAAACAGCAAAGGAAGGCGCATATGATATGATACTGGCGGATAACAGGTTTGGCAAAGCCATTATCACCTTTCGTGTGGTGTTTGACAACAATCACCGGATTGCCGGCTTTTTTATTGCCGGCACCAAACTCCTGACTACCGCATTGTTGCCTTATGAAGAAACAGATACGGTGATTACTCCGGACGGTGGTATCCTGTATGGCGTTCTTACAAAGCCCGTGGAAAAACAACCCTGGCCGGTGGCATTGATCATCGCAGGTTCCGGGCCAACTGATCATAATGGTAATAATCCATTATCAGCGGCTACCAACGGTAACTCTTATCAGCAGCTGGCAGCAGCTTTAGCGGCCAATGGCATTGCCTCTTTGCGTTACGATAAACGCGGCATCGGGCAAAGCACCGGTTTCAAAAAAAGCAGCAGCGCCACCTCACTCGACGATTTTACGGATGATGCCATCGCCTGGATAGATCATCTGCAGAAAAATACGCAGCAGTTTAAAAGCGTGGCGGTTATTGGTCATAGTGAAGGGGCTTTAATAGGCCTGATGTGTGCCGGCCGCAGGAGTTTCAACAGCCTGGTATCATTATCCGGGCCGGGGGAATGTATGGATAAAGTATTGCTGACACAGTTAAGGCCGATGCTGGCTGATTCGTTATATGATAAGGCGACCGTGATTTTAAATGAACTCCGGCAGGGCAATAATCCGCAGCAGGTACCGGCGGTATTAAGCACGCTTTTCAATCCTTCCCTGTATACTTTCTGGAAAAGTACTTTTCATTATGATCCCTGTACCTTGCTGCCCGCCGTAAAAATGCCGTTCCTGATTATTGGTGGCACCAACGATGTACAGGTGCCGCCCGTACAAGCCGATATTCTTCATCACTGTAAGCCGGGTTCGCAGCTGTTGATGATCAAAGGGATGACGCACGCGCTGAAAGACACCGCTCCGGTTCCGGCAGGGAACAAGACGCCGTTACCACTGTCGTCGCAGCTGGTACCGTCGTTGGCGGCGTTTATAAAGCATTAGCTATACCGGTCATTTCTCCAGGGGTAAGCGGTATTGGAGTAACCTCTTTCTTCCCAGAAGCCCAGCCTGTTGGCAGTGAGGAATTCAATGCGCCGTATCCACTTCGCGCCTTTCCAGGCATATAGTTCAGGGGTGATCATTCTTACCGGTCCGCCATGTTCTTTTGGTAATGGCGCGCCTTCAAATGTATGTACCAGCAGCACATCCGGTTTCAATGCTTCTTCCAGTGATACGTTGGTAGTGTAATCATCGTATCCGTAACAGAGTATATGCGTGGCCGTGTCTTTTGGTTGTACCAGCGCGGCCAGGTCCAGCAGGCGAACGCCTACCCAGTTCATATTCAGCTTCGACCAGGTGGTAACGCAATGGAAGTCCGAGGTATCGGATGTTTGCGGCAACGCGAGGAAATCGTCCCAGCTCAAAGTTACCGGGTGTTCCACAGCGCCATCGAGGACAAGTTGCCATTCTGTTTTTTCAATTTCCGGCTGTATGCCCAGGTCCAGTACCGGCCATTTATGCGTGATAGTTTGCCCCACCGGTAACACCGGCATGCCATGCCGGTTGGGATTGCCACTGCCTTTGGGTTTATTGTCGGCTACAGATGGGGTGAGCCGCATCTTCTCCTCAAAACGGGATTTGAGCTTCATTCTCGCCTCTACGATTCGCTTTAGTTTATCCGCCTCTTCCATAAAGTAATTTTTGGGTCTCAGGGCATAAATATACGGATTTGCGCCTATCCGGGCGGTAGGGCCTGGTGTATCGGGCGCGGCGTTATCTGAAAAAAAGTAGCTGTTTGGCTATACTTTGTTCATACAAAGTTGTATATTGTACGAACAAAGTAAACTTAAATAAAGGCGCGTTATGGAGGTCATTCAAACGATATTCAAGGAGATCATCGGGTTCCTGGGTATCTCGCAACTAATAGAAGTATGTAAAACGGGGAATTATAAGGTGCTGCTTACGTTAAACGGGATCTTCTCGGTTATCTCACCGCTGGTACCTTTTCTGCTGTTGCTGGAAATAGGCAGGGCTGTTTTTTATAAGAAATTCAAGATCGAAGACTATAAAATGCCTTTCCTGATCTTTGTAGCCAACCGGTTCATTTCCCGGTTCATCTCTATTGCGGCAGTCGCTTTTTGTATCGGCTTGCTGGAGAAATATGCGTTGATCAATACTTCTCTTAAATGGTACTGGTTTATTTACGGATATGTGATCTGGGAATTCTCACACTTTATTTACCATTATTATGGGCATAAGGTGCGTTTATTCTGGTGTCTGCACTCTACCCATCATGCGCCGCAAACCATGAACCTATCAGTTACTTATGCGCACTTCTTCCTGGAAGCGCCCTATGCAGACGTAATCCGCACCAGTATCTGTATCCTTATGGGCGTTAATCCGCCATTGCTTTTTATCATTATGTTCATCGACGGCACCTGGGGATCTTTCATTCATGTGGGTGAAAACCTGATTAAAGACGGGCGTCTCGGCTTTCTCAATAAAATCATTCTCACGCCATCGCATCACCGGGTGCATCACGCAAAGAATCCTTTGTACATGGATACCAATTTCTGTAACCTGCTGAACATCTGGGACAAGGTATTTGGCACTTTCCAGCATGAAAAGAGGGATATGCAGATCGAATATGGTATTTCCAGGGAAATGAATCCCAATAATTTCCTGGATGTTTATTTTGGTGAATTGTACGGGTTGTGGAAAGATATACGGAAAGCGCCTGGCATAAAAAACAAGCTGCTGTACATTGTAATGCCGCCGGGATGGAGCCATACAGGGGATCATAAAACCGCGAAAGTGGTGAAACAGGCTTTCCTGGAAGAGGTGCAGCATCAGCAACCATTGCGGCAGCCCACAGCAGATCAGGTCATCTGATCAAACAGGTAATACAGCGGCGATTCTTCGAGCACCACCCGGGAATTCCCCTGTGGTGCATCGTTTTTCCATTTGATCAGCCGGATCGCGCCATCTGCTATTTCAATCCCCGTAATATCGCCATCATTAAAACAGCAACAGCCCGTATTGAAATAGGAGGGATGTGCCATTGTTTTTACCACCTGTTTACCGGCATATTCTGCCTGTCTGGCTGCTAATGCCTTTTGTAAGATGGCTATCTCGCCGGTGTCTCCCTGGGCGCGGGCTTTATCCAGTTGTTTCGTGAGCTTGTCGATATGATCCAGTGATGCAAACACCGGTTTGTGGGTGTGCCCGGAAATGAGGAAGGTTTTCTCGTACCGGATACTCCATTCGTACATCATGATATTGTGGCGGTCGGCCAGGTCAAAGGAATCGGAGAGAGTATCCATCCGGATATCAAAAAAGCGCTGTACGGGTGTCCATATAGCGGCTACAAACCATTTGCTGAAAGCATTGCCGTCGCTGCGCAGGTCGCCCTGGTGGCCATGTGTGAGATAAATTTTGTAGTCGTGGTCCTGGTAGCGGGTTTGCAGGATAAGTCCTTCATAAACTCTCAGTTTCTTCCCGAAGATTCCTTTCAGAAATTGCTGCCGGGGTATGGCATAATGCCATTCCAGGTCATGATTCCCGAATATCCGGAAATAACGTTGCTGCTGCAGGAACCGGGCTTCTTCCAGCAATGTGTCGCGGTTTTCCCGGATCACGGTGGCCGGCGTGCATTCCCACAATTCCTCGCAATCGCCCAGGTTAATAAACGTGTAACCTTTGTCGTAGTAATAACGGAGCGCAGCCACATAATTGGCCTCTGCGGCCATAAAGTCGTCCGCACCATCTTTACCTCCTTTATGCTGATCGGAGAAAATAATAAAGCGGCTATGCTCGTAGTCAAAAGGAACGACCAGTCCTTTTTGACGGTTGCCTTTGAGGATTTCCTCATGAAGCTGGGATAGGGAGGTAAATACCTGGGATTTGTCCGGCTGGGAAGAAAATCTGTTTGAAAGCCAGATAATAGGACGCTGGAAGAATTTTTTCACTGGATGCGGCACGCTGTATTTTTTTAGAAAGGTGGCTGAGTACCTTACCACGCACAAAAATGAGCGATTATCAATAACCGCTCAGATTTTTTTATTTCAATAAAGCCAGACCTGTTACAGTTTAGCTTTTTACTTCTTTCTTTACGTTAACCGCACTTGGACCTTTCTGTCCTCTTTCCACTTCAAAAGTTACCTTGTCTTTTTCTTTAATAAGTTCAGTCAGCTGGTTAATGTGAACGAACACACTATCCTGTGTCTGCTGATCGATAATAAACCCGTAACCTTTGGACTCATTGAAAAATTTCACCACACCTCTGCGGATCAGTTCTGCTGGTTCTTCCGGCAATTGTCTGCCTGGTCCGAGCTGAATGTCTTCCACATTGATTTCCCTTTTCCTGCTTGGATCGGGCGGAGTAGAAGAGATATTACCATTCTCATCTATGTAAGCCATCATGTCTTCCAGACTCTTTCCTTTTCCGCTTTCTCTCTTTCGTTCTTCCTTTCTTTCCTGTTTATCCAGTCTTTGTTTCGCTTTTTTCTTTTCTTTTTCTTTTTTACCAACTGTTTCCTGGGATCTAGCCATATTTATGTATATATTTTGATACCTTACAAAGATCGGCTTTTTTTGCGTAAAAGGCCCGGAATATAAAGCAGCACAGCCTTTATGCACACACATTTTGCCCCAGGACTCCCCATAGCGGCTATTCTATATTTTTTGCACATTGAAAATAATTCGCATCACGTTGCAGATTATCATGATATTTTATTTGTGACCAGGGGTAATTATGGTGTCATGGGATTTCCATAGATTAGCAAACTGGTTTTAGTGCGCAACAAAATTAACCACCTGGAAGTGGACCCGTCTAAAAAAATTTAAAACGCTTATGATGAAGAAAACGGCCCTGGTTTTCCTTGCTGCTATGGCAGGAAAACAGGCAATGGCACAGGTAGACGCCGGCCTGTTCCGCTATCCTGATGTATCCCGGTCGCAGATCGCATTTTCCTATGCCAATGATATCTGGATTGTCCCGAAAACGGGTGGCACCGCCATCAAATTGATTTCTCCGCCCGGAGTGGAGGCCTTCCCGAAATTTTCCCCGGATGGCAGTAAACTCGCTTTCAGTGCCAACTACGATGGCAACGCCGACGTATACGTATTACCGGTAGCTGGCGGCGTACCGCTGCGCCTCACGGAGTACGGCGGCAGCGACCGCGTAGTGGACTGGACACCCGACGGCAAGCAGGTGCTTTTTGCCTCCGGCCGGGAAAGCACAAAAGAACGCTTCAACCAGTTCTACACCATCCCGGAAAGTGGTGGCGCCGCCACCAAACTGCCACTGGCCTACGCAGAGTTTGGATCATGGTCGCCCGATGGCGCCAAAATGGCCCTGGTTACCCGCTCCCAGAGCTTCCGCAACTGGAAAAGATACCGCGGAGGCATGAAAGCAGATATCCATGTGTTTGATTTTGCCAAACAGCAATCGGAAAACATCTCCGCCAAAAGTGAAGCGGGCGACGAATTTCCCATGTGGCACAACAACTTCATCTACTTCCTGTCCGACCGCGGCGCAGAAAAAAGGATGAACCTCTGGCGTTTTGATGTCAATACCAAAGCCTATGAGCAAATTACCAGCTACAAAGATTATGACGTTCACTTTCCCTCCCTGGGACCGGATGATATCGTATATGAAGCCAATGGCAAATTGTTTCTCCTGTCGCTGAACACGCAACAATCTACCGAAGTGAAAATCAATATCACTACCGATCTCGCGGCACTGAAACCACGCACACAACGCACCGCTAAATATATCCAGTCCACCGCCATCAGCCCTGATGGCCAGCGCGCGCTGATAAGCGCACGCGGCGATGTTTTCTCCGTACCCGCTGTAAACGGCTATGTGAAAGATCTTACCCGCACCAGCGGCGTGGCCGAACGCTTCCCTGTATGGGCGCCGGATGGCAAAACCATCGCCTGGTGGAGCGATAAATCAGGTGAATATGAACTGTGGCTGGCTACCGCCGGTAAGGAAAATGAAGCTAAACAGATCACCCATTACGGCCCTGGTTTTCGCTACCGCCCGCACTGGTCGCCCAACAGCAAACAACTTGCGTTTATAGACCACGACCTGAAAATATGGGTACTGGATGTGACCACCGGTAAAACCACGGCGGTCGACAAAGCCCTTCACTACTCACCCGATGTGCTGGATGGCTTCCGCTTCAGCTGGACTCCCGACAGCAGGTGGCTTACCTATAGCCGCGACATGGACAACGGCCATGAAGCCGTTTTTCTCTTCGATACAAAAAATAACCAGCGCCACCAGGTCACCAGCGGCTTCTACGACGCTGCCCGGCCGGTGTTTGACGAAGAAGGCAAGTACCTTTATGTGCTTACTAACCAGTCGTTCAAACCTACTTACAGCAGTATCGACAATACCTTTATTTACGCCAATAGCACCGTGATCGGGGTTATTGGCCTGCAAAAGGAAACGCCTTCCCTGCTGGCTACCCGCAATGATGCGGTGAATGTAAAGGAAGATAAAAAGGAAGCGGAAAAGCCGGCCGCAAAAAAAGGAAAAGAGAAGAAGGAGAAACCTGCGGACGATAAGAAAGAGACGGCCACCAACATCGACCTGGACAACATGGAAGCCAGGATGGTACTGCTGCCGGTACCAGGCGGCAACTACTCCCGCCTCGGCGCCGTAAAAGGCAAAATCCTGTTTGTGAGCAGCACACCACCCAGCGACGAGGAAAGCGGCGGTGAAGCCACTTTACAATACTATGATATCGCTACCAAACAGGTAAAAACCATCATCAAAGATCCGGGCCAGTACGAACTTTCCGCCGATGGCAGTAAAATACTGGTCAATAACGGTCCCTATGGCGTGATCGACGTAGCCGAAAATCAGAAGATCGACACCGCTATGCAGGTGGACGACATGGAAATGACCGTGAACCCGGTAGAAGAATGGAAACAGCTGTTTATGGACACCTGGCGCCTGGAACGCGATTTCTTCTATGATCCCCATATGCACGGTGTAAACTGGAACGATGTAAAAGATAAATACCTGCACCTCCTGGAAGGCGCCCGCACCCGCGAAGAAGTAAGCTTTGTGATTAATGAAATGCTCGGCGAAATGAATGCGTCGCATACCTATAATTTCGGCGGCGATATTGAAGATGGCAAACATGAAAATGTAGGCTACTTGGGCGTGGACTGGCAGGCAGATGGTAAATACTACAAAGTTAAACGCATCATCCGCGGCGCCGCATGGAACGCAGAAGCCCGCAACCCGCTGGACGAACCCGGTGTAAACATCCGTGAAGGAGATTATATCCTGGCAGTAAACGGAGAGCCGCTCACCACGGCGCAGGAACCATACAGCGCATTTCAGTCGCTCGCAGGAAAAGTTGTAGAACTCACCTGGAATAGCCGTCCTTCCCTGGAAGGCGCTAAAACTACAATCGTAAAAACCATCGGCAGCGAATACCGCCTGCGCCACCTGGCCTGGATAGAAAGTAACCGCAAACGTATTGCGGATGCCACCAACAACCAGGTTGGATACATCTTTGTGCCAAGTACCGGCATCGACGGCCAGGATGAACTGATCCGCCAGTTTAATGGTCAATGGGATAAGGCGGCCCTTATCATTGATGAACGCTTCAATAACGGCGGGCAGATCCCCGACCGTTTTATTGAAATGCTGAACCGCAAACCGCTGGCTTACTGGGCTACCCGTAACGGTACGCCCATGCAATGGCCTTCTTATGCGCATTTCGGTCCGAAGGTAATGCTGATCAACGGCTGGAGCGGTTCCGGCGGGGATGCCTTCCCGGATTACTTCCGCAAGGCAGGACTGGGCCCCATCATCGGTACGCGTACCTGGGGCGGCTTGATCGGTATCAGCAACACCCCCGGCTTAATCGACGGCGGCATCATCACCGTACCATCGTTCCGCATGTTTAATAACGACGGTACCTGGTTCCGCGAAGGACACGGCGTAGATCCTGATATTGCGGTAGATGAAAATCTCGGCGATATGGCCAAAGGCATTGATCCGCAGCTGGAACGGGCCATCACCGAAATAAAGAACCTGTTGCAAACAAAGCCTTACAAGGCGCCTGCACAGCCTCCTTATGAAGTGAGATAGCGGCTTTATATAACTGACCGGTGGCTGTTTACTTAAAGCAAACAGCCACCGGTTTTTTTATTTACGCGGCTGGAAGTTCCATCGCAGTCCGCCACTGAAAAAGTAATTGGTCGCAAAACGATGCATCGGTTTATCTGCAAACATCTCAGATAAATTTTTCTCCTTAAAAGTAGCGCCGCTGTAAAGGATACTGCCCCCCGATGCCACAAAATCGATATGCCGGTTCAGGTGCCAGGTATTCTCCAGTCCTACACTTATTTCAGCATAACCCATCAGCCGTTTTTTATCCCGCGCATTCTCCACATCATACGAAGAACCGCGCATACGGAATGCCAGCGCCAGGTCCGTTTGTTTATTCAGACTGCTGGATACACTGATCTTCTCCGGGAAATTAACATCTATCCTGTACCTGCCGGCTGTTTGGTACTTAATGAGTAATGCAGGCAATATCATAGGCGTGCCAAAACTATTGGTGAGCATAGCGCCTATACCATAGGAGAACCGCTTGTTATGTTGTTTTATAAATATTACGCCTCCGTTAATAAAAATATCTTCCCCGTTGATCTTTTTCATATCAGTGAAAACCCCGGCAGATAACATACTCAGCATACCCCAACGGTTACCGATACTCCGGAAATGCAGGAGTGCCAGCTGTGTTTCCAATAGTTCTTCCGGAAAGATCCGGTGATCATAATCTTCGCTGACCAGTTTGGTATAACTGCCGGAGGCCGCGAGGTTCCAGGTACGCACCTTTCCCGTAGCGGTATCCACCTGGTTGCTCAGCATAAATACAGCGCCAAAATTATAGCGTTGCTGCGAGGTAGTGGACCTTGTTTTCACACTGTCTTCCGGCCTGATATAACGGGAGGGAGGTAAGTAATCCACGCTGATCCCAATGCCGGGACCATTGAGGGAAGTGGCGCCCAGCTGGGCCCAGAGGCGTTGCAGAGGCGCAAAGGCGAATAAGGCGAGTAACAAACAGGTATATATTTTCTTTTGTTGCGCTGGCTGTTTATGTATGCGTTGTTGATTCGTCATGAGTGATATTTATTGCTTTAGAGGAAGACACCATACACCCCATATACCCCTATGCCTTTACCGGTATTTTTTCGGGAGATAAAAAACACAATTGCCCCATCCCGTAAAATACAGGCGTCATTACAATGTCATAATTGGGCGGCAGTATTTCCGTATAACCATCACAGTAACTAAATTCAAGGTATACCACGTAGAAGAGCGTACGAAAAAATCTGTGAGCCCATTTGTCTTTTTTAACCAAACATACAGTGCAATGAAACCAAAATTATCGCTTGCGTTCGCATTCGGATGCCTCACCCTCGCGTCTTGTTCAAAGAACTATTTTGCCTCCGGCGAATCTCCGAAAGACAGCCTGTCGCCCGCCACCGTTAAAGCTTCCGGCATTACGGATGTTGCCGTGGCATTGGGCAGCAACGCCTGGTTAACACAAAGCAGCGCTGGTGCTGCAGAAGTAGTGGTGGACTATGGCCTGGCCAACTGGACCAGCAGCAGTTCTGTATTCAGCGCTTACTTTCGCACCAGCGCCACGGGCAACCTGCACCTTGCATTGCGTGGTAAAGTACCGGGTGGCAGCAGCCAGCTGAAAATAACAGCCGCGGGCCAGTCGAAAACCATTACCGCCTCCGGCGGCAACTACCACACCATTGATGTGGGCGATTTTAACCTAACGGATACCGGCTATGTGAAAGTTGATTTCCAGGGTGTATCCAAAACGGGCAGCTACTTCGCCGACCTGTCCGACCTGTACATCAGCGGCGCCGCCACCAGTGGCCGGCTCAACTACATTCAAAACGATGTATACTGGGGCAGGAGAGGTCCCTCTGTACACCTCGGCTATACGCCGCCGGCAGGTAAAAACGTTGAATGGTTTTATAATGAAGTAACCGTACCCACCGGCCAGGATCCGGTTGGATCTTACTTTATGTCCAACGGCTTTAGCCAGGGATATTTTGGCATACAGGTAAACAGTACTACGGAAAGAAGGGTGTTGTTTTCAGTTTGGAGTCCTGCCGATACAGATGATCCCAATAGCATCCCGGATTCACTGAAGATTGAATTATTGCGCAAAGGCCCTAATGTACAAACGGGTTCTTTTGGCAACGAAGGTGCAGGCGGACAAAGCTACCTGGTATACAACTGGCAGGCAGGAACTACTTATCGCTTTTTAACGCATGCCGTGCCGGTGGCCAATAACAAAACGGAATTCACTTCCTGGTTTTACGCCCCTGAAACCGGCGCCTGGCAGCTGATTGCCAGTTTCAGACGTCCGCAAACCAATACATATCTGACCGGGCTGTATTCTTTCCTGGAAAATTTCTCCACCGAAACCGGTTACATCGGCAGGAAAGCACAGTACGGCAATCAATGGGCAAGAGATACCAATGGCACCTGGTATGAGTTAACAAAGGCACAGTTTACAGGCGATGCTACTGCTGCATCCCAGTCGCGTATGGACTTTGCCGGTGGCGTGGAATCCACAAAGTTCTACCTGCGCAACTGTGGCTTCTTCTCTAACTTTGTAAAAATCAATACGCCGCTTACCCGTACCCCATCGGGTACTGCGCCGGTAATTAATTTCAATACCTTACCATAACAAATAAAAAGGGGCTGTGACTGCAGCCCCTTTTTTCAAACAATAGTAACCCTCAACGTGGCGGAGTATTATTCACGCTCTCCACCTTATCTTTAATTTCCTTTGAAGACCGGATGCTCAGCGCTTCTTTCCAGAAGATGTTAGCATTTACAGTATCTTTCCTCTCCAGGTAATAATCTCCCATACTATCATACGTATTAAAGCTTTCCGGGTAATAATCTATGTTCAGCTGAAAGAACATTTTAGATTTATCAAAATTTTTCTGTTGCAGGTGGTGGTAGCCAAGTTCATTAAAGGTAGGTTCGTAGGGGCGTACCCGGTAGCCCATGTCTTTCGACAAAATATCGAAATGCCTGGTGATAAGTGTTTTTAACGAATCCACCGGGCAGCTGTCATCAGTATAGAGATAAGTAGGAAAGCGGTGATGAGGAAACAGGAACCTTAATCCGTCGTATTCTCCCACGAGTGGTATCGAGTTATGGTCATCATCTTCATAATATTTATAACTCCACCTGAGCTGGTTACCGGGAAATTTTCTCAGGAAATCGGTTAAGTTAAGAATAGCGCTGGTATGAACAGATCCCCGATCGTTATCTTTTCTTAATTGTACAGTATCCAGTCCGGGCTTCATGGTATGGGCTACTGCGAGGTATAAGTTTTTGCCTTTAAATGACTGCTGCAGTTGCCTGTTGGCTGCTGCAAGCACCTGGCCTTTATTCCAGGAAATGCTCGGATCAATGGCGATATAACCGTTAAACAGCGCAGGATGATACAATAGCGTGTTCACCACCATCAGTCCGCCGAGGGAGTGTCCTATCAGCGTACGGTAGGGGGCCGTGGCGTATTTTTTATCGATATAGGGAATGAGTTCTTTACCAAGAAATTCCGTGAAAGCCTCGCCACCGCCGGAACCCGGATACGCGGAGTCGCGTGTGGGTGTGAGGTCGCGCATCCGGTTACCACCGGTATTCGGAATGCCAACAATGATCATCCGTGGCAGTGCCGTATTCCCATTAATGGCGCTTAGCTGCAGGATCATTGATTGCAGGGAGGAAAAGTGAAAATCACCGTCCAGCACATATACCACCGGGAACGCCGGCTTTGCAGAATAGCTGGTATCAGCCGAAGGCGTATAGATCCATAAGGGCCTATTTTCTTTTAGCACATCAGAATATATGCTATCGGGTTGCCCGAAGGAAACCAGGCCTTGGTTTGTTTGTGCCATCACACCTGCACCACCACCACATAGCACCAGGAAGGCCAGGAATACCAGAAACACCAGGAATATTTTTTTCATACCGGGTTATTATTTCCCGAAAGATGGAATTTTCCCGGCACGTATTTCCGGAGTTGTGATGCAGGCGGGGATTAATGTGACGGAGTGGGTGTTTTGCGTGATAAAGCGCGCGAAGGTTGTCTTTCTCAGGATTACACTGATTTTATTGATTTAGGGGATTTGAATACTTTGGATTTTTAAATGATTTTGGGAGATATAAGCGGGTATATCAATTATATTTTTCAAAAATCATTTCAAAAATCTTTTAAAAGATCCGCTTATATCTTCTTAAATCACTTAAAAATCCAAAGTATTCAAATCCCCTAAATCAATAAAATCAGTGTAATCCTGAGCCAAGACAACCTCCGCTAGGCTTTGCGGAAAACGACGATGCCGTTATGTCCGCCGAAGCCGAAGGTATTGCTCATGGCTACGTTCACCGTTTTTTCTATGGCGGTTCCCAGTACGATCTGTAAGGTGGAAGGGATGGCGGCATCCAGTTCCTGTGTATTGATGGTGGGAGGGATGATGCCTTTCTGAATGCTCATGACGCTGGCGATGGCTTCTATGGCGCCGGCGGCGCCAAGCAAGTGGCCGGTCATGGATTTGGTGGCGCTGATGTGCAGGTGCGACGGTGCGGCTCCGAACATTTTGCCGATAGCGGCTATTTCGCTCAGGTCGCCCACGGGTGTGGAGGTGGCGTGTGCATTCAGGTAATCCACTTCTTCTTTATTCAGCCCGGCGTCTTCCAATGCCAGCTGCATGGCCCGCAGGGCGCCCAGTCCTTCCGGATGGGTGGCCGTCATGTGATAGGCATCGGCGGTCATGGCTGCACCGGCTACTTCGGCATAAATGCGTGCGCCCCTGGCTTTGGCATGTTCATACTCTTCCAGTATGAGTGCGCCGGCGCCTTCTCCCATCACAAAGCCATCGCGGTGTACGTCGAAAGGACGTGAGGCGGTGGTGGGATCATCATTGCGCACCGACATGGCTTTCATGGCGCAGAAGCCACCTACAGATGCCGATGTAATGGGCGCTTCGGAGCCGCCGGTTACAATTACCTTCGCCTTACCCAAACGGATATACGTTAACGCATCCATGATAGCGGTATTGGAAGTGGCGCAGGCCGATACCGTTGTATAATTAATGCCCATCAGGCCATATTTAATGGAGATCATGCCTGATGCCATATTGGTGATAAGCTTGGGCACAAAATATGGGCTGAAACGGGGATTAAAATCGCCGGAAACATATTCAGTAACCTGTTCTTCGAACGTTTGCATACCGCCCTGCCCGGAGCCCCAGATCACACCGGTATCAAAAGGATCCATGGTGCTGAAGTCCAACCCCGAATCTTTCACCGCCTGGTCGGCCGCTACGAGCGCATACTGCGTAAACGGGTCCGTTTTGCGCACTTCTCCTTTGTCGAGCAACGCGCCGGGGACGAAGCCTTTCAGCTCGTGTGCAAACTGTGTGCGGAAGCGGCTGGCATCAAAGTGACTGATGGTGGCAGCGCCGCTTTTACCGGTAACAAGACTATTCCAGAAATCGGTAACATTGTTACCAATAGGGGATACGGTACCCATTCCTGTTATGACAACTCTTTTCATAGCTGGTTATTTATGACGCAGGTCGTCCAGCAGCTGCTCCGCAATGTGGCGGAAAGCCGATGGTCCCATCACCCTCGATAAAAGAAGGGAGGCCTGCAAATTGGATATGATAATGAGCGCACGCGTGTTGGCGGCGCCTTTAAAGTGAATGCGTTTCTTTTTCCGGCCTTCTTCGAGGCACCGCGTAAGCCAGGCGAGAATGCCGCTGGCCATTTCCTGTACTTTCGCCTGCATAGCCGGTTCCAGCGTCTCAAAATCCGGAGCGAGAGAGCCCATCAAACAGATATTACCTTCTTTGCTGTGCCGGCGGAATACTTCCGTCAGCTTCACCAGTTGTTCTTCTTCCGGTAAACTTTTCCACTTGTTCGTTTGCGCAATAAATTTCGCAATGTCCTGGTCTACTATTTCCACACCCAGGTCGGCTTTCGCCGGGAAATGATAATGCACCGCCGCATTTTTTATCTCCAGCGGTCCTGAAATGTCTTTGTAACTAAAGGCATTAAATCCTTTGGTCCTCACCAGGCGGTCGGCCAGCGCCACTATTTTATCTTTTGTTTCAGACATACTTTGCCGTTTGCGGCACAAATATACTTACTTAGTAGTAAGTAAACAAATGCCTTAAAAGAAAGCGGGGAGGTTTGAGATCAAACCTCCCCGCCGGAATTACTTATAGGGGCATTTGTGTTATTCTGCCTTTAAGCTGCTGACGGGATTCATCAGTGCTGCTTTTATGCTCTGGAAGCTGATCGTGAGCAGGGCAATGAGCATGGCGGCCACACCAGCCAGCACAAATACCCAGTAATGGATAGAGACGCGGTAAGGGAATTTCTGCAACCACTGGTCCATGGTGTACCACGCCACCGGGAAGGCAATCAGCGCGGCAATGCCCACCAGCTTCAGGAAATCGGCAGAAAGCAGGCGCGTAATGCCGGATACACTGGCGCCAAGCACTTTGCGGATGCCTATTTCTTTGGTTCTGCGCTCAGCGGTATATGCGGCCAGTCCAAATAAGCCCAGACAGCTGATCACAATAGCCAACGTGGCAAACAGCCGGGAAAGCTGCTGCATCAACGTTTCATTGGTAAACATCTCGTTAAACTGGTCGTCCACAAACTGGTAAGTAAACGGATAAGCCGGATTCAACTGCTTCATCACATCGCCGATTTTATGAAGCGCTGTTTCCTTATCTGTACCCGCATTCATGCGCACATACAGGAGGTTGGCGCCATCAGGGACACAATAGAACACCACAGGATCAGGTGAGCCATACATATTGCCATATACATAGTTTTTCACTACACCCGCTACACGGGAATGAATGACAGAATCGGCGCTGAATGGTGTGTTAATAGTTTTGCCTACAGCGCTTCCTTTACCCATCAGCTGTTCCAACGATTCGGTGATCAGCACATCCATGCCATTGGCAGCAGCCACCGGTTTAAAGTCGCTGCCAGCCACTATCTTCATGCCGGTAGTTTGAATAAACTCCGGGCTTATGCGCCGCTGGGAAACAAGGATTTTATCAGTAGGCGATTTTCCGCTCCAGCTGATATCGTCGGTGTTGTTGCCGCCGTATAAAGTAACCTGGTCCGCCAATGCGGCATTTTCTATCACGCCGGTAGCCAGCAAGGCTGTTTTAATGGCGGCAAAGTTCTGCTTCATCGTTCCCTGAAGCTGCATGGAAATAAGATTATCTTTATTAAGACCGAGGTTCCGCTTCTTCACATGCTGGATCTGCTGGTAAATGATAGCCGTGCAAATGATGAGCGTAATGGAAACACTGAACTGCGCAATCACCAACCCTTTACGGACAAAGGCGGCACTGCCGGTCTTCGATCTAATACCTTTTAACACAAAAACCGGGTTAAAGGAAGACAGGTACAGCGACGGATAGCTGCCTGCCAGTACGCCGCAAATCAGCGTAATCCCCAGCAACCAGATAAGATGCATCGGTTCATTCAGCCCCACGCTGAGGCGCTTATCTACCAGCGCATTAAATGCGGGCAGCACCAGGAATAGCAGCAGCACCGCCATCACCGCTGCCAGCATTGACATAAACAATGCTTCACCGATAAATTGCGTGATGAGCCTACTTTTTCCGGCACCCACTACTTTGCGGATGCCCACTTCTTTTGCACGTTTTTCACTGCGCGCGGTAGACAGGTTCATGAAATTAATGCAGGCAATGAATAAAATGATCCAGGCAATCAGGGAAAACAGACGGACATACTCTATGCGGCCACCACTTTGTTTTCCATCAGTGAACTGATCGCGCAACCGCCAGTTGTTCATACTGAACAGGAAGGCCTGGTTAATGGCGCCGGGATTGTGCGCTGCAATGAAGTTTTGAAGTTTATGGTTAATAGCGGTCAGATCTGCATGGGGAGCCAGTTCGGCATATGTGTCAACAGAATTGGCGCCCCAGTTTTTCAGATAAGGATTTTGGTTGAAAAAGATCTCAAAAGGAGCTACCCATTCAAATTTCAGTGTGGAATTTTCCGGGATATCTTTTATTACCCCGGATACCACATATGGCTGCGCATTATCGACCGTAATGGTTTTACCCACTATATTCTTTGTGTCGCCAAAAAATTTCCGGGCGGTTTTTTCAGTGATCACAATGGAGTATAACTGCGGAAACGGAACAGCAGCATTGCCTTCTGTAAAAGGAAGCGTGAAAATATTAAAGAGGCTGGCATCCACATAAATACCGCCGGCATACATTTTTTTATCTCCGAACGTGAATAACAGGTTGGTCGTCTGTTCTGAGGTACGGCAGGTTTGCGTAATACCCGGTATTTCTGTCTTCATTGCATCGGCCAGCAGGGCAGGCGTAGAGGTAAATGTGCGGATGTTACCATCATAATTCCAGTTTTCCCACACCTGGTATATCCTGTCTTTTTTTACGTGAGAGCTGTCGTAGGTAACTTCATCTTCTACCCATAAAAAAATTACACCGGCGCAGACCAGGCCAATGGCCAGTCCGAAAATATTCAGAAAGCTGTAAGTTTTGTTTTTCCAGAGATGTCTGAATGAGATCTTAATATAATTTTTTAGCATCATCATTTGTACACATTTGGGAGTAGTGCGACTAGCTCCGGCCAAGATAATGCCATAGCATTTTATATTGATAATGAGTTATTTGGATAATTAAGGTTGTCCGTTTTTACGGGAGAAGTGTTCATTTCCGGACAGGCAGCAGCACTTATTGCCAGGCGGCAGCAACTATATGCCCGGGTTCATTGTTAATTTATCCTGGTTCACACCCTCATTTGCCCGGTTCACCTAAAAATACTGGTTATGGTGAACAAGGGAATTTACTTTGCCATAAATATAAACGTCGACCTTATGAAACGGTATAAAAAATGGAAAGTAATACTGCTGGTGGCGATTGGCTGTTTTATCGCCGTACAGTTTATCCGGCCGCGTATTACCCATCCACCCGTTACAGGCGAACCGGATGTTCCGCCGGAAGTCAGCGCTGTGTTGCGGAAAGCCTGCTACGACTGCCACTCAAATGAAACACACCTGGCGTGGTTCGACCAGATTTCGCCTGCTATCTGGCTGGTGGCCGGTCATATCACGGAAGGCCGGCGGGTACTTAATTTCTCCAGCTGGGACAGTATACCGAAAGACCAGCAAAAAGGGAAACTGTTTGAATCCCTCAACCAGATGCAGTTCAATGTAATGCCACTGTCGCAATACACGGCTCTCCATCCCGCGGCACGCCTTACAAATGATGAGATCAGCATCCTGAAAAACTACCTGGCCACACAACTTGCTCCCCTGAAACCAGACAGTAATAAAGCCGCCGCCGCCAACCTTCAATATGCCGCCTGGCATCCGGATAGCCCTGTTGTAAAGGTATTGCCCGTGCCTAACGGTATCACCTATATGCCGGAGTATAAGAACTGGGAAGCTATCAGCAGCACACAGCGACTGGACAACGGCACCATGCGGGTCATCACCGGGAATGACATCGCCGTGAAGGCCATCCGGGAACACCAGACCAATCCCTGGCCCGATGGTACCGCTTTCGCAAAAATAGCCTGGGATGAACTTCCTGATGCCGCCGGGAATATTACGCCGGGGGAGTTTAAACAGGTAGAATTTATGATTAAAGACAGCCATAAATATGCTTCCACCAAAGGCTGGGGATGGGCGCGCTGGAAAGGAACCGCGCTGAAGCCCTATGGTAAAAATGCCATGTTCACCATGGAATGTGTTAACTGCCACCAACCTATGCGCAACAACGATTTTGTATTCACTACCCCTACGCAGCACACGGCTGCCTCACTGCCGGATACACTGGGCCTGAAGCTGAATGAATGGAAGGTGATCGCCAGCGGTATCCAGAAAGATCAGACCATGAGTACCCTGTATGGCAACGAACGGGCAGTAGCCAGTGCAAGAAAAGGTGCAGCCACTTATCCGGCAGACGCCCTGCTTACATTGGTCACCTGGAAACAACAACCGGACGATCATTGGTTCGGCGCAGTCATTCCGGGTATCGTGGCATCCGTAGAACAAGTGCAGTTCCAGCCGGGTAACATCTCCCCGTTATATAAAAAATATAACGGCAAAAACCTGGTGGCCGACAAAACCAGTGAAGAGGAAATAAAAAGCAGGATCGCCTACATTACCCGCCAGCGGGCATCTGTAATGCCCTAAGAAGTTTTCTTTGCTTTTTTAAGGGCTATCTTGTATTTATCTGGGGTACCGGAAATGTTGATGTTCATAAAACGCACCTTTTTATCTTTATCCCGGTATTCAATTTCATCGACCTGGTCTACGTTCACTTCTTCCTGCTTCCGGCCAAACAGCGCCTGGAAGCCTACCTGGGTCACCATCTTCATCGGGATGCGGAGGTAGTAGTTCATATTCATGTCCAGCGACTGGTTGCCCGAAACCTCGATATAGCCGAGCGAAGAATTGATGTTCATATTCGGGATAACGAGCGTTCCGTTTTTCAGGGTTAGCTTATTGCGCAGGGTATCAAAGCGTACCATGCGGAGGTTCTTATCTTTAAAGTAACCGGCCATGGCCTGCATAGGACCAAAATCCAGCAGGGTGCCATTGGTGATTTCAATATCCATCTGCGATTCCGTTTCACTCAGCACCGGCGTAAGATCGGGATGCATGCGCACATAGCTTTTGATATTCCCGCTCAGTATACCTTTCAGGTTGTTGTTGAGTACAAAGTCCTGCCCGAAGTTATCAAACTTGATGAGCAGTTTGGAGATGTCCACATTTTTGAGATAGATGCCGCTGCGAAAATACAGTTTCTTCGGGTCAGCTGCATTGAACATGCCACGCATGGCAATATGTCCGCCGGCAATATTCATCGCAATAGTGTCTACTTTTATTTTCTGGTCTTCCCGCATATGAATATTCGCAAGCACATTTTTCAGCCACAGCTTCTTGTATTTGATCTTCTTTACATCCACCTGTGTTTCAAATTCTGAAAAAGGAATATTAAATACATTGAAGCCGGTGGCATGGAGCGAGTCGTTTTCTTTTACAGTGGTACGCCGCGCAGGTGCAGCGCCGGCCACCGGGTGCTCACTAAAATCATAGTTCATCAGTTCATCAATATCCAGCATATCAGATTTAAACCGGAAGTAATTGCTGCGTTTTAACTGGCGTTTACTTTTGCCGGTAGCATAGCGCATGTTCAGGTTGAAATCGGTACGGCCTACTTTACCGGTGAGCGTATCTACCACAATAAAGCGGTTATTGCCGTAGCGTATACGCCCGGTCACATTTTCCACTTTGAAAGGATGTTGTTTCAGTGTGCCGGAAATATTGGCGATGCGGGCATCTATCCGTTTAAAAGCAGTATCATATTTTATGCTCATTTTACTCCGCAGCCACACATTGTTGGCTTCTTCATACCAATATCCCTGCGGAATGAATTTGTGTCCACGTTCACTTATCAGGTCATTTACGGCCAGGCGGTCCGACTTAAAATCGAATGCTACTTCCGTGTTTCCTTTTTTAATTTTATCAAACCAGATGAGATAGTTATTTAACCTTCCTTTGAGTGCAAAGCTGGTGCTGTCGATGTTTCCACTAAAGTTAGACACTCGCAGGCTGGTGTCGTTGATCATCACCGCCGCGTTAAAATCATGCAGGGCATGCGGGTATTGCTGGAATTGGGCGTACAGCTTTTCTACCTTGAAAGTTCCTTTGGGCAAGGGATTGGGATGCAGTAATTCTTTTACCGACGTTTCAAACGCCAGGCCGATATTAAACCCGGTAATTACTTCTTTGGATAAAATGGGGTGGGTGGAATCAAATTTATATAATTCTCCCAGCTGCAAACGCTTGCTTGAAGCACTGAAATTCACGGCCACCGGTTTATCCTGCTGGTGAAACAGCGCCGGTACATCACTGACACCGCCCTTCGCCAGTATATCGGAGCTGCCTATACGAAAAGCAATGGAATCCAGCTGCAGCCGTCCCTGCTGAATTTGGGCATGCACATTCATATTGCGTACCGGCAGGTGATAGCCGGGGATACGGAATTCAAGGTTTTTAACAGTGAGCTCACTTTGTACGCCGTCTTTCAGTTTTGCCAGGCTCTCCTCCGGTATGCGCATATCCACTATTTCCCGGAAGTTCATATTCAGCTTGATTTCACCGCTGATCTGTTCAAGGTCTTTGATGCCGAGGAACTCGCCCACGAAGCGCAGGTTCAACTCTGAATATAACTGCATCAGGATTTGCGGATCGGTGAAATTTTTCATCACAAAGTTGCCTTTGAATATGCCGCTTCCCGGTTTGGCGTTGAAGTTCAGTATATGCAGTTCGGATGTTTGCAGGTTATGTGAGGCGCCATTGGTATAAAACCCTTTGAAGCCCAGCTGGTCTACTTTCCGGTCGATCTTCTTATTCAGGAACCATACATTTTCGCAGCCAAAATTAAATTCCATTAAAGGCATGATGCCTTTGCCAATAGCGCCTTTGATAATGCCATCGAAAAAGACGCGGCCATCATGACGGTATTTATCCAGCATCATAGCCACGTTTGCCGGCACCATGGCCAGCAGGAGATTCAGATCCGGCTTATCGCCTTTCACTTTCAGGTCCACAAAATGTTCGCTGACTACTCCCTGCAGTTGCAGCGAGGCCTGTTCCAGCCGGATAGTGCCGGGAGGCAGGGTCAGCTGTTTTTGCTGCTTGTCGTAAACAGCTGCCAGTTTAAAGTTCAGTTGTTTGTGCCGGAAAAGGGTGGTATCGGATTTCCCGGTGACGTCTATTTCCAGCTTACTGTCCATATCGATGGCGACACGGGCGGAATCCATCGCGAAAGCTGTTTTTATCTTATCTATATGAGTGTTCACTTTCAGGCCGGATATGCCGTCGAAGTAACTGACATCAATATTTTTCAGGATTATTTTTTTCAGGTCCAGGCTAAGGTCTTCGCTGGAGTCGGCCGGCGCAGCCGGACCGGTACTTTTGAATTCGTGGGCTTTGATCAGGTCTACATCGCCGTTGGCATAACGGGCCACATGCACACGGCCATTGGCCAGCACAATAATGCGGGCGTTGTAGCGCTGCCGGAGGATATCCGGTAAGCTGAAGCCCACGTACAGGCGTTCTACCTGGTACAGTGGTTGCCCCTGCATTTTTTTATCTGCAAAAAAACGAACGTCGTGCAGGGCAATAGAAATATATGGGAAGTTGCTGAATGGAGAAATACTACTTTTTGTGATGACCAGCTCCCCCGCAAACTGCTTATTCAATTCCTTCACCGCCAACTGCGTAAGCCGCTCCTGTTGACTGTATAAGATACCGCCGGCTATTGTCATCACCAACAAAAAAACGCCTGTGATGATCAGGAATAGCCTGATTACTTTTTTTCCCCGCTTCATGTAAATGCCTTTCTGAACGATAAAATTATGAAAAAATATAGCAGATATTTTTCATCTCTTAAGAACGGCCAACGATTTTTATTATTTTTAACGATTCATAAAATCTGGTTACATGAAAAGATTGATAGCCCTGTTGTTGCTCGCAGGAAGTACGCATGTTACAATGGCCCAGCAGAAAAAGCTGGATAAGTTATCCGGAAACCCCGTATTCCCGGGCTGGTACGCCGATCCGGAGGGAGTGGTATTTGGTAAGGAATACTGGATTTATCCTACTTATTCTGCTGCTTACGAAAAACAGGTGTTCTTCGACGCTTTCTCGTCACCCGACCTGGTTAACTGGACAAAACACCCGCACATCCTCGATACCGCTTCGGTGAAATGGGCCAAACGCGCCGTATGGGCGCCGTCCATCATAGAAATAGCGAATAAGTATTACCTGTTCTTTGGCGCCAACGATATACAAAACAACGAAGAAACTGGCGGCATTGGCGTGGCGGTGGCCGACAATCCTGCCGGTCCGTTTAAAGACTATCTTGGCAAACCACTGGTGGATAAGATCATTAATAAGGCGCAACCCATCGACCAGTATGTGTTTCACGACAGCGACGGGAAATATTACCTGATCTATGGCGGATGGGGACATTGTAATATTGCACAGCTGAAACCCGATTTAACCGGCTTCATTCCCTTTGCAGACGGTACCACCTTTAAAGAAATCACTCCCGAAAAATACGTGGAAGGCCCCACCATGTTCAAAAAAGATGGTAAGTACTACTTTATGTGGTCTGAAGGCGGCTGGACAGGCCCGGACTACAGCGTGGCCTACGCCATCGCTGATTCCCCGATGGGCCCGTTCAAAAGGATCGGCAAAATCCTGGAACAGGACGCCACCATCGCCACCGGCGCAGGTCATCACTCGGTTATCGGTATTCCGGAGGAAAACCGCTGGTATATTGTTTACCACCGCCGTCCATTAACCGAAAAAGCGGCCAATTCCCGTGAAACCTGCATCGACCGGATGTATTTTGATAAAGACGGTTATATCAAACCGGTGAAAATCACCCGCGAAGGCGTTAGCAAAGCGGTGATCCGCTAAACATTTCCCTATTGCGTAAATAAAATTCCGGATACGATTACATTGCCGGTCTTGCCTGCTCCAATTTTGCACCATCAAAAAAAAGCAAAATATGATCAGGCAAACCGGCTTAGTTTTTTTATTTATCGTACTCCTTTTTTCACCTGTATGCCTGCGGGCAGAAGAGGAGAATGCTGGTACCATCAGGGGAAAAGTGATCACCACCGATGGTAAGCCTGCCAGCGATGTCGTCATCCTCTTACAGGAAACGAATGAAACCGCGATATCGGAAACGGATGGATCTTTCGTGTTTAACCGCATAAAACCGGGCAGTTATCACCTCACCGTAACACTGATGGGGTACACCCCCATAGAGGAACAGGTAGTGGTAAATGCCGGGAAAACCACTACCATCAGGTTGCAGCTGGCCGTTACCAGCAAAGCCCTGAAAGAAGTGGTGGTGACGGGTAACCATAACAAACTCATCAAAACCTCCAGCTATGATGTGGCAAAAATGCCGCTGAAAAACCTGGAAAACCCACAGGTATACAGCACTATCACAAAAGAACTGTTATTGCAGCAGGTGGTATTTTCAGTGGATGATGCCCTGAAAAATGCACCGGGTCTTACCCGTATGTGGGACGCCACGGGCAGAGGCGGCGATGGTGGCGGTTATTATAACCTCCGCGGGTTTATTACCCAGAGCAAATTGCGCAATGGCCTGGCAGGTAACGTGACCGCTAAAATTGATGCCTATAACCTGGAGCAGGTGGAAGTCATCAAGGGGCCGTCTGCTACCTTGTTTGGTAACAGTCTTACTTCCTACGGCGGCCTCATTAACCGCGTTACCAAAAAGCCTTATGATCATTTTGGCGGAGATATTACCTACGCAATGGGCAGTTACGGGTTTAATCGCGTAAGTGCAGACGTAAATACGCCGCTGGACAAGGAAAAGGACGTATTGCTGAGAATCAATACCGCCTATAATTACGAAGGCAGCTGGCAGGATTATGGCTTTAACAAAAACTTCTCCTTCGCGCCCAGTTTATCCTACAGGGTCAACGACCGTCTGTCTTTCCTCTTCGATGCAGAATATTCCACGGGCCAGAATACCGGTTTGGGTGTGTTTTTCTTCCCGTATATGCAACCCATGGCTGATCTGGGCACCAACCGCGCCGATGAGTTGAAGATAGATTACAAACGTGCCTATGCAAAGAATGACCTGTACCAGACTTCACGTAATACCAATATTTTCGGGCAGATGAAGTATAAGTTGTCTGACCAGTGGTCCATGAGCACCAACATCAGTTCTACCAACAGCTTTTCAGATGGGCCTTCTCCCTATTTTTATCTCCTGTCTGATGCCGCAGCTACCGGCGTAGCAGGCGCCAAAGGAAGTAATTATATTTCGCGCAACGACCAGTTTACAGATAACAGCAGGGATGCTATCCTGGAAATACAACAGAACTTTAACGGGGATTTTAACATCGGCAGCCTGAGAAACCGTTTCGTAGGCGGATTGGATTATTTCCATCATAACGCCAACCAGTTCTTTGGTGGTGGTACCTATGATACCATTCCTTCTCACGGCGATATCCCCACCTATTCCAATTTCAATCGCCGTAACCTGGATACGCTGTACAATAATCACGGTTTGGCATTTACTTTTCCTATCCGGAACCTTACCAATACCTACAGTGCTTACGTATCGGATTTGTTGAACCTGACCGATAACCTGATGATCATGGCCGCCATCCGCGTGGATTATTTTGATAACAAGGGTAGTTACAATGATGTAAAAGGTATTTATGAAGGAGGTTATAACCAAACCGCTTTCTCTCCAAAACTGGGTATCGTGTATGAGCCTTTGAAGGACAGGATTTCGATATTCGGTAATTATCAGAACGGGTTTACTAACCAGGTAGGCACCAGTGCTGCGGGGAAAGCGTTTAAGCCGGAGCAGGCCAACCAGCTGGAAGGAGGTGTGAAATTACAGTTGTTGAATGGCCGTATTAACAGTACGCTCAGTTACTATAATATCAAAGTAAAAGATGTACTCCGTCCGGATATGGCGAACCCCAATTTCTCTGTACAGGATGGAACGCAGGTGAGTAAAGGATTTGAGGCAGAAGTAATTGCCAATCCTTTCCAGGGCTTCAACATTGTGGCGGGTTTTGCCTATAATGATTCCAAATATGAGGCCGCCGCTAAAGATGTGGAAGGAATGCGTCCCGGTACTGCCGGTGCGCCGTCTGTGGCTAATCTGTGGCTCAGTTATCGTATATCCGCCGGCGTAGCTGACGGTCTTGGTTTTGGTTTTGGCGGTAATTATGCCAGTGACAATAAAATAGTGAACGACAGAACGGTAGGTACTTTTATATTGCCATCGTACACCGTGTTAAACGGTAGTATCTTCTATGATCAACCCCGTTTCCGCGTAGCGGTTAAAATGGATAACATTACGGATAAGCATTACTGGATTGGCTATACTACTGTAAACCCACAGAAGCTGAGAAGCTTTACCGGAAGTTTGTCGTTTAAATTTTAATAAGAAAAGCCTGGGCGGTGTATCCTCACAGTCCGGGCTTTTTCAGTTATGCTGCCACACCGGCGCGACGATCCCCCTGTATTTCGTAGTGGTGAAAGCGTAGTTTTTTACGATAATAAACAAATACCACTGTAGCCACGGCGCCCGCCAAACCTGCTACAAATACCGTTAACCGCGGACCTATAAAATGCGCCAGCAGCCCGGTGAGCAAACTGCCCACGGGGATAATGCCCTGAAAAGCCATGATATAATAACTGATAGCCCTTGCGCGCATGGTGGGAATAGCATGTGTTTGAATGTATGTGTTAATAGACGCGGTTTGCGCCATCATACCGACGCCGGAAAGCGCCATAAATACCAGTGCCAGCGGCAACCAGCCCGACAGCGACAATAACAGTACGCTGAGCGAAAAAATAAGACTGGCAGTAATGAGGAGCTTTACAAGATCCTTGCCCGGCTTTAGTTTGGCCATGTAAATGGCTGCGGCAATAGATCCAAGACCTGCGGCACTTTCAAACCAGCTGAATGTTTTGGCGTCGCCATTGAAAATGTCTTTGGCAAATACCGGCATCAGGGTATTGAAGGGAATCACAAACAGGCTGCTGGCTGAAAGCATGAGCAGGAGCGACGATAAGTCTTTATCACCGGCGATATAATGAAAACCCTCTTTTAGTTCGGCCCATATGCTCCGGTCCGACCGGATCACCGGCGGCAGTACAATTTTCATCATCCATAAAGAGATCAGCACCGGCACATAGCTCAGGAAATTGCTGACAAAGCAGATATCTTCCCCGAAAGTACTCAGGATAATCCCTGCCAGCGCAGGCCCCGCAATGCGGGCAAAATTAGACATCGTGGAATTCAGCGCAATGGCGTTGGGGAGGTCTTCCCTTTTTTCTACCATTTCCACCATCAGTGATTGCCGGCAGGTAACGTCAAAGGCGTTGATAACGCCTTGTATCAGCGATAATAAGATGATGCCTGGTATATTGTAGTAACGCAACAGGATCATGAGCGCCAGTGCGCCTGCCTGCAGCATGGAAATGATTTGCGTGATCATCAGGATCCGGTAACGGTTATGGCGATCGATATAACTGCCGGCGTATGGCGACAGGAGCAGGGAAGGAATTAAGCTTACAAAGCTCACTACCCCCAGCAATACTGCCGAGTTGGTGAGGCGGTATACCAGCCAGCATACGGCTGTTTTCTGCATCCAGGTACCTATGAGTGAAACTGATTGTCCGTAGAAGAATAACCGGAAATTCCGGGATTTTAAAGCACGAAAAGCATCCATTTAGAAATCATATTTAGGGTATTGATCCGTTATTGAACTGGTGCAAATTTCGGTAAGTGAAGTATATTTGTTAAATAGATTGTTTTAATGATATCCATTGATAAAAACGATTAGTGCATGGAACTCCGTCAACTGATGTATTTCGTGAAGGCCGCAGAGATGGCGCATTTTACAGAAGCGGCAGCGGCGCTGTACATTACCCAGTCTACCTTATCGCAACAGATCAAGCAGCTGGAAAATGAACTGGGCATGTTATTGTTTGACCGGATCGGCAAGCATGTTCACCTCACAGAGGCAGGCGGGGTTTTCCTGCTGCATGCGCGGCAAATCCTGCTCGATGTGGAGAAAGGCAAACAGGCGATCCAGGATTTGCAGAATATGCTGAGCGGCGAATTACGTATAGGCGTTACGTATGCCTTTACTTCGTTCCTGTTGCCGGCGCTGGCAACTTTCCCGGTAAAATATCCCGGCATCAAAATATTCGTGGAGTATGGTACTACTGAACAGCTGGAGAATAAGCTAAGAGCGTCTGAACTGGACCTGGTACTGGCTTTTCACCAGGATGCGTTTTATAAAGACCTGGAAACTCGTGAGCTGTTCCGTTCCCGGATTGTAGTGGCGGTGTCTAAAAAGAACAAGCTGGCAGGATTAAAAAAGATCAACCTGCAAAGTTTAAATGGTATGGATTTGATCTTTGCCTCGCGGGGTTTCAGCGCCCGTGATTCGCTGGATGAAGTACTACAGAAGAATAAAATTCAGCCTTCGGTGAAGATTGAAATGAATGATGTGCATTCTATTTTATCACTGGTAGAGAAAGGACATTGGGCCACCTTACTTAACGAAAGGGCCTTACTGGGATGGAAAAACCTGGTGGCTATTCCTATTGAAGGAAAAGAGTTACAGCGCCGGGCGTATATCATTTGGCAAAAAGAAACCTATCACAAAAAGGCGGCAGATCTGTTTATAAAAGAATTACTGAAGGAGTTACCACCCACAGGGAAGTAAGGCGGCGCCATATGGCACTCAGCAGCAACATAAGTGCTGCCGCCGGGTGACCACAGGTAAGGGGTTATTGTGCGGTTCGCAGTTCTGCGATATTGCATTTATAATATTTTTCAAATACATCTGACAGTTCTTCCCATCCGCTATATTGGGTGAGACTGGCAATATGCGTGAGTGTACGGTTTGTTTCAATAAGCATTTTAAATACAAAGGCCATTTTTTCCTGCAGGATCAGTTCTTCCACGGTGATAAGGAATTCCTGTTCAAATGGCGCTTCCAGGAATTCAGACGCCACGCCAAACCGGTCGCAGAGCGCTTCTTTGCAGGTCGCTTCCGCCGGATGATGAATAATGTAATTGGCTATTTCCCGCAGCTTTTCGCGGTAGTGTTCCATCAGCATCAGCGAGGGAGGGCCTTGCAGGTAACGGAGATAGGTAGCGTAAAAGTCGATGGCATTACGCCGGAAGAAAACATCCGCTGTTTCGCCCACTGCTTTGAAGCTGCGGATCCGGTGCATGATCTGGTAGTTCACTTCATTAAGATGATAAGGGGCTTTTTTAACGGGCTGTTTGTCTGCCGCCGGTTCTTTCAGATTCAACACCTTGAACAGGGGAAATTCAGAGACCAGGTGTTTCGCCGACGGCAGGTGCAGATTTACGTGAAAGTTGATCGTAAATTCCTTTTCTGTGATCAGGGTGGTGGTGTGAGTGGCGCCTTCCCGGGTATTCATTTCCTTTTTGCCCAGTTTCATTTTCATGGGAAAAGCCGCCGCATTTTCAGCAAAACCGGAAATACAAACAGGCAAACAGGTGTTGTCCGGCGCTACTGTGGTAAGTTCCACGTCCTGTTTCAGATGAACCAGGGCGTAGTAGACAGACAGCTCATTGAGCGCTATCTCCTGATCCATGATCACCCCGTTTTCATCAATATCGGCAAAGCATTTGGCATTAGGGATCAGTTGCGACTGCAGGTAGCCGGGAACCTGTTCGTACGTGGTGCAAACTCTTTTCCCCGGATTGATCAGCAGGTACTTGGTTTTCGGTTGACTCATGGTTATTTTCCTTTGATATTGCCTGTTATTTGAAATGCAATGTACTATCCGCGGTAAAATAATAATCGGTATTTGTAGTGGCTTTTATACCTTCCAGGAGGAAGCCTATCGGTGTATTTTTATCCAGCAAACCGGTGAAGGTTCTGCTGGCAAGCTCGGGATGATCCAGGGTAGCGCGAACGCCGTACCACCGGAAGATGGCATTACATATTTCGTCCAGGTGGGTATCAGAAAAGCAGTAAAGCCCTTTCTGCCAGCCCAGTTCTACAGTAGCGTTAAAAGGTTGTGTATCCAGCGTAGCGGCCTCTTTGTTGAAGATAGCCTGCTGTCCGGGTTTCATGGTAACGGTTTTTTTACCGGCTTTCATCCGCACTTTTCCGTCTACCAGGGATACTTTCACCATGCCACTGTCGTAGCTGTTGATATTAAAGCTGGTACCCAGTACTTCCACAGTGCTGTTGGGAAGATGTACGAGGAAAGGTTTACCGGCGCGCTTCGCGATATTCAGGTATGCTTCTCCATTCAGGGTAATTTCCCTGTCGGCGCCCTTAAAGGTAGCCGGGAAATCCATGGTGGTAGCAGCATTGAGCGTAATTACGGAACCATCCGGAAGCGCTACTTCATAGCTTTTCCCGTGCGGCACTATCAATGAGTGGATGCCTTGCGGCAGGTCGTCCGATGCGTTGAGATAAAGGGTATTGTTTTTATTGGGAATCGTTTTACCGCCAATAGTTACGCTGCCGGCTGATTGGGTCAGGTTGATGGTGGGCTGGCCGGTGATTTCCAGCAGCACATCTTTATTGATGGCGGCCACCGGCGCTGGTTTGGGAGAGGTGAAAAAGTCCCATTTCCAGGCCGAAAATGCCACAAGGGCCATTACCGCTGCTGCAGCTGCCCAGGGAAGTATGGTGCGGTACAGCGGCTTTTTCTGCTTAAAGTCAATCACTTCCAGCCATGGGGCAGGAGGCGCAGGGATGTGCATCATGGAGAGTTGTTCCCACTTCTCCCTTACTACTTCATCTTCTTCGATAAGTTCTTCCAGCAATTGGTCATCTGCTGCGGAAATTCTTCCCGCAAGCTTTTCCGTCATTAGCCTGTATATTTCTTCTGCGCTGTTCATGTACACTATTAACCGTTTATTTAATCTGGCGGGGTATTAAAAAAGGATTTTTTTTAAGGATGCCCTTAAAGTTTTCAGCGCGTTGGCTACCTGTTTTTTTACAGTTTCTTCAGTGGTGTCCATGAAGGCTGCTATTTCTTTTCGCGTTTTATGTTCCTGGTAAGCCAGCCGGAATGCCATCGACTGGCGTTCCGGAAGCTGACTGATGGCGGTTTCCAGCTGCTCTTTTAGCTCGTTGTTTTCCAGCCTGCTTGGAGGAATGGTGTAGGTTTCAGGCAGCATGATTTCCTTTAACCTTTTGTTCCTGGTGGCATCTTTGGCAATTTTATTCAAACAGCGGTTACGTACGCTGACGAAGAGAAAGTTTTTGAGAGAACCAGTGGCGCTCAGGTCGATCCGCGCGCTCAGGTCCTTTTGCCAGAAATCGACAAAAAAGTCCTGGACCAGCTCCTGGGCCTCAGTTTCGTTTCTGAGTATTGTGTATGCAGTCATATACAAC
Organism: Chitinophaga sp. RCC_12; assembly: GCF_041360695.1. Lineage (NCBI taxonomy): Bacteria > Pseudomonadati > Bacteroidota > Chitinophagia > Chitinophagales > Chitinophagaceae > Chitinophaga > Chitinophaga sp. RCC_12. Next base: position 546,250 of record NZ_JBFUPS010000004.1, read on the forward strand.
CATTGACGGTAGCTCTCATAAAAATACTGGAAAGCGGAAACACTGCCCGATTTCAGTTGTGCAAGCAATTCAATATCGTTGATAGATGCACTCATGCTGGGATTTAGTTGATAATCGCAGGCCTGGCAACGGCTGCTGTTGTCAAATGGTTACTGATACGCGGTTAGGAAATACGTCAGACAGGGCAGGAAACAGCATGGCTATTTTAAGCAATGAGGAAAAACCACCCGTAAGACAACTGATTTTGATACAATAACATGCACACTACAGAATATATTCGATCAGGGGGTATGGGCGGATTTTTAATTAGAAGTAAAGTTTGTTAATGAATTGTTATTCCGTCATTTCCGGAAGCTGTCTCAGGTGTTTGAAAACAGGGAATGGGGAGGGGACAGGAGGAGGAAAACGGGGTCATCTTGTGCAGCCTGCACAAAATGACCCGCCGTTACTATTTCTTTTTGGCGCCCCTTTTCTTGGGTTTGCCATATTTCAGCATCATCTTTTCTTTGTGGGTCACCTTTTTGTTGGTCTTCATATTTTTAGCCAGCTTCTGGTGAAAAGCAGGGCCTACGTCTTCCCGCTTGGGCGCCTTTACCAGCGTATTCCGCATATGTACCTTCGGCTTTTCATCTTCCGTTAGTACATCAGAAATTACCAGGTCTTCCGGTAATGGCTGTACAGGAATAGCATAGTTCATCAGGCTTTCTATCCGCGCCAGGTCTTCTGTTTCTGCGTCTTTGGTAAACAAAATTGAAATACCTTTTTTATCGGCTCTACCGGTTCTGCCTATACGATGAATATAGTTTTCCGGTACTTCCGGCGTATCAAAGTTGATCACATGCGTTACCTCTGCAATATCCAGTCCGCGGGCAATGATGTCTGTGGCAATCAGGAAACGGTATTCGTTCTGCTGAAATTTGCGGACGGTATTAAAACGGTGATTCTGTTCCTTGTTGGAGTGAATAATGCCTACCTGGCCGGGGAATTCCTTTTCCAGCTGCTCATGCAGATCATCCGCCAGTTGTTTAGTAGCGGCGAAGATGAGGGTTTTGGTCATGGTTTTATCGTCCGTGATCAGCATTTCCAGGAGGTTCACCTTTGTATAAAAGTTGGGAACCCGGTACACGATCTGGTCGATGTTTTCCAGTGGGGTACCGGTTGGCGCTGCTTCTATCCTTACCGGGTTATTAAAATGCGTTTCAATCATTTTCTCCACGTCTTCCGTAATGGTAGCGGAAAACATAAGGTTCTGCCGCTTTGGGGGCAGCAGGTCCATGATATTCCTTAACTGGGTCCGGAAACCGAGGTTCAGCATTTCATCTACCTCATCAATAATAAGACGCTTTACCAGCTTCACTTTCAAAGCACCGCTGAGGATAACGTCGTAGAGGCGCCCGGGGGTAGCCACGAGGATATCCAGTTTGTCCTGCACCGCCTCCATCTGAGGATTCATATTCACGCCGCCATAGATGCCCAGCACGGATACATTCATGTAGGTAGTGAGCTTTTTAACGGATTCCACCACCTGTACTACCAGTTCACGGGTAGGCACAATGATCAGTACAGTGGGATATTTTTCTTTCGAAAATTTAAACTGCCGTAAGGTGGGCAACAGGTAGGCGAAAGTTTTACCGGTACCTGTTTGCGCAATCCCGCACACATCCTGTCCGGACATGATAACGGAAAAGGCGCGCTGTTGTATGGTGGTAGGTCTTTTATAACCTAATTCGTCTATCGCGTTTAATAATGGGGTATTCAGGTTTAAATCACCAAAAGTCATGATACTACTATAATATGAACCGCAAAGGTAAAGAATTACCAATTATGGATTTGCCCTTTGTAATTCTTATTTCAATACATTAGCATAAAAAAAGCTATGAAAAACCTCCACATACCGGCTATTAGTGTTCAAGCATATGGAGGCCCTGAGCAGTTGCAACTGCAGGAGGTGCCCGTTCCGGTGCCTGCAGAAGACCAGGTGCTGATCAAAGTGGTAGCCAGCGGTGTAAACCCGATTGACTGGAAAATAAGAGAAGGATTTATGAAACATCCGTTGCCTTACATCCCGGGCGTAGAAGCCTCCGGTATTATCACTGCAGTAGGTGAGAGTGTTTTCGGCAAGAAAATAGGCGATGAAGTATACGGCTCTGTGGATGGTTCCTATGCTGCTTATGCTATTGCGCAGGGCGAAGGTTTATTCCGTAAGCCACCCGGCGTATCATTTGAAGAAGCAGCTACCATGGCGGGCGCCAGAACGGCCTGGGGCGCAATGTTTGATGTGGCCGGCCTCGTAAAGGGACAACGCATTCTTATTCATGCGGGCGCAGGCGGAGTGGGGCATTTCGCCGTACAAATGGCCTATAATGCAGGCGCATACGTAATTGCCACGGCCAGTGCAGAGAATCTGGATTTCGTTACCTCGCTGGGCGCCAATGAAGTGATTGACTATAAGGCAGCGCCTTTTGAAACCCAGGTGGCGCCGGTGGATATTGTATTTGATACTGTTGGCGGAGATACTACGGAAAGATCGCTGGCGGTGCTTAAACCCGAAGGCGTGTTATTGTGTATTGTGCAAATGCCTGATGCCGGGAAGGTAGCTGCAGCGGGCGTTCGTGCGCTGTGGGGCGGCACCAAAACACTCGCTTCCATGAAGGAGGTGCATCAATTGCTGGATAAAGGATTGATCCGGCCTTACGTGCGTAAGGTATTTCATTCCCTGTCGGCCGCCGCTGAGGCACAGGAATACAGTAAAAACGGCGGTAGCGGAAGGGGAAAAATAGTACTGAAGATAGCGGACGAATAAACGTCAGCCGGGGGCATCCTCCGGCTGAGGTTTATTATTTGCCGAGTATTTTTTTCCGGTGCTGAATGCCCCATTTCTGCAGGGCAATGATCACACTGTCCAGTGTAGCCGCATAAGGCGTTAAAGTATATTCTACCGATACGGGCTGTGTATCATACACGGTTCGCTTCACCAGCTTATGTGTTTCCAGGTCTTTCAGCTCTTTGGAAAGCACCTTCGACGTTATTTTAGGAATGCTGCGCTCAATATCCCGGAAACGTTTATGACCCCGGGAAACAGCGATGATTATGGGCAGTTTCCATTTTCCGCTGATCACATCCAGCGCGTCCCTTACCGGCATAATCACTTTATGGCAATCGGTATGGGCGCTGCTTTCCGCTTCCGGCCGGCCACAATCAATCGTGAGTTCTTCTGTTTTCATCTGCATACGGTTGGTTACCTTTTGTAAAGCACTTACTTTAAGGAAACTGGTTACTTTCTGATAGCAAATATATTAACTTTGTTGGTGGAACTTAAATTTAAATTAATGAAAGTAGAAATATGGTCTGATATCATGTGTCCGTTTTGTTACATCGGCAAGCGGAGATTTGAGGCAGCGCTGGAGAAATTTCCGGGGAAAGACGACATCACGGTGGAATGGAAAAGCTTCCAGCTGAACCCTTCCCTCAAATCGCAGCCGGGAAAGGATGTATATGACTATGTAGCAGAAATGAAGGGGCAGTCGCGCGAATGGTCGTTAACCGTACACGAACAACTGGCAGGTACCGCCCGTGAAGCGGGTCTTACCTATAATTTTGATAAAGCAGTTATCGCCAATTCTTTTGATGCCCACCGCCTTATTCAGCTGGCGAAACAGCAAGGCCTCGGCGATGCAGCAGAAGAACGCCTGTTTTACGCCTATTTTACGGAAGGTAAAGATGTGAGCGACCATGCCACCCTGCTGGAACTGGGCCTGGAAATCGGGCTGGATAAAGCTACTGTGGAGGCTGTACTGGAAACATCAGAAATGGCCGCCGCAGTGAACAGGGATGTGGACGAAGCACAGCAACTGGGAATCCGGGGTGTTCCGTTTTTTGTACTGGACCGCAAATATGGCGTGTCAGGCGCGCAACCGGTAGACGCTTTCACACAAACACTGGAACAGGCGTTTGCAGAATGGAAAAGCACACAGCCGGTAACTGCACTGGATACCTTATCAGGCCAGGTTTGTACGCCGGAAGGAGATTGTCAATAGTTTGATTTTTTATAAGGTAATTGGCTAGTCGATTTTTATAGACGGGCGACTGTAATAAATAGAAATGGCGCAGGAGATTAAATCCTGCGCCATTTCTATTTATTGATCTGATTATAAAGACTTCAATATCGTCATAAAGATATGCGCTTGCTCCCTGGTTTTAATAACCTGGTTGAGTGAGCTTACCCCTCCGGACTTTAGGGTAACCTTGATTTTCTGATCTTCACATTGCTTTGCTTTGAGAAGAAGAGCATCTATTTTTTTTCTGGTTTCTTTGTCCAGACTAAAATCCGGCCTTAGTATTTCCGTTTCATAACAATCGCTAAAATTTATCCTTAAATTTAGTGCCATTACTTTCCTTTTCTGCAAGAAATCAAATTTTTACTTTCCAACTGTTAACCCCACCCAAACACGATCATCCTGATTCATTATTATCCTCGCATTTCTTCTTAGCTTTACACCTCAAATATCCATTTATGGCGCTTCTGAAAAGAATCAACCCTTTTTCCAGGCAAAACGACGACACCGGCTTTGGTACTAATGCAAATGGCTATGGCGGCCGGTTTATTAACCGCGACGGAAGCTTTAACATCCGCCGGGAAGGCCGTTCGTTTATGCAACGTTTTAATATTTATCACGCCTTATTAAGTGTACCCGCCTGGCAGTTTGCCCTGGTGATCCTGCTTTTTTATTTCTCCATTAACCTCCTGTATACCGGTATTTACTGGTGGATAGGCACGGAAGGATTTCAGGGGATTATCGGTAAAACCAGCTGGGAAAGGTTTAAAGAAGTCTTCTTTTTCAGTACAGAAACCTTTACTACCGTAGGATATGGCCGTGTTAACCCGGTGGGCGACGGCATCAACTTTGTGGCGGCCATTGAAGCAATGACAGGCTTCCTCTCTTTTGCGGTCGCTACGGGTCTTATCTATGGCCGCTTTTCAAAGCCACGCGCACACCTGTTATTCAGCGATCATGCGCTGATTGCTCCTTACAAGGATAAAACAGCCCTAATGTTCCGCTTCGCTTCTTACAAAGAAAATCATACCCTCACCAACGTAGAAGTGCTGGTAACAGCGGGTGTCCAGGTGCAGGAAAACGGAGAGGCGGTATACAAATTTTATAACCTGGCCCTGGAACGAAGCAAAATTGAAACACTGTCGATGAACTGGACCGTAGTGCATCCCATCGATGACAACAGTCCCTTCCTCGGTTTCACGGCCCAGGATATGGAAGTGGCTGATGCGGAAATTTATGTAACGGTAAGAGGCTTTAATGATGTGTACTCCAATACGGTATTACAGCGCACGTCTTACACTTACCAGGAAATTATTTATAACAGGAAATTTATACCGATGTACCGGGAAAGTGATAACGGGAAAACAACAGTGCTGGAGCTGCACCACCTGAATAAAACAAAAGAATTGAAATAGTTTATACCCGGATGCAGTGATCATCACTGCATCCGGATCATATCATTAGTCTTTACGGGAAATCAGCAATAATCCCAGGAAAGTAAACAGCCCGTTGATGATCAGCAGTTCCAGTCCTATCTGGAATTTACCAAAAATGTGCGATTGGTACAGATCCACCACCAGGCAAAGCAATGGCGCAGCTACACAAACAACCGGCACCAGCGCATCCTGCACTTTACGTTTGGTTAAAATGCCAAAGGCAAAAAGCCCCAGCAGCGGTCCATAGGTATAAGTAGCTACTTTCAGGATAACCCCTATCATGCTCTGGTTATTCACCCATTCAAATACCATTACAAAAAGGAGGAAGATAAACGCCATCATCAGGTGAATACGCTGACGGTACTTTTTCTTTTCTGCTTCGGACCAGTCGGTGCGCTTTTGCATGTCCAGGATGTCGATGCAGAGCGAAGAGGTGAGGGCCGTCATAGCGCCGTCGGCGCTGGGGAACAACGCGGAGATAAGCGCAATGATGAAGATCACCGAAACTACCGGTGGCATATGATGCAATGCCAGTTCCGGGAATAATTTATCGCCGGTGGCTGTTACCTGTTGCTGCGCGCCGTATAAATGAAGCAAACCACCCAGGAAGAGGAACAGGCCTATTACGATCACCATAATAAAAGCCAGCGATACCATGTTCTTCTTGGAATCTTTTAAAGTTTTTACAGAGATATTTTTCTGCATCATCTCCTGGTCAAGACCGGTCATGGTGATGGTGATGAACGCACCCGCCACAATCTGCTTTATGAAAAAGAGTTTGTCGTTTGGATCGGTGTTAAAAATTTTTGTCAGCCCCCTTTCACCCATAGCAGTGAAGCTTTCACCGAGGCTAAGGTTCATGGTATGCAGGATATAACCAACACAAATTACCAGTCCGGCCAGCATACAGGTTGTTTGCAGGGTGTCGGTATATACAATTGTTTTTACGCCGCCCTCATAGGTATACAGCAATATCATAAATAGGATGATGATGGTAGTTAACCAGAAGGGCACGCCAAAACTGGAGAGGATGGCGTCCTGCAGTATTCTCACCACCAGGTATAGCCTTGCGGTAGCGCCAAGTGTGCGGGAAAGGATAAAGAAGGAGGCCCCGGTTTTATAGGAGCTTTTGCCAAAGCGGCTGTCGAGGTAATTATAGATAGAAGTTAATTGCAGCCGGTAATAAAGCGGTATCAGCACATAGGCAATGGTAATGTACCCGATAAAATAACCCAGGGTGATCTGCATATAAGAAAAGGCGTCGCGTCCTACCGCGCCGGGCACACTTACAAAAGTAACCCCGCTCAATGAGGTGCCTATCATTCCAAAGGCCACCAGCATCCAGTTACTGTTGCGGTTACCGATGAAAAAGGAGTCGTTGTTGGAGTTCCGGCCTGTATACCAGGCAACTACCAGCAAAATGATAAAGTAGGCAATGACGAATGAGAATAATAATCCTGGAGACATAAATCAAAAATCAAATTTAATCAAGATACTACTTTCCCGCTAAGGAGCAAAGGAGCAAAAGAACAAAGGTAATCAGTATATCCCCAATCCCGAAAAACACAAAATCCGCTTAGATCTCCCCGAATCATTTAAAATCCAAAGTGATCAAATCCCCCAAATCAATATAATCAGCGTAATCCTGAGAAAGACAACCTCCGCTCAAATTACTTGACAAAGGCAAATTAATTGTTTGCTTTTGTCAAGTAATTATCTACTTTTGTCTGGAAAACAAGTAACTATGACTGTCGAATCTCCGGTTGTAGGCGATATCCGCCGCTTTAACCGTTTCTATACCGGCATGATCGGACTGCTGAACCAGCATATCCTGGACAGTAACCTGTCGCTCTCCGAAGTAAGGGTTTTATTTGAAATAGGGCAGCTTGGAAAATGTACCGCCGGGCAATTGATTGCCATCCTGAAGATTGATGGAGGATATCTTAGCCGCCTGCTGAAAAAGTTTGAAAAGAACGGGTGGCTGAACAGGCAGCAGTCTACCGCCGACGGACGTACGTTTTTTCTTTACCTCAGCGCTGCCGGTAAAAAAATGCTGGCCGGCCTGGAAGATAAGTCTAACCGGGAGATCCGGCAGATCACCGGTCATCTCTCCGAAAAACAACAACACCAGGTAGCCGGTGCTATGAAAACCATTGAACAGGTATTGTCAGCACAGCCGGGTGAGCAAACTTCGGATATCCATATCCGTTATAACCTGCTGCCGGGGGATGTAGGATACCTCATCTACCTGCATGGGCAGCTGTATGCAAGGGAATCGGGATATAACCTCGAGTTTGAGGCATATGTTTGTAAGACATTCTATGAATTCCTCCCTACCTATAACCCGGCCAAAGACCGGATGTTCCTTGCTACTGTAAACGATCAGATTGTTGGTTCAGTGGCCATCCTGGGATCTTCCCGCCACCTGGCGCAGTTACGGTGGTTCCTTATCCATCCCGACTTCCGGGGCAAAGGACTTGGAAAAAAACTGCTGCAGGAGGCCATTGCCTTCTGTAAGGAAAAACATTATCAGAAAGTATACCTGATGACGACCAGCATGCAGGAAACCGCCATTGCCCTGTATAAGAATGCCGGCTTCCGCAAAACGGGCGAAAAATATCTGCAGCTGTGGGGACAGCAACTGTATGAACAGCGTTACGACATGGATTTATTTTAAGCATACGCAAGGTATGCCCGGATTTACCCTCTGTTATGCATATTTATGCAGCAGTACAATCTGCCCCAGGTGATACGCATCATGCTCCGCTAGTCCCTGTAAATAATAAATGGCCTTGTTTTCTGTTCCGGGAAAGGTGTCAAACAATTCTTTCTCCGGGAACTTCCGGATGGTAGCGGCTATTTGCTCAAAGGAATGGGTCAGCCGGTGAATAGTAGCCTGCCAGTTTTCTTCCCCATGGTTCTCCGGCATATAAAAATCAGGCAGGTCGCCATCCTGCTCCGGCGCTTCATTGTGCATGTATCGCTGCACCCGCTGGTGCCAGAATATCACATGATTGACAATCTCCCAGATGTTATTGGATTCCCCGAAAGATTTTACCGCCTGCCGGGCGTCAATGCGCGAAAGATGTTCCTGGAAAGTAACGTCGATCCAGGGGGTGCCATTGTAAAGATTTTCAAGCGATACGGCTAAATGCTCCAGTAATAAAGACATACAATAGGATTTTTATTTTAAAAGATATCCGGCTTCAAACACCGGTAGCCTTCCCGTTAATCGTAATTTACTGAATTCTTTCCCTTATTTTTAAAGAATATAAAAACCATCGTTATGGATCAGCAGCAATTGGAAACCAACAAAAATGAAGATGCTATGCGGATGGCAATCAGCACCATGAAACAACGCCTGGGCGTAATAGAACAGGGCGGAGGAAAGAAAAGCCTGGAGAAAGTGAGACAAAGAGGTAAGCTCACTGCCAGGGAACGCATTCAATACCTCATCGATAAAGATACCCCCTTTACCGAAATCGGCGCATTCGCCGCGTACGACATGTACGAAGAATATGGCGGATGCCCCGCCGCAGGTACCGTAGGAGGAATCGGATATGTAAGCGGCCGTCAATGTATGATTGTAGCCAACGACATGACCGTAAAAGCCGGGGCCTGGTTCCCTATGACCGGCAAAAAGAACCTGCGTCTCCAGGAAATCGCTATGGAAAACAGGCTGCCGGTAATTTACCTGGTCGACAGCGCCGGCGTATTCCTTCCCATGCAGGATGAAATATTCCCCGACAAAGAACACTTTGGCCGCATCTTCCGCAACAACGCCCGCATGAGCGCCATGGGTATCACACAAATTGCTGCGGTAATGGGTAGCTGCGTGGCCGGCGGCGCTTATCTGCCCATCATGAGCGATGAAGTGCTCATGGTAGAAGGCAACGGCTCCATTTTTCTCGCCGGTCCTTACCTCGTAAAGGCCGCCATCGGGGAAGATGCAGATGCGGAAACGTTAGGAGGCGCCGTTACCCATACTGAGATCTCCGGCATCGCCGATTATAAATTCAAGTCTGATGAGGAATGCCTCGACCAGATAAAACGCATTGTAAGCAAACTGGGTCATACCGGTAATGCCGGCTTCGACCGGATAGCGCCGCAGCCACCGGCAAAGCCCGCCGATGAACTGGACAGCGTGCTGCCGGCCGACAGTACCCGGCCCTATGATATGCTGGAAGTAATAGACCGCATTGTAGATGCCAACACACTCGACCAATACAAACAGGACTACGGCAAAAGCATTATCTGCGGCTATGCACGTATCGATGGCTGGGCAGTAGGCATTGTTGCCAACCAACGTAAAATCGTAAAAAGTAAAAAAGGCGAAATGCAAATGGGCGGCGTTATCTACAACGACAGCGCCGATAAAGCAGCCCGCTTCATCATGAACTGCAACCAGAAAAAAATTCCACTCGTATTCCTCCAGGACGTAACAGGATTCATGGTAGGCAGCAGAAGCGAACATTCCGGTATTATCAAAGATGGCGCAAAACTGGTGAATGCCGTTGCTAATTCCGTGGTGCCCAAAATTACCATCATCGTTGGTAATTCATATGGCGCGGGCAACTACGCCATGTGTGGCAAAGCCTATGATCCACGCTTTATATATGCCTGGCCATCCGCTAAAATTGCGGTGATGGGAGGAGAGCAGGCCGCCAAAACATTATTGCAGATCCAGGTGGCTTCACTGAAAGCAAAAGGGCAGGTGATCACCCCGGAAGAAGAAGCCCGCCTGCTGAAAGAAATTACCGATAAATATTACGCACAAACCACTCCTTACTACGCTGCTTCCAGGTTATGGGTAGATGATATCATTGATCCCGCCGATACCCGGATAAGAATTGCGGAAGGTATTAAAGCTGCCAACAACGCACCGGTGGATCAGCCTTTTAGTGTAGGCGTATTCCAGGTGTAAAGAACGGAGGGGAAAGTGTTCGATCCCCTCCGCACTTTTCCTTATCTTCGCGCTTCTTTAAAATTGAACATGGCTGAACTGGTAGTATATACAGATGGTGCATCCCGCGGTAATCCCGGTCCGGGTGGGTATGGCGTAGTACTTATATGGGGAAATGTCAGGAAAGAATTATCCCAGGGATACCGCAAAACCACCAACAACAGGATGGAACTGCTGGCCGTTATTGTTGCACTGGAAGCACTGAAGAAAGATGGCGTAGCCGTCACCATTTTTACCGACAGTAAATATGTGGTGGATAGTATTGAGAAAGGATGGTTATGGGGCTGGGTAAAAATTAATTTTAAAGATAAAAAGAATAAAGACCTCTGGTTGCGCTTTATCCCCTTGTTTAAAAGACACCAGGTAAAAATGCAATGGGTGAAAGGCCACGCCAGCAACCCTTTCAATAACCGTTGTGATGAACTGGCCACACAGGCCGCCGACAGCGGTAACTGGCTGATTGATGAAGGTTTTGAAAAAGGATTGGCTTAAAGAATAACACACTCCTTACCGAACCAACCGGCAATCATAATTGTAATATAAGCGCAAACTTATATTCCAATGGTGCTCCCCTGGTTCACAGATACGTTGCAGAAATATCCCGAAATAGCAGTGATGCTAACCCTTCTGACGGGCTTCCTGATAGGCAGGGTGCATATAAAAGGTTTTACACTCGGCACTGTTACCGGTGTTTTATTAGTAGGCATTGCCTTAGGGAGCTTCCACATCAACATACCCTCAGAAACAAAATCTATTTTCTTTCTCTTCTTTTTGTTTTGTACCGGCTATGGTATCGGTCCGCAGTTTTTCCAGGGACTTAAAAAAGATGGATTGCCGTTGGCGCTGTTCTCATTTATAGTATGTTGCAGCAGTTTGTTGTTTTGCTGGGGACTGGCCTCCCTGCTGCGTTTTGAAACAGGTACCACTGCAGGGTTAATGTCCGGCGCCAATACCTGTTCCGCTATTATTGGCGTGGCGTCAAATACCATCGGAGAACTTAATATTACCGACGACGAAAAGAATACGCTCATCAACCAGATCCCGGTCGCTTATGCAGTCACCTATATTTTTGGTACCGCCGGTACCAGCTGGTTTCTTGCTGTAGTAGGGCCGTGGTTTATGTCCGGCAGCCGCGCAAAGCTCATAGAAGAAACCAGGGAAATGGAAGCGAAAGTAGCGGATACCAGTGCAGAAGGAGAGGAGAATATTACCAATGCCTATGATCAGGTGGCTTTCCGCGCTTACCTCGTTAGTGCAGAACTTACCGGCGATGGCAAAACTATCCGTGAAATAGAAAACATACTCCACGACAAGAAAAGGTTCCTCTATATTTTACGGGTAAGACGGGAAGGAACGCTCATGGAAGCTTCCCGTGATTTTATAATAAAGCCGGGAGATATTATTGCGGTCAGTGGCCAGCGTGCAGCGGCCATTGCGTCAGTATCTTTGTTGGGAAAAGAAGTAGCCGATGAGGAACTGCTCACGTTCCCGGTACAGTCAATCACATTGATCATTACCAGTAAAGACGCCAACAATAAGCCGCTGAAAGCATTTTCAAAACATCCCGAATTTCATGGTATCAGCGTGCGTAAAATTCTACGTTCCGGTATCGAGATGCCACTGCATGCATCTACCGTTATACAAAAAGGAGATATGGTAGAACTGGTGGGCATCCAGGAAGACCTTGATAGGGCGGTTGCGTTGTTAGGTTATAAGGAAAGCAGTGGGGTGGAAACAGATATTGTTTATCTCGCGGCAGGCATTGTTGCGGGTGCTTTATTTGGCAGTTTGAGCATACATATCGGCAATGTGCCTGTAGAGCTGAGTACCAGCGGCGGGGCGCTGATAGCAGGCCTTGTTTTCGGCTGGATGCGTGGCATTCATCCCCGGTTTGGCTACATCCCGGCTGCCTCGCAATGGGTGCTGACCAAACTGGGACTGCATGTATTTATTGCCATTGTTGGGCTGAGCGCCAGTGAAGGATTTTTGCAGGGATTGAAAGAAGAAGGCATCACTCTTTTCCTGGCGGGCGTGGTGCTAAGCCTGCTGCCCATGGTGCTGGCACTGTTCCTGGCGAAGTATGTATTTAAATTCCACCCGGCCATTGGTCTTGGGGCCTGCGCGGGAGCGCATGATGAATCTGCACCGCTGCTGGCCATACAGGATGCCATCAACAGCAAAGTGCCTGCGCTGGGCTATACCGTGGCATATGCAGTAGCGAATATTACACTCACTACCTCAGGGGTCATCATCGTGCTGCTGATGCACAAAGGCAGTTGATGTGCTCCGCTCATCACATTTTTTAACAATGAAATCCACGTCTGTATTGAAAACCTGTTCTGATGAAAAATCTTTTCCTCAACATTTTTAACAATTCTTTTGTTTTTAATTATGAAAGCATATAGCTTTGCGTCCCATTAGTCTATAGGAATTATAGGATAATAGAACGGAATTAATTTAAAGAATTGCTTATGGAGAATATTACCCAACCATATTGTTTAAGCAACTATTGTTGTTGCCATCATTAAGACGTAAGAAATATTTGTCTGCTTAACCACAGCAGGTTACAACGATCAATAACTGTTTCCGGAACTCCGTCTGTACCGGCGTTAAAAACAAGGGGATACAAAGCTGCAATGCCTGTTCAATAACAGACAGGGGCGGGTATTGCCAGGAAAAACCAGATCACTGCAAAACTCTCAACATTTTACTATGTTACAACGACTACTCCTCTTTCTACTGCTCATTGGACCCATGGCAGTATTTGCACAAACACGTACGGTGACCGGTCGTGTTTATTCCGCGAAAGATAATTCGCCCTTACCGGGTGCTTCGGTGGTGATTAAAGGCACTACCAGCGGCACGGTGAGTGATCCTGAAGGTAACTTCAGTCTCCAGGTAACTGATCCGGCCGCTACTACGCTTGTGATCCGCTACATTGGCCTGGAACAACAGGAAGTACCCATCAGCACATCTCCTATCAATGTATCACTCCGTTCTTTGGGGAAAGACATTGATGAAATTGTAGTGGTAGCTTATGGTACTGCTAAAAAGAGTTCCTACACCGGTTCTGTTTCGCAAATTAAAAGCGAGGAACTGGTAAACAGGCAGGTATCCAGCGTTACCAAAGCATTACAGGGGCTTGCAGCTGGTGTGCAAAGCACGTCTACCAGCGGTCAGCCGGGCTCTGATGCCACCATCCGCATCCGCGGTATTGGCTCCATCAATGCTTCCGCCGATCCGTTATACGTGGTAGACGGTGTGCCCTACGGAGGCAGCCTGAATGCGATCAATCCCTACGACATTGAATCCATCAGCGTACTGAAAGATGCTGCCTCCAGCGCGCTGTATGGCTCCCGTGGCGCCAATGGCGTGGTGATTATCACTACCAAGAAAGGCAAGAAGCAGGGAAGTAATATAGACGTTCGCGTTAGTCAGGGTTTTTCAAAAAGAGCCGTCGATAACTACGACCGGGTAAGCACCGATCAGTATTTTGAAATGTACTGGGAAGCTATCCGTAACGGTGGCCTTACCAGCGGCTTATCACCCGCTACCGCAGCCACCCAGGCCAGCAGTAGTCTTATCAGAAGGGTAGGGATTAACCCGTATGGCACCGCATTCCCGCAGCCTGTTGGCACCGACGGCAAACTTGTGGCCGGCGCTAAAGCCCTGTGGGACGATAACTGGGACGATGCCATGCAAAGAACCGGGAAACGTACCGAAGCAGATGTGGCCCTCAGCGGCGCTACCGAAAAATCGAGGTACTATGTTTCCGGAGGATACCTGAATGACCAGGGTATTTATCTTGCTTCCGGTTTCAAACGCTATAACCTCCGCAGCAATATTGATATTGATGCCAAGAAATGGTTAAAGGTAGGACTGAACCTGAATGGTACGCACTCCGAACAGGATGCACCTCCTTCGGAAGACAGCCGCTCCGATAACTATGTAAACTATGGCCGCCTGATGTCAAATTTCTATCCTATTTATGAGCGCGACCGGTCTACCGGCGCCTATATCCTGGATGCCAACGGCAATAAGATCTTTGACTATGGCAGTTACCGCCCCAGTGCAGCCAATACAAACACCAACCTGGTAGCCACATCCGCTATAGATAAACACCGCCTTACCCGCGACGACTTATCAGCCCGCCTGTACGGCGAAGCCACCATCTGGCGCGGACTTAAATTCAAATCAAGTTACAACGCCGATTATACCGCCAAACAACAATATGATTATACAAACCCAACCCTGGGCTTTGATGCAGAAGTGGGCGGAACAATAGAACGGTTGAACACCCGCGTATTCAGCTGGACGTTCAACAACATCTTCACCTACGAAGAAACATTTAATGAAAAGCATCACCTGAACCTGCTGGCAGGCCAGGAAGCTTATAAATACACCACTACCTTTTTAGATGGTCAGAAATCCGGCTTTTCCCTGCCAGGACTGGAAGAGCTATCGGATGCCTCTCTCATTAAGGATTTGCAGGGATATACAGATACGTACACGCTCTCCAGCTTCCTGGGCAGGGCTGAATACGACTATGTGGGGAAATATTTCTTATCGGCTTCCCTGCGTCGCGACGGATCTTCCCGTTTCGCACCTAATCACCGCTGGGGTACTTTCTGGTCCGTGGGCGCTTCCTGGAAATTAACAGAAGAAAGCGTTCTTAAGAACAGTTCCTGGCTTAACCTGCTCACACTCCGCGCCAGCTACGGCGGACAAGGCAACGATAACCTCGGTGATGACGCATTTTACAACTACTACCCGCTGCTGAATGTAAACAGCAACCTTGGAGAAGGTGGTACCTATCGCCGCCAGGTATACAATCCGAACCTGCAATGGGAAACCAATCTGAACCTGAACATCGGTGCGGATTTCAGCATGTTTGAAAACCGTTTGGGCGGTACTATCGAATACTTCCAGCGTAAATCACAGGACCTGTTGTATTCCAGGCCCATGGCGCCTTCAGTAGGTTACTCCGCAGTAGATGAAAATATCGGCGCGCTGAAAAATACCGGGTGGGAAGCTTCCATACACGCAGTGCCGGTGAAAACAAAAGATTTCAGCTGGTCCATTGACCTGAACGCCACTCACTATAAAAATAAGATCACGGAGCTGCCGCAGAAAGAAATTATCAGCGGCACCAAGAAACTCATGGTAGGCAAATCTATCTATGATTTTTACCTGAGAAAATGGGCAGGTGTAAACCAGGAAACAGGTTTGCCAATGTGGTACATCGATAATGCAGATGGCACCAAAGGCACTACCGGCAACTATTCTTCGGCTACACAGTATTATAACGGTTCCTCCCTGCCGGATGTATACGGCGGTTTCACCAACACATTTACCTACAAGGGATTTTCACTGTCGTTCCTGGTAGCGTATAGTCTTGGTGGTAAAGTACTGGACCAGGATTACCTGTTCCTGCTCGGCACAGGTACCTCTGCAGGCCGCCCTTTCAGCACTGAAATGCTGAACCGCTGGACGCCCAACAACAAGGTAACGGATGTGCCTAAACTCACCACCGTACAAACCAACTGGACCTCCGTTTCCGACCGGTTCCTGTACGATGCCAGCTATGCCCGCCTGAAGAGCCTGAACATCAGCTATAACCTTCCTAAATCATTAATGGATAAAGCACATCTTAATAACGTACTTGTATATGTGCAGGGAGAAAACCTGTTCACGATCTATAACCACCAGGGCCTGGATCCGGAACAATCAGTAGGAGGTACTACCTACTATCGTTACCCGGCCATCAAATCCATTTCTGCAGGTATTAATCTGAGCTTCTAAAAATTACGACCATGAAAAAGAATATATTCTTAATAATAATCGCAGCTTTGGTATTAGGCGCCTGCAACAAGGATTTCCTGGATACCAAACCAACCAATGCCGTACCCGACGACCAGGTGTTTAATACCGCCGATAACGTGGAAACGGTGATCAACGGTACCTGGGCATATATGTTTGAAGAATTCTTCACCTTTGCAGTGCCAGGTTACAAATCCATTCATCTCACCAGCGACGCCATGGGCAGCGATGTAGCGGTAACGCAATCGTATGGCCTGCGTGATTCGTATGGATATACTGAAATGACGGACAATACGAAGAACCGGGTAAATGCTTTCTGGACCATTCTTTACAAGGTGATCGATAACTGTAATAATGTAATTGCGAAAGTAGATAATGCCACTGGCGATGAAGACAAAAAGAAACGTCTTAAAGGCCAGGCATACGCCCTGCGCGCCAATTGCTACCTCACGCTCGCATCTTTTTACCAGTTTAACAGAACCGGCACAGAAAAAGCCATCCCGATTTACACAGAACCATCCGGCCCGGCCACTGCCGGAAAGGCGAAATCAACCGTAGCAGAAGTATACAAACAGGTAATTGACGATCTGCAGAAAGCACTGCCGCTGTTGCAGAACTACCAACGCAACGCTACCCAGAAATGGAAAATTGATCTCAACGTAGCCAATGGCCTGCTGGCCCGTGCGTACCTTTACAACCGCCAGTGGACAAGCGCTGTCACCGCTGCTGTAGCGGCCCGCAACGGTTATCCCCTGATGTCGGGCGATGATTATAACAAAGGATTCAGCGATATCAATAATGGGGAGTGGATCTGGGGACATGCACAAACGCCTAATCAAAGCAACGCCAGCTATAACTTCCATTTCCTGGATGTTTCCAGCCCGGCTTCTTACTACCAGAGCTTTATGGCAGATCCATACTTTAAGAATTTCTTTGATAGTGCAGACGTGCGTTTCCGTTTATTCGACTGGGATACCCTGCCTGACCAGGAAGGCTACCTGCGCTATAAAAAATTCCGTTTCCGTGATGCCGGCGCACTGGTGGGCGACCTGGTGCTGATGCGCTCCGCAGAAATGTACCTGATTGAAGCAGAAGCCTATGCACAAAGCGGCAACACTGTCAAAGGTGCGGAAGCCCTCAACGTATTGCGTGCAGCACGCAACGCTACGCTTTATAAAGGTGGCGGCAGCCTGGTAGATACCATCCTGGTGGAAAGAAGAAAAGAGCTGTGGGGAGAAGGATTTTCATTGTCTGATATTATTCGTACAGGCGGCACCGTAGTAAGGAAGCCATTCCTTTCTTATAACGGGCAGGATAGTATTATCAGCGTGCCTAGAGGGGATGGTACCTTTGTAGAAGTGCCTGCACAGGGGCATCTTACGCTGAAACAACCGGATGGAACGCCGTTTGTGCCATACAGTAAATATTACCTCTTTGCCATTCCGATTACGGAGTTGCAGAACAATCCGAATATCAATAATTAAAGCATATAAAAACGCCCCCGGAATTTCCGGGGGCGTTTTTTATGAATGTAAGGCTGTTATTTATTGAGATCTGTGTATTTGTAGGCAGAAATATAATCCGCTTTGGCGGTGCTCTCCGCCGGCGTTTTATGCCACATGGTATCAGCTACGGTGAGGCCTTTATCATTTACGGACCTGGTATAGCTATAAATATGAGACACTACATTCTGCGCATTAGCTACCGTATAGGATGTTTGCTCATTGGCAGAAAGCAGCGGAATATCAGGATTATCCCCTTTCAGCAGTAAAAAGTTGGCCAGTGGTTTGTAGGGATTAGCCACGGTATTATAAGTGTATTTTTCGATAGATGCCAGCTCCAGCTTATAAGTTACAGGGTTAGCCTCGAATTCCCTTACCTCTGTTACGTTGTTATTCTGCCAGGTATATTCCCATGATTTATTGTTGCGTTTGTCCGCTCTTACCTGGAAAACTTTTACCACTTTATTATTTTCATATACGAGGGAATCATAACTGGTAGCAGCAAAGCCCGGTTCAAAAAAGCGAATCAGCTGATCGCCGGAATAGGTGCACTCATAGATAGTTTCAGCTGCCCCCGTTTTTGATTCCTGCAGGGTTACTTTTGTGATTTTCTGCTGATTGTATACCAGTTTCACCAGCGCATAATAAGCGGCATTTTCACCGGTAATTTCTTCCAGGGTGCTAAATGTTTTGTCGGTATTATACGTTATTGTCATGCTGTCTTTGTCGGCAGAAATACCTCCGCTGTTGTCAATATCCCTTACAACAATGCCGGTAAGGTACCATTCTTCGGTTTTAGGAGGATCAGGTGTAACAACGTCGGATTTATCTGTACAGCTGGCAGCAAAAAATGCCAGGGCAGCCATGCCCAGGAGAACTTTTTTCATAGGATAATCTTAGGTTTGGATATATGTTTTGATTTATCGTGTATAGATGACAGTTAGGTTCGCGGCTGCAATTTAGAATCAAACTTTTTAATTAAAGTAAGAATTTTTAACATGAAAAGAATTGCTAATAGATCCAGGGAATAACCCGGCTGGTATGCTTCATATAGTTGGTGTATTCTTCTCCAAACTGTTCGCTCAGTACTTTTTCTTCTATATTCATCCGGTAAGCAAATGCTATAAAAACCGGGATGAACACGATGGCTAATCCCAGCCAGTTATTCTGTGATAACCCGAATCCCAGGAAAGATAACAGGGAACCGGCATAGGAGGGATGCCGCAATATGCTGTACAGTCCATCCTTTTTTATGTGATGGTCCTTCCGGATCGTTACATTTACGGTAAACAACCTGCCCAGCTGCGCAATGGCCACAAAGCGAAACACCATTCCCAGCAGTATAACGCTAAGGCCTATACGGTTCATATCAGGGCCGGGAAGAATAGGGTAAGCTGTTTTTGCAGAAACCAGTACCGAAATATTGATGAACACAATAATCACGATCCAGATAAGCGCCAGGCTGCCCTGGTCCTTTTTCTTCTTGTCTTCTTTGTCCTTGCCGCGGAGAATGCGGTGCAGCAGAATCTCAGAGAGGAACCAGGCAAAATAGATAATAGTGGATAGCACGTTCATATGCAAATAAATAAGACGGGTTATATTGGTAATATATGTTATATTTTCTGATTTTCAAAAAGTCGTAATTTGTGATTGGAATTAAAACTTGTGCTATGGAAAACCTGCAGGCAATACTCGCTTCATCAACCCCGGTACTGATCGATTGTTTTGCCACCTGGTGTGGTCCCTGCCAGATGGTGCCGCCTATTCTGAAAGAAGTAAAGGATAAAATGGGGGAACAAATCAGGATCATCAAGATAGATATAGACAGAAACCAGCAACTGGCTGCTCAGTGGCAGATTGCCAGCGTGCCTACTTTATTGCTTTTCCGGGAAGGGAAACTCATTTGGCGGCAGAGTGGGGTAGTGCCTGCGCACCAGCTGATACCGCTGCTAAAGCAAAAGATATAATCTCCATTACTTCATGGATACTTCATCCATGCCTAAAACCTGCGTATACCATGGACCATCCATGCACTTCTCATGCACTTACCATGGACTTCCCATGCACTATCCATGCACTATCTATACACTATGTCCCTTAAATCCTGTTATAAAAACTCTGCAGGTCCCTTGCCAGCTGATCATAAATAGGCCGGGTAAATTCCATAAATAAGTCTGTAGGCGGCGGTGGCGGCATGTCCCGTCCTCCCATCAACTGCTTGTCTTCATCGCTGAGGGCCCTTTCGTCGCCTTTAAAGGTACCAAACTGGTTGAGCCAGGTATAGCTGCCGGGGATGCGGTCGGTGCGCAGTAATTGACCGTTGCCGGTATTGGTGATGCGGTAATCGAGTAAGCCTTTCGATACCACCGTTTTTTTAGTGATAAAAAGTGTGGCCTTCACCGTTTTGTAGATATTAAACTCCTTACCGGTGGAGTCCTTCGTGGTACCAACCACAATTTCTTTTGAAACATCCCGCTGGATACGGTCTACATATGTTTGACCCACCACGAAGTCAAAAAAGCGCAGTTCAATATATTCATCGGGGCGGAGATTTTCATTACGAACCACCCGTTCGTCGTAAAACTGTACAAACTGGTTGATACTACGCTGCTGAAGGTTGCGCACCAGGTAGTCGCGGAACTGATCGGCGCTGAACTGATAATAAGGCGAGCGTACTTCAATTTCACTGACCACCACATTGATCACGCCCATCTGGTAAGCTTCATCCCGCCGTTGCTTGGTATCCCGGTAATCGGGGATCAGCTTCAGGGCGGCGTTAAATTCATCAAAGGCCTGGCGTGCACTGGCTTTATCGCCTTTGTCGAGCAAAGCCATGCCCCGGTCGTATCGCATTTCTGCGGCGTTTTCCTGGGCGCCGGTGATCGCATCGCGGTAGTCCTTCGGCTGCACCAGTTTAAGGGCGGCCGGGGAGCTGTGAATGGCATTGTAGAGCGTTTGTAAAGCCCTGTACTCGTTCCGTATATTTTCCCACTTGAGTTGATTATTGGAGCGAAGGTATTCGTTAACGCGGTCTTCCCGCACCAGTTGCCCCTGTTTATAGGCGTCCGGCAGCATCCGCGTGGCGGTGGCATCCTGCGGTTTACGTTGCAGTTTTTTCACAAAAGCGGTTACCGCTTCGTCGTATCTGCCTTTATTGTATAATTTTTCACCCGATTTACAGGAGAGAATACAGGTGTAGAGAAGGATGGCGGAAATACTCAGTAGCCGCCTGAATGCTAGCTTTTTCAATGGGGAACTGTTTTATAAGGATATGCTTTGCCTGCCGGGGCTATGTTTATTTAAATTGTCGTCTGAGCTCCCTGTCTGCTTCCCTGGCCTTGATAGAGTCGCGTTTGTCGTGCAGCTTTTTACCTTTACCGATACCAATTTCCATTTTTGCCAGGCTCTTATCGGTAATAAACATGCGAAGTGGTACAATGGTATAGCCACGTTCTTTCATCTTGTTTTCCATCTTTCTCAGTTCCCGCTTGGTAAGCAGCAGCTTGCGTTCACGCAGCGGATCATGATTGGAGGAGGTACCATGCGAATATTCTGCGATATGCAGGCTCTTCACGTATAATTCTCCTTTGGAAAAATAGCAGAAAGAATCATTGAAGCTCACCTTACCGGCGCGGATCGATTTGATCTCCGTACCCAGCAACACCATCCCGGCAATAAATTTATCTTCTATTGCGTACTCAAAATATGCCGATCTGTTCTTTAACTCTGCCATTTGCGCTTTAATATGAGCTGTTAGTTTTTAGCCTTCAATTGTTAGCAGCTGCAGGAAAGATCCATGCCGGTACTAACAATTGAAGGCTAAAAGCTGTTTTTCTAATTTTTAAAGATGGTCAGCAAACCTGCTAACTTCGTCTTCAATTCTTTTCTATCCATGATGAAATCCAGGAAGCCATGTTCCAGCAGGAACTCAGCGCTCTGGAAACCAGCGGGGAGGTCTTTTTTAATCGTTTCTTTAATGATCCTGGGACCTGCAAACCCGATGAGCGCGCCTGGTTCAGCAATGTTGAGGTCGCCCAGCATTGCGTAGGAGGCGGTTACACCACCGGTGGTGGGGTCAGTCATTAAAGAGATGTAGGGGAGTCTTGCATCCGCCAGCTGCGTGAGCTTGGCCGATGTTTTCGCCATCTGCATCAGGGAGAAGGCACTTTCCATCATGCGGGCGCCTCCGGATTTGGAGATGACCATCAGCGGCATCTTGTGCAGTATGCAGTAGTCGATAGACCGGGCTATCTTTTCACCTACTACAGAGCCCATAGACCCCCCGATAAAGTTAAAATCCATACAGGCTACTACCAGGTCGTTTCCCAGCACCTTGCCGGCTCCTACGGTCATTGCGTCTTTCAGCCCGGATTTCTTCTGCGCATCCTTCAGCCTGTCGGCGTAAGGTTTCAGATCCTTGAATCCCAGGAAGTCGGTCGGGTATATATTTGGGAACAGTTCCTCGAACTGATTGTTATCAAATATGATCTCAAAATACTCTGCAGAGTTAATACGGTTGTGATAATTACACTTATCGCAAACATAGTAATGCTCTTTCAGATCCTTTACGGTGGTGGTTTTTTTACAGTTAGGACACTTGTGCCACAAACCATCCGGTGCTTCTTTCTTTTCACTGGTGGTGGTAGAGATGCCTTGTTTAATTCGCTTAAACCAGCTTGACATATTTTACTATTAGATTAGAAAATAGTGGTGCAAGATACGAATTATCGCATAAAGCCAAAAACATATAGGGAAAAGTATAAAGTTTAAGTCAAAAAGCAAAAAGCCATTGTAGCGGAGATAATAACATATACATATAATATATGATCGCTTTTATCTCCGTTACAACAGCTTTTTGCCTTTATATCTTAAGCTGAATGCTTAATTATGCGTTCCTGTTAATACAGTTCAGATCCCTGAATGCTTCTTCCAGGCGCTTAACAAAGGTTTCTTCGCCTTTGCGCAGCCATACGCGCGGATCGTAGTATTTTTTATTTGGCTTGTCAGCACCCTCGGGGTTACCCAGCTGTCCCTGCAGGTAATCTTTCTTGGCTTCGTAGAAATCGTGAATACCTTCCCAGAATGCCCACTGCATATCGGTATCGATGTTCATTTTGATAACGCCGTAACCCAGTGCTTCTGTGATCTGGTGCTTTGGAGAACCGCTACCACCGTGGAATACATAGTAAACAGGTTTAGCAGCAGTTTTATATTTCTCCTGGATGAATTCCTGGCTGTTATGCAGGATCACCGGGCGAAGTTCCACATTACCTGGTGAGTATACGCCATGAACGTTACCGAAAGCGGCAGCTACCGTGAAACGGGGACCTACCGTTGATAAAATTTCATACGCATAAGCTACTTCTTCTGGCTGGGTATACAGCTTGGAGTTGTCCACACCGGAATTATCCACGCCGTCTTCCTCACCACCGGTTACGCCCAGTTCGATTTCGATGGACATACCCAGTTTGTTCATTCTCTCAAAATATTTATGAGAAATTTCAATGTTCTCTGCAATTGGTTCTTCGGAAAGATCCAGCATGTGAGAGCTGTACAGCGGTTGACCGGTTTGTTTAAAGAACTGCTCACCTGCATCCAGCAAACCGTCGATCCATGGCAACCATTTTTTAGCAGCATGGTCGGTATGCAGTACTACCGGAACACCGTAATATTTAGCTACTTCATGTACGTGTTTAGCACCGGAAACGCCACCTGCAATGTTCGCCTGCAGCTTGTCGTTCGGCATGCCTTTACCGGCAAAAAATTGTGCACCACCGTTAGAAAACTGAATAATAACCGGTGAATTTACTTTAGCAGCTGTTTCCAGTACCGCATTCACGGAGTTAGTTCCCACAACATTTACGGCAGGCATAGCAAATCCGTTGTCTTTGGCATCGTTATACAGCGCATCCAGCTCTTCGCCGAATAATACGCCAGCTCTGTATTTTCCCATACTCTGATATGTGTTTTATTTTTTAGGAAAGCAAATATAAGGAGTTAAATAGAAGATTTATAGCGAAAAGTAAGCGCTTACGTATTAATTCTACCAACAGAAAAATGTATTTTAACCGATCTCAATCCGGTTTTGTATGAAACTATTTCTGTTTTTCCTCGCAGGTATATTCCTGAAAGTGTCTGCTGCTGGTGCATTTACAGCCAATGTGGCGGACTCCCTGCTATATTATACCTCCTTCGACAGCACCCGAATTCATTACACCATTATAGGTACCGGCGCCCCGGTATTATTGGTGCACGGTTTTATTGTGAACGGGGATTCCTGGAAGAAAACAGCTTTGTACGACTCCCTGCTGGCGCATGGGTATCAGGTGATCACCCTTGATCTGAGGGGAAATGGCGCGTCGGATCATCCGCACGACAGCCTCGCCTATCTTAATGATGCGGAAACAAAAGATATCATGGGGCTCATGACCCATCTTAATATTAATAATTACCAGGTAGTGGGCTATTCAAGGGGCGCTATTATTGTTTCCCGCCTGCTGGTGCTGGACGCCAGGGTGCGCAGCGCCGTTATGGGCGGTATGGGTATGGCTTTTACAGATCCTGCATGGCCGCGCCGCCGGCAGTTTTACGAAGCGCTTTCTGGGAAAGACGTGCCGGAACTGGCCGCGATGGTTAAATATGTACAACAGGCCGGACTGGATCAGCGGGCCCTTGCCATGATGCAGTTGGGCCAGCCCTCTACTACACCACAGGAGCTGGCCGGCGTGCATCAGCCGGTATTGGTTATCGGTGGGGATAAAGACGAAGATAATGATACCGGAGGCTCTCTCGCGGCTATGATGCCGGCAGGAATGCACGGCACAGTAGCCGGAGATCATAATTCAGTAGTGCGCACGGTACCCTTTGCAGAATGGGTACTCGATTTTCTGCAAAAACATTAACTAACGCTGAGCACATTGCCATCTACCTTGATGGTGTAGGCCGTCAACGCAGCGGTAGCGGGCCCTGTATTCACCGCGCCGGTGGTGGTATACCGGCTGCCATGACCGCAAGGCGCATTACATTCTATTAATTTGGACGAGTTGTTAAAGGTGGCTACGGTACATCCCTGGTGGGTGCAGGTACTGGAAAGGGCCGTGAAAGCCGCTGCTGTATTGCCGGAACCGGTACGGATAATGATTACCCCGTTGGAGATCCTGAAATCGCCCACATTGGTGAGGTCACTGCCGAGGTTCAATGTTAGCTTTGCATTGCCGCCACCGGGAGGTGTAGGGTCGGGATCATTACTGCCTCCCTTGCTGCAGGCAGCCAAACCGGCTGTACATACCAATGCCAGCGTTAATCCAATGTTGGAAACAAAATCTCTTCTTTCCATAAAATGCGTTTTAGTTGATCGTTATCCTGTTTACGCAAGTGAAAAGAAGAAAGTTGCCTCGGGAACATTTAATTTTCTATCACTGATTGAAAATAGGCAGGCGCCTCAATTAAACGGCTGCCATACCAGGAAAACATTTCACCGTCTACCAGCTGGATTCGGGCGTCCGGCAAAACAGCCTGCAACTCCGCTATATGTTTTTCTTTGAAAGGATAAGGTTCAGACGAAAGCAGCAACCTGCGGCACCCGCTGGCGGCCAGCTCGGCGGCGGTAACAGCCGGATAACGGGGCAGATGGCCAAATACATTATGGAACCCGCATAACTGCAACATCTGGTGGATGAAGGTGTCGCCACCGGCAACCATCCAGGGATCGCGCCAGATGAAATAAGCGGTGGGAGCAGCTTCCTGAAGCGGGTGCAGCGATGCAAAGCCGGCTTTGATCTGCGAAACCAGGTCAGCGGCCGCTTGCACCCGGTGGGTGATAGCGCCAATGCCGGCAATCATGGCATAAGCATCTTCCAATGTCTGGATATTACTCACCCACACCGGGTAATCTTTCATCAGCAGCTCCACATCAGCGGCCAGGTTTTCTTCCTTGTTGGCAATGATCAGATCCGGTGAAAGCTGCCGTATAATACCGGCGTGAATATTTTTGGTGCCACCCACCCGTGTTTTTTCCCTGAACCACGTTAACGGATGTACGCAGAATTTGGTAATGCCCACCACTTCCTTTTCAAGTCCGAGGGAATATAATAACTCTGTTTGGGATGGCACCAGTGAAACAATCCGCCGCGGCGGATGTTCAATTGTTATCTGCCTGTTGAGCTGATCGGTAAACAACATGTGGTACTTTTATCTGCCCAATGCCTGTATAATATCGTATTTCGTAACAATGTGGTGATTGCCGCTGTCATCTTTTGTAAGTACGGCGCCGTTTTCCCGGTTGATATATACCGAAAGCTTTTCGATAGGCGTGTCCTGGCTTACCAGCGGGAACAACGGCTGCATTACCTGGCTTATCTGCGCATCTTTCAGGTTGGCATCATCGATCAGGCGGTTAAACAACCCGTTTTCGGAAATAGACCCGATCAGTTCCCCGCCCTGGTCCACCGGTATATGTTCGATGTCATATTTTTTCATCCGGGCAATGGCTTCACTTACTTTTTCATCGGCGCTGATGGTGACCAGTGGCTGGTTACGGCGGCCGTTCACTACATCTTTCACTGTTTTTACATCGAGGAAACCACGTTCCAGCATCCACTGGTCGTTATAAATTTTACCCACATAGCGGCTGCCATGATCATGAAAAATAACGACCACCACATCGGTTGGCTTCAGTCCTTCTTTCAGCTGCAACAGCCCGGCTATGGCGGATCCGGCGGAATAACCAACAAAAATACCTTCTTCTTTGGTGATGCGTCGCGCCATCACGGCAGCATCTTTATCCGTTACCTTTTCAAATTTGTCGATCACCTTCATATCATAATTCTCCGGCACAAAATCTTCCCCGATACCTTCTGTAATATAAGGATACACCTCGCTCATATCCAGCTCGCCGGTTTCAAAATACTTCTTCAGTAAGGAACCATAACTGTCGATCGCCCATACTTTAATATCCGGATTTTTTTCTTTCAGGTATTTCCCGGTGCCGGTAACCGTACCACCGGTACCAGTAGCCACTACCAGGTGGGTAATTTTACCCTCCGTTTGTTCCCATATTTCAGGACCGGTTTGTTCGTAATGTGCATCGCGGTTAGCCAGGTTATCATATTGATTCACATAAAATGAATTGGGCACTTCTGTGGCGAGTCTTTTAGACACAGAATAATAGGAGCGTGGATCTTCGGGTTCCACATTGGTAGGACAAACAATTACTTCGGCGCCTACCGCCTTCAGGATATCCACTTTTTCTTTGGACTGTTTATCGGTAGTGGTGAAAATACATTTGTATCCCCTGATAATGGCCGCCAGCGCCAGCCCCATACCTGTATTGCCGGAAGTGCCTTCAATGAGGGTACCGCCGGGTTTCAGTAATCCTTTCTCTTCCGCTACATCCACCATTTTCACCGCCATGCGGTCCTTAATAGAATTGCCGGGGTTAAAAAACTCCACCTTCGCCAGCACAGTGCAAGGGAGGGAAGCCGTTACGCGGTGCAACTTTACCATCGGGGTATTGCCTATCGTTTCAAGTATATTATCGCAGTATTTCATAAAAAATGAAGTTGTATTGTTACGAAAATACGGAATTGCGTCGAATCGCCTTCGGCGATGCGAATTTTGTCTTTCCCGCTGATTACGCTGATTATACTGATTTAGAGATTTGATCACTTTAGATTTAAAATGATTTGGGTAGATGTAAGCGGGTATATCCGCTTACATCTACCCAAATCATTTTAAATCCTTATAAAATCCAAAAAGTAAAATCAAGATAATCAGTATAATCAGCGTAATCAGCGGGAAAGACAACATCCGCGAAAGACAACATTCGCGTATATTTGCGCCAATGAGCGAAAGGATTTTTATTACAGGAATAGGTACAGGCGTGGGTAAAACCATTACCGCTGCCTGTATCACGGAGGCGCTAACGGCCGACTACTGGAAGCCGGTGCAAACGGGTTTGATGGAAGGCACAGATACAGATACCGTATCATCCCTGTTGTCAAATAAGGTGTCAGTTTGTCACCCGGAAGCGTGGCGGTTGCAGGCGCCTGCCTCTCCGCACCTGGCGGCACGGCTGGAACACTGTACTATTGATGCGGAGCGTATCCTGGAGCTGGCAGACCAGTACCAGCCGGTTGACCGGCCGTTGGTAATGGAAGGCGCCGGGGGACTGATGGTGCCGGTAAATGAAGAGCTGTTTACGCTGGACCTGATAGTGGCGCTGAAAGCCAGGGTGGTGATTGTGGCGCAGAATTACCTGGGCAGCATCAACCACTCGATGCTCACTGCAAGGATGCTGCAACATACAGGCGTGCCCGTTATCGGATGGGTGTTTGGCGGAGATTATCACAGCAATGAAGACGATGTGGTAAAATGGAGCGGGTACCCGAAAATTGGCCGTATCCCGCTGACAGATACGGTAGATAAGGCATTCATTCAACAACAGGCACAGTTGTTGTCAGCCTCGCTGCATAGTTTACTGGCATGACCACTAAAAAGGATATACGAAAACATTTCCTGGAGCTGCGGCTTAACCTGGACGAACCCACCGCCCTCGCCCTGAATGAGCGGTTACTGGCGAATACCCGTCAGCTTGATTACAGCAACGTCAGGAATGCGCATATCTTTCTTCCTATCTCTGAAAAAAAAGAAGTGGATACCTGGCCCCTGGTAAAATGGGGGAGAACCCAATGGCCGGAAATGGAATGGGTGCTTTCCCGCTCGGATATGAAAACCGGCGAGATGAATCATTATCTCTGGAAAACCAATACCGTACTGGTGAAGAACAGGTTCGGCATCCCGGAACCGGATCATGGGGAAGTGATATCAGTGGAAAATATAGACCTTGTATTTGTACCTTTACTGGCTTTCGACCGGCACGGGCAGCGGGTAGGATATGGCAAAGGTATGTACGACCGTTTTCTGAAACAATGCCGGCAGGATGTGCGTACCATCGGCCTGTCGCTGTTTGAACCCGTTCTGCAGATAGAAGACGTGGATTCGTGGGATGTGCCGCTGCATACGGTGGTGACCCCGGATCACATTTATCAATTTAAATAAACAACAGTGCTTAAATACCTGAATATTCTTTTATATCCTTTTTCCCTGCTGTATGGCCTGGTGATGTGGTTGCGGAACCGGTTTTACGACAAAGGGCTGCTCACCGCGGTGGAATTTGATCTTCCTGTGATCGCCGCGGGCAACCTGTCGGTAGGCGGTACCGGGAAAACCCCGCATGTAGAATATATGATCCGCCTGCTGAAGGATCATCTGAAAGTTGCCACGCTCAGCCGGGGTTACAACCGCCGTACCAGCGGCTACATCCTGGCAGATGAAAGAAGCACTGCCGCCGATATCGGGGACGAACCCATGCAGTTTCACGATAAATTCCCGGATATCAAGGTTTGCGTAGGAGAAGAACGGATGCTGGCCATCCCGCAGCTGCTCGGAGATGAGCCCGATACCCAGGTGGTACTGCTCGATGATGCCTTCCAGCACCGCTCCATAAAGCCCGGTCTTAATATCATGATCACCGATTACAGCCGATTGTTTACCCGGGATCATGTAGTACCTTTTGGCCGTTTAAGGGAAGGCAGACAGGGATATCACCGGGCCGATTGTATCATTGTATCGAAGTGTCCGCCCGCCATGAGCAAGGAAGAGAAGCTGGCCCTGGAAAAAGAAATTAAACCATTGCCACATCAGCGGCTCTTTTTCACTACCTTGCAATACGGCGCCTTGTCCGATATGATCACCCATCACCCGGTGGCCGTCCCTAAATCAGCAACCGTATTGCTGGCATGTGGTATAGCAAGGCCCGAACCATTGCTCGAAGAATTGAAACGACGTTACGAACAGGTATACCTCTTGTCTTTTCCCGATCATTATTATTATACGGAAAAGGATATACTAAAAATAAAAAAGGAATGCAGCGACCTGCCCGGCACAGAAAAGATTGTCATTACCACAGAAAAGGATGCGGTAAGATTACATCTGCTCAAAGGAATGCTGGCAGAACAAAACCTGCAGATGGCTGTTATTCCAGTAGAGATTGCATTCCTCTTCGGGGAAGCAGAATTATTTAATAACTTTATTTTTGACTACATAGGCCGGCACCTGCCAGCGCCCGGTCAACAATAACTTACGACTAACATGAGTAGAAAAAAGAAAAATAAAAAAGGCGGTAATCATAACCCTAACAACCCCCAACAAAGCCATAGCCAGAAGAAAACCTTTAAAGGCGTATTGGAAGTAACAAGGTCCGGAATGGCCTTTGTGATCGTGGATGGCCTTACAAAAGACATCATGGTGAAGCAGAAAAACCTGCATACCGCCCTCGATAAAGATGAAGTGCTGGTGGATGTACTGAAAGCAGCCCATAACGAAGGCCGTATGGAAGGCATCATAACGGACATCCTTAAACGAAATAAAACCGAATTCACCGGTACCCTGCAGGTCAGCAAAAGCTTTGCTTTCCTGATCCCTGAAAAGGGATTGTTTATGCCGGATATTTATATTCCCGCCAACTCCCTCGGAGAAGCTAAAAGCGGCGATAAAGCCGTGGTGAAAATAGTAGCCTGGGGAGAAAAATCCCGTAAACCCGTAGGAGAGATCGTGGAAATCCTGGATGCCAGCGATACCAACGACCTGGCTATGAAGGAAATCCTTATAGAAGCAGGATTCCCGCTCAGTTTCCCTAAAGAAGTAATAGCCGAACTGGATACCATCCAGGAAAATATTTCTGAAGAAGAAGTAGGTAAACGGAAAGATATCCGCAAAATCCTCACCATGACCATCGACCCGGTGGATGCCAAAGATTTTGATGATGCCATCTCTATCCGCTTGCTGAAAAACGGTTTGTACGAACTGGGGGTTCATATTGCTGATGTAAGCCATTATGTACTGCCCGGCACCGAACTCGATAAAGAGGCGGATAAACGCGCTACCTCCGTGTACCTGCCAGACCGCGTGTTGCCCATGCTGCCGGAAAAGATCTCCAATGAGCTTTGTTCCCTGCGCCCGCATGAAGACAAGCTCACCTTCTCCGCTATGTTCCAGATGAACGAAAAAGGAGAGGTGAAGCAACACTGGATCGGCCGCACCGTGATCCATTCGGATCACCGGTTTACCTACGAAGAAGTACAGGAAATTATAGAAGGCAAATCTGAGGGTCCGTATAAGAACGAAGTGATGCTGTTAAACCGCATCGCCCAAACTTTGCGCAAACAACGTTTTGTACATGGCGCCATTAACTTCTCCTCGCAGGAAGTACGCTTTAAACTCGATGAAACCGGCAAGCCGATTGGCATCGTTATTAAAGAAAGTAAAGAAGCGCACCAGCTGATCGAGGAATTTATGCTGCTGGCCAACAAAACCATTGCGGCATACGTGGGCAAGCTGCGGATTAATAAACAGCCCATCCCGTTCCCTTATCGTGTGCATGATACGCCGGACCCGGAAAAGCTGAAAGTGTTCGCCCTGTTCGCCGGAAAATTCGGGTATAAGTTCGATCTCACCACACCGGAAAGCATCGCCAGCTCCTTCAATAAAATGCTGGCAGAGGTAAAAGGCAAACCGGAGCAACCAGTGCTGGAAACGCTGGGCATCCGTACAATGGCCAAAGCCATTTACACGGTGAATAATGTGGGACACTATGGTCTTGGTTTTGAAGACTACT
Organism: Chitinophaga sp. RCC_12; assembly: GCF_041360695.1. Taxonomy (NCBI): domain Bacteria; kingdom Pseudomonadati; phylum Bacteroidota; class Chitinophagia; order Chitinophagales; family Chitinophagaceae; genus Chitinophaga; species Chitinophaga sp. RCC_12. The sequence goes on from NZ_JBFUPS010000004.1 coordinate 577,701, forward strand.
GCCATTTCACTTCCCCTATCCGCCGTTACCCCGATGTACTGGTACACCGTGTACTGGCTGAATGTCTTGCCAACAGCGTGCGTCCCGACAAGCAAATGGAGCAGAAATGCAAACACAGCTCTGAAATGGAACGCAAGGCGATGGAAGCTGAACGCGCCGGTAACAAATACAAACAGGTAGAATATATGCAGCAGTTCATCGGTCATACCTTCGACGGTGTGATCAGCGGTGTGGCGCATTTCGGCTTCTGGGTGGAAACAGTGGATACCAAGTGCGAAGGACTGATCAGCATTCATAATCTGAATAAAAGAGAAGAATTCCAATATAATGAAGGGGAGTATTCCCTGGTTGGCCAAAGCACCGGCCGCAAGTTTCGTATAGGCGAAAAAGTGAGCATCCGCGTGGTGGCTGCCAGCCTGGCCAAACGCCAGCTGGACTACGACCTGGAAGATGAACTGACCGGCACGGGCACACCTGCTGCTGCACCGTTCCAGCATAAACGCCGCGAAGACCGCCGCGACGACCGTAAAGGTGATCAGCGTCATGGTGATCGTCGTGACGACCGGAAAAAGAAGAAAGACAAACAACGTCCGTATAAACCCTGGGAACAGGAAGGAAAAGCGCCTCACAGGGCGCCGGAAGTATCGCTCGGCGAGCCTAAACCATTACCGGTTGTTGACCAGGTGATAGTGGAAACGCATGTGGTACCGGTAACACCGGATGCACCTGTAAGGCCTGCCGTACCAGCAACACCAGTACCAGCGCCTGTGCATAAAAAGAAACCGAAGAAAGAAGTGGCGGAAGAAAAACCAGCTCCTGCACCGGTTGTTGAAAAAGAAGTGGTGAAGAAAACACCTGCACCAGCAGTTAAAGCGCCTGTGAAGAAAGCCGCTGCTAAACCAGCACCAGCAGCTAAGAAAGCAGTACCCGCGAAGAAAGCTGCTGCTGAACCGGTAGCGAAGAAAGCAGTACCCGCGAAGAAGGCTGCTGCAAAACCAGTAGCTAAGAAAGCAGTACCTGCGAAGAAAGCCGCTGCAAAACCAGTAGCTAAGAAAGCAGTACCGGCAAAGAAAGCCGCTGCAAAACCGGTAGCGAAGAAAGCAGTACCTGCGAAGAAGGCCGCTGCAAAACCGGTAGCAAAGAAAGCAGTACCTGCGAAGAAGGCCGCTGCAAAACCAGCAGCGAAGAAAGCAGTACCTGCGAAGAAGGCCGCTGCAAAACCAGCAGCGAAGAAAGCAGTACCTGCGAAGAAAGCTGCTGCCAAACCAGCAGCTAAGAAAGCGGTACCTGCGAAGAAAGCTGCTGCAAAACCAGTAGCCAAGAAAGCAGTACCCGCTAAGAAGGCGGCCGCTAAACCGGCCGCTAAAAAAGCCACTGCTAAAAAGGCCGCACCAGCAAAGAACAAAAAGAGTAAAAAATAAAACACGAGCCACCAGCAATGCATTCATTCAAAGATTTAACAGCGCAGTTTAGTCAGCATTTTGAAAAACAACAGTTTCCGGAACAACCCAGTAAGTTATACAATGCAGCGTCCCACATCCTGGGAATAAGCGGAAAAAGAATCCGCCCTGTACTATGCCTGATGGGGAACGAGCTATTTGATAACCTGCGCCCGGATGCATTTGAGGTGGGCAGTGCGATAGAACTTTTTCATAATTTCACTTTATTGCATGATGATATCATGGATAAAGCGCCGATCCGCCGGGGTAAGCCTACCGTTCATACGGTATATGGCGAGCCGGCGGCGATTCTTGCCGGTGACGTAATGCTCATTTATGTATATGAGCGCCTGAACAAAATAGAACCGCATTATAAACAAAAGATCATCTCCGTATTTAATAAAGCCGCCATTGAAGTATGTGAAGGGCAGCAGCTCGACATGGACTTTGAAGGCATGGACCCCGAAAAGGTGCAGTACGACGATTATGTGCATATGATCGGACTGAAAACCTCCGTTTTACTTGCTGCCAGCCTGCAGCTGGGCGCCATCATTGGCGGCGCCGGCGAAGGTAACCAGCAGCACATTTATTCCTTTGGTAAAAATGTGGGTATTGCTTTCCAGATCCAGGACGACTACCTCGATGCATTTGGTGATCCTGAAAAATTCGGTAAGCAACAGGGAGGGGATATCCTCGTCAATAAAAAAACATTCCTGCTCCTGAAAGCGCTGGAACTGTGCAACCCCGAACAACGTGCAGAACTGAAAATGCTCATGGAAACATCCCCCGCTGATAAAGTAGAACGGGTGCTGGCATTATTCCGCAGCTGTAAAGTGGATGAATGGGCGGAGAAGGAAAAAGAACGCTTCCAGCAACTGGCGTTCCAGAGCCTGGATAACGTGGCGGTGCTGTCTAACCGCAAGGCAGCGCTGATGGAAGTGGCTAACTACCTCTTAAACCGTCAGCAATAAGGTTCGTATTTAAATTCGCATTATATTCGCGCTCGTCTAAACGTAATTCCTTAGCCAATGTCGTCAAACTCGCTGTTTCGGAAAAAATCACTTACTGCCATTATTAAAGATGCCAAAGACGGTTTGTCGGATGGTCATGAAACAGGGGGAATGAATAAGGTGTTGAAGGTGAAAGACCTTACTGCTATGGGAATTGCGGCGGTTATCGGAGCCGGGATCTTTTCCACTATCGGGGAAGCTTCCTTCCACGGCGGGCCAGGCGTTTCCCTGCTCTTCGTTATTACAGCGGTTACCTGCGGATTCTCCGCCCTCTGTTATGCAGAATTTGCGTCCCGTGTACCGGTGTCCGGCAGCGCCTATACTTACTCTTACGTTACTTTCGGAGAACTGGCTGCCTGGGTGATCGGCTGGGCGCTGATCCTGGAATACGCCATTGGTAATATCGCCGTAGCCATTTCATGGAGCGGCTACTTCAACAACCTGTTAAGCGGTATCGGTCTCAGTTTACCTGACTGGCTGGCCAGCAATTACGACAGTGCCACCCCGGAAACCATTGCGGCAGCACCGCATATTGCCGGCATACCCTTTATCGTGAACCTCCCGGCCTTCCTCATCGTACTGCTGGTAACCTACCTGGCGTATGTAGGTATCCAGGAAAGTAAGAAAAGCGCCAACTTTATGGTAGCCCTGAAGATCCTGGTGATCCTGTTTGTGATTGTGGTAGGCTTTTTTTACGTAAATAAGGCCAATTGGCACCCTTTTATGCCCAACGGCTTCTCAGGTGTGCTGAAGGGGGTATCGGCCGTATTTTTTGCTTATATCGGCTTTGACGCTGTGAGCACCACTGCCGAAGAGTGTGCTAATCCACAGCGGGATCTGCCCAAAGGCATGATCTATTCCCTGATCATCTGTACGGTATTATATATCCTGATCTCATTGGTGCTCACCGGTATGGTGCCGTATTATAATTTAAAGGTAAATGATCCCCTGGCATATGTTTTCACACAGGTAAACCTGCCCTGGATCAGTTACCTTATTTCTGTAAGCGCCGTGGTGGCTACTACCAGCGTACTGCTGGTATTCCAGATAGGCCAGCCGCGCATCTGGATGAGCATGAGCCGCGATGGCCTGCTGCCAAAACGCTTCAGTAAAATACATCCCCGGTTTAAAACACCTTCTTTCGCTACCATCATCACCGGTTTCCTCGTAGGTATCCCGGCGCTTTTCCTGAACCTGACCATCGTTACGGACCTGACCAGCATTGGTACCCTGTTTGCCTTTATCCTGGTATGCGGAGGCGTACTCATTCTGCCAAGAGAGGAGAAATCAGTGGTGAAACGGTTTCAGCTGCCATATATCAACGGGCAGTTCATTGTGCCTGGCATTGTAGTGCTGCTTGTTTTCCTGTTCAGCAAAGAAATCCTGGCAAAACTCTCTCCCGCAGGCGGCTGGGAGGTATGGAAACATAATATTCCCTTCTACATATTTGTGGTGGTTACCATCGCCCTTTCTTATTTCTCACTCACCCGCAAGCTCTCCCTGATACCGGTTTTAGGGATGCTCAGCTGTTTTTACCTGATGACAGAAATCGCCCTTAAAAACTGGATCGTTTTCTCGGTGTGGCTGGCGGTAGGCTTAACCATCTATTTCCTCTACAGCTATACCAACAGCAAGCTGGCCACAAAAGCATAAATCTTCGTAACTTCAGGGTAGCTCTTTGATCTTAAAATTTATATTTTATGAACATGCTACAACGGGTTGAACACTGGGGTGACACACATCACCCAAATTGGCTGAGTGTGGTTCGCATTCTGCTGGGGATATTTATCATGTATGTAGGCATCCGGTTTGTACAGGACAGGGACGCGCTGATTTCCATGATTAATCAAAACCCGGCTTTGGCCACACTGTCCATATTCCTGGGACATTATGTTGTATTTGCACACACGGTAGGTGGGTTATTCATTGCGATGGGACTGTTTACCAGGATCGCCGCATTCCTGAATATTCCCGTATTGCTGGGTGCTGTATTTTTTGTTCATTCTCCCACCGGGCTGTTTACAGTATACCCCGTAATGGGCATCTCCTTACTGGTGCTGTTCCTGCTGATCGTTTTCCTGATTGAAGGCAGTGGCCGCATTTCGGTAGATGACTACATGCGGCGGCATCCTGAAAAAGCAAGGTCCAGGAAGTACGCGGAATAACATTTTCTTCATATAGCCGTGCAGGTGAGTACTACCATTTTTAATGGCAATAAAGAGCCATGTCTCCGCCGGATCGGGCAAATCTTCAAATCTCTTCCACGCATATCCCTTCAATATTCTATTTTTGCAGTTGAAGAATGCAATTATGAAATACCAAAAAGGCGACAACATCTTGTTGTTGAGTTCAAAAGAAGAAGGAACGGTTGTTGACATTGTGAATGATAATATGGTCATGATAGAGGTGAAAGGAACGTCTTTTCCGGTGTACCTGGATCAGATCGACTTTCCCTATTTCCATCGTTTTACCCAGCAGAAACTGGTCAAGGAAAAACCCAAACTGATTCCCGGCGACGAAATCAAGGTAGACAGAAGCAAGTATGAAGTGTTTAAAACAGATAAGGGAATGTTCCTGTCTGTTTTGCCGGTATACCAGATGGATGGATACGATGAAACCGTGAAGCTGATGAAGTTTCACCTGTTTAATGATACGCCGCATGCGATGCGTTTCTATTTCCAGATATGGCTGAATAACCAGCTGGACCTGGAAATCAAGAATGAAATACATCCTTATAATCACTTTTATCTCGCTGATCTCATCTTTGAATCATTGAATGATAATCCGCGGTTTGAGTTTACTTTTTTCCTGAAGGAGCCACAGCCGAAACTGGCCACTTCTGTAAAGAAAACCTGGAAGATCAAGCCCAAACAGATGTTTGTGCAGCTGGAGCAGCTGCGCACCAAAGCAGAAGCGACCATTACTTACCCGCTGTTTGATAAATTTCCGGAGAAAGAACCCGAGCCGCCGGCCCCGGCAGAACAACCGAAAAAGAAGGCGCCTGTTACTACTATTGGCGGCGGAAATTTCGCCAGCCTGTTAAGTAAAATACAGCTGCAGCCCGAAACGTCGCTGGATCCTAAGCATGAAGTAGACCTGCACATCGAAGCACTTGAGAAAAACTGGAAAGGGCTGAGCAATATTGCCATCCTGGCTATACAGCTGAATGCTTTCCAGCGTTACCTGGAACTGGCTATCAGTCATCATCAGCACAACCTGATCGTGATTCATGGTGTCGGGAAGGGAAAGCTCAAAGACGAAATACACCAGATCCTGAAACAAACGCCGGAAGTAGCCAGCTTTGTGAATCAATATCACGCCAAATACGGCTATGGGGCTACTGAAATAACGTTTAGGTAATATTTTTATTTACCTTCGCGCTTCAACTACAAACCGTGCTATCGTTCCGCTAACTTGTTGGCGGGAAGGAAAGTCCGGACAGCGCAGAGCAACGCACCACCTAACGGGTGGGGCCTGGTGCAAACCGGGAACAGCAAGTGCCACAGAAAATAACCGTCCGCTTCGGCGGATAAGGGTGAAAATGTGGGGTAAGAGCCCACGGTGCAGGCAGGTAACTGTTTGTGCGGGTAAACCTTGCGTGCTGAAATGCCATGTATACGGTCGATTGAGGGCTGCTCGCCCGATGACCGAGGGTAGGCAGATACAGACAACGTGCGAACGTTGTCGCAGATAAATGATAGCAGTCTGTCCCGGCTTGCCGGGGCAGAAACAGAATCCGGCTTACAGGTTTGTAGTTTTTTTTCTTCTCTTTTTTGATATCCTAAAATAAGCTGTTAACTTCCCGCATTATATTTAATCTATATTTTATGAATCAGAAAGATGAACGAACCTGGGGAGCGCTTGTTCACCTGGGAGGAATTATCGGGATGCTGATATTACCTACCGTCGGCAACATCCTTGGCGTACTGATCTTTTGGCTTATCAAAAAGAACGAATCTGCTTTTGTAGACAGCCAGGGCAAAGAAGCCATCAATTTCCAGATCACATTGAGCATTGCTGCTGTCATTGTAAACCTGGTCAATAATATTGTTACCGGTTTCTGGTCACTCACCAGCTTCTGGCGCCATGCAAGAGGAGATTTTTATAACGCCTGGGGCTGGACAAACCTGCTCGGTGTATTATGGCTGCTGAATGTTATCTTTAGCATTATTGCTGCCACAAAAGCCAGCAATGGCCAGTCTTACAAGTATCCGCTGAGCGTTCGTCTCGTTAAATAATTGCATAAAAAAGGGCGGGAATTTTATCTTATGAAGATAAAATTCCCGCCCTTTTTTATATACTGAATCAGTTCTTTTTGATGGCTTTTATTTTTGCCTTGTGTTGTTTTTTACCTTTCACATTTTCGCCTTTAACAGTAGCCGCCAGCTTTAATGCTTCATAGGCATTGATCATTCCACCGGTGATGGACAGATCCGAAAAATTTACTTTTTCATCCGCAGCACCTGGTTTATTTACTTCCGTTATACCAGGTAATGGTGTTGCGCTTTTTTCCAGCACATATTTCAACTGCTTTGCACTGAGCTCAGGATAATAGGAGAGTACCAATGCTGCTACACCTGCTACTACAGGGCTGGCCATGCTGGTACCACTGGCGCTGCCGTATTTATTGCCACCGGGAATGGTAGAGTAAATTTGTACACCGGGAGCAAAAAGATCCACGCTTTTCTTACCATAATTGGAGAAAGGAGCCACCTTATCATTGCCCAGGCCGGTATTGCTGGCGCCTACAGTGATGACGTTGGAAGCAACCGTGCCGTCCAGGTAATTCGGGTTGGGGTAGTTGGCAACAGAGTCGTTGTTGCTGCCGTCATTACCTGCCGCATGTACCAATAAAACGCCCTTTTCTTCTGCATATTTAAAAGCCGCATCCACCCAGTCTTTATGAGGTGAAAACGGTTTACCAAAGCTCATGTTGATGATCTGCGCGCCGTTATCAACTGCATAACGGATGGCCAGGGCCACATCTTTATCTCTTTCATCGCCATCAGGAACGGCTTTTACCGCCATGATGCGCACATTATCGGCGATGCCATCCATGCCTACGCCGTTGTTTCTGGCCGCCGCAATGATACCGGAAACGTGCGTGCCATGGAAACCAAAGGTGCCCATCACATCGTTGTTGCCGTATTTGTTGTCGTTGATGTCGTCGAGGTTGTCGCCTACAATCCTTTCCCTGTTGGCATTTGGCGCTACTTCTGTGCTTTCTGCCTTACGCTTCAGTTCATTCATGTACTCATCAAACTCCATTTTGAACTCGCCGAAAGTGGCTGGTTCATCACCGGCGCTTTTCAGCAAACGGCTCATGAAATTACGTGCCAGCAATACATCCTGGTTAGTCGTTTGAATGCTGTCCAGCTGCGCCACATTAAAATCATCCTTACCCAGGTAGGTTTTCAGGATAGATTCACATTTATTCACGTTTTCCTGGAGCTTCGACATGCTTTTGTATTGCATCTTGAACTGGGAATTGGGCTTCTCCACTTTCGACTGTAACTGCTGCCAGATGGCATATTCTTTGGAATCCTTTGCGAGTGCGGAATCCGGGTTGCCATAAAGGTTTTTATAGCGGTAGTATTCGCGGGCGGCTTCTTCAGAGTCTTCTTTCAGGCTGCTGCCGTCTTTACCACCCAGGAAGTTCCAGCCATGAATATCGTCCACATAGCCGTTGTGATCGTCATCCTTGCCATTACCGGGAATTTCACGGGTATTGGTCCACAGGATACTTTTCAGATCCTCATGGGTAGTATCAATACCAGAGTCGATCACCGCCACAATAACGGGCGTACTTTTTTTCCCTTTTAACAATTCCTTGTAGGCTTTTTCCGTTGACGTACCCAGTATACTGTCGGTATCGTAACTCAGTAACTGCCAGTTTTTAGGTATCTGGGGTTTACTCTGCGCTGTAGTATTTGTTGTAAATGCAGTCATCAATGCAACACACCCTGCCAGGACTGCAACCTCTCGGCTTAACAATTTCATGTTCAATAATTTTCCCTATAAAAAACAACTAAAAATATCATGATGATAAGATTAAAGGTATAGAAAAAGCGGTATAACATTAAATATTAATGATAAACGCGCTATATATTGGTTGATTGGGAGATTGAATGGATTTCTGCCCATTCCGTGCCGCCTTTTTCCGCAGGCCACTGTTACCGGTTACTTATCCTGATTTGCTTGCCAGCCATAGCCGGTAACCACCTGTCACAATCCCTTTTGTAATTGTTGCCAGCTATCTTAGCTTTAACCTGTTCTTATTCCTCATACCCCTCATCCGCCAGATCTACGTTCGGGATTTTTACAGGTATCGTATTTCATTTACTTAAATTTACCAATCATGTTAAAAGCTGTTCTCATGGCCACTTTGCTGGCTACCGGCACACCTGTGTCTGCCGCTGAACCTGAAGTAACCACACTCATTTTTGTGAATGCTGCGGAAATGGAATCATCACCATCAGCAGATCCCGGTTTGAGCACCACCGGGCAGGAACAGGCCAGCCAGCTGGCATCTTCCCTGGAAGGAATGGAAATTTCCGCTATCTACACTACCTATCTGAACCGTGCGGTGCAAACGGTGACCCCGCTCTCTAAAGCCCACCAGCAGCAGCTGGACTACTTCCGGTTAAACGGCGATCCGGAGCAAACAACCGCCACCCTTAAAGACATGATAAAGAAAAATAAGGGTAAAACAATTGTTATTTGCAGCGTTCCTGAAAATATTACTGCTATGTTGCAGCATGCGGGCGTAAAGGGGAAAATCATGAAAACCCTGTATGATAAAGGATCCGGACAGGTTTTAGTAGTGAAACACAGTGGTAATAATGCGGCAGTAGCACAAAAGTTGAATATGAATATTCAAAAAAAAGTCTAATATTTATATCCGGAAGAGTTTCTAATGGCTTCCCGCCATTTCTAACTTTTCTCATAAGCATGGTTTCCGTTTAACGAAAAGCGGGGTTCTCTAACCTCGCTACTATTTTTAAAACCTTGCCGCCGTCGGTGTATGTAGAGAAAAGCAACATAGGTTGCAAAACATTTTTGACGTGTAGTTATTTTATCAACCGCTTTTAAAAATCTGATCGGGTAGCATCTCCTGTCACGAAAATTAAAAGCTCCGGGGCAAGCGCCTCGGAGCTGGATGATCCGGAAAAATTTACAGTAAATATATGGTTATCAGCTATCCGTTTTCAGGTATTTGTACCTGCAAAACAGATAGCTGATTTATTATTATCAGAGATCAAATTTGATGCCCTGCGCCAATGGGAGACTGTTGGAGTAGTTGATGGTATTGGTTTGCCGGCGCATGTAAGCTCTCCATGCGTCAGAACCGCTTTCACGGCCGCCGCCTGTTTCTTTTTCACCACCGAAAGCGCCGCCTATTTCAGCGCCTGATGTGCCGATATTTACATTGGCAATGCCACAGTCAGATCCGGCATTGGAAAGGAACTGTTCTGCCTCGCGGAGGTTCAGCGTCATGATGGCGGAGGAAAGTCCCTGGGGCACATCATTCTGCATGGCAATGGCTTCGGCCAGCGTGGCGTATTTCATTACATACAAAATGGGCGCAAAGGTTTCGTGCTGTACAATATCGTAGGTGTTTTCCACCGCTGCGATGCAGGGTTTTACATAGCATCCGGATTCATAACCCGGACCGGATAATACACCGCCTTCCACCAGGAAAGAACCGCCCTGCTGCTTTACCTGTTCTATTGAGTTGAGATACGCATCCACAGCGGCTTTGTCGATCAGCGGGCCCACGTGGTTGTGCTGATCCAGCGGGTTGCCGATACGCAACTGCGAGTAAGCTTTTACCAGCCTTGCGGTAAACGCATCATACACGCTTTCGTGGATGATGAGCCGGCGGGTAGAAGTACAGCGCTGCCCGGCGGTACCTACGGCGCCAAACACAGCGCCAATAAGCGACATATCCAGGTCGGCATCCTGCGTAATAATGATGGCATTATTGCCGCCCAGTTCCAGCAGAGAACGCCCCAAACGCTCGCCTACGGCAGCACCTACGGCTTTACCCATCCGGGTGGACCCGGTGGCCGAAACGAGGGGAATACGCTTGTCGTGCGCCATCCATTCACCTGCATCACGCTGGCCGGTTACCAGGCAGCAAACACCTTCCGGTACTTTGTTGGCGGCAAATACACTGGCCGCAATATGTTGACAGGCTAATGCCGTCACCGGCGTTTTTTCAGATGGCTTCCAGATACACACGTTGCCGCAAACCCATGCTAGCATGGCGTTCCAGCTCCATACTGCTACCGGGAAGTTAAAGGCGGAAATGATACCTGTAATACCCAGCGGATGCCATTGCTCATACATCCGGTGCCCCGGCCGCTCGGAGTGCATCGTTAAGCCGTGCAACTGCCTCGACAGACCCACTGCAAAGTCGCAGATGTCGATCATCTCCTGCACTTCTCCATATCCTTCCTGCAAACTCTTTCCCATCTCATAGGAAACAAGTTTGCCAAGATGTTCTTTATGTTCACGGAGCGCTACCCCGATTTGCCGTACGATTTCGCCTCTTTTGGGCGCAGGCCATGTACGCCATTCTTTGAAAGCTTCCTGGGCCACGGCTACCACCTGGTCATAATCTTCCCGGCTGGCGCTTCTGACAGTAATAATCTTCTTATTATTTACCGGCGAAACCGAGGTAATTTCCTCCCCGTGAGCCGGTAACCAGTGCGTGCCCGTACTGATACCACTTTGTGCCGCAGTGATGCCAAATGCTTTTAAGATGTCTTCCATTGTTGGTGTATTAATAAACTAAATTAGGAACTTTTTTTTGTTTGGGCGGCGTAGGTGCTTTCAAAGATCTTATCGGCATTGCCGGCTTCAAACCCCTCGCGCCGGTGTTCCCGCCGTATTTCACTGGCAGGTAAATGCGCAAAGGCAGGAAGCACCTTTCTTTCAGCAAACTCCACATAGGAACCGGCAATGGGGAATTCTTCCCCGCCGGAAAAGGTAGCGGTGATCATTCCGGCTACCGTGGCGCTTTGCAGCAGTCTGCCATCCGGACTGGTTTTAATTTTACCTCCTGAATCATTGAGATGAAAACCATGTTTTTCCAGGAACTGGTTGAAATCGGCCACCGTATTATATCCCGTGGGCAGATTATGTACGCTCACGGTAAAATGATTGAGGTAATAACGGTTATAGATCACCCAGGCGGCGTATTCACTTTCCGCGGCCAGCACTTTGTAATCGGCCAGGGTAGGGGTTTGCCACAGCGCGCTGTGAAGGAAAGCATCTACGGCTTTGCTATCGTCGAGGTTCAATGCATTCACCGGGTCCGACTTCACTTCATCCGTATAATGATGAATGATGGTTTGCGTAGCAGGACTTAATTCGACCACCCGTAACTCACTGATGAAGATACGCGGATATTGCGGCTCGGGGGGAGCATACCACCATGCATCCAGCTTCTTGGCAGGAAAGTGGTAGTGATCCATTTTCGTATAGCCGTAGTGGAGAAAAATTTTCTCGAGCGACTGCACGCCAAGCTGTGGAACGCCCATCGTCCGGAAGGCGATGTGGTCATTTTCGATATCATCTGCCTGTGCAATAATGCCTTCCTTTATCATGGCGGCAATAACGGCTCCAACGTCCGGAACCCTTTGCTGATAGCGTTCCATCAGCCCGTTTAAAACATCTTTTAACATGACATACAGCTTTTAGGGCTAGTTATAATATACCGCAAAGCGGTTGTTGATCAGGTCAGTAAATGCTACATCTTCCTGGCGCAGAAAGCCATTCGCCGGTAGCAGTCCTTTTGCATGCAGGTCTATTACTGCACAGGCAGCGCCCGCAGTGGTGAGTTGTATGGCGGTAAAGTCCCTGCCGGCTACCGCCTGGTTGTAGATCTTACGGGAATAGGAGCGTTGCACAGAGCGGCCGTTCACCATTCCGGATACAGACACAAAAACCAATACTACATCCTGCTGGGTGAAAGGTATGCTATCTTCCATAATCTCCTTCAGCATTTCTCTTTTTTTATTGAGTTTCAGCTCATTTAAAAGGATTTTCATCAGGTGGCAGTGGCCGGGATAACGTACCGTTTTATAGTCCAGGTTGTACACTTTATGGTCCAGGATTTCAGCGAGTGCTCCGAGTCCGCCGGAGGTATTAAACGCCTCATATTCCACACCATCGAGGGCGAAGCGCTCGTAGCCTTCCATCGGCATTACTTCTTTGCGTTCGCCTTCGTAAATGGCATCGCAGGGATTGCAGTACTCGTTGATCAGCCCGTCGGTGCTCCAGGTAAGGTTATACATGAGACTGTTGGTAGGAAACTGTGGCAGGGCGCCTACACGCAGCCGTACCGCGTCCAGCGAATCAAACTGTTTGGCAATATCATGGGCGGCAATGCTGATGAAACCAGGCGCCAGTCCGCATTGTGGCATGAAGCTAACATTGGCCTGCGCCGCTATTTCGCGGATCGCGTTGGTAGTAGCTACATCTTCAGTTAAATCAAAATAGTGGGTGTTGGCTTTAGCTGCTGCGGTAGCAATTTTTACGTTGAGGAAAAAGGGGCAGGCGCTCAGCACCATGTCCTGGTCCTGCAATGCATCCTGGAGCGAGGTGGCGTTGTTTACGTCCAGCACTGTTTTGTGGATCGCAGTGTCGGTGCATTTCTGCAACAGGGCGTCGTTGCTGTCGGCCAGCGTTACTTCATAGTCGCCGGACTGTTGCAATAAGAAGGCAGCGGTTTCGCCGATCTTACCGGCGCCAATAATCATTACACGTTTCATAATCTGTTTGGAATTATAGTGAAGAGGGAAGCAGGTGTTGCTCCCGGATAAATAATAATAAATGACGCTTCCCTCAGCTACGTATATACGTTACTGTTATACACGAACCTGGGCATTTGCGGATTGGTTAAAAACAAACCAATGCAAATCATCTGTCGTGATGAAAGTCAGTATGGCAGATACAATAGCATTACAAGCCGCTAAACGGCCTACAGGAAAGAAAAAGAAGGGAAGTGCTACCTATGGCACATGGGAGCAGGTGCTCCGCAGATAGGAGAGTAGAGAAAGCTGTATGTTTAACAGGTAGTTCATTCAACTTATAAAGTGCGAAGCGAATATAGGGAATTTATATTAAATGCAAATGACGAATTTGTATGGAGATATTAATCTCTCTACAAATCCGTCATGCTTATTATTTAATCAATACTGATCAGTACTGTTCATTTTCATTCGGGAAATCTTTGGATTTTACATCATTGATGTATGCCTGGGTGGCGCCAAAGATCTGGTTGTAAAGGTCGAGGTAACGACGGAGGAAACGTGGTTTGAACTCCTTATTAATGCCAAGCATATCGTGCATGACCAGTACCTGTCCGTCTACATACCTGCCTGCACCGATGCCGATGATGGGAATTTCCACGCTTTCGGCGACGATCTTCGCCAGTGATGCCGGAATTTTTTCCAGTACAATGGCAAAGCAGCCGGCTTCCTGTAACAGTTTCGCGTCCTTGATCAGCTTATTGGCTTCTGCTTCTTCTGTGGCGCGTACGGCGTAGGTTCCAAACTTATAAATCGACTGCGGCGTAAGTCCGAGGTGCCCCATGACCGGCACACCGGCGGAGATAATACGTTTTACAGATTCAATGATTTCTTCGCCACCTTCAATTTTAATACCATGGGCGCCTGTTTCTTTCATAATACGGATGGCAGATCCCAGGGCTTCTTTGGAGTTCCCCTGGTAGGTACCGAAGGGCAGATCCACGATCACAAAGCAGCGTTTAATTGCCCTGACCACCGAAGCGGCATGATAGATCATCTGGTCCAGCGTAATGGGGAGGGTGGTTTCATGACCGGCCATTACATTGGATGCGGAATCTCCCACCAGCAGGATATCAATGCCGGCATCATCAAAAATGCGGGCCATGGAATAATCATACGCAGTAAGCATGGAGATCTTTTCCCCGTCTACTTTCATCTTCTGCAGTATATGCGTAGTGACACGCTTTATTTCTTTATTCACAGACATAAGCAGTGAGCTTTTAGCATTTAGCTGTTAGCAATAACCGCAAAGGTGGTAATATAAAAAGATAAAAGGAAATGTTTTTTATGTACGGCCGGGGATCAGGAACTCACTGCGATTTCCTCATAGAGGGCATGGATAAGACCATCTGCCAGCCCGATCTTGGGTACATATATCTCCGGGGTATCTGCCCAGCGCATGATGTTAACATAGATCTGCAGGGCTGGAACAATCACGTCGGCGCGGTCTTCCCGCAGTCCGTACAGGTGAATACGTTCTTCCACGGTGAAGGCGCTGAACTCCTTGTAATAGTCTTTCAGCGTATCCAGTGAAAGGGGTTTGCCTTCTTTTCGTTTGGAGAGAGAGAATATTTTATTGATGTTGCCGCCGGAACCAATCGCAATCACGGCGCCGATGCCTTTGAGCTGATGTTTCAGGAAATCTTTCAGTTGCTGCCAGTGCGCTTCGGTAACCTGTTGCTGCAGCAGGCGGATAGTGCCAATATTAAAGGACTCCTTGAAGATCTGTTTGCCTGCGCTGAAAAGGGTGATTTCCGTGCTGCCGCCGCCTACATCGATGTAGAGGTACGACTTTGTTTTATCCATGTTTTCCGCCACATGGTTTTCGTAGATAAAAGAAGCTTCTTCCTGACCGGTAATGATCCGGATATCAATGCCGGTTTGTGCTTTTACCTGCTGGAGGATGTCCGTGCCGTTGCTGGCATCGCGCATGGCAGAGGTAGCGCATGCTTTGAGGTATTTCACCTCGTACACGTCCAGCAGCAGCTTATAGGCCCGGATGGTATCAATAAGGTGTGCCGCCTTTTTGTCTGAAATAACATGGTGGTTAAATACATCAAAGCCCAGCCGTAGCGGTACTCTTACCAGGTTTAGTTTGGTAAAGTCCATTACGCCGGCAGCATTGGGCGATGCCTCAGAGATGAGCAGTCTGGCAGCATTGGAGCCTATATCAATCGCAGCTAATTTCATCTGTCAGTCTTTAGATCAAAGGGCAAAAGTATAACTTTTTAGAGTTAATGGTATTGTTTTTCGTGCAGGTATTTATAGATCTCCATTTGTGTACGGATCTTTTTATCACCGGCTTTCTTATATTCATTTTTCTGCTCGTTATCCAGTATACGGGCCTTCACATTGCCGCTCAGCTGAATATTCATAATATCGATCAGTTCTTTGCGTATAGCCGGGTCCGTTATAGGTGCAGCCGCTTCCACGCGATGATCGAGATTACGTATCATCCAGTCGCAGGAAGCAATGTATACCTTTTCCTGGCCGCCGTGGTGAAAAATAAATACGCGTGCATGTTCCAGGTATTCATCCACGATGCTTACCGCGGTGATATTCTTTTTCCATTTTTTATTTTCCGTATAGGCACAGCAGATACCTCTTATCACCATCTTCACGTCCACACCGGCTTTGGCGGCTTCATACAGCTTGGCAATAAGCGCTGCATCAGAAAGCGAGTTCATTTTAACAGTAATAGCCGCTTTCTTTTTGTGTTTTGCATTCTTGATTTCACGGTCCATCAGGCGAAGGAAGGTATCGCGCATGTTAAACGGACTAACCGGCAGGGTTTTGCAGCCCTCCAGTATTTTGATATCATGACGGGTGTTTTCCAGGTAGGAAAAGATACGGTTCATATCGGCAATGATAGCGCGGTTGGTGGTGAGCAGGCAGTGATCACCGTAAACCCTTGCCGTTTTTTCATTGAGGTTACCGGTGCTTACAAAGCCGCACTGCAGCGTTTTAGTGCCGATCCGTTTTTTGATGACGCACAGTTTGGCGTGGATCTTCATATTTGGTATACCCAGTAATACTTTCACGCCTTCCTCTTCCAACCGCGATTTCCAGTCGAGGTTGGCGGCTTCGTCAAAGCGGGCGCGCAGCTCCAGCACCACGGTTACCTGTTTACCATTACGTACGGCATTCACCAGCGCATTCACTATTTTGGAATTACGGGCAAGCCTGTACGCAGTTATTTTTATAGAAGATACGTTCGGATCTATTGCCGCTTCCCTTAACAGGTCGATGATGGTATCAAACGAGTGATAGGGGAAGTGCAGCATTACATCCTGCTGTTGTATTACATGCATTACGCTGGGCGCATTGAGGAACAGCGGATGGGTGAAGGTTTTACGGTGTAAATGAGGGGGGAAGATGGATTCCGGGAAATCCATAAAGTCTTTGAAGTTATGGATACGTGCGCCGGGGATCAGGTTATCCTTTCCGGAAAGGCCTTGTCTGCGCATGAGATATTCCAGCAGCAGCGGGTCTATGTCCTTGTCATATACAAACCTTACCGGCTTGCCTTTGCGGCGGTCTTTCAGGCCTTTTTCAATCTGGTGAATAAGGCTGTCGGAGATATCGTTATCAATATCCAGTTCCGCATCGCGTGTTACTTTAATAATGTGTGCGGAGAATTTATCGTAACCGAAATAGGAAAAGATATTGGGTAAGCAGAAGCGCACCAGGTCTTCCAGCAGGATGATATCATGTTCTCCGGGTTTGGAGGGCAGGATAATAAAGCGGGGAAGTACCGTGGTAGGTATTTCTATGAGTGCAAATTTTTGTCGTACGGAATTATCCTGTCGGGCCAGTACAATAGCCAGGTAAATAGATTTATCGCGCAGGATAGGGAAGTGTTGTATGCTTTCAATCATCAGGGGAATGATGTTGGTGCGTACCTGTTCGTTGAAGTAGTTGAGTACAAATTTCTGTTGCTCGCGGTTGAGTTGTTTTTCTGTTCGCAGGAAGATGTGCTGGGCTTCCAGTTCTTCCGCAATATCTTTCCATACCAGGTCAAACTCGCGTTGTTGCTCAATTACACGGATTTGTATTTCGTCCAGTATTTTATCCGGATTTTCTTCCAGATGCATTTTACCGGCTTTGCCGAAAAACATCATGCGTTTAAGGGTGGCTACCCGGACCCTGAAAAATTCATCGAGGTTATTGGAAAAGATGCCTAAGAAGCGGATACGCTCATGGAGTGGAACGGTTTTATCGGCTGCTTCCTGTAAAACCCTGGCATTAAAAGAGAGCCAGCTGATATCCCTGGCAATCATTTTTTTCTTCTCTGCAGGGGCCTTCTTGGTTGTTTTCTTTTGTGCTGTTACATCGGGCATTGTCATAATATCAAGGTTCTCACCATTCGGCAAACGCATACGAACTTATTTACATTCAAAAAAATCACATCGTCTAAACCACGATGATACGGCTTTCGCTTTAATTGAAGTATTAAATTAAAGTTAAAGAAAATCGGGGAGATGATCGCCTTCGGCGATGCGGATTTTGTCTTGGCCCAGGATTACGCTGATTTTGCGGATTAACTGGATTTTTACTTTTGGATTTTATAAAGGATTAAGGGAGATAATAGCGAATATCCGCTTCTATCTCCCTTAATCCTTTATAAAATCTAAAAGAATAAAAATCCAACATAATCAAATCAGTGAAATCAGTATAATCAGCGTAATCCTGAGCCAAGACAATTTAAAATCGCCGAAGGCGATCCCTCCGCTCTACCCGCGCTTTTTGTTGTAAACAGGCAACGCCACCAGGCTAATAAAGCCGAGCAGGATCACGAGCACCGTTTGCGCCACCCAGATGATCCAGCCAAAGGCGAAGCCGATGGCCAACGGAATGCCATACAGTTCCAGCGATTTCTGTACCAGGGGCTGGTAGGCGCCGATACCGCCGGGGGTAACGATCATGCCTACACTACCGATCATCAGTACCGCGAGAGCGGCGCTGATACCCAGGTGGCTGGTTTCTTTCAGGCAGAAGAAGCCGATGTATACCTGCGACAGGTAGCAGGACCAGATCAACACCGTATGTAACAGGAACCAGCCTTTCTTTTCCATTTTGCCGATAGAAAGAATGCCTTCCATGATGCCTCTGGCGAGAGTTTTAATAGTGATGGCTACTTTGGAGCGGGCAAACCTTTTCAGCAGCCAGAGTAACAGCAGCACTATACCGGCGAGGATTAAAATGCCTATGAGCAGCTGTATGCCATTGGCATGCGCTATTTTATTGGATAATGGAACAAAGATCGATTCATTGACATAGGAGCCGAGAACGTCCAGTTGGGTCAATACCGTGAGGGCCATCAGCAGGAGCAGGCAAACCATGTCTACCGCGCGTTCTGCGATCATGGTGCCTACGAGCTTATCGGCAGGCACTTTTTCATATTGCGCCAGTATCCCGCAGCGGGTCACTTCTCCCAGGCGGGGTACAGCGAGGTTGGCCAGGTAGCCTACCATCACCGCAAAAAAGGTGTTCAGGGTAGTGGGTTGATGCCCCAGTGGTTTCATCAGCAGTTTCCATCTTATGGCCCTGAACCAGTGACTGGCAATACCGATGGTCATGGTGGGGATCAGCAGCCAGTAATTGGCTTTACGAAAGGCAGTATTGATCTGTTCCCACTGTGCCGTGGTGATATCTTTGGTAAAAAGCCATATCAACAGCACCCCAATGCCGAAAAAGCAAATAAACTTAATGACGTTCTTAAGCATTTTGGGCATCATCCAAAGTTGTTTAGGGCGTTAATTAAAAACAGGTACAGATACGGGCTTACAGTTTATTTCCTTCCTTGGGGAAAATGGCGATAGGCGTATATTTTTTAGCTTCTTCAAAATCCATAGTGGCGTAGGAGATAATAATTACAATATCACCGGGGGCAACAAGACGGGCAGCGGGGCCATTCATGCAGATCACACCGGAGCCACGTTTTCCTTTGATCACATAGGTTTCCAGGCGTTCTCCGTTATTTACGTTTAATACCTGCACTTTTTCATATTCGATTAAACCAGCGGCGTCCATCAGGTCTTCGTCAATCGTAATACTTCCAACATATTGCAGATTGGCTTCCGTAACAACCGCGCGGTGAATCTTACACTTTAAAATTTCGATTTGCATAATTATACTGGCTTAGCGCTATAGAGCGTTTGCAAAGCTAGGAAAAAAATATGGAAGATCGAACAGGGGATGCAGCAGTAATGCAGTGCCTGCCGCATCCCTTGCGGAATGGGGCTAGAGGCTGCCCTGCAGCACCATATTATCGATGAGCCTTACACCATCCAGCCAGGCAGCAACGGCCACAACTACCGTGGCGTTTCCGGGTGGTTGATCCAGGTGAACGAGGGTGTCGTTATCCAGCTGGAGGATATCTACATATTCGGGCTCGAAGCCTTGTGTTTTGAGTGCATCAAAAGCTTCATGGGCGCCTTCCATAAAGTGGAGGCCTTTACCGAAATTGTTTTTTATGTGAAGAAGTGCCTGGTAGATGCCCACTGCCTTTTTCCGGGCGGCGGGAGAGAGGCGCGCATTGCGACTGCTCATGGCCAAACCGTCTTTTTCCCTTTCCGTTGGACATACCACCAGTTTTACCGGGGAATGGGTAATCACGAGGAGCCGGCGGACGATCAGGCATTGCTGCAGATCTTTTTGTCCCATAAAAAGCTGGTCAGGTTGCACAATATCCAGTAACTTGTGAACAATACGACCCACGCCCTGAAAATGCCCCGGGCGGAATTTGCCTTCAAGGATAGTTTCCAGGTCGCCGAAGTCATAATGCAGATCACTTTCCAGGCCTTCCGGATACATTTCTTCCACGGATGGTAAAAAAAGTATATCTGTCGATACATTATTTAATTTTTTGATATCCTCCTCTATAGTGATGGGATATTTTTCAAAATCTTTTGGATCATTAAACTGAGTTGGATTGACAAAGATGCTGCAAACGACCACATCATTTTCTTGCCTGGCAGCCTGAATAAGTGACAGGTGACCGGCATGCAGGGCTCCCATAGTGGGCACAAAACCAATGCTTTTGTTACTTTTTCTTACCAGGTCCAGGTGCTTCTTCAGGTCCGTGCTGCGCTTAAATAGATACATAAATCATTGCTTAAAAGGATGTTAAAACTGACAGATTGACCAATATTCCGTAAAAAATCCGTAATTTTGCAAGCCAAATTAAAAATTACTGCATTAATAATCAGCGTTAAATGTCCACAAAGAAAAGAATTCTTTTTATTGCCCAAGAGATGTCGCCGTACCTGGAATTGAGTGATTACGCGGCAATGGTCAATAAAATGGCAATTAAGTCCAATGAGGCTGGCCTGGAAGTGAGAGTGATCATGCCTAGATTTGGAATTATTAATGAGAGAAGACATCGTTTGCACGAAGTCGTAAGATTGTCGGGGATCAACATTGTGATTGACGGGGATGATTACCCGTTGATTATCAAGGTGGCTTCGCTTCCAAACGCCCGGTTGCAGGTTTACTTCCTGGATAATGAAGATTATTTTAAGCGCAAAACGGTGTTTGCCGATGAAAACGAAGAGTTTTTCGACGACAACGCGGCGAGAGCTGTCTTCTTCTGCAAAGGAGCCCTGGAAACTGTCAAAAAGTTCGGATGGCCTCCTGACATCATTCATTGCAGTGGCTGGATGACCTCTCTGATACCTATGTATCTGAAAACGGCTTATAAAAAAGAGCCGGTCTTTGCCAATTCAAAGATCATATATTCGCTGACCCCCAATACGTTCAAGGAAAAGTTAGGCACTACCTTTGTTAAGAAAGCCACCATCAGTAACCAGATCAAGGAAAAAGATATGGAACTGTTTAAGGAAGGTACCAACACTGCACTGAACAGGGGAGCAGCAAAATACGCGGACGCGGTTGTACTGGCCGGTGATAAACTGGAAAAGAAAGTAGTGGATGAAGTGAAAGCGGAAAAAGGAAAGATCATTCTGCCGTTCAAAAAAGACAACGATGATCTGGGCGATTACCTTCAATTGTATAACCAATTGCTGGGTAAATAGCCATCAAGTCCACCTTTAAAGCGTGGTTGAAGCGTATTTAAAGCGTATTAAAAGCATGTTCGGGCAGTAAAACCAATACTCACTAACAACATAACGCGTGAAGATCAATTTCAGGAACCTTAGCTTCTTAGCTATCTATATTACTCTGCTGTACGGAGCAACCGGTTGTAACAAATCCACTATCCTGGGAAGTGGCTTAATCCCTCCCGGTGATTTTGTGAATGCACAGGACACAACGCTCACAGGTATTATTGCCAACAACATACTCCGGTATGACTCCTCCATTTTAAACGGACAAAACGCTTATAACAAAATCCTGGGATCTGTTACCACTGATCCTGTTTTTGGCAGAACTCACGCTTTCGTATACACGCAGGTATCATTGCCCAAAAGTGCCTTTACCTTTGAAGGTACCGGGCAAACACTGGATTCTGTTGTGTTGTCGCTGGCCTATACCGGCTATACCGGTGATTCTTCGTCGCCTCAAACCTTCCGGGTGTACCGGATGGCCGAACCGGGATTTACGATCGACTCCAACTACGCTTATAACAAAGCACTGGCTTATAACCCCGGAGAGTTACTGGGTACAGCTACCGTTACGCCACTGTCGCTCCGCGACTCCGTAAGCATTTACGGCACCAAAGAAACTGCCCAGCTGCGTATTAAACTGAGCACTGCCTTCGGTAATCAGTTGCTGAGCCAGAAGTCGGATGGCGCTTTTGCCACAGATTCCTCTTTCCGTGCTTACCTGAAAGGTTTCGCTATTGTACCGGATACCAATCTGGGTACTAACAGGAACATGATCTATCTGAACCTGAGCAATAGCAACACCAAGCTGACGGTATTCTATAAAAACACTACAGATGATTCGCTTCGGGCCACTATGGCGTTTGACCAGTATGCCAGCGCCCATGCCAATTACTTTACCCGTAATTACAATGGTTCTCAGGCATCGAGGTTTATCAATACCAACAACCCCAACGGGGACAGTATCCTGTTCCTGAACGCCGCACCGGGCCTGTTTACGAATCTGACTATACCCGGACTGGAAAACTTCCCGAATGTACTGATCAATAAAGCTGAACTGGTAATTACACAAATAACTTCCGGTCCAAGTGATATGAATAATATATTTATTGAACCAGGAAGCTTATCTTTACGACAGTATACAAACGGTGATACCACCAAGATCCCCGCAGATTATTATACAAACGGAGGCGCAGCCTATTTTGGCGGCACCCGCCAGGTAATTACCAACTTTGGAGGCGTACAGGTTGTTCAATACACCTTTAATCTCGCCAATACCATGCAGCGGTTTATCAGGAAACTGGACCTCAATAAGGGTTTCAGGCTCGAAGGATATTCGCCTTTATACATGGATATGAATCGTGTGAAAGTGGGTGGTAGTAACCTGTCACAGTATAATATCAAGCTCAGAATTATTTACACTAAACCATAAAACTACTAATCCCAGTTTTTTATGCCTTATTTATTTACATCTGAATCCGTTTCAGAAGGACATCCTGATAAAGTAGCTGATCAGATCTCTGACGCTTTGATCGACAACTTTCTGGCATACGACGCAAAATCTAAAGTAGCTTGTGAAACGCTTGTAACTACCGGCCAGGTTGTTTTGGCAGGTGAGGTGAAATCAGAGGCATACCTTGATGTGCAGGATATTGCAAGAGAAGTAATCCGTAAAATTGGTTATACCAAGAGTGAGTACATGTTTGAAGCGAATTCCTGTGGAATTCTATCTGCTATACATGAGCAATCTCCGGATATCAACCAGGGCGTAGATCGTAAATCTCCCGAAGAACAAGGTGCAGGAGATCAGGGTATGATGTTCGGTTATGCTACCCGCGAAACCGATAACTACATGCCGCTGGCCCTCGATCTGGCACATAAACTGTTGCTGGAACTTGCTGTTCTCCGTCGTGAAAATAAAGAAATCAAGTACCTGCGTCCGGATGCCAAATCCCAGGTAACTATCGAATATTCTGATGATAATAAACCGGTAAGAATTGATTCTATCGTGATTTCTACCCAGCACGACGATTTTGATGAAGATGAGAAAATGCTGGCAAAGATCAAGGAAGATATGATCAAAATCCTGATCCCCCGCGTAAAGGCACAGCTGAAACCGGAATTACAAAAACTGTTTGAAGGTTTCGATATCAATCACCATATCAACCCAACCGGTAAATTTGTAATCGGCGGTCCTCACGGTGATACCGGCTTAACCGGCCGTAAGATCATTGTAGATACCTACGGTGGTAAAGGTGCTCACGGTGGTGGCGCTTTCTCCGGTAAAGATCCTTCCAAGGTAGACCGTTCCGCTGCTTATGCAACCCGTCATATCGCCAAGAACATGGTGGCTGCAGGTGTATGCGACGAAATACTGGTACAGGTATCCTACGCCATCGGCGTTGCTAAGCCCTGCGGTATTTATGTGAATACCAACGGTACCTCCAAAGTGAAACTGAACGATGGCGAAATCGCTAAAAAGATTGAAGAAATCTTTGACCTGCGCCCTTATGCGATCGAACAAAGATTGAAACTGCGCAATCCTATTTACAGCGAAACCGCCGCCTATGGCCACATGGGTCGCGAACCTAAGGTGGTGACCAAGGTATTCAACAAAGGCAAGAAACACGAGAAAAGTGTGGAAGTTGAGCTGTTTACCTGGGAGAAGCTGGATTATGTTGATAAAGTAAAAGCAGCTTTCGGCTTGTAATCACTCCGGAAGCATATATAATTACAAAAGGGCCGTTTCAACTTTTGAGACGGCTTTTTTGTTTAGAGCCTTGTACCTTTTTATTCATTCGTGCTTCATTTTTTCGCATTCCCCTGATGTGGGAAAAGTTTTTCAATTTTATTAAAAAAAAGTTCAAAAAAAGTTACATATTACTGTTAAAATTATAGTATATTTAATAGTAATATTATTGATTGGCCTGCGTTTCAGGACTGGCAAGCGCATTATGGGCTTGGTCTATTTCGGAATAAATGCATAAGGACTTCAGTGGTTTTCCAGAAATCCGTTATAACTCATATAGCCCTGTTTCTGGCGTATAATATTTCGCGGAGGACGTCCGTTAAGATGCTGTTTTATATCCAAAAATCTGGATATTCGCAGCCATAAATTAAAATGGACCGTTAAATTGTTTCCGGAGACAATTGTATGCAGTGCATTATTTATTGAATGACCGAATCCATATCACTTGAATCAATTTGCAATTTACCAGATGGGTAATTGTGAGCTTTTTATTGAAACCATATAATATCTGAAAAACCATGAGGCACTACATCACCGCACGATTGTCTATGTTTACATTCGTATCCTTTGCCCTGGCTTTAGCGATCACAACAGAAAGTTGCAACAAGGATCAACTAAGCCAGGTATTACCAGAAAACAATCCAGCTGAAACAGCCGTTAAGCCTACTGTGGGCGGGAAGCAATACACACTTGTTCCCGACAAGGATGGCAGGTTAGTAGTGGATGGAAGCATCTACAAAGCAGGGGAAATTCTGAATCTGAAAGGAACATTTTCTGCCGTCGTTTTTAACAACCTGAAAGGCGCGTCAGGCAGCCCTATCATTGTTAAAAATGCCAGCGGCACCGTAGTTAAAATAGGTAATCCATCCTGGAGCGGTGGTTCCTGGGCTACAGCCATCAGTTTCGTGAACTGCCATTATGTGAAAGCAGGTGGTGAAAAATCAAAATCCGAATTTGTAGTAGAAGGAAGCACCCAGGCAGGCAAGGAAGCGTATTTCGACTTTACGCTGAGCCAGCATACCGATAATTTTGAAATCGCCAATGTTACCATACATAACGGCGGTACAGGTATATGGGCTAAAACCGACCCGGTAAAGGGCGACTTAAGCACCCAGTATCCTAACTCTTACATGGACAACCTGCTTATCCACGACGTGGCGATCAGCGGTACCAACAACGAAGCATTTTATATTGGTCACACCGCCCTTTACTGGAACCTCACTGCCAATGCACCTTACTATGGTGATCCGTCAGGGTTTACCAGCGGCCAGCAGTATGTACAGCCCATTAAATGGCGTAATGTAAAGATCTATAATAATTCCGTTTCAAATGGGGGAGCAGATGGTATCCAGACTGCGGCCATCGACAAGCTGGAAATATATGGCAACACCGTTACCAGCTGGGGCGGTCAGCATAATTCAGGTCATAACGGCGGCATCCTGATTGGTGGCCGTACCACCAATACCAACGTCCACGATAACTATGTGCACGATGGATGGGGTGAACTGATCCAGTTTTACGGGTCCGGTGAAAATGGCGCAACGCACATTATCCGTAATAACCTGTTAAGAGATAACCAGGGAGATGGGGTGAGCCTGAGAGGAACTGACAAGGCAGTGGTTCAGATCACCAATAACACCATTGCAAGAACAGGTGGCGTGTCTCTCCGTATTAACGGTTATTTCGGTATGACTGCCGCGCAGATCGTGAAAGATAACGCGTTCATTCAACCACGTGTAAGTGGCGGTACTATTGCGCCTAACGCTTACATATACACTGAAAATGGCGGCTCTGTTATAGAAGGAACAGGCACAGAAGCCAATTCCAAATTTGTATCAGTAGCAGCAGCTGGTGTGGATACCAACAATTTCTATCAGCCTAAATCAGGTTCAGCATTGCTGACCACCGGCTATAGAACAAACTAAGCCGTACTATTCCGCAACAGGCGATAATAAAACAGCCGCCCTGGTTATCCGGGCGGCTGTTTTATTTTTTCACCGGGCATTACTTTTTTTCTTCGAGATACTTCCACATCATTTCATTCACTTTCTGTGGTTGTTCGTAATGGGGCATGTGCCCGGCGCTGTCTACTTCATGTACTTCTAAAGTTGGGTATAAAGCAGTATAAGAACTTAATTTCTCTTTTGGGAAAAAGGGGTCTTGCTTACCATAGATGAGTAACATTTTTCCGGCGGATATTTTTTCCAGCAAATAAAGCTGGCTCTGATTCAGCATATGCATCCAGGACGATAGCGTGATACGCTTATAACCCCTGAAATTCATAAAATATTTTAACCGTTCTGCGTAGTTGTTGAACAGTGGCTGATTCACGAACTCTTTCCGCTGATTCTCCACCGAACGGGGATACCAGTAGCCACTCATTAAAACGTCTCTTACAACCGGGATGCGCAGCAGTTTGCTGGGTTGAAGATCTCCGCTGGCAGCCGGTCCGAGCAATATAATCTGTTTCACCCGTTCGGGGTGACTGGCCGCATAGTCCAATCCTATAGGCGCTCCCATGGACATAGCGATCATATCAAATGGCTGACGGAGCTGCAGTCTATCCAATAAAGCGATCAGTTGCTCCCTGTACAGGCCGAGATCATAGGCCGTTTCCGGCCTGTCGGAATAGCCCCTGCCGTAAAGATCATATGAAAGCACCCGGTAACCTTTGGACAGGAGATAGGGAATATTGTATTTCCATACCTCCATGCCG
The DNA here is from genome assembly GCF_041360695.1 of Chitinophaga sp. RCC_12. Classification (NCBI taxonomy): domain Bacteria; kingdom Pseudomonadati; phylum Bacteroidota; class Chitinophagia; order Chitinophagales; family Chitinophagaceae; genus Chitinophaga; species Chitinophaga sp. RCC_12. The sequence goes on from NZ_JBFUPS010000004.1 coordinate 604,498, forward strand.
CTGCAGCCGCCTCCGTGGATTAATACCAGCAGCCGGGCAGTGTCGGGGCCAGCCAGGCTATAATGTACATTTCCCTGTGCCAGGCGTATAAACTGCCCCGGGGCAGATTTACGCGTACGCTCATTAAGCGGCGCGGTTTCCTGCCCTTGTTTGATGAACAGGAAAGCCGCTGTCAGCAGCATTATAATGCCGCCCACCAGTGTTAATAGCCATTTCATGCGCCTGGACATACCTGGTTATCTTTTGAATTGCAACAGCCACTCGTAAATATTCATACCATCTTCCCGGTAGGAAGGGTTGTAGTATTGTTCCCAGCAGCAATGTTTATGATCGCCAATGCTCAGTTTGGTGAGCCCTGGTTTGTATTTATTGGTACTGTCCGCATAAAGTTTACAGTTGCCAAGAAACACCGGTTCATCACTACCACCGAAATACCACACGTGGATATTGTTCTGGGCAGTTAACTGAAAGTTTTTCAGGTTCTCGGCATCGATAGTAGCCGGCGACATGTTCACGGCAGCAGCCACCCGCTTTGCCGTTCTTTTATCGGTAACGGCCATTCCCACTGACCATCCGCCTGCACTGTATCCTGTGATGTAAATACGGGAAGAGTCAATCGGATATCTTTTCAATACATCCGTAATGGCAGCATCCAGGTGTTCCGGGCCAAGCGACCAGCTGGTGGCCAGCGGCGCCAGCACAATAAACTCATATTTCTTGCCGTCCACTTTATTGACAGCATCAATATTCTTTCCTTCGTGCATTTGTCTTGCTACACCCTGTCTGAAGATCTTGGTAAGATCAGTACCGGCGATACTTCTGCCATGAAGACAAATAAGCAACGGGTATCTTTTCCCGCTTTTCAGATTGTCCGGCAGCTTCAGCAGCGCCGGAATATGGTGCCAGGGCGTAATCTGTACCTCAATCTGTTTAAATGGTTTCAAGTCCTGTGCAGACAATAACGCCGTCTGCAGCATTAGCGTGATAATAAGAAATACTCTCATCCTTGATTTTAATTTTCAGTAATCCGCGTTGCCGGATACCATGTTCACAATCCCCGATATTATAAATGCAGCAGCACTTCCTCCAATGATGTACCGATAATTGCTTCCAGTACCAGCTTCGATTGTCTTACATCTCTTTCAAGATTTACCTTACGCACCATTTCTGCATTATAGATGCGGTAAGCATCATTCAAACCTTCCACAGCGGTGTTTTGATCTCCTTTGGAGAAACGCTGTTCCACCTGTTTGTAATGATTGTAGGAATCTTCCAGCAAAGGCATTTGCAGCTCATATAACTGTTTGTTTGCTGCATAATCTTCATAGGCACGCAATACAGCAGATTTTAAAGCCAGCTTTTCGCCTTCTTTCTGCTGCTCGAACACTTTTCCGTTCGCCTTTGCAGTTTTTACTTCGTTAGGAATGCTGATCAAATGACCAAGTGGCACATTGACACCAAAGTTGTACCTGGGGTATAACGTGTTGTTGCTGGTGGTGCCGCTTCCTTTTATGGTAAATTCATTCAGGTTACCCGAAGCAACGATCATGTCGAGCCAACCGGCTTTAGCCCTGTTTTCATCGTATTTTGTAATCTGTTTTTTTATGTCCAATGCTTTGATCTGCGGATTTTCCATGGCAAGTTCCACCAGTCTTGCTTTTAGCCTGGTCACTGTCGGCAAATCTGCTGGCAGGCGCAGCACAATACTGGTATCGGCTCTTTGCGCCTTTGCCATTGTACCTGTTAATGCTACTAATAAAAAGAATAGTACTCGTTTCATGTTGTGATATTTGGAGATGATAATAAATATTTTAATTTTATAGAGATGCCGTTAAGGGCATAATAAAGCAACGCTGATTCAATAAGGCCGGACGATTCCTGTGCGTAAATACTTACTACCAGTGCGAACATCACACATAGGATGACCAGTGTAAACTGCTTTTCCACTTCTGTTCTGCTGGCAAAATAATTGGCAACCATGTATTGCATTACCAGGTAAATATTGACCATGATCAGTATTAAGCCTATCCATCCCTGCTCCAGCGCCGTACGTAAATAACCGCTGTCGGGGGGAAAGCCATCCAGCTCGCTGCCCGAACCCGGTTCGCAGCTGAGGAATCCGCCACCGATAGGATGGCTGTAGATGTAAGGTTGTATACGATGCCTGTTCACTTCCCGCACATTCAGGGAGGCATCCTCTGAACCGGAAAAGGCTGTTCTCATCCTGATAACTGTTGAGTTGCCGTGAAACGGCCCAAACATCAATACCAGGAAAGCAAATACAAATACCAGCGCACCAATCACTGTATTCCTGTTCCGCAGGTTTACAAACAACATGATGATAAGCCCCATCGGAACCATGATATAAGCCGTACGGGTACCGGAAAAGCCCAGTGCCATAAACTGAAGTGCCAGCGATATCAGCAAAAACACTTTTTTGGGTACTGATATCATTTTATTGGAGCTGGTGAGCAATACAATATTCATGATACAACCGCAGGCCATGATAACGCCGAACACCGCAGGATCCGACACAAAGGAGAAAATCCGGATGCCGGTGAGGATAATCACGGTCTTGAATTTCTCCGGGTATTTGGCGATGTATGCTTTTTCAAACGGCATTAATCCAAACCACTGCTGAATACACGCATAAAAGGCCGCAACAGTAAGTATGATGATCCAGAATTTCAGGAATACTTTCAGGTCATTCATGTTACGGATCATTTTCATGACCAGGTACATAAAGATCATATTGCGGACAAATACCCTCGCAAAGGTGGTCCAGCCATGCCGGTCGTATACAAAGGCGGGATTAAAAAACTGCAACAACACATAGCCGCCGTAGATGTAAAAAGTGATCAGCACCGGGTCCCGGAGAAAGTTAACTTTCTTGATACTATCGTCTCCGGCCTTTAATAAACTACCGAGTAATGTGATCAGCAGAATGGCATCTATTAATACGCCCACGGGTATTTCCGTGCCGGACATCCTTTCGAGCAAACGCACGGTCAGCGCCACTGTACAGGAGATGAAATAACCTGCACGGTAGTTCAGAATGGAAATCGCCGCAACAGTGATCCCTATCACCAACCCGATCAGCAACGCAATGTATTTTACCTCCTGGGCGCCGATGTAGGCTATTGCCGGAATCAGCAGCACCCAACCGATAATAATAAATATGTTGAAAATATTTTTCTTCGCAATTTCCACTTAGGTCAATTTATAAGAATACTATTTTAATACCCATAGCGATAATAGTAAGCGCTATAAAGATGAGAATCAGCATCTGGTGAAGATGTTGGTCTATTGGCTTTTTCTTTGGTTGTGTTTTCATATAAAACTATACGTCATGATTTTTCCATTTGAAGAGCTGGTACCAAACTTTCCCGTAAACAGGAAACTGCATCCTAATTTTACCAGTAAACGGTAAGCAATAATTGAAAGCAATATTGAGGATGGTATACAGATCAGGAGCAACACGATTCCGTTGGTTATCCCTATGCCCAGCAGTACCGCGCGTAACCCCGCAAAAACAGTAATGTGCAGGAGATAGATGTACAGGGAATAGTGGCCGGTTATGCTCAGGAACTGCAGCTTGTGCAGCTTCGCAAGCCAGGATGCCAGCATGATGACAAATAAACAGCCATTGAGTGCAATGAGCATTAACAGGTACAGGTTCATTTGTTGATGATACAGGTAATACCATTGCAGCACACAAAACACCGGCGTCAGCATCAGCAGGTTCACCGGGTTGGATAACTGTTGCTGTATTTGTGTACGGAAAAAGTAAACCGCGGTAATATCCCCGATAGCAAAGTAGATGTAGTGCAGTGCAATGTCATAAAGCGCGCTGCTGCTGTGCACATATGGCGCTACGCCAAGCAGTACCAATCCTGCTATCACCTGCCAGTACTTTTTCTCTTTGAACACCCGTGATGTGAGCAGATACAACATGGTAACATTAAATAATGCAAACAGGTACCACAACTGATCCAGCGTTCTGGGCTGAAGCAGTATATTCAGGAAATCCGTTGCAGACCGTTCCGCATTTGCGTATTTCGGAAATAAGATCTGCAAACTGATTTGTATGACTGCCCAAAGTATATAAGGATATAATAGCGTATTGATCTTCGATATCCCAAAGTTCCTGGCACCTCTTTTAGCAACACTTCTGCTGAAAAAAAATCCGGAAAGCAGGAAAAATAAAGGCATTCTGAAACTGTAAAGCATGTCGTTTGTGGCAAGCACTTCTTTAGGAAGAGATACGCCCCGCGCAACCAGACCATATGCCAGATGACGGTAAACCACCAGTACAATGGCTATTCCCTTGGCATAGTCGATCCAGGCATAACGCGAATCATTTTTTTCGGGCCGCAAACTAAATATGTCTTTAAAGATCCGTTGATGCATATTTTAAAGATCAAAGCTCAATAAAATCTTCTTTTACATTATTCAAAACCACTCCCAGGAACTTATCGCCGAGAGACTCCAGGAACTCGGAAGATTCTCTGTCAATTTGTTTCATCTTCAAGCGGGAGGAGAAAATTGCTACCACACCTTCCGCATAGGCAGCCAGTTCCCGGCTGTCCGTGAAATCGTTCAGTGGGGCACCTTCCATCAAAATATAATCGTAATGTTTTTTCAGTTCAGGCAGGTAATTAAGCAGGTGGTTTGCCGGTAAAATTTCTGACGGCGTATAGTCGCCACCTTTACATCCAATAATTTCAATACCCGGTGTTTCGTAAGTAGTAACAATCTCTTTTACTTTTTCAATGGAAAACTCTTCCGGTGGTACAGAGAAATACTCCAGGGTTGGTTTCGCTTCCATTTGCACGCTTACATCATTGTTACAGAAGTTGGTATCGATGATCAATACTTTTTTGTTGCTCAGGCTAAGGCTGTATGCCACTGCCTGCAGCAGTGTGGTTTTACCCTGCTGGGGTTCTGTACTGGTAAACAGGAATATTTTTTTGCCACTGCTTTCCAGCTCATACCTGAGTTTACGTAAAAGTTCACGGAAAACATTTTGTCTCTTCAGCCATTGTGCCTCATCCGTTTTACGTTGTAATATTTCCAGCAGTTTATATCTCTGAAGATTAGTATGATTGATGGTAGCAATCAGCTTCAGGTTGGAGCTGCGGTTAAATACAGAAGGGGATTTCAGTGAGTTGTCCATAAACTCCCTGAAAAGGATACCGATGCAGGAGATCATAAAAACAGCCATACCGGACATGCCCATAATGACGAGCCGTTTGGATGATTCTGGTGTGAAAGCCGGTTGTCCTTTTAATGTCTGACGGAAATTATCCTGTGGCACATTCCGGTTATCTAAGGCGGAGCCAAGTTTTTCTTTCAGCTTATTATATTCATCCTGTGCCAGTTCCACTTCCTGTTGCAGGGAAGTAACCGTAGCTTCTTTATTGGCATAAGAACCAACGGAAGAACGGAGATTACGGATCTTTGCTTCCAGGGTACTGATATTTAATTTAGCGGCGCTTACCTGTGCTTCCAATGCATCCCTGCTTTGGATCAGCTCTTCACGAGTACTTACTTTGCCTGTGGTAGAGGAAGCATCCAACAATACCTTTTGCAGTTTGGCGCGCTGCGTTTTTATTTTTTCTGCCAGTGCATTGTCAGTGGAACCGGAATTTACATATTGGTCGTTCAGATCGTTGATCTGTTTTCTCAGCGTAACTATTTCTCCATTTGAATTGGAGTAGGCCGGTTTGCCACTGGTTGCCTGGGCCAACTGTGCGTTCACATTGTCAAGGGAAGCCTGCAGGTTATTGTAATTCGCTCTTTCGTCTGATACAGATTTCTCAAACTGTTTGATCAGATCCCATTCGTTACCGCTGGCGGTTTCTACGTTTAACACACCCTGCTGTGTTTTGTAACCTCTGAGCGCTTCTACTTTCTGGTCCAGTTCCTGTTTCTTTTGGTTTACCAGTGATTCAAATGTTTCTACGTTTTCAACGGAGCGTTCGGAACGGGAGCTGCGGTAAAAACGGATAAACTCTTTGTAAAGGGTATTAACAGTGTACGCAGATAATTCAGGATTATCTGAATAACAAATGATATTGATATAATCCGTACGGGAAAGACGTGCGGCATACAACATTTTACGGATAGACTCAAAGTCGTACCGGTAAATCTTCATGAACTCCAGTATTTTTCTTTCTTCCGGCTGGGAAGAAGAAAGTATCTGCAGCGAATCAATTTTCTGACGGCAGATGCGCACAATTTCTTCCTTGTTGGCACTGGTATAATGAGGATCTTTCAGATCTTTTTCTGAAAGATGTCTGAAAGGTTTAGTGGAGGTGAGATCGTGCACCATGAGGTCACAGGCCAGCAATCCGATCACCAGCGGGGAATTCATGGTTTCGATGACGTTATCGAATTTAACGTCTGCTTCAAAGAGGTTCAGATTTTCGTCCCGCAGTTTGATTTGTTCATTCGTTGTAAAACCTGTCGCCATCTGGGCGGTAGAGGCATAAAGTTTGGGTTTGCCGATGGTAAAGGCAAATGCAGCTGCAACAGCGGCAATGGTGCTGAACAGGATCCACCATTTCTTTTTAAGCAATGCCTTTATAAAATACACAATGTCCATATAGAATTTTTCCTTTAAGCTTTAATTGATACGCAGGGGTAGGTATACGTAAATACACGTACATCGGCCTTGTCCCGGCGTGGTAACTGGTATGTCAGAGGAGATGGTAAAAAATAAGATGATAATGTCAGGCAAGAAGCCCTACAATATATCAGGTTTTTGGCTGAGGATGAGGTTAATGGGGAGATATCCGGGGAGCAAAGCTATCCTGGTATATCCGGTTATGGCTCAAAGGTAAAAGATTATATTAAAACACACTTTATTTTTAAGCGAAACATAAAAATTAGTTGGTAACCGCTGAAGTTTGGCGGGTAAAGCGATTATTTTATAAAAAAACCGTTCCGGAACATTGCCCGGAACGGTTTTACTTTTATAGTAATCATTCAGTTACAACTCAGTTCTGCCTGATAAGTTTAACGCTCTTTGTTTCACCGGTAGAAGAAGTGATCCTCAGGATATATACACCCGGCAGTGTCACTGTACGCTGTGTATTGATCCTTATCAGGTTTTTACCCTGTGGTACTTCTTTCCTGGTTTCGCTGTAGAGGCGCTTACCACTCAGGTCATTGATTTCAATGAGCATTACAGGTGCTGTTTTCTGCAGTGTCATATCAATGGCCAGGTTATCTATATAAGGGTTTGGATAAACGTTCACCAGCATACTGCTTTTTGCAGTATTTGTGGTGGTGATCATTGAATTACCCGTTCCCATCAGCTGCGTATTATTGCCCAGGTTCTGAATGTTGGTGGTCGCTACAATTTCCATTGCATTGAGATAGCCTACCTGACCGCCCGGAGGGATACTGAGCGTAAACGCAATTTCACCGTTAGCGTCTGCTGTAAGGTTCGCGAAATCTGCGGTAGTGCTGGTATTGTTTTGCGCATTCAATGTTTTGCTTACACCATTGATGGTGAACTGGGTGCTGCCGTTATCCGGCTGCGGCGCCCACCATTTACTGTTCGACAGGAACTTGATGGTATAAGTAGTGTTAGCGCTTAACCCGGTAAGGTGACCGTGCATAACCGGCGCGCCTGTAAAGAAGCCGGACAATGAACCGAAGTACAGGTATTCAGCCAGTACTGCATCAGGATATACACCGCTGTTATTACCGGTGGTAGCTCCTTCAACGCCGGCAGCCCACCATGTTTCGTCAAATCTTAATCCTACGGAAGTGGTTTGTCCCTGATCGTTCTTCAGGTTAGACGTTGCGCCTGTAATGTTATTCCACGGCGCAGGTACCGTATTATTGAGCTTGAAGTTCAGTAACAGTTTGTAGCTGCCACTGGTGTTAGGCGCCTGGGTTACCGTGATATTGAATGTAGTGGTGTCGGCAGCGCCGTATGTATCCTTCACAATAACTTTTACATTATTGTAAGTACCTGCATCGCTGATAGTTGGCGCTACAGAAAGGGATACACTACCACCTGATTGTACCAGGGTAACAAAAGAAGGCAGGTTGACGGTGCTATACGTAATCGGGTTGTTGTCCGCGTCCGTTGCCGTCACCGGAACATTCAGACTGGAACCTGCCTCCAGACTCTGGTTGGTAATATCTGTTATTACCGGTGCGTGATTGACTGCCGGTGCTGAGGAAGTACCTGCAACCACTTCGATGGCATTCAGGTAACCTACCTGTCCGCCTGCAGGAATACTCAGCGTAAATACTATTTCACCATTTGCGTCGGGGCTGAGGTTTGTGAAGCTCACCACGCTCGCAGAATTGTTTTGTACATAAAGCGTCTGGCTAACGCCGTTAACAGTGAACTTCGTGCTGCCATTGTCCGGCTGCGGCGCCCACCATTTACTGCTGGAGAAGAACTTAACGGTAAACTTCTTACCGGCTTCCAGGCCTGTAATGTGGCCGGTCATGCTTGGCGCTCCTGTGAAGAAGCCCGGCAATGAACCAAAGTAGAGGAAGTCGTTGATCACCGCATCGGGGTATACGCCACTGTTATTACCGGTAATAGCGCCTTCACCGTTGGTAGCCCACCAGGTTTCATCAAACACCAGGCTTGATGCAGTTGTCTGACCCTTGTCGTTTTTCAGGTTGGTGGTCACTTTTCCGGTAACATTATTCCACGGTGCTGGTGCTGTGCTATTTTGTTTGATACTGAGGAGCAGTTTATATCCGCTGGTATCTCCACCTGCCGGTGCATTTACGGTGAGGTTAAATACCACCGTGTCGCTGTTGCCATGCGTATCAGTACCAATTACGCCGATGTTATTAAACTGGCCGGCATTGCTGGTAGCAGGAGCCACCAGGAGGTAAGGATTACTACCTTGTGCCTGTACTACTGAAACAAAGGCAGGGAGGTTATAACCGGTGTAAGTAATGGCATCATTTTCAGGATCGGATCCCTGGATCTGCACATGCAGGGTATCTCCGGCTGCCAGCGTTTTATTCGGAATAGCCGCAATTACAGGGGCTTTATTTACCACGACGGTAGTGTCGCCGGCTCCGCCTGCGTTTATTTCCATCGCATTGATGTAACCTACCTGTCCGCCTGCAGGAACGCTGAGGGTAAATTTAATTTCACCGTTAGCATCTGCTGTCAGGTTTTCGAAAACTGCTGTATTCGTAGTATTATTCTGAACGTTCAGGGCTTTGGTTACACCATTAATTGTGTACTGCGTACTGCCGTTGTCCGGCTGCGGCGCCCACCATTTGCTGCTGGAGAAGAACTTAATGGAATAAGTCCTGTTTGTTTCCAGGCCGGTGAGATGTCCGTGCATAGCCGGCGCACCTGTAAAGAAGCCGGGAAGCGAACCAAAGTAGAGGTACTGGCTCATTACGGCGTCAGGGTATACACCACTGTTATTGCCGGTGGTAGCACCTTCTGTGCCGGCCGCCCACCAGGTTTCATCGAACGACAGGCCAACGCTGGTGGTTGTTCCGTTGTCGTCTTTCAGATTGGCGGTAGGTCCGGTAATGTTATTCCACGGTGCAGGCGCCAGGCTGTTCAGTGTGAAGTTGAGGAGCAGCTTATAATTAGGCGTTGGTTTATCTACCACCGTTAACAGGAAGCTGCGTACATCAATGCCTCCCTTGTTGTCGGCTGCCTGTAACTTAACAGTATAGGTACCGGATGCACCAAATCCTGGTTGCAGGTTGATGACACAGGTATCATTATTACTGGTGATGGTGGCAAAAGACGGGATCTGGAGTGCTGTCCAGGTGTAGGTATTACCCGGATTCAGATCATGCAGGGATACCTTTACGTTTCTCTGCGTTCCTTCATCCACGCTCCATCCTGCAACAGAATCTATTACCGGAGGATAGTTATCATTTACGATGATATTAAACAACGCGGTGTCCTTTCCTCCGTTAGCATCTGTAGCAATCACGCCAACACCGTTATAGGTGCCCTGCTGCGCTGCTGTTGGCGCCAGGATCAGGGAAGTGGTACCTGCGTTTTGCTGCAGGGAGAAGAATGCAGGTGCGTTATAAAGACTAAAAGTAATCACATCATTATCCGGATCGGTAGCTGACAACGGTATGCTCTGGGTAGTACCATAGCGGATCGTCTGACTGATGATGTCGGCTATCACCGGTGGATTGTTCAGTGATTTTGCGATCACTGCTTTGGTAAATGCAGAGTAACCACCTTCCCCAAAAGCTCTTACCTTATAGTATACAATTGTATTGGCGACGAGGGAGGAGTCATTGAAAGTTCCCTGTCCGGAAGCCACAGGACCAAGGCTTTTCAGCACGCTGAAGTGCAGGCTGTCTGCCAGGGAACGTTGAACTTCGTAGCCTGTTTCAATGGTGCTGTTATCGGTCCAGGTTAATTTTACTACCTGGGTGGAAAGCGCCTGTGTAACCAGGTTGGTGGGTACTGCCGGTGGTAATGGTTTAGCTGCCGTGGTAGCATTGGCTACCGAAGTATAAGCAGATTCACCATAAAGGCCGATAGCCCGTATCTTATAATAATAAGGAGTGGAGGCGTTCAGCGCGGTATCTGTATAGCTTACCGCGTTGGCAGCAGCTGTAGCCACAATGGTATAAGTGCCGCCGCTGCTGGTGCTCCTGTAAATTTCAAAGCCTGTTTCATTATTGCTCTTGTCTGCCCATGTCAGGTTCAGTTTACTGTAGTTGTTTACAGCTACTGCGAGAGTAGTTGGGGCGGTAGGAGCGGTACCGTTCACGACGGATGTATCCACAAAGGCCTCTGCAGGTATCAGCGTGCGGGTATTAATGCCTGCCGCGCTACTGGTCCAGTATACGCCCATTGCAGAACCGCCGCTACCCTGGAAGTAAGTAACGGTGATAGGATACACACCCGCATTGACAATTACAGTGCCAGCTGCATAAGCCGCCGCATGTGCGCCATCGTTGTTTACGGTAGCAGTAGCGGAGTTAGTATATGCTTTATTGAAATACAGCTTACTGCCATCATCTGAATACGTTTCAAATTTATAGGTACCGGTAACAGGGATACGGATATAACCTGTCCACATTACGGCGTAGTTGGTGGCAACACCGGCTGGTACGATACTCTGGTCAGGCACATAAGCCTTGCCTGTTTGCGCAGGCGTAAGATTGGTGAAGTTGGGCAATGTGCTGTAAGAACCGGTATAATATTTATAATTAAGATTTGCCTTTTTGGTTCTCACCGTTACCTGGTTACTTGGTGTAGATGATTTTCCCGACACATCTTTTGCCTTCACGTAGAAGTTGTACAAGGTACCATCTGCGAGACCGGTTACGGTTCCAGTAAGTACTTTGCCTACGGAGGTTACCAACACATTGTTTGCATAGATATCATAGCCGGCGATACCTGCATCATCTGTAGCGGCCAACCAGTTTAGTATTACCTGGTTGTTGGTGTAGCTACCGAGGGTTAAAGACGGAGGGGCAGAAGGAGCAGAGCTGTCTGACGCAGTGGTGCCTTTCACTTCCGCAGAAAGAGGCCCGGCTGCATTGTCGTTTACAGGACGTACTTTATAGAAATAGTTGGTATTTGGAATGAGATTGTTATCAGTAAAAGTAACTACGTTGGCATTGTTTTTACCAACAAGCACATACGGGCCACCCGCCTGGGTTGCGCGGTATATTTCAAAGTACTTTTCGTTGTAGGCCGGTGTGGCATTTTCCACCCACGACAGTACGATCTGTGTTTTGGTGAAACTGTTTATAGCCAGGCTGCTGATAGGATCAGGCCCGTTTACACCAGTACTGTTTATGATCCGGAAAGTATCGGAGTAAGTACCGATGCAATAGTTGGGTGCTGTAACCCGCACTACATATGCTCCGGGAGTAGAAGTAGTTAAAGTGTTAGTGGTGCTGAGAACGGTAGCGCTGCCTGCACGTATCCATTCATAGTTGAGCATACCGGCCGGTACCTGCATGGTAAGACTGGTAGTGCCATCTGTAGCCGGAAGCACATTGCTGGCAAGGGCAGGGGAGGTAGTAATGGTTTGCGCAGGAGAAGCAGGTTTATAGCTGATCACCAGCGGGGTAACTGACCAGCCGGTCCAGCCGGTAGGGAGTTGTCCTCTAACGCGATAGGTACCGGGAGTGGTAACCACGATCGAGTTGGATGTGCCGGTAGATATAGTGACGCCATCTTTCTGCCATTCATACTGCGAAAATCCCGGCGCTATACCTATGGTAATAGTCTGACCAGGACAAAAAGTGGATGAACCATATAATGGATAAGGATTCAGCCTGTTGGCTCTCAGCATGAAGGGAACAAAATCTGCTTCATTCCATGCATCGTTCCAGGTATTGTGTTCATCGTTGGGATAAGTAGTAAGTTTAAAATTAGCACCGGCGGCATTAATCAATGCCACCACCTGGTTGGTCGTATAAGGAGCCGGGTTGCCATCCAGGCCACCCTGGAAAAGCCACATCTGCGTAAATTTGTAGGTATCAATATGATTGCCGTAGTCTATGGCCATCGCACTCATTGGCAACGAAGCCGCCGTTAACTGGGGATAGCGCATGGTGAATTCCCATGTGCCCCATCCGCCACCGGACAATCCATTTACGATCAGGCGATCGGGATCACCTTTCGCACTGGTAACAATGGAATCGATTACTTCTTTCAGGTTATCGTAATCGTTCGGACCCCAATAGCCGCCCTGGCTTTGAGGATATATTAAGTAGCCGTCGAATTGACCATTATCAACGCGGTTGGCCCATGTCTGGCCTCCCCATAATAAATGGAATTCGTTATCATAGATGGTGCCTTTTTCACCTACACCATGAAAGAACAGGTAGATGGGATATTTTTTTCCATCATTCACGCCAGGAGCGTACGTTTTGGGGAATTTCAGGCGAAACGCCATGTTCTTATAAATGTAGCATTTATAAGAATCCGTGTTATAACTCATCCTGACTGTTCTCACCCATTTGGTGATCTTATCATACTGTGGATCCGCTGGGGGATTGGCTGGATTGTAAGTGATAACGGGATCACTGGGGTTTAATGCTGTTTGTGCCTTCACTGCTGATAGACAGCAGAGACCTAAGAGCATTAAAAGGAGCATGCGGTGTAAAGTTCGATTCATGGAAGTATGTTGTATGTTATGTTATCTGACAGTCATTCGGCTTTAACTGCAGAAAAAAAAGTATAACAAGCACTGATCCGGAAAGCCGGATATACTTGCAATTCAAAGGAGATGGTAAAAATTAAATACACTCCGGATATCTATCCAAAGGTGACGTGGCTTTATCGAAGGATGAGGTCTTAGAAAAAAATGGCTGTAGGTAAATCATCAATTCACTGATGGTGCATTTGTATTCTCAGCTCATTTGTGACAAAAAATGATTCTACAATTGGTTTTTATATTCACCGCTAAAGTAAATAACTGTATCTATATATAAGGATTTTTTTTGCAAACGGCGTTTTTTTGCTGGTAAACGCAAATTTTTATCGGGTGAAATAAACCGGCGCCCCACTATTGAACGGCAATACTACGTTGTGCCCGTTCCCAAACAGCAGATTGCCGCTTCCTGAAGAAGCGTATGCAACCGATGTAAACGGCTACGTTCATAAACACAAAGTAAAAAGGGATATAGAAGTATTTCGCTTTGATCTGCTTTTGGGCAAGTACGTAACCGGTAAATGCGGCCATATAGAAAAGCAGCTGTAATACACCGGTAATTATATATACAGGGCCGCCATTGAACACGATAAGAAGAATATTGGCAACCAGGGCCAGTAGCAGTGACAAAGGGGCAAGCGTCCAGCGCAGCACCCGGTGGGAGATATACTGCCAGGTAATTTTAGGGTACCTGAAAGGATTCAGGAGCGGGAGCAGCCGGCCCATCGACTGAAATCCGCCTGCGCTGATCCTTACTTTACGCTTATACTCTTCCTGTAGGGAAGCAGAGGAGGTTTCCATGGCGTAGGCGGCAGGTTCATACATTACCCGGTAACCTTTCATGTTTATTTTAAATGAAATCATGAAGTCGTCCAGTATGGTATCTTCCCGGGGCTGCTCATAAAGCGCAGTACGGATCGCTATCAGTTCGCCGGCAGCACCCATTACACTATACAGTTCTGCATCCCATTTTTTCAGTAAGGATTCATATTTCCAGTACATGCCCTCGCCCTGGGCTTCTGCACCGCCGGTGGTAGCCATTACTTTCTTTTCGCCGGCCACCACGCCCACCTGGTCATCTGCAAAGTGCTGCATAAGCAGGGATACCGCGGCAGGATTCAGCAGGGTATTGGCATCAGACAATACTACAAAGGGAGTGGTAACCATTGCCATGGCCCGGTTTACCGCGGCCATTTTTCCTTTGCGCTGCGGATCATATAATAAGGTGATCCGGGGATGCCGCGAAATGATCTCATTGGTGTTGTCGGAAGATCCGTCCGTCACAAAAATGAACTGTATTTTCCCCGCAGGGTAGTCCATTGCGAGGCTGTTTGCTATCTTTTCTGCAATAAAATCTTCTTCGTTATAAGCAGCTACCAGGAAAGTAACATCGGGTGCAAAAGGTGCGGCCGCATCAGCTTTTTTGCCCTGTAATAGCCGTTTGACGCGGATTACAAGATAAAGCAACAAACCATATCCTACGTAACTATAGCATACTATAAAAATGCTCAACCAGAAAATCACAGACAAAATTGACATAGAGGATAATACATTTATGGGGATACGTATCTTTTCAGTGCAAAAGTATCATAATTTGCATCATACGCAATTGTATTTTTATATTAGATCGTTGTTTCATATCGTTTTATTGACATCATTCCGACCGTTTACAGTAAAAATTGCAACACTTACCCTCCAAATTAAGTCGTTTACCAAAAAAAGTATCTATGATATCCTGAAAATAATACTTTTGCTTCATGTTCATCAGATAACAGATCTGGTAACGAACAGCAAAAATGTAAAAACCATCTTTCCTCTCTCATATCCCCATGTTAAAACCGCAGAAGGTAATTTACCTGACTAATAATTGACCACATCCCATCAAAGGCCTTCGGGAGTTTGCAAAATAATTTGCACGTCCCATATTAACGGTTTTAATAATTGTTTGTAAAGAAGGTATAAATGAAAAAGAAAATTTTAGTAATAGACGATAGCATGCCGATGCGTTATTTGCTGGAGGCAGTTTTAGGAAAAGAATATTCGGTAGTTTCCGCACAGGATGGACTGGTGGCAATCACCTGGCTGCTGAAAGGAAACAAAGCGGATCTTATCATCACCGACCTGCAGATGCCGAATATCGACGGCTGGGAACTGCTGGATTATCTGTCAGGCAGCTATCTCTACCAGGATACGCCGGTAGTGGTACTTTCGGGATTCTATGCCGATAAAATGAATGATCTTTCAACAAAATATAATAGTGTGAGGGAAGTGCTGCAAAAGCCTTTCGACCCGATGCAATTGTTAAATAAAGTGGATTACATACTTGAGAAACAATTGAGTGCTGCTGCTGTATAATAAATGATATTGTCACCTACGAATACACTACTAATTTTTAACCGATGGATACCTTTACTCAAAATTTACTGCAGGTAGAAAGCATCAGAGGAGTAGATACCGGTAAAAGCTCCCTGTTTACCAAAATGCCGGACGCTGAAAGTATTTTGCTTTTTGTTGGCGCCCCGCATAAGGGAATGCTGACAGAAAACGATCAGTTCAGATGCATAGTGACCGAGAACGTAGAAGATGCGCAAAAAGTGATCAGTCAGTTGCAGCACGTTTTTAAGAAAGTGCCTGCGGCAATTATTTACCGGTTCGACAGTGCCTATGAATCGGCCCTTTCTGAATGGGACAGCTATTTTAAAACACACCAGTTTCTTTGCTCCATTCCTTTTTTCGTTTACACAGAAAAAGGATTTGATGAAATGAAATCGCTGGTGACCAGGCATTCATTTATTGATGACATCATCACAATGGAGGCATGGCATATGCTGGGTAACAAAATTGCCATCGTGAGCAAGTTTAAACGCATGCGCACCTTCCCGGTATATAAAAGTAGCAGTCTCCGTACCCGGCTATACAGCCGCAAATTTTACAGCAATTTCCTGAAACGTACGCTCGACGTAACACTGGCAGGCAGCGGCTTAATATTGCTGAGCCCTGTATTGCTGACGATTGCTGTATTGATCAGGATGGAATCCAAAGGCCCCGTGTTCTACGCCGCCAAGCGCGCCGGAAGAAATTACCGCGTCTTCAAATTCTACAAGTTCCGCACAATGGTACCTGATGCGGATAAGCAGCTGGATAAAATTAAACACCTCAACCAGTACGACGGACAGACGGACGGACCGGTTTTTATAAAAGTATCCAACGACCCACGGGTAACCAAACTCGGCAGTTTCCTGCGCAATACCAGTTTAGATGAGATTCCTCAACTGCTGAATGTACTGAAGGGAGATATGTCGCTGGTAGGTAACCGCCCTTTACCTTTATATGAAGCTACCACGCTTACTACAGACGAATGGGTGGAAAGATTCCTCGCACCGGCTGGTATCACAGGTTTGTGGCAGGTTAGTAAAAGGGGAAAGAAGGATATGTCCGTAAAGGAACGGATTGACCTGGATATCAATTATGCCCATAAACGCTCACTCAGGTATGATATGTGGCTGATGGCCAGTACGCCGTTCGCGCTTGTTCAAAAAGATAATGTATAATGATAACGATTATTGAAGTAATACTGTTTGTTTACCTGGCCGGTTGTGTATTGTACAATCTGTTGTTAGCCATAGCCGGCCGTTTGAGCCGGAAAAAGAAGATTGCATACGAGGAAACTGTTAATTACGCGAGGATTGCCATTCTCATCCCGGCATATAAAGAAGACAGTATTATTTTATCTACTGTAAACAGTTATAACCGCCTGCGTTACCCGTCAAAGCATTTTGAAGTGGTAGTCATTGCAGACTCTTTACAGCCACGGACCATGGCAGAGCTGGCAGCAACAGGCATAAATGTAATGGCCGTTAAGTTTGATAAAAGTACCAAAGCTAAATCACTGAATACCGCTTTTGAAAGGTTGGGAGATAATTTTGACCTGGCCCTTATCTGTGATGCAGATAATATGCTGGAAGCAGATTTTCTTTTAAAGATCAATCACGCTTATCAGCAGGGGCATCACGCCATCCAGGGACAAAGAGTAGCCAAAAACCTTAATACGCCTTTTGCCATCCTGGATGCAGCCAATGAAATCATCGCCAATCACCTTTACCGCAAAGGCGCCAATGCGCTTGGATTGTCCTCTTCGGTAATTGGCTCAGGCATGGCCTTTCACTATCCGCTCATCAAACAGATCCTTAGTGAAGTACAGGCCACCGGCGGATTTGATAAGGTACTGCAACTGCTGGTGATCTCAAAAGGACACAGCATTTTATACCTGGAAGACGCCTATGTGTATGATGAAAAGATTACGCATGCAGCCGTATTTGAAAATCAGCGGAAACGCTGGATGTCCAGTCAGCTGGTATACCTGCGCACGTTCTGGAGTAAAGGATGGTCGGCTTTATTCAAAGGCGATATCAATTATTTCAATCTTGCGGTGTGCCAGAATGCGTTGTTGCCGCGGATGCTGCTGTTGGCAGCGTTAACGGTTTGTACCGCGCTTTCATTGCTGCTGGAGCGCTTTGTACCGGTTTCAGTTTACTGGTGGAGCGTGTTGTTTATATTGAATATAGTGAGTTTGCTGTTGCCTATCCCGGGGAAATTTTTTACAAAATATCTTTTCACTGCGGTGGTTACGTTACCACGTGCTATCGGTATCATGATATTATTGTTATTCCGCCTGAAAGGTGCAGATAAAACTTTTATACATACTACTCATACCCAAACAGGTATTGACAATCCTTTATTAGATGCAGCCAGAAAGTAATACATATTATCCGCTGGTATCCATTATAACTGTTAATTATAACAATGCCAAGGTAACCGCGGAACTCATGGCCTCCCTTAACAGGATCAGCTACCCCAACCTGGAGATTATTGTAGTGGATAATGCCTCTGCAGAAAGCCCGGTTGAGGTGATAAAAAGTGAGTATCCGTCTGCCATCGTCATTGAAAGTAAAAGTAACCTGGGCTTTGCAGGAGGAAATAATCTCGGTATCAAAGCTGCTTCCGGTGAATATCTTTTCCTGGTAAATAATGATACAGAATTTACCGAAGGATTGATAGAAGGCTTACTGGAAGTATTTGGCAAACATCCGGATGCCGGTGTGGTAAGCCCCAAGTTCCATTACTTTTTTCAGAAAGGAACTATAGAATATGCCGGGTACAAGGCAGTGGATACACTCACCGGAAGGAACAGTATGATTGGTTGCCGGGAAGAAGATAAGGGCCAGTACGATGCAGTATCAGAAACACATTACGCCCACGGAGGCGCCATGATGGTATCTGCCCGGGCCCTTGCCAAGGTAGGCCTGATGCCGGAAGTATATTTCCTGTATTATGAAGAATTCGATTGGTGCGAACAATTCAAACGCCAGGGATATAAGATATACTACCAGTACAAATCGCTGATCTATCACAAGGAGTCCATGACCACCGGAAAGAACAGCCCGCTGAAAACGTATTATATTACACGTAACAGGATATTATTCATGCGCCGGAATGTAAAGCTTCCTGCCAGAATGTTTTTCATGCTGTATTTTACTTTTCTTACCATTCCCAAAAATACCCTTCAGTTTTTACTAAAAAGGGAATCGGTTCATATGAATGCATTCTGGAAGGGAATTTTCTGGAATCTTAAACACCCTAAACCAGATAACATATGTGTGGCATAGCAGGGTTTATTGATTTTACCCAAAAATCAGACGCAGACATCCTGCGTAGCATGACAGATGTGATGGCGCACCGCGGCCCGAATGACGCCGGATATGAAGTGTACGAACATCCACAGGCATCTGTTGGCCTCGGTCAGCGGCGTTTATCCATCCTGGATCTTTCGAAGTCCGGCCACCAGCCAATGCACTACGAACAATATTCCATTATTTTCAATGGAGAGGTATATAACTTTAAAGAAATCCGCACGGAGCTGGAAAAACTGGGTCACCACTTCCATTCCGGTGCTGATACTGAAGTATTGCTGAAAGGCTATGCGCAATGGGGTGAAAAGATCCTGGATAAATGCATCGGTATGTTTGCCTTTGTTATTTATGACCGCACCGCAGAGGAAGTAACGCTGTTCCGCGATCGCGCGGGGGTTAAGCCTTTATACTACTACTGGCATGATCGCACCTTGCTTTTTGCATCAGAGTTAAAAGGGATTTGTGAACATCCGGCTTTCCGGAAAGAGATTGATGAGAAGAGCTTGTCCCTGTTCCTCCAATACAGCTACATTCCGGCGCCGTACACTATTTACAAGAATACCCATAAGCTGAAACCGGGGCATCTCCTTAAATTATCGCTCCGCGACGCTGCTATCCGGGAAGTCCAATACTGGAATGTACTGGATGCTTACCGTCAGCCGCTTACAGGATTATCTGAGCATGATGTCATCAAGCATACAGAGGAACTGATGCATAGCGCTTACAGTTACCGCATGGTATCTGATGTGCCGGTGGGCGTTTTCTTAAGCGGGGGATACGATAGTGCCAGCGTTGCGGCACTGTTGCAGTCCAATACTTCCAGCCGCATCAAAACCTTCACCATTGGGTATAAGGAGCCGCAGTGGGACGAATCAAAAGAAGCGAAGAAAATAGCGATGCACCTGGGCACCGAGCACTACGAATGGATAGTAGGAGCCAACGATGCAAAAGACGTGTTACATCACTTACCGGAAATATATGACGAACCATTTGCAGATAATTCCACCGTACCCACTACGTTGGTCAGCAGGTTTGCCAGTAAAGAAGTAAAAGTGGTCCTCTCTGCTGATGGAGGCGACGAAGTATTTGCGGGGTATAACAAGTTTAACCAGTCGCTCCGTTATACCGGGAGCTTTCCAAAGCCCTTACAACGCACGCTCAGTGCGGCCATGTCTGTGGTATCGCCGGAAATTATCCCTTACTTTAACAAGCAATATAATTTCGCGTCCCGGTACGAAAAAATGAAACTGATATGGGCCAGCGGTAAACCACAGCACGCGCTCAAATACATCAGCCAGTACCTGACAGAAAATGAAGTTAATTATTATACCGCCGTACCGGCAGATGGTTATAAAACCAACTTCGATATGAACGGGGAGCTGGATAATATGAATGATCCCCTGAACAGGTTGCTGGCAGTGGACTATAAAACTTTCCTGGTGGATAACAACCTGGTGAAGGTGGACAGGGCCACGATGTCGGTGAGTATTGAGGGACGGGAACCTATGCTGGATCACCGTTTGGTGGAGTTCCTTGCAAAAGTGCCTGCTGGTCTTAAAGTAAAGGATGGTATCAATAAATATATATTGAAAACCATTGTACATAAATACATTCCCAAAACCTTGATGGAACGTCCGAAAAGACCTTTCATTGCTCCTTTGCAGGAATGGTTTAAGGACGAGCTGAAAGAACAGATGCAATATTATCTGTCAGGTGAGCGCCTCGCAAAATCAGGGCTTTTCAATGTGCCTCATGTGGAGCAGCTGTTGGAAACTTATTTGTCCGGAGGAAAGGTGAGTCACCAGAAATTATGGAATATGCTGGTTTTCCAGTTGTGGTATAGTCGCTGGATAGAAAAGTTATAGTATGGGCAAAACAAATGGTAAAACACGGGTACTTGAAACCATCCGCCAGGGTAAAATTGGCGGGGGAGAGAGTCATGTACTGGACCTGGTAGCCTCGCTGGATAAATCCGCGTTTGATCCCATTGTGCTTTCTTTCACAGAAGGCCCTATGATAACGGCTTTACAGAAAATGGATATTCCCGTCTTTGTAATCGAAAGTGAGAAAGCATTTGATATCAGCGTCTGGAAAAAAGTAAAAAAATTCATGCAGGACCAGCGGATAGATATTGTGCATGTGCATGGTACCCGCGCAAACACAAATGTGTTGTGGGCTGCACGCCGCCTGGGCTTACCGGTGGTATATACCATTCATGGCTGGTCTTTTCATGACGGACTGCATCCACTGGCCAAACGTCTGCGTATTGCTGCTGAGCGATTTATTACCGGTAAAACTCAGGTGAATATCTGCGTGTCGGAATCCAACCGGCAAACCGGCGTGAAAGCGTTTAAAGATTTTACCGGTATCGTGGTTCGAAATGGGGTGAACCTGCAGAAGTTTAATCCCGATCAGTCTTACCCGGACCTGCGCGCGGAATATGGCATACCGGGAGATAAACTCCTGGTTTGTTTTATAGCGCGCATGACCTATCAAAAAGACCCGGTATGTATGATCAGGGGTTTTGCGGCAGCGCTGCAACAAGCGCCGCAGCTGCATTTGCTGATGATAGGAGATGGAGAACTGATGGATGCTGCGGTAAGCGCCGCTGCGGAAGCAGGCGTGGAGAAGCAGGTAACTTTCGCCGGCTTCCGTCAGGATGTACCCGCAGTGCTGCATGCAGCGGATATTTACTGCCTGCCCTCTTTATGGGAAGGCTTTCCTATCGGCGTATTAGAGGCCATGGCAATGGGGAAAGCCGTTATTGCCAGCGATGTTGACGGTACCAAAGAAGCGGTGAAAGACGGCGAGAACGGACTGCTAGTGCCATCAGCTAATCCCGCGGCATTGGCTGAGGCCATTGTGAGGGTAGCAAAGGATAGTACCCTGAGGGCTACATTGCAAAGTAATGCTAAAGCGGCCATTGCGGCGAATTTCAATGTGGCGGGCATGACAGAGAAAATTGCGGCTGTATATCAACAGCTTTGTAAATAATAACATTTTATCAATTTCAATATGACAAACACCGTAATCACCTACGAATATGATCGGATCACCGATATAAAAAGACTCAACTTTATAACGGATAGTTTGAAAAGTAACATTCCGGATGGGGGACGTGTATTGGATGTAGGATGTGGTAATGGCGTTATCAGCCGGCATCTCGGACAGTTTGGCTATGAAGTGCTGGGGATAGATATCAGCGAGAAAACCATTGCCGTTGCCCAACAGCGCAATACTTATCCTAATGTGAAGTTTGCAGCCATCAGCGCGGAAGCGCTTACTGCCCAGGGCGAAACGTATGATGCCGTAATATGCAGCGAAGTACTGGAGCACCTGGATCACCCGGGGCTGCTGCTGAACACCATTCACGCATCACTGAAAGACGATGGATTATTGGTTGTAACGGTTCCCAATGGTAATGGCCCCAGGGAATTGTGTGTAACAAGACCCATGCTCAAAGCGCGCAATAACCCCGTTTTGTGGAAGAACATTAATAAAGTAAAAAGTGCACTTGGGTTTAAAGGTACCACTGCACAATCCCAGGCAGATAACCTGGATCACGTGCAGTTCTTTACGCGTAAAGACTTACAGGAGCTGGCACAGGCGAGTGATTTCAAAATTGTGAGGTTTGCGAAAACGAATTTTGTGGAAGATGTATTTCCTTTTTCCCTGTTGACAAAGCGCCTTAAATTCCTGCAAACGCTCGATTGCCAGGTAGCAGAAATATTGCCGTACAATTTTACCGGTGGCTTTAACACCTTATGGAGAAAAAGTGCCGGTTGATTTTTGAATGTTGGTACAAATAGAGAAAGGCTGATCACGGTGATCGGCCTTCTCTTTTTACAGGCGGTTGGCCGCCGCATCTATTTTATCCAGTAGCTCCGGCGTTTTATCCATATCAAATTTGCGGGCCAGTAATTTACCCGACCGTAGTATAGCAGGAAGGTCACTCATGGTAAACGTTTTGGGATGCGCATGTCCTTCTGACCAGTCGATATACCGCTGGTAGTTATTTTGCACGCTGTTCTTAAAGGGCCCGTTCATAATGATGGTCTGGAAAATGAATTCATCTCCTCCCCAGGTATATTTGTAAAAGCGCTCAATTTCCGGGTGATCCTGGATATACCGCAGGCACCAGGTGGCACATTCCTGTGTGAGGCTCCACCAGAGCGATCCTCCATACACTCCCAGGTTCAGGGGGTGACGCCTGTGGGGCAATATTTTATTGATCCATGCCGTGATCCTGTATTTCCCCGGCAGGCGGAGATCTTCAAAATGATAGGAGGTAATTTTGGGCATCATCTTTTTCAGTTCATCCGCAGGAAGCAGATCCAGGAATTGTTGTCCTGCGCGGTTGCTGAAAAAATCATAGAACATATTCATATCCGTAAGCGGATAATCCTGTGCACTGATGAGATGAATAAAGCCATATTGACTGCCTGAGCCGGCAATAAATTCGATTCCGTTCAATGCTGCCTGTATGGTTCCATATCCCGCCCAGGTAACATTTACCCGTTTTTCAATAAAGTATACCTGCGGCATATTCATCGCCTCCTGCCAGTCATTGATATCAGATTTGGCATCGAGGTGTATATAACAATCAATGGCAGGGTGTTGCAGCCTGTTCAGCAACCGGCATAGTTGCGCCGGGTTTTTATGACTCAGTATAATAAAAGCGAGTTTCATAAACTGAAGATTATTTATACTGTAAACGGAACAGTTTTATTTTTGACAATAACATTTTGCATTCAAACCAGCCGTAGTGCCATATACTTTTCAGGTTCACCGCGGGAAGATAACGCCGCAGGAAAATATATCCGAAGATGACCGCAAATAAAAGGTTCAGGGAAGAAGCAACAGCCACCGCACGGATATCTGCAAAAAGCAATACCAGCGTGATATCCAGCACAATATTCAGGATCAGTTTAATGAGATTTTTGTAGAAGTTGATCAGCGGTTTGTTGATCATATCCAGTGTAACCCCGATAAAGCGGTCGATAGGATAGAGGATAGCCGAGAACAGGAATATCCGTACAATATCGGTAGCCGGCAAATAGGCTTTGGCGGCCAGTAAAAGGATCAGCGGTTTGGTAAAGAGTAGCAGTCCCACCACAAAAGGAAGAATGAGAATGGTAACCGTACCGGTATACCTGCAAAAGGCACGGGATACTTCTTTCCAGTCGTTCCGGTTGGCAGCGGCAGAAATAGTAGGCTGCGAGGTGGCTACAAAACTTCTCAATATAATTTCAATTACCTCCATGAATTTCTGGGGAATACTGTAAACCGCTACCGCCGCAGGATTGAGCATTGTTCTGAGCACCAGGTTATCGGAATAATTCAAAAAGGCAGAAGAAACCATACTGCCTACTATCAGCCGCCCGTAATGGTACAATTCTTTTACCTGGACTTTCGTTCTGGCAGCCATCGTTGTTAAAGCTGTCCACCGGAATATCATGCAATAAATGCTGGTGATCAGCAGCGATAATGAATAGGTATACAATACGTTATGAAGTGTTACCTGTTTCATGAGGAACAGGCCGCCGAGTAAAACCAGGAAGGACCCGTTTTGCAGCATACGTATCTGTACAATTTTATCAAACCTGTGCGCAGCCTGTAATACCCAGGTGGCAAAGTTAAAAGGCAGCGAAAATAAAGTCATGACTCCGAGCCATCCCAGGAAAAAGTGCCAGGTGGCGCTGAAATACGGATAAGCAACAGCGTATACCAGGAGAGACAGCAGGATGAAAGAGATAGTGAGTACCAGGGAAATGTACCAGGCAGCCCCGGTAACCTGTCTGCTAACAGCAATATCTGTTCCTGCGCTGAACTTAATAATGCCGGATTGCAACATGGCGGTGCGTATCTGATCCAGGATATTGTAAGTGGCCAGAAATAATACCCATTCTCCGAAGGCGCTCAGGGAAAGCATCCTCACCAGTAATGCAAAGGAAAGTACGTTGAAAAAAGCCATTATGACGTTTCCTAGAAGGGAATGGAAATGCCTGTTACGGACAACAGCTAAAAGTTTAAATGCCATGAACCATTAATTACATTCAAATTGTATGAAAAACAATGGTCTTTTACAGGATGAGGCTAAAAAAAAGAGGAATATTAGATGCTCAGAATAACAAAGGTAGTTTTTTTATTTAGAATAAATAGCATCGCAACGGGGATAGATTGAAAACAAACAAATAAATATAGATATAAAATATTTATACTTTATTTATTGTAATGATATATGTTAATTTTTTTCATTATGTGAATTAAAAAAAAGCTTTCTTTGCAATAATAAAAACCCCTTTTTTCGGGAACTTTTAAGTATTGACTATGAGGATAGACTTTTAAAAACCATTGCACAAGCCATATATTTATATGATAAACCATCTGCTATTGCTAAGGCAATTTTTTTGCCGCAGTATTTATAGGCTAGGCGCTGTTATATTATTAATATCCTGTTTTGGATCGGTCCCTGTTTTCAGCCAGGTTCAGACAGCGCGTTCATTTAGTGATCCTACGATGTCCAATATCAAAGGCTTCTATGAATATCTTCCCGCCGGCTATACGCCCGGGAGTGGAAAGAAATATCCCCTGATTATTTTCTTTCATGGCAACGGGGAACTGGCCAGTTATGGCTCTCCGCTATCTGCAGTACTCAGAAATGGTCTGCCACGGGTAATCAACGATGGTAAATTTCCCACCACCTTCACCGTAAACAATCAAACTTTTTCATTTATAGTGATATCCCCCCAGTTTAACACCTGGCCGGGATCCGGAGATGTGACACTGTTTAAAAATTATCTTCTTACAAAATATGATATAGATCCTTCCCGCATTTATATCACAGGCCTGAGCATGGGAGGCGGATTAACGTGGGGGGCGCTCTGTGAAGATAAAACCAAGGCCAAAGCTTTTGCAGCAGCCGCTGTTGTTTGCGGCATGTATCCACCCACCACCGCCTATGCCGCGGTAGTGGCCTCAAACAATACACCTGTATGGGCTTTTCATAACGATGCTGATCCAACAGTGCCTTCCGATTATTCAAAGAACTGGATAAAATATATTAATGCTACTGTGCCGGCGCCGAACCCGCTGGCAAAACTTTCTATCTACAGCGCCGCTTCCCACGACGCGTGGACCAGGGCTTACGATCCTGCCACAAAGGAAGATGGCAAAAATATGTATGAGTGGATGCTGCAGTATACGCAGGGTGGAACAGTACCCACCACACCGCCACCCGTTACAGGAGGGAAGCGTATTGTTGTACCAATGAGCAATACCGCCAACGGACGTGCAGAAATGTATTATCCGGACGCAATGAAAACATTTAACGTAAATCCCGGTGACACGTTATGTATTCCGGCCGGAGAATATGAATACCTGCATCTCGGCAACCTGACTGGAACTGCAGCGAAACCTATTGTTATCATCAACTGTGGCGGACAGGTAAAGCTGGGCGTAAAGAACCAGGGCACTGCAGCTGTATTCAATGCGCCAACCTGCCGGTTCGTAGAGATCAGCGGGAGCGGAGATAAAAATTATGAATTTGGTTTTGACCTGAATGGTACAAATATAACAGGACTTAAAATATTCGGTCTTACACTGGGTATGGGCGCCTCCGATTTTGATGTGCATAATGTCTATATCCACGATGGCAACATCCTGTTACAGGCAAAAACCCTGCAAACCTGTGCGCAGCCTCAATACCTCGAAGGCAGCTTTGTAATGAAGAATGTGAAACTCCATCACATTAAATGCCGCAACTCGACCGGTGAAGGTTTTTATATCGGTAACACGCATTACTACTGGACAGAAGGTACCTGCGTTGATATGAAGTCGCACTGGATTGAAAACCTCTGGGTATACGACAACGACCTGGAAAATATTGGCAGCG
This sequence comes from Chitinophaga sp. RCC_12, assembly GCF_041360695.1. Taxonomy (NCBI): domain Bacteria; kingdom Pseudomonadati; phylum Bacteroidota; class Chitinophagia; order Chitinophagales; family Chitinophagaceae; genus Chitinophaga; species Chitinophaga sp. RCC_12. The sequence goes on from NZ_JBFUPS010000004.1 coordinate 631,239, forward strand.
ACGGATTACAGATCTCCATGGCCAAGAATGGCGACAACCGCGTATTCAATAACCGGTTGGTAAATTATGCCACTTCAAAGAACTCTGCACATGGTTATGGAATCCTGATTGGTTCCGGTTCCGCCCTGAAAGTTTATAATAATACCATCACCACTGGCTATATGCCAGGAGTTACGGTTTTCGGTTCGGGCGTAAGCGAAATATATAATAATGTGATCTCTGATATTTTTTATGAAGGAATCAACGTGGCAGATAAGATTCCGGAAAACACGACTCCGGATGTTTTTCCTCCTCCTGCTGCTATTATCTACAATAACACCATTGTTAATACAGATGCGGGTAAGAACGGTATAAAAATATTTGCCTACCAGACACCCATCGGGCACCAGGTGTATAATAACCTGCTGGTGGAAACAGGAACAGCCTACGATTATCCTTCAAAGGGAATGTATATTAAAGGAGACCTGCCTATAAAGCTGACCGCCAGCAATAACCTTTGTTACACAGATGTGGCCTCCGCCAAATTTGTGGACGGAGCCGCAAAAAACTACCGGCTGACATCTACTTCGACAGCGGTAAACACCGGCAGGGATATGACAGACTTTTCCCTGAAAACAGATTTCGACAATACCGCCCGTCCGCAGCAGAGCAAATACGATGTGGGTGCTTTTGAGTTGAAAACCGGCACCACTTCACCACCCGTTTCAAATGCAGGTGGCGACCTTACCATTACCTTACCAATAGATTATGTAACCCTGGACGGCGCATCATCGGCCGCTTCAGGCGGCAGCACCATTCAAAGCTATGTCTGGAAGAAGATCAGTGGTCCCACCGCCGGCACCATTGTGAGCCCGAACGTCATTAAAACAAATGTAACGGGACTTACACAGGGAACCTATGTATATGCTTTGACCGTCACCGACGATAAGGGGCTGACAGATAGCGACAGCATCACGGTTACCGTGAAACCCGCTACTAATAAGCCACCGGTGGCCAATGCCGGAAGTAACATCCAGGTACAGTTGCCCGTAAACAGTGCGTCACTGGACGGCAGCGCCTCTACGGATGCTGATGGACAAATAACCACCTGGGCCTGGACGAAAACCGCCGGTCCCGCCGGGGGCGATCTTTCCGCCGCCAATGCCGCTAAAACAAATGTAGCCAACCTGGTGGCAGGTACCTATACTTACCGTCTCATCATCACAGATAATACCGGCGCCAAGGATACGGCCACCGTAAACGTTACCGTAACCGCCGCTACCAATAAACCGCCGGTGGCCAATGCCGGAAGTAATATCCAGGTACAGTTGCCCGTAAACAGTGCATCACTGGACGGCAGCGCCTCTGCGGATGCCGACGGACAAATAACCACCTGGGCCTGGACGAAAACCGCCGGTCCTGCCGGGGGCGATCTTTCTGCCACCAACGCTGCTAAAACAAATGTAGCCAACCTGTTGGCGGGTACTTACACTTACCGTCTCATTATCACAGACAACACCGGTGCAAAGGATACGGCCACCGTAAATGTTACCGTAACCGCTGCTGCCAATAAACCACCGGTAGCCTATGCCGGGAAAAATATACAGATCCAATTGCCGGTAAACACCAGTGCGCTCGACGGCAGTAGTTCCACCGACAGTGACGGACAAATCGTTACCTGGTCATGGCAGAAAACCGCCGGCCCGGCAGGCGGAGACCTGGCAAGTGCCGGCGCATCCAAAACAACGGTGAGTAACCTTTCTACCGGTACCTATACCTACCAGTTAACGGTTACTGATAATAATAACGCCACTGCCACAGCCACCGTAACCATCCTTGTACTGGCAGCAGCGCCTAATCTTTCGCCGGTAGCAGATGCGGGCAATGATATAGCTATCCAGTTACCGGTAAGCAACGCAGCACTGGATGGCAGTGCCTCTACGGATGCCGACGGACAAATCGTTACCTGGCTATGGGAGAAAACCGCAGGTCCTGCGGGAGGAAATCTTTCAGCCACCAACGCTGCAAAAACAAATGTCACCAACCTGCAGGCGGGAACTTATACGTTCCGGCTGACAGTCACCGATAACGATGGCGCTACCAGCAACGCCACTGTGAACATTACAGTGACCGCAGCGCCGGTGAATAATCCACCGGTGGCCGTTGCAGGGAATGATATACAAATCCAGTTACCGGTAAGCAGCGCAGCCCTGGATGGCAGCGCTTCCACAGATGCCGACGGACAAATCGTTACCTGGCTATGGGAGAAAACTGCAGGTCCTGCGGGAGGAAATCTTTCTGCTACCAATGCCGCCAAAACAAATGTCACCAACCTGCAGGCGGGAACTTATACGTTCCGGCTGACAGTCACCGATAACGATGGCGCTACCAGCAATGCCACTGTGAACATTACGGTATCCGCAGCACCGGTGAATAAACCACCCGTGGCCGTTGCGGGAAATGATATACAGATCCAGTTACCGGTAAGCAGCGCAGCCCTGGATGGCAGCGCCTCCACGGATGCCGACGGACAAATCGTTACCTGGCTGTGGGAGAAAACCGCTGGTCCTGCGGGAGGAAATCTTTCCGCTACCAATGCCGCCAAAACAAATGTCACCAACCTGCAGACGGGAACTTATACGTTCCGGCTGACGGTGACCGATAATAATGGCGCCACCAATTCTTCTTCAGTAAGTATTATGGTACTGCCTTTGGAAAATAAAGTGCCGGTAGCCCAAACACAGGGTGATAGGAGCATTCAGCAGCCAATGAATTCGTTCATTGCAGATGGCAGTTCATCTTATGATCCTGATGGTAATATTGTGAAGTATGAATGGACGCAGGTAGAAGGACCCGCCACCGCCAATTTAAAAAGCCCTGACCAGGTACAAACACTGATCAACGGCCTCCACGCAGGCAAATACGAATTCAAACTTACGGTTACGGATGACAGGGGCGGTACGGCTACCAGCACCTTTACCTTAACCGTACTGGGCAATGATATTATCACGCATGAGGAAGATTCATTGGGTATATTCCCCAACCCGGCCACACAATACATCCGGTTACGGATCGTGCGGAGCGGCGCAACGCCTTTGCAGGTGAGGATTTTCGACATGAATGGCCGTATGCAGCAACAGCTGAGATATACAACACCTGATTCATTCCAGACAGAAGTAAACATTAGCAATTTATCAAACGGACATTTCATTATAGATGTGAAGTCGGAAGACAGCAGCTACAATAAGAAAGGCCGTTTTATAAAAGTAAGCAACTAGATTTTTTCCCAGGTACCACTGGATAACTGATATTGACGGATAGGGCGGGCAGGGTTGCCCGCCACTATTGTAAAAGGAGGAACGTCTTTGGTAACCACACTGCCACCTGCCACTACAGAATGGCGGCCGATGGTTACGCCTGCGGTAATAACGCTGTTGGCGCCAATCCAGCAATCTGCTTCTACAACAATTTCTCCAACGGTGCAGGGCTGCAACGCAATAGGAACATCGGGATCTTTGTACCCATGATTCAAACCTGATAATACAATGTTTTGCGCCAGTATAACATTGTCGCCTATACGAACCGGGCCAATCAGCACATTGCCTATCCCGATCCTTACATGGTCGCCAATAATTACGGCGCCCATTCCATTATTTACGGTGGCAAAATCTTCTATGGTGGAATAGTTTCCGAGGGTAAAAGTATTAAATGGCAACACATCCATCCGTGTCCGCCTTCTTATCAGGGAGCCTTTTCCTTTTTTATGGAGAAAGGGATTGATAAACAGCCGTACCCACAGGCGTGGACGTGCCTGATGTTTTGGCATCAGCAGGTATAAAGCCAGTTTCTTCAGCCCCGGGTGTTGTTTCAGTTTGTCTTTTATACTCATAATCAATTACCGCTGGAATTTAAGATCGCCTGGTAAATGGCCGCAACGGAATTCTCCCAGGTATGTGTGCCCGCAAAGCGGATACGCTCAGCAGCCAACGCCGGATCTGCGTTATCTGATAAAGCTTTTTCAATCAATGGAACATAATCGTCCGGTGAAGGCGCCAGGTAAACATAATCCCTGAACAGTTCCATGGTTTTAGTGGCGGTTGCTACCACCGGCTTACCCATGGCAAGATATTCGTCGATTTTCAACGGGTAATTACCTGCCGTCACTTCATTAATAACTTGTGGATTAAGACACACATCAAAGGACTGCACATAGGCAGGAAGCTGCGATAAGTCCTTATGCCCCGTAAAATAAACGTTGGGTAGCTGATGAAGCGCTGACGCTTTGAAGTCATCATCTTCCGGGCCAACCAGCACCAGCTTCCATTCCGGCTGTTCGCTGGCTATCTTTACCAAAACGGAAATATCCAGTCGCAGTGATTTAAGCGCCCCCACATAACCAATAACCGGTCCCTGTCCTGTTGGCACATCATCCGGAACCGGATGTTTATCTGCCGCATTGAACAGCCGGAGGTCACATCCCTGTCCCACATAATAGCTGGAAGGGTTGTACTGCTGCAGCATTTCCTTGAGGTATAATGAATTGGCTACCGCGGCATCAGCCTTGGCAATATGCTGCGGTTCAAGCCGCAGCCCGTGCTTTTTCCAGTAAGGCACGCCCAGCAGGTAGTCCCTGCTATAATATACATAGCTGGAAGGCTGCAGCATTTCCTTGAGGTAGAAGCCGCGGAATATATCATTATCATTAAATAGAATGATGTCTTTGAAATTCATTTCCCTGACAGCCTCCATAATACTGTCTGCAAACTTTCTGTTATTCCGCTTGTTAAACCAGGAGAACAACGGCGTGAAAGGCAGCCAGTTAATAGACTCCAGGATGGCAGAAGGGTAGTAGTTCCAGAGGTTGTCGCTGATGGGAACAATGGCAGGTACCTTTTTCTGAATAGCATTCAGCTGGTATTGCACATGCGGATCTTCTTTTCCGGTCATAAGGGTATTCCTGTCCAGCGGTGCGTTAATATATAATACCCTGTTATGCCGGGCAAATTCCCGCGCAATATTTTTACAGTTGCTTCCAATAGTAGTGTACCATTGTTGCAGCCCTATTACAACGATATCTCTGTTTTGAATTAAAGGCACAGTAGCAAAAGTGTAGATGATGTATATCGGTTTATTGAATTAATATGTGCAGGTCTGCCGTTGGGGATGGTTAAATATTGAACTTCTTAGCTCTAAATGCAAAGTAAATAAAAAAAATCGATATTATTGGAGTATTAGAATAAGAATCGTTCTTTAAAAACAGAAAAAGAGGCTATGTCAGAAACAGTAGAAATAAGAACATTGACCGTTGAGGATTACCTGGATCTTAAAGAATCCATGGTGTCTGCCTATGCCGATATGGCCGGCAGTTATTGGCGGGAGCCAACCATACGGCGACTGATCACACTTTTCCCGGAAGGGCAGATCGCAGTGACGGTAAATGACAAGGTAGTGGGGTGCGCACTGGCCATTATAGTGGACTATGAGAAATTTGGTGATAGTCATACTTATGAACAGATCACCGGTTACTATACGTTTAATACGCATAATCCAAAAGGGGATACGCTTTATGGGATCGAGGTGTTCGTACATCCCGATTATCGCGGTAAGCGACTGGCCCGCCGCTTATATGACGCCCGTAAAAATCTCTGCGAACAACTGAACCTGCAGGGGATCGTGGCCGGCGGACGTATACCTAATTTTGAAAAGTTCTCCGACCGGATGTCGCCCAGGGAGTATATCGAGAAAGTGCAGGACCGGGAAATTTATGATCCCACCCTCACATTCCAGTTTTCAAATGATTTCACGGTAAAGAAGATCCTTAAAAACTACCTGCCTAACGATGAGGCATCGAAAGGCTTTGCGACCCTGCTGCAGTGGTTTAATATCTACTACGAAAAGGACCTGGATACCATCCGCTATAACAAATCAACGGTACGCATAGGACTGGTGCAGTGGCAGATGCGGGATTACGGCAGTCTGGAAGGTTTCCTGCAACAGGTAGAGTATTTTATTGATGCGGTAAGTGACTATGGATCCGACTTTGTTGTTTTCCCGGAACTCTTTAACTCTCCGTTGATGAAAGAGTTCAACCAGATGGACCCGGCGGGAGCTATCAGGGGAGTAGCCCAATACACGCAGCAGTTAAGGGAAATATTCCAGCAGCATGCGGTAGCTTATAATGTCAATATCATCTCAGGCAGTATGCCGATAGTGATTGATGAGGTACTGTATAATATCTCCTACCTCTGTCGCCGGGATGGTACCTACGAGCAGTATATTAAGATCCATCCCACACCCGGCGAAGTAGCTGCCTGGGGAATTAAGGGAGGAAGCGATATTAAAGTGTTTGATACAGATTGTGGTAAAATCGGCATCCAGATCTGCTATGACGTGGAATTCCCCGAACCATCCCGTATCCTGGCAGAACAGGGGATGCAGATCCTGTTTGTGCCTTTCATGACAGATACGCAGCATGCCTATAACCGGGTACGGTTCTGCGCGCAGGCAAGAGCCGTTGAAAACGAGTGCTATGTGGCCATCGCCGGCTGTATCGGGAATTTGCCGAAGGTAAATAATATGGACCTGCAATATGCGCAATCCTGTGTATTTACCCCATCAGATTTTGCTTTTCCGGTAACGGGCATCAAGGCAGAATCAACGCCAAACACCGAAATGGTGGTTATCGCGGATGTGGACCTGGTATTATTGAAAGAATTACATGCTTTTGGAAGCGTTCAAACTAAAAAAGATATCCGGCGGGATCTGTATGAAGTAAACTATAAAAAGAAGGGGTAATTGTACATATAGATAAGGAGGATTTTCGAATTATAAACAGATGTAATTTGATGCCTGAAAATAAATAGGGTAACGGCTTGCGGAGGCTTGCTGTTATCCTTTTTTAGTTTTAAATTCAGTGTAAATCCCCCAAAGTTATGAAAGATCAAGCCTATTATCCTTCCTGGAGGAATTTATCCAAGTACAGGCAGTATCTTGCCTATTTTAGTGAATATATCAGGTATAACGACTGGAAATCCCTGCAAGCTTCCCTTAAACTCGTTTTATTAAACAAACCCTCTCTGAACGAATGGAACGCAAAATCAGCCATGGGACTTTTCCGGATCCGCGGAGGCACAACCGACTTCCAGTTTATTAATTATGCATACGAGAAGCGGGTACGCGACTTCCTAAAGGAGCAGGTAGAAAACAGGAACATTGACGGTTTTATTGACATTGGCGCCTGTATCGGGGAATATGATGTGTGGCTGGGAGGAAAAGGAATCCCCTGTGTTGCTTTTGAACCCGTGAATTACAAAGCCGTGCAGGAAAATATCACCCTCAATCATGTGGAAGATAAAGTGAAACTTTACGCCTGCGGTCTTGGTAGCAGGCAGGAGAAGGTGAACTTCAATATTATGAGTACTGTTACCGGGTCAAGTTATATCGACCGGGATAACGATAAAGAAGGCAATATTCCTATTGAAAAACTGGATGACCTGATTCCTGAAATAGGATTTGACCTGCGCAGTAAAATCGTTATGAAGCTGGATGTGGAAGGAATGGAGACAGAAGTGCTGGAAGGTGCGCGTAATTTTATCGGCAAAGCCGATCATCTGCGTATCATTTTTGAACGCTATGAAGGTGACAATACTGTAAACGATAAGTTGAGCTCATTAGCTAATTTTACTTTCGACAGGATAGACCAGTTTAACTATCTCGCTACAAAAATATAATCCAGCTCTTTATGATGATAAAGGCAATACATGTTCATTTGTGTGTTGCCTTTCGTAGTTTTACCACCCAGCCGGCTGAATAAACCAGTCAAACGGATGGTTTTTATTTGTTATGTATAATGAAACATTCAGCGATTTTAAATAGTGGGAAATTATAAAATTATATTTTGGTTAGTAATTGATAATTAATAATTTGAGAGATTTAATTAAAGTGATGATATAAGATAAACAAGCTGTTTTCCATTATAAGGAACAAATTGGCTGCTAAAAATGATCATTTCATTTAAATCATTACTGTAAGCATTTTGTTTTAATAGGTTGATAACCATAAAATTAAAAATAAGCATAAAGATGAGCAATAAGATCAATTTAGCCCTTCAAATCATTCCTTCAGTGCCTTCAGAGCAGGTTTACGCGGTAGTAGACGAAGCAATTGCGGTGATTAAAGATTCCGGCGTAAAATACAGGGTATGCCCTTTTGAAACGGTGATGGAAGGCACCTACGAGGAGCTGATGGAAGTGGTACGTAAAACCCAGGAAGTATGTTTTAAGGCAGGTGCATCCCAGTTATTGGTATATATAAAAATGCAGATAAGAAAAGACGGGGATGTTACCATTGAAGAAAAAACAGGGAAGTATGATAGCATATAACCAATTTTTTTTATCTTACTCACCGAACTAAAGGAGAGCCATATATATGAGATACGCTGCCCCGTTGGATGATAACTCGAAGATTGTAACGAACCTGGTCATCATTATTACGCTTGTGTTTTTATGCAGACAGATGACGGATGTTTCGCATGATGCAGTTACCACTACCATGTTTTTGTTTATCCTGGTGCCAGCCATCCTGGTAGCCTGGTGTCTGAGCCCCCGGTATTACATTCTAACGGCTACGACTATACTTATCAAGCGCCCGCTGCATAGCATTACCATTCAGCTGGAAGATGTGGTAAGACTGAGAAGCATCACGGAAGAAGACCTGGGCACAAGCTCCCGCTTACTGGGATTAGGAGGCATTTTCGGGTACCTCGGTACCTACCGTTCCAGTGAAATAGGCAAGTACCAGCGCTGGTGTACCAGCCGGGAAAACCTGGTGCTGATAGAATCACTCAACAGGAAATGGCTGATCAGCCCCACCGGTGCAGATGATTTTGTGAAACGGGTGAATGCCACGATTAATGTACCAGCTTAATAGCTATAAATGAAAAAAGGAAGGCTGAATGCCTTCCTTTTTTCATTTATAGCATACTCCGGTGATTTAATGAAAGAAGAGATAGCCGAGTAATATTGCGCAGAGCATACCAAAGAAGTCGGCAATCAGTCCGGCTGCCAGGGCATACCGTGTGAGCTTGATATTCACCGAGCCAAAATACACCGCCAGCACGTAAAAGGTGGTTTCCGTGGTGCCCTGTATAATGCTGGCCAGTTTACCCACAAAAGAATCCGGTCCGTGCGTTTTCAGAATATCCACCATCAGGGCACGGGCGCCTCCGCCACTCAGCGGTTTCATAAAGGCCACCGGCAGGGCAGGAACAAAATCCGTATTGAACCCCATCGCCGCAAACAGGAGTCCGATGCCGTTGGTGATATAGTCGAGGCAACCGGTGGTCCGGAACACGCTGATCGCTACCAACATACCCACCAGGTAAGGAATAATTCTTACAGATACCTGGAAACCTTCTTTCGCCCCCTCAATAAAGGCATCGTATACGTTGATCTTTTTTATCATCCCTGCCACCAGGAAAATGATAACAATGCTGAAAATGATCGCGCCACCGAGGGAAGCTGTTTTCGGGCCTATCTCCGCAGGAGGTAAACTACGTACCCAAAACCATAAGGCAGCCATAATCCCGGCAAACAGGGTCAGGAATACCAGGACAGGGAGTTTAAAAAGGTTGATCTTCTGATAGATGGAAACCACAAACATCCCCATGATAAAGGCCATGAACGTGGATATCAGGGTAGGGATGAAGATATCCGCCGGGTTAGCCGCGCCTGCGGCCAGCCGTATGGCAATCACAGAAGTGGGGATCAGCACCACGCCGGCTGTATTCAACACCAGGAACATGATCTGCGGATTACTCGCTTCCTCCGGCCGGGGATTGATCTCCTGCAATTCCTTCATCGCCTTCAGCCCCATCGGCGTGGCGGCATTATCCAGTCCCAGCATGGTGGCAGAGAAGTTCATCATCATAGACCCCATGGCCGGATGCCCCTTCGGCACTTCCGGGAACAGCTTGGAAAAGAAAGGATTTACCAGCCTGGAAAACCGGTTGATCATACCGGCCACCTCGCCGATCCGCATGATGCCCAGCCATAAAGTCATGATGCCGGCCAGCCCCAGGGAGATCTCCGCACCGGTTTTGGCGCTGGCAAACATGCCGTTCATGATCTCCCCGAAAATAGACGCATCATGTAAAACTACTGACTTGAAAAGTGCTACAACAAATGCAATAAGAAAAAATCCCAGCCATACGTAGTTTAATGCCATTAGATTATTGGTTTATTCAATCAACAAATAAACTAAAATAAACCTATCTTTGCGCAAATTTTAAAAAATGGCTTTGCAAGTTGGAATTGTAGGATTGCCGAATGTAGGAAAATCGACTTTATTTAATGCGGTGAGCAACAGCGCTAAGGCGCAGGCCAGTAACTACCGCTTCTGTACTATAGAACCTAACGTTGGCCAGGTGGACGTACCGGACGAACGTATGCATAAACTGGCAGAGCTGGTAAAGCCTGACCGCGTGGTGCCTACTACCATCGAGTTTGTGGACATTGCCGGCCTGGTAAAAGGCGCCAGCAAAGGGGAAGGTCTGGGAAACAAGTTCCTGGCCAATATCCGTGAGGTAGATGCGATCGTTCACGTGATCCGCTGCTTTGAAGATGAAAACATCCTCCGCGAAGAAGGAGAGATCAACCCTGTCAGCGATAAGGAAATCATTGACACCGAATTACAGCTGAAAGACCTCGACAGCGTGGAGCGTAAAGTTGCCCGTACCGAGAAAATGGCTAAAACCGGTGGCGATCCAAAAGCAAAGATTGAATTCGAAATACTGAAAAGATGCCAGGAACACCTGGAGAAAGGCCGTAACATCCGTGAACTGGGTCTCAGTAAAGAAGAAAGGGTAGCCATTGCCGACCTGTTCCTGCTTACCGAAAAACCAGTACTGTACGTAGCCAACGTGGATGAAGCATCACTTCATACCGGTAACAAGTTTTCCGAGGCCCTCCAGGAATCTGTGAAAGCAGAAAATGCCCAGGTAATTATCATGAACAACTCCATCGAAGCCCAGATCTCCGAAATGGAAGAGCCGGCCGATAAAGAATTGTTCCTGGGAGAATATGGCCTGACTGAACCCGGCCTGAACCGCTTAATCCGTTCTGCCTATAACCTGTTGGAACTGATCACCTACTTCACTGCCGGCGTGCAGGAAGTACGTGCCTGGACCATCCATAAAGGCTGGAAAGCTCCCCAGGCTGCCAGCGTAATCCACACCGATTTTGAGAAAGGCTTCATTAAAGCAGAAGTAATTGCTTACGAAGATTACGTAAAATACGGATCTGAAGCAGCTGCCCGTGACAACGGCCGCCTCCGCATTGAAGGTAAAGAATACATCGTTGCCGACGGAGATGTTATGCACTTCCGCTTCAACGTTTAAAAATACTTCTGGATAAGATCCATGAAGGTTACAACAAAAAGACGGGCCGGCCATCCGGCCCGTTGCTATGTTACCCCTAACGTATATGCATATATTAATTATATACCCCCCATATGCCAAATTCAAAATTCTTTTATTAGCTTAGCCACCTATTTTTAATGTTAGCTCATGCGTATTGTCAGGAACGTAAAACTCTTTTTCCGGGAAGGAAACTCGGATAAGACCTATGAAATTGATCTTTGTGAGGTTGGCCCGGAACAGTATATTGTTAACTTCAGATATGGTAAACGCTTCGGTACCCTGAAAGACGGTACCAAAACTGTAAGCCCCGTAGCATTATCTGCCGCCACCACTATATTCGATGGTCTTGAAAAAGAAAAAAGAAGTAAAGGTTATCTGGGAGAACAGGAAGCTGTTCAGGATCTGTCGTTTACCCCGGTAGATACTACCCTCGTGGAAAACGTGAAACACCGCGCCATCCTGAAACGTTTACAGGATGCGGTAGAAGGGAAAAGCAGCTTTAAAACTGCCTGGAGCACTTCCCGCGTAATATGGCGGGCCGGTGAAGAAAAGATAAAGGAAGCCGTTCCTTACCTGATCAAGCTCGTGGAAAAAGGCGATGGACTGCAACGCTATGCAGCCCTCTGGGCGCTGGGCAAATCAGGCGACCCCGCCGCCATCCCGGTTCTCCGCTCTTATGCCGATAACAGCTCACGCCCCCTGAATATCAGGATGCTGGCCGCCAATGGCCTGCTACTGCTATTGCCACCGGAAGAACGTACCGCACATGTCCGTTCCTACCTCCAGCGGCTACCCGAAGTTTTCCAGCAGGCGGTTGCCAAAGGAAGTACAGAAGAATTGCTCACACTGTTGCAGCAACGGGTCATCACGCAACAGGAGCAAAGCTACCCGTTACTGGAAGACTTATACATCGTAGCTTTTGAGCATTCCGCCGTGAGAATTGCCATCGGCAACTTCCTCATGCACCTGCCTTTCAGGCCATCCTGGTTCCAGCATATCCGCCATATCTTCAAACAGGCGGAACTGCGCGGCGACCAGGGAATCGTAGCCATCCTGGCGGCACGCTTCGAAAGGGAAGCCCCTATGTTTAAGAACCCGGGTACAAGTATAGATTATAACGATAAGCCGTTTGTACCAAACACTTATATACCGGAACTGAAAGAATCTGTACAGGCAGATAAAGAACTGAAAAGGCCCACCAGTAAAGTAGCATTTTCAGACAGGACTCGCAATTACCTTCATTACCGCGTATTCCGTAACCTGCGCCAGTTTGGTGAACAAAATGACGATCATTATGTTCGCCTCGCCACCGCCCTGTTGCTGCAATACGAAGAAAGCAGGGACGCGGCCAAAGAATACCAGACCCGCGAACATACCTGGGTGAATGGCCGCTATGAAAGCTTCTACCGCCAGTTTCCGGCAAACTCAAAGCTGGTATACCTCAACTATATCCTCCGCGGAAACGCCGCTAACCTGCAATTAACGCCCGATCATAAGGAATGGGTTTTCAAAGATGAGGGAGCGCCTAACGCACAGGGACGAACGAAACTGACAGCAGGTAGCAACCCCGACGCCGCGAAAGACAAAGGCGGCCTGCTGAAAAAACTCTTCGGCTGGCTGGGTGGTGAAAAGAACACAATCGCATCGGCCGTACCGCCTGAATATAAAGCCTCACCGGCACAACCGGTGAGCGATGTGCCATTCCTGCACCTGTGGCAAAAGTTACCGCAGGCGTTCATCCAGCTGCTCATATCCGCACGCATGGAAGCGATCCACATCTTTGCCATGGAGCAACTGAAAGCCCACCCGGATTACAACGCCCTGAAAGATAAAATGGATGAAGGCGTGATTGCAGGGCTGCTCGCCAACGCATTTTCCATTCCATCCATGTTCGGGTTGGAACTGGCCAAAGAAAGATACGATCCCGCCAACCCGTCGTTGCGGTTATTATACATACTGGTGATGAGCCCACTGGATCTGGCCCGTTTACAGGGACTGCAGTGGATCAGCGAAAATGAGCCGGTTTGCTTTGCGGACATGGACTTCCTCATGCAGCTGATATTTTCGCCCTATAAGGAAGTGCGCGACTTTGCCCGTAAACAACTTAAACCGGCGTACCTGCCACTGGATAAGGCGAGGATACTCTGTGCAAAGGCAGTTACTTCGTTGCTGGCATTGAAAACATCCACGCCGGCAGGTAATGAAAACCTGAATGATGGCTGTAACATCCTGGAGCAACACTGCCGGGAGGCACTAACGGAAACCGGTATGCCGGATATAGAAGCGTTGCTGCAAAGCCCGGTGGCGGCTAATCAGGCATTCGCAGCACGCCTGCTGCTCCTGAAACAAGGAGCGTTTAACTTCAGCGAAGTATCCGACGCCATGTTGAAACAGCTGATCAGCAATGAATTCCAGCCGGTAAGAGCTGCCGGCGTGGAAGTGCTGGAAGCAATGGGCGTCGATGAATTATTGAAAAGACCAGAACTGGTACTCCATATATTATTAAGTACGTACACGGATGTACGTAATGCGGTACGCCCGCTAATCAGCCGGCTGGTACAGCAGGATAAACGCATGGCCGTTTACCTGGTAAATGAACTGGTGCCGCTGCTCATGCGCAAGGAAACCGGGGAAGGTATGCATGCCGATATTGAGGCTACCCTCAGCAACGAGCTGGTTGACTACCTACAGGATATCGACACAGCTACCGCTTTACGCCTGCTGTACGCCAATTACAGGTCGGCACAGCAATTCGGACTGCTGGTACTTGATAAATATATTCCTGCATCGGCGCTGTCCGTGAAACAGGTAATTGCTGCCGGTAATCATGAACTGCTGAAAGTAAGGGAGTGGAGCTGGCATTTTTACTATAACAACGTCGCGCGTATCCGTTTTGAAAGAGACGCCGCTATTGGCCTGCTCGATGCGAAATGGGACGACACCCGGCAGGAAGCCATGGAATTTTTCAGAACGCAGTTTACGGATAACGACTGGTCGCCGGAAACACTGGTGGCGGTGGCCGACAGCGTACGGCCCGATATCCAGGCCTTTGGCCGGGAATTGCTGCTGCGCTTCTTCCGTGAACAGGACGGACAAACCTACCTGCTGAAATTAAGCCAGCATCCAAGTGAAAGCATGCAGTTATTTGCAACTAACTACCTGCAACAATATGCTGCCGGCAACCTGGTGTTTCTGCAACAGCTGGAACATTATTTCCGGGTGGTACTGAGCAGGGTAAACAAAGCCCGCGCTGCCAAGGAACGGATCTTCGTATTCCTGGAAAAAGAAGCTATGAAGTCGGAAGAAGCAGCTGTTTATATCGGTTATATTATTGCGCATATATCCGCCACTGTAGCCATTGGCGACAAAGCCCGCTGCATTGCCATTATGCGTAGTATCCAGGAACGGTATGCAGTAGAACTACCCATTGAAATAGTGCCAACAGCGATTAGAGTATCTTAAAAAGTAATCCATTTATGTTATTCAATTACAGATACAGCGGAAACTCCAACGTGTTCAGCAATGCCACCGCTGCGGGCATTTCCTTTGCACCGGATACCCGCCGTGACCCTACCTTTTTTGTGGGTAAGCTGCATAAAAAAATAGCTTTCCGGGAAGCCATCTCCGCCCTGCATGATGTAGTGGTATCTGATCTGCGCTTTAAACCGAAAGATAAAACAGCCTATAAGGAATGGGCTGCCCAGCAGGAAACAGTGTGGCTGGCGGAGTTCATGAACGGCTATGATGCGCAGGCGGCCGATCAGCGGATAGACGCGCTGAGAGGGGAACTCAATGGTATTTACCAGGAGAAGGAAAAAGTGATGGCCCCTTTTTATAAAGCCCGTAAAAGTTATTTTGATTATTTATACCAGAAAGACCGCGACGCCTGGTTTGTACTGGACCCGGTGATCAGCGTACATCCGGATGAACTGTTCTTTGAATGTTTCAGCCAGGACGAATCCACCTACGGAAAGCTGAGTGCGAGTTATAATGTTTTCAAAGAAGTGAACGAGTTTGAATGCGGCACTACCAATATTGATTATTCCGCATCGCTTTATAACGAATTCCAGAAGATCCGTGATTATAAGGAAACAGATTTTAAGATTGATCCGGCAGGCTTCCAGGTGCAAACCTCGCAGGAGGAACTGTATCATGAAGTAAAGATCGATTTGCCCGATAGCTGGGTGAGGGGATTTCTGCAGGTTAGTTCTGCGATGACACTGCCCGCCGCAACGTTTGACCTGCATCCGATGGATGTATATAATTTCTGTTCCTGGCTGCGGCGCTTCAAAGAAAAACACGGTCCACGATCGATCCGTTTTATACTGGAACCCGGTAAACCAGTACGTGCAGTATTTGAGCCATGGAACCAGGAAATCGTATGTGCAAGATCGTTATACACCGGCCCGCAAAGCAGGGAGATCAGGATATGGGGGAGAAGACGGTTGCTGATCCTGGAAAGGCTGATTCCAATTGCGAAGAAGTTCACCGTGCATCTTACCGGCAACGGGCTGCCATCCTTTTATGTAGCGGATCTTGGCGATATGCAGTTTACGCTGGGGCTCAGCGGATGGACCGCCAACGACTGGTCGCGCGCCGGGCAGTTTGACCTTATGGCGCCAAGAGCAGACGTGAGCGACGTAGCAAAGCTCACCGTTTTTGAAGACCTGAAAACCAGGTGGATGGCTAAACCGGAAACGATTGTAGCCGCCACCGGCCTGGATAAGGCCACCGTATTGGGGGCACTGGGAATTTATACCCAGGCAGGCAAAGTAATTTACGATTTGCACACCGGCTTTTACCGCCTCCGCGAACTGAGTCGTGAGCCACTGCCACTGGACCAGCTGCGCTTTGCCAATCCGCAGGAAGGGGAAGCCACTAAACTGGTGCAGGCCGGAAAAGTGGAACTGACGGCTACCGATATCCCGGGAGTAGGCTTGCAGTTGAAAGGAAATGTAAAGGGTGTGCAACGTATATACCATCCCGTTATTACCATTGATGCGGATGAAAGATTAAGCAATGCACACTGCGACTGTAATTTTTATAGTACGAATAAATTATACAAGGGGCCGTGCGAACACATGCTGGCACTGCGTATAGCGCATTCGGAAAATAAAGCGGTAAAATAATTTAAGGAGGTGTTTTTATTTCCGGAGATTATTTTCTACCTTGCTGACTCGTTAATAACAAAGATCTTTGTAAAGAGGAATTGATTGCACTTGCGCCCGAAAAGGGACGAATGATGTTTCGTCATTCAGGTATTCTGACTATACATGCTTCACTAAATGCAATCTTTACTTTGGGAGGGGGCTACGGTACGCATATTTCCAGTAGAAGCCCCCTGGGCTGAAATATGCGTACCGTAGCCCCCTCCCTGGAGTTGATTGATTTAGTCAATGGTTTGCACGAAGGCCTTTTCCTCTTTACAGAATTTTGTTTCCCCCTTCTCAGCAGGGCTGTATCACCGCCCATTTTCCACCCTTTTACTGGTATTTTATTTTAGACGACCGGATTTTTATTACGGATAGGCTCCGTTGTCAAAGTCATGAAACAGCATAAATACAAACATATTTATCATGTCCTTAACCCGTCAACAACTGTACGATAAGATACGTGCATCCTCTAAAGAGGAATATATATTACAGGAAATGACACGCCTGGGTTTCTGGGCCGAAAATGTTGCGCAGCCTTCACCTGCGGCTACCCTCATCCAGAAGGAAAATGAGGTGCGCCGGCAGTTGAACGACCTGATGAACGAACGGCAGCGATACCGCAACAAGCGGGCAATGCTGGAAGATATGCGTAAGGCCCGCATGGCAAAAGCCAAACTGAAGAGGGAAGAAACAAAACAACGCCGCGAAACCGCAAGAAAAGAAAGAGCCGCCGCATGGGCCATCACCAAAGATCAGCAGATCGTATATCTTGGTGAGGAAGTATCTGCCGGCTTAAATAAAGTGGTGCCGGATGTAGCGCAACTCCAAAAGTTCGGACTGCCCGTATGGGCCGACGCTACAGCGTTAGCCAACGCTATGGGCATCACCATCGGAAAACTGAGGTATTTATCTTTTAACCGGAAAGTCGGGCATCATACCCACTATCAACGTTTTCAGATTCCTAAAAAATCCGGCGGCGCCCGCACCATTTCTGCGCCAATGCCACAGCTGAAGGCCGCACAACACTGGATCCTGGAGAATATTCTCTATAAAATAAAAAATGATGAATCGGCCCACGGCTTCGTACCAGGCAGATCTATCGTTACCAACGCAGCGCCACATACCGGTCAGGATATCGTGATCAACATTGATCTGCGCGACTTCTTCCCGTCTATTGAATACAAAAGGGTAAAAGGATTATTCTGTAAACTCGGATACGCTGAACAGGTGGCTACCATACTGGCGCTTATTTGTACAGAACCGGAAGTAGATGAAGTACTGCTCGATGGCCGCAAATACTATGTGGCTAAAACAGCCCGGCATCTCCCGCAGGGAGCCCCTACCAGCCCCGCTATTACCAACCTGATCTGTTATAAGCTGGACAGGCGTTTTGCAGGATTGGCGGCAAAATACGGATACGCCTATACGAGATATGCAGACGACATGACATTTTCTGCCAAAGGCCCGGCTGCAGATAAAGCAGGACAATTGCTGCGTGCCGTGAAAATGTTTGTAAAAGAAGAAGGTTTTACCATCCACCCGGATAAACTAAAGGTGATGCGTAAAGGAGATAAGCATGAAGTAACGGGCATCGTGGTAAATGAAAAGCTGAGCCTGGACCGTACCACCCTGCGTAAATTCCGCGCCTTGCTACACCAGGTAGAGAAAACCGGTTTAGCCAATAAAAGTTGGGGCAAAGGAAAAAATATTATCAGCAGCATGGAAGGTTACGCCAACTTTGTATACATGGTGAAACCGGAACTGGGTGCAAAGCTGAAAGCCACACTGGGCGCATTGCTGCAAAGGGAAGATATTAAAGCAGAAGCCCGCAGCCTGTGGATAGGAGAAAGCACGGCTAAAAAAATTACGCCACAGGTCAATGCCATACCACTCAACAATCCAACCACCTCGTCAGACAAACCCTGGTGGGACGTAGTATAACAATCGACAAACAAACATAAAAAGCCCCGGGTATTATTTTCTGACAAGAAAACAGTATCCGGGGCTTCTTCTTTATAAATTATAACCTATAGAAATATAGCCTTGTGTGCCGATAGTGGGGTTACCCCACGACTGTATATATTTCTTATTCAGGATATTGGCGGCGCCCAGTTTTACCGTGGTTTTGGCCTTCGGGAAAAACTTACTCACCATTGCATCCAATGTACCATAGGCCGGAATTTCGCTAAGACCGGCGGCATTTAAATTTGGTCCTACAAAAGACGATTGCCATATGAAGGAGTCCTGCCATTTCCATAATACGTTAAACGCAAAATTGGAATTGGCAATGTTGCGGTTACCGAAATTCAGGCTATAGCGCACCTTTGGTGTGTTGTACATCGTCATAAATGAACCCAGGTCCTTTTCATTGGTGAGTTCATTATAAGAGATGTTACCACCGGCGGTGAAATTGAGCGGCAGGCTGTAATCCAGTCCCAATGCCCATCCCCAGGAATGCACTACTTCAGTGGCGCTTACCGGTACAGAGAATATATTATTCTTTGCAGGATCTGCGGTTGGTTGCACCAGCACCTGCGTACCATTCATATTCTTGAAATCATTTTTATAGATATAGGCATCCACCAGCAATTGTTTTGCGATTACTGCTTTATAACCTATTTCATATGCCTGGATTCTTTCCGGCAGGAATTCACGGAAAACATACTGTTGGGGAGCACCCGCCTGTACCGACTGGAGAGAGAACACTGGTCCTTTATCCAGGCCATAACGTTCGCGGAGGAACGGCAAGCCGCCGATCAGGTGTGCCTGCGGCGTTACGAGATCGATATACTGATCCTGGTTGTGCGGAATACGGAAGCCTGTTTGATACGAAGCGCGGATATTGTGCGTGCCGAGGAACGTATATACTGCTGATAAACGTGGACTGAACTGGCCTTTAAAGTTCATGTTCTTATCATAGCGCAGGGAGCCGGTTAGTTTCACGTGGTCCTCTATGATCTTTTTCATGATCTGCACATAACCGCCATACTCATTGATACGGAATTCATCGCCGTTGTCGTCTACTGCAAACAGTGTTTTTTCGGAGTTCAGCGCATAGCGGCGGTAGTTGCCGCCTACCAGTATTTCAGCAAAGTGAATCAGGTTATGGAAGTTGTACATGAACTCTGCCTGATACAGGTTGGTTTTATCGGTGAACTTAGCGCCCACACCGGAAGCGTCGCCGGGGATGGGTTTGTTCTTCACTTTGTCTGCGGCAGCATCAAACTCCGGTGTGCCGGGAATCAGGCGGCCCTTGTCGGCATTGGTTCTGGCAGCGCCGATAAAGTTAGCCTGTTGTGATTGAACTGCGGCCTGGGCAGCAGCAAATGCAGCGGGTATACCTTGTCCGAGGTTATTGGTAAATGTTGTTTTAAACAGATTGCCTGCGGCCAGTCCATAGGTACCGAAGTATTCACTATACCACTGCTGACTGGTTTTCCAGGCTTCATTGATACCGGCAGCCAGGGTACCACCGGCGTAGCTGTCGCCCGCCCTTTCCTGTGTAGTGTATAATCTTACATAGAAGTCAGGGCTCTTCAATTCCACTTTATACTGGCCCATGTTGAAGTTTTTCAGGGAATAGCGGTCAGCTCCTGTGTACACGGTAGTACCGGAACCATAGCTGCCCTGTAAAATGGCTTCGAGATTGGTGGTGAGCCGGTAATGCAGTGCTGCATTCAGTTTGAGGTTTTTGGTAGTATAGTCTACTACATCCGCTTCGTTGTAACCGGTGCGGGTTACGTTCGACATATTCTGCGGAGGCAGGATTGCATTATATAACTGATCCGGTGTGAGGGCGCCTCCCAGTTGCTGCGACAATGCAACCATTTGCGGCATCAGGGCAGGTTTCAGGCCGGTGTACATATTTACGGTATTCTCATCTCCATATACATTCACGCCATTATAGCCTTCATTATTGGCGCGGGTGCCATTTTCGAGGGTATGACCGTTTGCCAGGCTCTGGTCGCGGTGATCATATGCCTGCCAATCCTTCGCCTGTAAATAGCCTACGTTCAGCTTAAAGGCAACCTTGTCACTAAAGGCATGTGCGTAACGTACAGACACATCGTAATACCCGGTAGTGGCGGTAGAGCGGCCTGCATCATTGAGGAAACCGGTTTTTACAAGGGCGCTGAGTCCCTGGTACTGGAAGGGGTTTTTGCTGTTCATCAGGAGGATACCGTTGAGGGCATTGGGGCCATACAATGCGGATGCCGCGCCTGGAATGAGTTCCATGTTGTCCAGGTCCACTTCCGGAATACCCACCATGTTGCCCACGGCGAAGTTCAGCCCGGGAGCCTGGTTGTCCATTCCATCATTCAGTTGCAGCACGCGGGTATTACCATTGCTGTTAAAGCCGCGGGTATTCACTGATTTGAACGTTAAGCTCTGAGTGCTCATTTCAACGCCTTTCAGGTTAGCCAGCGCATCATAATAAGAAGGTGCGGGGGAGGCCTTCAGGGCGCGGGCATCCAGTTTTTCGATGGACACCGGTGACTGAAGGATGCTTTCCTGTGTACGGCTGGCGGCCACTACTACTTCCTGGCCGAGAATTTCAGTGGAGCTGAGTTCTATTACCAGTTTGTCCGCCGCAGAGGAGACTTCCCGCTCTTCTGTTTTGAAGCCTACGTAGGAGAACACCAGTGTTAACGGGAACGCATGTGTGGTTCTGAGGGTAAAAGCGCCTCCGCTGCCGGTGATAGTCCCGGTATTGGAGCCTTTAACCGCTACGGTTACACCGGGCATGACGTTGCCGGAACCTTTTTCGCGTACAGTACCATTAAGGGAGACAGGGTTTTGGGCCGAAATTATCTGGGTCAGGGATAATAAAAGCACCAGGCAGCCGATGAAGGCTTTGATTAGAATGCTTCTCATACACGATGGATTTATAAAAGGTTTAGACTCGGTTTAAATAAATATAAAGAAAAAAAACCGCATATAGCCATCGGGAGTGCAGGGGATTAAAATAAAAATGCAACAGGGTCGTCCTGCTGCATCTATCTTGTTATAATACCTTAAAAATCAATGTGCTGTTATTGCATCCATTCCTGTAAAATGCTGCCGATCTTCTCAAATTCTATCAGGAAACCATCATGTCCGTACGAAGAATCTATTTCATGATAAGTAGCGTTCGGAAGATGTGCCGCTATAAACTGCTGTTCCTCCGGCGGGCATAAAATGTCACTGCTAATGCCTATGAGCAGGGTAGGCTGCTGAATATGAGAAAGGGTAGTGGTAATATCTTCATGACGGCCACGGGCAATATTATGGCTGTCCATTGCCTTGGTGAGCAGCCAGTACGACTGTGCATTAAAGCGTTTTACGAGTTTGTCGCCCTGGTAAATGATATAGGAAGAAGCCCTGAAATTATCGGTCTTCTCTTTATCTTCATCTGATTGCGCGCGAACGAAGGTGTGGTAGTTGCGATACGTAAGCATACCAATAGCCCTGGCGGCTTTCAGCCCTTTCGATCCTGCGCTGTGGTTGTTGTCCTGCCACGTATCATCCGCTTCAATGGCCAGTCGCTGCGCCGTATGAATGGCAATACCCCAGGCACTTTCCGCGGCTCCTGTGCACAGCAGGAACAGGCGGCCGGTAACAGCCGGCTCCAGCAAGGCCCATTCCAGTGCCTGGTAGCCGCCCATAGAACCGCCGATCAGCAGGTGGATACGGGGAATCTGCAGGTGCTGCCTCAGCAGGATATGGGCTTGTACCATATCCCGGATGGTAATGGTGGGAAACTGATGGTACCATGGATGGCCGGTTTCCGGGTTTATAGTATGCGGGCCGCTGCTGCCATAGCAGGATCCAATGATATTAGCACACACAATGAAATGCCTGGCAGGGTCGATCGCTTTACCGGGCCCGATTAAGCCGGTCCACCAGTCAGCCGCATCACTGTTAGCGGTTAAGGCATGACATACCCAAACCACGTTACTGCCATCTTCTTTCATCGTACCAAACGTATGATACGCGATATGTAATCCCGGTAATACTTCGCCGGATTCTAACCGGAATGCTGTTTGACTGTGAAATACCTTTGCCGACAATGCTTCTTCGAATTTGCGCAAAACTACAATATCAGAATTAAAAATTGCAAAATAGCACCGGTGATTTATGAATTAGGGAGGAATGACGGCCACTGCATAAATCCTGATGGTTTTATTTATCTTTGTTGAAGATAACCTAATAATCATGAAGATAGCATTACAAAGAGTAGATGACGGATTTAATATGGAGGCAGTAGATGAAGGCGGCCACAAAGTACTGATGGACTCATCTCTGGAAAATGGCGGTAAGAATAACGGGGTAAGGCCTATGCAAATGGTGATCATGGGCCTTGGTGGTTGTTCTGCCATTGATGTGATGATGATCCTGAAGAAACAACGCCAGGAAGTAACCGATTTCCGTATTGAAATTGACGCAGAAAGAGAAAAAGGAAAAGAACCTTCCCTCTGGGAAACGGCTCACCTGGTATTCCATCTCAAAGGTAATATTGATCCCGATAAAGCAGCACGCGCTGTGGAATTGTCTATGAACAAATATTGTTCTGTAGCGGAAACCCTGCGTCAGGGTAAAACCAAACTGACCTGGGAAGTGAAACTGAACGCTTAAATGCTGTAACTACCATATCCATGAGCAAAGAAAAAAATCAATACCAACCGGATACCAATGCGGTAAGAATGCAGACGCCTAAAACGGACCAGATGGAGCATTCTGTACCGATGTTCCTGACTTCCAGTTTTTGTTTTGATAACGCAGAAGAAATGCGTGCTACCTTCGCGGACGAAACAGACTTCAATATCTATAGCCGTTTCAGCAATCCCAATGTAGACGAATTTGTACAGAAGATGTGCGCCCTTGAAGGGGGAGAAGCCGGCTATGCTACCGCCTCCGGTATGAGCGCAATTTTTGCCAGCTTCATGGCCCTGCTCAAAACCGGCGACCACCTGCTGTCTGCCCGCTCTATCTTCGGATCCACCCACACCGTGATCACGAAGTTCCTGCCAAAATGGGGCATTGAAACTTCCTATTTCGATATGACCGATCCCGCCGGTATTGAAGCCATGATAAAGCCCAATACCCGGATGATCTTCGTGGAAACGCCGTCTAATCCAGGTCTTGAGATCATAGACCTGGAACTGCTGGCCGGCATTGCCAATAAGCATAATATCATTTTAAACGTCGACAACTGCTTTGCAACGCCTGTATTGCAACGCCCTATTGAATACGGCGCCCACCTGGTTACCCATTCGGCTACCAAATGGATCGACGGACAAGGACGTGTACTCGGCGGAGTAGTAGTAGGAAAGGCGGAACTGATCAAGGAAATCCATACTTTTTGCAGAAGTACCGGCCCGGCCATGTCGCCATTCAATGCATGGGTGCTCAGCAAAAGCCTGGAAACCCTGTATGTGAGAATGGAACGTCATTCGGCCAGCGCATTGAAACTCGCAGAGCGCCTGGTAAATAACCCGCACCTGCTGTCAGTGAAATATCCCTTGCTGACCAGCCACCCGCAATACAACATCGCCAAAAAACAAATGAATGGCGGCGGCGGCATCGTATGCTTTGAACTGAAAGGCGGCCTGCAACAGGGTGTCCGTTTCCTGGATGCCTTACAGCTCCTTTCACTCACCGCTAACCTGGGCGACAGCCGCAGCATTGCTTCGCATCCTGCCAGCACCACCCACGCAAAGCTCTCTGAAGAAGAACGCGCCATTGCCGGTATCACGCCAGGACTGATACGGATTTCCGTAGGCCTGGAAAACATTAAGGATATCGTGGAAGACATAGAGCAGGCACTGAATGCGAGTGCCCTGTAGCGGATGTTGTCTTACTCAGGATTACGCTGATTTTACTGATTTTACTTTTTGGATTTTATTAAGATTATAAAGATTTAAGAAAGACCGAAGCGATTTTATTGTTTGTTCTTTTTTTTAAATGAAAATCATAAGAATCCAAAGAATCCAAAAAGTAAAATCAGTAAAATCAGCGTAATCCTGAGTAAGACAAAATTCGCGTTAATTATTGTTTGATAAAAATCCCCCTATGAGAAAGATATTAATGCTGCTTTTATTGACAGGCGCCACTCCGCTACCTATAACAGCACAAACCAACTACGATCACAAGGTGATTGCCGTGCTGCCATGCAGGACCAAGTTTACCGAGTACAAAAACATTTCCGATAGTAATATGCAGGCATTCCGTACACTGGAAGTAAAATACGGAATACAGCTGCAGGAAGCGTTGTATAATACGATTACTGCAGACACCAACCGGTTGCTGGTAGAAGTGCAACCCTGGCAAACAACTGACTCCATTTTGAGAAATGCCGGGTTGGATCTGCGGAAAGTGCCTTTCCTGGATATATCCGCCATTGCAAAAAGATTGAAAGTGGATGCCTGTATTGTAACTACTGCGACCTATGGCGGCGGTAATGTAGGGAACATGCGAGGATCAACCTCTATGGCAGGGTTGATTGCGGACGCGGCAGCTTCCCAGCTTAACAAGGCAATTTACCGAAACAACAAAATATTTACCTTCCGGTTAATAGACGGGAAGTCCGGTGATGAAGTATGGAACTATTCACAGGAAATGACAGTAGGCGACATCACCCTGGTCAAGGACCAACTCGTATTTTCCAAGAGGATCTTTAAAAGGTTTAGAAAACAATTCCCCTATTGCGACTAAGCTTCCCCATTTTTGAACTTTTCTACTTATATTAGAATCATGAAATCCTTTGCCCATTTTCTCCTGATCCTTCTCCTGTCTTATGTAGCAGGTATGGTGCTGCCCTGGTGGAGCGTAGCGCTCGTGGCTTTCCTCGTAACGCTGCTTATGCCGCTGTCACCGGGTAAATCATTCTTCAGCGCGTTCATGGGCGTGTTTGTGTTATGGATGATCTTGGCTTTTTATATGGATGTAAGAAATGATCACCTGCTCGCCAACCGTATGAGTGAAATGATATTGAAGGTGCGGAGTGCACCGCTTATGGGTGTAGTCAGTTCCTTTATCGGCGGACTCGTTGCCGGCTTCGCCGCCAGCTCTGCTGCGTTTGTCCGTGCTGCAAAAAAGCCCGCCTGATTACTTATCCAGGGTGTTAAAATTCTGATAAAACAGCTTATTCAAATAACCTGTAAGCTGTTCGCCGTTACATTTGGAATATGAAGAACTACCTGTCTGCCCTGTTTTGCATTTTCATTTCCAGTTATTGCCAGGCTATTACGGTGAAAGGCCGCGTTACGGATGATAAAGATCAGCCGCTCCCATTTGCTACCGTATTCATCAAAGGAACTACCACCGGCACCACTACCAATGCTGCCGGTCAATACCAGCTTGATCTCCCTGCCGGTCAATATACGGTGGTATGCCAGTATATCGGTTTTAAAAGAACGGAACTGCCGCTTAACGTAAACGCCTCAACGCAGGTACTCGACTTTCATTTGCAGCCCGTTAACATGCAGATAAAAGAAGTGGTAGTAAAAGCCAACGGAGAAGATCCTGCCTATGCTATCATCCGGCAAGCTATTAAGAAACGGCATTTCTACCAGCAACAGGTGAAAGAATATACCTGCATGTCCTATATCAAAGGGACTATCGGGATGAAAAATGTGCCAGGAAGATTCATGGGACAGAAAATAGATAAGAACGACATGGGAGTGGACAGCACCGGGAAAGGGATGATATTCCTGTCGGAGTCGGTGACTAAAATATCTGCAAGGCAGCCGGATAAAATAAAGCTGGAAGTCATTTCTTCCCGCAAAAGTGGCGGCGGCTTTGGCTTAAGCTTCCCTGCCATCATCAGCTTCTATGATAATAATGTCTCCGCCGTTATCACACAAATGGGCCCCAGGGGTTATATTTCTCCCATTGCAGAAAATGCACTGGCCTACTATAAATACCGCCTGGAAGGCACCTTTACGGAAGAAGGCAAAACCGTTAATAAAATACAGGTGATTCCCCGCCGTAAACAGGAGCCACTGTTTTCAGGATATATCTTTATTACAGATGACGACTGGCGCATTCACAGCACAGACCTGATCCTTACTGGTGAATACCAGCTGGAACTGATGGACACGCTGGAGATCCGCCAAACCCACGTACCCGTTACCGCCGACATCTGGCGCGTAAAAGACCAGGTAATGCACATCTCATTTAATAAGTTTGGCTTCCGCATGGGTGGCAGCTTCGTCAATGTATACACCGATTACAACGTACATCCGGAATTTCCGCCTAAGTTTTTTGATAACACCTTCCTCAAATATGATTCTGCCTTTGATAAACAAGGACATACTTATTGGGACAGCATCCGGCCGGTTCCGCTGGAAACCGCTGAGGTAAAGGATTATCACGAAAAAGACAGCATCGCCAAAGCGGCGCGCGACTCCTCCTTTTCCCGCTATCACCTCGATTCCCTGCAACGGAAACAGAAACCGGTAAAAGTAACGGATGTGCTCTGGAACGGTGTAAAACATAAGTACTATTTCCGCCGAGACAGCTCCATACAATATCATTCCCTCGGTGTAAAAGGACTGCTGAAATCACTGAAGTATAACACCGTGGAAGGGTTGGTCATTGCAGTGGAGCCAGAGCTGAACATCTATACCGGAGAAGAAAGCAGCCTGCGGATAACACCTTTCCTCCGGTACGGATTGAGCAATACTCACTTCAATGCCTATACGCAAATTGATTTCAGCAACAGGAGTAAAGTACAGAAGCGCTACGGCCGCAACGACTGGTCACTGGCAGGAGGGAAGCGCATCTCCCAGTTTAACCAGGACAATCCCATCGATAATATCGCCAATGAGTTTTATACCCTGTTCCTGAAGGAAAACTATATGAAGCTTTATGAAAACTGGTTTGGCAAACTGCGCTACGCGCGTACGTTCCAGACAAATGACCAGTTATCGTTCGCCGCTACTTATGAAAGCAGGAACCCGGTAGAAAATACCACCGACTTTGTAATCTTTAAAAACGACCGTAAGCAGTTTACGCCCAACCATCCTTATGAGCCGGCCAATGTGCCCTTTGAAAAGCACCAGGCGTTAATACTGGATGTGGATTTTACCTTCCAGTCCGGTCAACAGTTTGTGGAATTGCCCGACCGGAAAATCCCTTTTGGCTCCAAATACCCGACGTTTAAAGTAGGCTATAGCAAGGGGATACCCAATGTGGCAAACAGTATTGTTGATTTCGACAAATGGAGTTTCTCCGTTCAGGATAATATGAACTTTAAGTTGCTGGGGGAATTCCGCTACCGTATCGGCGCGGGCGGATTCCTGAACGACCGGAACGTGCAAATACCCGATTACCAGCACTTCAATGGTAACCAGACTTTCTATAACATGAAATACCTGAACAGCTTCCAGCTGGCGCCGTATTATCAGTACAGTACTACCGCTCCGTTTTATGCTACCGCCAATGTGGAACACCACTTCAATGGCCTACTCACCAATAAAATTCCATTGTTCAATCGTCTGAAATGGAACCTGGTGGCTGGCGCCAACGCATTCTATGTAAACAGCGATAATAACTATGTAGAAGTTTTTGGAGGTATTGAAAATATTCTGAAGATGATCAGGGTAGATGTGGTAACGGGTTATCAGAGTAAGGAAGATACCCGTATAGGCGTCCGGGTTGGTTTTGGAGGTATCCTGGGGAATATGGTGAAGTTTAAGAACTAAGAACTGACAGTGATTCCGGGGACCTGTTACCACCTGTTATTGCTTGCCAGGTAACAAAATCCCCGTATCTCATCATTCACAAAACCGGTTCTAAAATTTCTTCCTGCTCTTTATCTCTTTCTTTTCATCAAAGAAATATGCCAGTAACCTGTAGATCCAGATACCAACAACTGCATAAATAAAGTAGGTAATGTAAATACTCATAAAATAACATTTTCGGGTTAAACAATATTGCTTCTCTTAATCAATTTTCAAAAAGGGTGCCAATCGGGGTTGTAACTTATCTGCAAAGTTATATACAATAATTATCAAATAGTTATAAAAAAATAAATATTTTTTAGATCTCCGGTGAACCTTTGGTGGCCTTAATTCGTTAGTAAGGTAAGTATATTTGGACAAGCGCTGTGCACATTTTACTCACACGTTGGTGCCAAAATGAACCGTCATCCTTTGAATCACCGGTATGAGAAAGATCGCCCTCATCGCGCTGTTGTCGGGAATTATCCTGGCCGCAGCCGCCTACATTACGGAAACAAATGACCTGCCCGGCGCAGCAGAACTGAGAACCCCCGGCTTTGTCGGTTATATCTTCATTATCAGCGCAATAGCCTGGTTTTCCTTACACGTCCTTTACCAGTGGGCGAAGAAATCAGACCCTTCTCATTCTTGATATTCAATGAATTTTGCTACCTTTGCGCCCTAAATCAATTGTTCTTTTACGATTAAAGAGAGTTGATTGGAGTTTTGTTCGCGACGCAGGCGTCCTTAAAATTTCAAGCAATTATGGCATTACACAATAGAGTATCTGCCGCCGAACTGAAGGTCCGGCTGGCCAATGAAACGTTTAAACGCGTCACTGTTTCTTTCTACCAGTACGCAAAAATCCCCGATCCACAGGCATTCCGTGATCAGTTGTACGAATCCCTTTTCCAACTCGGTACTTTCGGACGTATTTATGTAGCCCATGAAGGCATTAATGCACAGGTGAGCGTTCCTGAGCATCACTTTGAGGCATTTAAGCAACAGTTGTACTCGATCGACTTTCTACATGGCATCCGGCTGAATATCGCCGTGGATGATGACGGCAAATCCTTTTTTGTATTGAAAATCAAGGTCCGCGATAAAATTGTGGCCGACGGAATTGAGGACCCCACCTTCGATATGGCCAACCGTGGCCGTTATGTGGATGCCAGCACCTTCAATGAACTTACTGCCGATCCGGATACCGTGATCGTGGACATGAGAAACCATTACGAATATGAAGTAGGTCATTTTGAAGGCGCCATAGAAGTACCTTCAGATACTTTCCGCGATCAGCTGCCGATGGCAGTAGATATGCTCGCAGATAAAAAAGACAAGAATATCATCATGTACTGCACCGGTGGAATCCGTTGTGAAAAAGCATCGGCTTACATGCTGCACAATGGGTTTAAAAACGTATTCCACCTGGAAGGCGGTATCATTGAATACACCAACAAAGCCCGGCAACAGGGACTTCCCATTAAGTTCAAAGGTAAAAACTTTGTATTCGACGACCGGCTCGGGGAACGCATCAGCGACGATATTATCAGTCATTGCCACCAGTGCGGAGCGCCCTGTGATACACATACCAACTGCCTTAACGATGGCTGCCACCTCCTGTTTATCCAGTGCGAATCCTGCGCGAAAAAATATGATGGCTGCTGCAGTGAATCCTGCCAAACTACCCACGCATTACCACCGGAGCAACAGGCAGAGCTGCGAAAGGGAGTGGAAAAAGGACTTATGTTCAATAAATCCCGGCGAAGAAAAGTAGAATAAAAAATCCGCCCCGCGTTGTTTCTTCTCGGCAGGGCGGAGTAGTTGACCATAAAATTGAATCGGCCGGATCACTCCGGCCTTTTCTTTTTTACGACCATTCTATCAACCTATATGCGAACTAAAAATATAAGCGTATAGTCCACCACGTTATAACAAACTAAATGAAAGGACTACACGCAATTTCATCATCACATCTGATCTTTCTTATTTTTATAGGCGCCATAGAAAATGATCGGGAACACCAGCAGGGTTAATACTGTTGCGGTAATAAGCCCGCCAATTACCACGATCGCCAGCGGTTTCTGTGTTTCAGATCCTATACCATGTGATATGGCCGCCGGAATCAAACCGATGGCCGCCATCATGGCGGTCATTACCACCGGCCGTATGCGGCTTTGCACACCTAACCTGATCGATTCATTCAGCGATAATCTCGCTTCGAGGTTCTTATGGAATACAGAAATGAGAATCACCCCATTCTGAATACAGATACCAAACAATGCAATAAAACCTACCCCCGCAGAGATACCAAAGTTCATATTGGTAACATGCAATGCCAGGATACCGCCTATCAACGCAAACGGCACGTTCATTAACACCAGCCCCGCATCCTTTACACTGCCCAGCATAATAAACAACACCATAAAAATGGCAATGATACTGATAGGCACTACCTGTCCCAGTCGTTGCGTAGCCCGCACCTGGTTTTCAAATTCACCCGTCCAGCCAATGCTATAGCCTTTCGGCAATTTCACTACCCGGTTGATCTTCGCCTGCGCTTCTGCAATAGTGCTGCCGAGGTCGCGGTCACGAACAGAGAACTTCACGCCGATAAAACGTTTGTTACTATCGCGGTAAATGAAAGCCGGCCCTGTAATGGTTTTGATCTCTGCGATCTCTTTCAGTGGTATTTTATTGTTGTTGATAGTAGGCACCATCAGGTTCGCCAGGTCATCTTCTGTTTTACGATAGTTCTCATCATAACGGATACGGATATCGAATTTTTTCTCGCCTTCATACAGCTGGGTAGCCGTTTTACCGCCAATGGCCATTTCAATAACCGCCTGTGCATCACCGGTGGCTACACCATACTGGGCCATTTTGTTATCATCGAGATTGATGCTCATTTCAGGCTGACCAATATTCCGGATCACGCCAAGATCCTTGATACCCTGCACTGTTTTCAATTGCGCTACTACCTGTTGCGACAGCGATTCCAGCTTCACGAGGTCATCGCCGAAAATCTTTACGCCGTTGGCAGCCTTAAACCCGGCTACTGCTTCAGAAACGTTGTCGCTGATAGGTTGCGAGAAGTTCAGGATGATGCCAGGATATTTCTTCAGCCGTTGCTCCATCTGGGAAATCAGCTCGTCCTGCGTGATCTTCCTTTTCCATTCTTCTTTCGGCGCCAGGTCTACCTGGTATTGTATAAAGTAAAAACCGTTGGGATCTGTACCATCATTGGAGCGGCCCACCTGCGATAACACCCTTTTTACTTCGGGGAAACCGCCGAGGTCCTGCCGGATATCATGCGCCATTTTAGTGCTTTCCGTGAGCGACATACTCATGGGCAACTCCGTGGTTACCCACAGGGAGCCTTCATTCAGCTGTGGAAGGAACTCTGTTCCCAGGAATTTGGCAGAAATAAACGTAAGTACCATGAAAGCCAGTGCCAGCGTAATGCTCAGGCGTTTATTCCGGTAGGTCCATCCAAACCCTCTCATTACAAAACGGTCAAAGAAGTTCACCAGTGGATTATTCTTCTCTTTCACATTTTTATTGAGCAGGATAGAACACAGTACCGGTACCAGTGTTAAGGTAAAGAGCAGTGCGCCCAGTAACGCAAATCCCAGCGTCCAGGCCAGTGGCGAAAACATTTTACCTTCTACTTTCTGGAAAGAAAATATAGGGATCAGGGAGATGATGATAATGAGTTTAGAAAAGAAGATCGCTTTGGCCAGTTCTCCACCGGTTTGCTTGATCCAGCCCAGCTTCGCCATTTTGTTGAACCGCTCCATGCCGAATTTGTGGGCTTTATGGTCCAGCATCACGAAGATGCCTTCTACCATCACCACGGCGCCGTCTATGATGATACCGAAGTCAATCGCCCCCATCGACAGCAGGTTGGCGCTCATGCCCTTCATGCGCAGGCACATAAAGGCAAACAGCAGTGCCAGCGGAATGATGATGGATACAATCACGGTAGTGCGCCAGTCGGCCATGAACAGGAATACGATCACCGTTACAAAAATGATCCCTTCCGCGAGGTTGTGCATCACCGTGTGGGTACAGAACTCCATGAGGTTATCGCGGTCATAAAAGGTTTCCATTTTGATATCATCCGGCAAAATGGTTTCATTCAGCTCCTTCAGCTTCTCTTTCAGGCGGGCGAGTACTTCTGTGGGATTTTCACCTTTGCGCATCACCACAATGCCTTCCACCAGGTCGTCGTTGCTGCCTATGCCCACCTGGCCCACACGCGGGGCAGAGGCTTCATGTACATTTGCGAGGTCTTTTACCAGCAAAGGCACGCCATTGATATTCTGAACAATGATGTTGTTGATATCGGGGATGCTGTTCAGCAGCCCGATACCACGCACCACGTATGCCTGCCCGTTCTTTTCAATCACATCACCGCCTACGTTTACATTACTTTTGGTCACTGCCTGGTATAATTCCAGCGGCGTAATATCGTATTTAGCCAATCGTACCGGGTCAGCGGAGATCTCGTAGATCTTTTCCTGTCCGCCGAAGGCAACTACATCGGCTACACCGGGCACGCTCCGGATCTGCCGGTCTATCACCCAGTTCTGCCAGGTGAGCAGGTCGCGGGAATCGCGTTTGCTGCTTTTCAGGTAGTACCGGAATATTTCACCGGTAGGACCGTAGGGCGGCTGTACTTCGGGTTCGGCGCCTTCCGGCAAACTGATACTCTGCAGCATGTTGTTGACCTGCTGCCGCGCAAAGAAATCTTCCACGTCATCGTCGAACATGATCTTCACTACAGATAATCCGAACATGGTAACCGAGCGCACGCTGGTTTTCTTCTGCACCGCATTCATGGATACTTCTATGGGCAGCGTTACAAAGCGTTCCACTTCCTGCGCGCTGCGGCCATTCCACTTGGTTACAATCACAATCTGTGTGTTGGTAACGTCGGGGAAGGCTTCAATGGGCGTATGCAAAAAGGAAAACACGCCTGCTGCGATCAAAGTAGCTACGCTGATAAAAACAAACAGTTTGTTCCTCAGCGAAAAAGCGACAATATTTCTAATGAATTTATTCATAAGTCCTGTTCTTTAGAATGCCACTCTGGTCCTTAATCCGATGATATTTACCGGTCCGCGGTCCCTGTTGTAGGCAGGGTGCATCACAAACTGGTAATCAGGGCTTAGGGCTATATGTAGCCTGGTAATGTTACATTGATAGAAAACTTCGGCGATCATTTCCGGTGCGTAGTTCAACTGGCCGTCGCCGATCATGAAACCGGTGCCACCGGCAGCAAGGTAGTTGCGGTGCGCTTCTGATAATCCGTTCACCACCAGCGCCACACCGGCGTTGTCCTGGCTGCGGTGCCAGCACTGGCCATTTTGCAGCCATCCGGCGCTGACGGAACGGTCTATTTCCGTATAGGCCCAGGTTTCATTGCGGCCATCATTCCACGATGCTTTCAGGAAAGCGCCGCCGCTGCTGGTCAGCTCCTGGTCTATATTGATACCAAATCCGTATTTGGTATGTCCGTCCCTTCTTACCGAACTGATGTCCGGGGTATCTTTTGCGGCACTCACCGCTTCGTTATAATTGCCCATAGGAGCCTGGTTAATAAAAGCCATTAACCGGACATTCCCTTCATGTTTATTCAGTGTATGCGTATGCGTTACTTCTATTACCTCACCGTTGGATTTACCGTAGTGGTAATTCAACTTTGGTCCGTTGGCTTCTTCCGGCTCCAGGGAAGTCGCAGCCTGTAGCAGCCAGTTATCTTTCCGGTACTGAACGGTCAGCGCCATGGTATAGCCGCGTACATCTGCGGGGTAGTCCCATGCTGCATTGCTCATCAGCGACCAGTTCAGGAACTGGGTGCGGGGATCGTGACTATACGTATTCTGATCAAAGAAATCCGCGAGGCAGTATTTACCGCCAATGAAACGGAGATAGTGGGTAGGCGTGGTGCCACCTACCTGGTTCAGGTCATCACCATTCGCCTCTGTGTTGGGCGTTAACGGTAATGTATACACGCCATAAGCCCGGGCCAGGTAAATTTTCGGTTTGGGATCACCCACGCGAAAGGTTTCTCCGTTCGGGAAACCCGCAATGCCGGTGGCATGGCTGAGACCTTCACCACCGGCGAGTTCCGGGTTCACATATAATTCAAGGTCCTTCCACGGACGGATACCGGCATAAACAGTACTGGTAATAGATGTAGCCCCTTTTTCATGGGTACGGAAACTGTTGGCGCCTGAGTACTTCGCGGAGAAATCAGGATGCCATTGCGTTACCAGCGTTTGCTGAAAATGGAAAGTATAGGGGATAATACTATCCGTCTTCTTTTCCTGTGCCAGCAGGCGGGTAGTGCCCAGTGCCAGTATTCCTATGGAGAACAGCTGCTTCATGGCCCGTTTAATCTTTAAGTGCATCGTAGATGAGCAATTGATTTTTGGAAATCACTTTCTCTTCTGCGGCCAGTCCGGAGGAGACATAAGTAATGTCACCGGATGTTTTAGCCACTTCTACCTCGCGTACGGCTATATTAAATTTGTCTTTAAATACCAGCACATAATTTTTGCTGTTATCAAAGATGACAGCGGCGGAAGGGACCGCTATCTTCTGGTCGTTATCCTGGTATTTCACGTATACGGTAGCAAACATTTCCGGCTTCAGCAGCATATTTTTATTATCGATGCTGATCCTTACCTGCATGGTTTTGGTGGCGGGGTCCAGGAAATTGTAGATCTTATCGATTTTGCCATGGAAGGGCTCATCAGGGTAACTTACCGTTACCACATCTGCTTCATAGCCTTCTTTGATACGCGCGATATCTGTTTCAAAAACATTGGCCATCACCCACACATCATCCAGTTCGGAGATGGTGAAAATGTTGGAACTGTTATCGGTACGTATCTCCATGTTATTATTGATATTCTTCTCAATAATATAACCGGAAATAGGGGCGGTTACCAGGTAGGTAGCGCCTTTGCCCTTGCGGTATATGGTAAACAGATCGTTGAGCCGGTTAATTTCCGCATCAGATTTTTGTACTTCTCCCTTGGCGTTTACTACGTCTTTATCTGTATTCAAACGGCTGTCGAACAGGTCCTGGGCTACTTTAAGGTTTTTGTCTGCCACGTTGCGGTCAGACTTTGCCTGTGCCAGCTGCTTTTCATAATCAGCAATTTCAGCACTGTGTATGACGGCCAGTACCTGGCCTTTCTGTACATAGTCGCCCAGCTGTACTTTGATATCTTCCACATACCCGCTCACCAGTGGGTATACTTTCAATACCTTACCGCCATTAGGGGTAACCTTACCGGATAAACGAACTTCGTTCACCACCGGCTGCAGGTGTGCCGTATCGATACGGATATTTTTCAGCATGGTATCGCTGAGAACGAAGGTGGTTTTCTCCTGATCTTCTGCCTGGCTGTGTTTACAACCACTCCACAGAATAGTTGCCAGCAGCGAAAAGCCAATAAAAAGGAAAGGCTGTTTCATGCGCTTAATTTTTAAATAATTCTTGTCCTGTTGCATAGTTGAGTTCTTCGTAGGCATTTACCCGGTTGGATAAAAACTTGTTGATATTTTTCGCGTTATCGCTATAACTATTGAAATAATCGATGAACTGAAGAAGGGAGATATTTCCTTTGCTGAAATTCTTGGCTACTTCAGCAATCAGGGTATCAAATTCTCCCTGGAACCGGTGCAGGTCAAATCCTTTGTAACGCTTTTCCAGCGCTAATATGCGCTGATAAGCATTCAATACTTCTGATTGTGCGATGGATTGTTGTTGCAGTAGCTGTTGCTGTTCTGCGCCGATTTGAAGTTGTGCGGCACGGATATTTCCCTGGTTGCGGTTCCAGGTGGGTAAATCAATTCCCAGCGTCAGGCCAACGAAATTAGGCGTGTAACTGCCTTGTTTATCGTAAGTGGCGCCTACATGAAGGTCCGGTACTGCCATTGATTTCTGGAGGCGGTAGTTGAGCTGTGCGGTCTGGAACTGCATGTCGGCCATCCGTACATCCGGCCTGTTCTGCGCTACGCTGTCGAGTAATGATTGCAGCTGGATCTTATCCAGGTTATATGAAGCCAGGTCTGCGGGTTGCAGCCGGGCCTCATAAAAAACGCTGGTATGTAACAACTGTTGTAGGTTTTTCTGTGATTCCAATTCCTGTTGTTTCAGATCGGCAAAGTCGTTTTCAATGCCTACCTGTAATGCCTGCAGCCTGACGAGATCCGCATGGGCCACGCTTCCTTTTTTATCCGCTGTTACATATGCATCTACAATTTTCTGCAGGTTATCCAGCTGTTCTTTTAACACGGTTTCAATCTGTTGCTGGTAGTATACATTGTAGAAGTTTTCCCGGAGTTGTAAGCGGAGAGTGCGCACCAGTTCATCGAAGTTAGCCTCGCTCATTTTGGCGGCAGCTGCGGCCAGTTGTATGGTTTTATTCCGTTTGCCTGCCAGCTGAATGAGCTGATCAAGGTTATATTGTGTTTCGCCGCCGGCGCCCACATTAAACGGTTTAAAGTTATTGGTGCTGCCAAAGCCCAGTACAGTGCTGAAGGAAGGATTGTCCCACATCTTCGCCTGCCGTATCAGCGCTTTGGAAGCGTCTACCTGGTAGCGTTGCGCCAGTAATAAATAGTTTTTTGTAAGAAATGAATCTTCAACTGCCTGCAGTGTTACAGGTTGAGAAGTGATTTGCGCCTGTGCATGTTGAATAAAGCCCAGGCAGTAAATACACGCTGTTAGGAACAGCATCCTGATAGTTCGCATAATGCCAGATTTCATGGCACAAAGCTCACAAAGGGGAATTAAAGCGGCCTTTAAGGAAGATTAAAAAAAACTTAAAAGAAATTTATACGTGTGGCAGGATCACGGAGAAGGTAGTACCTCCTTCAGGATTGGAGGTAACGGTAATATGCCCGCCATGGATCTGCACAATTTTCTTGCAGATAGATAAACCCAGGCCATGGCCGCGGATTTGAAGCACATTTTGCCCACGATAAAAGGGCTCAAATATTTTGTTAATGTCGTCCGGTGGAATGCCAATGCCGGAATCTTTTATCTGTATAAGAATATTTTTCGTAAAAAAATCTATCGACACATGCGCGGTATTATTTTCTGAAAATTTACACGCATTATCGATCAGGTTCAGGAAAAGCACCTTCAACAGGCTCTCGTTTCCATAGCAGGTCACGAGCAAATCATTATCAGGTACCTTTATGAAATGGATCTCTACTTTACTGGAGGTTTTTTGTTTCAGCCGGATCAGGGTGGTCATCTCCATCAGTAACTCATCTATCCTTACATTCGTCAATACAAATTCCTGTTGCCGCATTTCCGACTGTGCCAGTTGCAACAGGCCGTTGGAAAGATCGGAGAGGTTTTCTGCATCTTCCAGTACAGAAGTAAGTAGTGCCAGGTATTCTTCTTTGCTCCGGTCTTTGGATAATGCCACCTGTAACTGGCTGATAATAGCCGCCAGGGGAGTACGCAGCTCATGGGAAGCATTGCTCACAAAGCTTTTTTGCAGGTGAAACGACTCGCTGAGACGCTGCAGCATGGTGTTGAAGTTGGCGCCCAGCTTGGCTATTTCATCTTTTCCTTTCACGGCTACCTGCGTATCCTGCATGTTGTTGGCATTGATACTATCTACCTGCTGTACCAGCTGATCGATAGGCTGTACCATTTTACGTGCAAAAAAGTAACCTACGCCCACCAGTACTATCACGGCAGTAATGAGCTCCAGCAGCAGGATCTGGCTGAGGTTCTGGAGGTTTTGAAAACCATATTTATCAAAGGAAGATACAATGACAATGACGGACACGTTACCTTCTGTATAATACACGCCCACTACTTCGCCAACGCCTTTGTCGTAGCTGTACAGTTTATTTTCCTTGATATAGTCGAGTAAACTGGGATGTGTGCGGATGGTAGTATCTTTCAGGTTGCTGTACAGCAGGTCGTAATTAGGATTGTATACCAGGATGGTTTCTTTGTAAAGATCCTGGAAGGTGGTCCGGTCCAGCTTCCGCAGCAGGTCCACCTTTACGTTGCCATCTTCAATGATTACGTTGGCAATAGAACGGGCGCGATATTCCAGTCGTTCCAGGTATTCCGCCTTCCGCGACTTGGCAGAGAAATAATAGGCCAGCACGGCAAATGCAACAAGCATCAGCGTAGCCGACAGGGTATAATAAAGCGCTATTTTATATTTGATTTTCAACCGGTGTGTTATTCTTCAGAAAGATAATAACCCATACCTGTTTTTGTGTGCAGGAGTTTCTGATCAAAATCCTTGTCTATTTTTTTGCGGAGGAAGTTCATATACACTTCAATCACGTTGGTACCGGTGTCGAAGTCGATATCCCATACCTTTTCAGCGATGGTGATTTTGGAGATAACCTTGCCTTTGTGCATGGCCAGGAATTCCAGCAGCTGGTATTCTTTGGCGGTGAGGGCAATCTTTTTACCGCCACGGGTTACATCTTTTTTCTCGCGGTCTATTTCGAGGTCGGCGATCGTGATTTTGTACTGGGTGCCATGCGTGGCATCGGAGCCGGCTCTTTTCAGGAATACCCGGATGCGCGCCAGCAGTTCGCGGAAGTCGAAGGGCTTTACCAGGTAATCGTCGGCGCCCAGCTCAAAGGCCTGCATTTTGTCTTCCACGCCACCGAGAGCGGTGAGCATGATCACGGGAACGCGGTTGTTTTTGTGGCGGATCACTTCACACAGCTCATAGCCGTTGTTGTGCGGCAGGTTCAGGTCCAGGATCACCAGGTCGTAATCGTTACTGGTAGCTAATCCTTTGCCCATACGGCCGTCGTAGGCCACATCCACATCAAAACCGTTTTCCTCCAGTCCTTTCTTAACGGCATTGGCTACTTTAACTTCGTCTTCAACAACCAGTATCTTTTGCATAGAAAGGGTTTAAGTGTTGTTATACAGGCATCCTGAAAGATACCTGTATAACAAAATAACTAACTGATAAGGTTCGCTTCCAGCTGCATTATTTTCTCAAATAACTGCTCATATTGCTGATTGGCCCTGTCCAGGTACTTCTGAACATCCTGGTATTCACTTTCTACCTGGGCAAATTTAGCTTTATCATTGTAGATTTCTGGGGAACCCAGGCTGGCTTCCAGGCCGGCCTTACGTTCTTTCAGGCTGGCCACCTGGCCTTCTACCTGTGAAAACTGTTTTTGTTGTTTTTGCAGTTCACGCTGTACGTCTTTGTTGATAGCGCCTTTACCTACATCTGCAACCTGGGCTGCTGCCTGCTGGCGGCTTTCTTTTTTCGTATCTGCGTTATTGTTAGTGGTTTTGGCGTTGCCGTTTTGTTGCTGGGCAGCCATTCTCTTTTTCCACTCTTCGTATTCGTTGTAAGTGCCTTTAAACTCCTTGATTTCGCCGTCTACGATTTCCCAGATCTTATTGGCTGTCTGGCTTACGAAGTAACGGTCGTGCGATACCAGTACCAGGCTGCCATCATATTTGTTCAGGGCGTCTATCAGCATCTGCACGGAGTTCATGTCCAGGTGGTTCGTAGGCTCATCCAGCATCAGGAAGTTCGCCTGGCTGATGATAGTTTTTGCCAATGCCACACGGGCTTTTTCACCTCCTGACAGGATCTTGATCTTCTTAAATACATCATCGCCGGTAAAGAGGAAGCAGCCTAACAGCTGGCGTAATTCCAGCTCTGTGCGGCCACTGCCGAAGTTCTTCAGCTCGTCCAGTATTTCGCTGTTCATATCCAGTGATTCCAGCTGGTGCTGTGCATAGAAGCTGGTTACCACGTTATGACCGGGTACGCGTTCACCTTCCATCGGCTCCATACCAAAGATGATACGCAGCAGGGTAGACTTACCCTTACCATTGGCGCCGATTAAGGCTATTTTATCACCACGGTTGATTTCAGCGCTGGTGTTTTTTAAGATCTCTATCTTGCCGAAGCTTTTACTGATGTTATTCAGTGTACATAGGATCTTACCAGGTGTTTTATCTACTGTGAAGTTTATTTTGATTTTAGAAGGACCGTTATCGGTTTGTTCCACCCGCTCCAGTTTATCGAGCCTTTTGGCGATACTCTGTGCCTGGGCGGCTTTAGACGCTTTGGCTTTAAAGCGTTCAATAAAGCGTTCCTGCTGACGGATATAATCCTGCTGGTTTTCGTAAGCGCGTTGCTGCATTTCCCGGCGAAGTTCCTTTTCCACTTCATAGTCGGCGTAAGAGCCGGCGTAGTGGTGCAGTTGCTGCTGGTATACTTCCACAATCTTGTTCACCATACGGTCGAGGAAGAAACGGTCATGCGATACAATAATCACGGCGCCGTTGTAACCTACCAGGTATCTTTCCAGCCATTCGATAGAGGGAAGATCCAGGTGGTTCGTGGGCTCATCGAGCATCAGCACGTCCGGCTGCTGCAGGATAAGACGTGCCAGGAGCACACGCATGCGCCATCCACCGGAAAACTGGCTGTATGGCCGCTCCAGGTCGGAGGTGGTAAAGCCGAGGCCTTCCAGCACCTGCGCCGTTTTATGTTTCATGTTGTAGCCGTCGAGCGCTTCAAATTCATGCAGCTTGTCGCTGAATTCGTGCAACAGTTCTTCGGTCTGGCTGTCTTCCAGCTCCCGGGTAATACGTTCAATATCTTTCTCCAGCTCCAGTGCTTTGCCAAAGGCCATCATGCCTACGGTAAGAATAGATTCATCGGTTTCAAAGCTGAGCAGGTCCTGGTTAAAGAAGCCAATCGTCAGACTTTTACTTTTATTAATACTTCCCTTGGAAATGGAATATTCCCCATTGATAATGCGTAACAGGGTAGATTTGCCGGTACCATTCAACCCGATAAGCCCTACACGGTCTCCCGGTTCTATATGCCACGAGGAATTTTCCAGAATAACCCTGGACCCAAACTCAAACGTAATGTCCTGTAATGCGATCAACATAAAAAATAAAAAAATTGGATAAAAAACGTGCAAAGTTAAGGAAAAATGCGGACTTTAACCTATTCAAATTCAGTACTCCAAAGAAACAATCCGCTCATTTTATTTAGTTTTGTTACAAAGTGTAAGATTATGAATTTTAAAGTATGCGTTCCGGTTGGCTTACTGATGCTGGGTATGGCCCTGTTTGCCTGCAACCAGCAGGCCGCTCCGAAGCAGGAAGAAGCGGCAGCAGGGGCTTCCGCCGCGTTACAGGCGCCCTATAGCCAGGTGTTTTACGACTCACTCGGCGCCGTCCTGCAATCGTATTACCAGCTTTCCGATGCGCTGGTACAGGCCGATAGCACCGCCACCAATACCGCTGCAGCGATCCTTAAAGGGCATGTGGACAGCCTCCCGGTAAACCTTTTACAGATGGATAGCAGTCACCTGGCCAACATTACAGGTATCACCGGCAGCGTAAGCGCTGAATTAACCGGGCTGGCAGGGGAAACAGGGCTGGAAGGTAAAAGAGCCGCTTTCCAGATGGTATCCGATATGCTGTTCGACCTTGTGAAGAACACCGGCCTGAAAGGTCATACTATTTATCACCAGTACTGCCCGATGGCATTTGATGATAAAGGCGCATACTGGCTTAGCGACAAAGCAGCGATACAGAATCCTTACTTTGGCCATAAGATGCTCACCTGCGGTGAAACCAAAGATAGCCTGAGCTATAAATAATAAGTAATCGTTGGATCGTGCGCAGTAAATCGTAAATTACTTTCGCTTTGCTGCTCATGATTTAATGGTATGTTCACACGATATAGTCCCCTTTTATTGTTCTTCTTTTTGCTATGTTTCTTGAATGAAGCAGCGGGGCAGCAATATACCGTAAGCGGTTTTATTAAAGACAGTACCAATGGCGAATCGTTGCCCGGCGCCACCGTGCAGGTGCTGCATTCCACCAACGGTGTACATACCAACAACTACGGATTTTATTCTATCACATTGCCGGCAGGCAATTACATCCTCCTGTATTCATTTCTCGGCTACGAATCCAAAGCAGTGGCGTTGACGCTGGATGCCAATACCACCCAGCACCTGCAACTATACCCACGTTCTTACCAGGCAAAGGAAGTAGTGATCACCGACAAAAGAAAGGATGCCAATGTGAAAAATACCGAGATGGGAAAGGCGGAGCTGACCGCAGTACAGATAAAGAAATTGCCGGCACTGATGGGGGAGGTGGATGTGCTCAAAGCCCTGCAGCTGA
This sequence comes from Chitinophaga sp. RCC_12, assembly GCF_041360695.1. Taxonomy (NCBI): domain Bacteria; kingdom Pseudomonadati; phylum Bacteroidota; class Chitinophagia; order Chitinophagales; family Chitinophagaceae; genus Chitinophaga; species Chitinophaga sp. RCC_12. The sequence continues at coordinate 673,695 of NZ_JBFUPS010000004.1, forward strand.
TGCCGGGCGTACAGGCCGCCGGTGAAGGCAACGCCGGTTTTTATGTGCGTGGCGGCGGGGCCGATCAGAATCTTATCCTATTAGATGAAGCGCCGGTGTACAATACAGGCCACCTCTTTGGCTTTTTCTCTGTATTTAATGCAGATGCCATCCGGAGCACCACGCTCATCAAAGGCGGTATGCCAGCCAATTACGGGGGCCGGTTGTCGTCTGTGGCGGATATTGCCATGAAGGAGGGGAATAATAAAAATTTCCAGGGAGAAGGGGGAATCGGGCTGATCTCTTCCCGGTTATCTTTCCAGGGACCTTTGAAAAAAGATAAAGCCTCTTTTATCGTGAGCGGCCGTCGCACTTATATCGACCTGGTCACAAAGCCATTTATCAATAATACTTCGTATAAGGGTTCGGGTTATTATTTCTATGACCTGAATGTAAAGATGAACTACGCCATTTCAGACAGGGACCGTATTTACCTGAGCGGTTATCTTGGAAAAGATGTGTTCAGCTTTAATAACCAGGACCGTTCCTTTGATGTAAAGATTCCCTGGGGCAATACCACGGCTACTTTGCGCTGGAATCACGTGTTCAGCCAGAAGTTATTTGCCAACACCTCTCTCATCTACAACGATTATAAATTTCAGTTCAGCGCCCTGCAAAATAATTTCGATATCCGGTTGTCTTCCGGCATCAGTGATATGAACCTGAAAACAGATTTCGACTATTACGCGCATGTAAAGCATCATATCCGTTTTGGCGGCAATTATATCTATCACACGTTTACGCCGTCTACTATCAGCGGGGAGCAGGATTCCACCAGGTTTTCCCCCGAGAATGTGTTTAAGAAATATGCCCATGAGGTGGCGTTGTACCTGATGGACGACTGGGAAATATCTCCCAGATTGCAATTGAACGTGGGTGTGCGTTACAGCGGGTTTATGCAGATCGGACCTTATACCCGCTACTCCCGTGATGCAGGGGGGAACAAAACAGATAGTACGGTGTACCGGCGCTGGCAGCCGATATCCCGTCATGGTGGCTTTGAGCCGCGGGTCATCCTGCGATGGTCCTGGAACGACGTGAGCTCCATAAAAGCCTCCGTAACCCGAAACTACCAGTTTATTCATCTTGTATCCAACGCGGGAACTACTTTGCCTACAGATGTATGGGTGCCGAGTACTTACCTGGTGCAGCCCCAGATTTCCTGGCAATATTCTGCCGGGTACTTCCGTAATTTCAGCAACAACATGTATGAGGCATCTGCCGAGGTGTATTATAAAAGCCTGCAAAACCAGATTGAATACAGGGAAGGATACACTCCATCGTTGAATGATCCGGAGCAGGACTTTGTTTTCGGAAAGGGGGAGGCCTATGGCATGGAATTATTTGTAAACAAAAAGAAAGGGCGGTTTACCGGCTGGCTGGGCTATACACTGGCCTGGACGTGGCGGCAATTTCCCGCGTTGAATGATGGCAACCGTTATCCCGCGAAGTACGATCGTCGCCATGATCTGGCCCTGGTAGGCACTTACGACCTGAGTAAGCGCTGGACGGTGTCAGGTGTGTTTATTTATGGCACCGGTAATACCACTACACTACCGGAAAAGTTCTATTTTATAGAAGGCACGCTGGTGCAGGGTTACGGGAGCATCAACTCGTACAGGCTGGATGCGTATCACCGGCTCGACCTGTCCGCTATATATACCCCGGTACCTAAACGGCCCAATAAGCGTGTTAAAGGCAGTTGGACATTTTCTGTGTACAACGTTTACAGCAGGAAGAATCCTTATTTCATTTACTTTGACCAGCAGGGGAGCGCCGTAGATGGCACGTTGAAGGTGAGTGCGAAGCAGGTGTCGTTGTTTCCGGTATTGCCGTCGGTGACGTATAATTTCAAGTTCTAACCAGGAATTCAAAAGGGGTGATAGTACGTGAATTCAAACAAGATGATAGTACATACAAATGGGGTGATAGCAGGGGATTACCTCATGAAGCAGTACCTGATAATTCCTACCAAAGCAGCCACTATAGCAATGAATTGCGCAATGGCGACATGGTGTACCGATTTGATCAGTTCTGCTTTAACATCCTGGATAGTGCCCAACAGCTCTGATTTAACCTTTTGGATATCCGTTGTCAACTCTGATTTAACCTTTTGAATATCCAGCGTTAACCCGTTTTTTACAACTGACAGCTCTTCCTTGGTGGCCATCAGATCCATACGGGTGGCAAGCGTGTGAATTTCTTGCTTGAGCTCATTTTTAACTGCCCACAACTCGGTTTTAGTCGCCAGTTGTTCAATTTTTGCGGATAATCTCCTTTCATAATGATCGTCCAGCGCGTTTACAACTTCCAGCGCTTTGTCGTCCGGCAAATGCAGATCTTTCCGGAAGATGTCGTACAGTTTTAAGTTTCCGATTGTCATATGTAATGGTTTTATATTACAGGGTTGAAATTAATTTATTCTTTATTTGAATATCGTAATTATTACAGATATTTCTTTTAAACATATCAAATGCGCTTTCCTTGTATCATTAGTAAATACGGAATCAGAAAGTGAAACACAAAAAGCAAAAAAAGCATCCAGAGTATCGGTTGGGTGTAATAGATAGAATTGCGTTTGATATGACTTAGCAGCCGCGCTTTGAACGTTTTTGTATTTCTGTGTGTGAGTTTATAAATATTTTCAGGAGATGACAATAACATAGTGCGTTCTTTATCCAGGATCTGCGTTCCGGAACTTTCATAAACCGCCCGGATGGTTTCTTTTGCCTTATCTTCCGGTAGGTGGAATTCTTTTACGAGCGAGTCATACAAATGAAGGTACTTTTCGATCATTTTATAATAATTTATGATTATAAATGTAAATTTAAACCATTTTTCAACTGTGTTCACACCGCTGTATAAATATTTATTTTTAAAATCCTTAAGTTCAACGACATGGTTATCTAAAAGCTAACAAACTATTTCTTAACTTCGCAAACATTTTATAAAGGAAATATAGCCCATATGAAAAAGTATGGTGCTAACAGCAAAACGTATGATAAATATCACTTTTCCGGATGGCGCAGTTCGTCAGTATGAATCAGGAGTAACTGCATTGGACATTGCCAAATCCATCAGCGAAGGATTGGCACGCAAAGTATTGGCAGCAAATGTTAACGGGCAGGTAGTGGATGCTACACGCCCGATTTTGACGGATAGCACGCTGCAGCTACTGACGTGGGTGGATAAGGATGGTAAGGCAACAATGTGGCATTCCTCGGCGCATCTGATGGCCGAAGCACTGGAAGCCCTGTACCCCGGCGTAAAGCTCGGCTATGGCCCTTCAATTGAAAATGGATTCTATTACGATATTGATTTGGGCGACCGCACGATTTCTGAAGAAGATCTGAAAGCGATCGAAGCAAAAATGGTGGAGTTGTCTAAACACAACAGCGAATACATTCGCAAAGAAGTAAGCAAGGCAGATGCACTGACTTATTTTACTGAAAAAGGCGATCCGTATAAAATAGAAACGATCAATGAATTACCTGATGGAAGCATTACTTTCTATACCCAGGGCGGATTCACAGATCTTTGCCGCGGACCGCATATTCCGAATACCGGCTTTATCAAATCCATCAAGCTGACCAGCATTGCAGGCGCTTACTGGCGCGGCAGTGAAAAAAATAAGATGCTTACCCGCATCTATGGCATCACTTTCCCTAACCAGAAAGAGCTGGACGAATACCTGGCCCTGATAGAAGAAGCAAAGAAACGTGATCACCGCAAACTGGGTAAGGAACTGGAACTGTTTGCCTTCTCTGAAAAAGTAGGTTTGGGTTTACCTATGTGGCTGCCTAAAGGCGCCATGCTGCGTGAACGCCTGCAGCGCTTCCTCCAGGAAGCCCAGCTGGCCAGTGGTTACCTGCCGGTAGTAACACCGCATATCGGGAATAAAAATCTGTATGTGACTTCCGGTCACTACGAAAAATACGGAAAAGACAGTTTTCAGCCGATCCATACGCCGGAAGAAGGCGAGGAGTTTATGCTGAAACCTATGAACTGCCCGCATCACTGCGAGCTGTACAAGGTATCGCCAAAGTCGTACAAGGATTTACCCGTGCGCTTTGCCGAATTCGGTACCGTGTACCGTTACGAGCAGCATGGTGAACTCCATGGTCTTACCCGCGTAAGAGGATTTACCCAGGATGATGCGCACCTGTTCTGCCGTCCTGACCAGGTAAAGGAAGAGTTCCAGAAAGTGATAGACCTGGTGATGTATGTATTCAACAGTTTGAGTTTTACCGAGTATACTGCACAGATTTCACTGCGTCATAAAACGGACCGCAGTAAATACATGGGTACCGAAGAGAACTGGGAACTTGCAGAAAAAGCAATTATCGAGTCTGCCGCCGAAAAAGGGCTGAACACCGTGGTGGAATACGACGAAGCGGCGTTCTATGGTCCTAAACTCGACTTCATGGTGAAGGATGCGCTGGGCCGTAAATGGCAGCTGGGTACCATCCAGGTGGATTACAATCTGCCGGAACGCTTTGAACTGGAGTACATCGGGGCCGATAACCAGAAACACCGCCCGGTGATGATCCACCGTGCGCCATTTGGTTCACTGGAACGCTTTATCGCTGTGCTGATTGAACATTGCGCCGGTAAATTCCCGTTGTGGTTAGCGCCAACACAGGTGAAGATCCTGCCTATCAGTGATAAAAGCCAGGCCTACGCAGAAAAAGTAGCAGAATTGCTAAAAAAAGCAGAAATTCGCGCTGAGATAGATGATAGAAGCGAAAAGATAGGTAAGAAGATCCGGGAAGCAGAGCTGGCAAAGATTCCGTACATGCTCGTACTCGGTGAAAAAGAAGCAGCCGACAATGTAGTAGCCGTTCGTCGTCAATCAAAAGGTGATTTGGGAACTATGCAACTCGAACAGTTTACCACCATGATAAACGAAGAGGTAGCAAACCGGAAGCCAATTGAGTAACATCGCATAAATGTGGAAAAAAGGTATATAAAACAATGAACATTACTCGATTGAGGTATGTTAATTGCTGTAATTTTCCCCGTATTTTTGTAAAGATTGTTTTTGGTCCATGGACGATATATGGACCATGGACTAAAAGGACAATTAATTAATTAATTTTATTTTTCTTAATGCAACAAAGACCCAGACCAAGCAGTTTTGGCGGCAACAACCGGGGAAGAAACCCCAACTTCCGCAGGGAACAACAACAAGAACATCGCACCAACAGGATGATACGCGTTCCTGAGGTACGACTTGTAGGTGAAAATATTGAGGTAGGTGTCTACAAAACAGAGGATGCATTGCGTATGGCTGAGGAACAGGGTTTAGACCTGGTAGAGATTTCCCCGAATGCTGTGCCTCCCGTTTGTCGTATCATCGACTACAACAAATTCCTCTACGAAAAGAAAAAGAAGGAAAAGGAAATGAAGGCGAAGGCGCACAAAAGTGAAGTGAAAGAAATTCGCTTTACGCCTAACACCGATGACCATGACTTCGATTTCAAAGCGAAACATGCTGAAAGCTTCCTGAAAGACGGTAACAAGGTGAAAACCTATGTACAGTTTAAAGGACGTGCCATCATGTTTAAGGAACGTGGTGAATTGATCCTCCTGAAGTTTGCTGAAAGGCTGGCAGAAGTAGGTGGCCTGGAAAGTATGCCTACCATGGAAGGTAAGCGTATGATCGCCATCTTTGCCCCTAAAGCAGCGAAAAAGAAGGAAAAAGAACCTAAGGAACCGAGAGAACCCAAGGAACCGAGGGAGCCAAGAGAACCGAAAGAAGCAAAGGCGCCCGTTACGCCTCCAGCCGCTGATGCAGCAGGAGATGCCAACGCATAGCCGATGGTTATATCACATTAAAAAAGCAGCACAGCAGGGTATTATACCTTGTTGCGCTGCTTTTTCTTTTAGCGTGTAACCTGTTATTGTATTGCTTTTAGTACTTTCCGCGCCCTGGAACGGATAGCCGGTGTGGGATTGTTTTCCAGCTCCGCTGCTATCAGCAGCCGGATCTCGTTTTTGATGTCAGGGTAATCTTTTGCCAGGTTAGCCAGTACCGTCATGGAAAAGGCTTTCACCGCCACTGCTTCCAGCGGATCTTCCAGGAACGCAAAACAACTGTTCATCACCGGCCCTTGCAGGGATTCCGGGACTGGCAGGTATTGCAATATCCTCAATACATTTCTCTTTACTGCCACCGGCATACCCGGTTCCTCCATCCTGGCTACCATAGCCGGCAGGTGAGGAGCAAGCAACGCCGGGTACTTTTTTGCCACAAAGCTCACAATCCATGCGGCCCGCTGCACTACACGATATTCGTCGTGCAGGAACAAGTGTATCAACGCGGCAAACCGTTCCGCATCGGGACCTATCCAGGCCGCAATGCGGAGCGACTGGGCACGGGAATTTTCCGATAAAATTTCAGTACGCAGATCCATAGACCCGCAATTTAATACACACGAGTTAATTATTGGCGGAAGTACTGTTTGACAGTAGGTAGGCAAGCGTTTTTTCACGCATCCGCGCTACGTCTTCAGGCTTTACCGGCATATCCGTTTCCTTGCCCATATCGTCCCAGATGCGGATCTGGATGTATTGATGGAATAAAGGATCATTGCGGAATGCCAGTGCCTCTTCTTCATTCATAGGCCCACCCTGGTATTCCAGGGTTTGTTTGCTGGCTTCGGAGAGGGTATCGTAATAGGCGCTGTCGGACCAGGTAAGATAGCGTTTCGCGGCCACATGACTGCCCACCAGCTGCGCCATGCGCTCCGGGAAGCCGCACTCCAGCAGGAAGGCGCTGCCCAGGTCGTCGTGTGCGCGGGTACCAAGACCACCCATCTGGGGTGCACTTTCAAAAAAATGACCAATGTCGTGCAGGAATGCAGCAACGATCATTTCATCATCAAAGCCTGTGCTTTCTGCTATCAGGGCGGCCTGCATCATATGCATCAGCATGGTTACCTGCTCACCATATTCCTGGTGGCCGTAAGTATCATACAGGTCGAAGATTTTGTTGACTACTGATTGGGCATGTAATTCACTACCGGTCATTTTCGTACGTTTATAAGGGTTAGTACAGTTTTTTCATAGTATGCCGTGGCATTATCGCAAATGTAATAGCTGCAACTGCTTTATCAGCATGCCTCATGTTATGTTTTTATTAATACCCGGAGTGGTTTTCAAACGCCAATAATCCTTTACCTTTGCCCTTTACATTACACAAAACTGAACCATTGCTAAAAAAAGAACTGCGCGTCATACTGGTGTCGCTGATCGTTAGTTTTATACTAACTGTGGCGAAATTTTCGGCGTACTTTATGACCCATTCGGTGGCAATCCTTTCTGATGCCCTGGAATCCATTATCAATGTGGTGGCGGGCGGTTTTGCCTGCTATAGTATTTACCTTGCCAGTCAGCCGAAAGATGCCAACCATCCGTACGGACATGGCAAAGTAGAGTTCTTTTCGATCGGTTTTGAAGGCGCCATGATCTTTATCGCCGGCGTGTTGATCCTTGTGAAAACGGCGCAGTATTTTATCCTGCCGCGTGAACTGCACCAGATTGAAAACGGTTTATGGGTATTGGGCGCAACTACTGTCGCCAACCTGTTGCTGGGCCTGTACCTGGTACGTTCCGGTAAGCAGCTTTCTTCCATCACTATTTCGGGGAATGGCCAGCATATCATGACCGATGTATACAGCAGTGCGGGGTTGATTGCTGCGTTGATTGTCATTCATTTCACCGGCTGGACCTGGCTGGATCCCGCGGTATCGCTGGTGATGGGCGGATTGATCCTGAGCAAAGGATATCAACTGATGCGCCGGTCTATTTCCGGGTTAATGGATGAAACGGATATGAAAATAGTGGACAAGGTGATCACTATTTTATCAGTTCATCGCAGGCAGAACTGGATTGATATGCATAATATGCGTGTGCAGCAATATGGTAACAACTATCACATTGATTGCCATGTAACGATGCCTTACTACCTGGAGCTGAATGATGCGCATGATGAAATGAAGAAGATTGAGAAGCTTGTGAATGAAGGGTTTGCTGGCAGCGAGGTAGAGTTTTTTATTCATATGGACCCCTGTATTCCTTCCTGTTGCCACTACTGTTTAAAAGAAGCCTGCCCGGTCCGGAGCCATGCATTTACCGGCGAAATAATATGGACCCGCGATAACGTGCTACCCAACAGAAAACATGGATAGTAATACATCTTGCTATAAAAAAACCAGCATAACTTATACAAGCTATGCTGGTTTTTTTATAGTCAGATGTTTAACTGTTTATTCTTCTCCCGCTTCTTCACCATCACCATGGCCGATGATATCACGAATAGGTTTTACTGCCTGGTAAATACCCCGGTTGTATTTGTTTCCTAAGATAACAAGGGTGGTAGAATCCTGTATGAAACGATAGAATACGGTATTGTTACCATGCCACCAGCCGTTGTGATAAATAATATTTTTTGTACTGTCTGGATATACCATGAGCCGCCATCCCAGTCCGTAATTGCGGACGCCGGGCTTCTCATTGCTGTAAGGCGTGTAGGCAGCCTTTAAGGTAGCCGCATTCAGGAACTGGCCTGAATAAAGGGCCTGATCCCACTTCAGCATATCCTGTGCGCTGCTGTAAATACCTTTATCGCCCATTACGCCGTCGAAGTAAGTATCCGGTTCAAACTGCCCGTTATATTTATGGCTCTGGGTTTGGTGCACGCGCACGGCAGAGGAGGGGTCGTATACAAAAGTGCTGGTCATATGCAGCGGTCCGAAAATGGTTTGCTGCATGAAGTCGGCATATTTCTGTCCGCTTACCTTTTCAATAATAGAAGCAAGGAGCAGGTAATTAGTGTTGCAGTACTGGAAGTGCGTACCTGGCAAATGTTGCATGGCAGGCTTATGCGCTTCCATTAATTTGATGACTTCGCCGTTGGTAATAAAGTTGGCTTCCTCTTTCCATAAACTGTCGCAGAAATAAAGGTAATTAGGCAGGCCGCTCCGGTGGTTCAGGAGCATGCGTACATTGATTCCTTTATAAGGAAATTCGGGAAAGAATTTTTGCAGGGAATCTTCCAGGCTCAGTTTCTCATTTTGTACCAGCCACATTACTGCTGCGCCGGTAAAGGTTTTTGTAACAGAAGCCAGCTGAAAGGAAGAACTGTCCATCACCGGTGTTTTGGTCCGGGAATTTTCATAGCCATGATATTTTTCAAAGATAATCACCCCTTTCCGGGCCACTATGATGGCGCCGTTGAAACCGGTACGCAGGAGCTTTCCGTTATAGAATGCTTCCAGTTCCTGTTGCATTTGTTTAGTACGCGGTGATTTAAGGATGGCTTCTTTTTCCGCGGCCGATAGTCCTGTTGTAAAGCGTGCCGAATCTGCTGCTGCTTTCCTTTTACTTTCTTCCCTTCTTGCTGCATTGCTCTGGCAGCTGGAGATAATTGCAATTCCCGATATAGTTAAGATAATACTTATTGCTTTCAATCGCTTCATTAGAGGAGTTGTGACTACTTTCTTAATTCAATTTTCGACCCATAAAATACAAAGCGCTCAATTTAGACTCAAAGTAAAAGACTGCCAAATAAAAACAGTGATTTCGGATGCTTTTAATTGATTTTTAAGCAAAAAAGTGAGAAAAACTTTAAAAATCATCCCCGATTTCCGTCTTTTTTTGATAAAATCGAATTTGATTCCCCTGCTATTTGAATATTCCTCAACTTCGAGTAGGTTTGTGCCCTGTTTCCCCGCTATCAGCAATTATTAAGCCAATTGCAACACAGAGATACACATATAACTTAGTATAATATTATGGACCAGCAAAAGTCGACAAGTTATCCGAAAGAGAAGATCAGCATTTTATTATTAGAGAACATTAGCGATGCTGCGGTGGCAGAATTTACCACGGCAGGATACCATGTGCGCAAGCTTACCGGTGCGCTCAGCGAAGACGATCTTATCAATGAAATCAAGGACGTTCATTTACTGGGCATCCGATCCAAAACCAAAGTTACCCGTAAGGTACTGGAATCGGCCAGGAAACTGCAGGCTATTGGTTGTTTCTGTATCGGTACCAACCAGGTTGACCTGAAAGCTGCTACAGAACACGGTGTAACCGTTTTCAACGCGCCTTATTCCAATACCCGTTCCGTGGCTGAGCTGGTAATAGGCTTGTCTATTATCCTCATCCGCCGCATCGTGGATAAAAACAATGCAGCGCATAACGGCATCTGGCTTAAAGAAGCCACCGGCAGCTATGAGCTAAGGGGTAAAACACTTGGAATAGTAGGTTATGGTAACATCGGTAGCCAGGTGAGCGTATTGGCGGAAGGAATGGGCATGAACGTAATTTATTACGACGCCGAAACCAAATTGCCGCTGGGTAATGCAGAACAACAGCGCACGTTGAAGGAACTCTTCAACAAAGCGGATATCGTTTCGCTGCACGTGCCTTCCAGCAAAACCACTACGAATATGATCACTGCAGAAGTGCTCGCAGATGCTAAACCCGGGGCTATTTTTATTAACTATGCCCGTGGTGAAGTAGTAGACCTGGAAGCGCTGAAAGATGCACTGGAAAGCGGACGTTTGTCCGGCGCCGCCATAGATGTATTCCCGGTAGAACCGGAAAAGAATGGCGCCGCATTCAGCACACCACTGCAAAAATTATCCAATGTAATCCTCACGCCGCATATCGGCGGAAGCACGGAAGAAGCGCAGCACAACATCGGACTGGACGTGAGCAGTAAAATGCTCAACTACCTGGAAAAGGGCGCCAGCTTCGGTTCCCATACGGTACCTGCTATCAGCGTACCGCCTATTGAAAACACACACCGCATCCTGCATATCCACCGGAACGTGCCGGGCGTGTTGTCTGCCATCAATACTGCTTTATCTGCCAACAAAATCAACATCCTGGGGCAGTACCTGAAAACCAACGACCAGATCGGTTACGTGGTACTGGACGTGGATACGAGGTTATCGCAAGAGGCGCTGGCTTTGCTGAAGGAAGTAGAGCATACAATTAAAACAAGATTACTGTATTAGTAAAAGCAACAATGGATTTGCGGGCGAACGGTTTTAGTTCCCCGCAAATCCGTGATGCTCACCCACCATATCTCCCCGTTCACCGACTCTTTTTACTCATATACGTTTTTTCTTCCCGTATTTTCAAAATTCTTTGTTAACCTTGTAGTGCAACTGAAAAAATTAGCACATGAATATGAACAGGGTACTGACAGCAGGAGCAGGGGTAATAGCCGGTCTTTTGTTGTATGTAAATGCTTTCGCACAAGATAGTGAACCAAATAAATGGGCGCCAGCAAATATCAAAATCGACGGACAGGCTACTGAATGGCCCAAACCCCTGCAGTTTTATAACAACGTTACCAAGTTATTTTACACAATAGCCAACGACCAGGAGAATTTATACGTAATCGTTAGTGTTCCTGATCCGCAGAGCCAGATGAAAATTATGCGTTCCGGCCTCACTGTTTCCATCAACCCTACCGGGAAGAAAAAAGGGGGCGCGGGAATTACTTTTCCGCTCACCTATAATGTAAACACCGGTGCGCCCGATGTCCCGGAAGAATCCCGGGCACTCATTGCAGGTGAATTGAAAAAACAACTCCTGGCGAACGTAAAGGACATCAAAGTAGAAGGATTTGACAGCATCCCGGATGGCAATATTCCGGTGAAGAATACGTTTGGTATTCAAACCACCTCCTCATATGATGCCGCCGGTAACCTGGTTTGTGAACTGGGTATCCCGCTGAAGGTGCTGGGTATCCCGGCCGGAAGTGATAAGCCCATCGCTTATCATTTTAAGGTAAACGCCATGAAAAGGGAGGACAAAAAGGAACTGGAGGCCAAACGGGCCAAAGGAGAAAAACCCCCGATGCCAGGTGAATATGCGGACCAATTCGCCTTGTATTATTCAGCCGACTTCTGGACACGTCAAACGCTGGCCACCCAAAAGTAGGCAAACAGACTACCATCGTCTTAACTGTTTTTATGTATAGAAAACTGTTTTCTGCGGGAACTACCACCATACTGGCGGGAGCCTTGTGCACAGGCACTTTTATGTCCTGCCACAAAGATAAACCAGCCCCTCCGCCTGTTGACATTACAGACGCCCTGAAGAAGGACTCCCTGAAGTACCTGATGTACCAGATCATGCAGGTAACTTACGGCGATGGCGGACGAACGGTCAGCAAAGGATTGCCTACTTACTACTGGTATTCCAGTGTACCGCAGCTGGATCCCCTGGCCGGCAAGTACGCGGATGCAAACGCCCTGCTGACAGAGATGAAAGGCTATGCCATCAACCTGGCCACCAATGCCGCATACGATCATTACAGCTTCCTCGATGAAGATGGTACCATCACCAACCAGCTGATGAATGGCGTATCGGAACAGAATGCCGCCGCCAATCCCTCAAAACTGGGATTTGACATCGGTTTTGCTGCCGGAGCAGATGCCAGTAAAGTAAGACTATTTGTAAAGTATGCAGATAAGAACAGCCCCGCCGGTAAGGCAGGCGTTTTAAGAGGGTGGGAGATTATTTCCGTAAACGGTAATACCAATTTTTCCAGTGCCTCTTCTGCTATCAACTCGCTTTATAATACGATTTCAACGGCATCCACCATCACCCTGGGATTTAAAAAACAGGATCAGACTTCGGTTACCCTTACTATCAATTCCGCTACATACAACATAAACCCGGTGCTGTTCGATACCATTTACACCGTTAAGAATACCGCCAACATAAATATAAAGGTGGGCTATTTCGCGATGTATACCTTTTCCAGTGTAACCAACGACGCCGGAAATGCCACCGCTACCAAAGCGGCTTTGGATCAAACGATCGCCAAATTCAAGGCGCAGGGCATCAAACAACTGATCGTGGATTTCCGGTACAACGGCGGCGGAGCCACCTCTACAGCGGAATACCTGGATAATGCTTTTGCTCCTTCGGCTGCCGGCGGTAAAGTGATGTATACCTACAAGTATAACGACAAGATCATGCAGAACCTCGCCGCTACCAAACTGGATGCGCAGGTGAACTTTGCTGCTGCTACAGGCGGTATGTCACTGGACAATATATTTTTTATTGTATCCGGGGAAACTGCTTCTGCCAGCGAATTAACACTGAACAACCTTAAACCGTACATGAATGTAAGGCTCATCGGGAAGAAGACATACGGAAAACCGGTTGGCTTTATTGATTTTAATATCACGATGTATGATAATGATCATAAACCGGTATACCTCGCTGACCTGTACGCCATCAACTTCGAAACCATGAACGCCAACGGAAACGGCGGCTATTATACCGGCATCCCGGTAGATGCGGAAGCGGCTGACTATGTAAACGTTGCCTGGGGTAACACTACATCGGATCAGAACCTGCAGCAGGCCCTGAACTATGTTTCAACAGGCACTTACCTGGATCTTCGTACCAGCGCCAGGATCAGCGCAGCTGCCAGCAATGATTTGCGCGCGGCTATTCCTGGTATTACGCCTGCCAGAGGGTTTAACGGAATGGTTGATTTCAGGTTAAGCAAGAAAGTAGCAGGACTTCAATAACATATATCCTTTAACGTTAGCCGGCCAATTCAAGCCGCGTTGATCGCAAGATCAACGCGGCTTTTACTTTAGGGACAATAAAAAAGTCCGGATACGTATATCCGGACCAGTTAGCTGATGGAAGAAGAAGTATCAGCGGTGACCCAGTTTCCGGATCATATCTTCAGACATATCCTCTGAATAAACACCATACCCATACATCAATACGCCTTTGAGACCTGATTTGGTTTCAATGGCATACACTACTGCCTCATCGCCGGGATCCGTATCTCCTTCAAAGCGATAGGTTTCTGTAATGTCAAAATCCTCCGGCCGCACATTCCCGCTGTTACACTGAATACTGTCGAAAACAAGGTTGAAATCGGTGGTGTATCCGCGTTTGCGCAGATCTTCTATGGCCGCTGTTACGGTGTCGTACACTTTCATATAAAAACAATTTCCGGTTTGCAAATGAAACGGCACTAAGTTAATAAATCGCCCGGGATTTGATGAGTTGGATATAAAAACAAAAAGCATAAAGCCGGTTGGCCTTATGCTTTTTGTTTTATGATCGCGTATCCGTTATCAGCGGATCACGGTAACTTCTCCTTTCAGTACGTTGGAGGATCCGCCGGCTACTTTCTTGTAAGAAAGCCACCATACGTATGTACCAACATCCACCGGAACTCCCTTGTATCTGCCATCCCATCCTTTATGATTGTCGGACGACATGAAGATCAGCTCACCCCAGCGGTTAAAGATCCGCAGTTCGTAGTCGAACATTTGTCCCCTCACTACTGGTCTGAACACATCGTTACGTCCGTCGCCGTTTGGTGAGAAGGCGTTTGGTAAGGTTGGTTTAGGTTCACATTCTATAAAGCCTACGGTGATATCGTCGGTAGCAGATCCGCAATCGTTGAATACGGTTACGGTATAGGTACCTCCGTTAGTCACGGTGAGGGATGGTCCGCCGGAACCGTTATCCCAGCGTACACCGGTAATCCCGCCACCTTCAGCACGCAGTATCAGCGTTTCACCTTTACAAAGAGTGGTATCTCTTCCCAGGTTGATAACCGGTAAGCCGGTGATATTTACTTTCACGCTGTCGAGGAACACACGTTGACAGTATTTATCCATCACAGCTAATTTATAGCTACCTGCCTGAGAGATCTGTTTAACCGGGTTAGGATCACCATCGTTCCAGAGGTAAGAAATGGCATCCGGATTGGTTCCGTCCAGGGTAATGGTGCCACCAGGGCAGATATTCCTGTCGGGGCCCAGCTCCATGGTGAGCGATGGTTTCATTCTTACATTCACGGTATCTCTTACCACGCAGTTATCCCTGCTTACCGCTACCCAGTATCCGCCTGGTTTGTTTACCACGATAGAGTTGCTGGTTTCACCTGTCTGCCATTTGATACGGCCGCCGTTGGAATTAACGGTGAGCATAATGGACTGGTCAGGACAGATAGACGTGTCGCGGCTCAGGCTGATGTCTGGTGGAGGATTCACACTCACTTTCACGGTATCAATGGTGATACATCCCGACTTCATCACTTTCACCCAGAATTGTTCCTGTGTTCCTACCAGGATGGAAGGTTCTGTAGAACCGTTACTCCATAGATAGGAGCCACCATTTACATAAGCATCCAGTTTCACGGTTTGGCCGCGGCAGATGGTTGTATCAGGGATATCAACCAGTGGCGTTGGTACCAGACCTACATGGATGGTATCGGTAGTGGCGCATTCGCCGTTGCTTACATTTACCCAGTAGGTGCCTGCCTGGTTAATATTGATCCGTTGCGTGGTTGCGCCGGTAGACCATTTAATCTGGTAGGCGAAATTAGCAGGACCTGCATCCAGTACCAGGTTGTTGCCACCACAGATCGTGGTATCATTGCCCAGGTTCACCATTGGTTTCTGGATGTAACTCAGATTGTAAGTCACGGTGTCGGAAGAACAACCCGTTCTGCCATCCGTAATGATGAAGGAAGCAGAAGTAGCCCCGTTCAGGTTAAACACGTTGTTGCTTTGTGTTCTTGGCAATCCTGTTACCGCATTGGCCGGCGTAACTGCTACCAGTGTATAGGAAGGCAGGTATACGTTGCCAACTTTGCGTAAAGCGATCCTGCCGTTGTCTGAACAGTTGGAAGGCAGGGTAGCTTCCAGTTGCGGTTTATCGCAAGGCTTAATAACTACACGTTGGATAACGTCGTTGGCTTTATTGCCGCAGGCATCCATGATGGTCCATCTTCTTACAATCGTATATCCGTTACAGATATCTTCCACATATGGATCTTCTGTATAGATAGCTCTTTTCGGGAAGCTGTTATCACAGTTGTCTGTTGCGGTTAACACCGGTGCAGCAGGGATCTTATCCTGGCAGTAGATTTCCACATCTGCAGGGGCAGGCATGATCACTGGTCTGGTGGTATCTTTTACATTTACTACCTGTGTGATGGTAGTGGTATTACCACAGGCATCTTTAGCAATCCAGGTTCTGATGATGCGGTAGTTACCGGCACATTCTCCTGGTATTCTTTCTGTAGTGATCCTGCGGGATACGGTAAGACCATTTCCGATGCTGCTGCAATTATCAGACACCTGTACATCAGTAGCAGGAGCAGGGATGTTATCACAGCTCACTGTTGTGTCGGCAGGAGGCTTCACGGTGAATACCGGTTTAGTGGTGTCCTGAACGGTGATGATCTGCTGCATTACGGTTTTGTTGCCGCATTCGTCGGTAGCGGTCCAGGTTCTTGTTTCCCGGAAGTTAGCAGCGCAGTTACCTGGTAATTTCACGGTTTTGGTACTGGTGAATACCTGGATGCTGCCGCTGCAATTATCGGTAGCGGTGATGGCAGGCCATGCCGGTACCTTATCGCAATCCACCACGGTATCTCTTGGAGCAGGCATGCTGAATACCGGTCTGGTGGTGTCCTGTACCTTAATGATCTGTTGTACTGCACGGGCATTACCACATTCATCAAAAGCGGTCCACTTACGGTAGATCACGTAGTTGTTATTACAGTTGTTCGGGTTGTGGGCAGCAGAATCTTTCGGCACTACTGTAATTACGCCTGGCGTACAGTTATCAGTTGCCGTGAGATTAAATCCGGCCGGGATCTTATCGCAATCCACTGTGGTATCAGCAGGTGTTGCCATATTGAATACCGGGGCGGTCATGTCTTTCACGGTGATCACCTGTTTCAGGGTCACGCCGGTGTTACATTCGTCTTTCGCAGTCCAGGTGCGGATCAGCAGGTAATTGTTGGTACAGTTGCCTGGCAGATCCTGGCGAACTTCCACTACAGGGATAATGATTTCCCCGGTGCAGTCGTCGTTTGCTTTCAGGTTTATTGCTGCAGGGACTTTATCACAATTTACGGTGGTATCGGCAGGCGCTGGCGTGGTGAATACCGGTGCTTTGGTATCCTTCACCGTAATGGTTTGTGAAGCGCTTACTGAAAGGCCGCATCTGTCTGTCGCTGTCCAGGTACGGGTAATGGTACTGAGGCAAGGCGAAGTAACCACGGTGACGTCATTATAAGTAATGGTCAGTGGCTCGTTGTTGTAAGGCGCGTGACTGAACGCCGGATCTCCGAAGAGCGTGGTGTAGTCTTTACCTTTTTCACATTCCGTTGTAATGGCCGGAGGAGTGAAGGTAACAATCGGGCTGATAGTGATGGCCGTGATTTTCACCACGTTGCTGATGTTGTTGATACAAGCTCCGGAAGCTACCACTCTTCTGTACCAGGTGTTGGCTGCAAGCAAACCAGGCTGGTAAGTATCGCTGGTGGCGCCGGCGATGTTGGTGAATGGTCCGTTTGCACTGGCAGTGCTTTGTTGCCACTGGTAGGTGTAGGTGCCATTACCGCCGGTCAGTGCATTGCTGCGTATAGCCTTTGGCGTTTCTGTTACGCAAACCGTTTGATCATCCTGGATGGTGTTACCGAGTATCGGTTTACGGTTAATCAGGGTGACACTGGAACTGGAAGCGTCACATACGCCGTTGCTTACTACCCATGTTAATTGGGCTGTTTCGCCGGCAGGAACGGTGATGGTAGCATCTTTCCGGTTAATATCACTGATGTTGATCAGTGCCGCGTTGTTGCTGGTTACAATCCAGGTGCCTTTTGCACCTGCTACACCAGGATCGCTGGCGCTCATTTTAAAGGTGGCATCATCGCAATGTTCCTGATCAATACCTGCGTTGGCAGGTACCGGTAATCTGTAGTTGATGAGTGTTACGTCATCCCAGGTAGCGCTACATACGCCGTTGGTTACAGTCCAGCGTAAAGTAACCGTATCACCTGCGTTGATGTTCACATTGGAAGTAGGACTGTTGATAGACCTGATCGCAGCATTTCCTTTAATAACAGACCAGAAGCCTTTTGCACTTGGTACAGATACCGGATCTGCTGCCAGGGTGAAGTCGCCGGTGTTATTACACATTTCAATATCTGCTCCTGCGTTTGCAGCTGCCGCTGTTTTGTAGTTGATCAGTGTAACTGTGCTGCTGGTGCTCATACAGCTACCATTTGTTACGGTCCATTTCAGGATCACGGTATCGCCAACCGGAATGGTTACTGCGGTATTCGGGTCATTTACCGATTTGATAATGGCGTTACCCGGAACGCGGCTTACATCAGTCCAGGTGCCTTTTGCACTGGGGGATCCGGGTTGACTCGCCTTCATGATGAAGTCGGCCGTAGTATTACATTTTTCCTGGTTAAGGCCGGCATTTGCCGTGATGGCAGCTTTGTAGTTGATGATGGTTACCCTGCTGAAGCTGGTATCACATACACCATTTGCGATAGCCCACTGGAGTATCACGGTATCGCCTACAGGCACTGTTACCGCGGTAGTCGGACTATTGGGTGATTTGATTTTTGCTCTGCCAGGTATTGGGCTGATGTCAGTCCAGGTACCTTTTGCTGTAGGTACGCCCGGCACATTTGCCGCCATGATGAAGTCGCCTGTGTTGCCACAGATGGCCTGGTCAGGACCGGCATTTGCTTTATTTGCGTTAGCGTAGTTGGTAAGCATTACCGTATCATAAGTAGCGGCGCAGGTGCCATTGGTGATTTTCCACACCAGTTTTACGCTAACACCCGCTGCAACAGTAACGGCTGTGTTGTATTGATTCGGAGAGGTGATAGTCACCCCGGTGATACCGGCTGGATTCGTCCAGGTGCCTGTTACATGTAAACCAGCAGGTTTGCTGCCATTCAGGATGAAGTTGATATCATCACATTTTTCCTGGTCAGGACCAGCCTTGGCGGCAGCAGGTGTTTTGTAGCTGGTGATCCTTACGGTATCTGCCAGGTCTGCTGCGCATTTTGGATTGGTGATCTTCCAGGTAAACAGGATGGTGCTGTCTGCCGGAACGGTAACGGAAGTTTTCGGATCGTTAATGTTCGCGATCTTCACAGTGGCAGTCGCTGGTGAGAAGGTCCACGTACCAATAGCACCCAGCTCAGTTGGAGCGGTGGCATTCATGGTAAAGGTGGTTTGCTCACAGGCTATTTTATTGGTGCCTGCATCACGCATAATTGGTTTGAGCAGGCTGGTGATGACAACCGTATCCACTTTATCCGCGCTACATGTACCATTTGAAATGCTCCAGATCAACTGTACCGCCTTGTTTGCAGGAACCGTCACAGTGGTTTTCGGATCGTTCTTATTTACAAAAGATACTGCAGCAGTAGCAGGGAGGAAGGTCCAGGTGCCTTGTGCATTCAGCTCAGTAGGAGCAGTGGCGTTAAGCGTAAAGGTAGTTTTCTCACACTCCATTTGATCGGTTCCAGCATTGCGCATAATTGGTTTGAGCAGGCTGGTGATGACAACTGTATCCGATTTATCGGCGCTACAGGTACCATTTGAAATGCTCCAGATCAGTTTCACCGCGGCGTTGGCCGGAACGGTAACAGTTGTGTTGGCTTTGTTTTTATCAACAAAAGTCACCGCAGCAGTAGCAGGCAGGAATGTCCAGGTACCTTTTGCATTCAGTTCCGTAGGCTCGGTGGCATTAAGCGTAAAGGTAGTTTTGTCACATGCTGTCTGGTCAGTACCTGCGTTGCGCATCACTGGTTTGAGCAGGCTGGTGATAACAACCGTATCCGATTTGTCCGCGCTACAGGTTCCGTTTGAAATGCTCCAGATCAGTTTCACGGCAGTATTAGCAGGGACGGTAACATTTGTGTTGGCTTTGTTTTTATCAACAAAAGTCACGGCAGCAGTGGTGGGCAGGAAGGTCCAGGTGCCTTGTGCATTCAGCTCTGTCGGCTCGGTAGCATTAAGCGTAAAGCTTGTTTTATCACATGCTGTCTGGTCAGTACCTGCATTGCGCATCACTGGTTTGAGCAGGCTGGTGATAACAACCGTATCCGATTTATCCGCGCTACAAGTACCATTTGAAATGCTCCAGATCAGTTTCACCACAGCATTGGCGGGAACTGTAACATTCGTGTTGGCTTTGTTTTTATCCACAAAAGTCACCGCAGCAGTAGTAGGCAGGAATGTCCAGGTGCCTTGTGCATTCAGTTCCGTAGGCTCGGTGGCATTAAGTGTAAAGGTAGTTTTATCACATGCTGTCTGGTCAGTACCAGCGTTGCGCATCACTGGTTTGAGCAGGCTGGTGATGGCAACCGTATCCGATTTGTCCGCACTACAGGTACCATTTGAAATGCTCCAGATCAGTTTCACCGCTGTGTTGGCCGGAACGGTAACATTAGTGTTGGCTTTGTTCTTATCAACAAAGGTTACCGCAGCAGTAGCAGGCAGGAATGTCCAGGTGCCTTTTGCATTCAGCTCTGTCGGCTCGGTAGCATTAAGCGTAAAGGTGGTTTTATCACATGCCGTCTGGTCAGTACCTGCGTTGCGCATCACTGGTTTGAGCAGGCTCGTGATAACAACTGTATCGGATTTATCGGCGCTACAAGTACCATTTGAAATGCTCCAGATCAGTTTCACCACAGCATTGGCGGGAACTGTAACATTCGTGTTGGCTTTGTTTTTATCCACAAAAGTCACCGCAGCAGTAGCAGGCAGGAAGGTCCAGGTGCCTTGTGCATTCAGTTCCGTAGGCTCGGTGGCATTAAGTGTAAAGGTAGTTTTATCACATGCTGTCTGGTCAGTACCAGCGTTGCGCATCACTGGTTTGAGCAGGCTGGTGATGGCAACCGTATCCGATTTGTCCGCACTACAGGTACCATTTGAAATGCTCCAGATCAGTTTCACCGCTGTGTTGGCCGGAACGGTAACATTAGTGTTGGCTTTGTTCTTATCAACAAAGGTTACCGCAGCAGTAGCAGGCAGGAATGTCCAGGTGCCTTGTGCATTCAGCTCTGTCGGCTCGGTAGCATTAAGCGTAAAGGTGGTTTTATCACATGCCGTCTGGTCAGTACCTGCGTTGCGCATCACTGGTTTGAGCAGGCTCGTGATAACAACTGTATCGGATTTATCGGCGCTACAAGTACCATTTGAAATGCTCCAGATCAGTTTCACCACAGCATTGGCCGGAACCGTAACATTCGTGTTGGCTTTGTTCTTATCAACAAAAGTTACCGCCGCAGTAGCAGGCAGGAAGGTCCAGGTGCCTTTTGCATTCAGTTCTGTAGGCTCAGTAGCATTAAGTGTAAAGGTAGTTTTATCACATGCTGTCTGGTCAGTACCTGCAT
>NZ_JBFUPS010000005.1:0-632556 GCF_041360695.1 Chitinophaga sp. RCC_12
GCCGGCGCTACCTGGAACGACTGGCTCACCGCTGCTGCCGCCGTGTAATTGGCGTCACCTGCCTGTGTAGCGCTTATGGTTACATTGCCCGCGCCAGTGATGGTAACGGTATTACCGCTCACCGTAGCCGGACCGGCAGTTACGACGTAAGTTACCGTCAACCCTGCATCGCCGGTAGCGCTGAGCGCAAAGGCTGCATCGCCATATGTTTTACCAGAGATAGCCGGAAAGCTGATAGTTTGAGATGCCTTTGTAATAGTAAGCGATCCATCGGTAAAGCTGAAGTCGTAGTTAGCGGCTGTTAATGTACCAGCAGTCACCGTAATCGGATAAACACCGGGCACGCTGTTGATGTCAGCGGTATGGGTAATGGCGGCATCGCCACTTACTACACTGCTGTTTTCTCCGCTAACAAAACCGGTAACAGTATAATCCGGTGTTGGATTAGTTTGTTTGTATACCCTGTTTTTATCATTAGCCGTTACCGTTAGTGTGGCCTTGGCAACGTTGAATGTTTGTGTTGCCTGCGTGGCCGGCGAGTAATTGCCGTTGCCTGCCTGGTCAGCCGCAATGGTTACACTGCCTGCGCCGGTAATGGTAACAATATTGCCGCTGATGGTGGCCGGACCACTTACCACGCTGTAGCTCACCGCTAAGCTACTGCTGCTGGTGGCGCTGAGTGTAAACGCATCACCATATGTTTTATCAACGATAGCCGGGAAGGTGATGGTTTGCGGCGCCAGTCCAACCGTTAAGCTGCCATTTACAGCAGAGAAGGTATAATTGGTCGCTGTCAACGGAGTTATATCCACAGTAATAGGATATACCCCCGGCACGCTGCTGTTATCAGCACTGGTGCTGAGTCCTGGCGTACCATTCACCACGCTGCTGTTTTCATTATTTACAAATCCAGCGATGGTATAAGTGAGCGGCGGATTATTAGCGCCGTATGCTTTTTGTTTATCATCCGCAGTTACGGTCAGCGTGGCCGGCGCTACCTGGAACGACTGGCTCACCGCTGCTGCTGCCGTGTAGTTGGCGTCACCTGCCTGTGTAGCGCTTATGGTTACATTGCCCGCGCCGATGATGGTAACAGTGTTGCCGCTCACCGTAGCCGGACCTGCAGTTACGGCGTAAGTTACTGTCAACCCTGCATCGCTGGTGGCGCTGAGCGTAAAGGCTGCATCGCCATATATTTTGTTAGAAATAACCGGGAAGCTGATAGTTTGAGATGCCTTTGTAATAGTAAGCGATCCATCGGCAAAGCTGAAGTCGTAGTTAGGGGCTGTTAATGTACCAGCAGTCACCGTAATCGGATAAACACCCGGCGCGCTGTTGATATCAGCAGTATGGGTGATGGTGGCATCACCACTTACTACACTGCTGTTTTCGCCGTTTACAAAACCGGTGATCGTATAATCCGGTGTTGGATTAGTTTGTTTGTATACCCTGTTTTTATCACTAGCCGTTACCGTTAGTATGGCTTTGGCAATGCTGAATGTTTGTGATGCCTGCGTCGCCGGCGAGTAATTGCCATTACCTGCCTGATCAGCAGTGATAGTTACATTGCCCGCGCCGGTGAATGTGAGGACATTACCGCTGAGTGTTGCGGGCCCGCTTACCACGTTATAAGTGATAGGCAAACCTGCGTCGCTGTTGGTGTTAAGCGTAACCTGCGCACTGCCGTAGGTTTTATTGCCTATTGCCGGGAAGGTAATGGTTTGAGGCGCTGTTGTTACCGTCAGCAGTCCGTTTACAGGAATGATGCTGTAGTTTACAGCACTCAGCGAGGCGGCGTTGGTCACCTGGATCGGGTAACCACCCGGCGCACTGCTGGCATCTGCCGTAGTACTGAGCAGCGGGGTGCCTGTTACTACGCTGTTATCATCTCCATTCACCAGCCCATTGTAGGTATAGGTTAATGCAGGATTATTTTCTCCATATAACCGTTGTTTGTTATCTGCATTTACAAATAATGATTTTTTCAAAACGGTAAACCCGCCTGTGACAACGGTTGCCGGATCGTAATCCGTGTCGCCGCTTTGTGTAGCCGTTACCGTTACATTTCCTGTGCCTGTAATGGTAAGGATGTTCCCGCTGACGGTAGCCGGACCAGCAACACTGAAGGCCACTGTGAGACCGGAGGTACTGGTAGCGTTCAGGGTAAAAGGAGCGTCGCCATATGTTTTATCCGTTAAGGTGCTGAGGGTGATTACCTGTGGTGCTTTGGTAACTGTGAGCGTACCTGGTTTGAAGCTGAACTGGTAATTGGTGGCAGTAGAGGTACCGGCGCTTATGGTGATAGGGTAGTCGCCGGTATGACTATCAATATCCGCTGTAGTGCTGATGCTCGCATCACCGTTTATCACGCTGCTGTTGTCGCCGTTCACGAAGCCGGTAATGGTATAATCCAATACAGGATTAGCCTGCTTATACGGCCTGTTCTTATCGTTTGCTGTTATCGTGAGAATGGCCCTGGCTACGTTAAATGTTTGTGTTACCTGTGGTGCTGCGGTGTAATTGGTATTTCCCGGTTGATCGGCGGTAACGGTTACATTGCCTCCGCCGGTAATGGTGAGCGTGTTACCGCTCACCGTAGCCGGACCTGACACCACGTTGTAAATGATAGGTAAACCTGCATCCGTATTAAGTGGCAAGGTAATCGGTGCCGCACCATAAACCACACCGGATGGTGCAGGGAAGGTGATGGTTTGCTGCTGTTGCGTAATGGTTAATATACCACCCGCTCCCGACAAAGTGTAATTATCAGCAGTAGCATTGCTCAGATCCGTAGTAATAGCATAGGTGCCAACGTTGCTGTTGATATCAGCTGCCCAGATGGCATCTACTGTGCCGTTGATAGCATTCGCATCATCTGTGTAGGCAAACCCGGTATAGGTAAACGTAGGGGTGGGGTTCGCCGTTTTATACGGCCGGCTGGCATCATCTGATTTTATGGTCAGCGCTTTTTTCGCGACGGTAACAGGTCTTGTTACAGGTGTTGCAGGCAGATAAATATTGGTAGCAGCTGCGTGAGCGGTGATCACCGCCGTACCTGCACCGGTCGTTTTTATTTTCCCGTTCAGGGTGTCTGCTACGGCCGTATTGCCGGAAGTATAAGTAATGATACCATCTCCGGTAGTAGTTGCCTTCGGATCAATATCTATATCACCGTAGGTAATAACTGGAGTAGCAGGGAAGGCCGGGAAAGTGATCGTTTGTGGTATTGCCTGTATTTCATATGCGCCCAGGTCAATAACAGTATTGCTGATACGTGTTTTCCTGTCAAGATCCAATGTATCTGCCTGTGCGGCATAGCCTGCATCGTTGGTTTGCGGATCGCCTTTGTTGATGCCATAGTTGACGGGCGTTAACCGCAGATCCCCGGTGCTAAGGTTGTTGAATACCACATCAGGAGTAGCCTGCGAAGTACCTGCGCTGGCATAATACAGGTTGCCAAAAATGCTGTAACGGATGTTTGGAGTGGGACCGGAATAATCGCCCCCGCTACCGGAAGAAGTATTTTTAGCTACCATGCTGTTATACGAAGTGAAGGTGCCGCTGCTGGATATAGCGGACCCTCCGGAGGTATTGCCTCCCACGGTAACATTGGTAAGAGTGGTATTGCCGGAGCTTCTTATAGCGGCTCCGTCAAGCACGGCATTGTTGCCAAAGAACACGCAGTTGACCAGTTGCAGTAAGCCGCCGGATTGGTTAACAGCGCCGCCATATTGGGCGCTGTAGTTTCCGTAAAATTGACAATTCTTTATTGTCAGTGTGGCATTCGTGGCGTCTATACCACCACCGGCATTACTGGCCTGGCCTCCGGTAATGATGAGGCCATCCAGTATGCTTTCTGCGCTGAGAAAGCCCACCGTTATCACGCGACGGCTGTTGGCGCCCCGGATATTCGCTGTATTCAGAACAACGTTATTGGTAAGCCGGTCATTTCCATCCACATCCCCGCTCAGGATTACCGGGTTGACCGGAATATTCCGGTCGGCCAATTTAGTTTCATTACCTATAAAACCACCATAAACGGCTACGCCGGAAGGTATAGTAAATGTAGCCAGGGTGTTCCCCGAGTAATCAGGTTTATAAGTACCTGCGGCTACCCATATTTTTGTAATACCATTCAGCGGCTCTGCGGCGGCTTTGAGTGCAGTCGACAATTCAACCACCGGCCTGGCCCAGCTGCTGCCGTCGCCGTTTATGGGAAATATTTTGTTTACATATACAATGCCGTTGACATCGGGGTTCACTACCGTCAGGGAACACGTTGGTGTGACGGCAAGATTTAATGCGGCAGGGGCTGGCGCTGATAAGGTATAGTCCTTCGTCCAGTTGGTGGTGTCCTGTATAAAGGCTCGCAGGCGGGCCGAAGTACCGATAGTTAACGAACAATTATACCGTGCATTCACTGCGTTTACGCTGGGAAAATTGAGAACGCTGGTAGTGGCTGGTTTTGTTGATTTGGAAGATGTGAATTCATCCGCAGCAAGAGATGCTTCCCAGGTGTTGCGGTTCACATTGATACCGGCAATGATATTCGGATTACCTGAACTACCGGTGAAAGCAAACAACTGATCACCTGCAATACCAAGACTGATATATTCTTTATTGGTTAGTGCGGCGCTGTTGGCGGTAGGGGTGGAATTGGTCAGGTTAACTACGCCGGAAGAGGCAGTAGGGCTATATTTACAGTAAATAGTTACTCGTGTTCCTACCGCCATTTTGCTGGTGCCTGGCGACCATTGAAGAATACCATCTGTTTTGGAGCCGGTGGAGACGTCGGTGGAAATAGACTGAAAGCCGGTACCTGTCCACCCAAGATCTGTAAAATAAATGATTGTATTAGCCGGGCACTCACGGAGCAGTACAAACGAAAACGCATCATTCTGTATGCTGCCGGTATTGTCGTCGTCATAAATATTCACGCCGGTAAAAACAAGATCGCCTGGGCCAAAGGCCTGCGCCTTTGCGCAGGTAGCAATGCCTGTGAGTAATAATAGGGATATCAGGGTTCTGCGTAAAAATAACTTCATAAAAAGGCGAGCCTTAGGTATAAGAAATATATAGACATGCACCCTGTTGTTCAGGATGTTAAATTGCTTGAAAGTACCTCACCTGATCTTTATCAGGCGCAGAGGTAAGTGTTGATCCAGCCGGAAGACACACCTTGTATCTCCGTGTTCACAATTTCCTGCCAGATCTGCGCGGTGTTATCTGTTCCGCCAATTATTTCCGGCTCAAACGCCTCATTTGTTTTCACCAGCCATGCAGGTGCCATCATGTGGTGAGTGGCTGCATCCATATGCAGGGGACCGCGGGGACTATCCAGTGTTACGTCGTGGAGCGTCAACAGGATCTCCCGTGCCCGGAATCGATGTGTATCTGCCGTATTATAAATATGTTCAAGGATAATACCGGTGCTCCAGCCGTGCATACCAGGTAAGTTTGCATCGCGGCCGGTATAAGCGGTAAACTGCGTTTTCAGTAGTTCG
Source organism: Chitinophaga sp. RCC_12 (assembly GCF_041360695.1). Lineage (NCBI taxonomy): Bacteria > Pseudomonadati > Bacteroidota > Chitinophagia > Chitinophagales > Chitinophagaceae > Chitinophaga > Chitinophaga sp. RCC_12. The sequence goes on from NZ_JBFUPS010000005.1 coordinate 5,505, forward strand.
TTAGCGCTATTTTTGAGAGATGAAATCCACGGAACATACCCGCTCACCTGGAACGGTATTTCCAGGTGACCATGCACTGTTGACAGGGTTTCATCCAGCAACATGGGGCTGGCGAATACCTGCAGGCCCTCCGTTACATCCGATGCCTGCAACTGCTGAAGAAAACAATGCGCCAGGTCCCCGTTATAAACCGCCAGCAACGTTTGTACATGTGCGTTAGTACGCAGGAAGTGATGCAGTGGTGTGGAATCAAATTCCTTCACTTTATACTGGCTTACGAAATTGTAGGCAACACTGCCGCCGCTATCGGCGAACGACTGCACCAGCGCGTGATTATGAGAATAGCCGCCGTCATAAAACGAAGTACATACCGCGGCATCCTTTGAGAGGGTGGCAGCGTAGATTCCGGTCAGCCGGCATTGAATGGTATTATTAAGTGTGTGCGACAGTACTGTTGGATGGGGTTCCCATTCATGCATATATTTTGCGCCATTGTGTACCAGCAATACGAGGCGGTTCAACGACTTTGCCAGTGCGGCTATATTGCTTACTGCCGGTTGATCTGCATATACCACCAGTACATCGGCATGGTGTTCCAGCAGCATTTTTTCTGCCTGTTCCATTACCATTTCAGCGTTGGTGCCAAACCCGATATTGGCGGTAAACCATGTAACAGGTACGCCCCGGTGTTGCAGATAAACCTCCATGCCCTGGAGGAAGTCGTGCTGCAACAGCGGATGAAATGTAGATCTGGGTAGTAGTGCTCCTATTTTCATATGCTGGTTCTTAAGGTGTAGGAAATACGCCAAACAGGGAAATGATAAAATTTACCACCAGGTATGATTGCATATTATCGGTGGGGGCTGTACCACCGGTTGGCTGTACCGTCATTATTAACGAATCACCGGCTGGCGACATGCCCGTGTGTTCAACCTGTAAGGGCGCCAACCTTTTGGTAGTGCTTTTAACAGTACTGTAAATTTTTTCTGATGGGGTGATGGCAAAAGAACGATTCTGTGGGTTGATGGCATTTGCGTGATTTTCTCCCAGGGCAGGTAAAAATACCGGTCCGGAAATAAAATGCATATGCGGCGGAAGGTTATCGGAAGCCAAGGTGACGGTTTCTTCTCCTCCCTTTTCGCCAATTTGATAAGTTAAACCACTGGAGGAATCGCTACCCATATGCAGCGGCACCCTGCCACGCAGATCCGGCAAACCAAAAACAGACTGGCCATCCCCGCCATAGGTAGTGCCAATAAGTTGAAACAGTACATCGTTTTCTGAAATGGGAAGTAATTGCCCATCGCAAAAGGCCCATCCAAGCGGTGCAAAATTTCCGGCAAATATTCTTATTTCTCCTACAAAAGGCATTCGTATCAGTGTTTGAGTGTGATCGTTTATTATTGACGGGGAGGGAATACTCCTGCCATCGATATAGCAAACATAATAGTGAGGGTTGGTTGACAATTATTCACCGGTGCATTGCCGCCAGCTCCTGCTGCCCGCATTCTTGACCTCAGATCTGCCATTGTCCCGGTGCCGGCTGTTTTACCATAGGGAAGTCCCGAAGGCGCTATGCCAGGATAATTGTTGATAGGATTATTGGTATTATTATTTTCGCCTGCCGGCAAAGACAACGGTCGCCGCTTGATCAGATGCGTATGCACCGGCATTTGGTTGATGGTGAGCTGGTTTTCATTGGCGCCCGCCATTTCGCCAAGCTCCCGCTGTGTCAGATCAGGGCCCTGGCCGGCCCCGATGGGAACTCTTCCCTGCATGTCCGGCAGGGCAAAAGTGCTCTTGCCATCCCCTCCGTAGTAGGTACCCAGGATGGAGAAAAGTCCGATGTTCTGAGAAATAGGAAGCAGTTGTCCGTCACAAAACGCAAAATTTTTAGGCGCAAAATTGAAAGGGACCATAATGATTTCACCAACGAATGGATCGGTTGCTGACATATATTTAAAAATCAGGTGGTTGAAGGAAATATGCCTGTCAGGGCAATGATATAATTCAGGGTGAGGTAAGGCATCATGTTGTTAACAGGTGTATTCGGAGAGGGATTGGTCTCTGTAGCTAATGCACCATTCGCCGTGTCTGCTGCAAGGTCGCCGCCCTGTACCGTGGCCATTTGTTCATCCGCGTTGTCGCTGTACCTGGAGCTGGAGGCAACGGGTGCAGGATAGGCATTGGCAGAAGAATCGGTATTTGCCGCAGCTCCCACGGGCAGTTTAAGTACAGCGGTAACGCCGTGTTCATGTACTGGAAGATTGGCAACGGTGACGGTCGTAGTAACCTTGCCGGTTACTGTTCCCCGGATATGGCCCGCGTCCTGGTGCATAGGGATACGTCCTCTCAGGTTGGGCAATGCAAAATTAACCCGGCCATCGCCGCCGAACGCAGTACCCAACAAGGAAAATAAAGCCTGATTCTGGTTAATGGGAAGTAATTGCCCATTACATAACGCGTAGTCTCTCGGCGCAAAATTAAAAGCCACTAAAAAGATCTCTGACAGGTAGGGAGTAGAGTCATTCATAATCGTTGTATCTGGTATTGCAAGGGATATTAGTCGTGTTATCTATGAAAAACTGCCATAAAAGTATATTTTATTTTTTTTTCAAAGTAATATTTATTTGCTTTAACAAGAAATCAACGGAAGTGTTTATCTTCACATCACTTTTTCCAGTTCCCTATATTATGAATAAAGAACGCCGTTCCTTTCTACGGAATACATCTCTCGTAACAGGTTTATTGCTGTTGCAGAATCCCCTCAGAGCGCTGACTTCCACTTCAGAAAACGCGACTTATCTTCCCGGCGATAACCGGGAACTCCTGATCTGGCATACCAACGACCTGCATGGCCAGCTGGCCGGTCACCGCCCGGCAGGAGATCAGGGCGTGTTCCTGGACGCAGGCGATTTTACCAGTGGAACGGATAACGTGAACGCCTGTATGGAAATAATAAAGGCCATGAATAAAGCCGGTTATCATGCAGCCACTATCGGTAACCGCGAACTGGCCAACGGCCAGGCTGCATTGGCGGCGCTGATTCCACATATGCAATTCGCCCTGGTAAATTGCAACTACCGTTTTACCGATCCATCACTCGCACGCCAGGTGGTACGTCACAAAATCGTATATGCGGGCTCGTTAAAAGTAGGTATCACGGGTGTGGGGCCGCAGCTGCCGGATGTCCCCGGTGTCACCTTCCTCCCGCCGGTAGCAGCTGCCGACGAAGTGGCCGCTAAGCTTAAAAAAGAACATGGCTGCCACGTAGTGATCTGCCTTTCCCACCTCGGCTTTAAACAACCCGGTGAAACAGCAGATAACGCTGATATGGCTACCAGGTCTACGCATATCGATTTTGTAATAGGGGGTCATCAGCAGAAGATGATTACGACTACTTCCGTGTTAAGGAACATGGCAGGCAATGAGGTATACCTCAGCCAGGCCGGATGGAACGGGATGATGACCGGAAAAATGAAAATGTTTTTCAATGAGGACCGCCAGGGTTGCGGTATTCAACCCGGCAGCCTGATGTCCTGATAAAGTTATTTTGCAGCACCTCTTTCCACACTTTTTATATCTTCCTGCCGGTCCTTTTTAAAATCGAACTGGTTAAACGCCGGGGTCGCCGGCACCTGAACGGTGTAGCTGTCGAGCTCAGATATTTCGATGGCGATATCACCGGTGATAAGGTCAACGATATGGCCGCCAGCATCTTTCTGATCTGAAAGATAATGAAAGTGATAACCGGAGATATTGGTGTTGTCCATGTATACTGGCAAACGGTAACCTACCAGGTCGCCGCTGCTTTCTTTATATTGAAAAAAATGCTGCCGGTCCAGCATACCCGCCAGTTGCGGATAAGGTTGCCCGTTCACCGGCGGGAAAGCCCTTGTTTTCAGATACCTGAACTTGCCTTTAATATGAATGGCGTACATGCCGTTCACGTTAGGCATGATACTGTCGAGATAATGATAAAAGGTAGTCTTGTTCATGCTGTCCCGCACATGTATCACGGTATTGGCCCGGAAGAAATTAACCATGCAAAATGGAACGCGGTGATGCTGATCTGCTATCTCAAAAGTCTTCCCGGTAAACTGCGTTTGATAAACCTTACCGTTTAATACCAATAGTTCTCCATCAAGTTTATCCGGTGCGCCTAACCCGAAATCGCCTTTTGTTTTTAGCGAGTCAACAGGGTAGAAGCCATCGTACAGGCCACCCATTAATCCACTGGCCACTCCGGCGGTGAAAAGGTGATGGTATTCAGCCGGTGGGTGTTGCGCCATTGTATAAGAAGGGCACACCAGTAAAAGGGCGATCAGTTTCTTTTTATGAAGGAACAGGCGGCTGATAAATGCTGGGAAAGTAACCATAAGATATGTGATGAGCCTGCAAGTTATAATAAAAATACCGCTTACAGCCGTCACTTTTTTCGGATACCGCCTGTCTTCTTTTTTGTAATTTCGGGTATGTTATATGAACAGCGGATGAAAGTAGAACTAGAGATCTGGCAGCATAAAATGCAGGACCGGCCTTCTCTGGCAGACCGGTTATCCCGGTCGGTGCAGTCACGCATTAACCGCATGATCCCGCAAAAAGTGCATGACGCCATTACCGTTACCATTAAACAAATGGTGCGGGGCGTGCTGTTCGGTTCTATGTACACCGTACCCAACCAGCCTGTTTTTGCTTCGTTGTATGATTTGGAAGAAGCGGTGCTTCGCCGGGTGGATTTTTACCGGAAAACGGCTGCCGCTGAAGGCGGACTTACCGGCGCCGGCGGGTTTTTATGGGGCCTTGCTGATTTCCCGATACTGCTTGGCATGAAACTGAAACTGCTTTTTGACATCGCCACCTTTTATGGCTTTGATGTAAAAGATTATAAGGAACGGTTGTATATCCTCTATATTTTCCAGCTGGCCTTCAGCAGCCAGGAACACCGGCAAAACGTGTATGAGTGTATTGTGGACTGGAAAGACAAAAGCAGCCGGTTACCGGAAGACATTCACAGTTTCGATTGGCAACAATTCCAGATCGAATACCGTGATCATATTGATTTGGCTAAGATGGGACAGTTGCTTCCCGTAGTGGGCGCGGCTGTGGGCGTAGTGGTAAATTACCGCCTCGTCACAAAACTCGGCACTACGGCTATGAATGCCTACCGGATGCGGATACTGGACTAGCAGCAGCTTAATAGAAGAATCGCTCTGATATAATCTGTCCGTCTTTTACTTCATATAACATGATCTCATCGATCTGTATTCTTCCAAATCCTTCTACGGTAACATCCATATTCCGGCCTACGGAAAAATAATTACCACCCACAACAGGCTCGGTGGTATGAGCGCCGTGAACATCCCGGATTTTTGATACAAAGTCCTTACCTTTTTGGCGGACGGCCGCTATGCCCTCCGCATAGCCAAAGTAGAGAGAATGGGGCGGGTCTATGCTTTTTACATTATCTGCAAAAAACTCCTCCTGGATTTCAAACCACAATTCCTGTTGAGCCAGTTCATTGAATCGTGCGGCCACTTCCTGGGTTGTCATGATGGTATTGGTTACTGTTGACATAAAATTCAGATTTATTGAGTGATGTATACCCGGCCATTACCGGTTACTTTTAACACCATAAAAGTAGACCTCCTCCCGGGATGAAATAAGTGGCAGAAATGACAAAAAAGAAGGCGATATTGCCATATCTTTGACATAAAAGAACTGCCTTGCGTATTGCTATTCTGGATTATAAAGATGCGGTTCCAACGTGCGTGACAGGCCCTGCTGACATATGGGGTGGCCTCAGCAGGATGTATCCGTTGGCAACCAGTATACCCTTAAAGGAGAACATTGAGATCGATTTTATTGCCGAAGCGGATGGCCAGCTTACCAGGCGTCCACAGGGAGGCAATAAGGCCGAAAAGCTTGGTCCGCGCGACCGGTACCGGCTAATTATCATTCCTGCCATGCGCTATGATAAGATCGACGAGGTGATTGCCCGGGAAGGCCGGCTGGTAGCATGGCTGAAGCAGCAACGCCAGAAAGGCGCCGACCTGGCCAGCATTTGCGTGGGCGCTTTCCTGCTCGCAGAAACAGGCTTGCTGAACGACAAAAAAGCCACCACTAACTGGCTGTTTGCCGACCGGTTCCAACAGCGCTATCCGGCTATCAGTGTACAGGACGATAAGATCATCGTGGACGAAGGACCGGTATGCTCCTGCGGAGGCGCATTTAGCTTCACCACCTTTATGATCTACCTGATAGAAAAATTAATAGGGCACGAAGAAGCCGTGATGGCCTCAAAAATACTGATGATCAACACACACGGGGATTCACAGCTGGCATTCTCCGTGTTCCGCTTCCAGCATGATCATGTGGATGATCCGGTAAAAAAAATACAACAGTTCATCGAAGCGAACTACGGGGAAACCATCATCCTGGAAAAGCTGGCCAGCGACCATCATATGAGCGTGAGGAACTTCATCCGCCGCTTCAGACAGGCAACCGGCAATACCCCCATGGAATACCTGCAGCGCGTGCGTATTGAGGCTGCGAAAAAGCTGCTGGAAAATACCCGGGAAAGCGTTGAGAGCGTAGCACTGCAATGCGGTTATGAAGATATCAGCTTCTTCCGGAAAGTTTTCCGCCGCCAGGTAGACATGAGTCCGAAAGAATATCACCTTAAATACGGCAAGCTTTCAGAACGGCAGGGATTAAAAGCGTAAACTACTTTACTTTAGGGAACAAGACAAGATATCCATATTTAAATCAGTCCGCATATACAAAACTCAACCGGTTGAACGTATATTGTTGAATACCCGCAACAGTTATGCAGGAGATAACAAGAAACTGAACCAAATGAAAAAATACTGCGCTTTAATATCCTGTCTTTTGATATTAATTTCCAATCATTCCTTTTCGCAGCACCTGGAAAAAAAGCAACTGCTGGAAGACTTAATGTACTACCGGGATACCCTTCCGGTAAAGCACAAAAATCTGTTTAATAAAATCAGCAAAACTGAATTTGAAAATAAAGTTGCCGGTGTAGCAGGGAAAATTGACACCCTGAATGATGAAACCTTTATGGTGGAACTTTTCAGGTTAAATGTGTTAATCGGCGATGAACATACCAGGATCGAACCGCCCTTCAAAACTGCTTTGCCTGTAAAGTTTACGGTGTTCGACGACGGTATTTTTGTTACCGGTATTGATCCGCAGCAATCAACTGCGCTTTTATCTAAACTAATAGCCATTAACGGGCATTCCATCGATGAAATCAACAGGAAATTTAAAGAAGTAATTAAGGCGGATAATCAATCTTATTTTGAAGTCTATGAACAACAATTGCTGAATAACCCCTCTTTTCTCAAAGGCCTGGGCATTCTAAGCTCGGATGAAAGCGCCGCATTCACGCTGCAAAGCCATGATGGCGAAGTACACCAGGTAATACTTACAGCCGTAAACAAAGACAGCCTGAACATAGCCCTGCCCGCCCAATACGGCGCCATGTTGCCCTACAGGGAGCAAAATAAAGACTATTGGTATGAGTACGACTCCGCAACAAAAACGATCTATTTCAACTTCGTTCATTGCAACGACGATGAACAGCATCCATTCGCGCAGTTTAATGAGGAACTGTTTTCAAAAATAAACAGCTTACATCCCGCTAAAATTATTGTTGACCTCCGGTTTAACAGCGGAGGAAATTCCGGCGTACTGAGACCTTTTATCGACAGTATTAAACATAGTTATTTAAATAAGAAGGCGCATTTTTATGTGCTCATCGGGAAACAAACTTTTTCTTCTGCCCTGATGAATGCCGTTGAATTTAAAAGATATACCAATGCCATTTTAGTGGGACAAATGACCAGCGGCAACATCAACCACTATGGAGAAGTACGTGGATTCCGGCTTCCGAACACGAAGATCGTAATCGGTTATTCAACCAGGTATTGGGAAAACTGGAAAGGTAAAAAGGGAGCGTTAATGCCCGATAAAGCGATTACCTACCATTCCCTGAATTTTATTAATAACAAAGATGAAGCGCTGGAGTATATCTATAAACAGTAAATTATAATTATATAAACATTCTCCTGAATTTTATAATACCCCTGCAGGTATAATAGCTGAACTTTGCATAGCTCAAATACTGTTTATATGCTAAGTAACTATAAGATATTTATTAAGGGAATGGTTTGCGACAGGTGTATCCTTGCGGTGAAAGAGGCGCTGCACGAGCTGCGGATACCGGTAACCAGCATTGCGCTGGGGCAGGTAACCACCATAACGGCATTATCTGAACCGGATATGGATGCGCTCCGGGAGAAATTAGCGCTGCTGGGATTCACCCTGCTGGAAGATAAAAAGACGAAGCTGGTAAGAGACGTTAAGGCCCTGATCGACCAGGTGTATTCGGGATCTTATGACTTCCCGGATAACTTCAGGTTTTCAGATGTAGTATCCGGCGCGCTGAATAAGGAGTATAGTGTAATCAGCAATATTTTTTCAGAAGCGGAAGGCGTTACCCTGGAGAAGTATATCAAAGAATACCGTGTAGAGAAAGTAAAGGAATTACTGGTTTATACCGATGAAACCCTTTCAGACATTGCCTTTAAACTGGGTTATAGCAGCGGGGCCCATCTGTCCCGGCAGTTTAAAGATCAAACCGGCCTCAATACCTCTCACTTTAAAGAAATCAGGAAAGCAAAGCAGGCCCTGACCCATCATCCTGACAGCCGGTCTTAAAATTATATACAATTCCCCTTGAATAGTGTAACGTACGTGCCCTGGCAGCAGCGTAGTTTTGTAGAAAATCAGCAATATATGTCATCAGCTATATCATTACAGGAACCAACCACCACCAGGAAACACACTGCCGGTACTACAAAAGAAACCTTTCCCGTGTTGGAAATGACCTGTGCGGCATGTGCCGTTAGTGTGGAGTCCATGTTGAAATCGGTGCCCGGCGTACAGGATGCCGGCGTTAACTTCGCCAACCAAACCGCCTGGGTACAATACGATCATGCCGCTGTTACCCCTGAAATGCTGCAAAACAGCGTCCGTTCGGTAGGGTACGACCTGGTGATAGACAAAGAAAACCAGGATGAAGTAAAGGAAGAAGCACAGCAGCGTCACTATCGGGAGGTAAAACAACGTACTATCTGGGCATCTGTATTATCGCTTCCCATTGTTATCATCGGGATGTTCTTTATGAATATGCCATACGGCAACTGGATCATGATGGCGCTTGCCACCCCGGTGGTGTTCTTCCTGGGCCGCAACTTTTTCATCAATGCCTGGAAACAGGCCAGGCACCGGAAAGCCAATATGGATACACTGGTAGCGCTGAGTACCGGTATCGCCTGGTTGTTCAGTGCCTTTAATACAATATACCCGGAATTCTGGCACCAGCGCGGATTACATGCACATGTGTATTTTGAAGCGGCCGCTGTGGTCATTGCATTTATATCACTTGGTAAACTCCTGGAAGAAAAAGCCAAATCCAACACCTCGTCTGCTATAAAAAAACTCATCGGTTTGCAACCCAAAACGGTACTGCTGGTAGATGAATCCGGCGAAACGCGCGAAATTCCTGTCTCCGCTGTAAAAGTCCAGGACCTGCTGCTGGTAAAACCGGGAGAAAAGATCCCGGTAGACGGAAAGCTGGCAGACGGGACTTCTTACGTGGATGAAAGTATGATCACCGGTGAACCGCTGCCAGTGGCTAAACATGCCGGTGATACAGTATTTGCCGGTACCATCAATCAGAAAGGCAGTTTCCGTTTCCGTGCAGAAAAAGTAGGCGCGGACACACTCCTGGCCCAGATTATCAAAATGGTGCAGGAGGCACAGGGTAGCAAAGCGCCCGTTCAGAAGCTGGTCGACAGGATCGCAGGTATCTTTGTACCCGTGGTAATAGGTATTGCGATCCTTACATTCGTTTCGTGGATGGTGTTTGGCGGCGATAATGCTTTCACCCATGCACTGCTTACCTCGGTAACGGTATTGGTAATCGCTTGTCCATGTGCATTAGGACTGGCAACACCCACCGCCATCATGGTAGGAGTAGGGAAAGGCGCCGAAAATAATATCCTTATTAAAGATGCGGAAAGCCTGGAGCTGGCGCATAAAGTGAATGCCATTATCCTCGATAAAACCGGCACCATCACGGAAGGTAAACCGGTGGTAACCGACCTGGTGTGGCATGCACCCGCTAATACCCATTCCGCAGCCCAATCAGTATTGTATGCACTTGAACAACAGTCGGAACACCCGCTGGCGGAAGCTGTGGTATTGTACCTGAAAAACAACGGCGCAATACCCGCTAAGTTATCGGGCTTTGAAAGCCTTACCGGTAAAGGGATACAAGGCGCTTTTGAACAAACCGTTTACCTGGTGGGTAACCGCAAACTGATGGAGGAGAACAATGTCACTATCGATCCGCAACAGGCAGCACAAGCCGCTGCCTTGCAGGAAGATGCCAAAACAGTGATCTATTTTGCTGCAGGCAAACAACTGCTGGCGGTCATCGCTATCGCCGATAAAATAAAAGAAACCTCCAGGGAAGCGATTGCATCTTTACAAAAACAGGGCATTGAGGTATATATGCTCACGGGTGATAACACCCATACTGCCGCTGCGGTAGCCAGGAAGGTAGGATTGAAGCACTATCAAGCAGAAGTACTCCCTTCCCATAAAGCTGCATTTGTAAAAGAATTGCAGCAATCCGGAAAAGTGGTGGCGATGGTGGGCGATGGTATCAACGACTCACAGGCACTGGCCCAGGCGGACGTAAGTATTGCCATGGGCAAGGGATCGGATATCGCCATGGATGTGGCTAAAATGACGTTGATTACCTCAGATCTCAATAGCATTCCAAAAGCGCTGAAGCTGTCGCGGAAAACGGTTAGCACCATTAAACAGAATCTTTTCTGGGCATTCATCTACAACATTATTGGTATTCCCATTGCCGCCGGTGTTTTATTCCCTGTCAACGGATTTTTATTAGATCCTATGATTGCCGGCGCTGCGATGGCCCTCAGCTCAGTAAGTGTGGTCAGCAATAGTTTGCGTTTAAAAGCCGCACGTCTTTAAAATAAATCATCAGAAAGCATGAACAATGTACAGATCTGGCGCACCGCGGGTATCATCCGGGAAACTGCCTCCACCATCACCATAAAGTTTGATACCGGCGGCCAGCCTTTTATATATCAACCTGGTCAGTTTATCAATCTAACATTAACGATCAACGGCGCCACTGTTACCAGGTCTTATTCTTTAAGCACAGTCTATGGCAGGGATAAACAACCAGCCATTACCGTAAAAAGAGTAGCCGGTGGCATCATGAGCAACTATATTGCCGATAAGGCGCCGGCCATTGAACACTGGACCGTATCCGGTCCCTATGGTTCATTTACACCCGTAGCCGGTAGCTATCTGGCAAAACATATTGTGTTGCTGGCCGGCGGAAGCGGTATCACACCCTTGTATGCCATTGCCAGGTCGGTGATCGATACCGCTCCGGACACGCATGTTACACTCATCTACGCCAGCCGCACACCGGATGAAATTATATTCAGAGATGACATTGCACAGTGGAAGGAGGACTACCGGGAACGGATCAACGTTTATCATGCGATATCAGTTTATGAAGAAGCAGCTGCCCCGGAATTTATTAAAGGCAGGCTGGGCAAACTGGTTACCCGTAAGCTTATTCAACAGGCAGTAACCGATCCCGGTGAGGGGGGGCACTATTTTATCTGCGGCCCTGCGGGCCTGATGAAAATGCAGCAGGAAGTGCTGCAAGCGCTGCAAGTACCGGCAGATCGTATTTTCATGGAATGGTTTTCCCCGGATAGTAGCAAAGAAGAGGAAGTATTGCCCGGTACTGCACAGGAAGTATTGCTGCATTTTTACGAACAGAGCAACCTGCTGGACGTGGCCGCCGGCAAAACGATTCTCGAAGCGGCGCTGGAAGACAGGATACCCTTGCCATATTCCTGCAAAGGAGGTACCTGCGGCATTTGTGCGGCGAAACTCACTGCCGGGAAAGTAAAAATGCGCGGCAATTATGCGCTCAGGCAACAGGAGCTGGATGAAGGAATGGTGCTGCTTTGCCAGAGCTTTCCACTTACGGATGATGTGACGGTAGAGATAGGCTAAAGTGGCATAATACTCGCGGGATCACTCGCGATAATTTCTCAAACAATTGTTATGAGCAAAGTATTCCCCTTATTGATGTTGTTGCTTTCCTGCATTGTGCTGGCACAGGCACAGCATGAACATCATAAGCCTGCTAACAACACCGGTAAGCAACAGGATACCAGCATACACTTTTATACCGGTATGGAAGATATACAGATGGATGTTCCCATGAGCCACGCCTTCTCTTTAAATCTTCCTATGAGCCGGAACGGCTCCGGTACCGGCTGGTTGCCGGATGCATCTCCGATGTATGGTTATATGCTGCATTCTAAAAATTGGATGTACATGATTCATGGTAACCTGTTTCTGCGATATACCAACCAGGATATAGGAAGCAAAGGCTCCAGGGGTGATCAGAAATTTGATGCGCCCAATTGGTTTATGCTGATGGCCCAACGTAAAGTGGGCGCAAGGGGACTATTTCATTATAATGTGATGGTTTCCCTGGACCCGCTTACCGAAGGAGGCGCCGGATATCCTTTGCTGTTCCAGTCCGGCGAAAGCTGGAAGGGACAACCACTGGTCGACCGCCAGCATCCGCATGACCTGTTTTCTGAATTATCCGTCAGTTACAGTTATGCGTTCTCAAAAAAAGTAGACGCCTTCGCTTATTTCGGCTATCCGGGTGAACCGGCATTGGGATCCGTTGCCTTCATGCATCGTCCGTCTGCGCTGGCAAACCCGGATGCGCCTGTCAGTCACCACTGGAACGACGGAACGCATATCACTTTCGGAGTGGCTACCCTCGGTGTGCGCGTGGATAAGTTTAAACTGGAAGGGTCGCTCTTTACAGGAAGGGAACCTGACGAGAACAGGTATAATTTCGATAAAATGAGATTTGATTCCTGGAGTGGCAGGCTATCCTTTAACCCTTCCCGCAACTGGGCATTCCAGGTGTCACACGGCTACGTTAAAAGCCCCGAAGCGCTTCATCCCGGTGAAGATGTTAACCGGACTACCGCTTCCGCCATATTCAGCCTGCCTATGCGCAATGATAACCGGATGAATGTAACAACGCTGTGGGGCCTGAATAAAACGCCCGGTCATGAAGGAGAGAACGCGTTCCTGCTGGAAGGAGCATGGCAGATGAAGAAAGCAGCGGTTTATACCCGCTACGAATGGGTACAGAAATCAGTGGAAGAATTAGATCTCGATCCTGCGAAGTATGGTGATGCCCTGTTTCCGGTTAACGCACTTACCGCAGGGGTGAGTTACGACCTGCTGAATATTGCAAAAACGCGGCTTGCATTGGGTGGGCAGCTGAGCGTTTTCTTTGATGATAAATCCCTGCATGATTTGTATGGCAAAAATCCGCTGGCGCTCCAGGTATATTTAAGGATCTATCCGGGGCTTATGAAAATGTAATTACATTTGACTCACATTGCAGCAATAATAATTTACTGGAGTGCAGTTAAATGGAAAAGATACCTGTCAGACATATTACTACGACGCAACAAGGTACGGATGCTGCTGAAGGCTTCGGCATCCGGGATCTTCAGACATTACTGGACGGGGAGGACATGGTGCAGGAGTATCACCGGCACGACTTCTTTTATATGCTTGTTTTGGAGAAGGGAAGCGGTAGTCATGATATTGACTTCACCCGCTATGTGATCGGCGACTATGCTGTTTTTTTTCTTCGCCCGGGCCAGGTACACCGGTTAGTATTGAAAGCAGGCAGCACCGGGTACATGATGCATTTCAATGACGGATTCTGTTTCTCTCATCACAAAGTATCCAGCCAGTTATTACGCAGGGCAGGAAATATCAACCACTATCAGCTCAATCCGGCCGCGTTTCAGAAATTGCAGGCGATATTAACTGATATCTTCCGGGAATATACCGGCAAACAGGAAAACTACCGGCATGTTATTAAGGCCCACCTGGATGTGTTGTTTATCGAGCTGATAAGACAGTACAGCGATCATTCTCACAATAATGTAAACCTCTACAGGCAGGAACAACTGGATGCATTCTTAGGTCTTTTGGAGACGCATGTTTTAAACTGTAAGCAGGTATCCCAATATGCCGCGATGCTGAACCTTTCCAGCTATCAGCTGAATGCCATCACCAGGGCAACGGTAGGTAAAACCTGTTCAGCACTTATTAATGAATATATTATACTGGAAGCCAAAAGACAGCTACTGGCTACGTCGGGGCAGGTAAACCAGATAGCGGATCATCTTGGATACGAAGATGTTTCCTATTTCATCAGGTTCTTCAAAAAGCATACAGGCTATTCACCCGAAACGTTCAGGCGCGATTACAAATAAGTCCTATACTACTACATTTTTGTCCTACTCCTCCGTGTGCCGCTCCCATTACCTTTGCGGAAACCCTCTCATTTTTTAATTATAAATCAACGTATATGAATCAATCCTGGGATGAGCAATACAAGAATATGTGGGACGACCGGTATAAAAACAACGAGTACGCCTATGGGAAAGCCCCGAATGAATTTTTCAGCGAATGGCTGCAACAATTTGAGCCGGGCGCTATACTGATGCCGGCAGACGGAGAAGGCCGCAACGGTGTATTCGCAGCGCAGCTTGGATGGAAGGTCACTTCATTTGACCTGAGTGCAGCAGGGAAATCGAAGGCATTGCAACTGGCCGCAGCAAACCATGTTAGCCTGGAATATATTGTCGGCGACCTGGAGCAGCTGACGTTTGAAAAGGAGTCATTCGATGCTATCGGGCTGGTGTATGCGCACTTCGCCGCCACAAAGAAATCCATATTTCACCAACAATTGAGCAGCTACCTCAAACCTGGCGGCATCATTATTTTAGAGGCTTTCAGTAAAAAGCATGTGGATCTGAAGAAGCTGAATCCTGCTGTGGGTGGGCCAACAGATATGGATATGCTGCTTTCCAAAGCAGAGATAGCAGCAGACTTTGAGAACTATGATATACTGACACTGGAGGAAGAAGAAATCCTTTTAAGTGAAGGGCAATGTCATATAGGAAAAGGCGCTGTAGTAAGATTTACGGGAAGAAAGCGGGGCCGGTAATTAAATGTTAGGAATAACAATGTTGATAATCAATCTTTTAGTTGCTGATATAATGGGCTAATTTTCCTGCAGATTAATTTTAGAAAAAGTTAGCGCCATTTTTATTAGCTTGTATGCTGCCAAAATCGTTTGAAATTATACACTAATCGTTTGATCTCTTCAACAATGAGCACATTAACAGCATTGCCAGTGGAAACCGGAGAGGCCCCGGCAGCAATAAACCGTGACAATGAAAAAAAAGGCCGGCTTTACTCATTAGATGCCCTCCGGGGATTTGATATGTTCTGGATTATGGGTGGCGGCTCCATCTTTCATGAAATGGCGAAGGCAACAGGATCCCCTTTCTGGGGCGCCATCGCCATACAGCTTGAACATCCTGCGTGGAACGGATTTCATTTCTATGATCTGATATTCCCGCTTTTCCTGTTCATGGCCGGTGTTTCCACGCCGTATTCGGTAGGCAGGGAACTGGAAAAAGGTAAAAGCCGCACCCAGCTGCTGTTGCGTGTAATAAAAAGAGGACTGGTACTGGTGGTGCTGGGTGTTATTTATAATAACGGCCTGCAATTGCAGCCGGTATCGCAAATAAGATTTTGCAGCGTTTTAGGCCGTATCGGCCTGGCTTATATGTTTGCCAACATCATTTACCTGTACACAAAGGAACGGGCGCAAATGATCTGGTTCGTAGGTATCCTGGTCGCATATTGGCTGCTGCTGAAGTTTACAGCGGCGCCGGGATTTTCGCCCGGTGATCTTACCATGGAAGGTAATTTTGCATCGTACGTCGACCGTCTCGTTGTTCCCGGTAAATTGTATCTCGGTATCCATGATCCGGAAGGATTTACCTCCACCTTCCCGGCTATCAGCACCGCAATGTTGGGGATTCTCACCGGTAATTTATTACGGAACAGCATCATGGCCCCGGTAAAGAAAGTAGGCGTAATGGCCCTTACAGGCGTCGTTTTTTTAGTGCTGGCCCAGTTGTGGAACCTTGATTTTCCCATCAATAAAAATCTGTGGACCAGTTCATTTGTGTTGCAGGTAGGCGGTATCAGCCTGTTGTTGCTCGCGCTTTTCTATTATGTTATTGATATTGCAGGGTACAAAAAATGGGCTTTCTTTTTCCGCGTGATTGGAATGAACTCTATTCTCATCTATATTTCCGGACACTTTATCGACTGGAACTATAGCAATGATGTATTTTTTAAATGGCTTGGGCAGTTGGTAGGAGACCCGTTCGGAGCGGTGGCCCTAAGCATCTCCCTGGTATTTTTAAAATGGTTGTTCCTGTATTTTATGTATAAACAGAAGTTGTTCCTGAAAGTTTAGTTTAACAACGATATGATAAAAGCATGGTATCATCCGAAAGGAAGATGCCATGCTTTTTTATGTAATATTTCTTATTTTAGAGCAGATTAGTACTTCGTAGCCCCGACAATTATTCCTTATCCCTAATAGTTACACATGAAAAAGTTCCTTTCATTATTATTCCTGTAACCTATAGCAGATCTGTATGCCCAATCGCCCGATACTATCCTGATCGACTACCAGCATTTACCCAAATCAGGGATAAAGCATCGCGTAAAGCATGGAAACCTGGTGGTACTGGAAATCATTAATATCAATAAAAGCCGCTACAACATCCAGGTAAATTAAATAATACCAGTACCAATTTTTTCGTGCAGCAACCGGCCATCCTCTCAAAACTCGATGGATCAACCGTTGATCCTGGTACCGCAGATGATCCTAAACCCGCAGGTGGCGCCGCATTTTCATTTAACGATGGTGTTTTGAAATCCGGACGAACCAGCTGTATCAGCAGCAGAAATTCCAGGAGGCGCTGGATCAGATCAGATCGACAAGTTGTTTGATAGGGTCAGCAACAACCAGCTACCGGTGATGTTTAATAACAGGGGACTGATAAAACTGAAGTTAAACCAACAGATGTCTGCTTTGGAAGATTTCAATGAGGCAATAAAGATTAATAATAACCGCGCTGAATTTTTTGAGAACAGGGGACACCTCAAAACGCAGCTGGGCAATGAGAGCAATGTCGAAGAGGCACAGAAAGACATCAACAGGGCTAAGCTGCTGAAACAACAGCAGCGGGTGCAATGATAAAGCGAACCATCCCGTTCAGGGATGGTTTTTTATTTTCCGTATCTTGCAAACGGATTGGCTAGTTCACATTTTTCGCAATATCACCGGGTACCGCTCTCCAACGAACATTTACTGGTACAGGCAGCCGCCGATGGCGACCAGGATGCCTATGCGCAATTGTACACCTGGTATTACCCCAATCTGCAGGTAGCCGTTAACTTTATTACACAGGACCGCCATGAAACCGACGAGGTTTTACAGGAAACATTTCTCCGGATCTGGAAGATCCGGGAAAAACTGTTGCTGGTGAAGTCCTTCGAAAATTATGCTTTCCGGATTGCCCGCAACCTGGTATTTGATCTGTTAAGACGGAAAAAAGTACATCTCCGGGCGATGGAAACACTGGAACAGCGCGCCTCAGCAGCGGATATGCCGGATGCGCTGGAGTATAAGGAATTACATGAAACGGCCCTGCGGGCCATTAATGGCCTCGACAAACAAAAGCGCGACATTTTCCTGCTGCGCACCGAAGAAGGACTAAGCTTTGAAGAAATTGCCGCCCGGTACGGCATCGCCGTGGTTACGGTGAAAAAACATTACTATGCCGCCTTCCATACCTTAAAGTCCGTGCTGGAACAGCACGGCGGACCTGTTGCTATCCTTTTCCTGCTTTGGCTTAACGGGAAATAAAAAAAATCCCTTTTTGGCGTATACGAATACAATAGGTGTTCGTCTGTAGTATATAGTGCCATCTATGAACAACGGGAATAAAATAGCGCTTTTAAATAAATACCGGAGCGGTACGCTGACGGAACAGGAAGAAATGGAATTTTTTTCCTGGTACGAAACCGTGTCTGCGGAAGAATTTCATCAGCAATTACAAGCGGCATCAGGACCAGTGTTGTACGAAGAAGCCTCCCCGGCTTTCCTGGAACAGCTCCGGCGCCGGTTGCAGGAACAGGACCGGGCAAAGGTCCGCAGGATGCGGATATGGTGGCCCGCCGCCGCGGCCGCAGTACTGGCCGCCATCCTGGTATTTACATTACGCCCCGGAACAACTGTAAAAGAACTGGCCGTGAAAGCAGATGTAGCGCCGGGTCACAGCGGGGCCATGCTCACCCTGGCAGATGGTAAGCAAATTACGCTCGACAGCATAGGCAACGGCATCCTCGCCAACCAGAACGGCACCACCGTGATCATGCAAAACGGAGGGCTCAGTTACGATGCCGGCAAAGCTTCGGGCATAGCGTATAATACCGTAAGCACACCCCGGGCAAGGCAGTTCCGGCTTACATTGCCGGACGGCTCCCAGGTATGGCTCAATGCCGCCAGCACTATCCGTTACCCCACGGCCTTCACAGGAAATGAACGGAAAGTGGAAGTAAAAGGAGAGGCGTATTTTGAAGTAGCGAAAGATGCTGCAAAACCCTTCCGCGTACAAATCAATAACCAGGCGACGCTGGAAGTGTTGGGCACGCACTTTAATATCAATGCCTATGACGATGAAACCAGCATCCGGGCTACGCTCCTGGAGGGCAGCGTTAAAATAAGTCTCCGGACCGAGGCGGCTATATTGCAGCCGGGGCAACAAGCGGAAGTAAACAGCAACATAAAAATAAACAATCAGGTTAATACCGCCCAGGTAGTTGCCTGGAAAGAAGGCACCTTTAATTTCGACCAGCTGGGAATCGCCGAAGTCATGCGGCAGTTATCCCGGTGGTATAATATAGAAGTAGTATACGAGGGGGCCATTCCCACCAGGAAGTTCTATGGTGAAATAGGCCGGAACCTTAGCCTGTCGCAGGTTCTGGAAGGATTAAAAGCATCCGGGGTGAATTTCCGGATAGAAGCCGGCAACCGGCTGGTAGTATTACCGTAAGTATTTTTCCCTATACTAAAAAACCGCTCTGAGGTAGGATTCAGAGCGGCCTATAGCCAGGGTGAACGATAGACAATTAATTCGTGTCAACTGTTTTCAATCAACCTAACCAATTGCAAGTTATGCAAAAAAATGCGTCTTGTAACCGGAGTGGCCATGCTATGCACAGATGCAGGCAGGAAGGGCCCCGGTTCTCAACCAAATCTCGGGGAATCAATGAGACAACCAAAGGGTATAGTCTCTGCAAAAAAATTCTGTTAGTGATGAAACTAACCACGCTATTATTAACGGCTGCACTGATAGGGGCAAGTGCTAAAGGAGTCTCCCAATCGGTTACCTTATCCGGCAAAAACATCACGCTGGAAAAGGCTTTTCAAACCATCCGGTCGCAAACAGGCTATCACATATTTTGTGACTTAGACCTGCTGAAAGGCACGCAGAAAGTGAACCTGGCTGCCGTGGATATGCCGTTAGGGCAGTTCCTCGACATTATTTTCAAAGGCCAGGAATTGCAGTATATGCTGCAGGAGCAAACCATCTTCGTCAGCAAAAAAACAACGCCTCTTCCGCTGCCTTATGCCAATACCACCACGCCTTTGGTAACGATCCCCGTGCAGGGCATCGTGAAAGATGCCCGGGGTAACGTTCTCTTTGGCGCTACCATCAAGGTAAAAGGATCCGGACGGTCAGTGATCAACGATGAAAACGGCCGCTTCGATCTGAGCGTGAATGTAGGCGATGTGCTGGTGATCAGCTATGTGGGCTTCAAATCCCAGGAAGTGAAGATCAGCAACAACACCGAGCTGGTGATCGTACTCGAACGCGCCACCATCGATATCAGCGCCATCAATGTATCCGTATCCACCGGTTACCAGACGATTTCAAAAGAAAGAGCTACCGGTTCTTACAATATTATTACCGCGAAAGACCTGGCAGAAGTGCCTTCCAATAACATTATGGAAAGACTGGAAGGTAAAGTGCCGGGCGTGAAATTCGATATCAGGGGCAACACCATACAGATCCGTACTACCAACACTTATGGTAACACTACCGCGCCGCTCATCGTAGTGGATGGCTTCCCCATGATTCCCACCGGGGATAATCAAAAACTGACGACCCTCGGCAACTCGGTCATGGCCAATGGTTCGGTGCTGTCGTCTTTTAACCCGAACGATATAGAACAGATCACCTTTCTGAAAGATGCGGTAGCGACTTCCATCTGGGGCGCAAGAGGCGCCAATGGCGTTATTGTGATAGAAACAAAGAAAGGAAAGAGGGGAGCCCCCTCTGTAAACCTTTCCGCCACATTCGGGGTATCCAAAGCGCCTTCCATCTCGGATCTCAACTGGATGTCTACCGCGGAATATGTAGATCTTGAGTTGGAAATGCTGAATAAGGGATTTTTTACAGATGCACTTTCACTCGGCTATTATAACCCTCTGCAGGCAGCTAATCCCAGCGAAGTACAGGAATGGTTTTATAAAGTGAAAAGAGGAACGGCCACGCAGGCACAGGCAGATGCCGCCATCGCGGAAATTTCCTCCCGCAATAACTATGGGCAAATAGAAAAGTACCTGCTGCGCACCGCCGTGAACCAGCAATACAACCTGTCCGTATCCGGTGGCGGTGATAACAACAGCTACTATCTCTCCGGTAATTTTAATAAAGACCAACCCATTTTCAGAAGCAACAGCGCACAAAATGTGTTCCTCACCGGTAACTTCACCAACGATCTGTTTGACCGCCGCGTTAAGCTGTCTACCGGTTTCAGCTACCAGGGCGGCACCACTTACTTTAATAATGCCGCCGCCGACGCATTGGGACAAAACGCTACTGCATTGCGTCCCTATGATATGCTGGTGGATGCAAATGGCAACCACATACAGCGAAATGTTGGCTTCCGCCCGGAAGTAAACGACAGCCTGGTGGCCAAAGGCTTTTTGCCCACTACTTACAATGCGATCGATGAGCTGGGATATTCGAATACCAAAAATAGTTTGCAACAGGTACGGCTCAACGCAGGACTCAATTTCAAACTTACAAACTGGGCTAACCTGGACCTGAGCGGTATGTACCAGCGTAATGAGAGTAATCTTCAAAGCGTGGATGATGTGCAAAGTTACGCCGGACGCACACTGATGAACACTTACACGGTAACCAATCCTTCCAGTGGCAAACCAACTTACAGCCTGCCCTATGGTGGCCGTTATTATTTGTCAGATGCCAATGCCTACGATTACAACCTGCGAGGTATCCTCAATATCAACCGCAGTTTTAATGCGGATCACCAGCTGATTGCACTTGCAGGAGGGGAAATCAGGGAAACCTATAACAGGTCATACGCGTCTACCCGTTATGGATACAATGCGGATGGTAACACCTTTGCCACCGTGGATCCCAATGCGCAGCTCATGACCATGTATGGCTGGACCCAGAATATCGGCCCGGTAACGACCCCGGTAACAGAACAAAAGAACCGCTACCTCAGCTATTTCGGTAATGGCAATTATACCTATAAAGGAAAATACAATTTATCTGCCAGTGCGCGTTTCGACGACTATACGCTGCTGGGTGTTGAACGCAGCAAGCGCGCAAAACCTTTCTGGTCCGCCGGTACCAAATGGAGCATGGGCCGGGAATCATTTATGCAGGATATTCGTTGGCTGAATGGGTTAGACCTCCGCGTTACCTATGGTACCGGCGGTTCGGTGCCATTAGCGGGAAGCAACGTACCCCTTATTAATCTGGCTGCAACAGATCCCAGCACACAACTACCCATCGGTGTGATTGAATCGCCGGGCAACCAGCAACTGGGATGGGAGCTGACCAAAACACTCAATTTCGGAGTTGACCTCAGGGCCTTTAATAACCGCTTAATGCTAACCGCAGATGCCTACACCAAAAGGAGCGAAGGTATCATCACCACGCTGCCATATAATTCCACCTATGGCTGGTCTACCCTGCAGTTCAATACCGGTACACTGAAAAGCCACGGTATGGAGTTCGGTATTACAGGTGAATTGCTGGAAGCAAGAGACTGGAGCATTACTTCTGTTTTCAATTTTGCATATGGTACCAACGAAGTAACTGATAACCGCTATAACATTACACAAGCCTCCAATCTTATCGCTGGCGGTTCCCCGGTAAACGGTTATCCTATCGGCGCTACGTTTGTATATCGCTCCGCAGGACTCGATAATAAAGGTCAAACCCAGATCTATGACCGCAACAATAAAATCATCAGTAATACTACCAATCTTACTTCGGCATTTGATATAAACGACCTGAAATATGCAGGCGTGAGAGTGGCGCCTTATCACGGCGGGTTCTTTAATACCTTCCGCTATAAAAGATTTGAAATGAGGGTGCAGATGACCTATTACATGGGGCATATTTTTATGAAACCTGCGATCACCAATTATCCTACATCTGCAGGGTATTATTTCGGTTTGCCCGGACGACAAAAGGACCTTGCCAACAGGTGGAAGGAACCGGGTGATGAAGCCTTTACCGACGTGCCAGGCCTTGATAACGTGAATAACAACAGTATTGTCCGCTACCGCAATTCGGATAAGCTGGTAAGAAAGGCCGACAACATCCGCCTGCAACAAATATCGCTCACCTATAACTTCCCGAAAGAATTGCTGCCGCAACGGGTGATTAAAAGTCTCTCAGTCAGTGGCAATGCGCGTAACCTTGGTATTTTATGGAGAGCTAATAAAGATGGGATTGATCCGGAGTACCTGAATGCAAACGCAAACTATTACAGCATGCCGCCGGTAACCAGCTATATGTTTAACATCAATGCATCATTCTAACAGCGAAGAAAATGAAAAGACTAATATATTTCGTAGCGGTAATGGCGCTGGCCACAGGATGCCGTAAATACGTGGAAATAGATCAGATAGGAAAACGTACACCTACCTACACCAAAGACTACCGCGCTTTGCTGGATAACAACTCCCAGCTGGAAGCAGGGTTCAGTCTCACTATTTATTCCGGTGATGATACCCGTTTCCTGGACTCCTCGAAACAGGCTATCATGACCGATATTAACGGGAATGCCTATACGTGGCAGCCGCAATACTGGAGCGATACACAGTCGGATGGAGACTGGGACAAACTGTACAAGGCAATTTATACCTGCAACGAAGTACTGGCAGGTGTAATGGCCAGCGAAAATGGTACCGATGCAGACAAGAAACAGCTATTCGCAGAAGCGCTCACACACCGGGCATATGCTTACTGGTGCCTGGTAAATATTTACAGTGCGCAGTACGATGCTGCCACCGCCGCCACCGACCTGGGTGTTCCGTTATTATTAACGCCCGACCTGTTTGCATCACTGCAAAGAGCATCGGTAGCTGCGGTTTACAACCAGATTACCGGCGACCTGAAACAGGCGGTGGATGCACTGCCTGCTTTGCCTGATTATAATACGCGCCCTTCTAAAGCAGCCGCCTACGCCCTGCTGGCGCGTACTTACCTGATGACCCGGGATTTCACCACCGCGCGGAGTTATGCAGAACAGGCCCTGGCACTGCAAAATGGCGTGCTGGATCTCCGTGACTATGCCACCAGTGTAGCCGCTTTTCCCTACAGGCTGAAAGATCCGGAAGTGATTTTTTCAAAGATTAATGCTGGTTTCTATCAGGGCGGCATCCAGCTGGACACGGCGTTGTTATCGCTGCTCGGCACAAAAGATATGCGCTATGCTTTGTTCGTAAAACCAGGCGGAAACTTTTTCCCGGCGTTTACAGGTTACGGTTACTGGCGCTATCGCTACAGCCGCGAGGGTAATACCATCACCCAAGGTCCTGGCGTTCCGGAAATGATGCTGATTAAAGCAGAATGCGCCGCCCGTGCCGGTGATGCGGTAACCGCCACCAACGTATTGAACAGCCTGCGCGAAAAACGATTCCTCACAACAGACTATACGGCTTATACACCCGGCACCCCGGCGGAAGCGCTCAGCAGGGTAGTGGATGAAAGAAAGCGCGAATTTTTTGGAACAGGATTAAGATGGTTCGACCAGAAACGCCTGAACAAAGACGCCGCTTTTGCCAAAACGGTTACCCGCACTTTCAAAGGCGTAAACTATACACTGGAGCCAAACAGCAACCGGTACATCTTCCCGGTTGGCACAAAATACATCCTGCTGAATCCGGAAATAGCGCAAAGCCCAAGATAATATTTAACCAACCATCATAACCCGGGATGTCCGGTAGAGCGGCTGCCACTAAGCAGCCGCTCAGGGCATGCCATTAAAAAACGGAAACAACATGAAAAGATGGATAAGTATGCTGGCGTTGTTGCTGGCGTTTTCTACAACCGCTTACTCGCAAGACAGCATCCGCTTAACGGGGCTGGAAAAACCCGTGGCAGGAGATACGCTCCGCCTTCTGTATAATCCCACCGGCGGACCATTGGCCGGTAAGGCAGATATAGGCGCCATGATTTATCTCTACAGGAATTACCGCTGGTATGTGGATGATATTGTACTGCAACAACATGGCGCCACCTGGAACGGCCAGTACGCGGTTCCTGCCAACTGCGCCTTTGTGGCCATTAAATTCGTGACCACTGAAAATGGTATGGTGGCAGCCTCCGACAATAATAATGATCACGGATTTATGTCGGTTACCACCGATAAAAACGGCAACCGCTTACCCGGCGGCCAGCTGGCATGGGGTATTTTCCGGAAGCCTTCTATCGCTAAAGCGCCTTTTTATTTTAATAACTACGATATCAGCAACGAAGCGCTGGAAATGTGGGTGCGTAAGGAAATGGAAGCTTATCCCGATAGCATGCCAAAATTCTTCGACAGCTATCTGGCTATGCTTAAATTAAAACTGGGCGATGAATTTCCACAGAGAGCGCCCCGCAACCTGGAAAAGTTTTTAAGGATACCCGGACTCGATGAACAAGGCTATAACATCGTGTACGAAACCTACAGGTTCCAGCTGAAAAACCAACAGAAAGCTGATTCGGTGCGAAAGCTCCAGCTGCAACGGTTCCCCAAAGGCCGTGCCGCCCGGTTCGATGCATACAGCAAGGCTTATATGGGGCAAATGAACGAAGAGCAGTTTGCTGCCATGGAAACTTTTCTTCGTGATTTCCCAGCGGCGGAATACCGCAGGGATACTATCGCCTCCCAGCAGTTTATTTACTACAACATCTACCGTTTGCTGGGCCAGGTGTACATTGCCACGGGCCGTACCGACAGCCTGAAGAAACATCTCCGTGATATGGATTTTGTTACGCTGAATGAAATATACCGGGCTAATCTCGATAAAGCATTTATCATCGGAAAAATACCACTGGCAAAAATTTATCCGTTCTCAAAAATGCTGATCGACGACATCATCAAAAAAAGGGATGATGGATCCTACATGGAGGATACCCGCTACACCCCGCTGCAGGCCCGCGAAAACGCCCGAACACAAATGGATGCCCGCCTGGCTATCCATATCCGTATGCTGAATAAAATGGGTAAGTATAGAGAAGCACTTCCTTACGGGGCGCAGCTCACGGAAAAAGGTCGCTACAACAATGCCAATCTGAATGAAGCCTGGGCAAACATACTGGAACATACCGGTGGTGACAAAAAGGTGAAAGCCGTGTTGGAAGCAGGTGTTAAAGCCGGCGCCGCTACGCCTGTCATGATGGAAAAACTGAAAAAGATATACGGCCAGGCAGCGGGATTTGATGCATATGTGGCAGGGCTTAAACCTGCTGTGGACAGCAATGAAATCAAGGCTAAACTCATCCGCGAAAAGATCACGCCTTTCCGGTTGAAGGATATGAATGGCAGCACTGTTAGCTCCGATAGCTGGAACAACAAGATCATTGTGCTGGACTACTGGGCTACCTGGTGTTTCCCCTGTAAAATGGCCTTCCCCGGCATGCAGATGGCAGTGAGCAAGTATGCCGCTGATCCGTCGGTGGATTTTTATTTCATCGCCACCATGGAACGCGCTAAAACTTACAAAGAAGATATCACTAAATATATCAGGTCATCGGGCTATAGTTTTAAAGTGCTGTACGATGATGAAAACCCGGATACAAAAGGAAACGACCGCGTATTTAAAAGTATGTTGCCCGTTTTCCATTCTTCCGCTATTCCAAGAAAAGTAATATTGAAAAACGGAATAATAAGGTATACGGCAGAAGGATACGGCGGTAGTCCAAGCGCACTTGCCGATGAGTTAAGCCAGGTTATTGAGATTTTAAAAGCAGAACAATGAGAAAAAGATCTTTGCTCTTATATGCCGCATTGACAGGCATCGGCATGCTGCCCGCTGCAGCGCAGCAGAAAGCGCTGGATACCGCCGCCTATAAAGAATGGAAACGTATAGGTATTCCCGTTATCAGTTACTATGGCGATTGGGTGATGTATGATTTGCCGGACGATGACAATCCGCAGAAACACCTGGTCAATATACAAATCAGCAAGGAGATCCTATTGGACAACACTTCGGGGGCCGATTTTTTTAATAAAGGCAAATGGCTGAAGTATAATGCGAATGATTCACTGGTGCTGATGCGTTTGAAAGATGGGAAAAAGATCCGGTGGACGGCTACCTCGTTTATCAGCAACAGTCAAACATCTCCCTATATTTCCTATAACTATAAAACGGCAGCCGGTAGCCGGTTGGTGATCTGGAATACGGATACCAACGACAGTACTATTCTCGAACAGGCAGACAGGTATTCTCTTTCCGGCAAGGGCCAGGTGGTTTATCTCCGTGGCGACCGGCTCATGGCCGGTCCGCTGAAAGGTAGGCACACTGCGCTGTTTAGTGGTCCGGTAACCGACTACAGTTTTAATCCTGATAAAGAAGAAGGCACGCTGTTGTCGGGCACAAAGCTGTATGCTTTTTCGCTGAAGAAAAGTATGCCTCAGCTGCTCATGGATTTCAACGATATCACCGCTCCGCCGGGTTACCGTATTACGCAAAAGGCATACGAAATTACACCTGGTACCACACAATTGCTGCTGGAAGTAAGCTTCAATACAGCGCGCAAAACCCCACCAAAGCCCAATCCCAACGCAGCGGACCTGGAACTATGGACCTGGAATGAACCCGTATCCCAACGGCGGCAACGGAGAGGGGTATATGACAGAACGATGATGGACGATGCAAAATTCATCTATCACCTGGATAAGAAGCAGCTGGTGCAGGTGGCGCCTGAATATGCAGGGATGCTTTTTACGCCTCAAAGCGGGAGTTACAATTATGCATTGCTCACGGATCAGTCGCGCTACGAATATATGCTCGACTGGAAGTACTCGCTGAATGCTGACATTTACCTGGTAAATGTGCACACGGGCGAGCGCAAACTGGTGGCGGAAGATTGTACGGACAACCCACAGTGGAGTCCCAATGGCCGGTTTGCAGTGATATATAACGGCAATGAAAAACAATGGCAGGTATTGAAACCGGAGGAGGCAAAGTTTGTAACGATTTCTGCTGCCATTGGCTATCCGGTGTATGAAGAAGATTTCGACCTGCCCAAAGCGCCACCATCCTACGGTATGGCCGGATGGACGGAAGACGGCAACACCGTAATTATATACGACCGGTACGATATGTGGGCAATAGACCTGACCGGCCAACAGCCCGCCCGTTGCATTACCGGCGGTTATGGCCGGCAACACCGCGTAAGTTTCCGCTTGCAGGGAGCGGATTATGGCGGTATGCTGGATCTGAAAAAAACACTCCTGTTACGCAGCTTCAATGAGCAAACAAAGTCGGGCGGACTGTATCGCTTAAACCCCGGCGGGAAAGCAGTGGCACTGGCCGATGATCCGGCTTACACTGTAAAAGTAATTGGTGTGGCAGGCAATGGTAATGCCTTCGTTTTCGCCCGGCAAAGTTACCGGCAATATCCCGACATCTGGTGGGGCAACGCCGGTCTAACGGCGGTTAAACGCCTCACCAACAGAAACCCTCAACAGGCACAATACAGCTGGGGTGCAGCAAAAGTGGTGGAATGGAAAAATTACGAAGGGAAACAAAACCAGGGGCTTTTATATCTCCCTGAAAACTTTGATACCACCCGGACTTACCCCATGATCGTTGATTTTTATGAAACACATTCCCATGATCTGCACGAGTATTTAGTGCCGGGTTACAGCACGTCCACCATCGATATTCCTACTTATGTAAGTAACGGCTACGTGGTATTCCGCCCGGATATACATTACACCACCGGGAAACCCGGTGAAAGCGCATACAACGCCGTGGTAAGCGGTGTAATGGACCTGATTGGCCGGGGTATTGCAGACAAGGCGCATATAGGCTTGCAGGGGCACAGCTTTGCCGGTTTTGAAGCAGCGTATATAGCTACCCGTAGTAACCTCTTTAAATGCGTTAACATCGGCGCCGGCGCTGTTAATGTTACCTACAACTACACGGCAGTACGCTCTAATGGTGCGCCGGGTATGTTTAAGTGTGAAGTGGAGCAGTACCGTTTAGGGAAAACGCTGTGGGAAGATAAAGAAGCCTACATCGCCAATTCGCCCATCTTTAATGCCGACAAGATCACCAGCCCGCTGCTGATTTTTCATAACGACAAAGACGGTGCGGTGGCCTTTACCCAGGGGCTGGACTTGTTCCTGGCTATGCGCAGGCTGCGCAAGCCCGCCTGGCTGCTTAACTACAAAGGACTGAACCATACATTGGAGGAGGAGATCCCGCAACAGGACTGGACACTGCGGATGGGACAGTTCTTTGATCATTATCTCAAAGATAAACCCATGCCAAGATGGATGAAGGAAGGCATCAGTGTGGATGAGCGTAAGGTAGATCCGAAGTATTCCTATTGATAACGACGGCGGGCTGTTACTTTCACAGCCCGCCGTAAATGTATTATTGCTCAAAGGCAGAAATATCCACGTAATACTTACGTGGATTATTTTTGTCCATGTATACGTCTATTTTTTGATTAACCCTAATCAGTGAAGTAGGGTCGGACCACATGAACCCACTCTTGAAACGGTAGTTTACGCCGGTGAGCGGATCTTTCCAGTTGCAGCGTATAAAGAAGGGATTACGGCGGTTAACCCGAATATACCTGTTGGTGTCAACTGAATCAAAGTCGGCCCGGACCAGCAACCCCGATTGTTTCAGCTGGTCCCTGCGCGAGCGGCTCACCTTTCTCTTTAAATAATACCCCAGGCCAAAGAAGCTGAATAGCAACCCCATGCCACCGACCACGATGGCGCCAAAGTATTCCATCCAGCCGGCTATTCTTGCATCGTCCGGTTTTTTGGGATCGTAATAAATGTCGACGCGTTCCCCGATTTCGTACCCGGGAGGATTGGAGGAAACGCTGGAAACATAACGGTGCTTCACGCCTGCATCATCGAAATAGGTAACCACCGGGGCGTACGACCGTTTTCCCCTGGGGATCATGTCCACCACTGTTCCGCTGGTTTTTACCGCGGAGGCATTGAAGGATTTAACATTATAGCATATCATAGCGGCAACAACCACCATCAGCAGGCCAATCCCCAGGAAGATATTAAAAGTAAGCGATACAGATCTACGTTTCATTTAGGCGAATGAATTGGATAAGGGCGCAAGATACCAAATTGTGCAGATAAGGACAGGTGCGTAAATCCGGAAATGAATAAAGTGAACAAGCCTCGCTACTTAAATAGCCGTAATTTAGTAAAATGCAGTATTCACTGCCGGCAACCAATAACCAAACTATGAATGCGCTCGGAAAGTCTGTTAAAAGAGTGTATGTACTCTTATTCGCCCGGAAGGTTTTTTATCCCGTGAATCTTTTCTTGTATAAGCTCAGTATGTTCGGGTTGGGTATCAGGAATCATGAAAATGATACCGTATCCGGAGAAAAGGCGTTTATTAAATTCCTGAAGGCCCGCCGCAAGCTGGATACCGGCGTGATCATGGATATTGGCGCCAACATGGGCAACTATTCAGTGATGCTGAGAAAGAACGGCATCACCCTCCCGATCTTTGCTTTTGAGCCACACCCTGTGGCGTTCCGCAAGCTAAGCGCGGCGGCAGCAGCCTACCATTTCACCGCTGTTCCACAGGGAGCCGGCGAGGAGAGTAGCATGGCTACTATTTACGACTACCAGGGTGATGGCGGCTCAGAGCATGCCAGCATGTATAAAGGGGTGATAGAACATCTTCATAAGGGCACCGCGGAAGAAGTGTCCATTGATCTCACTACCATCGACGAATTTGTGGCACAGCAGGATATATCCAGGATAGCATTACTGAAGATAGATACAGAAGGACACGAACTGAGTGTGCTGAAAGGCGCCCGCCAAACCATTGCCCGCGGACTGGCAGAGGTGATACAGGTGGAGTTCAACGAAATGAATATCATCTCCAGGACCTTTTTTAAGGATATTGTAGACATATTACCGGGTTACGAATTTTATCGCCTGTTACCTGACGGACTCAAGGCCCTGGGGGCATACAACAGCACCAGCTATGAAATATTTTCCTTCCAGAATATTGTGGCCCTGAGGAAGCCCCTGCGTTAATACGCATTTTTATCTCCCTTGATCATATTCATCAACGTCTGGAAAATGATCTGGCAGTCGAGCCAGAAGCTATAGTTTTCAATATACCACAGGTCAAAGTCAACCCGTTTCTGCATCTGCCCTGATATCCTGGTTTCCCCCCTGCAGCCATTCACCTGCGCCCAACCTGTAATACCTGGCTTTACCACATGCCGCAGCATGTAATTTTGTATCGTGTTTTTTGATTCCTGGTGTAAAGGAATGGGATGAGGGCGGGGGCCCACCAGCGACATATCTCCCATCAACACATTAAAAAACTGCGGGAGCTCATCGAGATTTGTTTTGCGGAGAAACTTACCGATAATAGTAACGCGGGAGTCGTTCCGGGTAGCCTGGAGGTATCGCCCGTTTGCATCCACTACATCGCTGTTCATGGTCATGGACCGGAACTTATAACAGGTGATTTTTTTGTTCTTCAGTCCCCACCGTTCCTGTTTGAACAGCACCGGTCCCGGCGACGATAGCTTGACCAGTATACTGATGAGCGGAAACAACCAGCTGAATACCGTAATAAAGAGGATGGAGGTAAAGCAAAGCTCAAAAAGGCGCTTGAACCGCTGCTTCGCCAGGTCATCCAGGGGAGAAGTGCGGATCGTTAACAGCGGGAATTTGCCAAAGAAATTCATACTGGCGGTAGAGGTGCAGAAGCGGTGGCAGTCAGCAATGATCCTTACCCGTTTGGCTTCCTTCTCACTGGTGATAATAATTTTTTCCATCTCCGTATTTGGGTCGGGCAGGGCTACAATCACATCGTCTATCTCATGACTTTCCAGTATCCTGGTGAGGTCCGATATTTTGCCCAGGTATTGCCCGTTCAGGTAAGGATTGGTTTGTTCATCCACAAAACCAACGCACCGGTAACCGAAATGATCGTTGGATAAAATGGTTTTATAGAATTTCATGCCGGTATCGCCGGTACCCACTATGAGTATGTTTTTTATGTTGTAACCGTTTGACCGCAACCGGAGCAAAGATTGCTTGACCATGAACTTAACCACGGTAATGCTTACAAAATTGAGGAATGCATACAGTAAGGTGAACGTTCTCGGATACGGATAATATTTAAAGCAGTAGAAAAACAGGAACGTGAAAAAACAGGCATGCAGCAATGCTGTTTTAAGAATGGCGATAAACTCGTAGGAAAACGACCTCGTTCTGAATTCATCGTATAAATGAAGCGACATGCCGATGATGGTCCATGCTGTAATGCTGATGCAGAGCAATAAGAGGTTAAAGCCGGAGAAGAATACATCTCCCAAACCCGCAATATATTCACGGGTGCCCAGAAAAGCCAGTATCAGCACTACATAATCGATCAGGAGTCTCAGCAGGAAATTAATATGGTTACCGGGTATCATAAGGTTCATAATTAAAAAATGATGGATAGTATGGGTGGCGCCGGTTATGAATGAGTATCTTTATCAGTTCAGGATGGTATTAAATACCTGAAGGAATTTGTTTTCAATATGTTTTATGTCGAAATGCTTTTCTGCATATGCCCGTCCGTTGTGTCCCATTTCCTGTCTTAATGCCGCATCCGCGAGCAGCTTTTCTATGTGCTGGCAGAAGCCCTGCTGATTATCCGGGGAAATGCAATAGCCAGCTTTGTTGTCCAGTACAATGGCCGCGCTCAGGTTATCCGGTGGCATCGCCAGCACAATAGGCTTTTTAGCGCACAGGTAAGTGAGTACTTTCGACGGCACGGAATAGGCGCCCGCATCATTTTCCAGTATGGCCAGCAGGATGTCCGCTGCGCCCAGCACCTGGCTCATATCCCTGAAATCCTGGAAGGGAAGGAGCAGCAGGTTGTCCAGCTGCAGTTCCTCTTTTTCTTTTTGCAGGAAGGCCGCTCCCAATCCTTCGGAGATAACAATAAACACTACGTCTTTATGCGTACGGAAATAGGCTGCTGCTGCCGACAGCATCGCCGGATTGTGTTTTAATCCCAATGTGCCCGAATAAACAATACAGGTTTTATCTGCTACATTGTGCCGCTGCGCCCAATCGTTATTTTTACCGGTGAGCGTTATTTCCCGGAGCGGCGCCCAGTTAGGAATACAGGTTACCTGCTCCGGATGCAATTTCCACTTGTCAAAAAGATCATTGAAGTCCTGTGTAATACTGATCACATGCGCACTCCTCTTCAGCAGTTTTGTTTCCAGGCTTTTAAAATAGTACCAGATGGGAAAGCTGATCATGCCTAACTTTTGGCGGGCAATCTGCCGGATGGCGATGGTGTAAATGTCCTGGCACCAGTACACAAATTTGATCCCTTTCCGGATGCAGTATCGCTGTACATGTTGCTGTACAAATAACGGCGTTGTGCCGCTCAGTACTACGTTAGGCCGGAATGTATCCAGTTTGTCAGTCAGCTGACGCGCGTATTCAATTTCCTGTTTCCTTCTTTTTAAAAGAGAGTATTTGTCGAATTTCCCTTTGATCATAATAGGCAGCACGGTAAGCCCGGACCCCGACAGGGGAAGGTCTTCAAAGTTTCCTTTGGGCGACTGGAAAGAAACAGAGTAGGCATGCAATACTTCATGCCCGCTTTCCGCAAATTGCCGGCTAAGCTGTAAGGTAAAGGCATGGCCGGAATGGTCGTTCACAACAATTTTCATCCTTTCTTTCTTTTATATAAAAGGTCCATTTGCAGGATCTGCAATTTTTCCGATTGCAGGAAGCCAACAGGCGCTATAAAATCGAATCCCAGCTCTTTAACAAAATGGTGCATTTCATCAAACAGTGGCTCGCCATCATACATTTGAACAAAAGAGGTTTCAAACAGGAGGTAGTCAATTTGCCGGAGACTATGCAGTGCCCCTTTCAGTACTTCTTTTTCAAATCCCTGCACGTCCATTTTCAATAATACCGGCGGGATAAAAGGAACTTTATGCCGCAGGTCGTCCAGGCGTTGTACCGGTACGCGTATGCGGCTGGAGTTAGCTGTTTTGGGAAGCATGTTTTTTTGCAGATCAGATACATGCAGGGCTGAGCTGGCGTGGGAATACGCATTGCTGTAAAATTCCAGTGTCCCGGTGGAGTTACCCAGCGCCATGTTATAGGTGTTGATGTTGGTGAGCCTGCGGGTATTGCGTTGCAACAGGGAAAATACGCCGGGCAGGGGTTCAAAGGAATGGATACGCGCCTGCGGGTAAAAGTGACTGGCAGCCATGGCAAACTGTCCCTGGTTGGCGCCTGCGTCTATAATTACGCCTAACGAGGGGATATAGTGCCGGCAGTTGTGTAGTATCTGCGTAGAGGCTACAGACGCACCTTTTTCCAGCAACGAAGTGAAACCCCTGCCGGATGTCAGGAATACTTTTACCGTGTCTGCAATTTTGAAAATGATACTCATGTCGAGAATTTGTAGTTCCAGCAATCTTTGTAAAAACCAATTGTTTCCTGTACGCTTTTATCCCATGTGAACTGTTGTACCTGTTGAAGTCCTTGTGTTATCAGCTGTTGTTTGAATGTGTCATTTTCCAGGAAGCTTATTTTTTCTGCAAACAGCAGTGGATCCGGCTTATCGGCCATCAGCCCGGCGGTTCCTACTACTTCGGGCATGGAGGTCATACTGGTGGCGACCACAGGGCACCCTGCTTTCATGGCTTCTCCCGGCGGAAATCCGAAGCCTTCATACGCGGAAGTATAGAGCAAACAAAATGCGCGGTTGTATAAAATATTGAGTTCGGCCTGGCTAACGGTCGGGAAAATATGATAACGGCCGGCCAGTTTTTCTTTCATCATATTGATCTCCGTTTTATTCCAGGGCTCACCACCTATTATTACCAGGTGAAAGGACGAAGGCAGCAGCTCCATTGTTTTTACCGCCATGAAAAAGTTTTTATAATTCCTGCGCGCACCTACATAGAGAATGAATTTTTTTTGAAGATCCATCTCCAGCGAACAGCTTACCGGCAGACGTTTGTCGATGGGGTAGAAGTCGCCGGCAATCCCGTGATAGATCACCCTCACCTTTGCGGGATCGATGCCGGGATAGAAGTGGAACAGCTCTTTCCGGGTACTGTCTGAAATACAGATAATGCCGTCGGCACGCCTGATACCGTATGCTTTTTGCAGGGTATTGGCAAGTCCCCGCGGAAACTTCGATGCCAGTTTCCGTTCGTGCGCAAAGTCGTGTACCGTAAGGATGTTGAGGATATTTTTCTGTGGAGAAACCCGCAGGTATCCTCCATGAAAAACCGCCGCCGCCGGAAGTGGGTAGCGTACCGGGAGATAGCGGAGGTACTTGCTGGGAATCCAGCTTTCCCGGATACAATTAAACCGGTGATAATCTATTTTCCGTTCAAAGATGTTGTCTGATCCCGGGCGTGCATTTAAAAAGCCAACCGACAACCCGCTGTTGCACATACCGGACAACAGCTCGTACCAGTAAGCAGATACGCCACCTGCTTTCTGAATAGAGAATACAATATTGTCCAAAAATACCTGCATCATTGTATGATTAAATCCACATGTGTAACATCACCGGGTTGCCGGAGATGTAATGAATCCCTTTTACGAGGTGATTGTACTCCGGTACCACCCCTTTTATCAGGGCTATCAGCGTTTCATAATTTTGTCCTTCATGATAAGTGGTGATGGCTATTTTGGGTTTGCTGGCCCTGATAGTTTCCAATGCGCCACGGATCATGTTTTCCTCGAATCCTTCAATGTCTGCCTTCAGGTAATCTATGCGGATACCCTTTTCTGCAAAGAGGCTGTCGAGCGTTACTACTTCCACTTCCACCGCATTCCCGTTGCTGTTGTGCTGGCCGATGGTGCCATTCAGTACCGTGTCGTTGGAGGCCATATTGATGTACGCCTTCTGGCAGGTATCCCCCGCTGCCACCGGCAGAATCACCACTTTGCTTTTTTGGTGGAACAGTTGTTGAAGGGAATCCACGAACAGGGGTAGAGGTTCCAGTACAAAAATGCGGCTGGCGGTGTGCTGGTGTTTGAATGCAAAGAAGCCTTCGGCGCTGCCACAGTCAACCACCACATCGCCCGGGGCGATGGCTGTTTGCGGGATCTCATAGTAATGCCAGTGTTCCGGCCTTGCCTCCGCCAGGATCATCGCAAAGCTGTAATGGGGGGCAGAGGCCGGGTAAATAAACAGGTCCTCGTAACCTTTTATCCGGTAGTAATTGTATTTGTCATCTTTATTTACCAGGGTGGCCTTTTCATTGGCGATGGCATACATGCGCGGCGAAAAGAGATGGTACTTCATTTCGCGCCACGTTGTCCGTCGTCTTACCTTGCTGTTGAAAAGGTAATGATACAGCAACGACAGCCGGAACCGGATACCCCATAGTATGCTACGTACTTTGTTCATATCCTGTATCATTTATGGATTCGTTATCATATGCACACAGTAATGCCACTATTATCAGGAACAGGTCTATCTGGCTGAAAAAGAAACAAACGGCTACATACGCCAGGTAGCTGCGCTGAAAGGGCGCAATATT
The DNA here is from genome assembly GCF_041360695.1 of Chitinophaga sp. RCC_12. Classification (NCBI taxonomy): domain Bacteria; kingdom Pseudomonadati; phylum Bacteroidota; class Chitinophagia; order Chitinophagales; family Chitinophagaceae; genus Chitinophaga; species Chitinophaga sp. RCC_12. The sequence goes on from NZ_JBFUPS010000005.1 coordinate 41,735, forward strand.
CCTCCCGGTTTTAGTGAGTATCAGGAAGAAGAAAAACAGGGAAACAGCGCCAAATTCTGCCAGGATAAAAAACCATCGCATATTGAGGTTATGCCCGCCAATGCCTGCTACCCGGTTCTGGTAACTCAGCTGTCCAAAGAAATAGCTCGCCGGAATAAAGGTGCTGTTTCCCGCACCATACCCGGATATAACCAGGTAGGGTTCATCCCGCAGGAAGTCGACCACCGGCAGTTCCATATCCCTTTGCAGCGGAATCCCGAGTATAATATTATTCTTACCCCAGATCTCATTATCGTACCGGTAGGCAGATCTTTCGAAGAGAAGCTGGTATACCGGCTGGTTGCGGTTAGCCATGTAATGTTTCAGGAAGTATTCTTTTGAGGCAGCGATCGAAAGGAAAATGCCGACGATCATACCCAGGGTACTGATGATCTTCCATCTTACCGGCATTAGTTTAGGGAGACATACAAACAGGAGGCCGCCGGCCAGGATATTTATCCAGAAAGTTTGGGAAGAAGTGAGGATGCCTACAATGACCATTACAATGGCCGCTTTGTAATTCCTGTCCCTTACAAATAAAGGAATCGCTAAAGACAGGAAAGCGCTGAATATTTTGGGTTCCGCAAATAATGCCTGTACGCGTAACCCCAGCGGGCCGTTGATTTCCTGCAGCATGTACCGGCTCTGTAACCCGAGGAGTTCACTCAGTTCCACGCTCCTGAAAGTCAGCTGTACGGCGATTTGTATGGTGGCAATCACACAGGATATCACCGCAATTTTTTTCATGGTAGCTGTAAACTTCTCAAACGAAAGCTGCTCCCTTTCCTGTACTATTTTGGCGCCAATCGCAAATAGTGGTAAGTAGGTTTTTATATAAAAATAAATGGGCTTGGTATAAAAAGCCAGCATTTTACCACCGGGGTAATTAAAGGGATCTTTGTACAACTGTGTGATCAGGAACACGGCAATATTGGACAGGAGCGGAAGCAACAGCAGGAAAAGATATTCTTTCCGGATGTACTGTTTGCCGGTAAACAACTGATGCGCCTGTTCAATGAAAATGAAGATGCCAACAAAAAAGGTAGCAGTAAAAGTAGGCCCTATAACAAGCATAGTATATGCCTCCGACGCAAAGGCATACAGCAGCGTGTCTATAATAGAGATCCGCTTTTTATAATACAGGTACAGCAGTATCGCGGCAATGACCAGGGGCATGCTTTCCCTGAAACATTCCACGAAAAAATTACTGCTTTGAAGACTGGTATATCCTGTTTCCATATTATTTTTTACTGATCACGGGATGCGTTTGTATAAACTGTACAGCAACCTGTTGTTCTTTACTATTTTTTTAAGCCTGATAGAGAGCCTGCCGCTGTTATATAGTGTGTTGATGGTATACCTGTCTGCTGCCTCATCAATGTTGTTTTCATCAGGGTGAATGATATCCGTTATAGCGCCGTAATGTATTTTCCTGAACCACCGCGGAGCGGAGCGGGTGTGGGTGGCTTCTTTGCCATAGCCAATGTTTCTGACAAGACTAATATTCGGCGTAATTACCCATCCTTTGCAAAACCATACAGTCATGAACCATTGGATATCCCAGGTATCTGTTTGAGCGTCGTATATGGATTGCAGTTCGGCCCGTAAAAAAGTATTGAGCCCGCTCCGGGAATTATGCTGGTAGCGGTGAAGGGAGAAATCGTAATGCTGCCATGCGCGACGCCAGGTAGCCCATCCCCACACATGCGCGTAGCGGGAAAAGTAATAGGATGCCATTCCCCGTGTAACCCCCGACTGGTAATTACTTCCGTTGATATGCATGACGGTGTTGTTTAACCGGTACCTCTCCAGCATCGCCGTGCAGAAAGAAAAGAAGGTGGGATCCGGTACACAATCATCTTCCAGTATAATCCCTTCCTCTACCTGGTTAAAGAACCAGTCGATCGCGGAACTTACCGCCTTGCCGCAGCCAAGGTTGTGTTCCCGGAACAGCGTTGTTACTTTACATGGCCAGTCGATGCCCTGTAAAACGGCTGTCCGCGTGGCTTCACACAGCGCAGCTTCTCCCGGCCTGTCCGGCCGTGGGCCATCGGCGGCAATAAACAGCTGTTCCGGCTGCTGCAGCCGGATCTGGCTGAATACAAACAGCGTTTGTTCAGGGCGGTTAAATACCAGTAATAAGACCGGCGTTTGTAACATTATTTGGTTGCCTCCAATGCAACGGCGTTATTAAATCTTATTTCTTCTTCTACCAGTTTAAACATGGCATCGCTGCTGTCGTTAAACCCGCAGTGCCGTATGTTTCTAAATCCTGCTGCAGCCAGCTGGTGTGATAACGACAGGTGATCCCACATGTAGAGGTGTTCACGGTTACCCAGGGCCAGCTGTACCAGCTGCTTCATGCCGCGGATCCTGTCGTCCTTACCCAGCAGGGTTTCTTCCATGAAGCTGGTGTTGGCTTTTGGATCGTTATTCTTTAGCTGATCAATATATCTCCTGGCGGCGCCTTCCAGGTCGGGCAGCACGCAGCGGAAGTATCCGCCGGGCTTCAGGATGTGAAAGGTATTCCTGAGCGCCAGGAGGCAGTCGTTATAAGAAAGGTGTTCCAGTACATGTGAGCAATAAATACCGTCACAGGAACTTTCTTTTATACCGGGCAAGCCTCTGAGGATATCGCCCAGCAACACATCCTTATGAAAGGAAACATGCATCAGGGGTTTCAGCAGTTTCCCGATCACGGGCATCTGCTGGATCCTGAGGGTGGGCGAGGAATCGTAATTTTTCCAGCCGGCGGGCGCCGAAAAAGGCCCGCAACCATATTGTACATATAACCTGCTTCCGGACATCTTACGCGTTCATGTTTTTAAAGAAGTAAGTGTAATAGGTTTTGGCAAACATGCTATATCCTACCTGGTGCATAAACTGGCATAACTCACTGCGGTCTGTTTGAAGTACCTCAAAGGGTGACGATTCTGCCAGTACATATGCGGGTCTGTATTTATTCCAGTTATTAGATCTCAGTACTTCCATATCAAGCCCTTCGGCGTCGATGGTGATAAAATCTATGGCAACATTTTCCGGCAGGTATTTATCAAGAATATCCGCCAGTGGCCAGGTATCTACCTTTCTTTCACCGATCACCCGGTATTTGGTTAACTGTGTATATTCTTTTACTTTTTCAGGAGAAAAAGTACTTAAAGCCGGTTCATTAAAAATGAAATACGTGAGTTGTTGTTTTACTACCGAGACACCTATTTCCAGGTTAATATCTTTGGGCCGGTGCCTGTTAAATAATGCCTTTGAACCCGGCAACGGATCTATGTTGATGCCCGTCCAGTTCCTCTTGTAAAGCAGGTAGGTATTGGATACCCGGAAGGGATGATGCGCCCCCACATCTATATAAACGCCTTTCTTTTTCTGGTCGAAAATCCTTTTCAGGATCAGGTCTTCGCCCTCCGAACTGTAGGCCCGCACACCATAACTGAGGCGGGGGAATAAAGTGGTGACTAATTTTACAGCGATATCTCTGATGCTGCTCATTTGGTATAGTTTTTTTGTTGTACGGTAACCAGGTTGGTGGTGAAAATCCGCAGGCTGTTGTATACTTGTCTTATATCAGAAAATGCCAGTAAGGGATGAAACATTCTTATGGTAAGCAGGTATCCCTGGCCGCTTTTGTCGAGCAGGAGCAACATGCCATAAACAGTACTATAAGCCGCTACTGTGGCAATGGCAGCGCCTATGCCGCCGTATAGCGGGATCAGGAAAAAATTAATGCCTGCATTCACGATCAGGCCGGAAAGATTACCGTACAGGTATATTTTATATTCCCCTTCCACGAACAGGTATTGCACCATCACAATGCTCAGAAATACAGGGATACCTGCCCAGATATGGATCATCAGCATCCATGATGCCGCTACGTAACCTGGGCCATAGAGAAACGGAATGATGATATGCGCGGTTAATGTAACCATTACAGCAATGACAACGCTCAGCCAGAAGGACAGCCGCAGCCATTTTTCCAGCGTTGCCAGGTAAGCCTTGTGGCTGATCTTTTTTGTTTGCAGGAGGCTGGGCAGCATGGCCACGGATATCACCGTAGGAATGGCGTACCAGAGTTCAGAAATCCTGGCGGCGCCTACATATTTCCCCAGTTCAGCAGGGTTAGCCAATGCATCCAGCAACACCAGGTCGATTTTCATAAACAACACCACCACCAGGTTGGAGAGCATCAGTGGCCAGCTTTGTACCAGCAGCGTTTGTGCCAATGCCGTATCAATACGCCAGGTAAAAGCCGCAGCATGACGGGATACATATACCGCTATGATGATCAGGTACGTAACCACTAATTCTATCACGGAAGTCCACAGGAATGCAATCAGCGCGCCATCCAGGTATACGATGAGCACTTTTATCCCACAGAAAATGATAAATACCACCACTTTAGGGATGATCACCTTTTTGACATTATTTTTTGCCTGGTAGAAATAATCCAGCACATCAAAGGACTGCAAGAGGATGATGAGGGCAGAGAAAATGGTACAGTAAAGATAAAGCTGCTGATGCTTTCCGGTCAGCAGCACGATGCCAACGCTTACCGCCATGCACACCACGCCTGCAATGATCCGCATCAGGATCACAGTGGCTACAATAGTTCCCTGTTTGTGTTCATTGTTGATCAACTCTTTCACGGCGAGTTTATCCATGCCCAATATGGCCACACTGCCGATAATAGTGGTGAGCGCCAGCGCATAGTTCCAGATCCCGAATTCTTCAGGACCCAGGTGCCTGGCAATAAGCGCCATGATGATAATGCCCGGGAATAATTTACTGAGCTTATCAACCAGGAGCCAACCGCTATTTTCAAATAGTTTATGCAATGCGTTGTTTTATTTTTTTAACAAGTGACGACCACGTATGATGATGTTGTTTATTTTCTGTGTATGAATAATGATCGTAGTAATAATAAGGGTAGAAAGTATCCTGCTCTATACCGTTAAAGATGATCCCGGTTTTTTTGAAGAATCCTTTCCGGATATTTTCCGATACCGGTATCAGTTTGGATTTGAGCGTGAAATTGTACCGCACTACAAACAGGGCGCAGTCTACCTGGTGTGAAATGCTTTTCGCATCAGACACGATACCGATGGGCGACATATCAATCACCACATAGTCAAACAGGTCTTTCAGCTGCGCCAGCAGATCAGCCATGCGGTCTCCTTCAATCAGCTCAATGGGATTAGGCGGAATGGGGCCGGAGGAAACCAGGTAGAGGCCGTCGGTACCGGGTACTTTTTTGATGATCTCTTCAATGGTTTTATTACCGATGATATAATTGGTAACGCCCACGTTATGATCCAGCCCGAGGAACTGCGAGAGCTTTGGTTTACGGAGATCCAGTTCCAGCAGCACTACTTTTTTATTGCTTACTGTTAAGGAGTTGCCCAGGTGAGCCGACAGGAACGTTTTTCCTTCGCCCGATATGCTGGAGGTAAGCAGGATGGTGGGCGTACCGGTTACCCCGGTGAGCAGGAACTTCAGGTTGGTACGCATATTAAACACCTGTTCCACCAGTACGGATCTGTTCTGGAGCGACATATCGCGTGCACCTTCTTCCTGCTGGTAAATTTCTGCGATCACCGGCAGGTCGAACACCTGTTCTATTTCTTTTTTACTGAGTACACTTGGGTTTAAGAAATATTTAAGATAGATATAGGCACTGGTAAGTACCAGTCCTGCTGCAATAAAGCCAATGAATACCAGTGATTTTTTCGGGGTGATGGGTTTATCGGGAACAAATGCCGGTGCTATCACCTTATTGTCTACCACGTTACTCGCATAAGCAACCGATGCTTCTTCCTTCTTTTTCAGGAGATAGAGATACAGGTTCTCCTTCACGCCCTGTTGTCTTTTGATGTTAATGTATTCCTTTGCGTAGGTAGGTATATTCGCTATTTTGCCTTGTATCTGGTTTACCTTGTCCTGTGTTTTTCTTTGCACTACGCCGGCATTCCGCCTGTAGCCGGAGATATAGTCTTTAATGGTTTTCCGGGTGTCGGTAATTTGCGACTCCACATTTTTCAGGATGTCGCTGGTAGGTTTCAGCGAAAGGGAGAGCCGTTTCTTTTCCCGGAGCGCTTCTTCATACCGGTTGATCATGGAAGTAAGTGTTTGGTCGATGTTGCCAAGCACGGGGGCGAAGGGGTAATCGCTGGCGGGGTTGCTGATGTAGCCGTCCACCTGGTCAAATACCGACAGCTGCAGGTTGGCTTCACTGAGCCGGATATCCGCTTCCTTTACCTGTTCCAGTGCCAGTTTGGAACTGGCGTCAATATCGGTGATGCCTCGCTGGATCTTGAAATTTTCCTCCTGTTTTTCCAGTAGTCCCAGTTCTTCTTTTAAGGAATCCACTCTCACCGACAGGAAATGAATGGTTTTGAAGGCCACTTTATTTTTATCATCGAGGGTATATTCGTTGTAGGCTTCCAGCAGGGAGTTGAGGAAGTCGGCGGTTCTTTCCGGAACGGGGTCTTTGTAACTCACCAGTATCACGGTGGCGTCCCTGTTAACGAGGGCAGTACCTATTTCCTCTATCTTTTCGTAGGCGTATTCCGGTACGGAATCCACCCGGATGCGGAAGGTGCTTGCAGGAGTGCTGCCGGCGAGTGGGGAAAAGGTAATCACGAATTTATCTTTCGCCACGGTAAACGGTTCGCCGGGCTTTGCTGTTAACTGCAGGCTGGTGTCGGTGGTATAGTTCACCAGTTTTATTTTCAGCAGGTCCTTTTCCCGGGTTACATCAAAAATGTAGTTCCCTACCTTGGAGCTGTCGCCCAGCACGCGGAGGTGGAGCGGTGGTTGGTTATAGATCTCTTCATTTTTTACGGTTCCTTTTATGTAATACCGGATATTAAAGCTGTTGCCTGCGATTACTTTTTCCACCAGGATAGGGGATTTCAGCACCTCCATCTCATTCTCGATATTTTTACCGTTGTTAAAAAGCGACAGTGATTTGAGGGCATCCATTTCTTCCCCGCCGCCTTTTTTTTCATCTTTCAGGTACAGTTTGGCGCTCGACATGTATATCGGTTTTTTGTACTTGAGATATAACATGGCGCTGGTCACCATGGCCATGAGCACCAGGAGATATAATGGCCAGTGAAAAACTATTTTCTGGAAAAGATCATTGAGATCTATAACGGAGTTCCTGTTGTTTGTCGTTTTTGGTTGATTCATATTACGGATCATTTACTTAAAATGACAATCGTGGTAATGAGTGATATTACGCCGATGATAGCCGGCAGCAGCTGTATTGTTTTGGAGGTGGCGAACTTGCGGTCTGGTCCGGGCTTTACATATATAACATCGTTATTGCTGAGATAATAGTACGGCGACGAGAGAGTTTTGCTGTCGTTCAGGTTGATGGAAGCATATGTTTTTATGCCATTCACTTCCCGGATGATCATGATGTCATCGCGTTTAGCCGTTACGTTGAGGTCGCCTGCCATACTTAATGCATCCAGGAGGGAGGCCCTTTCTGCGCCGATCCTGAACGAGCCGGGACGGGCCACATCGCCCAGTACGGAGATCCTGAAGTTTACCAGGCGGGTAGCTACATAAGCATTGCGGACTGTTTTCTCCAGCTCCTGCGATACCAGGTCGTTGATAGCAGCGGTTGTTTTGTCTTTTACATTTATCTTCCCGATGACCGGAAGGGAAATATTACCGGTGCTGTCTACCAGGTAGCCCTGTTCTATGCCGGTTCCTGCCGCGGGGCCGGAAACCGCCACGTTGGGATTAAAGATCTGTGATACTTCTTTGTCGAGGGTGGTGATGGTGATTTGCAGGATATCACCGGGTTGTATTTTGAGCTGCTGCAGGCGGCTGAGGGAATCGGCTCCCGTCGCTGCGGCAATGTCATTAAAGTAAGTTAGTTTTTGGGTGCCCGCGCATCCGGTAATGATAACTAACGCCAGGATCAGTGGTAAGCTAAATTTCAATCCCATATATAGTGATTAATTTATCAATGCGGTATTGTATAAAATGACGTGTGAATACAGGATTTTCTCCGGTAATTATTCGCTAAAGGTTTTTCATCAAACAGGAGGTGATAGGCCTCCTTCATTACGGAACTTTTTAAGTCGTTACGTTCACATCAGCAATCGTTACACGGGTTTTATTCTTTTTGGAAAATCTGGCTCTGAGCCTGTCCTGGGCGGGCAGCTCGAAATAGTAATAAGTGACCATGCTTAACGGGATCAGTAAAAGGAAAAACAGCATTAATGTAACCGGCGATCTTAATACAAGGCGGCTCATATGAAACCAGTCAACTACGAGAACGAATATTATCTGTAACGGGTAATGGATCAGGTACATGGCGTAGCTACAGTTGCCCAGCAGCGCCCATTTCTTGTTCAGCATACCTTTGGTTGTTTCCCACATTGCCAGGGTAAGGATAGTACAGGGAGATACAGCAAGGCGGAAAAAGAAGTTCCGGAGCTGGCCAAACAGGCTCATCGCGGTGTCGGTACTTGTACCGGGCATCACCTGGTGAAGCAGTTTTATCCATATTCCCTGTAAAAATGAGAATTGGTATTCCGCGAACATGGCTATCCATAGCAGGAGCGTGATGGTGATGAGAGACGGCAGGTATTTTTTTGCCCTGTTTTCTTTCATCATCCAAACGTACAGGTAGTATACAAATGCCCCCAGGAAAAAGGTAAACATGCCTTTCCCGATGAGGGAATAATGATATTGTATAAATGCGCCAAGAGGAATCAGCAGGAAAAGCAGCAGTTTGTTCTTTTCCAGTTTGAGGTAACAGATAATAAAAAACAGGAAATACAGGAATACTTCTACAGAAACAGACCAGGAAGGACCGTTAAAGGAAGCACCTTTCTCAAATCCCCAGTTTTGCATGAAGAGGAGGTTCAGCAGGAAATGATAGCCATCATTATATTGAATGATAAAGTAGTGACCTATATTTTTCAGCATCAGCCATTGAAGCACTCCCACCAGCACCAGGGTAACAAAGTGAATAGGATAGAGCCTGCTGACCCTGTAAATGATGAACTTGCGGAAGTTTATCTGCCGGTTGGCAATCCTCTCCGCATACAGCCAGAAGAAGATGAACCCCGAGAGGAGGAAGAACAGGTCGACCGCCACCATCCCATCAGTATAGAAAATAGACAGGTATTTATACCACGGAAGCGCGGTTTTCTCAAATCCTCCCTGTACATAAACGTCGTTTGCGTAGTAAAAAAATTGCCAGTGGTATAGGACCACTATCATAGCGGCGATGCCTCTGATAGCGTCGAGGGCGTAAAAATGCTGAGGAGGACTTTGATTTGAAGTCATTAGGGAGTTTTCGATAGCAATATGATCAATAGACGATATCCAAATTCATTTCGACAGTAGTAATTTAATTATAATACTGATAGCTAGAAGATTAACACGGATAAAGGATGAAATGGATATGGCAATGTTAAAATGAATGAAATGAACAGGGGGGAGTCGAAAGGGGTTATGCTATATTATAGGACCATCTTTAAGAACTCCCCATTTACAGGTATATATAACCATCATGAGAGGGCTATCTTTGCAGCTGATAGAACAATACTGATTAAAATAAACGGATGGACTTTCATTTCGGGCCTTTTGGCGAGTATTTAATATACACGTTTTACTTTTGGTATGTTACCCTGCCAGCAGGCTGTCTGTTGCTATGGGCCTGTCTTCGCCGGAAAAACAGCCGCTGGGTAAGATGGTTTTCCGGCATTGGCGCCGCCGTGTTACTGTTTCCGCTGCTGGTAGCGATGTGGGTAATAGTGAGCGGATGGATCAGTGATGGGGAAAGCAGGAGGGAATTCAGGCAGCAGAAGGCGTTTCACACTTTCATATTAAAACAGCCTGAAACCGTAGCCGGTATTGCTCTTTCAACAAACGATACAGTTTATTATCAAACTGATTTTGATATGAACTACAGGAAACAGGCGCAATTGATGGATGTTGATTCGGTTCATTTGTCGAAGCCCACCCGCTTTTTCAATTTGCAGGTGAAAGATTACATAGGGGTTGTTATCAATCACCCCGATACGTGGAACGTTACACTTGCGTATGATCAGCTGGTGTTTGGCTGGCCCTGCACCGGCAAAGCGGTCATCGCTACCGATAGTACGTTCGTTTCAGGAACACTGTATAAAGATCATTTGGCGGGGGGGCGCCAGTTGCCCAAAGGTGCGAAGGTGACATACAAAAGGGATTATGAGCAGCTAAACATCATTTTGCCGGATTCGGAGTTCATCACCATTGACCTGAAAAAGGAATAACCGCTTTTTTGCCTTAACTATAGCAATGCTATGCTGAACAGCCCTTGCTGCGTTCCTTTTTTATTGGCCAGGTAAACGCAGCAAACTTTATCACCGGGCAGGAAGCGGTCATCATCATGATATCCCGATACAATTTGCTGCCCAATACGGTACCAATATATCTTAGTATCTCCACTGCCTTCGTTATCATAACGGGAAACAAAAACTTCCGTAATGACACCGGTAAGGGTTATTTTTTGTTCAGCGTTTTGTACACGGTGATTAAAAATCAGGGTGAACCCTGCCAGGAAAACAGCCATCGCTGCAACGAAAAGTAGCATGCCTAACATTATTGCAGGTTCGCGTGCCCTTTCAGAAACCATGAGACAAATGCCAAATGGAACTGCGAGCGTGAGGAATAGTATTTTGATGGTGGGGCTGTTCCAGCGCATCATCAGGGTCGCTTTTTCTGCTGTGTCTGCGGGTCCGGCGATGCTGGTCGCTTCCGGCACATCTTTATAATGTACGTTCAGTAGTATATTATCTTGTACGGTGACGGGAAGCCATTCCAATACGATTAATGCCCCCGGCAAAAAAAAGCTGCCGGAAACATGTTCTAAAGGTCCCGGTGCAGCTACCTTTATGGTGTTATGGTCTATCGTATAAGTGAGCAGATGTTTATCTGCTGTTACCTCCTGCAGCGTACCTGTGGTCACCTGTTTCAATCCCCTGCGCAGAGCGGTCCGGGTTGGCCTCATCTTTCCAAAAACATTCACCAGCTTATAAACAAAAAATGCAGCAAATGGCATAAAGGGAAGCATAAATATATAAGCCCACAGCCTTTCTTCCCGGCTGAATAAAATAAAAAACAAGGCTGACAGCAGGAGAGGGAGTGCGAGCAAGCCGGCCCATAGCCAGGCTTTCCTGCTATACTTTTTACGCCACCAACGTACCTGTTTTTCATCATCCCGACTAAGTGCCTGACCGCTGGAATTTATCATCATATTCTTTTCTTGTTTGATTCCTGCCTGCATATGGCCTTGAAATTAAACAGAATATACACAGGTTATTATACCTGTTTCCAGGGATATTATCAGGAAGCAATTGTGTTTATTATTGCGTATCATTACAGCCTCAGGGTTTAAAATAGCAATTATGCGTATGAAATTTATTTTAGTGGCATCGTTACTGGCTGCAGGCACAACGCTTGTTGCACAGGATAATGCAGTTATCAGATCATTGTCTGTGTTTAAAAACGGGCAATCCTTTGTGGTAAAAGAAATAACCGCCCAGGTACCTGACAGTGGCTTCCGGCTCAACAGCCTTCCGGTGGCGTTATTTGGCACTTATTGGTTTGCCGGCACTACTAATCCTGTAAGCCGCGTGAGCAGCCGGGTAGAGCAGATAAATGAAATACAGGAAAGAAAAGCCAACAGCTTTTTAGAACTGCTGCATGCCAACAAGGGCAAGAACATTACAATTGTTGCCACAGATAATAATACTTACAAAGGCAGTGTGGAAGATTTTGACCTGCCCGAAGAAATTAACAGCAGGCTGCAGTTGCAGCAAATGCAATTGACGAATGAATATCGCGGGCAATACCAGTTTGACCGGCTGTATGCCCCTGCCAACCCCGTTCTTTTACTGAAAATGAATGGCAAATGGATCGGTATAGAGCCTGCCACCATCAAGACAATTACATTTGAAGATAAACCCAGTCGCACTACAACCGCGCGTATTGCTGTTCAAAAACCTGTAGTTACCATACATTTTGCGCAAAGCGGGCGGCAATCCTTTACCATGATGTACCTGCAAAACGGATTGAGCTGGACACCGGTTTACCAATTGCAATTGGCGTCTGAAACAGAAGCAACGCTTAACCTGCAGGCAGAAGTAAATAACAATGTAGAAGATATTAAGAATACGGATGTTGATTTTGTGATGGGGGTACCCAATTTTTCGCAGGCTACCACACTGGCTACCCTGCTTAACTTTAGCGCTACCGGTGGTGTTGAGAACGCCAATATATACAGCAACGCCACACAAATGAGGTCGGATTACGCGAGGGACAGGGTGGCGGAATCTGTTGTAATGCCTGAAGAGGCGCCATCGGAAAATAATGTGGCAGTGGAAAACGAAGACCTCTATTTTTATACACTCAAAAACATCAGTCTCCGCAAAGGAGAAAGGGCGCAATATCCGGTGTTTAAAAAAACGGTGAAGATCCGCCATTTTTATAAAACGGTATTGCCCGCATCTGTGATGAGTACCTACCGGGCAAACGGCGATGATGATGCGGCATCAGAAGAGATGGAAGCCGCGAATCATGCAGGGCGCAACGCATCGCCCAACAAAGTGAACCACTTTGTTGAAATCTCTAATAATACCGACAATCCATTTACCTCAGGCGCTGTTTTAATCTTACAAAAAAATACACAGAAGCCCATTGCACAGGATGTGCTTAAGTTTACCGCCAAAGGCGCCTCTACGCCCATATTTATTACCACTTCGCCGGATATCCTGATACAGGAAAAAGAAGCGCTTGTTTCGGTGAAAAAAGAGGCCAAAACGTATAACGGGTATAAATACACGTTAGCTACCGTAAAAGGTACCATTACTGTTGTTAACAGCAAGGGCCGGTTGGCCGATATACAGGTACAGAAAACAATAAGCGGCGCGGTTACTTCGGCCAGTACCAAATATAGCCAGTCGCTGAACCTTGAATACAAAAACGATATCAACCAGGGACGGCAACTGGATTTTGAACTGGCTGTAAATGCCGGCGCAAAAAAATCATTCACGTATACATATGAAATGTATATCCGCGAATAAGGGGCTGCTGCCTCGTCCGGATGTGAATAAGTAAACATCACCCTGTCCCATCCTGAAAAAACGCTATCTTATTTTTAAGGGGCAAACCCAGGAAATGCCGCATAAGCAGCTTTTTCGTTAATTTGGTACAATATAATTTTACATTACAGATAGAATGACGTTAGACATAGCAAGACAAATTGGTAGAAAGCAGGCAATCGCCGCCCAACTGGTGGCAATGATTATACTGGAGTTGATATGGTTTTTTGGAGAAGCAGGATCCGACCTTGCGAACGGACTGATCTTTTTTATTGATGCGCAAATCAACATCGATATGCTGTTGTTTTTTGTGTTCCTTTTTGGTGCCACCTGGTTTTGGGGAGGCAAAGCCGGCATGATGATTTTTGCTGATCCCCGCCGCTACCTGGTAACCGGAATTAAGTATAGCCTGCGTGTTTCCGGCATAATGGTCCTCTATATATCGGTTATTTACGTGATGCATAATGGATTTGATCCGTTATTTTACCAGGCACTTGCAGGGGCGGCTTTAGTGATAACCCTGTGTGTAGTAATTGCCTGGCTCTGGGCCTCCAGGCAGATGATGTTAAAAATGAAAAACTGACTTGTGGAAAAAAATGCTGTAGCTGACCGGACGAAAGGAATAATCAGCATCGTGTTTGTTATGCTCATTTGGGGCAGTTCATTTGCGGTTACCAAAACAGTGGTGCAGGAAGTGTCCCCGTACCTGTTTGCTACGCTGCGCCACATCGTTGCCTGCGCATTGCTGTTACCATTTTATCTGTATCAGCGTAAAAAAGTAAAACAGCAGCTGCCTTATAAAAGGCTGGCGGTAATGGGCATCCTGGGAATTACGGTATACTATGGCCTGTTCAATTTTGCGATGCTTTATATCCCGGCATCTACCGGTGCGCTGGTGGAGGGCCTGATACCGGTGGCTATTGCCATCCCTGCAGCCTGGTTGCTGAAAGAGCATATCAGTGGCAGGAGTATTGCCGGTATTATATCATGTGTAACCGGAGTGGTGCTGGTAGGTTTTGTGGGAAGCCCGCAGGGAATGCATACATTGCGGGGAAGTATACTGATGCTGCTGGCAGTTTGCTGCTGGAGCGCATATACGTTGTTGTCGAGGAGCCTGAAAGATACAGATACGATCTTAGCTACTGCGGTCAGTACTTTTATTGGCTCGGCTTTCTTAATACCCATATCGGCGGTTGAATTATACCAGCACGGCATGCCTGAAATATCGGGGAGGGCCTGGGCCGGAATTATTTACCTGGGAGTGTTTGCTTCTGCGCTGGCCTATTTTCTTTATAATAAAGCACTGGAAAGTTTGCCCGCTGCCCAGGTGGGTAATTTCCTGAACTTAAACCCCGTGATCGGCGCTGTGATTGCCATGATCTTCCTGAAAGATACCTTTACTCCCTGGCAGATGGCCGGCGGCGTATTGGTGTTGGCGGGTATCTGGCTAAGTTCAAAACGGGTGAAACAATAGATCGCATGTCCGGCTATAAAATCTGGTAATTAATGTTTAATTTACCTGTCGTCATGTGAACGGTCTCCCGATTGAACGATATTATCACACCATAATGAATGAACAGGAATTACTAAACCAACTTGCTCTTGGCCACCAGGAGGCGTTTACAGCTATTTATTTAAAATACCACGGCGGTATATATAATTACCTGCTGAAATTTACCAAGAATCCCATACTTACTGAAGACCTGGTACATGATGTTTTCCTGAAGATATGGGAGGTAAGGGGCCAATTGGATATTAAATCATCATTCCAGGCTTACCTGTACCGGCTGGCCAGGAATACGGCATTAACGCAATTGAACCGGATCTCGCTGTATGATACGATCCGGGATGAAGTAATGCACCGGGTTTCCCTGGGCATCAACGACCAAACCTTAATGAATGCCATAGAGGCGAAGCAGTATGAAGAGCTGCTTCAGAAAGCGGTTGCCAGCCTGCCACCACAACGTCGCGAGGCATTTATGCTTTGCCGGCAGCAGGGCAAAACATATGAAGAAGCCGCTGCCCTGATGCACATCTCCCGTAATACATTTAAACAGCACCTGTCGCTGGCGGTAAAGTCAATTAAGGAGTATCTAATGGAACACGGCGATATTTCATTGCTGATACTGTTGGTATCGCTGAAATAATTTTTTCCTCCGCATCCACCCATTTGTTTTATTCATTAGTCTTATTAATATGGAGCCGAACAAATTTTCCGAAACTGACTTGCTTCAAAAGTACCTGGACGGCACCATTACGGAGTCCGAAAGCGCAGCGTTGTTTGAATTGTTGAAGGAGAATGCCATTGAAGACAATGAAGCACTGGAAACGTTATTGCAGCGGGTTTATGACCAGTCGTTTACCGAGCCTCCCGCGCTTTCCGGCGATGCCAGCCAGCGGATCCTGCAGCGGTTACAGGCAGCAGTAGCAGACAGGGAAGTGCCGGTTCGCCGCATCCCTTCCTGGTGGCGTTACGCGGCAGCGGCAGTATTGCTCATAGCAATGGCTACTACAGCGGTATGGTTTATCAACCACCATAAAAAAGGCGTGCCATCACTGGCGGGGAATGTATCTTCTTCCGGGGAAATTATGTCAGGGTCCAACCGCGCGGTGCTGAAGCTGGGCGATGGCGATGAAATATTGCTGGACAGCACGCAAGGCAGTATTGTAAGGAATGGAAATTTTAATGTGAACAATGATAGCGGCAAACTGGATTACGAAGGGAAGGCCGGCAAGGCAGAGTATCACACACTTTCCACGCCCCGTGGTGGCCAGTACCGGCTGCAGCTGCCGGATGGTACCGCTGTATGGCTTAACGCGGAATCCAGCATCACTTATCCTACTGTTTTTACAGATAATTACCGCAAAGTAAAAGTGACCGGAGAAGTTTATTTTGAAGTGGCCCAGAACAAGGAGCAGCCGTTTATGGTGGATATTAATAACAAAGCCACTGTAGCAGTTTTAGGTACCAGTTTTAACGTAAGCGCCTATACGGATGAACAAGTGATCCGGACCACTTTACTGGAAGGAAGTATTATGATGATCCATGATCAGCAAACTGCGATGCTTCGGCCGGGGCAGCAGGCGCAGATCAACAATGAGTTGAAGATGAATATCATTCACAACGCGGATGTGGAGATGGTAGTAGCCTGGAAGAATGGACTGTTCCGGTTTAACCATGCGCATCTCGACGAAGTGTTGCGGCAAATGTCGCGGTGGTATGACGTAGGCGTCGTTTATGAAAACGGTGTACCGGATATTATATTCAGCGGGGAAATAAAAAGAGATCTGAATTTATCACAGGCACTTGTTGTGCTGGAAAAGATGGGTGTTCATTACAGGATCGAAGGAAAGAAAATAATAGTAATGCCATAGCTAAGGTTCGTAGTATCAATCAACATCAATTAATGGGTATGCCAGTCCGGAACCACCACTATCCGGTATGTTTAAAAGAAAAGCTGTAAGGCTACAGGCGTAGCTTTGTCCAAACTGAAGAATTAAACGCATTTGAAACGGGGAGTGATCACAGTAAAGTGACTCCTCCGGGAGTGGTATGCTCCACAGGAAAGAATTAGTTATTTAAATCAACCAAAAAGATTGTTATGCTAAGATCCAGACTTTACAAGCGGTTGTGCCGGAGGGACCGGGTGTTCAGCAGGCTGATTGTATTATTCCTTATCACTGCTGCACTGGGTTTGCCAGTCCATGTATTATCCCAAACCATCACCTTCAGCGGCAAACAGGTACCGTTGCAGCAGGCTTTTGATGAAATAAAAAAGCAGGCTGATTATGCGGTGATATTTAATCCCGAGCTGATCAATGTAAACGTGGCTATTTCGGTAAATGCAAAGAAGCAGCCGCTGGAAGTATTTATGAAATCGATATTGGCTAAACAGCCTTTAAGTTACACGATTGTAGGTACCACCATTGTTGTTTTTCCCAGGGTTGACAACGGTTCGGATTCGATAAAAATAGCCCTGGATCCGGTGGTGCATGATGTAACCGGCTTGGTGTATGATGAGAAGACCAGCGCTCCGGTGATAGGCGCCAGTATCATTGTAAGTGGTTCTGCTAAAGGAACGCAAACAGATGAAAAGGGATCTTTTGTTTTGAGAAAGTTAAAGGAGGATGAGCAACTTACGATTACCTGTATCGGGTACGAAAAGGTAACGGTAAAAGTTCCAATGGGAATGTCGCTCGTATACGTGACTATGAAAACGGCTACCAGCGTGTTAGATCAGGCCGTGGTGCAGGCGTATGGTATTACCAGCAAGCGTTTGGCTACCGGGAATATCAGCAGGGTAACGGCGGAAGAAATAGAAAGGCAACCGGTGATGAATCCTTTACTGGCATTGCAGGGGAGAGTACCGGGTTTATTGATCACACAAACCAGTGGTTATGCTGCTGCGCCTGTGAAGGTAGAAATAAGGGGAAGAAATTCGCTGAATCCGGATATGTTATCTGAACCATTGTATGTAATAGACGGGGTACCACTAACGGTACTGGATGTAAGCGGCTCTATCCGTTATAATTCCGGGGTATCGCCGGGATATACGCAGGGTGGGCTTTCAGTTACCGGCGGGCAAAGTCCGTTGTTCAGTATGAACCCCAGGGATATTGCCAGCATAGAGGTGTTGAAAGATGCAGATGCCACTGCTATTTATGGCTCCCGCGCAGCGAATGGGGTGGTATTGATTACCACTAAAAAGGGCAAGCCGGGGAGGACCACTTTCAACATGGAAGTTAACCAGGGGATCATTGATGTGCCCAAGCGTTACCAGATGCTGAATACCTCACAGTATTTGCAGGTGCGGAGAGAGGCGCTGAAAAACGATGGTATGTTTCCAACAATAAGCACTGCGCCGGATGTGGTATTGTGGGACAGCACGCGGTATACCGACTGGCAAAAAGTGTTGCTGGGAACCGGTAAGCAAAGTGGAGTGGTGACCAGTTTAACGGGCGGCGATAACCTGGCGATGTATCGCATCAGCGCGAATTACGCGCAACAGGAAGACCTGATGAAGAACAGCGGTCTGAATCAGCAGGCGTCTGTAACATCCAGCATAGATGTGCGCAGTGTTAATCAGAAATTTTCACTCGGCCTGGTGCTTGGTTACAGTTATACCAACGTAGATGCGCATTTTGCCGCTATCTCTATCTTAACGCTGCCTCCCAATGCGCCACCGGTATACGACAGCAAGGGTGACCTGAACTATGCCGACTGGAATGCAGCGGGCGTAGGTGATCGATTCCCTTTTGCAGACCTCCTCAGGTCGAATAATACACAAACTAACCAGTTCAGCAGTAGCATCAGGATGAGTTATGAGCTGGCGAGAGGACTAAAGTTTGTTACCAGCGGAGGCTACTCTTTGATGACGGGTACAAGTAACTATTTTATGCCCATCGCATCGTACAACCCGATTAGTAATCCGACAGGGTCAGCTGTTTTGGGTACGTCGAAAAATGCCAACCTGACCGTTGAGCCGCAACTCACGTACAACCGTTTTATAGGCCGTGGAGATCTGAGCTTGCTGGTAGGAGGTACTTATCAATCCACGATGACGAATGGCATCACCACCTACGCTGCGGGCTATGGGGATGATGATCTGATCCGCAGTGTTGGGAGCGCGCCTTTTTCGCAAACCAGTGAGGGATATAGTAAGTATAAATACGTCGGTTTTCTGGCGCGTATCAATTATGACTGGGAGCACAAGTATATTTTAAATATGACTGCCAGGAGGGATGGATCTTCACGCTTTGCCCCAGGCAGGCAGTTTGGTAATTTCGGATCGGCAGCTGCTGCATGGAACTTCTCAGAAGAAAAATGGATAAAGCGTTTCCTGCCGTCCTGGGTGAACTTTATGAAGCTAAGGGCCAGCTATGGACTTGTAGGAGGGAATACACCAACGGATTACCAGTACCTGTCGCAATGGGCAGTAATAGCAGCCGGTGATTTTATGCCGCTTTACGCCTATAACGGTGTGCAGCCTTTTGTACCCATACATGCCGTTAACCAGGACTATCACTGGGAGACAAATAAGAAATTCGAAGCAGGCTTCAGCGCCAGCTTCCTGGAAGAGCGCATTACGATAGATGTATCCCGGTATCAGAACCGTTCCGGGGATCAGATTACCGGTCTGCCTACCCCTGCTTATACAGGCTTCAAAACTGTGACGAGCAACTGGTCTGCACTGGTGGAAAACAGTGGCTGGGAAGGAATGATCTCTGCCACTTTGATTAAGAAAAAGGATTTAATATGGTCTGTCAGTTTTAACATGGCCGCTAACCGCAACCTGCTGGTGTCTTATCCGGATTTTGAATTATCTCCTTACTACACCCAGTATAAAGTGGGACAGTCGTTGAATGCACAATATGTATTGCATTACCTGGGGGTAGATCCGCAAACGGGTGGATACAGTTTTGCTGATCACAATAAAGACGGCCTCGCACAGGCAAATTATAACGTTCCTGCCGGTACCATGGACGACGACCGGTATATCGTCATAGACCGAACACCGAAATATTTTGGCGGTATAGGCACCACCGTAAACTATAAGGGACTTTCCGCTAATCTTTTATTTGATTTCAAAAAGCAGTTGGGACGGGATCCGTTTATTACCAACGTACAAGGGCAGATGTCTAATTTTCCCGTAAGCATACTCAATGACCGCTGGCAAAAGCCTGGTGATAACGCCCGGTATGTCCGCTATTCCAATACCAGCAGGGGGGGAGTATCCAGTTCTGATGCGGGGATGACAGACGCCTCCTACTTTCGTTTGAGGTCTGTGGCCATTAACTATTCTTTCTCCGAGAAATTATCAAAGAAGGCTGGATTAAAAGGATGTACGCTGTCGTTCCGGTTGCAGAATATTTTCACGATCTCCAACTACCCGGGTATAGATCCTGAAGTGCAGGATTATTCAGCTGTTCCGGCTGGCCGGAGTTTTTCCGGCGCCTTATCAATTACGCTTTAAAATACCAGTGATGCGGATCTATCAAAGAACAACACTCATCGTTATCAGCAGCTTTTTCTGGAGTATGATACATTCATCCTGCAGAAAACTGATCGCTATTCCTGCACCTATCAACACTATTACCACTACACAGGTGTTTAGCTCAGAAACAAAGGCCAACGCTGCTATGGCCGGCATATACAGTGTCATGATCAATGGAGATAAGGTGCAGAGTGTGGTGTCGGCCGGGCAAAGTTTTCTTAGCGCCGGACTGTTAACTATCATGGGCGGGCTATCGTCCGGCGAAATGGATAACTATTCAGGTAGCAATGAACCGGCGCTAAATCTGCTCAGTACCAACAAACTCACCGTTTACCAGGCCGATAAGGCCGGAATGGCCTGGGAAACGGCCTATAAAACAATTTATGCTGCCAACTCGGTGATAGAGGGCATTGCAGCATCTACTGCGGTAGCGCTGAGAGACAGCACACGCAAAGCGCTTACCGGGGAAGCAAAGTTTGTGCGCGCTTTTAATTACTTCTATCTCACCAATTTATTTGGCGATGTTCCCCTTGCGCTCACGGTAGATTTTAACCAGACGCGCAGCATGTTCAGAACGCCGCAGCAACAGGTGTACCAGCAAATAGTAGCAGACCTGAAGGATGCGGAAGCCAATATGCCGGAGAGCTATCCTACCGGCAACGGCGAAAGGGTACGCCCCAACAAAGCCACTGCCACCGCTTTGCTGGCACGGGTATACCTCTACCTGGGTGAGTATGCCAACGCTGTTGCCGCTGCTACAACGCTGATCAACAACACGGCGGTGTATGGCCTGGAAACTGATCTGACACACGTTTTCTTAAAAGATAGCCGGGAGGCCATCTGGCAGTTAAAGCCAACTACCACAGACGCTTCCCTAAAGAATGCCACACCGGAAGGATACCAGCTACTGCCTGGCATTTTTGTTACCGGCAAGACGAGCTTCATGTTATCCGGTCAATTGTTGAAAGTTTTTGAAGAAGGGGATCAACGTTATGTTGCCTGGACGGACAGTACTGATAATTCCAATGGAACAGGCACATTTCCTGGCATTACCCACTATCCCAGTAAGTACAAGATCGGCTCCGGCAACGCTGTTTACGGTGCAGATGCAGAAGAATATTATGTAGTGTTCCGTTTGGCTGAAATGTACCTGGTACGTGCGGAAGCCGCCGCCAATGGAGGTCCCGGAGGTCTCGCGGCGGCGATTGCCGACCTGAATGTAATCCGCCACAGGGCAGGGTTGGCAAGCCTGCCGGCTAACCTCACCGTTGTGCAGGTAAAGGCTGCCGTAGCAAAGGAGCGGCAAACAGAGCTTTTTGCAGAATGGGGACACCGCTGGCTGGATCTGAAACGCACCGGCATGGCGCATGATGTGCTGTCGGCTATGCCGGTGAAACAGCCCTGGTTAGGCGATTATCAATTGCTTTATCCTATTCCGGTATCGGAAATTACTGTTAATCATTTCCTCACCCAAAATCCCGGCTATTAATATGCAGCAGATATTTTCCAGATACGCAACTGTATGGCAGCCGCTCCGCAGCGCGCTTATGGCCGCCCCGCTGCTCATGCTCATATTGGCCTCCTGCGCCAAACAAACAACAGCGCCCGGTAACGCATCACTTACCCTGATCAATGCGGTAGTGGGCAACAGCTCAATGGTAACTAATTTCAAAGGAGGAAATCCGTTTGAATATTATCACGCCAACCGGATATACTACAAAGCATACAGTGATTATAATAACCGCTATACACAGTTTAGCGGTACCCAGCAGCTGGCCCTGTACCAGTATCCCGACACCACGGAGAAAAGCGTTCCTCTTTTTAACCTGGTGCTGGACCTGCCCATTGGCTCTATTCATACGTTGTTTTTAACGGGTACTGTTGCCTCACCGGATACACTGTTTATTAAAGATGACCTGCCTTATCATGTCACCGCCGACAGTTCAATGGGTATCCGGTTTGTCAATCTTTCTCCCGGCAGCAAGGATGTCAGCATCAACATCAAAGGACAAACAGGGGCGCCGGAAGTAGCACGCCTGCCTTATAAAGGCAGTACTGTTTTTAAGAAATACAGTGCCGGGTTTGAAGTACCCGACTATGAGTTTGAGTTCCGGGATGCCGCCAGCGGCGTATTGCTGGGAAGCTTTATCACAGCGGGCATCTACCATCAAACTACTGTTTGGGCGCATCCCTGGATGTATAAGAATTTTACCCTGGCCCTGGTGGGACTGCCGGGAGGTACCGGCATCAACGCACCTGCAGTAATGCTGATCAGGTACTGAATTAATTCATCAATATTTTATTACTAAAAACGCACTATGAGCACTATACTGAAAATTGAGGGGCTCTCACACAGGTACAGCACTTCCTGGGCTATACGGGATATTAACCTTGAAATAGAACAAACCGGGGTGGTAGGACTGCTGGGATCCAACGGGGCCGGGAAGTCCACCACCATGAATATTATGTGCGGTGTGCTGAATCAAACGGAGGGCCGTGTTTATGTCAACGGAATCGATATCAGGGAGCAACCGGAACTTGCAAAAAAAGAGATCGGTTTCTTACCGCAAAATCCTCCTTTGTATACAGACCTTACGGTAGATGAATTCCTTACCTATTGTGCAGAGCTGCGGTTGATAGAAAAACACCGTATCAAAGCAGCGGTGAACGAAGCCAAAGAACGCTGCGGTATTGCCCACTTCAGCACAAGACTGATCCGCAACCTGTCCGGCGGATACCGTCAACGGGTGGGCATTGCGCAGGCCATTATCCATAAACCCAAACTGGTAGTCATGGACGAGCCCACCAATGGGCTCGATCCTAACCAGCTGATTGAAGCCCGTAAACTGATCAGGGAAATTGCCCTGGATCATACCGTGTTGTTGTCTTCTCACATTTTATCTGAAATACACCTGCTCTGTAAAGAAGTGATCATGATGGAAGGAGGAAGGATCATTTTCTCCGACAGCATGGACGCATTCAATAACTATGTACAGCCGCATACCCTGTTGGTGGGAATGGAAAACATGCCTCCGGCTCCCGAGCTGATGAGGATCAGAGGGGTTTCCAAAGTGGAGTTGCTGACGGAAAAACAGGCGCGTATTTATTTCGATGGGGAGAAAGATATCACGGAAAGGATCATCGCCGCCGCCGTACAACATGAATGGCGCCTCCAGGAAATCAGTCTTGATAAAGGTCTGCTCGACGACATTTTCAAGCAATTAACTATTCAATCCCACCAATAAACTTACGACATGAAGATGATATTTAAAGTTGCGAAAACAGAGCTTCGGAATCTCTTTTATTCGCCGGTAGCCTGGTTTCTGACGATCGCATTTATGGTGCAGTGCGCGGTTTTTTATACTTACGCATTGTATCCGCTTACAAAGTGGCAGGAAATATTGGCAAAAAATAATCCGAAGTTCAAAGACTTTAATCTTTCGCTGACGGCGGGGATGTATTTAGATCCCAATGGTATTTTCGTTAATGTGCTGCAAAACCTTTACCTGTTTGTTCCATTGCTTACCATGGGCCTGATCAGCAGGGAAATTAACAATGGTACCATCAAGTTACTCTATTCGTCCCCGGTGAAGTTGCGTGAAATTGTTTTTGGGAAGTACCTGGCTATTATGTTATACAACCTGTTGCTGGTAGGTATTGTAGGGATCTTTATTGTAACAGGTTTATTCACTATCCGGTCGGCAGATTACGGCATGTTGTTATCCGCTATGCTGGGCTTTTACCTGCTGATGTGCTGCTATACGGCCATCGGGTTGTTTATGTCCAGTCTTACTACCTACCAGATCGTATCCGCCATTGGCAGCTTCCTGGCTGTTTTTATCCTGAGCCGTATCGGTGGCTTATGGCAGAAGTATGATTTTGTGAGAGACCTGACCTATTTTCTTTCCATCTCGGGCCGTACCGGGAAAATGTTGCAGGGGCTCATTACCACGAAGGATGTCATTTATTTTGTGCTGATCGTTTATATGTTTGTATCGTTTACGATGATCAAACTGAAAGGAGGACGGGAATCGAAACCCTGGTTTGTGAGCGCCGCGAGATATGTAGCAGTTGCGCTGGTGGTGCTGACGATCGGCTATGTATCCTCACGCCCGGCACTAACCGGGTATTGGGATACCACCGTTGGCGACATCAACACCCTGCATCCGAATACACAGAAGATCATAAAGGAACTGGGCAAAGAACCATTGGAGGTTACCCTTTATACCAACCTGTTGGGAGGAGGGGCGGGCCGCGGCTTCCCGGAAAACCGGAACGATTATTTAACAACCCTCTGGGAGCGCTACCAGCGCTTTAAACCGGATATTACTTTTAAGTACGTATACTACTACGATAACGACGACAACGACAGTTCCGTTTACAAGAACTGGCCGGGCAAAAGTTTAAAAGAGATTGAAGAGCAGGTAGCAGATGGGTATGATTTAAATCCTTCTATGTTTATGCCGCGGGAAGAGATCCGTAAGAAGATCGACCTGGGACCTGAAAGTTACCGGCTGGTGATGCAGCTGAAGTACAAAGGCGAAACTACCTTCCTGCGGACTTTTGAAGATAATCTATTCTGGCCCGAAGAGCAACAGGTGGCGCCGGCTTTCAAACGGCTTTTAAAAGCTGATTTACCAAAGAACCTTTATCTCACGGGCAACCTGGAGCGTAGCATTATTAAAAGAGGAGAACGGGAATTCCGTTTCCATACCATTGAAAAAGGTAACCGCAATGCCCTGATCAACCTGGGTTTTGAGTCGGATACGCTTTCACTGGATAACGCGGATATCCCTGCTAACATCACCACACTGATACTGGCCGATCCTAAAACGGAACTGAGCGCTGCTACCATGGGCAAATTGAAGCAGTACATCGACAAAGGCGGCAATATGTTCATATTGGGAGAACCAGGCAAGCAACAAATGCTGAACCCCTTGCTGGCACACCTGGGCGTGCGGTTAATGGATGGTACACTGGTGCAGCTCTCCAAAGATGAAATGCCTCATATGGTGGTGCCATTTATTACGCGCGACGCTGCTAACCTGGCCGACGAACCTTTTCTCCTCATACTGAAGGAAGCGTATAAGGAACACGGCGACAGCATGTTCATGATGACTCCCGGAACTACTGCTTTTGCCTATGCGGATACCGGCGCTTTTGTGATAAAGCCTTTACTGCAAACACTGGAAAACAGGGTATGGCTGAAAGCCGGCACCCTGGTAACAGATTCAACGCCTCCTGAATTTAACCCCGGGGAAGGAGATAGCCAGGCGAAAGCTTATGCCAGCTACATCTCCCTGGAAAGGAAAGTCAACAACAAGGATCAACGTATTGTTTTAGGCGCAGACGCTGATATGATGAGCAACCTGCGGCAGGGCGGCGGCTTCCTCGGCAAAGGATTTTACAGCTGGCTGGACGACAACCATTATCCTATCTATACACCCCGTCCAAAACCACTGGATAGCCTGTTCACCATTTCATCTGCCGGGGCAGCTGTGTTGAAAATAGTATACGTATGGATATTGCCGGGTGCGGTATTGCTATTCGCCATCATATTATTGATCCGGCGTAAGAGAAAATAAAAACAGCAACTATGTTTTTACAAACAGATGATCAAACGATAGAAGACCTTAGAATATTTGGTAAACGTGATGTGAGCGGCATCTACGACCTGTACAATCATACCCACACCCGTGGGGGTGAAACGGTACTGGAAGAAATGTTCCGTAACCCGTTGTCGGATCGCGATGAGATTAACCGGCGAAGTGACGTGATCGCGCATTTTGCCGGCCTGAAACTGGCCTTTCCCTTTGATGCGGCCTTGTTTGATATGGCCGAGAAGTATTTAATGAATACCGGCGCCAATGCAAAGCAAACCGTGCTGAGCGAAAAGGATATCTCTAATGGGGTAAGCGCGGTGATATCACTTATTCATCTTATAAAATTTTTTATAGAGAGAGAAGAAGTGACCGGCATTGTTGCCTATGCACGGGAGCGGGAACGCATTGCGGTATTACTCACCGACCCTACCTTTGAACCGGCATTGAAAGAAAGCGGGAAAGGGAAGTTGTCTTATGCGGCGGTAACCGCATATGATCTCCTTTTCCGCACCCGGGAGCGTTATAAGATAGAAAAACTGATGGGGTATATCTACTATCTCGATGTGTATCTCTCCGTAGCAAAAGTGGCGGTGGACAGGCAATTTGTTTTTCCAAAAGCGCTGGACAAAGGCACTACTGAACTGAAACTGGAAGGGGTATATCATCCGGGGCTGAAACAACCCATTGGCAACAACCTGGTGATGAATGCCAGTCAGAACCTGATTTTTTTAACCGGGGCCAATATGGCGGGAAAGTCAACTTTTTTGCGCTCCTTAAGTACGGCGGTATACGTAGCGCATATGGGCTTCCCGGTGGCGGCAGGGTTCATGGAGTTTTCGGTGATGGATGGTATTTACACCACTATCAACCTGCCGGATAACCTGGGTATTGGCGCCAGTCACTTTTATGCGGAGGTGCTGCGCGTAAAAAAAATAGCTACGGAATTAAGCGGCGGAAAATCATTGCTGGTAATATTTGATGAGTTGTTCCGCGGTACCAACGTGAAAGATGCACATGAGGCTACAGTGGCTATTACCAAGGCATTTGCAGGAAAGCAGAAAAGTATGTTCATTATTTCCTCGCACATCGTGGAGGCCGGCGAAGCATTAAAGCAACGGGGCAATATCGGGTTCCTGTATTTGCCCACGCGTATGAACGGCCATACACCGGAGTATACTTATACGCTGGAGCGGGGGATCACAGATGATCGTCATGGTATGATCATTATCCGGAACGAAGGGATCCTGGAAACGTTGAAGAACGGGAAGAAGCGCAGTGTTGTACATCTTGTGAAATAAAAAAATAATCATCATCATGGGTTTTAATACAGACAGGCAAACGATGGTTGAACTGAACCTGCTGGGCAAATACCGGCAGGGATCAGTATATCACTTGTTCAACCACGTAAAAACAAGAGGAGGGGAACAGTTGCTCGACGATATGTTCCGTCATCCGATGGAGCATGCCGATGCTATCAATAACCGCAGCCGTATTTTCCGGAGTTTTCAGCGGGCGGAACTGGGCTTTCCATTTGATATATCGCAGCTGAATTTAATGCGCGAATACCTGGATGCCGGCATGCTGGCTAACGGGTTACTGACACTGGCGGATACCCTTCTCAAAAAATGGCTTTCCGGTCTTACCCGCGATGAACGGTACAAGAAAAAAGTGCAGGGGTTGCAGGCAACTATTGTAACGTTGAAAAGATGTTATTCCTTTCTCGAAATGGCGCCGCCGGACATGGGGCCTTTTACCGTCCGTTTACAGGCCGTAAAAACGATCCTCTCCGATAAATTGCTGGAGCGGTTGCTGAATATGGATATCTACCAGGCGTTGCCGGTGAAAACCCTTGCCTTTTATGATCACCTGCTGAAGAGCAGGTTCCGGAAAGAGATGGAAGCAGTGCTGTTGTTTATTTACGAACTGGATGTAAACATTGCCGTGAGCGACGTGGCGCGCGCCAGGGGCTTCACCTACGCTGAAGCGTTGCCGCCGGCAGAAAATATGCTGGCCGCGGAGGAGCTGGGCCATCCCTGTATAGAGGGCGCGGTGGGAAATATTGTGCAGATGAATGACCACAGCAATGTGCTGTTTTTAACCGGCGCCAATATGGCCGGAAAATCCACCCTGATGAAATCTGTAGGCATCGGGATGTACCTGGCGCATATGGGTTTCCCGGTGGCAGCTGCACATATGCAGTTTTCAGTGCGGGAAGGCATTTATTCGTCTATCAATGTGGCGGATAATATCAGTCTTGGTTACAGCCATTTTTACGCAGAAGTTGTACGTGTGAAACACGCCGCAGAAGCCGCCGCCAGCGGTCAGCGGTTGCTGCTGATGTTCGACGAGCTGTTCAAAGGCACCAATGTAAAAGATGCGTACGACGGGACTTTGGCGGTGACGGCCGCTTTTGCCGAGTACCGCGACTGCCTCTTTATTGTGTCCACACATATTATTGAAGTGGGCGAGGCATTAAAGGACAGCAGCAATGTTCAATTTGTTTATTTACCAACTATTATGGATGGCAACCGTCCGCGTTATACCTACAAACTGGAGGAAGGTATTACAGAAGACCGGCAGGGGATGATGATCATCCGGAATGAAGGCATCCTGGAGCTGATCGGTTCTTAACACAGAAATCAAAAAAACATATGAAAAAACTGTTGATACTTGGCGTTACCGCCATACAGGCATGTTATTGTTTAAACACAGCTGCCCAGGAGAAAAAGTTATCGAACCTGACAAGGGAAGATGTTATTTCAGATTTTAAACTGGCGGTAGATATCTTGAAGAAACAGCATCCCAATCCGTATAAGTTTATAGACTCCGTCACCTTTACGCGCAAAGTGGATTCGTTGTTAAACAAGGTAGCGCAGGAGCCGGATGTATTGTCTGGCCTGCAGTATTCGCCTGTTTACCTGTTAAAGGATGTACATACCAACCTGGGCTTCTCAAACGATAACGGGAAGGAGTTGTACAGCATGATCAATTTTTTTCCTTTCCCTGTTGTGATAGAACGGGAGAAGATATTCGTTAACATGAAAGGCGGAAGTATTCCTTTTGGGGCAGAGGTGGTGAGCATTAACAGTATGCCGGTGAAAGATATCCTGGCTGCTTTGTCGGCCCCCGCTTACAGCGATGGGTACATTACTACCGGGATGGACAGGCTGTATCCGAATTTCCAGGTGGTTTTCAGCCTGTTGAATCCAAGGCTTAAAAGTTACGAAGTAACTTTTCTTGCGCCCGGGAGCAGGGAGGTGAAGCGCACTACGCTTCCCGCTGCCGATCCTACCCAGGCGTATCACGCCGGGCGGTTGTCGGTTTTCCCGGTAAACCTTTTGCAGCGGGCGTATTATATCTACAATGATTACTTTGATGATACACAAACGGGGCTGTTGACAGTAAACACTTTTGGGTTAAATGAAGCGGATGCATATAAAGAATTCAGCGAATTTTTCCGGGAAGTAAACAAGCGGAAATACAAGCAGGTGATTATAGATATCCGTAGTAACGGGGGAGGTAACCCGGCTATTTCCGCATTGCTTTATTCCTTCCTGGTAGATGCGCCTTTCCGGAATGTTTATAATTACCGCACCCGCACCATAGATCTGGCCTATCCCGAATATGCGGTGGCGGATAACGGCAGAAGATTATCTGACGAAGATATCCAGGGGCATAAGAACTTCCTTTACCAGCGTTTTGATAAAGATTCTTCCGGGTTTTATGTTGGAAATGCCCGTTTGAAAGAAGGGTTACTGGAAAATTTTCCGCCGGATAAAGATGCGTTTCACGGGAATGTATATGTGCTGACGGGCGGTGGCACTGTTTCTGCTGCTACTTATTTTGCGTCGCTTGTCCAGAAAAATAAGCGGGGAGAGATTATCGGGAAGGAAACCGGCAGCGGCGTGGCTGCTACTACGGCAGCGTGGTTTATGAAATACCTGTTGCCCAAAACAAGGTGCGTGTTAACCGTGCCGCTGTCGGAGTTATATTTCTTCAATGCCAGCGCCGACAATGGCCGCGGTATTATCCCCGACCGGGAAATTCCGTTGACGAAGTTTATGACGTATATCCAGGCGGGTAAGGACCCTGAAATTACCTATACGATGGAACTGATTAAAACAGGCAAATAAAGTTGATTAGATACCGTATTTTGGGTAAGCGAATCAACAGCTATTGTAATGATTACCAGCCCTGTTACGGACAAAAGAATAAAGGACAGCAATATAAGAATAGCCACTCTGCTGGCTTTTGCCATGATCCCGATGTCGGGTTTTGCCACGGATATTTATATCCCGTCACTGCCGGGCATGACCAACGCCCTCGGCATTTCCAGCAGCCAGGCCCAGCTCACGGTGAGCCTTTTCCTGATCAGCTATGGCGTATCGCAGCTTTTTATAGGAGGTTTGCTGGACAGCTTTGGCCGGTACCGGATTGCATTGGTAGCGATGCTCATCTTTTGTGCATCGTGTGTGATCATTGCCAATACGCATAATATTTACGTCATTTATGCCATGCGGGTGCTGCATGGTATTACCATAGCCATGATGGTGGTGAGTAAGCGCGCCTTTATCGTAGACCTCTACAAGGGCGAGCAGCTGAAACATTACCTGAGCCTGTTTACGATCATCTGGTCTACTGGGCCTATTGTGGCCCCTTTTATTGGTGGATATCTTGAAATCACCTTTGGGTGGGAATCCAATTTTTATTTCCTGGGTGTTTTTGCCGCCATATTATTCCTGCTGGAATTAATATTCAGCGGGGAAACCATTCAACACACCACGCCGTTTCACCCGGTGAAGATCCTGTCTATTTATTATGGGATGATCCGTACCGGCAGTTTTATACTGGGTATTGTGATGCTGGGACTGGCCTATTCGATGGTGATGGTATATAACATGTCCGGTCCTTTTATCATTGAGCATTATTTTAACTTGTCGTCTGTGATCACCGGTTATTGTTCGCTGTTACTGGGCATTGCCTGGATGTTGGGCGGCTTTTTGAGCAAAGGAATGATCCGCAAACCTTTTGTGAAGAAGATCAGCATCAACCTCGCACTGCAGCTGGTGATGGCTTTGCTGTTGCTGCTGTTGTTTTCGGTGTATGGCGGGTTATGGACGATACTGGTGTTTGCTTTCCTGGTGCATATGGGCTCCGGGTTTACCCATAATAATTACTTTACTTTTTGTTTACAGATATTTCCCAATAATGCAGGGATTGCCGGCGGGCTGACGGGCGGCTTATGCAATGTAATTGTTTCCATGCTGAGTTACGGGTTGATATATGTGTTGCCTGCGGAAGATGGGAAACACCTGTCGTTTAGCTATATCTTGCTGATTCTGATGAGTGCGTTGGTGATGTACCGGGTGTTCTTGTTGTACCGTAATTTTTATGTAACCAGAAAATAATTGACCATGCAGAAATACCTGTTACAATTTTTTACACTCCTGCTGCTCTTAACGGCATTGCCGGGGCATGCGCAACAAGACACGCTGTTGATAGGCGTAGATGCCCGGAAAAGCAAAGGGCCGCTGAAACCCATATGGGCCTGGTTTGGCTACGATGAGCCCAACTACACCTACATGAAAGATGGTAAGAAATTGCTGACGGAAATTGCCGCATTGAGTAAAGTGCCGGTATACGTGCGGGTACATAGCCTGCTGGTAACCGGCGACGGCACGGCTGCGTTGAAATGGGGCTCCACCAATGCGTACACTGAAGATGCTGCCGGGAATCCTGTGTACAGCTGGACGATCATCGACAAGATCTTTGACACCTTTATAGAACGGGGCATGAAGCCGATTGCGCAGATCGGGTTTATGCCGGAGGCGCTGTCGGTGAAGCCATCGCCTTACCGCCACCATTGGCAGCCGGATAATAAGTATGGTGATATATTTACCGGTTGGGCATATCCTCCGAAAGACTACCGGAAATTTGCGGCATTGGTATACGAATGGGTAAAGCATTCCGTGGCGCGTTATGGAAAAGCGGAAGTGGAAAGCTGGTACTGGGAGTTATGGAACGAGCCAAATATCGGTTACTGGAAAGGCACTACAGAAGAATACATCAAGCTGTATGATTATACTGCCGACGCGGTGAAACGTGCATTGCCCACTGCCCGGATCGGCGGCCCTGAAGTAACAGGCCCTAACTGGGATGTATCTGCCAAGTTTTTTAAAACCTTCCTGGATCATGTGGTGAGTGGTAAAAACTATGCCACCGGCAAAACAGGCGCGCCGCTGGATGTGATCACCTTTCACGCCAAAGGTGCACCCAAAGTGGTGAATGGCGTGGTACAGATGAACATGGCCGCACAGCTGCGTGACATTGATAAAGGCTTTGAAATAGTAGCTTCCTATCCGTCGCTGAAGAAGCTGCCCATCATTATCGGTGAATCAGATCCGGAAGGATGTGCTGCGTGTTCAGAAGCATTTCATCCTGCCAATGCTTACCGTAACGGCACCATGTATTCGAGTTATACCGCTGCATCGTTTGCGCGGAAGTACGACCTGGCGGCAGCCCGTGGCGTAAACCTGGCAGGCGCAGTGACCTGGGCTTTTGAGTTTGAGGACCAGCCCTGGTTTGCGGGCTTCCGCGACCTGGCCACCAACGGAGTGGACAAACCCGTTTTAAATGTATTCCGGATGTTTGGCCTGATGCAGGGCAACAGGCTGGAAGTAAGCGGATACACGAACTATAACTACCAGCAAATCATCGACAGCAGCGTGCGGGGAGCCAGGCGTGATATTAATGCATTAGCGTCCGGTGATGAGCACAGCGTGAGCGTAATGGTGTGGAACTATCATGACGACAACATTATTCCGGCACAATCATCTCCCGTAAAAATAAAAATAAAAGGACTGCCGGCTACCCGTGTACTGCTGAAGCATTACCGGATTGATGCTGCGCATAGCAACGCCTACGAAGCGTGGAAAAAGATGGGATCGCCTCAGCATCCTGATGCTTCGCAAATAGCGCAGCTGGAAAGTGCGGGGCAATTACAGTTGCTGTCGTCGCCCGCATGGATGCAGCCGGAGAACGGTGAAATAGTGCTGCCAAATGATTTACCCGGACAAGGTGTATCGTTGCTCCAACTAACGTGGTAACATTTATATCTGTCGCAAACTGCCCTTTTATTGTCTTATTTTGCCCGCTCATTTGACAATGAAGTAAATATCTTTGTTCCCTGAGGTTTCACCGGTAAAACCAGGCGTTTTACCGGTGGAACAATGATCCTGACCGGAAAGGTTTTCCATAAAAAAACAGTGCATCCTATATTTGAAACCGAATCAGGGATACCCGTTGTGAGAAGGAGAAAACATCCGCCAAAGATCTGAAAGATATTTTACAAAAACACCAATATGCACACATCCAGAAAGGCAGCTATCAGCTTTATTTTTGTTACACTATTAATTGACGTAATGGGGTGGGGATTGATTATTCCCGTGATGGCAGATCTCATTGCACAGTTAAAACACATCCCCGTTAACGAGGCCAGTACTTATGGCGCGTTGCTGTTATCCGTTTTTGCGATCACGCAGTTTTTATTTTCCCCGGTGATCGGGAACCTGAGTGATAAATACGGCCGCCGGCCGGTATTATTACTTTCCCTGTTAGGTTTTGGGATCGATTATATTATCCTGGCATTGGCGCCTGCATATGGATGGTTATTTGCGGGACGCGTTATTGCAGGTATTACCGGCGCCAGCTTTACTACCGCTGCTGCTTACATTGCAGATGTAAGCACGGATGAAACTTCGAGGGCTAAAAACTTCGGGCTGATTGGTGCGGCTTTCGGACTGGGATTTGTGCTTGGTCCGGCGCTGGGTGCATTGCTGGCCAACTGGGGTATTCGCGCGCCTTTTTATGCCGCTGCTGTATTGTGTTTGGTTAACTGTATATGGGGATACTTTTTCCTGCCGGAATCTTTAAGTAAGGAAAACCGCCGGTCTTTTGAATGGAAAAGGGCCAATCCATTCGGGTCACTGAAATTTTTAACCAGGCATCCGGAAATCGGCGGACTGGCATTCGGCTTCTTTCTTATTTACCTGGGCGCCCAGGCAGTGCAGAGTAACTGGAATTTCTTTACCATTTATAATTTTAACTGGAGCGAGAAAATGGTGGGTATTTCCCTGGCAGTAGTGGGAGTATTGGTAGGAGCGGTACAGGGCGGATTAACAAGAGTGGTGAACCCCAAAATCGGTAATGAAAAAAGTATTTATCTCGGGCTGGCGCTTTATGCAGTGGGATTGGTATTGTTTGGCTTTGCCACACAGGGATGGATGATGTTTGTATTCCTGATCCCTTATTGTTTGGGCGGCATCTGCGGACCATCATTGCAGTCGGTGATATCGGGGCATGTACCGGCTAACCAGCAGGGGGAACTGCAAGGGGCGCTTACCAGTTTGATGAGCCTTACCACGATTATTGGTCCACTGATCATGAACAGCACCTTTGCTTATTTCACCTCGTCGAAAGCGCCATTCCACTTGCCGGGCGTACATTTCCTGATCGGCGCTGTTTGTATATTAATCAGTATCGTTATTATCCATAAGGTGCTGAGCAGGGAAAAGAAGGAACATCCGGAGCTGGTGGACGTGATCAACAGCAAAGACCTGAGCAGTACACCGATGCACTAAGTCATTACATTTTCAGCCATTTCATCATATCTGCCGTCATTTCTTGTTTGTGGGAAATGACGGTGTCTTTTCCGTTAACCCGTTTCATTTCCTGGAAAGAGTGATCGGTGGGATACACCCGGAATGTAAGGTTCTTTTTGCCGAGCCGCAGGAACTCCAGCTTTACATATTCCAATCCGTAAATGGGTGAGCTGACATCATTGGTACCTGCTGTCATAAAAATAGGAATGTTCAGTTTTGTGAGGTTGTTCATTGGAATGTCTGAGCAGAAGCTGGCCCAGCGTTGATAGGAATGACCTTCCCATTCGCGTTGGGTATCATAAGGAGCGGCGTAAATAGCCGCGAATTGCGCAAACAGCGAATCCACCTGTTGCTGTGCTTCCTGTGGAGAAATGGCCCCCTGGGCGGCTTTCATGCGCACAGCGGTTATAAAATCATAGAACTGGTTAAGACCTGATCCGGCGATGCAGGCGCAATGCGTAATTTTTTTATTCGCCACCGACAGTCCCGGTACTACCTGTGCACCTTCAGAGTAGCCATACGCTACCACTTTTGATTTATTCACGGGAAAGTGACTGTATACATAGTCGAGTACCTTAGACGCTGCCGCTATGCGCCATTGCAAGCCGGCCCGCTGCGCGTATTCCTGGGATGGAGGTAGTAGTGCAACAGCATCTGCCACGCTGGCGCTGTCCTTATCTATATTGATTGTATCACAGAAATTGATGCCTGGTTTACTGATCATTACCACGTGAAATTTATCTGCCAGTTCCAGCAACCCCTGATCAAATGAATTAGCGACAAAGGAGCCTTTCCGGAGCTGCACGAATAACGCCATCGGGTACTGACCGGAGCCATCCAGCGCCAGTAAAACTGGTTTCTTTTTGCCGATATCTTTACTGCTCACATAAAAACGAATGGTTCCAAGGGAGTTATTGTGAATGATGAAAGCCTGCAATCCATAATCGGCGGGTTGAGTAGGTTGGCTTTGCGATATAGCGCAATACATCAGCAGGAAAAATAAAAGGCGGAAACGCATACCGGGCTGGGTTTGGTAAAGGAGATGAATATAAACAGGTTTCCGTGAATATACAAATCGTTGGCGGTTGGGAACTAAAACAAAATGGCCGCCATTACTGGCAGCCATTGTTGTTTTAGTTCCCGTTTATTATGCCCTTATCATGCCATGCGGATCAATCACAAATTTTTTCGCTGCGCCTTTATCAAAATCGTGGTAGCCTCTTACCGAGTCGTTGAGGGTAATCACTTCTACATTTACGGCATCGGCTATTTTTATTTTATCGTACAGGATGGCGTTCATCAGCTGACGGTGGTATTTCATGACGGGGCACTGACCGGTATGAATGGAGTGCGATTTTGCCCAGCCAAGGCCGATGCGGATGCTCAGGCTTCCTTTCTTGGCGGCTTCGTCTACCGCGCCGGGATCGCCGGTAACATACAGGCCGGGTATGCCCAGTTGCCCGCCTGCACGGGTAATTTCCATAATTGAATTCAGCACGGTGGCTGGTTGTTCCACATTGCTGTTGTGCCCATGTCCTTTGGCTTCAAAGCCTACGCAGTCCACAGCAGAATCCACTTCCGGTGTGCCGGTGATAGCGGCGATCTGGTCGGCGAGGGAGGCCTCCTGTTTCAGGTCGATGGTTTCGCAGCCAAAGCTCCTGGCTTGTGCCAGCCGTTCATCGATCATATCTCCCACAATTACTACCGCCGCTCCGAGCAGGTGGCAGGAGGCGGCACATGCCAGTCCTACAGGGCCTGCACCGGCGATATAAACGATACTGCCTGGTCCTACGCCTGCGGTCACCGCGCCATGAAAGCCCGTCGGGAAAATATCCGTGAGCAGCGTGAGGTCCCTGATCTTTTCCATGGCCTGGTCGCTGTCGGGGAATTTAAGCAGGTTAAAATCGGCGTACGGCACCATTACGTATTCTGCCTGTCCGCCTACCCAGCCGCCCATATCCACGTAGCCATAGGCTGCGCCGGGGCGTGCAGGATTTACATTCAGGCAGATGCCTGTTTGCCCGGCTTTGCAGTTGCGGCAACGTCCGCAGGCAATATTGAAGGGCACCGAAACGAGGTCGCCTACTTTGATAAATTCCACATCCCTGCCTGCTTCAATGACGAGGCCGGTAATTTCATGTCCCAGTACCAGTCCGGCAGGAGCGGTGGTACGTCCCCGCACCATGTGCTGATCGCTTCCGCAGATATTAGTGGACACTATTTTCAGGATCACCCCATGTTCACATTTACGGTCGCCCAAAGCCAGTTGGGGATAATCAATTTCCCTTACCTCCACTACACCGGGTTCTATATAAGCAACACCATGATTTTTACACATACCATATCTTTTTAGAAGTTATTTAATTGCATCTGCGCCTGCCTGCGCCACTATATGATCATTTTCCACGGAATCGCCGGATACGCCCACGGCGCCAATGATCTCATTTTTTTCATTGCGGATCACCACACCGCCGGGAAAGGTGATGAGGCCACCATTGGAGTGTTCGATATTATACAGGGAGCCGCCCGGTTGCGACAGCTTACCGATTTCGCCGGTGGGCATATTGAAGTATCGTGCCGTGCGGGCTTTTTTCTGCGAAATATCTATAGACCCCAGCCAGGCGTCGTCCATGTGAACAAAGGCGATGAGGTTGGTACCTGCATCCACGACGGCAATGTTCATCAGTGTTTTAATTTCGGTGGCTTTGGCTTTAGCGGCAGCAATAACAGCTTCCGCCTGTTTTAACGTGATATTCATAACAGGATTTTAGTGTGAAGGAATTACCAATATTAAGCATATTGGAGATGGGGGAATTGAACGATTATCCTGATTGATAGAACGATGCTATTTTTTATTTCTTTGATGATCCAACGGGAATTTATCGATAAATTTATAAGGCGGAAAACCTGCGTTACGATAAAAATTCCACCATGAACCAGATATGCCATCTTTCTCCTATTAACCTGAGTGATGCCACTTCGCTGGATACGATGGTAGAGCACCGCCGGGTGTTCAACCTGCGGCACTGTGAGCTGAACATCTTTGAAACTTTTCATCGCTGCAGTAATGTGGCATTGTCTTACAACGGGCTGGTAGTATCCAGTATGATGCGGGGTAAAAAGATCATGTCGTTATCCGGGTCGGAAGAGTTCTTTTTTTTGCCGGGAGAAAGTGTGATCCTGCCGGAAGGCGTGTCTATGAAAGTAGATTTTCCGGAGGCGGATGAAAGGCATCCGGTGCAGTGCGCCACCCTGGCGCTCGACTGGGATATGGTGAATAAGAACCTGGCTTTTCTGAATGAGCAGTACCCCAACAAGGCGGCGCCATTTGAATGGCAGCTGAATTTTAGCCGGTATCACTTTTTAAATAACAAAGAGCTGGCGGCCAGTATGAATAAACTGATCGGGATCAGCATGGAGAGTGATCCTGCAAAGGACGCACTGGCAGATCTCTCGCTGAAATTTTTGTTGCTGCGTATTATACAAACACAAAACCTGGTGGCCATTAATGATGCAGGCGTGGGTGATCACCGGTTTACACCGGTGTTGCAATATATCAGGGAACATCTTACCCAAAAGATCACTATTGATGCATTGGCAAAAGTATCCTGTATGAGCCGGTCTGTTTTTTTCCAGGCGTTTAAAGAGCAATATGGTATTTCACCGCTGGAGTATATCCTGCAGGAGCGGATCCGGCGCGCAAAGCAGATCATGGCGGATCCTGGATTGAGTATCACAGACGTGTGTTACCAATCAGGTTTTAATAACCTGAATTACTTTATTAAATTGTTTAAGCGGGCAGAAGGAATTACGCCCAGGGAATACCGTAAATAGTATCAGGGAAATGTGATGACGCTATTGGAAACGGGCAGCTCACGGCGTACGGGTTGTGATTGCGGAATATACGGTGTGCTGCCAAACTTGTTGAAGTCGGGGATGGTGCCCGTCAGCGTAAATTTTTCAAATACAAAGGGAAGTCCTTCTGCGCCCAGCGGCGCATCGGCGTTCGCCACATGCAGGTGAAGGTGCGGCCCGGTCGACTGACCCGTGAATCCCAGCCGGGCGATCACGTCCCCTTTCTTTACCCGCTGGCCTGCTTTTACCACGATACTTTCCGGCTGCAGGTGTTCATAAAACACGTAGGTATTTTCTGCTATTTTTAAAGAGATATAATTGCCCGTGGCCAGGTGGGCGGCATAATCCGGGTGATTGGATAATGCGGTGCTTTCCGGGAAATCGGTTCTGGTGGAACTAACCACGCCATCTGCCACTGCCAGTATGCCGGCGCCATAGCCGTACCAGTTAGTGATCCTGTCGTCATCGCCGGCGGCGAATTTGCCGGTGCTGTCGAGCTTTACAAAGTCGACGGCAAATCTTCCGGGAATACGTGCTACCCCATCTTTTACAAATATTACGCGGCGGTGCCCCTGTGCCCATACCGGGCTGTAAACGGCGGTCCACGGGCCTCCTTTCAGCGGGGCGCCCAGTACAATCGCGGGACTGGTTACCGGTTGTATGGCCGCGCCGGTGATGGTATATTCCGTGGCCGTATCACGAAGGGTATTTTTGAAAGATACCTGGTGAATAATTTCAGCAGGGAATTGACCGGTGGCAGATGAATATTCCACAAACAGCACCGCCGCATTACCGGGCGGTATGGTGGCAGTGGGGGACTGCTGTCCGGGTGCCAGCCGTTCCAACAGGCCGGTGTCTTTTATCAGCGTCAGCGCGGTGGTATTCTTTGCATCCTGTGCTTCCACTTTTGTGAGCAGCAGGGGCCAGGGAGAGAAGTTGGTAAGATGAATTTCGTAGAAGAGGGTGGGATGTCCGCCGGTTACTACCGGTTTGGGAACGTGGTGTACTTGTATTTCAAGCGCCGGAGGCAGGGCAGGGATGCGGTTGTCCTGTGCCTGGCAGAGGAAGGCGGGCAGGATGAACAGGGGAAACAGCGCTTTTTTTATGTGGCTTATCACGGGTATTATTTAGAATGAAAAGATAAGCAACTTCTTCTTCCGTTGCTGATTACCCGCGAAATATAAAAAAATATCCCCGTGACGTAGTAATGCCGTAGTGCCGGATGATGGTTCTTTTATGCGAACCCCTACTTTTGAAAGGATTAATCCACATTTCTTTTCAACCAAAAAACTACCCGTATGAAACCATTTCTAAAGCTGTTAGCTATCCTCCTTGTTTGTGCGCTCAATACCATTGCTCAAACCCCTTTCCGCGTTATTGGATATATGCCTTCCTGGGCAGGCAATGTAAACCAGGTGCAGTATAGTAAGCTTACTCATATCAATTACGCATTCCTGTTGCCTACCAGTACCGGCGGATTGCAGGCAATCGACAACCCCGCGAAGTTACAGAGCCTGGTGAGCACTGCGCATGCCAATAATGTAAAGGTGCTGATATCTGTGGGCGGCTGGAATGATGGCAACGACAGCGGTTTTGAATCGCTCGCCGCCAACAGTACCTACCGCAATAATTTCGTGACCAACATGATCAATTTCGTGAACCAGTATGGTCTTGATGGCGTGGATATCGACTGGGAGTATCCCGATGCCGGCGCATCGGCCAATAACTATATTACGCTGATGACGCAGCTCAGCACAGAGATGCACAACAGGGGTAAACTCCTTACCGGCGCTATTGTGGGTACCGGCGGGGCCAGTATCTTAAACAGCGCTTTTGCGTTGGTAGATTTTTATAACCTTATGGCTTATGACTACAATAACTTCGATCACTCCACTTACAGTTATGCCACCCAGTCGGTGAACTACTGGCGCGGCCGCGGATTACCAGCTTCTAAAACCGTGCTTGGCGTGCCTTTTTACGGAAGGCCCACCTGGGAGTCGTACGCCCAGCTGGTGGCGCGGGACGCCAATCCTTATGCCGATGTATTTGACAATGTTGGCTACAACGGCATTACAACCATCAAACAAAAAACGAACCTGGCCTTTGACCAGGGCAGCGGTGTGATGATCTGGGAGTTGTCGCAGGACGCCACCGGGGTTAATTCCTTGCTGTCGGCCATTCATGAGGTAGTACTTAGCCGTACCGGCAACCCGGGCGGCAATGCGCCTGTTGGGCAAACGATATGGCTGCGCGGCAACAACAACCTGTATGTGAGCGGCGAGAATGGCACCCAGGCGATGAACTGCAACCGTACCAGCGCACAGGGCTGGGAACAGTTTACCGTAGTGGATGCCGGCGGCGGCAAAATTGCCTTGCGCAGCCAGGGCAAGTATGTATCATCCGAAAACGGCACGCAGGCCATTACGTGTAACCGTACCAGTATCCAGGACTGGGAAAAATTCACCTGGATCAATAACAGCAACGGCACCATTTCACTGTTGTGCAACAACGGCGGCTATATCTGTTCGGAAAATGGCACGCAGGCAATGAGCTCCTGGAGAACTACTGTTGGCACATGGGAATCCTTCAATTATGGAGCGGTGAGCGGACTGGCAGCCATCAGTAGCACCACCGCTGCGGTTGCAGCAACGCATGGGGCCATTCCGGAAGAAACCGCCGCTGCTGCTATCCATGTATATCCCAATCCCATCCGTTCGGGCAGTGCATTCACCGTTACCCTGCAACACTACAACCCAAAAGCGCCGGTAAAGGCTACCCTGATCAGCGCGGGCATGCAGCCCGTGGCAGTACAGCAACCCAATGCAAAAACCTTCA
Organism: Chitinophaga sp. RCC_12; assembly: GCF_041360695.1. NCBI lineage: Bacteria > Pseudomonadati > Bacteroidota > Chitinophagia > Chitinophagales > Chitinophagaceae > Chitinophaga > Chitinophaga sp. RCC_12. The sequence continues at coordinate 82,843 of NZ_JBFUPS010000005.1, forward strand.
ACATAAATACCGGCACCATCGCCGGCGGCACATATATCCTGGAAGTGATGCACGACAATCAACGGCTCGTGAAGAAAATCATCATCCAGTAAATTCTCCTGATGATAAACCTATTTTCTCACCCACAATTACACATTCATGAATTCCACCGTTTTCTCACGTAATGTTGCAGCAGCCGGACTGCTGTTATTCAGTACCAGTTTTATTTCCTGTAAGAAGGAACTGGCGCAATCAAACCTGCCCCACAACACAACCCTGGCTGCCGCCGATGCAGTCATCGGAATTAACGCCATTAACAGCACATGGTCCGTTAACTGGGACAACTACGCCAATGGCACTACCTACACATCTACCAATGCTGCCAGTGATTTTGGCAATGTAACCGGCTGGAACAACAACCGTGGCTATATTTCCAATGGCAACCTCCGCATCCAGCTGGATCCCAACGCACTCTCCGCTGCCGGCGGGGTAGTAGCCAACATCGATGTATCTGACGGCGCCGCTTATGAAATGGATTATGATATCCGTTTTCACAGCCAGTTCGACTGGAGCCGTGGCGGTAAAGTAGGCTTCGGCTTTTCTATTGGGGATGGCAACACCGGCGGCGATCCCGCCTGGGATGGTAACGGCGGCACCCTCCGGCTCATGTGGTACCGTAACGACGCCAACAGGGTGTACTTCCAGCCTTACCTGTATTACAGGGACCAGCCGGGCCAGTATGGCGACGACTTCGGCCTCACTTATCCTGCCAGCGGCAGCATCCAGAAAGGCACCACTTATCACGTACACTTGTACATAAAAAGCAACACCGGCAGTAATACCGATGGTCACGTTCAAATCGTGATCAACGGCACCGTGCTGCTCGACAGGGATATCCGGTGGACCACCAACGACAGCAAACGGCTGATCAGGGGCGTAACTTTTCATACGTTCCGCGGTGGCAGCCAGTCTTACTGGGAATCATCTACCGTAGGTTATATTTACTACGATAATTTGAGCATTCATAAGATTAATTAATGAAGAAGCCCGCCGGTGCATGCCGGCGGGCTTTTTTATGCGCATATTTTTAAAGAAGCACACGACGATCATCTGCAATAAAAAAAAATCAACCCAGCACAAACCGGTACCCTATACCTTTAATGGTAAGGATCTGCAGGTTGTCATCCTCTTTCAGGTGCACGCGCAGCCGGGTGATATACACATCCAGGTTGCGGCTGTTGAAAAAGGAATCATGTCCCCAGAGCAGGTCAAGGATATTCTTCCGGTCGATGATGCCGTCGCGGTTTTCGTATAGTAGTTTCAGTAGTTCGCTTTCCTTGTACGACAGCTTTTTTTCTTCTACGTCGTTGGCCAGTACCTGGCGATTGGTATAAAACCGGAACTTACCGATTTTGATGTGATTGGCAGTAGGAGCAGGTGTTTTATCTGATTTACGCAATACGTTTTCTATGCGTACAATCAGTTCTTCCATACTGAAAGGCTTGCGGATATAATCGTTGCCTCCCAGCGTAAATCCTTTTACAAGGTCGTTGGTTTGTGTTTTGGCGGTGAGGAACAGGATGGGTACTTCCTGGTTGATAGCGCGTATTTCGGCGGCAATTTCAAATCCGTCTTTATTGGGCAACATGATATCCAGCACGCATACAGCAGGGTTTACCTGTTTGAACAATTGCATTACATGGGCGCCATCGCTTTCCAGTATTACTTCGTATCCCCGTCGCTGTAAACTTTCTTTCACTATTTTGCCCAGCGACAGTTCATCTTCGACATATAAAATTTTAATACTCATTTCATCCTGTTTTAAGCTTTATCACCCGGCGGTTTTTGTCGTAATGAATGACCGGCGCTTCTGCGAAGGGAAGCTTGATGGAAAACGTACTGCCTTTATGCAGTTCACTTTCCACTTCAATAAAGCCCATGTGCGATTGTACAATGTGAGATACATAACTGAGGCCAAGGCCATATCCTTTTATATTATGCCGGTTGCCACTGGGCACGCGGAAAAATTTCTCAAAGATCTTGTTTTTATATTCACGCGCAATGCCTATACCGTTGTCGGTTACACGTAGTTCCAGGTATTGTTTGTGATCAATGATATGGATCAGGATATTAGGGTCCTGGCTACTGTACTTTAATGCATTATCCAGCAGGTTGTACAATACGCTGGTCATATGCAGTTTATCGGCGGTGATGATAAAGTTATGACCGGTTCTTTTCAGCGTGGTAACCGCGCGTTGTTTTTCAAACTGCAGCTTCATGGAAATCATCACGCTGCGGGTAAGGTCTGTAAGATCGAAGGGTTCTTTGTTTAAAGGGATTTCCCTGTTTTCAAACATCGAGAGTTTCAGCACTTTATCTACCAGCAGCGCCAGGCGGTTCATTTCATTGGCCGATATATCGAGGTATTCGAGTGTTGTTTGCAGGTCTTCCAGTGCATCAAAATTTCTCAGCGCTTCAATGGCCACACTAACAGTGGCGATGGGCGTTTTCAGCTCATGCGTCATGTTGCTGATAAAATCATTTTTGAGTTGCGCCAGCCGTTGTTGTTGTTTCAGGTTGCGGTAAAGCAGCAGGAAAGAGAAGATGGTAACAGCCAGGAGGAAAAAGGATATCAGTATAGGCTGACTGATACGTTTCAGCAGGTACCAGGTATTGTTTTCAAATAACACCTGGTAACTCATGGGTTTGGTAAAACCGATGGTCACCGTATTGCCTTCCAGGTCATCCGGGAAGGTATTGAACATATGATTGGTAGTAGTATCTACAGGAATGGTATTAACAGTAAAGGAAACGTTAATCTTTTCCCGTTCCAGCGCCCGTTGGTACCGGTCTACAACTTCTTTTACCGTAATAGAATCCCTGAGGGAGTCTACACCGGCCAGGAACTGGAATACTGTTGTAGCGGGAACTCCTTTGGTAACGCCGTATTGTACATTCACAGAATCATCCTCCGGCATCGATGCGGGATCTACTGCCACAAACATTGTCCGTTTCCTGAGAGGCATAGCAGGCGCGCTCATGGTAGAATCTCTCATTCTTTCCTGCAACACATTGGTGACACCCGTCATACCCGCACGGTCGTGTACCCGCAGGCTGATATTAGAATCCAGGTTGAGCTTTACGGCCTGCAGGCGAAAAATGGTTTCCCGGAAAAGAATATTCGTGCGGGCGGTAAACAATCTTTTTTCCTCCCGGTAGTTATTGCTCAGCCAGTATGCCTGGAAAGCGGTGATCAGCAGGATGGTCAGCGCAATCAGGGAAATGGTAGCCGGTATGGAAAGTTTATATCGCACTATGTTGATTGAATGGTAAGAAATAACAATACTACCGCAAATGTATCATTTCCTGCTTCCCAACGCGGAAACATTAACCTAAATTAACATTAAATCAAGTGATGTTAACCTCTGTTCCGGCAGGAAGGAAATAGCTTTATTTTCTTAAATGTATGTAACATGAAGAAGATAATTTTTACGTTAGCCATCAGTGGATGCCTGTTAACCGCCAGCGGCCAGCAACAGCAGGGCCGCGTGCTCTACGAGCGCACCATACAGATGCAGATGCGGATGATGGGAATGGCCGCTGGTGCAGACGCAGGGCCTGAACCCGATAACATACTGCCGCATTCCAGGAAAGATAAGCTAGAAGTGTTGTTTGGCAACGGGCAGTCGCTGCGCCGGGCCGTGGAGGAAGATGCCCCCGAAGAATTCGCCGGGGAAGGCGGCATGCATATCCGCATGATGGTGGCCGGCGACAACGACGTGACCTATACCAGTTTTTCAAACGACCGTGTAGTGGAACAACGTGAGTTCGCTGCAAAGAACTATCTCATTACGGATAGTATCCACCGGCTCAACTGGAAGATCACCGGCGAAACCCGTACCATCCTTAATTATCCCTGCCAGCAGGCCGTGACGCAGCGTATCGGCAAGCGTGGCATGACCTCCATGGAAAACGGGCAGATGAAAACCAAAGAAGTAGCGGATACGGCCAATATCACCGCCTGGTTTACATTGGCTATCCCGGTGCCTGCCGGGCCGGACTTCCAGGGACAGCTTCCCGGGCTTATCCTGGCTGTTGATATCAACAACGGCGCTACCGTTTACCAGGCGCTGGAAGTATCGCCGCAGGCAGATCTCGCCGCTATCCGGGAGCCTTCCAAAGGGAAAAAGGTAACGGAAGAAGAGTTTAATAAAGCACGGGAGAAGCTGATGAATGAAATGCAGCGCAATGGCGGCGGGGCCACCCGCAGCATCAGGATAGCACAGTAAAAAACTGCCATAAGAAGAAGCCGCTTCAAAATTAATTTTTGAGGCGGCTTATTCCGGTATAGCAGAGGTATTGAGATTATTGTTTCGAAATATAAAGTACCTTATGAGAAAAATCGGGGTTTACACCAGCACCCAACACCTGTTTATATTCATATCCTTTCAGACTGCTATCCGCCATAAATACAAAAAATAATCTGCCGGTTATCCTCACGGGGCCACCAGTCCCATCATATTCAAATCTCAATGTTCCGGACTCTCTTGAATAATAAGAAGTGGACTCAAAATTAAATCCCGTACCGCCAGCCGGAATATGTACCTGGCCGTTCGTCAGAAAGTCGAACTGTGCAAGCAGGCTACTGCCACCTTTGTCGGTGGTACTTCCTTTCCAGGTGGTGCCTTCTATTACCTGCTCTATTTCTGCTTTATTGATTTCACTGTGGATAATTTTCCAGTCTGATTGATTAAAAGTAAAATCTGTCAATTTCCCTTCTACGGCAATCTTTGCCGACACCTGAGAAGCTGCCGCGTTAAATCCAAACATGATGGTACCGGCATTTTTGTCAACCGTGTATTTACCATTGTAAGTACCTGAATATTCCCTCCAAATCAAAGTACCGTCCTCTTTAAAAGTTATATTAAACGGTTCTGTTACCGGCTTGCTTGCATATTTGAATTCACCACACCAGGTTTTGCCCCTGAAAAGTTCACTGTACTTATCGTCCGGGCCGGGATTATTATTGCTTTTACTACAGCCGGCTATTGCCACTATAGCTGCTATCAATAGCATGGCAACGAATAGTTTGGTTTTGAAAGACATATGGTCAGAATTAAGGTTAAACAGTACGTGGAATTTATACATTTATTACAGCGCTGATAGGGTCAACCAGCAGTTTACGGGTTTCATTTATTATTTGGTGCAATAAGGGATGTAACTGGCAATGAGACGGCCCTTTATTTTTTAACGCCGGATCATCCTGATCCCCGGCGCTGCGGCATTGAAAATGCCGTTCTTACTAAGACTGTAAGTGAAGCTCAACAGGAAGAAGCGTTGCAGGTTTTTTGTGCGGCTGTCTTCAATATAATTCTGGTTGGTGCTGCGGTTAATGCCCACATTTTCATTCAGGATATCAAAAACACTCAGCTTCAGTTCCCCGCGGTTAAAGCGAAGGAACTGGCGGCTGACAGACGCATTCCATAACGGTACCTTTGCATTAAATCCATCTGTACGGCGGCTGTTAATAGTATAGTTAAAACTGGTACTCACATAAAAATTTGCAGGCAGCTGCCAGTTTACTTCTCCGTCATATTGTTGCAGAAAATAGCCGGTGTTGAGGGCAGGCTGCAGGGAGTATGCTGTTTTGTAGTAATTAATGCCCCCGCCCAACGTGAGGTTCAGTTTATCCGAAGGGTTCAGGTCAAAACGTACAGAGGGTCCCAGTGTAACAGTACTAATACCGTTGGATACCTTGTTGATAAACTGTTTTGTTTTGCTGTAACCCACGTTGCTGCTAAAGTTAACCGTGCCTTTCAATGCGCGAAGGGGCAGGCCCAGGCTAATGCTGCCGGTCATGTTGAAAACACCGTTTACATTCACCGGCCGGCTGTATTTAATACCAAGACTATCCACCACATCATCATTCACAATCTTGTTCTGCGTTTCCTGGATGTTGAAGAAAGCAAACAGGTTTTTATTTTTGAAGGGGTTTACCGAAATGAAGTTGAGCTGTACGGCGTGCGTTAACTCCGGCTTCAGATCGGGGTTGCCTTCGCGAATATTGAGGGGATCGCTGATATCCGGCACCGGTTGCAGCTGCGACATATCGGGCTGGTTGGTAATGGCTGCGTAGTTGATGCTAAGGTTCCGGTAACGGGTAAAGTCGTATTGAAAACGCAGCGATGGTAACAGGTTATAAAACGTTTGACGGATCACGGAGTCTTTGGTGCCTGCGATGATGGTGCCTTTCAGCGAAGCATACTGCCAGTTAAGGCCCGCAGCGAGACTGTATTTTTTTTGTTTTGTACGCAGACGGATACCTGCATTGGTATAGCTGTAGGCATTTTCGAAGTTGTTTGTCAGCGCAGGATTTGGCTGGTCGAACTTCCCGTTATCGCCGTTGTAATCATATGTGGTTTTATCGGAAGTAGTTTTCGTATAGCTGTTACCGATACTGAACTCCACCAGTGAGTGTTTGAATAACGGTTCCGTATATACGGCGCGGGCGTTGTAGCTGTTCATATCTCCGGATATGGTATTGCGCTGGTGGATGGAATCGTAACCGGGCTGCGAGGCTGGGCGGTTATAAAAATGATTTACGGAAAGCAGGCTGCCATTGCTTTCGCTGTTATTGGTACTGTTTTGCAGATTGAGTGAAAATGTGCGGCCTTTGCGCAGGAATTTTTTGCGGAACAGTACATCATTGCTGAAATTGGAGCCATGTCCTGCGGAGTAGTTATTGCTGAAGCCTTCATTGGCCAGCTGCTGGTCTTCCGACAGGGTTTCATATTTGCTATAGCTTTTGCTGCGGTTTTCCTGGTAGCCCAAAGACGATGATATTTTAACCGAGTGCAGGGAGTCGATCTGGATATCGGCGCCAAGGTTGAGGCGGTGGGTATTATTGACGTTGTTGCTGGTAGCGTGTTGGTTGTAGAAATAAGAGGAGTCCGGCAGGAAATACTGGCGTTGTATTTCGCTTTCCTGGTAAGGATTATAGCGGTTATAAAAGTAGCTGCTGGTAAATTCTGTTTTTTTTCCGATGATGTTGTTATAATTGATTCCTCCGCCCCATACGGTTTTAATGCCGTTGCCGCTGCTGCCGCCCATGAATGCGGCGGCGGGGTCGTCGGCGCTCATGGTGAAACTGGCGTTGCCGCTGCCGCTTTGCCGCATGCGGTTGAGTTCTCCGCTGAAGCTCATCATATCCATAAAGGAGAAGCCTTCTGCATTGGTGTTGTTGGCCATGCCAATAGCGGAAAGTTGCCGCGCTCCTTTAAAGGAGTTGAGGTTGAAACGTCCTTCGTACCGGTCGCTGGTACCCGCGCCGGCCATGGCCTTTCCAAACATGCCTTTCTTTTTATCCTGTTTGAGTTTCAGGTTGATGGTTTTTTCGCTGTTGCCATCATCAAAGCCGGTGAGTTGTGCCGCATCGCTGAGGCGGTCGTATACCTGTACTTTGTCGACCGCATCTGCGGGGAGGTTTTTAGTCGCCATTTTAGGGTCTTTGCCAAAAAACTCTTTCCCGTCAACCATCACGCGGTTGACTTTCTGGCCCTGCGCTTTTACGGAGCCGTCTTTTGCCACCTCTACGCCCGGCAGTTTTTTCAGTAGTTGTTCTACGCTGGAATTGGGGGGTGTTTTAAAAGAGCCCGCATTATACTGGATAGTGTCGCCTACGAGCGTTACCGGTGGCGCTTCCCCGGTTACTTCTACTTCATTGAGCTGGATGCTGAGGTCGTGAAGCACAAGGGCAGGGAAATTCATTACGGGCATTGCGCTGCTGATCGTTACCATGCGCTGGAGGGAATGGTATTTTACATGCGTGATGAGCAGCCGGTATTCGCCGGCGTGTATGCCGTTGATTTCAAAATATCCTTTGTCGTTGGTCATGGTAAAGGATACCAGTGAGGAGTCTTTTTTCTGCAGCAGGGTGATAGTGGCTGATGCCACTGGTCGCCCGGCACTGGTATCAGACACCGTGCCTTTGATAACACCATTTTTTTGCGCGTTAGCGGCAAGGGATAAACAGGAGATAAGAAGCCACAGGTAATATTTTTGCATAGCGGACGTTTACTTTGTTACCGAAAGTAGGTCCGGGTGCGGCAAAAGCAGGTTAACAAGCCTTGCATTAATGTTAAGGAAGGTTAATAAAAGTCATTCATCCTGCGGTTCCAGTATAAACAGCTGCTCCACCGTAGTACCAAAGATGCGTGCTATTTTTAACGCCAGTAAGGTAGATGGAATAAACTTACCCAGTTCTATGGCGTTAATGGTTTGCCTCGATACTTTTGCTTTCTCCGCCAGTTCTGCCTGCGTGATATTTCGTTTGGCCCGCTCCACTTTAATCGTGTTTTTCATATCGCCTTACTTGCTGTAGCTGCCGGTAAAGAGCAACCTGGTGTAAAATATCAGGATACCCAGGGTGAGTACCAGCATGATAAAGTAGCGGGGAGCAGACAGCTGGAAGGTGAGTACACCCTTGCTGTGAAGATAGGTTGTAGCCACTTCAATGATGTATCCCAATGCAAAGCTGATCATGAGCGCATTGGCACGGAGGCTTTGCGCCCTTTCATCTTCTGTTTTTTCGCGGGTAAAAAGTACCAGGAATAACCCGGTGATGAGCGGTAGCTCAGACCCGGTTTGCGCATGGTTCATCCAGAAAAGAGGGATGCCTGCAAGTACCAGTGCGATACCAAAGTATTTCGTGGCTGTGAACATAGGGAGACTTGTTTTTCTGATATAAATGTAAAGTATACTTTACATAAAGACAAATTTAATTGACGGCCGGAGAAGGAGCTTCATCACCGGCTGAAAAACCTTATTTTTATAGATACCTTATAAAATGAATCGATCTACCATCGCCAAAATTCCGCTGTTTATCCTCCTCCTGGTTAGCATTAAAGCCAGGTCGCAGCATATTTCCACAATAAAAGACTCCCTTTTTTCTGCCACGCTGAAAGAAACCCGGCCGCTGAATGTAGTGCTCCCGAAAAATTACGATCCCGCCACTTCCGATGAATACGAGGTAATATATTGCCTGGGCGATATCCCGGACTTTTTGAACGTGGAATGGAGCCTTTTGCAATGGGAAGGCTTTATCCCTAAGAACACGATCCTGGTGGGCATTCCGGACTTTGAACAAAATGGCGTGAATATGCGGGAAAGAGATCTTGCACCCACAAAAACGTCTGCGAATTCAGGGGAGGCCGGCCGGTTCCTGTTGTTTTTCCGGAATGAGCTGATGCCCTATATCGGCAAGCGGTATCATGCAAAACCAGGCGGACATACCTTGTATGGCGGTTCAATGGGCGGACTGTTTGTAATGTATACGTTTTTAACCGCGCCTGATCTGTTTACTTCCTTTGTAGCGATCGATCCGAGTTTATGGTGGGATCATTTTTATTTACATCAACTGGCAGCGGAAAAATTTGCCCGGCGCGACACCATGAATAATACGCTTTTTATGGCAGGCCGTGAGGGCGCTGCCTATCAATCCATGGGCGTGGCAGGCATGGATTCCATTCTCAAAGCAAACGCTCCTCCCGGCCTCGATTGGAAATGTGTGCAGTATAGCAATGAAACGCATTATTCCACAAACTTTAAAGGCTTTTGGGAGGGATTGAAATTTTCCTATGGTGGTTTCTACGCCTCTACGGGAGGTTACCCTACATCCCGGAAAATTGCCATCAAGCCGGATAATGGGATCGTATTACGCAACAAGCCGTTCAAATTAATATGCTATAACCTGGTGGCAGATGCATATCTCCATTATACTACTGATGGTACCACACCCGGTATTTATTCTCCCCGGATAACAGGCGAAGAAACCGCTATTACCATCAACAGTAACTCAAAAGTGATTGTTAGATCTTTAGGCAAACGAAAGGAATACGACAAATCAGCAAGCGGTTTTTTTCAGGTGGAAGAAGTGTTTCCAGCGGTGACCATGCCGGCAGGAGCCAGGCCCGGCGGACTGCAATATAAATATTATGAAGGCAACTGGGATACCATAAGTGATTTCAGGAAGTTGACGCCAGTAGAAACAGGTATTGCCGGAGAGGATTTTAATCTTAATAAAGTTTCAAAAAATAATAATTACGCATTGGCACAGGAAGGATATATTAAAATTAGTGAGCCGGGGTATTATATTTTTGAGATGGGAACCGGTAATGACCATACCAGGCTGTATTTAAATAACCGGCTGATTCTTGGTGTGCATTTCAAAACAGGTGAAGGCGAGAGCTTTATAGTGCCCCTGGAGAAAGGGTTTTATCCATTGAGGATTAATTATTTTCATAAAAAGAATGAAGGAGATCTTCAGCCCATTTATATTAAAACAGAAGGACAGGAAGATGTCCCCCTTCCGGTAGATATGCTTTTCAGCGGGAAGTGATTTGCATCAATGAACAGGCGGCCCGCCTGTTCATTGATGCAAACCGTTAATCAGTTTCATCCCCTTTATATTCACCAGTCCGTGTAAAAATATCATATTCATTTCGCGGTAGGCCCTTTCCGGGTCTATGTCCCGCATCCAGAGGTCTTCCAGGATAATCTGCAAAAAGGTAAAATGTATTTCCCCGATGAGGCGCCTGTCGATGTTGCTGCGGTAAATTTCTTCCTGCTGTCCCCGGTCGATATTGCCCACCAGGAAGGGAATGAGCGCATCATTCCTGCATTGATCAAGTTTCTTCCAGCTGCCTGTATGGTATTTTTTGAGTTCATAGAAAAAGATGGGCTTAATGTGCCGGAGCATATTTTCGGTGATGCGAAAGAAACTACTCATTTCTGAGATGGCATTTACTGAAACATACCGGTTGAGCGACAGGTACCTGGTCGATTTTGCCGTCCATTGTTCTATGATGCAGTCTACCAGTTGATCTTTACTGTGGAAGTACTCATAGAAGGTCCTTTTGGACATGCTGCAGTTCTTCATAATGTCTTCCACTGTAATGCTTCTGATACCACTGCGGCAGAACAGTACCGATGCGGTGCCCACTATTTTTTCTTTTTCTTTTTTCATACAATGCCGTTTTAGCTGTTACAGGAATTGATTACTGCAGGGCGCCGGTTGCTTTTTTATAAGTCGCTTCATTGATCTTATATTCCACTTTGCTGTCGATAATACTGCTGTATGCCTGTTGCCAGATGGCCTGTGCTTCCTGCACATCTTTACCGGTGATAGTGCCGGCTTTGAGCCGGTCGTTGGCCAGTTTAAGGTTTTCCTCTGCCTGGGTGAGGGAGAGGAGCGATTTACTTATTTTTCTGACAGATTGATTAAGGGCGAGATAGGCCTGTTGTACTTCAATGCTGATCAGTTCCTGTGTTTCCTCCAGTTGCTGCTGTTGTGCGGCGATCTTAAAGGATTGTTCTTTTACTTTATTGGCTTTTTTACCCCAGTCGAAAATAGGGATGCTGACGCTGGCAAGGCCATAGTATGAGCCCATGAAATTATTGCCGTTGCTGATATTTACGCCTTTCCCTGCGGCGGCAAGACCAGCGGCGCTAACGCCAATGGTGGGGAGCAGATCGCCCTTCAGTATTTTTTTCTGCAGCTCTTCTGCTTCCAGCGAGTTTTTAAGCAGCTTTATTTCCGGACGTTTGTCAGCGGAGGTTTGCCATTCCTGTATGGTTAGCTCATTAAAGTCGCCCGTAACTGAATCAGCTACCGCAAAAGAGGTATTGCCCGCCATGCCTGTGATCTGTGCCAGGGAGAGCTTTGCGAGTACAAAGCCGTCTTCCGCCTGGGAGAGGTTCAGGGCTGCTTCATTGAGATTTACTTCTACGCGGAGCAGGTCATTTTTATAGATGAGTCCTGCGTCGAAGGAATTTTTTAATTCTTTTTGCAAGGCTGTCAGCATATCCTGGTACCTGCGGGCGAGGATTATTTTTTCATTGGCTTGTACAATCTGCCAGTAGGCTTTATTTACATTCAGGAGTACTTCTGCCGAAGTAAGGGCTTTCTGATTTTCCCGGATGCTGATACTTTTCGAGGCGGCAGCTTTGCCGGCGCGGATTTTTCCGCCTGCGTAAATGGGTTGTGTAGCCGTAACGGAGCCGGTGGCAAAATACTTGGGGATGGCTCCATTCAGCGCGCCGCCGATAGGTTTGCCGAGATATGCGCTCATTACCGACCCGTCGATAGAAGGGTAGGCGCCGGCTTCCGCGGATTTCAGCGCCGCCTGGGCTGCATTGATTTCAAATTGCGCGGCCTTTATTTTTTTATTCTGTTCCAGCGCCATCCGCTGGCAGTCTGCTATGGATAGTACCGGTGTTTGTGCTATTGTCACATTCGCTGCCAGTACCGCCATTATGATGTATATGGATCTTAGTTTCATTGCTGTTGTTTTATAAATATTCCTGCCACCGCAGTATGGATAAATTAGTGCGCCGGTTTGTACATGATTTCTACGGCAGCATCAGGCGCTTCTGCAGCTTCCGGAGCGGGTCTTACAAAAAGATAATAGAGCACCGGTATCACAAACAGGGTGAGCACCATTGATACAATTAATCCCGATGCCAGTACGCTGCCCAACGGCGCCCACAGCGGCGATTTCCCGATGATCATGGGCAACACGCCAATAGCCGCTGCCGCCGATGTGAGGAAGATGGGCCGCATACGCCGTTTGGCTGCGCCGAGTGCGGCGGCTTTTATCGTATAGCCGTGGTCGCGTATCAGTTCATCGGCATAGTCTACGAGGATAATACCATTGCGCACTACGATGCCTATGAGGCTGATGATACCCATGAAGGCAGTCATGCCCATTGGATTACCGGTGAGGTACAGGCCGAGGAAGGCGCCCAGTAAACTGAGCGGGAATGTAGCCAGGATGATCAGCGTTTTCCCAAAGGTTTTAAACTGGAAAAGCAACGTAAGCAGGATCAGGATCAGGCTGGTGCCTAATGCCGTGGCCATGCCGGGGGCATTTTCGCCGGACGATTCTGCATCACCGCCGTATTGTATGCTGATGCCCGGCGGCAGCTGCAGCTTTTCGATTTCCGGTTGCGCTTTCTTCAGTATTTCGGAGGCCATTACGCCCATTTGTGCTTCAGACAGTACCGTGAGGGTACGGATACCGTTCCTGTGGGCTATTACGCCGGTATGCCAGGAAGGCGTGAGTGCTGCTACTTCTTTCAATGGTACCTTGCTGCCATACATGCTGATAAGATGAAGGTTGCTGAGGTCACTGAATTCTTTCCTGTTACTGGCATCCAGCCGGAGGAAAATATCCACGGGTTTGTCGCCTTCCCATATCTGTGATACGGCGTAGCCTTTCAGGCCGGCGCCGATGGTTTGTGTGATCAGCTGGTTGGAAACACCCAGCCTGGCGGCGGCATCTTCTTTTATTTTCAGGCTTACACCTAAGTAATCATCTTCATAATCGGAGCGTACCCAGTTGGCGCCCTGCGTATGCCGGAGGATTTCTGTTACCTGTGCGGCAACACGCTTCTGATCATGGAGATCTTCGCCTATGATGCGTACCGCCAGTGGAGAACCTTCCTGCATGCTCAGTTGCCGCAGCCGGATGTAGCCGTTAGGCACAAACCCTTCAAACTTTGGCAGGTATTCCTTTACGAGGTCGTTGGTAGCGTCGTTACCGGAAGTGGTGATAAATACCTGCGCGAAGTTCCTGCGGGGCATTTCCGGCGCATAGGTAACGTTGAACCGGGGAGAGCTGCTGCCTACAAAGCTGGCAATGCCCGTTACGCGCTTGTCTTTTTGCAGTTCCTGTTCCACCAGCTTTACCACGCGTTCTGTTTCTTCGAGGGAGGTGCCGTTGGCCATCCATATTTCGGCGTTAAACTGTTTGCTTTCGCTGAGCGGGAAGAACTCCTGTTTTACTTTTCCTGCCAGCACCAGCGATAATACGATGGCGCCTGCGGCGATGCCCACGGTTGTTTTCGGGAAGCGGAAAGCCAGTTCGATACCTTTGTTAAAGGTATTCTGTAAACGATCCAGCAGGCTTTTTCTTTGTTTGGTGGTACTTACTTTATGCTTCAGCCCTTTCTTGATAAATACATAACAGGTGTATGGTGTTAACAGCAGGGCTACCGCCATAGAGGTGATCAATGCTACTGCTATGGTTACCGGCAGGGCGGCAATGAAATCTTTGGAGATGCCGTTCATGAACAATGCCAGTGGCGCGAAGGCGAAAATAATAGCCAGCGTTGCGGTGAAAATGGGCAGTGATAATTGTTTCGCTGCCTGCCAGGCAGCGGTCCACGGTGTGATGTCTTCATCCAGTTTCTCAATATAATTGTCTACCACAACAATGGCATTATCTACCACCATGCCCAACACAATGATGAGCGCGGCAAGCGTTACCTGGTGCAGTTCTATACCCATAATGTTGATCAGGCCGAATGTGATGAGGATAGAGACGGGTGCGGCGAGGGAAGATACGGCTGCCACGCGCAAGGGCAACAGCAGCATTACCACAATGATCACGGAAGCGATAGCCAGCCCAAACTCCTTCATAAAGTGGCGGATACTTTCATCCACCACTTCCGGCTGGTTTACGATGGTGGTTATTTTTACATCTTCCGGGAAATCCCGCTGGATCTCTTTCAGTTTATCCTGTACAATATGACCGAACTGCACAATGTTGTTGCCCGGCTGCATTTCTATTGCGAGCATCATTACCTTGTCGTTACCTATACGGATAAACGAAGAAGGTTCTTCAAAGCGGCGTTCAATTTTCGCCACGTCTTTAAGCCGCACCACCGTGCCTTGCGGCGTGGTGTAAATGATCTGCGATGCAATGTCTGCTTCCGTTTTATACTGGCTGTTGGTGAATACCGGGAAGGTATTGGAGCTGATGGTCATTTCCCCTGAGTAGCCGGTTACATTTTGCGTTTGCAGGGTGCGGATAATAGTTGACAGGTCAAAACCATACTGCTGCATCTTCTGATCATCGATGGTAACATATAGTTGTTGCTTCTGGCCGCCGGACCTGTTTATTTTGGACACTTCCGGAATGATTTTGAGCCCGTCTTCTATTTTATCCAGGTACTTTTCTATCTCGGCATAATTGCGTTGATCAGAGGATACCGTAATGATTTGTGCCGTTACATCTCCAAAATTACTATTCACCACAGGGCCTATTACACCGGCGGGAAGCGTTTGCCTGGCAACGGTGTTGAGGCCATGCTGCAGGGTGCTCCAGAATTTTTTCCGGTCTTTGATGCTGGTGTGTAATTCCACGGTGATGAAAACCTGGCCGTCTTTTGTTTGTGACTTTGTTTTTGTTTTATTTACTTCTTCAAAAGAAAACAGGTATTGTTCTATTTTATTGGTAACCTGTTTTTCCATTTGTATTTCATCTGCCCCGGGGTAAAATGCGTATACCATTGCTACGGGCATATCTATCTTCGGATTCTCGGAGCGCGGCATATTCAGCAGGGAGTAGGTGCCCAGCAGGAGCAGCAACACGGTTACCACAATGGTTACCTGCTTGTATCGCATGGCAGCTTCAATGAAGCTGATCTTTCTTTTTTTCATTCTTCCAGGATTGTCGGACTACGTAAAAAATTGTTTAATGCTACAGGCTGATGGCGGTACCGTCTTTCAGGTTGGTCTGCCCGGCGGTAACAACCTGTTCGCCGCCATTTAATCCTGTTGTTACCACTACTTCATTCCTGCCCGTGAGAGCACCCACCGTGATACGTTTGCGCACAGCTTTATTTTGTGCGTTGGTGATAAACACATAGGTGATATCGTCTGCATCCCTTACTATAGCGGTGGCGGGGATGGTGAGTGCATTTACCGTACTGCCGGTACTCATTTTTATGGAGGCCAGCATGCCGGGAAGGAGTTGTCCCTGTTGATTGTTCAGTTTTATTTTGACACTGTACGTACGGGAAGTGGCATCTGCCTGTGGATTGATGATCGTGATTTTTCCGGAAGTGCTGTCGTTCAGCGTAGGAATAAATACCATGGCGTTGGCACCTTGTTTCAATACGCCCACTTCGCTTTCCGGCACCGTTACTTTTGCATACACCATATCTGTTTTGATGATGGTGAAGGCCGGAACACCGGGGGCGGCGGCGCTGCCTCTTTCAATTTTCCGGGCAGTAATGATACCGGCGATGGGAGCATACAGGCGGCTGTCGGAGATATGCTTGGCGCTGATCAGTTTATTGGCTTTTGCCTGTGCGAGTTTTGTTTTTATGTCGATATAATCTTTCGCCGGTAAACTGCCCTTTTCATAGAGTGCATTCAGGCGGTCATACAGATCTGCTGCCTGGTCGAATGATGCGTTGGCAATGGCGAGTGCGTTACTGTATTCCGTGGCGTCGAGCGATGCCAGTAACTGTCCCTGTTTTACCAGTTGTCCTTCTTCCACAGCAATATTATTTACTACGCCAGCTACCGCAAATCCTATTTCCGCGGTATTATCAGGTTCTATGGTGCCGGAGTAAACCAGCTCCCGCGCGATGTCACTTTTCTGCACTTTAAACACGTTCACTTTCACGGGTGATTGCTGCGGTTGTTTTATTTCTTTGCTGCCACAGGCGGTAAGCACTGCCGCCATGATAAAAAAGGAAACTGGTTTAAACGTCGTTGACATAAACGGATTTTATTGCTATGATGAAATACAAGTTTGCGGATACAAAAGTAGTGGAGATGACAGCGCGGGAAAAGGTTGATAAATCGGGTAAGATGGTCTGAAAGTCGGTTTGTTTTTTTAATGCAAACGGTAATGGGTACACGAAGAAGAAGAGGCCGGGTAAGAGTATCCCGGCCTGTACCTTAAACCTACAACTGTTACACTGTTAGTCGTAACAAAATCTTTATTGATGAATAGCGCGGAACTCTTTAGGGGAGTAGCCGGTATGGCGTTTGAAGAATTTACCAAAGAAGGACTGATCGCTGAAATGCAGCAGTTCTGCTACCTGGGAGATGCTGAGTTTCGGATCATCAAGCAGGAGTTTGGCCTCCAGCATCACGAAGTCGTCGATCACTTCACCTGCATTTTTGCCTGTCATTTCCTTCACGGTTTCCGTTAGGTATTTAGGCGTTACAAACAGTTGTTCTGCATATTGCTGCAGGTTGCGCTGGTGCCTGAACTGCAGCTGTACCAGGTTGGTAAAGCTGATCACGAGACTTTCCTTTCTTGAAATATTGGATGCTTTCTGTTCCTGGTATTTTGTGCTGAGCGATGCCAGTTCATAGAGCAGCAGGAAGAAGGTATGGTGCAGCAATTCCTTTGCAAAAGGCGCTTTATGCAACAGGTTGTCCGCACGGACGGACAGCTGGTTTAAGTGTTCCGAAATGGTAAGCGCATCTTCTTTATTAAGCCGCCAGTGTGGCGAGTACCTGGTAGTGAAATAATCATACAGCTCCATTTTGGCGGGAGGCATTCCGATGGCAACCAGGAAATCCAGTGTGAAGCTCAGTACAGACACGACTGCGGTTTTATCGATGGAGATCATCTTTTTGTTGCTGCTGGGCGATGCCAGCAACAAGCTGTTGGTGCTCATTGTAAATTCTTCCCGGTTTAAGGCGCCTGTTATTTTTCCTTTCTTTACCAATAAAATGGTGGTGAAATCAGATCTGAAGTTTGTTCTTATATTATCGAAATCAGCCAGGTGCATATCATTGAAGATAGAGATGCCAAAATTATGCGGCGATTCCGGCAAGCCGTTTTCACGCATAAATTCCGCATGTTTGTATATCTCGCCCCGTCCCAGTTTCATAATGCAAAGTTTCATTGATCTGAGTTGCCTTCAAAGGTTAATAAGTCGGCAATATTGGTCAGAAAGTCGGTTGTCCGTTACCATGCAAGATAGAAAGAAATATTACCTACTTCGTGATGTGATATGCCGTTAATCACCGGCGACATGGTTTTCTGGGTGAGAGAGAAGCCTGCCTTTCCGAATACAGCCACCACTCCGCAGTCTATCCCCGCTAACAGTTTATTGTTCGCATATGTAGGGCGGTTACCCGGAAGCGGTGGCTGCCCCGGGCTTTCTACGGGCGCTACGCCTTTCACGAGCGCATTAGTGAACATCAGCTCCACACCGGGCCGGATGATAGCATAGAGCTGCCAATGCTTTGTGTTGGCGTATTGGGTAATATACCCGTTATAGTAAGGAAGCATTTTACCAATCCTGATCAGAGAGTAGGCCGCGAAACCATTCAGCATGGTACCGGCATATAGCTGACCACCTGCTGTTATCTCCGCTATTTTTTTATAGGCGGCTACCTGTTTCTCTGCCGTGAGATTGAGATTCAGGAGTACTTTGTTACCGATCTGGTTACGCCATCCCCGGGGCCTGGTAAAGCCGAGAATGCGATGGGCGATGGTTTGGGTTTCTTTTGCCAATGCCCACGGACCCATTACACCGGCAAACCATTCCGTTTGCAGGTTGAATTTGCGGACCGGATTAGTGGAGTGGATAGTATGCGTGATGAACAATCCGCCGGCATAGGCAAAGTCGCCCGGCACCGGCACCACTTTCCGGAGATCCCTGGGCGTAAACATCACCTGCATAAATCCCCAGCCATATGTATTGATGCTTTCTTTGCCAGCTTTGGGCATCCAGCGGTCGGGAAAGGAGCGGGGAGGTTGTGGCCGGGTATAAAACAAATCGAACCGCGTACCATTGGTATATGCCTGGTCCGTTCCATTACCATTGAGGTTAATGAAGTCATTGTCTTCGTAAAAGCGGAACAACCGCGTATTTTCAGTGGAAGCCTGTGCTCTCAGATCATTCCAGGGTGTGCCTATTATGCCGCAGTAAATTAATACTGTTAGAATCGTCTTTTTCATCTAGCGCCTGACATCTTTGCGAAAATCGTACAATGAAGATAAATAAAGATGGTCGATCTGCCGGCATAATTAAATGATCATTTGACTATTCTGCTTTTAAGCTTTTCACCGGATTGGCAAGCGCTGCTTTTACCGATTGGAAACTAACCGTTACCAGTGCAACGAACATGGCAATGATGCCGGCCAGCACAAATATCCACCAGGAGATAGGAGCGCTGTAGGCAAAGCCCTGCAGCCACTTGTGCATGGCATACCAGGCAATGGGAGCGGCCAGCACGGCGGCAATGAAAACATACCGGAGGAAGTCCCTGCTCAGCAGCGTTGCAATGTTTGTTACACTGGCGCCCAGCACCTTGCGGATACCGATTTCTTTGGTGCGCTGGCGGGCAGTAAAGGCGGCGAGGCCAAATAAACCAAGACAGGAAATAACGATGGCAATAGTCATACCGGTGTTCATCAGTTGTTCCATCTGCCGTTCCCGTTCGTAAAATTTGCGGATGGTATCGTCAAAGAAATGGTAGTCGAATTTCTCGTTGGGATATACAGAGGCATATGCCCGCTGTATATCAGCAATGGTGTGTTGCAGTTGTGCGCCGGTATAACCGGCCAGCGACAGCTTCACATTTACAAACCGGCAGATATCCAGGGAAGAAGTGACGAAAACAGGCTTGATCTGGTCACGGAGTGCAACGGTATGAAAATCGGCCAGTACGCCAACAACGGGCATGATTTTCCGTGAAGGCCCGTCGCTCATGCCCGACTCTACAAATTTACCGACCGCATCTGCCGGGTTTTTAAATCCTAAGGCTTTGGCGCAGGTTTCATTGATCAGCACTTCCTTCATGGTATCTGAAGGCTGCAGGTTCCTGCCGGCTAACAGCTTCAGCTGGTAAAGGGGCAGGTAATTCTCATCGCCGAATTCCAGGTGACAATTTGCCCGCAACTCGTTTTTGCCGGTGTATTTAAGATCGGTGCCCCAATGGCCTTTGTCGGCAGGAGGGCCCTGGCTTAAGCTCACCATTTCCACCTGCGGCAGCAACCGGATCTTCTCCGCCAATACCCGTGGAAGGGTTTTGGCATATGCGCGGTTAGTGTCAAAGGTGATGATCGCATCTTTCGTAAATCCAAGATCTTTGTTCAGCATATACCTGATCTGGTTATTCACCACCAGTGAGCCTATAATAAATACCAGGGAGATGGTAAACTGGAAAACTACCAGGCCTATACGAAGATATCCCCGTTGGTTTCCCTTTACCCCGGTGCTCCCTTTGAGACTTTGCACCGGCTTGAACGACGACAATATTTTTGCAGGATAGAACCCGGATAGCAGCGTGGTGAACAGTGTAATCAGCAACAGGAACACAACGGTAGGCCAGCTGAATAAATACAACGCCACACCGTCAGGCATAAACGAACTGAAAATATCCAGTAAAGGTTTTACTGCTAAAAGCGACAACAATACAGCAGCTACCGTAAGGAGAAATGTTTCCGTAAGGAAATACACCACCAGGCTTCGTTTGTTGCTGCCCAGTACTTTCCTGATCCCTATTTCCTTGGACCGCTCCACTGATTGGGCGGTAGACAGATTGATGAAGTTGATGGCGGCAATGATCAGTATAAATAACGCAATGGCCATGAGTCCGTACATCGTAGGCAGGTGTGCCTTATGCCCGAATTCATCCGTATAGTCGCCGTTGAAATGGATATCTGCCAACGGCTGCAGCCGGAAGGCTTTGCTTTCCCCGGTTTCGGCTAATACCCGTTCGCTGGCGAAGGCCGCCAGCTGCCTGTTCAGCAGTGCGGTATCGGCGCCGGGATTCAGTTTTACATAGGCCTGTGTGCCACCAAACATACCCCATTGACCAAACCCGAATTCGTTTTCGAACGGACTGTTCTTTGCCGAGGCAAAGGAAATAAAATCGTTGAAGAGGAAATCACTGTTCCGTGGCAGGTCTTTCACAATACCCGCTACTGTTAAAGGGATAGAATCGTTGTAGTGAACGGTTTTTCCCAGGTATTTTTCGGCAGGCAGGTCGCCGAAGTACTTAGCTGCTTTGCTGGCGGTTAATACCACCTTAAGGGGTTCCTGTAAAGCGGTGGCAGGATTGCCGGCCAGCCAGGTATATTGAAATACGCTGAAGTATTCGGGAGAAGCAATCAACACATCGGGCTTGCCGCTGTTTTCAAATTTCTTTACCACGCCGTTGCTGCCATAAACAGAGACCTTGGGATAAATAGGATGAATAGCCGCGAGCGTTTCAACGCCTGTAAATTTGTTGGTTAAGGCCTCCGGGGCTGAATCCGGCACACGTGACATTTTACGGGCGCCGCGTTCAGGGGAATTGAGCTGCGACACGATCCGGTAAATATTTTCTTTGCCGTGGTGAAAGTTTTCATAACTCAGTTCAAAGTGAACACTGAGAAAGATCACCAGGCAGGCGCTGATGCCAAGCCCAAGGCCAATGACGTTGATGGCAGCGTATACTTTGTTGCGGAGCAGGTTTCTCCAGGCAATTTTTATGTAACTTTTAAACATAACAGGAAGTGTGGGATTGACAACCAAAGCATGAAAAATATGCCAATCATCAGGAGTATTGATATTGATAACGTTATGCTCCTTATTATCATGTAAAATGTCCGCTTGCGTAATCGGTGTGTCCGGAAACGAACATCGATGATGAAGGGAACATTTTAAGCAGTTGAACGTTAATGATTATCATGACAACCGTAGCACTCCGGAGTTCCGAAGGCAGATGGGTAATGGTTACCACCATTCTCGCTTCTGCGATGGCTTTTATAGATGGTACTGCATTGAATGTAGTGTTGCCTGCGCTGCAACACAATCTGAATGCCTCCGCGGCAGAGCTGTTCTGGGTGTTAAACGCCTATATGCTCATGCTGGCTTCTCTCATATTGATAGGCGGCACGTTGGGCGACCGGCTTGGCCGCAAAAAAGTTTTCATGGCCGGCATCTTTATTTTTATCCTGGGATCTGCCGCGTGCGGGTTTGCCGGTAATGCCACGCTGCTCATCATTTTCCGGATGATACAGGGTATTGGCGGTGCATTGATGATTCCCGGAAGCCTGTCCCTGATCACTGCTTCCATTAATGAAAATGAAAGGGGGAAAGCTATTGGCACCTGGTCGGCCATCACCACGCTGGTTACCATGGGGGGGCCTATACTCGGCGGCGCCCTGGCAGATGCCGGGTTGTGGCGGTATATCTTTTTCATCAATGTGCCCATTGGCGTGGCGGCCCTGGTATTCCTCGCATTGAAAGTAAGCGAGAGCAGGGAAACGGAAGGGGATCAGCGGCTCGATTATCCCGGCGCGGTGCTTACGGCGGCAGGACTGGCGCTGCTCACTTTTGGGTTCCTGCGGATGCCGGTGCTGGGTTTCGGTCACCCGGAAGTATATGGCACTATTGCAGGTGGCGTCATATTGCTGATTGTTTTTATCGTGGTAGAAAACAAAAGCCCTCATCCTATGCTACCGGTTCACCTGTTTAAGAATTTAACCTTTACCGGTACCAACCTGCTTACGTTCTTTTTGTATGCCGGTCTTGGTGCAGGCATGCTGTTCCTTTCGCTGAACATGGTGCAGGTGCAGGGGTACAGCCAGCTCCAGTCGGGGCTTACCTTTTTGCCTTTTACGGTATTAATGATCGTCATTGCGCGTTTCGCGGGGAGCCTGGCCGATAAATATGGTCCCCGTTTATTCCTGGTGGCGGGTCCGTGTATTGCCGGTGGTGGCTTACTGATGTTGTCTTTTGTAAAACAAACACAGGGCGCGGCCGATTACTGGACTACTTTTTTCCCGGGCATTGTGGGGTTGGGTCTTGGCATGTCTATCACGGTGGCGCCGTTAACCGCCGCGGTGATGGGGTCGGTGAGCGATCATTTATCCGGCACTGCCTCTGGTGTAAACAATGCCGTTACCCGTATTGCCGGTGTTTTTGCCAATGCTATTTTTGGTGCGCTGGCCGTATTGTTTTTTTCGGGAGCGGTGCAGCGGGAAATCCATGCGTTGCCACTAAGTGGTGCGCAGCAGGAGGCAGTGATAGCCCAAACGGTGAACCTGGGTAATGCATCCGTGCCTGCGGATATTGACCCCGCGCACCAGCAGGCCATCCGTAAAGTTTATAAAGATGGTTTTATTGCCGCTTATGGAACTATTATGCGGTTGTCGGCAGGGCTGGGCTTTATGGGCGGATTAATGGGCTTTCTTTTTATCCGTAAACGGCCGGCAGCGGTGTCTCCTGCAAAGCAATAGAAATACCGGTTTACAGGTATTGTTTCCGGCGGCCGCTTTTCTATATTTGTATAATAACCACTCCTGATGCAAAAATTCCCTTTCCTGACCCTGAAGCAATCGTTACTCCTACTGCGTATATCTGTGGCTGTTATATTCCTGGCACATGCGATCGTGCGGATCTGTAATGGTACCATTCCCCGTTTTGGTGAGTTCATGGAAAGTAAGGGACTGCCTGTTGGTGTAGCATGGGTATGGGCTATCACTGCCTATGAAATTGCGGGCGGACTGTTGCTGCTGCTGGGCGGGTATACACGATTGCTCGCAGCGGGTTTTATCGTGTTGTTACTGGTGGGTATTGTATTAATACATGCTTCCCTCGGTTGGTTTGTAGGCGAGCACGGTACTGGTGGATGCGAATATAGTTTTATACTTATTGTAGCTTTGCTGGTAATTGCCGCGGAGAAGCGGCCGGAGGGGGGTGTTTAATATGACTTCTTTTATAGTGAAATCAGCATGCTGGCTTTTAATTGTTTTCCCGCTGGCGCTTCGGGCGCAGCAAGGAAGCGAAAAGTTATTTGGGTACACGCATCTCCAAACTTTATATAAGGGTGATACGGTGAACATGCTGGTAAAATCAAAGGCAGGGGAAGAGAATAAGAAAAAGCCCATTTTTCTCTTCTGCCAGGGAAGTTTACCAATTCCACTGATGATCACTTATACCGCGAATGGAAAAACCCAGGTGGGAAATGTTTTTGTTTTTAATCCCGATGTATTGACAGATAAGTATCACCTGGTTATTATCAGTAAGCCAGGAATTCCACTCATAACTGATCAGCGGGCGCTGTCCGATAGTTATACCTTCAAGGACAGTACCGGTAACTTTCCAGGGGCATATACGGAACGGAATCTGCTGGATTACTATGTTGAAAGAAATAAAGAGGTAATCCGGTTTTTGAACAGGCAAAATTGGGTGTCAAAAGAAGGGCTGGTAATTGCGGGTCACTCCGAAGGAAGTACCATAGCGGCTAAGCTGGCATTGGAAACCAAAGCCGTTTCAGCATTGATCTATTCCGGCGGGAATCCCCTGGGACGGATCATGACCATTATTGAGCGCAACAGGTTGCTGGAGAAGGATTCCGCCGATTTAACAACAGAGGATATGGTCCATTGGCAAAACGTGGTGAATGATCCGGAGCAGATGGAGGGTACAAAAGGTGATTCGCACAAAACAACCTACCAGTTTTCGGTACCACCTATACAATATCTTGAAAAATTAAAAATCCCGGTATTGGTATCATATGGTTCAAAAGATGCAATAGCGCCGTTTGAAATGTATTTACGGGTAGAAATGATCCGGCAAAAAAAGAAGAACTTCAGCTTCCGTGTTTACCGGGGAACGGAACACAATTATTTCCCGCTGCATGCGGATGGTTCCATCAACTATGATATTTTTAACTGGGACCAGGTAGCAAAAGACTGGCGTGAATGGTTGCTGCAGATAGATAAGGGAAAGTGAATGTGTGATCTTTCTCACCCAAAAACAATCCGGTGCACCGACCAGCGCCAGGTTTCCAATATCGCTTCATTATCCAGTTTACACAGGTCTTTCAGGATCGTAACAGATTCTATCCCGAAAAATATACTCAACGCATTTACCATGTGCCTGAAGGCCGTGGAATCCATTGTTTTCCGCAATGGTTTGAGCGCTTCTTCTATGAGCACAATACGCCGGCCGGCCCTGGAATAACCACTTTTAGGATGAATGGATTCCGATATCACGGAGCTGAGGAATAACCTGAACTCTGTTTCATTTTTTGTAAAGAGTTCGAAATGGTAATCGATCAGTTTATTGACGCGCGCTTCCAGGTCTTTTTCGGGGATGTTGGCAAAGAGGTCGTCGCTTGTTTGGGCTTTCAGCTGTAAGGAGGCTTCTCTTCTTAATACTTCTGTTCCGGTGAAATAGCGGTAGGCCGTAGCTTTGGAGATGCCGGCTTCTTTGGCTACCAACTCCACGCTGATGTCTTTCCCTTGTAACAGGAGTGTGTTGGCCACTGCTATCAGGGCTTCCCGTGTTTTTAATTTTTGCGCAATCCTGCCTCCGTCCAATGATAATTTGCCCATGCGTGGTTTTAAAATTTGATTTCAGCTATAAAGGTACTACTTTCGTGAGACTAAAGTCTCATTAATTATGAAGCAGCACCTAAAGGTAAGGGGAATCAATATAGTATACGATGATTACGGGAGCGGGGAAACGATCGTGTTTATCCATGGGCAGCCATTTAACCGCAGCATGTGGGATCAGCAGGTGGCAGTATTCAAAAACGGCTATCGCCTGATTGTGCCCGATCTCAGGGGATATGGGGAGAGTGATATGCCTTCCGGGATGACGTTGCTGGATGAAGTGGCGCTGGATATCATTCATTTGCTGGAGGCGCTGCAAATAAGGAAGGCCACGTTTGTGGGGCTGTCGATGGGCGGACAGGTACTTTTTGAATTGTACCGGTTAGCGCCGCATTTGTGCCATGCCCTGGTGCTGGCAGATACCGATGCAAAAGCCGAGAGTGTGCAAAGTTACCAGGCGCGGTTGCAGTTATCACAGGATCTGTTGGCGAAAGGAATGCAGTTTTATACAGATCAACACCTGCATCAATTCCTCGGTAAAGCAACGATGGCAGGGAAATCTGCTGTAGTAGCACATTTACGCGATATGATGGTGAACACAAACCCGTTGGGCGCCTCCCTGGTGCAGCGGGGCAGGGCAGAGCGAAGGGACCATACCGGGTTGTTACCGGATATCCATTGCCCGGTATTAATTGTAGTGGGAGAAGAAGATGGGTTTACTCCCGTGGAAGTGGCGAAAGGAATGCAGGCGCGTATCAAAAATGCGCAACTCGTTGTAATAAAGGACGCTTCGCATATGCCGAATATGGAACAACCGGAGATTTTCAATCATCACCTGGAATTATTTTTACAGGGTATTCAATAGATCCGTTGTTCTTCTCACAAAAAGAAAAAAGTTTTTAATTTATTTTATTATCTTTAGGGGGAAGCTATCCAATTCTACGGATGCTTCGCTGCGGCTATACCGTTTCCCGCCTTTATTCATTCCATGAAATTTATTGAATCACAAACCAGTTCATTAACATCTGATTGCTATGAAAAAAAAGGGATTTTTAATCGACATGGATGGCGTAATCTACAAAGGCAGCGAACCTATTCCCGGTGCAGTAGAATTTATTAATGGTCTCAGAGATAAAGGCCTTCCTTTCCTGTTCCTCACCAACAATAGCCAAAGAACCAGCAGGGATGTATGTTACAAGCTGAATAAGATGGGCTTTAAGGTAAATGATACAGATATTTTTACCTGTGCCATGGCTACCGCAAGATACCTGGCTTCCAAAAAAGAAAACGGTACAGCGTATGTAATCGGTGAAGGCGGGTTATTGACGGAACTTTACAATGCCGGCTATTCTATTGTAGATGATCAGCCTGATTATGTGATTATAGGAGAAGGCAGAACGATCATGCTGGAATCCGTTGATAAAGCGATCAACATGATCATGAAAGGCGCCAAATTAATCGCCACTAATCTTGATCCTAACTGCCCCATGGGCGATGGTAAATACCGCGCAGGTTGCGGCGCACTGGTAGCGATGCTGGAATTTGCCAGCGGCATCAAAGCCTTTAGTGTGGGGAAACCCAGCCCCGTGATGATGCGCATGGCGCGCAAAGCATTGCAGCTCACTACGGATGAAACGGTGATGATAGGCGATACCATGGGAACAGATATCCTTGGTGCAGGCTCTATGGGCTTTACTACCGTGCTCACCTTATCAGGCGTAACACATGAAGACGACCTCGTGAATTTTGGTTATTCGCCTGATTTTATTATTAAATCCGTAAAGGATTTACTGAATGAAGAGTTGTTTATGAAAGTAATGGGAGAACCGGCGTTCGCAGAAGCGGAATACTAAATAATTACAGGGGCGCTTGAATGGCGCCCCTGCTTTTTTATTTTGTAGATTGATATTGCTTCAGCCAGGTGATCAGCGCATCCGGGTGGTCCGTTTGCACGCCCTGTATTCCTTTGCTCATCGCTGCCTGCCAGCTGGCAGGGCCTTCATCGGGCGACTGTACATCCAGCCACACCGCGGTGTTGTATTTGCCGGTAACCGCCAACATCGCAGGATCGGTAATGTTATCCAGTACGGCTATACGAATTTTTTTCAGGAAGGCTTCCAGCTGTTCCGGTGTTTTTACTTCGTCCGGTAAACTGGCCATCAGCGGTACTTCCGGCGCTGTTTCCCTCCACGCTTTGTATTGTTTTTTTTCATTGAGATATACTACCACCTGTTTTTCCATACCGGCGGCCTGTAGTTGTTTCCAGGTTTCGGGCACATCGGCGGCTTTAAAGTCGAGGTAGATGTTCAGCTTACCCTTACATGCCTCTAATGCTTCTGCGAAAGTAGGCACCCGGTATACTTTTCCATCGGCACTGCGCACCTGCAGTTTTTGGATCTCCGCCAGCGTAAGGTCCGTTACATTGCCGGTGCCATCCGTCATTTTATCCACGGTGGCGTTGTGCAGGAGGATCAGCTGCCCGTCTTTGGTGGTGCGGAGATCCAGCTCGGCGTAGTCGGCCCCGCAGCGGATGGTTTCTTCGATGGCTGCCACGGTATTTTCCGGCACGCTCACGTGGTTACCACGATGCGCTACCACCACAAATTTATTTCGTGTAGCCGGCAGCGTTTGGCCAAGGGCGTTAATGGCGAGACAGCAGGCAGCTGCCAGTAATATCATTGATTTCATCAAAGAATGGCTTTAGTATCGGTAACGAATACACGTGTACTAACGGTGTAGGTACCGCCGGTGGCATTTTGGTATTTCAGGTCCACGTAAAAAGCACGGTAGCCATTTGGCGGCAGCGTGGTGGTTACTTTTACTTTCGACTGATGCGCCATTCCCAGGCTTTTGGATTCCCATTTGTCGTTGCGGAAATCCAGGTCCGAAGAGTTGGCCGACCACAGGATTACATCCAGTAAACGGTCGGAGGTAGCTTTGGCCGTAAGCTGTACTTTACCGCTGTGCGTGCGGGTAGTCCAGCTGCAATCGGGGTAGGGCTGCTTGCTCAGCGTCATTCCGAAGAAGGCGCTGAGTCCCTGGAAGGCCTGCTGTTTATCGCCCAGGTTATGACCGGCATTGGGTACATAGTTAATAAGATTCTTACCGGGGATGCTGTCGATGTAATTTTTGATATTATCTACTACCCAGTATTCATCATTGGTGCCCATAAATATCATTTTAGGAATAGACAGGCTGCTACGGTAGGAGTAGGGATCAATCATCGTATTGATGGCCATGCCTTCGGTAGTATGCGCCGTTTGGGGGATACCCAGTTTCACGTAGTCTTCTATCTGCACACTATATTCTTTCCAGGTTTTGATCTGGTAATCCAGGCTCACCGGCATATTCAGCACATCAATCACCATGGGCGCAATGGCTACCACGCGTTTATCGTTGGCGCCGGTGAGCCAGGTGGTCCAGCCGCGTTTGGACGCGCCGGATACTACAAAGCCATTCACTTTGCGGTTCAGTTGTTTGTCTGCAAACTCCTGGATTACATCCATAGCTCTTACAGCGCTTTTTACCATCGGGAAGAGCAGTGGCCAGTTGTAGTCGCCATCTTTTTTAAACTGGTGAAGGGTGTATGAAATCAGCGCATCTTCTGTTAGTTTACCAAAGAGCGGCTGATTGGGGGTTTGCCGTAATACCGCTGTTACTGCGTGATTCACGGCGGCAACTTTTCCCATCTGCTGGTACAGTTCATCCGTAGGGCCGTTCCAGTTAGGCAGTCCATCTTTCACGGAGCCGCCGGTGATAAACAGCAATGCACCGTCGTATTTAATTTCATCGGGCACAAAAATAGTGAGCTGGTGCGTCCAGGTGTATTCCCGCCATTTCTGCGAAGTAAGGAGTACGTTATAGCCTTTGCCGTTAGTAACGTTGAAGGAATCCTTCAGTTCCCATTTGAACGAAGTATCGCCGTTGTCCAGGTAGCTTTTCAGCGCGTTGGCAGGTGTTACGGTTTGTTGTGCAAAAGTATTCGCCTGGCTTAGCAGGAGTACAAATGCAGTGGCGGCATTTAAAAAGAGTTGCTTCATATCCAGATAGAATTGTTTTTTATGGGTTGATGAAATATAAGAAATTACCAGGGTTTTCCGGTGCCCTGGATGATCCAGGGTTTCGACCACGGACTATTTTTAGTGCCATTGGCGCCAAAGGACGAGTAGGTGGTTACTTCCAGCCGGCCGGCAGCTGCTTCCATGTTTGCTTTATTCAGGTTACGTTCTTCCAGCATATAGTACAGTCGCACCGGTACTACGGGGCCTTTTGCATACGGGCCGGCCTGTAATACCGGGTAGCCTGTTCTTTTATAATCCGCCCAGGCTTCGGTGGCGGCAGTCCAGCTGGCGATCCATTTCTGTATAATGATCTGTTCCTGCGTATGATTGAATTTTACGGAAGGCTGCGCGAGATAAGCGGCAGTGCTGCCGGCTACTCCCCAAACATTGAGCGATGCCTGAACGCCCGCGTTGTAATGCGCTTCCGCATCACCGGCCGCCCATCCTTTTATGGCAGCCGCTTCCGCCAGAATAAAATGTACTTCTGATGCAGAGATGATCCTCGCTTTCAGCAGCGGTCCTTTAGGTTGTTTGTAGATGTCGTTGAGCCAGGATACATGCGGGTTCCTGGATGCCTGGCTGGCATCGGGACTGAGATTATATACCGCCGGGCCGGAAATAGCAGGAGGAAGCCCCACGTAATTTTCGTCCTGGTTAATATCATTTGCAGTAAGTCCTTTGGAGGCCAGCACATCAGGTGAAATGTATCTTACCTTCCGCGGTTCTCCTGCTATCACGGTGTCGGTGGCTTTATAAACGTTGCCGGTGCCGGCTGGTTTGGTATCATCTACCAATAAAAAACACTGCACTTTATTGGCCCATACGCCCAGCCTTGGATCGTGCCTGGATTGCAGGGCATTTACAAATGTGCTGCACATCTTCAACCGGCGGTAGTTGCTGCTGTCGGTGTCGTAGGCTACATTCATGGGCCAGGAATCCGCATTGCTGTTGCCGGGGAACGACATGGTGGCATCTTCTGCGCCGTCGATGCTGAGGATAAGAGGATATTGCGCGGGATCGGCTACCATTTTTTCAATACCGGCTTTTGCGATGGCGGGCAGCTTCTCAGACAGGCGCATATAATACCGTAATGCGAGGGAATTGGCCATTTTACGCCATTTCGCCGGGTCGCCCTGGTAATACACATCCACGGCATCAATAGGGTTGGAATAAGCGCTTTTAGGCTTTGAAAGCAGGGTGTTTGCTTTTTCAAGATCAGCGAGTATTCCCATGTAAATAGTTTGCTGCGGATCAAATACCGGGAGCGTGGTTTCGGGTGTGCCCTTTTCTCCCTGCAGGGCGTAGGTGTAAGGTGCATCGCCCCAGAGATCCGTGATCAGGCCGAAGATCAATGACTTCATCACCAGTGCCACACCCTGGTGCAGTTCACTGTTCAGTTCCACGCCGCGGTTATATACCAGTTGGTTGTTCCGCAGCACATCGTAGTACCCTGTCCAGCTGTTGGAGCCGGACCAGTCGTATTCATTGTGGGTGGTCGTCCAGCCATCTTTTTGCGTGTGCTGCATCACCCCGGCCATATCCTGGTAGCCCAGGAATACCAGCTGGAATCCTGTGGTGGTGAGCACCGTAGACAACACCAGGTTAGGATTGATGGTAACCGGATTGGCGCCGTTGGGATTTTCGTTCATGCTGATCAGGTCCTTTTTACAGGAGGCAACAGATAAACAAAGAAATCCGATACTGAGTATAATAGATTTACGCACTGTTTTCATATATCAGAATTAAAGGAACACTTAAAAGGTGACGTTCAGTTTTGCACCCACCGGGATAGCCCAGGGAGTAACATTGTATCTTTCAATACCCTGCTTGAACTGCATGCCCGAGCCCTGTACAGCGGTAGAAGGCTGATAGGCGTTTTCGGGATCAATGCCGATTTTGGCGGCAGTCCACAGGATAATATTCCGGCTGTATACAGAGAAGCTGGCGCGCTGCAATTTCGCGGTACTGATCAGTCGCTGCGGCAGCGCATAGGTAAGCGACACTTCTCTCAGCTTCAGGTAAGATGCAGGGAATAAGAACGCCCTTGTAAACGACCAGGCGGTACTGCCTGCATAAGGAAGCGTGAGGGTGCCATCGTTACCAAGGTTTTCAAGATAGCCGGTGGGGTTACCGTTGCTGTCGTATCCTTTTGCCCTTACACCCGGAATAAATACGCCGCCATAAGGCAGCACATACGGACCATAAGTAAAAGGAAAACTATTGTATTCCGGCGTAGGACCGCCTACCAGCGGGAAGTTATTGCCGGTGGGGATTACCAGTTGATCCTGGTGACTCACCAGGTAATCGCGCAGTTCCTGGCCTTTCATAGTGCCGGGGTCGGTGAGCTTGTCGAGGAACAGCTGGGAGTTGCCATGTTCTTCTCCGTAACGGTAGGTTTGCGATACAAAGTCACCGCCATTCCGCCAGTCGAACGTCATACTCAGTGTAAAACTTTTATAGGAGATGGACGTCTGAAAACCCATGATAAAGTCGGGGTTAAAATTGCCGATCTTATTTTTTGTATTGATGGCATCTATACTTTGCCATTTACCGGTGTTATCTAATATAGGATAACCGTAGTAAGGGGACGATTTGTCTGTAACGGTTACCAGCTGTGCATCGTAGATGTCGCCGATATCTTCTCCCACATAGGTCCAGGCGCCGCCTTTTCCTTCTTCCCAAAGGGTATAATAAGGCATATCATCCGGCAGGGAAATGATGCGGGTTCTGTTGCGGGTGAAGTTAAAGTCCACATCCCATCTCCAGTTCCTGGTTTGTACCGGTGTGCCGCCGAGCGTTAATTCAATGCCCCTGCTCCTGAGCAAACCCGCGTTGATGCTGCGGGAAGAGTAGCCCGAAGAAGGAGGTGTTTTAGGACTGAAGATCTGGTTTTTGTTTTCAACGATATAATAGGTGCCTGAAAAATGCAGGCGGTTCTGAAATAGATTAATATCCACACCGCCTTCATACGACGTAGCGATTTCGGGTTTCAGGAAAGGATTCAGCAAAGTCCCGAAAGTGGTGAGCTGCGGAATGTTTCCCCAGGCGCCCACACTGCCCAAAGTAGCCACCAGCTGGTAAGGAGAAGCATCGTTACCTACCTGCGCTGCCTCTTAATTTGATCATATTGATATTGGTAGAGGTGATGTGCGCCATTTCATTCAGCAGCACACTCAGTGAGGCCGACGGATAAAAGTAGGAAGCGGCATCAGGGAGGGTGCTGGACCAATCGGTACGGCCGGTTACATCCAGGTACGCCATTCCTTTGTATCCTATGTTCAGCATGCCGTAAAGACTGTTCACACCTTTTTCAAAAGTGCTGCTGTAGAAGTTGAGGTTGGCAGGAGAAATATTCTGGATGGTATATACGCCGGGCGTATTAAGACCGGTACCGTCCTTCGTAGAGGTGGTAACGTTGCTGCCTGTCTGGTAGCGCATATTACCACCGGCAGAAACGGAAACATCGAAATGATGAATGGCTTTTTTATAGGTAAGCAATACATCCATATTCCGCTCGTAGTTATCGAGGTTGATGATGCCATAGGCGCCACCGGGATTATTCAGGTAGCTGTTGGAAATTTTGGTTTCTCTTTTTTCGCCGTAGGTATCCAGTGCATACCGCGCCATAAAAGTAAGGGACGGCAGTATTTTCCAGTCGGCCCGGATATTACCAAACAACCGGTCTCTCACAAATCCGTTCTTTACTTCATACGCGAGGAAGTAAGGATTATTAAACACGCCGTTATATTGGGTGCGTTGCTGTAATCCTTCCTGCCCGGGCATCCAGTAGTTTGCCAGGTCGCGTATATCAATGTGCGGGGAAACGCTGTATACCGCCTGCAGCGGGTTGGCGCCACGGTCGCCGGCAGCGCGGTTGTTGGAGTTGTTGCGGCTGAAATCAATATTGGTACTTAAACTCAGCTTTGAGTTTACCTGCAGGCCGGAGTTCAGGCTCAGCGTATTTTTATAGAGATCGGTATTAGGAATAATTCCTTTGTTCGACATGTTTGCATAGGAAATGCGATAGGAGATCTTATCGTTGTTATTGGCAACAGAAGCACCGGCAATGGTAGTGATGCCGGTGTTCACGAAATTCTTCACGTTATCTTTGTGCGACACCAACGGCATCGGTATTTTTTTGCCGTTTGCATCGAGGGGACTGTTCCACTGCACTTCTTCATAACCCATATCCAGTTCGGCGCCGAAGGTGCCATCCACATTTTCCTGGATGATAGTGCCGAATGGATTGGTGAGCAGGTTGCCACTGCGGGAGAAAGGAATACCTGCCAGTTGACCGGAGCCGAATTTCGTTTGCCAGTTCAGGTATTTATAGGGAATATCGAATACGGAGTTTACATACGCATCAACGGTTACCGTATTAACTTTTCTGCCTGTTTTGGTGGTGATGAGTACTACGCCGTTGGCCGCGCGGGAGCCATACAATGCGGCGGCGCTGGGGCCTTTCAGGATGGTAACGCTTTCAATATTATCGGGGTTGATATCGGAAATGGCATTGCCATAATCCACCATGTTATCTTTACCGATCTGGCTGATGTTGTTCACCGTGTTGGCTACGGGTACGCCGTCTACTACAAATAGCGGCTGGTTATCGCTGCTGAGGGAGGTAGCGCCGCGTATGATCATGCTTACAGACGACCCGGTGGTACCGGTGGAGTTGATGGTAACGCCGGCCACTTTTCCCGACATGGAGTTGAGCAGGTTTTCCTGTGTTACGCGGTTAAATTCCTTGCCGCCCAGTTCTTCCACAGAATACCCCAGGGCTTTCTTTTCTCTTTTAATGCCCAGTGCCGTTACCAGCACCTGGCTTAACTCTTCTACTTTTTTTTTCAGGACCACCGATAAAGACAATTTGCTGGAGTCGTTGATCATATATCCGCGCAGCGTGTCGGTGGTATAACCCATTTGTGATAACACGAAAT
Organism: Chitinophaga sp. RCC_12; assembly: GCF_041360695.1. Classification (NCBI taxonomy): domain Bacteria; kingdom Pseudomonadati; phylum Bacteroidota; class Chitinophagia; order Chitinophagales; family Chitinophagaceae; genus Chitinophaga; species Chitinophaga sp. RCC_12. The sequence continues at coordinate 116,974 of NZ_JBFUPS010000005.1, forward strand.
GATAGGGGCCGCCAGCAGGCAGTTTAGCAAATGTAAAGATGCCTTTTTCATTGGTGACGGTGGTGGCTAATACTTTATGGTCTGCATTCTCCATTTTCACCATCACACCGGGCAGGCTTTCATTACTTTCATTTTTGATGAGGCCAATGGCGGCAGGGCGCGGGTTTTGCGCCAGTGCGTTTCCGGCCATCAGTTGCCAGAGCAACAGCAAGAGCCAGATGATGGTGGTGGGGCGTGATTGTTTGATTTTTACACACATAATATGTTCGTTTTAGGCAAAAGGAAGTCCGTGCAGCCTCATGGAGGTTGCCTGTGTTGTAAGTATGGGAAATTAGTTTCCGGGATTATTGTACTATGTAGATAACATCATCTTTCTGATTAATAGTAAGATTATTTAACGTACCAATAGTTGTCAGGAACTCTTTTAGTGTTTCTTTGCTACTGTCGAATGTTCCGGTGAAATTCATGCCTGTAAGGCCGCTGGCTGTATATTGGATGCTGACGTGGTGTTTTTCAGACATCTGCCTGAAAACGCCTGTCAGCGGTTCATTGCTGAAAGTAATAATTTCGTTTATGCGTGAAGGTATTTTATCTTTTTTGATGACATCATTCACGGTTACCAGCATTTTTTGACGGTCGTAGCGCAGTGCCTGGCCGGGGCGCAGGTAAACGCCTGCTGCATGATCCGGTTTCACTACTACCTTGCCGCTGATCAGTTGAACTTGTGTGATCGCTTTCCGGTCCCACGCCGTTATTTTGAAAACCGTACCTAATGCGGTGGTGCCAAGCTGGCCTGCATATACGGTGAATGGCTGCTCTTTATTTCCGGTTACATGGAACAGGGCCTGTCCTTTTAAATAAACATCCCTGCGGTTGCCGGTGAACGGCTCCTGGTATTTCACTTCGCTTTGCGGGGCCAGTTCTACAACGCTGCCATCGCTCAGCTGCAGCGGCATTGTTTTACCGGTGTTGTTCATTACGGTACGTAATGCTGTTGCGGGAGCGGTATTTGTTTGCACGGGTTTTACCGCCATTGTTTTGTTGATAGGCAACGGGCGTAATATCGTCCATAGCAGTCCGCCGGAAATAATGAGCACAACGGCTGCTGCCGCTGCATACCAGCGCCTGTTTACCTGCTTCTTCTGAAAAGTCTGCCCTTCAATTACCGTCATCATTTTACCGGAAACCGCTTCCGGCAATAGCTCACCTGGCTGGAAGGAATGCCAGCTTTCTTCCGTTAAGTAAGGTTGTAAAGCCTCCGGATGCTGCGCAATGTATGCTTTTACCCATTGCTTCTCGGCTTCATTGCATTCATCCCGGAGAAACTTTTCAATAAGTGTTACTGAATGCTTCATAGTATGTATTCGTTTGAAAACGGTAAATCCCTCACTGCGTCACATTTAGTTAACAGATCAGCAGGAACAGCAGTAGCAGCAGGGAATTCTTTAACTGGCGGATCGCCCGTACAATGTGGTTTTCAACTGTTTTAGGGGAGATGGATAACTGCCTGGCAATTTCTTTATGCGGGAGACCTTCAAAGCGGCTGAGTTTAAAAACATTTTTCCGGATGGGGGATAGTTGTTCTATACTGTTATATACGCGCTTCAGTTCTTCCTTTACAGAGATATCTGTTTCCACATGCCAGTTGGTGTTATCCCTTACCAATGTTTGCGTATGGCGGTCGCGCACCTGTTGTTTGCGAAGGAGGTCGGTCATTACGCTTTTGCCTATACGAAAAATCTGTGTGGAGATATTAAAGCTGGTAGACAATCGTTCCCGCTTTTCCCAGAGGAGTATGAAAGTAAGTTGCACAGTTTCTTCCGCTATGTAAACGGAGTGTGTACATTTCAGAACGTAGAAGTAAAGTTTTGTGTGGTACTGTTGGTATACCATCTTAAAACTTCCGATATTCCCATTGATAATATCCTGTACAATACTTTCCATAATTGCCAGCAAATATCTGATCAGTCTAAACAAGATACAAGGAATTACCGATTATATTATTGTTATTTTCAACAATAGCATGCGATATCTCCGCGGTTCGTTTATTTCTTTAATTTTAATATTAGAGGTATAGTCGCTACACCGGGGATCGTTACCGTAAGGGAAAGATCCAGGTTGGTGCTGCTGATATTTTCAATCCAGTGCGGATCATTTTCTCCTTTGGCAGAAATGAGTTTTAACACCGAATCGTGTACGTCCAGGTCCCAGGTGCCGCTGTTGCCGGCAACAGGCAGGATCAGCGTGGTGCAGCCATCAATCGCAAAGGAGCCGTCGCCGTTAAACTGGTAGGTGTTATTCACGGTACAGGTGAACAGGGCGCCGCCAGGGCCGAGCAGGGGCGCCAATGCAATGATGCTGGTGCCTGCTGGAATGTTCTGTTTATTCAATTTAACGGCTACTGCCAGCACGATGTCCTGTTGTTTCCAGGTACCCGTCACCAGTTCATACTTAGGCGATTTTTGGGGTGTTGCAGGCTTATCTTTTTTACACGCGCCTGTAAACAGGCAGTATACAGGCAGTACAAGAAACAGATAACGGGGGATAAAAAAGCGCATGAGTGTTTGGTATTAAATGATGGAAGGAATTTCGTTCCTTCTATATATTCGTTTTGAAACGCCATATCCCTCACTGCTTCCCACTGCTTAACAATTGGGTAATATCATTCAGCCCTTATCCCTGAATTTTTTTGGGGATACCCCCATGATCAGTTTAAACGACCTGGAAAACGTGTATTGATCCGGGTAGCCCATTTCCTGCGCAATTTCTTTTACGGTCAAACGGGTATCTTTCAGCAGCTGGCTGGCCTTCTGCATCCGCAGGGAGGTGAACAGCTGGATGGGAGAGTAGCGTGTTTTTTCTTTAAAGAGGGCCGACAGGTACGATGCGGAAATACAGGTTTCCCTGGAGAGGTCGGCCAGGGTGAGGTGCTGGTCCAGCTTTTGTTTCATGAGCTGGATACATTGTTCAATAATATTATCTGCGCCCTTCTTCATATAATTGAAAACCGTGAGCCGGAAAGTGCCAAGGAAACTATAGAAGCGGAAATTGGCGTACAGCAGGTTCTCTATATTATTCATGAGGTCGAGATGATGGAGGATATCATCGAACTGTGCATTGCGTCCTACGAGAGGTGGTATAGTATGCGGTTTCAGGCCGGTGCCCAGGTAGCTGTATATGTCGTCTGCCAGCTTGCCGGAAAACTGCACGGCATAGATCCGCCACGGTTCCCCTTCAGCAGGACCGGAGCGGAAGGCGGCGCCTTTTGGAAAAAGCAGGTATTGATTGGGTTTGATAGTCACTTTCTTTTTCCCCGTTTCCAGCCATCCTTTTCCATGTGTTACATATAATAAGGTATACACCGGTGCGCCCTTTGGTTCACTGATTTCCAGGGCAGCATTTTCAGGATAGAGCCCAATGGTGGTGATAAAAAGGTTTCTACCAAGCGGATGCTTTTCCAGCTTGCGTTTCAGGTGGTCCGGTAAGTTCCAGGTGGTCGGTGTGTTGGCGGCCAGGTTGTTCATCTCAATAGTAATTTAAGCTATTCTTTTCATAACATTCAACATTGTTTGATCCATAAAAATTAGTAATCTTCGTGTAACGACTGTAATTTTTTTATCCACGTATTGAACTGGTTTTATCGACCAATCGGAGATTCATTATGCACCAACTGCCAATAATTGATCTGGCTGTAATTGCCATTTACCTGCTATGTATGATTGGAGTGGGGGTATGGTTTTCACGGAAAAACAGGAATGCGGCACAATTTACCACGGCGTCCGGAACTATACCGGGCTGGGCTTTGGGGCTTTCGTTGTATGCCACGTTTTTAAGCAGTAATACTTTTCTCGGCGTGCCGGGGAAATCATTTGGCAGTAACTGGAATGCTTTTGTATTCAGTTTATCTATGCCGCTGGCTGCTTTTATTGCAGCAAAATATTTTGTGCCGTTTTACCGCCGCAGCGGGGAAGTGAGTGCATACACGCACCTGGAACACCGGTTTGGCCCATGGGCCAGAACCTATGCGATGGTTTGTTTTATCCTGATGCAGCTTGCGCGGATGGGCTCTATCTTTTTTGGGGTAGCGCTGGCACTACAGGCGCTTACGGGACTTGAAATGCGTACTATCATGACCGTTACAGGGATATGCATCATTATATATACCGTGTTGGGAGGTATGGAAGCGGTGATATGGACGGAAGTACTGCAGGGTATTGTGAAAACTGCCGGCGCCGTAGTGATCCTCTGGCTGGTGATTACAGGCATGAATGATGGGGTGAAGGATATCTGGAAGATAGGAATGGCAGACGGGAAATTTTCACTGGGAAGTTTTTCCCTGCGGGATTTCAGCACGTCTACTTTCTGGGTGGTGTTCCTGTATGGCTTTTTTATTAACCTGAATAATTTTGGTATGGACCAGAACTATGTGCAGCGCTACCATACTGCCCGTTCAGAAAAAGAAGCGTCGCGCAGTATATGGCTTTGTGTGTATTGGTATGTGCCGGTGAGCATGGTGTTCTTTTTTATTGGCACAGCCTTGTATGCGTATGCGCAACAGCACCCGGAACTGCTGCTGGCGCTGAAACAGCAGGTGGCGGCGGAAAGGCAGGTACCGGTTGCATCGCTGCAGCCAGCCGATTACGGCGATAAGGTATTGCCCTGGTTTATGGTTACCAAAGTGCCGAAAGGACTCATGGGTTTAATCGTAGCAGCGATTCTTTCTGCGGCAATGAGTACGGTCAGCAGTGGTATGAACAGCACGGCTACTGTTTTTCTGAAAGATATTTATCAGCGGTATGTTGATCCGGAAATCACGCCTGCAAAGGAGATGCGGGTGTTGTATATCGCCACTACCTTATCGGGTTTGATGGCTATTGGTTTTGGTATTTCAATGATCGGTGTAAAGAGCATCCTGGACATGTGGTGGGAGTTGTCCGGCATATTTGCGGGAGGTATGCTGGGATTGTTTTTGCTGGGCATTATCTCCAAAACAAAAAATGCCATAGCGGTTACCGCTACCATCATTGGTATTGTAGTAATCCTGTGGATGTCGTTATCAAAGTATCTCCCCGCCGGGTTAGTCGGTCTGCGCAGCCCGTTGCATGCGCATATGATCATCGTGGTGGGAACTTTATCAATATTCCTGGCGGGTATGCTGCTATCGCGGCTGCAACGCTTTAAAACTTCCTGATTATTTAAACCCGTTTGTTATGCAAAAGAAATTTGTACCGGTGATGATCACCCCTTTTAATCTGAAAGCGCAGATTGACCATGACATGGTGGAGCACCTGGTAGATTTTTATCTGGATGCCGGCGTAAAGGGCTTTTTCGCCAATTGCCTGTCGTCCGAAATGTACAGTATCAGCGAGGATGAGCGACTGGAGCTCACCCGCCACGTAGTGCAGTATGTTAATGGCCGTGTGCCGGTAGTGGCTACCGGGTCCTTTGGCCTTACGATCAAAGACAAGGCGCTGTTTACACAAAAGATCTATGACACCGGTGTGGATTCCGTGATCATGATCACCGGGCACTTTGCGAACGTAGACGAACCGGATGCCGTACTGCTGCAAAGATTTGAGGAATTGTTTTCCCTCACCGGCAATATACCCTTAGGACTATACGAATGCCCGGCGCCTTATAAACGGGTGATTACACCGGAGATCCTGCAAACCTTACTGGCTACCAACCGCCTCATCTATCATAAAGATACTTCCTGCAAGGTGGAAAACGTGCGCGCCAAACTGGCCGTGACAGCGGGAAGCCGGCTGGAATTCTACGACGCCCATACGCCTAATGCGGTAGCCTCCATGCAAATGGGAGCAGCTGGCATGTCGTCTATCTCCGGAAATTTTTATCCTGAAATACTGGTATGGCTCTGTAATCATGTAAATGATGAAAGCCGGCAGGAAGATGTACATTGGATACAATCGGAGTTACAAAGAGTAGACCCGCTGATCCACGTAGCCTACCCGCTGAGCGCAAAATATTTTCTGCAGTTAAGGGGCATCCCGGTGCGCACCATCAGCCGCGCGCATGCGCTGGAGCTGACGCCGGAGCAGAAGGAAACCTTGCAGCAGATTTACCGTGATTTTAAAGGCTGGTGCGAGCGTTTACAGATCCGGGAAGTGGTGTCGGCGCCTTTGCCCTCACATTAAATCGATGTTATTTCTGACAGGAAGTTATGACGGCAACCGGCCAATGTGTAGTTTAGAGAAAGATCCTTATGCTAATTCACACAATAGATGTCAAGCAGCCCATACAATCCTCAGCAAGATGAACAGCTCCTGTGGGTCCGGCTCTGTAGCGGAGACCGGGACGCCTTCGGAGAAATATACCGGCGCTACTTCCCGTTGCTGTTCCGGTACTGTATCCGGTTTACAACAGACCGGGCGCTGGTAAAGGATATGTTGCAGGACTTCTTCTCGCAGTTATTTGCGCAAAGGGCCGGTCTTTCGCTTCCTGTCAGCCTGAAAAGCTACCTGATGGTATCCGCCAGGAGAAAGCTATTCAGGTACCTCGACAAGTCGGCCCACGGCCCTGCAAGTCTCGACGAAGGCGCCGCCTCTACTTTCGCCCTGGAGCTCTCCCCGGAAAGTATCCTCATCAACCGGCAGCATAGTGAAAACACCACCCGGTTGCTGCAACAAAAACTAAACGCCCTCACCCTCCGCCAAAAGGAAGCCGTATACCTGCGCTTCTACGAAGGCCTTTCCTACGAGGAAATCGCCGACATCATGGTATTGAAAGAAGTAAAGTATGCCCGCACCCTCATCTACCGGGCTATCGCCGAATTAAAGGAGCTGCTCGCACAGGACGAGGCCGCGGCGCGAATTTTGTCTTTCTCAGGATTACACTGATTTTACGGATTAATTTGATTTTACTTTTTGGATTTTTTATGATTTTATAAAGGAGAGAGGGAGATATAAGCGTATACAGTCGCTTATATCTCCCTTTGCTATTAAATCAAAAAATCCAAAAAAATCCAAAAAGTAAAATCAAATTAATCCGTAAAATCAGTGTAATCCTGAGAAAGACAAAATCCGCGGAAAAAGTTCCATTTCCGTGAGGGTATTTTCCGCATCCGCGTCTCTTACTATTGTACAAGGTGTTTTTTTTATGAACTATAGTGAATTTGAGGCAGCAGATTTTGCTGCGGATGACTTATTCCGTGCCTGGGTGCTGGAGGATACTGCTGCGGCTTTCTGGGAAAGCTGGATAGCGGTACACCCGGAGAAGGAGGCCGTGTTGCAGGATGCCCGCGCATTGGTGCTGGCACTACGGTTCCGTACCAACGAAGTAAGCATGGAAGAAATGGAGGCTGTGAAAGCCCGGATAGACCTGTTGCTGGACGAACCCGTTATTAAAAAAAATAACGTAGTTGTCCGCAGGCCGTGGTACTACGCACTGGCTGCCGCTGCTGCTGTGCTGCTGTTTGCCGGCATATGGTATGCACAGGGAAGTGAGCCATCCGTTGAAAACATTTTTGTTCAAACCGGCTTTGGTGAAACCAAAACCCTGCAACTGCCCGATGGCTCTGTTGTACAGCTGAATGCCAATTCATCTGTTTCTTATCCCCGCAAATGGACAAAGGAAAATGTAAGGGCCGTAACGCTCGATGGCGAGGCCTATTTTAATGTGTCTAAATCTCCCGCCGGGCTGCATCCTAAATTCCGGGTATTGATGCCGCAGGTAACTATTGAAGTAAAAGGAACCGCCTTTAATGTATATCACCGTCATGATCAGGTGAAGGTATTGCTGGAAGAAGGGAAGATTGTGGTGAACGACAGCCTGGATATGAAACCCGGCGATATGATGTCTTTTACACCGGGAGAACATCACCGGCTGCAGGCAGATCCCGTGCAGCTCACCGCCTGGAAGCAACGCCGGCTCCTGTTCAGGGATACGCCGCTGGCAAGCGTTGCGCAGCAACTGGAAGATATATATGGTTATAAGATTCAGTTCAGGAATAAGAAAATGGAAAGCCTGTTATTCACCGGCTCTGTGCCTGCTGATGATCCCCCGATGTTGTTGAAAGCTATAGCTACCGTGCATCAGCTGAAAATGAAACAAGATAATTCAGTCATCATTTTTGAATAAGGTTTTTAAAATTTACAGTTATGCAAAAGAGCTTTACGAAGCTTTATGCTCCCTGGAGAGCGATGCTGTTGTTGTTGCTGCTGCTGAACACCGAAACCAGCGCACAGCAATTAATGGTAAGAAGCGGAGATACTCCGGGGGAAGCAGGAACCATCCCACTCCGGCAAATGCTGACCAACCTCGAAACAAGGTTTAACATCAGCTTTAATTATTCGCCCACACAAGTGGCGGATAAATTTGTTGCGGGGAAACAACTCCGTGTTACCAACAGCAACCTGGAAGCACAGCTAACGAAAGTGCTTACACCACTGGGTTTGCAGGCGGTAAAATTAAGCGACCATGATTATGCGATCCGCCCTGCCGGCGGAGAAACAGGCGCCACAAAAATGCAGGAAGTAACCGTAAAAGGCATGGTAACCGATGAAAGCGGTGTAGCCCTTCCCGGTGTAAGCGTGCATGAAAAAGGCACATCCAATGGCACGGCCACTAACGTAGACGGACAGTTTACCATCAAAGTAGCCGGCAGCAATGCCGTTTTGGTATTCCGTTCCGTAGGCTATCAATCAAAGGAAACGGTGGCCGGCAGCGGTACACTGCAGGTACAGCTGGTGGCTACCATACGCAGTCTGGATGATGTGGTAGTTACCGCGCTTGGTATTAAACGCCAGGAGAAAGCGCTCGGTTACTCCATCGCCACGCTGAAAGGCGACCAGGTGAGCACGGTAAAAGAAGTAAACATTGCGAACGCTTTAGCCGGTAAAGTAACCGGTGTAAACGTAAGAAGCACCAGCTCCGACCCGGGCGGTACCTCGCTGGTTACCATCCGCGGGCAGAGCAGCCTGGAAGGCTATAACCAACCGTTGTATGTAGTAGATGGTATTCCTATTGCACCGGCGGTGCGTAATCCTAAACAGCCCGTAGGACAGGTAGTAGTGGATTATGGCAGCACCATCTCGGATATCAACCCCGATGATATTGCCAGCATCTCGGTACTGAAAGGCGCCAGCGCTTCCGCTTTATATGGCTCCCGTGCTATCAACGGCGTGATCCTCATCACTACCAAATCCGGCTCAGGTACTACAAAAGGATTAGGCGTTTCCGTTAACTCCAGCGCGATGTTTGATCAGCCCTGGCTGTTCCCGAAATTCCAGAATGAATTTGGTTCCGGCGACCGCGAAGGTTCTGATGAAACTATTTCTGACGCTTCCTGGGGACCGCGACTGAACACAGGCACCAAACACGTACAATGGAATAGTCCTTTGGATGCGAACGGACAGCCCATTCCTACCGACTGGGTATCTTACCCCGACCGGCATAAGGATTTCTTCCGCACCGGATCTACCTTCACCAACAACATTGCCATCACCGGTAATAACAAGGATGGTAACTTCCGGTTGTCGTTTACCAACCTGAAAAATGAAGGCATCATTCCCAATACCGACCTGAAAAGAAATACGCTCAACCTTGCAGCAGGATATAATTTGAATTCCAACATCAAGGTGAGTACCAATATCGGCTATACGAAAAACAGCAGCGGCAACCGGCCTACCTTTAACCGGGGAAGCGTGAGCAACATTGTATATACCACCACGCCTAACGTGGACATAAGGCAGCTGCGCAACTACTGGCTGCCCGGTAAAGAAGGATTGGAGCAGTTTTCACATGTGCCTGGATCTACCGATAACCCTTACCTCGTGGCATACGAATTTATCAACGGGTTTGACCGTGACCGTATGACAGGCAACGTGGAACTGAATATCCAGATCACGAAAGACCTCTCGCTCATGGGTCGTACCGGCATGGATCTTTATTCTGAAACCCGTGAAAGTAAACGGCCTTTCAGTGCGATAAAGAATCCAACCGGCGCGTATGCTTTTGAAACAGAATTTTTCAGGGAACAGAATACCGACTTCCTGTTAAGCTATAAGAAGAATATCAACTCAGATTTCTTTGTATCTGTTTCCGCAGGCGCCAACCGTATGAATCAAATCACTAAAGGCTCAAGCCAGAAATCAGAAGCACTGGTGATTCCCGGCTTGTACAATATTGCCAATGCCAAAGCCGGTTCGGTAGTAAATACTTCCGGCAGGTATACCAAACGTATCAACAGCGTGTATGGCATGGGGCAGGTGAGCTTCCGCAATTATGCATTTCTTGATCTGACTGCACGTAACGACTGGTCCAGCACATTGCCCGCCGGCAACAATTCCTATTTCTACCCTTCGGCTTCACTGAGCCTGATTGTATCTGATATGCTGGGCATTAAATCGGATGTGTTGTCTTTTGCAAAGATCCGCGCTAACTGGGCACAGGTGGGTGGCGATACAGATCCTTATAATTTGTACAACACCTTCAGCTTTGGCCAGGACTGGGACAAAACAAAACTGGCGAATATCAGCAACGTGTTGAAAAATAACCGGCTGAAGCCACTGATTGCTACCTCGCATGAATTTGGTGCAGACGTTCGTTTCCTGAAAGGAAGAATCGGCATCGACTTTACTTATTATAACACCGTAAACCGTAATCAGATCATCAAAATACCGGTAACAATGGCCACCGGGTATTCCAACATGGTGACCAACGCTGGTAGGATCAGGAACAAAGGTATTGAGATCGGGTTAAATGCAACACCGGTAGCAGGACCGTTCCGCTGGGATCTGCAATTAAACTATACCCGTAACCGTAATAAAGTGCTGAAGCTGATAGATGGCTTGAACAGCTACCAGTTAGGCAGTGCAGAAGGTATCCGGTTCCTGGTAGAAGAAGGTGCTGAAATGGGAGACATGTATGCACAAACCTGGGCTACTGTACCGGATGGTGAATTTAAGGGACAGCCTTTATTGAGTAGTGAAGGTGGTTACCAGCAGTTAAATGAGTATGTGAAGATAGGGAACTATAATCCTGACTTTATGCTGGGTATTAATAACACCTTTACCTACAAAGGATTTACCCTGAATGTACTGATCGACTGGCGCCAGGGCGGTAACTTCTTCTCTTATGTGGCAAAGAACCTGTTGAGCGATGGCCGCACACAAACCACTATCCCCGGCCGTGATCCGAAAACCGGTGGCCTCGCCTGGAAAGATGCGGATGGCAACAACCGTACAGATGGCATGATCCTTTTCGGTTATATAGATGACGGGAATGGCAAGTACAAGCTCAATGATAATGTTACAGATCCCGAAAACTATTATGGTGAATATTACTGGGACTATGCCGGCCGGTCTACTTTCGATGCCAGCTATGTAAAGCTCAGGGAAGCATCACTTACCTATACCTTTTCAAAGAAAACACTGGGCAAGCTGCCACTGGGCAACCTGAGCGTATCACTGATTGCACGTAACCTCTTCACCTGGACCGCTGCAGAACAGGGTTACGATCCGGAAACGGCGATGACGATCTCCAATGGTAGTTTCTCCCCGGGAGTAGCGAGCTGGGGATTGCCTTACACCCGTTCATATGGCGCTAAGGTAGGTTTCAATTTCTAAACCAATAATTATATGGTTATGCAACGCATGCCTTTTAAATACCTGATACTGGTCTTCGGCGTCCTCTTTGCTTCCTGCGAAAAAGGACTGGAAGATATCAATGTGAACCCGAATGAATCGGAAGTGATCAATCCGGAATTCCTGTTATCCTCCGTGTTGATTAACACCGCTTATGATTACCAGAAGGAGGCTTACTTCGATAAACCTGCTTCTGCCGGCCGTTATATCACCATGGTGCGTAATGAGGGAAATGATAAGTTCGACTGGGGTCCTCAAAGTTGGGATAGTTACTATTCAAAGCTGTCGGCCAACCGGGAGATGATGGACCTGGCAAAGAAGCTGAATGCACCGCAGTATGTATCTGTGGGCAAGGTGCTGGAAGCTTTTAATTTTGCCTATACCACTGATTTGTTTGGTGACATTCCTTATAGTGAAGCGTTGCTATTGAAAACTCAAACACTGGCCCATCCGAAATATGATCCGCAGCAAACGGTATACCCTGCTTTATTGCAAACGTTGAAAGAAGCAAATGATGAGCTGTCTTCCGTTACCAATAAGATAGATACATTAGCAGATGTGATGTACAAGGGAGAACCGTTGAACTGGCGCAAGTTTGCCAATTCGCTCCGTTTGCGGATGCTGTTACGCATTTCCAAGAAATATCCCACTGCCTTTACGGAAATGCAGGAGATCCTGAACGATAACAACAAATACCCCATTTTTGAAAGTAACGCAGATAACGCTGAAATCATTTACCAGGGTACCGTGAGTGCCAATAGCTGGCCGGGTAGCCCGCTGGGAAGTTCCTTTGATGAATTTGATAAGCGCAAACCCAGCAAAGAAATTGTAGATGCTTTAGTACAGCGCAATGATCCCCGCCTGAAAGTTTGGATCGCGCGGGTGGATTCGCTGACAGGAGGGACAACCAACCCGAATCCTTATGTGGGCGTACCTAATGCGATTCCTGCACCTTACGATTACAATGGTGGTAAGTATCATATTTCCCGCCTTTCTTCTTTGTTCAGCAGCCCTAATGGTGCTATGCTGAGGGGCAGCATGCTTACCTATGCAGAAGTTTGCTTTATCCTCGCTGAATGCGTGCAGGCAGGCAAAGTAACGGTGCCGGGCAAAACAGCGGAAAGCCTGTATTATGATGGCATCCATGCCAACATGAAATTCTATGGCGTAGAGCAGGCTGCTATTGATGCCGGCTACTTCAACCAGGCTTCTGTAAAATACAATGGTACCCTGGAACAACTCATTGGCCAGAAGTGGATTGCCGGTTTCCTGAAAGGCGCTGAGGCATGGTTTGATAACCGCCGCACGGGCCTGCCTAAGTTTGTACTCGGCCCAATGGCATCTACTACGGTGCTGCCTAAACGGTATATTTATCCTACCGGCGAAAGAGATACCAATGAAGACCAATACCAGAAAGCACTCACTGTATTTGGAGCAGATAAACAAACCACGCTGATGTGGTACCTGAAGTAAAAGCTATGAAGAAAATATTGATAAGCGGGTGGCTGCTGGCCACCTGCTTTTTACAACAAGTATACGCCCAGCGTTTGCGGCCCGACAGGATTGTATTAAATGTAACAGCCGACCCTTCCCGCTCAGCGGCGGTTACCTGGAGAACGGGGGAGGCGGCAGCGGTTAGCTATGCAGAGCTGGCGCCGGCAACTGCCGATCCGCGTTTCACGGCAACGGCTACACGGTATACGGCTGTTACCACGCCGCCTTTCGCAGATTCCTTACCGGTGCGGTATCATCACTTTACTTTCGATCACCTCCAACCCAATACCAATTACGTGTACCGCGTAGGGCAGGAGAACGACTGGAGCGAATGGTTTGCTTTCCGTACAGCAGGATTGCCGGGTGAACCCTTTTCGTTTATTTACCTGGGAGATGCGCAGGCGAATATTTTTTCCATGTGGTCAAGAACTATCCGGAAAGCCTGGTCCATGGCGCCGGATGCACGCCTCATCATTCATGCGGGCGACCTGGTGAACAGGGGCAATAATAACAACGAATGGCAGCAGTGGTTTGAAGCGGGTGGTTTTATTCACAGCACGGTGCCCGGTATGATGACGACCGGTAACCACGAATACTATGAAAACGCCGCAGGCCAGGATGTGCCTTCTGCTTTCTGGCGGCCGCAGTTTACCTTACCGGAAAACGGCCCGGCCGGATTGGAGGAAACCTGCTACTATACCGATGTGCAGGGCATGCGTTTTATTTCACTGAACTCGCAGGAAGTGGAAATATCCGATACGTTGCTGGCCCGTCAAAAGGTATGGCTGGAACAGCTGCTGAAAAATAATCCCAACCGGTGGACGGCCATCACGTTCCATCACCCGGTACTGTCGACCAAGAAAAGTCGCAACAACGAACGGCTGCGGGAAAACTTTAAGCCGCTGTTCGACCGGTATAAAGTGGACCTGGTGTTGCAGGGACATGACCATACTTACGCCCGTGGACGCGACGGCAACAAGGGACCGGTATACGTTGTGTCTGTAAGCGGACCCAAAATGTCGGAGATAGATCCGCAGCCGTGGATGACCCGGACGGATTCTTATACACAGCTGTTCCAGGTAGTGGATGTTAAGCCCGCGGTGGTATCTTTCCGCGCCTATACAGCTACCGGCGAGTTGTATGATGCTTTTGACCTGCAGAAACAAACCAACGGAGAAAATCTTCTGAAGAATACAATGAAATAACCGTCCTGCTATTCCTTTTTACAATCATCAGTTTATGAAATAATGAGAGGATTCCTGATCATATTATTTTTCATTCCGCAACTTTGTGCCGGGTCTGTATCACAACCCGTAACCATTGTATCAAAAGATAAGCAGGTTGCCGCGCAGGTACTACAGGAAGAAGTGAAACGCCGTACCGGCCTGGTATGGCCCATCACGGCGCAGGCTCCTGAAAATGGCGTGGTGATCATCTTCCAGACAAAGCCATGTGCACCGGAGTCGTATCATATCCGTAGAACAGGCCGTACCATTCTCGTAGAGGGCGATGGCTCCCGTGGTTTGTTGTATGGCGCCGGCTATTTGCTGCGTATTATGGAATACCGCCAAAAGGCGGTGGTGTTGCCGGAGCAGATAAATGTAGATGCCACGCCAGAGAAAGGCATCCGCGGTCACCAGATCGGGTACCGCAACCTGGCTAACTCCTACGACGGATGGACACCGGAACAATATGAACAGTATATCCGTGACCTCGCCATCTTCGGAGCCAACAGTATAGAAGCGATTCCGTTTATGCCGGCGTCGCCGCATTTCACCGTTTCTTCCAACGAGATGACCCGCCGGATCAGCGGGTACTGTAAAAAATACGACCTGGATTTTTCGGTGTGGACACCCGCTACGTTTGACCTGAAGGATACTATCAAGCGGCATCATTTCCTGATGCAGTTTGATACGCTGTTCCGCGAGGCAGTGCGGCTGGATGCTGTATTTTTTCCTGGCGGAGATCCCGGCAACAATGCGCCGCAGCTGGTGCTGCCGTTGCTGGAGGAGTTGGCGGTTCCGTTAAAACAGTATCATCCGCAAGCCGCCATCTGGTTGTCGCTGCAAGGCTACGATTCCACGGAGTGCGCTTTCGTTTATTCGTATATCCATCAACGTAAACCTGTGTGGTTAGGAGGTATTGTAGTAGGGCCCTCCAGTCCTTCGCTGGAAGATACCAGGGCCGCTTTACCGCCGCAGTACAAGATCCGTCATTACCCGGATATTACCCACACGGTTCGCTGCGATTATCCCGTAGTGTGGTGGGACCCGGCATTTGCGTTTACCCTTGGCCGTGAGCCGGTGAATCCGCAGCCGGTATATTATGCAAACATTTACCGTTTTATTGCGCCTGATATGGATGGCTTTATCAGCTACTCCGACGGCGCGCATGACGATATTAATAAGATGCTCTGGAGCATGCTGGGCTGGAATAGTAGGGCCGATGTGCGGGAGATGATGATCCAGTATGCCAATTACTTTTTTCCTTCTGCCTCACCGGAATTAATAGCAGACGGGATCCTGGCACTGGAAAAGAACTGGGAAGGACCGGTAGCGGATAACGGCGGTATAACAGCCACGCTTACACTGTGGCAACAACAGGAACGGCTACACGGAGAGTTGGCTGGTAATTGGCGCTGGCAGATGTGTTTGCTGAGGGCGTACTATGATGCGTATACCCGTGAGCGTGCCATCCGGGAAGCTGCGCTGGAAGCGGAGGTAAACCGCACCTTGCTGGAACATAAGGGTAATGAGATAGCTAACGCGGAAAGGATATTGCAACAGGCAGATAAAAAAGTAAAGCCGCAATGGCGGGATCGTATTGTGGCGTTGTGCGACGACCTGTATAAATCGGTATCCCTGCAAACCAGTGTGGCAAAGTATAAAGCCGCCGGGCCGGAACGCGGGGCGGTACTGGATTTCCTGGACCGCCCGTTGAATAATCGCTGGTGGCTGGAAGATAAGTTCCGTTATATTAAAACACTTCCTTTAGCTGAGCAGCGTAAGGCGCTGGATACTTTGGGGAGATGGGAAAACCCGGGGCCGGGCAGTTGCTACGATGATATTGGCAATGTATCGAAATCGCCACATGTAGTCCGGAAGGAAGACCTGCACACCGATCCGCTGATGCGCCGCAGTGATACGCCGGGTTTCGACTGGTGGGAAAGTGGTTACAGCCGCAAGCGGTTGTCGTGGATGGTGAGCCTGCGCTGGCCTGCTGCCATGCGTTATGATCACCTGGATACTACCGCGCATTACGTGGTAAGAATAACAGGTTATGGCGAAAGCCTGCTGCGGGCGAATGGCGTATTGCTGAAACCATCTCTTTATAACAAAGGAACAGGAGAGATAAAAGAATTCCCCATACCTGCTGAGATCAGCAAAAGCGGTACACTGCTGCTGACATGGGATGATATCAATGAAGAACATTTAAACTGGCGACAACATTCAAGGGTTGCAGAAGTGTGGCTCATTAAATTATAAAATTATTATTGGGATGAAGAAAATAGCTTTCCTGGCAGCAGCTGTGCTACTGTCGTGCTCCGCCCGTGCCGCGTCTGATCAGCCTTTTATACAGGCGGTTTCCGTTAAGTACTACGTTCCGCAGGGACTGGAGCTGATTAAAGTAATCACCGACTATAACGATAACGTGCAGGTGCTTACGAAGCAAGGCTTTTATCGGCTCAGCGGAAACGACCTCGTGCGCGATCTGCGCTTCCGCCCACTGGCACAGAAGATCCCCGTGGATGTTACCACGCGGGAAGGGAGCGGTCATTTGTATTATCTCTATGCAGATAAATGCCTGACCAATGGTTATGCGGGCATCCCGTATATTAATCTCCCGCAGGGGAAATTTAACCGGGTGGCGGTAGATGCTGCCGGTCGTATGCTGTTGTCCGGCAAGGATGCATTAGCCATTGGCAACAATGGAAAACTGCAGGAGCTGCCGCTGATCCCGGAGGGTGTGCAACGGATGGAAGCCAACGGAGGTACATTCTTTATCTTAACCAATAAGGCAGTGTATGCGCTGAAGGAGCAGCGTTTTGTGGTGGTGCATACGGTGAAAGATGCTACTGCCATGGCTTTCAAAGGAAATGATATCCTTCTTGGTACGGCGAATGGCTACTATGGTATTAACCGCAATACCGGCGATACGAGTATGTCGTTGCAAACACGTGTGCCCGTACCCGTTATTAATGAACTGCTGGTGACGAATGGACATATCTGGGCTGGTACCGGCGCCGGCGCTTTTATGCGCACTGATTCCGGTACTTATCGCTACTTCGCCTCCAAACGATGGCTGGATCAGGATATGGTAAAAAGTATGGCTGCCGACAGTCACGGGGATGTGTATGTACTCACCGGTACCGGTCTTAATAAAATTGCTTTTATACAACAAACACTGGCGCAGAAAGCGGCCTACTTTGAGCGTAAGATCCGCGAGCGGCACATCCGCTATGGCTTCATTGCCAACCTTCACCTGAACCCGCCGGGAGATGTAGGATCAGCTGAAATGGCAGATACGGACAATGATGGTTTATGGAGCAGTTTTTATCTCGGCAGTCAGGCTTTCCGGTACGCGGTTACCCACGATTCATTGGCTAAAAGATATGCCTGGGAAGCTTTTGAAGCCTTTGAAAGAATTTTATCCATCAACCAGTTAACAGGTTTTCCTTCCAGGACATTTGAAAGAAAAGGATATAAAAATTCTGATCCTGAAAGATGGCGTGATTCTCCCGATCCTGAATGGGAGTGGAAAGGTCATACCAGCAGCGATGAGTATGTAGCCTATATCTGGATCACGGCAATATTGAATGAAATGGTGGCGGAAACACCGGATGAAAAGAAGCGGGTCACTGCTTTTATTGATAAGATCATGACGCATATTGTGGATCATAAGTATACAATGGTGGACATCGACAACAAGCCCACACTGTGGGCGCGCTGGAACCCGGAGTACATCAACTGGTACCCGACTACCATTGGCGACCGGCGATTGGGCAGCACCACTATCATTGCGGGTTTGCAATTGGCGTATCAGTTAACCGGCAAAGAAAAATATAAAACAGAAGCCTATAAGCTGCTTAACAGGCACGGCTATCTGAAAAATATACAGATCGACTACCGCACTATCAAACCAACACCGGGATACCTGCACCAGGGAATTGATATGGGCATGGGCGACTGGAATCATTCTGATGATGAGATGGCCTTTCTTACTTACTGGGTGCTGTATAAATACGCCTTCACAGATGAGTTGAGGGCGCAGTATAAAGGCGCTATCCGCAATCACTGGGAAGTGGAGCAACCGGAGAAGAATGCCGTATGGAATCTTATTGCACTGGCTACCTCGGGTGATTACGACGCACCGGCTACTACCTGGTGGCTGCAAACTTTCCCGATGGACCTGATCACCTGGAAGGTTACCAATTCGAACCGTAAAGACATTACGCTGCTTCCGCCTAATTTCCGGCATCAGTACACGGAAGTGTTGCTGCCGCTGGATGAACAGCCGGTGCATCGTCATAATGCCAACGCCTTTACCCTGGATGGTGGCGGTAATGGTGAATCCGAACTGGCGGGGGATGAATATTTGCTGCCTTATTGGATGGCACGTTACCTGAAAATACTGGACTGATTTAAAATATGAAACAGATACAACGACTTTATGCAGCGGGTATCCTGGTGTTGCTGGCGGCTACCGCAGCAGCGCAGGCGCCCGCATCCAAACCACGGATTGTAGTGGGCATGATGGTAGACCAGATGCGTTGGGACTACCTGTACCGGTATGCCGCGAGGTATGGGAATGGCGGCTTTAAGCGCTTATTGCGCGAGGGTTTTAAATGTGAGCAAACCTACATCAATTACGCGCCTACGGTAACGGCCTGCGGGCATACATCGGTGTATACCGGCAGCAGCCCGGCGGTGCATGGCATCGTGGACAACGACTGGTACAGCCGCGCATTGCAGCGATCCGTGTATTGCACGGAAGATAGCACCGAAACCACGGTGGGAGCAGAAGGGAAAGCAGGGAATATGTCGCCCCGCAATCTGCTGGTATCTACTGTTACAGACGAGCTGCGGCTGGCGACCAATTTCAAAAGCAAGGTGGTAGGCGTTGCATTGAAAGACAGGGCCTCTATTCTTCCTGCAGGTCATACGGCCAATGCAGCTTTCTGGTATGATGGCAGGTCGGGTAACTTTATTTCAAGCAGCTATTACATGAAAGCATTGCCGGAATGGGCGCAGCGTTTCAATGAACAACAGTTGCCCGTGAAATACCTGGCAAAAGGCTGGGAAACACTATATCGCATCACCACCTATACACAAAGTGATGCGGACAATAAAGACTATGAAAAATCATTTGGTCATGAAACGGCGCCGGTGTTTCCACACGCTTTCACCGGCAGGGAAAAGAATTCCATACGCACCACTCCTTACGGCAACACCCTTACTTTTGCCTTTGCCAAAGCAGCTATAGAAGGTTATGGCCTTGGCGCCGGTACGGAAACAGATTTTCTTGCGGTGAGCTTTTCTTCTCCCGACGCCGTAGGGCATCAGTTTGGACCTAATTCTATCGAAGAAGAAGATCTATACCTGCGTCTTGATAAAGACCTCGAAGCATTCTTTACCTATCTTGATAAAAGATTCGGCAAAGGTAACTACCTCTATTTTATCACCGCTGATCACGGCGTGTCGCAGTCGCCCGGCTTCCTCGAAGAACACCGGCTGCCCACCGGTCTGCTGGATGCCGACATTGTATTGAAGGATATTAATACCGCTATTGCCGAACAATTTGGCGTAGCAAAAGGCGTCGTAGCTTTATCGGCCTACCAGTTATACCTCGACCGCTCCGCCTTTGCGGCGCGGAACATTCCGTTGCAACAGGTTATAGCATTAGTCATAGAAAAACTAAAGGCAACTCCCGGTATAGCCGATGCCGTTAGTTTGCACGATCTTGGTACGGCTGCATTGCATGAGCCTTTACGCACCATGCTGATAAATGGTTACAATAAGCAGCGTGGTGGTGATGTGATCCTGCTCATGCAGGCCGGCTGGAAAGATGGCGGCCGAAGTGGCGCCACACACGGCTTATGGTATCCTTATGATGCGCATATCCCGCTTGTATGGATGGGCTGGGGGATAAAGCCGGGGAGTACCTACCGTACCACCGGTATGACGGATATAGCACCCACCGTGGCGGCGTTGCTGAATATCCAGGTGCCCAGTGGGAATATCGGGGAGGTGATTTGGGAGATGTTTAAGTAGGTTTTTGTAGCGGAATATGATCCGGTGATTTTATATCTTCGGAGAAAATAAATTTGTGCGTAATCCAACCCGGAGAAACAGGAACATTGGTACTGCCAAACAAGGCCATGGCCAGCAAAATAAGCTGGTTATACCAGATGGTAACAAAGACTTCAGGATATTTTACGAGCGCCTGGGAACATATGAAAAGCAGGAGCGGGTTATTAATGGACATACTTTTCTTTTTGTTATTGAAAAGAATACGGCGTCTTTCCGACATGCCTGTACCGTAAAGGATGTCGAAAGGATGCTTAGCTATATCTCTCCCGCTGACTATGGCAGCTTAAAGCTCATTGTATTACGCCAGCCCAAAAGAAAAGAAGCCATACTTTCACCGGTTTGGGGCCGGCTTATTTACGCTTATGAGTTTGAGGACGACTTTTATCCGGCAGTTATACTGGAAGCCGCTGACTATAACAGCAAATTGAAATGGTCGCGCAAGCTGGACCCTGATGATCAGCAGGAGCTGGCAAGGCTTCGCCGCGACGGGCATAACTTTACAGAAAGCAAAAGAAATTATACTGCATTGCTGGAAGCTGATCATGTTAGAAGCACCCAACTATACAGAACATTGCTTCATGAATTTGGGCACTATGTACATCATCTGCAAGTGGTAAAACCATTTGCGGAGGATCAGGAAAAGGGGGAAGAGATCTACCTGCAATTGCCTAAGGATGAGAAAGAAAAATTTGCACATCAATACGCGGATAAACTGCGGGAGCGGTTACTGCTTGAAAAATTGATCCCTTTTGAAAGACAGGTGTAACAGTTACCCCACGGATACCTCTCCCATGCTTCAGCCTTGCGTATATCATGGAGTATCCATGCGCTTTCAATACGGTTAGCATGCACTCCCCATGGACTACTGATGCACTCCCCATGCACTATGAATGCACTATCTCCCCTTAAAGCCGCTCCGTAAGCTTTACCGTTACGGTATCCCCGGCTTCTTTTCCCAGCAGCTTTCTCAGTTCCACTTTTACCGGCAGTTTATGAGTGCCATCGCCCAAAGCCATAAACGAGCTTTGAAAAGGGTGGTTGTCGATGGTGCCTTTTACCTTTACCAGGCCACGGGTGCCGAAAAATGCCACTGAATCCGGCCATATTACGTAGGTCCAGCCACCAGCGTTGGGGCTTTTCTGCAGGGTTGCGCTAAACTGCTTGTTCAGCTTGCCTTTTGCGGGTTTTTCTTTTACAGTTGCCATGTGAATATGATTTTGTAAGATAAAGGTAGCGCTGTTACTGTGATGAGAGGGTGGGTTAAAACGACATTCTTGAGGGCGATATGCGACAATTGTGAGAATGGCCCGCTCTCAAAGCGGGCCATCTATGAGCAGTGTTACTCAAATATCCAGAACAATACTCACCCGGCTTAACCCTTCATCACTCCACTCAACGGTTTCCGGCTATCGGCCTTGCCGGCAGACATGGCAGTTAAGCTATCTAGGAATGTAACGGTCAGTTTATCTCCTTCAAAAACACATTGAATCCTGTCGCCGTGCAGTGTTTCCACAAAGCGGAGGTTCAGCTGCAACGTATTATCGTTGATCCAGGTAGCGGTGCCGGCTACTTTGGTGGGCTGATGATTCAATCCCACTTCCGGAAATTTATAGAGCTGCCGTTCTTTGTTCAGTACCCATTTTTCCCAACCCAAACGGATACTGGCCACGCCTTCGGCTGTTTGTGTGGTCCAGGTGCAACCGGCTGGTGAGAAATCGAACTGCATGGTCGTGGCGTTAAAATCGTTTTTGTCCAGTGTCCAGGTTTTGCGCTGGTACCGGGAGGCGGTGTCTTTAGCCATGTTGCCTGTTACCACGGGCAAGGCTAAACGACCCAGCGCTGTTTTGAGTGCCGACTGTTCCGGTGGATTATCCGGCAGCACGCCGTCATGAAGTGCGGGGAGCAGGTGTTCCCAGATGATGTTAAGGGATTGCTGCATATCGGCGGTTTGACTGGTCACTGCCAGCACCGCATCTTTATCAGGCATTACGATGCAGTACTGTCCGAAAGCACCATCGCCGCGGTAGGCGCCGTGCCTGCATTGCCAGAACTGGTAGCCATATCCCTGCGCCCAGTCGCCATTACCTTCCTGGGAGGAGGTCTGGTAGCCGGTGGCATCTTTTACCCAGCTTTCGGTGAGAAGTGTTTTGCCATTCCATTTTCCTTTTTGCAGATATAGCTGCCCCAGTTTGGCGATATCTGTTGTTTTAACGCGGAGGCCATACCCGGCGGTATTCAGCCCCTGCGGCGAGGTTTCCCAGTCGTACCCGGTTATATCCAGCGGCTCAAACAGGCGCGGAGCCAGGTACTGCTCCAGGGTTTGCCCGGTGATGGCGTGGAGGATTGCACCCAGCATATAGGTAGCGCCGGTGTTATACAGGAAATGCGTGCCGGGTTCAAATTCCACCGGTTGTTCCAGGAAAGTTTGTACCCAGGTTTTAGTTGATTTAAGCATGGGGGGCAGGGTGTCTGCGCCATTGCCGGTGTTCATGGTGAGCAGGTGTTTGACCGTCATTTTTTGCAGGTTAGGCGATGGGTTAGCCGGTATGTCTTTTGGGAAAAACGACACGACCGTGCTTTGGATATCCAGTTTGCCTTCTTTTACCAGCATGCCGATTGCGGTGCTGGTAAAGCTTTTCGACAAGGAGTACAACGAGTGTGTAAATTCCGCCGAGTAAGGATTCCACCAACCCTCGGCTACAATATGCCCGTGCCTTAATAATACGAAGCTATGCCAGCTGATGCCGGAAGCATTGGCGGCTTCGATAAAAGAAAGGATGCCGCGGGAAGATACTCCCTGCGATTCAGGAAGGGCGTGTGGTAGCAACACGGAGGGTCGCCATAGCTGACCAACAGGGCCCAGCACAGGAAGAAACCCGATCCCTGCGAGGCCAAGCCCCGCGCTTTTAATAAAATGTCTTCTGGATTGCATCGTGTTCATGGAAATTAGCGTGAAACGTGGAATGATTAAATAAATTTACATCTTACTAATAGCTGTTATGCCACCGGTGCTGTATCTTCCGGGGCTTTGCGCCTGCCGGCTATTACCTGCGCTATAACGAATACAACTCCTTCTCCTGTCAGTATTAACAGGTAGTGCAGCGACCTGGTTTCATATTTCCCTGACACCCAGAAAAACAGCAATGCAGAGAATGCGCATACGATGCCGGTTAATAACAGGATCCATTTGGCAAACACCATTTGTTGATATGCCTTGTGTACTTCGGGAGTGGAAGGCGTTACGCCTGGTTTTATTTTATTGAGCAGGTAGCAGTTTTCCATTACATCAAACAACCACGCGATGAGCTGAAGCCATGCCATGCATTCAAAAAATATTTCGCCGGCGGGCGTCATTTTATTTGCCACCTGTATGCATAACAAAAAGATGCTGCCATAAAAGGCCGGCATAAAAAGGAAGTCGACCCACAGCTGCCCGTGGAGGGCTGAAAGTGTGCGTGATTGCTGCGGGGCAGGCAATGCGTAGATCCCTTTGATCAGCTCCGGGATTTCTTTGGAAGAAGCGGGGAACTGCAGATCGATGATACTGAACTTGCGTACCACCACATCCAGGAGGAAGAACTGGCGCGCCTGCCGGAGCATAATAAAAGCGGTGACCAGCAGCAGGGCCGCAGAAAAACATAACCAACACCAGGCATTTGAAATAACGAGTTCCATATTTATTTTTTGAGTTGGATTTGAAGATCAGTGCGGTCGTTTTTATAGGTTTCCCAGTCGAAGTTTCTTAGAAATTCGCAGGCCGCTTTGGCGCCAAGTACAAACATGTCGATTTTATCTTTATCAGACAGGAAGAAGTTGAGCCAGTTGTACTGATCGGACGACAAGTCCACTTTTCCCACACCGCGCTGATACACTTCATTTTTAAGCAGGAAGTCTTTATCGTAGTAGTTACGGATGGTATTAAACATACGTCCGAAATACCCGGTGAGCGACCAGCTGAAGGCATTTTCCTGTTTATCGGCAGGCTTGCTGTCGTCCAGGTCGATGCCAAAGGAGGGCAACCTCGGCACCGTTACGTTGGGATTAAAAAAAATGCTGATCGGGAAATTAGACAGGATCCCCCCATCTACAAAGCGGGCAGTGGAAGGCGGCTGCGTGATACCGAAAAACTTTTTCCAGGCGTCTTTGATCCGGATGTCGTTTGCCGGAATATCATTGATCATATAAGATTCAAAGAAGAGTGGGATAGACATGGATGCGCGGATGAATCCGGCAGGGGAGAGTGTATCCACATCCGTGCGGAATAGTGAGCACATAGCGGGGAACTGGATCTTATTCTGCGTAACCAGTTCGGAGGCAATAAAGGTGACATCTCCTTTCAGTTCTTCGAGCCCGCTTTGATTAGGTACGCGCAGTTGCAGCGCCGGGCAAATAGCCGCTTTCCTATTCAGATCGCTTACCGTGGCCACCTGGTTTTCCAGCAACAACCGTTTGATCCAGTCATAAAAAACATCTCCGGGATTTATTCCATACCCGGAATTCTTCAATCTTTTAAAAAGATCAATCATATAAGAAACACCGATGCCAATCACCAGCGATAAAAATCCGCTGAGGATAAAACAGATGCCGGTCCATACATACAGCGCGGGATATTTGTTGCTCAATCCCACCAGCACCACGTCACCCACTATCAGCAGTGCAAATGCTGCCAGTACCGCCAACAGCTTATTTTTGGCTTTATCGATATAATTTTTCCGGGTAATAAAATTTTTGATCAGCGTGCGTGCGGCGGGATGTCCATCTACCAGTGAAAAGAAATCCAGGTCGCAGATGGCCTGTAATACTTCCGCTGACTTTTTATCCGACTTATTCTTAATCACTGTAATCAGCGCCGTGTTAATGGCTCCTGCGCTGGTACCGGCCAGCCGGAGGAAACGGATACCCATTTCTTCCAGGATATAAGTGTATCCTACGAGGGCAATACCAAATACGCCGCCGCCTTTCTGTACCAGGTTTACATATTGATGACCATCGGCATCCAACACGTCAGAAACGATCAGGGGCCTGCCACCACTGGCAGCAGGATCAAAGGTTTTCTTTAAACTTTCCAGCTCCGCAATCACTTCGTGTTGGTGAATAAAATCGGATACGGTTAATTTAACAGGGTTTTTCGGCGGCATAATGTTATGTATAAGGGGTATCCTTCTAAATTAATCATTTTTTTGATTTTTTTCATTCCGGCATAAGGTTGCAGAATCGTTGCTGATCGACTATATTTATCTGTTATTATTTTTCCACGTTATTCAAATGCTCCTTATGCACCGGTTGGTCCTGTTATTCATTATTGGTTGTTGCGTATGCACCGGGCCTCTCCAGGCGCAGGAGATGTCTGAAAAGGCAAACCGGTTTATCCGGTTGCTGAGTAAAGCGCAGCAGGCACAAACACTCTTTCCTTTCGATACCGGTGAGCGCTATCATTTTGCGTATGTTCCCCGGGACGACCGGAAGGGTATTTCTGTAAATGAGCTGAACCCGGCGCAACGAAAAGCGCTCATGGATTTATTGAATACGGCGCTGAGCGAAACCACGGTGAAGAAGGTGAATGATATCATGCAGCTGGACCAGGTATTGAAACAGCTGGAACACCGGGAAGAGAATGATCATTACCGTGACCCCGGCAAATACTTCGTCACCATTTTTGGTGTGCCTGCCGCCAATACTATCTGGGGCTGGCGGTTTGAGGGGCATCATGTGGCATTTAATTTTTCGGCAGATAAAAAAGAGCTGGTAGCAGGTACCCCGGCTTTCCTGGGGGCAAATCCTGCTATTGTACTGGATGGACCACAAAAAGATAAGGAGGTACTGAAAGAAGAAACAACATTGGCCTTTGACCTTGTGCATGCCTTATCGCCGCCGGAGTTACAGCAGGCATTGGTAACCACCAAAGCACCCGCAGAAATCATTACGGGCAACAGCCGCAACGCCATGATTGCACACCCGGAAGGCATCCGTTTCAAGGAGTTGAGCCCCGCCCATCAGCAATTGTTACTCCAACTCATTAACGTATATGTGCATCGCTTCACCAAACTGTTTGCCGATAAAATGCTGAAGGATATCCAACAAGATGGTTTGGATAACCTGTGGTTTACATGGGCCGGCAGCACAGTACATGCATTGGGCAATCCTTGCTACTACCGCATTCAGGGACCCGGCCTCATTATCGAATACGACAATACCCAAAATAACGCCAACCACATCCACACCATCGTGCGGGACCTGAAAAACGATTTCGGCGGCGACCTGCTGCTGGAACACTACAGGGCTGCCCATGCGAGATAATGCAGCGGATTTTGTCTTTCCCGCTGATTACGCTGATTATACTGATTTGCCGGATTTTTATTCTTTGGATTTTAAAGGATTTGGGGAGATATAAGCGGATATTTTCGCTTATATCTCCCCAAATCCTTTAAAATCCAAAATGATCAATCAAAAAAATCAGCATAATCAGCGTAATCAGCGGGAAAGACAACCTTCGCGGTAAGCCCCTATTTAACTTATGGCTTATCGCGTATTGCCTGTAGCTCCGCAGCCAGTGCGGATGCTTTGGCCGGGTATTGTGCGGCTACATTGTGTTGTTCGCCGGCGTCGGTGGTCAGGTGGTAGAGTTGTGGGGCGGTGTCGTTGCCCAGTTCGATGTTGACGTCGCGGTCGAGTTTTGCGCCTTTGGAAGGTGAAATATATTTCCAGTCGCCGGAGATAATGGCGAGGGTGCCCGCGTGTGTAACGAGGTAGGGGCGGTTCTGACGGGATTTGCCCAGCAGTTGTTGCAGCATGTCGAAGCTGTCCGGCGCTTCACCGGGCTGGATGGACTGGCCGGTTAAACGGGCCAGGGAAGCAAAGAGGTCCAGTTGACTGATCAGTGTGTTGGAAGTTTGTTTTGCTTTGATGCCTGCAGGCCATTTAACGATGAAAGGTACCCTGGCGCCGGCTTCGAAGGCGCTGTATTTGCCGCCTCTCAAAGGTCCTGTGGGGTGGTGGCTGCCGGCCAGTTCTGCTGCCTGGTCCAGGTATCCGTCGTTAAGCACGGGGCCATTGTCGCTGGAAAAAATGATCATCGTGTTTTTTGTGAGCCCCAGGCTGTCCAGCGCTTTTACAATTTCGCCTACGGTCCAGTCGAGCTGTAATATAGCATCTCCTCTCAGGCCCATGCCACTTTTACCCCGGAACATACTGTTGGGGTAACGGGGTACGTGGATATCACCGCTGGCGAAATAGAGAAAGAATGGTTGTTGTTTATTTTTGCTGATGAAGTCGATGGCTTTGCGGGTGATGATCCCGGCAATGTTTTCATCTTTCCAGCGGGCGCTGTTGCCGCCGCTCATCCAGCCGATCCTGCTGATGCTGTCTACGATGGTTTGGTTATGTCCCTGGTGCGGATCCGGATGCATGCGTAGCTTTTCCGGATTTTCCAGGCCGGTGGGATCATTGCCTATTTTATGTTTATAGTTTACTTCAATAGGATCATTGGGATCTGCATTTACTACATGATGATCTTCCACAAATACACAGGGGACACGATCGAGGGTAGCGGGCATAATAAAGGAATAGGTAAATCCTGCTTCCAGGGGACCGGGACTGATGGATTTGTTCCAGTCGATCCCGGTACCGTCGCCAAGACCAAGATGCCACTTACCAATAACAGCGGTCTGGTAGCCGGCGTCTTTCAACATGCCGGGAAGGGTGCGGCGGTCGGTGGGAAGGATCAGCGAAGCATCGCCGGGGGCAATGCCGGTATTCTTTTGCCGCCACGGATACTTGCCTGTTAAGATGCCGAAACGGGAAGGGGTACACGTAGCAGAGGTAGCATATGCATTGCTAAACCGGATGCCCTGCTGCGCCAGCCGGTCGATATGCGGTGTTTGGATCCTTTTCATACCGTAGCAGCTTACATCTCCATATCCGAGATCATCTGCATAAATAATAACGATGTTAGGTTTTTGCTGCGCAGATACCGTTAGCGAGAGTAAACCGCATAACAATCCGGTACTGATTTTTTGAAAGAAAGTAGTCTTTGTCATCAGGATAATTGTTCACTTTTATCCCCTGGTAGCGGAGGGGTGCCGGGCATAAATATAGTTTTTTCCTGCTGAAATGTCCGGCGTTGTTCCTTTATATTATCAGCCGGCATTCAGGTGTTTCAACGGATTAGCGCCAACAGCGCGGATCACCTGGAAGCTAACCGTAGCCAGTGCAATGAGTAACGTAAAACTGCCTGTAGCCACAAAGATCCATGCGCTGATACCAGTGTGGTAGGCAAAGCCCTGTAGCCAGCGATGGATCACTATCCAGGCCAGGGGAGCGGCTGTTATAAAAGCAATGGCTACCAGTTGCAGGAACTCTTTTGAAAAGAGGGTGATGATGCTGGTTACGCCGGCGCCAAGTATTTTCCGGATACCGATTTCTTTCATCCGTTGATGGGTAGCAATATGCGCAAGCCCGAATAACCCGGAGCAACAGATGAGCACCGACAGTAATGCCGCCCAACGGATAATTACTTTCCAGCGTTGGTCCTGCGCATATTCCTGCGCATTCAGGTCGTTGAGGAAACTGTAGGTAAAGGCGGTTTCCGGCAACGCCTTTTTATATGCGGCCGCCACTGCGGTTAATGCGGCCTGTTGCCTGCGAGGGGCCAGTTTTATCCATACGTCGCCGCCGTACCAGGGGCTCATGATCATCACCATCGGCGCAATGCGTTCCCGCAGGGAGCCGGCATGAAAATCTTTCACCACGCCGGTGATCGTCCTCATTTCCTTATCAAAATATTCATCCGTGCGGATGGGTGTTCCAATGGGATTTTGGAGCCCGGCAGTTTTTACAAAGGCTTCGTTTACGATTACGCCATTGGACCAGTTGTCTGTAAAGTTCCGGCCTTCTTTAAGTGTGATACCCAATGCCGCCAGGTAGTGTTTATCGATCACCCGGTGGACGGCTGCGATTTCTTTATCATGAAGATGTACCGCGCTGGCGCCACCGCGTTCACCTCCAAAAGAAAGGCCGGTGATGCCGGGTTCACTGGCCAGTTCATTTTTCAGGATATCCTGCACCTGTTTGAGGTTGCGGTCGCCGCTGATATGCGTTACCACTACCTGTTCGGGGCGATAGCCCAGGTCTTTAGATTGCACGTAATCCATCTGCCGGTAAAAGAGGGCGGTAACAATGAGGAAAAATACGGCCAGCGAAAACTGTGTAACAATCAATATGCGTCCGGGTATATTCCTGCCGGTGAGCGGCTGGTGCCCGGAAAAGGCTTTTATGGCGCTAAACTTGGCGAGCGTATATGCCGGGTAAGCGCCGGTTAATGCAATGATGAACAACAGCAATCCGGCGGCGGCCAGTCCTGTTAGCGGCTGCAATATTGCCTGGATGGAAATGGCTTTTCCGGATAGTTCATTAAATACCGGCAGCGCGGCGGCAGCCAGTACAAAGGCCAGCAGCAGGGCGATGGCGCAAAGCAGCGCGGATTCTGTCAGGAACTGACTGATGATTTGTATACTGCTGCTGCCATTAATTTTGCGGACACCTACCTCTTTACTTCTTCTCAGGGAGCCGGCGAGTGTAATATTGATAAAATTAATACCCGCCATTACCAGGATAAATACGGCGATGCCTATAAAGATCCAGGCAAATACCGGGTTGCTGCCATTGATCACACCGCCTTCGCGGTTGCCGTCGGGTGAATAGAGGGGATGAAGGTGAATGTCGGTGATCCTTTGCAGGCCAAAACTGAGGGCGGTTGCGTTATGATCCTTTGCATAGGCTGCGTGCACCCGGTTTAGTTGCTGCGTGACTGTATTTATGGTGGCATCGGGCCGGGTAACCACAAACGTGCTAAGATATACATTGTTCCAGTCGGTGTCGTTAAACGACAACTGCATAAACCGGAAGGGAAGTAACACATCAAACCGGATAGAAGAATGTATGGGAGGATCTTTCACTACGCCGCTGATCACCAGTGGTTTTCCCAGGCGCCGGGCAGAAGGGTCGGCGTCCATCCGGAGCAGTTCACCTACTACATCTGTACGGTTAAAATATTTCAGGGCCGTACTTTCGGTAATAACGGCCGATCCAATGTCGTTGAGTGCAGTGGCGGAATCGCCTTTTACCAGGGGAAAAGAAAAGACCTGGAAGAAGCCAGGGTCTACAAACAGGAGCTGTTGCTTGAGTACTTTGTTGCCGGCGATGATATCCCCGTAAATATCCCCGCCCATCACCCGGGTGTAGGCGGTTATTTCCGGTACCTGCGCTTTGAAAGCCGGGCCGTGTAACTGACCGGTGCTGCCCGTCCACTGCGGGCTGCTACCCGGTTGGGTTACAGCAGTGGTGATACGGTAAAGATGCGGGTTCTGATGATGAAACCGGTCGAAGCTGTTTTCATCTTTCAGATATAAAAATGCCAGCAAAACACAGCTGATACCAATGGCCAGGCCAATGATATTGATGCCAGCATACAGCTTGTTTTTCCGGTGGTGACGAAGGGCTATTTTCAAATAGTTAAAGAGCATACAGGAAGATAATATTTTTATGGTTGTTTATAAAGGAAGATGCAGGGTGCTATCCAGTATAAATGCCGCCCTTTCCGCCACGGTGGTTTCGGGGAGCTGAACCAGCTTATATTCCAGCCGGCTGTATACTTTTATCATGCTTTCATAAGTTTGCACGGCTACCTCAAAAGATTGTTTACGTTCCTTATCGTGTTCATAAATGGCTTTCCACGGAGGGGTGAGGAATACGGTTGGATGGTACCGGTATAAGGCGGCGGCACGCTCCATTTCTTCCGGAACGGGCAGGCCGCATAGTTCAAGGTAACCGATGGTATCCGCAATGCCCCGGTCGAAAAAAACGGGGCGGCCGGCGGCTGGCTGTTCCAGGTAATCCTGCAGAGACTGCTCAAACATCAGCCAGGCAAATGCCTGCCGGTTGGCCCAGGGCAATGCTTGTCCGCCGGCAGCTACCTGTTGCCGGATAATTTCCCGGCCCGTTTCCGGAACGGTGATATGTCCCTGTTCACGCAGCACCGCTATGATAGCGGTTTTGCCCATGCCGGGCCCACCCGTGACGATAAAAAAGTGATCTCGTACTTTTTTGTTCATCTTAATAAATTAAAAAAATAAATAATTGGATTAAAGGAAGTGGGGAGAGGGGTAAAAAAATATTCCGCCGACAAACGTTATAAAGTATCTTTACGGCATCTATGCTGCAGGGAGTCAAGCAATTTCTATACCGTTCAGCCGAATATCACTGGAACAACATCGTGAATGTTGGTGTGCATCCTGCTATGCCCTATATAGAATCCAGGCGCACAAAATTATTGAATTTATTGTCATTGCCCTGTATTCCTTTCATGTTTTTTTATTGCATCTTAAATACGATCCAGGGCAGGTATATATTGGCGGGCCTGAATGCTATTACCACCACTACTTCCGTGCTGGTACTGATATTCCATAAGTACCGGATGTATCTCAGCGCAAGGATAGTGCTGATCTGTATCAGCATCCTGATCTATACGTTTACCGGTGTTTATTTTCATAACGGGGCGGAATATTTTTTATTGAACATTCTTTTTATCGTGATCCTGATTTACGATAACAAATGGATAGTGGGGAGCCTGAGCGTGCTGGTGATCACGGCTTTTATGCTGATTATATTTATGCCGCGGTCGTGGTACCTGGCGCCACCGGTGCCGGTGGAAAGGGTATGGTGGAACGTGGCGGTGGCATTATTATTTGTAGTGGTGGCGCTTAGCTTTTTTAAGTATATCCAGGCGGACTACCAGCAGGAAATTGAGCAGCAGCGACAGGCATTAGTATCGATGAACAAGGATAAGGAAAAACTTTTTTCTATTGTGGCGCATGATATCCGCAGTCCGCTGGCTACACTGGAAAGCCTGCTGGACATGTTCCGGAAAGGACAATATCCCCGCGAGGACATGGAGGAAGCGGCAGACGTGCTGCACAAAAAAGTATCGCAGCTGGGTGTTACGCTCGATAACGTATTACGCTGGAGTACCCGCAGCATGAAGGGGATCCAAACCCGGCCCCGGCATTTTTTACTGGCGCCCGTAGTAACAGAAGTACTTCATTTTTTTGAACTGATCATACAGCAAAAACAAATTACAGTAGAATTGCAGATACCCGTAACTACGGCTTTGTATGCGGACCGCGACCAGGTGTCGGTGATCCTCCGGAATCTTTTCAGCAATGCGCTGAAATTTAGTTATACCGGCGGGCAGATAGAAGTAACGGCGCTGATAGCAGAGGATGTGGTGATTACTATTACCGATCACGGTGTGGGCATGTCGCCGCAGCAACTCAGCACCCTGTTCACTTCCCACCAGCATCCGAAGTACGGTACAGATGGTGAACGTGGCACGGGCCTCGGCTTATTGCTCTGCGGGGAGTTTGCGGCCCAGAATGGGGGCACTATTAAAGTAGCAAGTTTGCCCGAAAGCGGCACCAGCTTTACCCTGCATTTTGCCAAAGGGGATTTTTCCCCGGAAGACGAGGCAGCTTTCAATTAATACATTATTGCAGGGCTTCCTGCATGCGGATCACGTGCTCCCGGTTATTGAGTCCCCATTGATCAATAGCTACCACCACCGGGAGGATACTTTCTCCTACAGCAGTGAGGTAATATTCCACTTTCAGCGGGATGCCCGGAAAGATCTTTTTGCATACCATTCCATACTCTTCCAGTTCGCGCAGCTGCATATTGATCACCCTCGGGGCGGCGGTATTGATAGCGGCATGCAGCTCACTCGGCCTGCGGATACCTTTGCTGATACTGTCCAGGATACAGGCTTTCCATTTGCCGCTCAGTACTTTCATGCTCACATTAATACCGCATTCCAGGTCTTCAGGTATTTTTCTCTCGTACATATACAGGTATTTATTCCACAATTTTAAAGAATTATTGGCGGACGGGGAATAAAGATTCCCGCAGGGAATAATTATTCCCTTATTTTTTCTCTGCGCTGTTCTGTGGAAGTTTGTGTTATAAAATGCTGAATGTATGACACAAACAATTAAGCAAGGAAGCGCAGTTACCGTTATTGGTTTAGGCGCGATGGGTATTACGCTGGCACAGCTTTTACTGGCGGCAGGATACAAAGTAACCGTATGGAACCGCAGCCCGGAAAAAGCAGCGGCGCTCATTACGGAGGGAGCGGTGCTGGCGCCGGATGCCGCATCGGCCATTGCTGCAAGCCCCGTTACGGTGATCTGCGTATACAATCACGCCGTTACAATGGACATACTCGATACACCACCCGTACGAAGCGCCATTGCCGGCCGTACTTTATTACAGCTTACAACTATCAGTCCGGCGGAAGCACGCTTTACCGCCACCTGGGCCAGTGATAACGGGGCCGCCTATATGAATGGCGCTATCCAGGCAGCCCCGTCGCAAATGGGCCGGCCGGATACGCCGATCCTGGTTTCGGGAGCAGAAAGTACCTACACGTTGCTTACGCCCGTGCTACAGGTATTTGGCGGCGGCCTCTCTTATCTTGGTGCGGCTATTGGCGCTGCGCCCACGATGGACCTGGCCACCTTATCGTATATCTACGGATCGGCGATCGGTTTCCTGCACGGGGTACGGATCACGGAATCGGAGGGCCTGGGAGTAGACCAGTATGCTGCCATTGTAGCTGGCATTACGCCCACCTTTGGCGACTTCCTCCTGCATGAAGGCAATATGATCCATACCAATAATTTCCAGGTAACGGAGAGCCCTATGCGAATTTCCATAGAAGCCACGGCGCGGCTGGAAGCCACCGCCCGTGAAGCTGGTATCAATACTGCGTTCCCGGCCTTTGCTTCCGCGTTGTTTAAGAAAGCAGCGGCAGCGGGTTATGCAGATGAAGAAGTGGCGGCACTGATCAAAGTACTGCGTAATCCTGCCTGAGCGGTTACCAGCGGGGATATTTCCTGATCCATCAGGACACTACAGGATAGTTTATTACAGGTATTCATTATCTTGTTCTATTCCACGTTTAACTGTTCGATATGAAAAAATACCTTGTTCCTGTTGCTGGATTATTGTTATTCACTGCAGTGGTTTCCGCCCAATCTGCCAAAGGGCCTGCGCCCCTGAAGTTTGAAAAGCGGCAGATCGCTGCTGAAAGCTATGAATCGGTCGCCGTGATGGATGTGAACAACGACAAGATCCCCGACCTGGTATCCGGTGCTTACTGGTATGAAGGACCGGCTTACTTCAAGCGTCATTATATTGGACCGGTAAAGCAGTTTGGCGAATACTGGGATGACTTCTCCACCATTCCTTTTGATGTAAACGGCGATGGCCGCATGGACTACGTGACCGGCGGCTGGTTTGGGAAAACGCTGGTATGGAAGGAGAACCCGGGGAACGACAATGAATGGAAAGAACACGTGATCGCCACTCCCGGCAATATTGAAACCACCCGCGCATGGGACCTGGATGGCGACGGTATTCCCGAAATAATTCCCAATACGCCGAATGATCCGCTGGTGGTATATCATTATACCAAAGGCAGTGCAGCATTTACGGCGCATACAATACTGGACCGCAAATCGGGCCATGGCCTGGGCAGCGGGGATATTAACGGTGACGGACGTACGGACCTGGTGGTGCCGGAAGGCTGGGTAGAAGCGCCGGCATCGCCTTATAGTGCTGCATGGATTTTCCATCCGGAGTTTAACCTTGGCACGGCCAGCGTGCCGGTAATAGTAGCCGATGTAAACAAGGATGGATTGCCTGATCTTATAGCAGGGCAGGGGCATGATTATGGGCTCGACTGGTACGAGCAAAAGAAGGACAGCAAAACAAATAAGCGGCTATGGATCAAACATGCTATTGATCCTTTCAATTCGCAATATCATACCATGCTGTGGGAAGATATCGATGGTGATGGGGAGCCGGAGCTGATCACCGGAAAGCGTTACCGTGCGCACAATGATCATGACCCGGGTTCCGATGATCCCTGCGGTATCTATTATTTTAAATGGAACGGCGCTTCTTTCACCAAACAGGTGATCAGCTATGGATCAAAAGGAGCGGGGTTATATTTTGTGACGCATGATCTTACGGGATCCGGCAAAAAAGATGTGATCGTCGCCGGCAAAGATGGATTGTTCATCTTTTATAATAAAGGAAACCAGTGATCAGCATCTCTGTAAAAATACTGCCTGCAAGATAAGCAGGCAGTATTTTTTTTTAAATAAAGTTCAGGAATTATGTTTCGCCAGCCAGTTCTCAATGGCGGCCCCAATATTAGCGGTGAGGGAAGTTTCATTATCCTTGCCCTGTTCAAACCAGTGGTTAGCTCCTTCATTGTCCTGCCTTTTTTCCACGTAAATAGTTTTTTCAGGAAGACGAACGATAAACACATCTTCGTCGCGGCGCGTAACCCCGGTTTCGTGATTGCCGAGTTGTATGTTAAAGGTATCCATGTCGCAAAGTTTATCTTTTGCGGTACAATCATTATGCCTTATGTGGGTTGGTTGGTCCTTTTTTTGTTTCTTCGCAGCTGAGTCCTCTTTATCCTATTTAACCAGACCAACAAAATGTGCGTATGATCATTAAAGAGTTACCTGTTGTCATTGAAACTCCGAGAGGGAGTAGTGAAAAATACGATTTCGACCCTGCATCGCGGTTTTTTGTACTCAGTAAAATATTACCCGCCGGTATGGTTTTCCCATATGATTTTGGTTTTATCCTGGGAACCAAAGGGGCTGATGGAGATCCACTGGACGTGATGGTGATCTCTGAGTTTAAAAGCTTTCCCGGCTGCATGATCAAATGCCGTTTGCTGGGCGCTATCAAAGCAGAGCAGAAGGAAAGGGATGGCGCCATTGTCCGGAACGACCGTTACATAGCGGTGCCGGTGGTATCCAAGTTATATAAAGGAGTGGATGCGGTGTCGGCGCAAACCATCCGGGAAATAGAGCTTTTCTTTATTACCTATAATGAGCAG
The DNA here is from genome assembly GCF_041360695.1 of Chitinophaga sp. RCC_12. Classification (NCBI taxonomy): domain Bacteria; kingdom Pseudomonadati; phylum Bacteroidota; class Chitinophagia; order Chitinophagales; family Chitinophagaceae; genus Chitinophaga; species Chitinophaga sp. RCC_12. Next base: position 153,351 of record NZ_JBFUPS010000005.1, read on the forward strand.
GAAGGAAAACAGTTTACGCCACTTGGATATATAGAAGCAGCTCCTGCTTATGAGCAAATAAAATTTCCTGAAAAATGAATGCCGCGGCTAACCTGTGGGGACAAGGCGATCAGTTAAATGTGCTGCAGATGTCTGTCAGGGCGGTAGCCATGTATTTTGTTGCCCTGACCCTCATCCGGTTGGGAGGGATGCGCATTTTTGGGAAGAAATCCGCTTTCGACACGATTATTGTAATTATGATGGGAGCAGTGCTGGCCAAGGTGATTGTGGGCGCCTCGCCGTTTTTAGGTACCGTAGCCGCCGCCGCTGTGATGGTGGCTATCAACCGGAGCCTGGCCTGGATCTCTTTGAAAAGCAATATGATCAACCGCCTGGTAAAAGGAAAGCCGCTGCTGCTATATGATGCAGGAGAAATTAAATGGGAGAATATGAATAAGGCGTGTTTGAGTAAATCCGATCTCATGGAGAGCCTGAGACTGGAAACACTGAAGGCCTCGCTTGCTGAAATAGAGCAGGCATATATGGAAACGAACGGAAGGATCAGTTTTATAATGAAGCCGGAATAGATGATGATTGTGCATTTTATTACACGGTTTTATAGTTGATTGTGGAATTTTAATGGCATCCCCATCTTACGAATCAACCAGTAGATATTTTAGGATTATATATTTTGTACAATGATAAATGCCCCGACAAAGGCAACTTTAGGTGAACCGGCTGCGGCGTCAGATAAGTTTCCCTCCGGTGGAGGTGAAACGGGTGAGCTGATCCGTTCTTTTAACTGGACAGATACTCCCCTTGGGCCGGCAGATCATTGGTCGCAAAGTTTAAAGACCTGTATCCAGATTTTACTCTCCTCCGTGCAACCCATGCTGTTATGCTGGGGTAACGAAAGCATTTTTATTTATAATGATGCCTGCCGGGAATTACTTGGCAGCCAGCATCCATTGTCCATGGGACAACCGGCAGCAACGGTATGGCCTGCCTTGTGGTCGGCCACTGATGCGGCGGTAACAGCTCCACAGCTACAGCTGATGCGGCCGGATGGCAGTTGCTACCAGTTTAATGGTATGCCTGTAAGAGACGATTCCGGCGATACCGGCCTCCTGTTCATGGGGGCAGCCCTGCATAACGGCAAGGCGCCTACGTTTGTTAAAACAGATCTGGGCAATTTCACCAGGACACTCCTGGAGCAGGTAGAACCGGTGATCCGGGAAGGAGGATTAACCCTTGTTATTAACCTGGATATTGTTCCGGAAGATATTTATATAGACAGGGACATCTGGGAACAGATCCTGTTGTCGTTGCTCACTAACGCGATCAGCTATACGTTGAAGGGTGGAGTGGCCGTGAGGCTAAGGCAGGAGGGCAACCAGGTATTGCTTTCCATAGCAGATACGGGTATCGGCATTACGCCCGGCCTGTTGTCTGAAATCAACGCTGCATTGCAGGGGCCGCCCCGGAACCGCCGGGGCCTGACCGTAGCCAATGAAGGCATTCTTCTGCACGGCGGGGAGTTGCAGATCAGCAGTATTCCCGGCGAGGGAAGCACGTTTACCGTGTCTGTTCCGGTGGGTTATGCGCACTTACCTGCTGCGCAGGTGGTTCGCAGCGCTACCCCGGTACACAAGGCCTATCATGGTTACCTGCCGTACATGGCTGCAGAGATGCGGCTCTGCCGGGAAAAGCTCCAGCAGCAAGGTGCGGGGTTGCATTACCGGCAATTGCTGGAGGCATTGCCCGCCGCTGTATATACCTGTGATAAGGAAGGCCGCGTACTCCTTTATAATACAGCTGCCGTTACACTGTGGGGCCGGGCGCCCGTTGCAGGAGTAGACATGTGGTGCGGTTCCTGGAAAATATACGACCCCGACGGCGTTACTCCCATTGACCTGGATAGCTGCCCGATGGCAGAGGCCATCAAAGGCGCCGTGCCGGTGAGAGGGAAGTTGATCATGATAGAAAGACCCGATGGCTCCAGGCGCATCATCCAGCCATACCCCGACCCGATTTTTGACAGCGCCGGCAATCTGCAAGGTGCAGTGAATATGCTGGTAGATATTACCGATCAGAAAACCGCGGAAGAATATGTATCCAGGCTGGCCGCCATCGTGGAAAATTCAGATGATGCCATTATCAGTAAAACGCTGGATGGTGTGATCACCAGCTGGAACCCCGGCGCAGAAAGGTTGTTCGGGTATACTGCCGCAGAAATGAAAGGGGAACTCATCACCCGCATTATCCCGGAAGACAGACTGGACGAAGAAACCCGGATCATTGAGCAGCTCAGATCGGGCAACAGGGTAGATCATTTTGAAACAAAGCGCGTCACCAAAGACGGGCAACTGCTGGATATTTCCCTGACCATCTCTCCGATAAAAGACCTGCGGGGAAATGTAATCGGCGCATCCAAAATAGCCAGGGATATTACACAGCAAAAGAGATTATTCGAGGCGCTCCAGGAAAGTGAAGCCCAGTATATGCAGCTGGCCATTAAGCTGGAGGCCATGGTGGAACTGCGAACCAAAGAACTGGTGGAAGCAAACTTCTATCTCGAAAAATCAAACCGCGAACTCGAACAGTTTGCCTATGTAACCAGCCACGATTTGCAGGAACCCCTCCGGAAGATCCACACTTTTGCAGGGATGCTGTATAACGTGAACAAAGATATCCTTTCGGAAACATCGCGGATGTACATTGAGAAAGTAATGCAAAGCGCCAAACGGATGTCGCTCCTGATCAGTGAACTGCTGGATTACTCCCGGCTGGTGCACGTAAAAGATCCGTTTGTGGAAACAGATCTCAACGAAATACTGAAAAATGTACTGACGGATTTCGAAGTGGTGATCGGTCAGCATGAAGTTACCATTGACGCAAAAGAACTGCCCAGGCTTACCGTAAGCCCGCTGCAGATGAACCAGCTGTTTCATAACCTCATCGGTAACGCTATTAAGTTTTTGTCGCCCGGAAGAAAGCCGGTGATCAACATTTACGCGGAGCCGCTCAGCGCTGCCGACGCAGTGGCATTACCGGATCTGGACCCGGGCAGAACCTACTGCACCATTACAGTTTCGGATAATGGTATCGGGTTCGACCAGATTTATGCCGATAAAATCTTCCAGATCTTTCAACGGTTAAACGACCGTACTACCTATGAAGGAACAGGAATAGGGCTGGCCCTGTGTAATAAAATCGTACTGAATCATAAAGGAGGAATTTATGCGAACGGTGTACCGGATAAGGGCGCTGATTTTAAAGTGATCCTGCCAATGTAAAGGTGCCCGATCTGTTGTGTTTTTGTTAATTGTGTTTCTTTTCTGAAGAAAGGAGGGCTATTGCCGGTCGCTGATTTTTTCAGGAACATTTCCTGCTGTACTTTTGCAGCAGTTACAACTTTTCTTTTTCCTCTTTTGTTTTTCATAGTACGAATTGTTACCGATTTATCCTGCCATTAAAACTGCCCTGCAATGAGAGAGAAATTAATCAGCTTACTAATTGATCCGGACCGCGACCGGCGTAACCAGTTTTACCTTGCGCTGGACCTCCTGAATGTGAGCAAGGCCTGCATTGCGCAGGATAACACCAGCAAAGCGCTGGACTATTTTAAGAAGCACCCCGGCCTTGTCCCGGATTACATTTTCTTAGACAGCCTGTTACCTTCAGATGAAACGCCTCATTTTTTGCGTGAGCTGAGAAAGATCAAACGCCTGAAACAGGTGCCGGTTATCTGGTATGCAGCTTCTTTTGAACCCGATCAGCAACAGGCGATCAGGGAAGCAGGATTTGCTGCCGGTTTGGCTAAACAGAGCGATCTGTACAGACTGAAAGGAAATCTCCAGGTGCTCTTCCAGAGTGAGCTGCAGGAAACCGTTATACCGGATGAAACATCTGCTGCCACCCGCTTTAAGATGAAGATGAAAGAGATGTTACTGCAAACCCAGTCGTTGCTGGAAGCGCCGGAACATCTGCTTACCCACTCCTGATTTATTTTATTCCGATTGCAATGCCTTTACAGGATTGGCCATCGCAGCTTTCGTACCCTGGTAGCTGATGGTCAGTAATGCAATGACCGCAGTAAGTATGCCTGCCGCCGCGAACATCCACCATTGCAGTGATATGCGGTAATCTATATTGCGCAGGGCGGCCTGCATGGCCAGCACCGCCAGCGGCACCGTAATCACAAAGGCAATGAATACCGGTTTCAGGAATTCTTTGGCGAGCATATACCAGATCCGGCCTACACTGGCGCCCATAATTTTACGGATACCGATTTCTTTGCTGCGCCGTTCTGCGAGGTAGGTAGATAAACCAAATAATCCCAGGCAGGAGATCAGGATAGCGAGACTGCTGGTCCAGTTGAACATGAAGCCCGACGAACGCACGCCGTTGAACATTTTCTGATAGGCCTCTTTGGTGAAGCTGAATTCAAAAGGAAATTCTGGATTACTTTTTTTGAGAGCCGCTTCTATTTTGGCAAGGGCTGTTTCCGGGTGATCTGTTTTACGGAGCCGCACAAAAATATGACTTACAGGACCGTTGCCTAAATAGATGACCAGCGGTGGCGCGGCCTGGTAAGGGTTATTAATTACAAAGTCTTTCACCACCCCGATGATCGGATTAGTGCCGAGTAACGTACCCACCACCGGTTCTTTCAATCCCATTTTCTTTACTGCGGCTTCATTCACCAGGCACCCGGTGGAATCGCTGCCATACTCGGGGCTGAAATCGCGTCCTGCGGCCAGTTGCAGCCCGGCAGTTTTTACCCAGTCGTATTTCACCCAGGTAATATTAACAGGGAAATTCTGATCCGCTGTTTTCCCCGGCCAGGCAATACCATCGGTGGCGCCGCCAAACCGCAGCAGGTCGTCTGTACCGGCAGACACGTTTTCTATTTCAGGAATACGCAGCAGATCTTCCTGCAGCAGGTTATACTTGTTAGCCATTTCGCCGCGGGCGGGTATTTCCAGGAGATTATCCTGGTTGTAACCCACCGGCCGGTTTTCGCCGTATTGCAACTGCCGGTATATCACGATGGTGGAGATAATGAGAAAAATAGAGATGATAAACTGGAAGGTGACCAGGCTTTTCCGGAATAGCCCGCCGCCACGATTGGTGGATATCACGCCCTTCAATACTTTTACAGGCCGGAAGCTGCTGAGGAAAAAGGCCGGATAACTACCCGCAACGAGGCCGGTGAACAGGAGCAGCAATAATATCCCTGTCCATACCTGCCAGTTCATAAAATCGAGGTGGATATTTTTGCCGGATACGCTGTTGAGGCCCGGCAGCGCCAGTTTCACCAGCAATATACCCAGGAGCAAGGCGCCAAAGGTGATGATCAGCGCTTCTATGAGAAATTGAAAGATGATGGTGATGCGGGAGGCGCCAAGCGCTTTTCTTACGCCTACTTCCCTGGCGCGGCGTTCTGCACGTGCCGTGGAAAGGTTCATAAAATTAATACACGCAATCAGTAAAATAAAAAGGCCGATGGTGCCCAGCAGCATCATGATCTCTATCCGGCCGCCGCTGGGCTCACCATTTCTGAAACCACCGTGCAGGTGCAGCGCGGTGAAGGGATAAGCAAACAGGTAGCTGGTACTATCCGTGGTACCTGTGAGCCTTGCCTTCTTCAGCTTTTTGTTAAAGCCATCCACGCCGCTTCCCGGTTGCAACAGCGCAAAGCTGCCAACACGGTAATTGTCCCAGCGGTTGATCCAGTCGGCATTCTCCAGTTCATAAAGGCGGAAGGGGAGTACTACGTCGAATTGAATGGAACTGTTTTCCGGTGCATCGCGGATCACCGCTGCTACCCGGAGGTGATGCTGATTATTATGTTTAACAATACTGCCAATAGGGTCTTTGTCGCCAAACAGCCTGTGGGCAGCACTTTCCGAAAGTATGATGGCGCCGGGGTCCTGAAGGGCGGCAACCGGGTTACCGGATATAGCCGGGAAAGTAAAGATGTTGAAGTAGTCAGGATCTACATACACGCTTTGCTGGTAAATACTTTTCTTACCGGTGCTGAGCAGTTGCTGCCCGCCATAAACCTGGCGCGTAGTATATTTTACTTCGGGGAACTCCCGTTTTATTTTCTCTGCCAGTGGCGCCGGTGTAACGTCGCCAGTAAACCACCGGCCTTCGTGGTACTGATTATTCATCAGCAGATGAATGTCCGTATTATGCTGGTGGAAGGAATCATAACTGACTTCCCCATGGATCCACAACAGGATGATGATGCCGGTAGCCAAACCAATGGAGAGGCCCCCTATATTAATAAGGGTGGAGAGTTTGTTTTTAAGGAGATTTCTCCAGCCGTGCCTGCAATAATTTTTGAACATAGCGGATAGTTTTGGGTGGAGAACGGGGTTCTCCTTTATTCCCTAAAAATAACTGCCCGCATGAATCCTTTATTTACAATGTGACAGAAGTCTTGTTTGCTGTGATGAAAATAGTGTTGTGTTATGTGGTGGCCTGCTTCCTCCATGCCAGGATAAATCCTGCCGCTACCGCTATCAGTAATCCGATAGAGGATATCGTGGAGATCTTTCTTCCGAGGAAGAAGGTGGCCGGTTCAAACCGGAATACAATTTCATGTTTTCCTGCCGGTACCACGAGGCCACGCAGGGCATAGTTCACCCGGAGGATAGGTGTTTCCTTTCCGTCGATAAAGGCTTTCCAACCGGCAGGGTAATAAATATCGGAGAACACGCCGAGGCCCGCCCCGGTATTCACAGCAGTATATTTCAGTTCGTTGAGACCATATTTATCCAGAACGATGCGCGCATTACTGTCGGCCGCAGGTGTGAAGGCGCCGGTGGTTTGCTGAAAGCGCTGGTCAATGATCACGGTATCTGCCGGGTTAAAATGATCGAGTGCTTTCATTTCTGCGTTGGCGTTGGGCGCCCATTGGATGGCTTTTACAAACCAGGCGTTGCCCAGGGCGCCGGGGTTGCGTTGGGCCACCGGCTGACCGCTCCGCTGATCGGGCACAATAAAGTAGCGGGCGTTCAGCATGTTGAACACGGCCATATTGTTTTTGGTGAGCTGGTGTTGGATCAGGTCTTCATAGATCCAGAGCTTCGCCGGGCTCTGGCCGCCTATGGATTTATGAAAGTAGCTGGTATTGGCATCGAGGAAAGGATTGGTGGTAGCGTTGAGCACCCGGTAATACGGATCTTTATCGCGCAGGATCATTTCATCTGCCGGGGATGGGGCAATATAGTTTTCCAGTTGGGACACTTCCATGAAGCTGTCTTCATTAAGATAACTTTTATCCACCTGGAAAAGATCGAAGAGTACTGCAAAGGCGATGATGCCTGTTGCGTATACCGGTTTTAATTTTTCTTTCAGGGAGAACCAGAGGGCGGCAAAGGCGATCAGCATAAACACCAGTGCGCGGATGCCATCGGCCCGCAGGATGCTGCTACGGTCCTGTTTGAGGGCATTCAATAACCTGGCTGCGGGAATTTCGCCTCCCAGCATTTGTGTATACCGCGCAAGAATGTTACTGTCGTTGGGGCCATTGAAGGCATATACCACACTGCCGCCAATGGCCAGCAGTAATACCAGGCCGCCGGTTACATACAGCGTCATTTTGAGATGTTGTTCGAGCCAGGCTTTTGTCTGCTTGCCATATAATAACTCCTGTAAAGCCCAGCATGCGAGGATCACCATTGTTACCTGGGGAATCACCAGCGCCATGGTAGGCGCGCGGAACTTGCTGTATAACGGAAGATGATAAAAGAGGAAGTTGTTCAGTTCCGGGAAGTTGGCGCCCCAGCTGAGGAGGATGCCGATGATGGTGGCGGCTATCAGCCACCATTTATGCCAGCTGTGAACGATGAACAGGCCAAGCACAAACAGGAAGCAGATGATCACGCCGATGTAAACGGGGCCACCGGTGAAAGGCTGGCCGCCCCAGTATAGTTGCCACGACGGACGCTCCACGGCTTCCGCTGCTTTTGCCGGCGGCACGCCGATATCGGTGAGGGTTTGATAAACATGCGAGCTGGTCGACAGTTTCTCCGCAGTAGACCCGCCTACCAGGTGAGGCAACAGCATGGTAAAAGTTTCTCCTTTGCCGTAGCTCCATTGAAATGCATAGGCGATATCCAGGCCGCCGGATTTTTTGGCGGCTTTATCCGGCTGCGTTAACTCCGATTGGCTGCCCCGGATAGTATAGTTCGTATACTCTTTCATGATAAGCAGGTTATCCATGGAGGGCAGGATCGCCAGGATACCGGCTGCCAGTAATAGCAGGGAAGCTTTGAGAAACGCCGGCAGCTGCTTTTCGCGGAAGGCGTGTATGCCGGCGGCTACGGCTGCGCATAAGGCAATGATGCCGGTGTAATAAGTGATCTGCGGGTGGTTGTTGTAGATCATCACCGCTGCCGCCAGGGCAGTGAGACTTCCGCCGGCGAGGTATTGTTTGCGGTAGGCGAGGATGATGCCGCCCAGCACCGGCGCCATGTAGGCCATGCTCATTACCTTGGTGATATGCCCCGCGTCGATGCTGGTAATAGTGAAGGTGGCAAAGCCATAGGCGATAGCCCCGGTTATCCGTATCCAGTATTTAAACCCGAGTACACACAGCAGCACATACATGCCCATCATCAGCACAAAAAACATATCTATCGGGTTGGGGAGGTATAAGGCAAACGCGCGGTTCAGGATGCCTACTTTATTGGTGGAGGGACCGGTGTAGATGACATAAGTAGGCATACCGCCAAACATGCTGTTGGTCCAAAGAGGAATATCGCCGGTAGCTTCATAGTAATCGGCCGCTTCTTTTTGCATGCCTTTGTAATGCATCATGTCCGATTGCAATAGTTGTTTGCCATCCAGTACGGGGCTGCAAAACACAAACGACAGGGTCACAAAAAGGATTAATGCGCCCAGGTGAGGCGTTAAAGCTTTAAACCATATATATTTCATATTATGCTGGTTTTCATATATTTTAGAAAGGATAATTAATGAGAATTTTAATTAATTTTCATCTTTACTTAAAGTTTTACTTTAAGTGTGCGTTTACAGGGAAAGGAGTTCTAATGTGCGGGAGAACATGGCGGCTGCGCTGTCGCGCCAGGCATCATGACCAGGGATGACATAAGCCGGGTTGCGGAATTGTTGTTTCACTCTTGCTACGCTGGCGGGCCATGCTTTTACGTTGCCATCGCCGGTATAACCGATATCTTTTGCCTTGCTGCTTTTAATAAAGCAGCCGCCGTACAATACTTTTGTGGCAGGGAACCAGGCAACGATATTATCTTTCGTATGTCCTTCACCGGGATAGTAAGTTTGTATTTTCACACCGCCTATATTAAAAGTGGTGTCTTTGGTAAATACATATTGCGCCTGTTTTTCTCCTTTGGCCTTGCACAACTCCAGGGTGGCAGTGCTGCTGTAGGTTTTTACGCCCAGTTTTTTGAAGAAGTCGAGACCGGCGGTTCTGTCTTCATGAAAATGCGTAACGATGCAGTAAGTAATTTTGCGGTGGTGCTTTTTCAGGATGCTGTCTGCCAGCTGCCGGGTTTGATCCACGCTCCAGGGCGTGTCCATTACTACCACGCCCTTTTTTGTTACCGCATACACGCCATTGGTAGGGTAGATCACATTTTTGAATTCTCCATAAGACGTATATACGTACAGGTTACCGGTGAGATGGGCGATGTTAATCCGGAACCTGCTGCTGTCCTGGGCAGATGTGACGCCTGCTGTCAGCAGGGCGCAGATAAAAGCAAAAACTGGTCTCATAAAAAACAGGATGAGCCGCAAAATTACATATTATCCCGGCCTGCTGCTTATTTTCTTCTTTTAAAACATTACCCTACTAATTTAGTAGATTATTCATATCTTACCGGTAAATCCCACACCCGTATGGATAACAAGCATACCCAAACATTAATCAGTTTACTCAGGAAAACGCATCATGCGGAGTGGGAAGCTACGCCGTCTGCCCAGGATGCCATTACCTGGCTGAATGACCTGGTTGGTTTTTTATTCCCGGGAAATCATCTCCCTAAGCAAACCTCCTATGAGGGCATCTTAAAAAAGAACCAGATAGACCTGGAGAATATCCTGCTCAGTTACCTCGATCCCCGCGAGGTACCTATAGAAGAAATTGTAAACGCCTTTTATAACTCATTGGGAACCATTTATCAGCACCTTCGCCAGGATGCTGCTAAAATACACGAATACGACCCGGCGGCCACCAGTGTGAACGAGGTAATTGTATCGTACCCGGGATTTTATGCCATCACGGTATACCGCATTGCCAACCGGCTAACGCAACTGGATATACCGGTATTGCCACGGATCATCAGTGAGTTTGCGCATGGCAAAACTGGGATCGATATTCATCCCAACGCTACCATCAGTGTACCCTTTATTATAGATCACGGCACGGGCATCGTGATTGGCGCCACCAGTATTATCGGCTCCAACGTGGTGATATACCAGGGCGTAACGCTGGGTGCGCTGCATGTAACGAAAGACCTGTCGGATGTAAAGAGGCATCCTACGGTGGAGGACAACGTGATCATTTATGCGCGCAGCACCATCCTGGGCGGCAATACCGTGATCGGGCAGGGCAGTATTATTGGCGGCAGCGTTTTTATCACGAAAAGTGTTCCGCCATATTCGCAGGTGTTCAATACCCACCAGGTGCGGATTACCACCAAAACAGGCGTATAACAGTTCCACACAAATAGCGGTTGCATTCGCAGAAATATTTATATCTTAAGCCGAAAGATGACCGTCTTCCGCGGCGGATAAAGAATTACTGACATGCGAATGAGCGTTTTGCCGGCAGGCATTTTATTAACCATGCTATCCTTTTCTCCGGGGCTAAAGGCCCAGCAGGACACCCTGCAGCAGTTGCCGGAGGTGGTGGTGCAATCCTATTATTCAAAAGCCTCGCTGCAGCGTGTGCCCACCGCCGTGAGTATCCTGTCGCCCGCCGACATGCAGCTTCAGCAGGGCGCTTCCCTGTTGCCCGCCATAAATACGGTGCCGGGTATACGAATGGAGGAGCGGTCGCCGGGCAGTTATCGTTTATCCATCAGGGGTAGTTTGCTCCGTTCTCCTTTTGGTATCCGGAATATTAAAATTTATGCAGATGATATCCCGCTGACCGATGCAGGAGGCAATACTTATCTCAATCTTATAGACGCCGACGCGATAAGCCGGGCGGAAATACTGAAGGGACCGGATGGCAGCCTGTTTGGCGCCAATTCCGGCGGGGTGGTGCGACTGGATCTTTTCCCGCCGCCGGCCGACACGCACCACCTGCAGGTGAACCTGCAGGGAGGCAGCTATGGCCTGTTTCATGGCAGTGCAGCCTGGCAGCAGCAATGGAAAAATTACCAGGTACAGGTATTCCAGGGATACCAGCGGGCAGATGGCTACCGGGAAAATACCGCCATGAAACGCTCTTATACCCAAACGGCCCAACGCTGGGAATACAAACCCGGCTACGCACTGAAGCTGCTGGCGTTTTACTCGGATTTGTCGTACCTCACGCCGGGAGGACTAACCCTGGCGCAGAGCGAGGCCAATCCCCGTGCCGCCAGACCCGGTACGCCCGCTACGCCGGGAGCGGTAGCACAAAAGGCCGGCATCTATAACCGTACTTTCCAGGGCGGACTGGTCCACGAAGCGCAGTTTACCCCACGGCTACAGCACGTGCTCTCGGTGTTCGGGGCCAACACCCATTTCGAAAATCCTTTTATCACCAACTATGAAGCGCGGGATGAAAATACCGCCGGCTTCCGCACCTACCTGCAATGGACCAACGATCCACAGCGCCCTTCCCCGTTCCAATGGAAATGGCTGAACGGCGCCGAGTGGCAGCAAACCACCACCGACGTGATCAATTATGGCAACAAGCAAGGCAAGCGCGACACGGTGATGGCCGCCGATAAACTAAAAGCAGATCAGTACTTTTTCTTTACCCGCTTCCAGGCCAATGTGAACGCATTTACCTTTGAGGCAGCCGCCAGTTTAAATTATTATGGTTACCGCTACAACAGCAACGGGCACACGAAAATCAACTTCACGCCGCAGCTAATGCCGCGCTTCTCGCTGTCGTACCTGTTTACGCCACAGGTAACGGGCCGTATTACGGTTAGCAGGGGCTATTCCCCGCCCGCTACGGCAGAAGTTCGTGCATCCGACAACGTAATCAACACGGCGCTGCAACCGGAAACCGGCTGGAACTATGAAGCCGGTGTACGCGCGGCTTCCCGCAACCATACGGCAACGATCGATGCGGCCTTCTTTTATTATAAAATGCAAAATGCCATTGTGCTCCGGCAGCACGACAATGGCGAGGAGTTTTTTACCAATGCCGGCGGTGTTCAGCAGAAAGGGATAGAGGTACAGGGCATGTGGTGGCTGATGAAGCCACGCAACAGCGGTGTGTTACGCGGCATCCGTTGGCAGGAAGGGTATACGCTGAGCGACTTCCGGTTTAACCATTATGTAAGCGCCGATGGGAAAGACTATTCGGGGAATGCACTCACCGGCGTGCCGCAGCATGTGCTGGTGAGCAGTTTGTTGTGGCAGTTCCCTGCGGCAGTGTCGTTATATGCGCAGCATACTTTTACCAGCAGCATACCGCTGAACGACGCCAACAGCGTATATGCCGGCGGCTATCATTTGCTGCAGGCCAATGTAAGCTGGAAACTGCCGCTGCGTTCGCGTTGCAACATCCGCTTGCGCGCGGGGGCCGACAACCTCCTGAACGTAAACTATAGCCTGGGCAACGATCTTAACGCCTTTGGCGGCCGTTATTACAATCCTGCCCCGGGAAGGAATTATTTCGGCGGCATCAGTATGCAGTTATAATAATGAAGTAGCTATTACCACAGATAATGCAGGGGAACAACATTCCGCTGCATTTTTTTTGTGCAGTTGGGGAAGATAATGACCGTAGTGTGAAGGGACATCCTCACGGGATCTTACTCCTGTGCAGCAGCTTCCGGTGCTGTGGCGTCAAAAAATCCTATGACAGCGGGGCCTGACGTTAACATCTGAGTATTTAACAAAAGCGGCATAGAATTGTAATAAGTGAGTAAGCATTAACAAGAAGATGAATTCTACCAACGGAAAATCGGATAAGCCGGTCATTACCGCAAAAATTGATGGCTTTTTTCTCCAGTTTTATCATATCGCCGCCTTTATAGGTCGCTTTTTCAGGGAGGCATTCCGGCCTCCTATTGAGTGGGGCGAGTTTGTACGGCAATGTTACCAGGTGGGGTATAAGTCGCTGGCCCTTGTTACGGTAACGGGGTTTATCACCGGCGTGGTGTTTACGGAGCAATCCCGTCCTACTTTATCGGAGTTTGGGGTTACCGCGTGGCTGCCGTCGCTGGTGGCTATTGCGGTGGTGAGAGCGCTGGCGCCGCTGATCGCGGCCCTGATCTGTGCAGGTAAGGTGGGCTCGAGCATCGGCGCGGAACTTGGGTCGATGAAGGTAACAGAACAGATTGATGCGATGGAGGTATCTGCCATTAACCCTTTCCGTTACCTGGTGGTTACCCGCGTTATTGCCATGACGGTTTGTTTGCCCCTGCTCATGTTTTATAACGCCCTCATTGGTTGTTTGGGTTCTTACTTTGATGTACATGCGCACGAACAAACCAGCCTGGTATCGTTTTTTGATAATGCCTTTGCGCAGATCACTTTCCTGGATTATACCACCGCTCTTACTAAAGCTATCCTGTACGGGTTTACCATCGGCATTGTGAGTTGTTACCAGGGCTTTAATGCGAGCCAGGGCACCACGGGCGTGGGTAAGGCAGCGAATGTATCCGTGATTGTATCCATGTTCCTGATATTTATAGAAGAAGTAATTATTGTTCACGTGTTTAATTCCATCCGCTAGTCATGAAAACAAACGATCACCAGATAGATATGAATGAAACCGTGATCAGTATCCGGAACCTTTATAAGTCTTTTGGAGAGAAGCATGTGCTACAGGGAATCGACCTGGATCTTCATAAAGGCGAAAATGTGGTGGTGCTGGGCCGTTCCGGTACGGGTAAATCGGTGCTGATAAAAATTATCATCGGGCTGCTGCGGCCGGATGCAGGTACCGTGAATGTATTGGGGGAAGAGGTGGATCAGCTGAAAGATGCCGACCTGCGTGCATTGCGGCTGAAGGTAGGGTTCTCTTTTCAAAGCAGCGCCCTGTACGATAGCATGACGGTAGGGGAAAACCTCGCCTTTCCGCTGAAACGTAATCAGCGGGACATGACCAAAGAGCAGATCCGGAAAACGATCGACATTGTACTGGAAGCCATCGGGTTACCGGAAACCATTAACCAGATGCCCTCGGAGCTGTCGGGTGGCCAGAAGAAAAGAATAGGCATTGGCCGTACCCTCATCCTGCGGCCGGAAATTATGCTGTATGATGAACCCACTGCCGGTTTGGATCCCATCACCAGTATGGAGCTGAATAAACTGATCATCGCTGTACAGGAAAGATTCAATACCAGTTCTATTATTATTACCCATGATCTTACCTGTGCCAAGGAAGTGGGCGACCGGGTAGCCGTGATGGATGAAGGAAAATTTATACGGCAGGGAAGTTTTGAAGAAGTATTTAACGAGAAGGACGGACTTATTAAAAGTTTTTACGACTATAATTTTATACAGTAAGTTATGGAAGCAGGAAAAAAACGCGCTGTCATTGTAGGCATCTTTGTATTTGTGGGCCTTGCCATTTTTGTAACCGCCGTGATGATGCTGGGCAAGCAACAGAAACTATTCAGCAAGTCCATCCAGGTGAAGGCTTATTTTAAAGATGTGAACGGTTTGTCCGTGGGCCGTAATATCCTGTACTCCGGCGTAAAGATCGGTACGGTGAAAAAGATCAGTTTTGTGAGAACCAACCAGATCCTGGTGTTGATGAATATTGATGAAAGCTCGCAGGAGTTTATCCATAAAGATGTAGAGGCCCGCATCAGCTCTGAGGGGCTGATGGGTAATAAGATCGTGATGCTGTCCGGCGGTACGCCCAACATGCCGGTAATAGAAGACGGCGATCAGCTCCATGTGGTCAGCGGTTTAAGCACCGAAGAAATTATGAGTACCCTGCAGGTAAACAATAAAAGCCTGGTGGAAATAACCGACAACCTGAAAGTGATCACCAAAGGCATTGTAGACGGGAAAGGCACTTTAGGGAAATTGATTACCGACGATACTGTTTACAAAGATCTGAATGCCACCATGGCCGGCTTGAATGCCGCAGTGGTAAACACCCGCCGGCTTACGGGGGCTTTATCTTTATATGCCGCCAAGCTGCAAACCAAGGGCGTATTGTCCAACGACCTGGTAACGGATACGGTGGTATTTGCGCAACTTCGTGCAGCCGTTACCGAAATGAACAGCGCCGCGCTCAACGCCAATCAAACTGTTCAGGAGCTGCGGCAGGCCAGTGCAGGGGTGCGGGCCAACCTGGATGATCCGGAAGCGCCGGTGGGCATGCTCTTAAAAGACACGCTGCTGGCGGATGCCTTTAAAGAAACGATCTATAACCTCGAAAGCAGTACCCAGAAACTGGATACCAATATGTTAGCGTTGCGGAACAACTTCCTGTTCCGCGGCTATTTCAGGAAACAGGCGAAGCGGGAAAGAAAAGCACAGAAAGAAAGGGAAAAGGCGGAGCGCTAGGCGCAGAAATAACTACGCCCGCTTCCGGTAATTTCATATCAATGTCCTTTTTCGGAGAACGCCGTAATAGGCGTGAGGTCCACTTTCCGGAATTCCACTTCAGACCCTTCCGCCTGCAGGGCGATTTGTCCTTTGCTGGCAGTGGCATTGGTGCCATAGTTCACCAGGTCGCCGTTTACCCATACTTTAATGGCGTTGCCTACGCATTCCACGATCATCGTATTCCATTCTTTCAATGGTTTTTCGGAGCCATCAGTAAGATTGATGATGCGGCGCTTTTTACCATCCACAGCTCCCCATTCGCTTTTCGGCCCCCGGCGTTTTTCCATATCCGGTACGGTGATATCTTCACCTATACACCAGAAATCACCGGCATCCTGGTTTTGCAATTGTACTTCGATGGACTTCGGGAACATATCATATAATACCCGTGGCGTAGAAGCGAACACCAGTACACCGCAATTGCCTGGTTTGGCCGGGAAGCGGTATTGCACCTCCAGCCGGAAATTCTCGTAGGTGGCATCAGTAATAATGTGCCCCTGTGGATTAGCCAGGCTCACAAAAACGCCGTCCCTTACAATGAACGGGCTTTTCACGTTCGGATCTTTATCCATGGCAGGAACATCAATATGCCACCCACTGAGGTCCTTAAAGTTAAAGAGACTGCGCGTTTGTGCTTTACCGTTAGCTATACCCGCCAGCAATGCAGCGGCCGTGAGAACAAGGAAAATATACTTCTTCATGAACTAAATATAATAAATTCCATGCGGCGAAGGTTGTCTTACTCAGGATTAAACTTATTTCACTGATTACGCTGATTTGATCACTTTGTGATTTTAACAGATTTGGGGAGATATAAGCGGATATTTTCGCTTATATCTCCCCAATCATTTTAAAATTTTAAAAACAAAATCTAAAAATCAGTATAATCAGCGTAATCAGCGAGAAAGACAAAATCCGCGTCTCCGCTTTTATCTCCCCAAATCTGTTAAAATCACAAAGTGATCAAATCAGCGTAATCAGTGAAATAAGTTTAATCCTGAGTAAGACAACCTACGCTGCACCCTGCTAGTTGAGGACTAACTCGACCACGGGGATTTCCACGTTGGGTTGTTTGTCAGGCAGGGTTAGTGTGACGTTGTTGCCATCAGTGGTGAATTTTACTTCTGAGTTGTCGTGCAGCAGCTGAGCATATTTGATTTTGCCTTTGTATTGCGGTAACTGGAGGCGGTTGTTGTATTCCAGCAGGTGTACGTACAATCTTTTGGTGGTGGGATTGTAGGTGAGCATGGTGTTTTTGGGTGTTTCGAAAGTCTCCGGTGCGTAGGTGCAGCCGTAGATGGATTCGCTGTTGCCTTTCATCCAGTCGCCGATGTTGCCGAGGGCGCTTTGTGCGCGGTAGTCGAACAGGCCGCGGGCGGTGGGGCCTACGTTGAGGATGAGGTTACCGCCTTTGCTTACGGAGCCGATGAGGAGTTCCAGCAGCTGGTGGGTGCTTTTCCAGGAGTTTTCATCGCGGTAGTAGCCCCATGAGCCGGAGAAGGTTTGACAGGTTTCCCATGTTTTGCCGCGGTATTGTGCCAGCTCTTCCACCTTTACCTGTTCGGGGGTGAGGAAGTCGGCGCCATCTTCATATTCCTCGAGGTTGAGGCGGTTGTCCACGATGATGCCGGGTTGCAGCTTGCGGATCATTTTCAGGAGGTTTACCGCGTCCCAGTCGTCTTTGCCTTTGCCGTTTTTGCCGGGATAGGAGAAGTCGAGCCAGAGGATGTCCACTTTACCGTATTGAGTTAGCAGCTCCGTGATCTGGTTGCGGAGGTACTGGCGGTATTTGTTCATGTCTTTGCCTTTGTTGAGGCGTGCGTAGGTGCTGTCGGCGCCGTTCTCCACCCGTTGCGGATGTACGCCATCGATGGTGAAATCGGGATGGTGCCAGTCGATCAGCGAGTAATAGAAGCCTACTTTGATGCCTTCTGCGCGGAAGGCATTTACAAATTCCCGTACCAGGTCGCGGTGGGCTTTGGTGTTGGTGGCTTTGTAATCGGTGTACCTGGAGTCAAACAGACAAAAGCCTTCATGGTGTTTGGTGGTGAGTACGGCGTACTTCATGCCCGCGGCCTTTGCCTGTTTTGCCCAGGATTTCGGATCAAACTGGTTGGGGTTAAATAAGTCGAAATAATTCTGGTATTGTTCGTTGGTGAGTCTTTCGTTATGTTTCACCCATTCGTGCCGGGCGGGCATGGCGTACAGTCCCCAGTGGATGAACATACCGAAGCGGTCGTGTGTCCACCAGGCCATGCGTTTTTCCTTTTCGGCGGGCGTTTCATGTCCGATCCATTTTTTCTCCTGCGCCTGCAGGGTGATGATTGGGCTGCATAACAGCAGGATGATCCCTAATTTCCTAAGTTGTTTGTTCATGATGCAATTGCTATTTATCTCTGATCAGTAATACGTTGCTTATCCGGATGGTTTGTTCCGCGGGATTGGTAAAGGTACCGGTGAATCCTACGGTGATGGTGGTGGTGGCTGTTAGCGTGAAGGCAACAGAGGCGTATTTGTTGTTGTTGTCTACAATCCTTGCTGCGCCCAACGCGGTATTTACCTGGTCTACATCCGGTAAGGCGTTGCCTTCCGCTACCAACAGCCAGGTGTTTTCCAGGGTGTTATCTATATTGGAGGCGGCTGCTTCGAAGCGGTATTCACCTGCCGGCAGGGTAATGGTCTGGTAAATTTTGCCGTTGGTGATAGGGCCGTTGCCCCAGATCCACATGGTGAGCCTGCCGCTGCCGTCGATATTATCATAGGTGCCGTTCCTGGATGCTTCAGCGTTGTATTGCCAGTCTTTCACCTGCCCGAAGCGGCCGCTAAACGGTTTGGTATTGTCCAGTATGAAAGGGTTGCCTGGGTTACGTATATACGTTGCAGTGATATTCTCCTTTACGCCTTTTGTTTCATAAGGGGTGTGAAAGGTATCTACCGAAAGCTTATCCGGCATGTACAAGGTACGGTAACGGAAGGTGCTCATGGAAAGATAGTTGTTAAGAACGGTTACCTGGCCTTCCGCTTCTGCAGCAATAACGGTGTCGTGTGCTACGTTGTCGGCGGTGGTGTATTGCAGTTGCATACCGATGATACCGCCGGTGGTGTCGATGTTGGCCCAGCTTATTTCCGCGTTCCCGTCTTTCATTTCCGCGTTGCTGAAGGCCCTGGTCAGCAGGGCATCTTCATAAAAACTACCATATACAAAACCGGTTGCTTCTGATCTTACGGAGGTGTTACCATCGCGGTCGAAGTTATACACTTCAAACGTATAGGCCCGTTCTTCGAGATTACTGATAACGTAGCGGATGGTGTCTACGCCGCTGGTACGTTTAATATCGAGCATGGCGGAGTCTTTGTGGTTGTTCCAGTAGATTTTTGCGCGGCTGATCTTTGGATCGGAGATCAGGAGCCAGGATAGCTGCACGCGGTTGCGGCCTGAATGTACCAGCAGTGAATCTGCTTTACCGGTGTACAGTATTTCACCGTTGCCCAGGTATTTTTTATAATCGCTTTGTTTGGTGCAGGCGCTGATGGTTGTCAGCAGTACACTATATAATATGATAGAATGAAGGATGCGCATAAATTTTGTTTTAGGTAGATGATCATCATTTGTCGTTACCCCAGAACTTCATTTCCTGGATGTTGGCGGCGTATCCGCCGTCGGTCCAGGTACGGAGTATTTTCACGCGGATATATCTTACGCGTGGTGCATCCAGTGGTACGGTCATTTGTTCGCCGGCGATACTGGCATCTATGTCGTCCTGTGTTTTTTGTCCTACGGGCAGGCCGGAAGGCTTGATCACCGTATGTTCCACGAGGCGGGTCCAGCTGTCCCAGCTGCCATCGGAGGCGGGATTGGTGGAGCCCCATATTTCAAACTTGCGGACGTTGTTCTGCAGGTAAATCCATTCATTAGGGCGTTGCCACAGGGTAATGCGGCTCAGTTGCGCCGTTACGCCGAGGTCGAACGTGATAGACATAGGCATGCCGTCGAGTTTATCTGCCGAGTGCCATAATGTTCCGTTCCATAGGTTGGGGATAGGCAGGCCCCAGCCGTAGTCCACATCTCCCGGTAATTTCACTTCCCTGAAATTTGCTTTATCCAGTAGTTTTTCAAAGATGGGCGTCAGTTCCTGTATGAGGGTATCTGACTGGTTGCCCCATCTGTCTCTCACAAAAAATCCAAACTTTCTCTTTTCTGCAGCAAACCCCCTGATAGAATAGTTGCCGGTTTCCAGTTTGGTATAATGCACATCAGATGAGCTGAAGGCGCCTAAAGAATCGGTGGTGAGTACAACGATGGCAATATCTGCTTTGGCGTCGTTTTTAAAGCTGATGTTGATACCGCCGAAGTCTGCTTTTGCCTCCAGTGATTTGCGTACAATCAGCATGGGCGGCGACAACGGCTTGATGGTTGTTTTTACCGCATCGGAGGCCGTTTCGTTACGGCTTACCACGTACAGGGATATTTCGTGGGTGGCGGAGTCGCCAAAGCCATCTACCACGAGGAAGTTATTATAGTAAGATGATCTTATTTCGCGTTTCTCTCCCGGTCTGATATCATACACGGCCTTTACATACAGGATATCCTTGTTATCAGGCAGACTGTAAGTAATTTTTGCAGCGCCCGGCATATTGGTAACGCTGAGATTTGTAATGACGCCAGGTTTTTCCCCGGAGGTATTTACCGGCTCGTGTGTTTCTTTTTTACAGGCGGCTGCCAGCAGTAAGCAGGCAAGCGGCAGGATATATTTATTGATGTTCATGTTGTGCGTTTTTAGTAAATGAAAGATTACCATCCAAAGCCCTGCACCAGTTTTGGATTGTTGAGCAGGTCCCAGTTTTCCAGCGGCCACAGATAATTGCGGGTCTGGAATGTTTGCCGGTACAGGGTTCTTACGCGGTAGTAGAACACGGGATCCGATTGGTCCACGTCCCAGCCGGTAACCGGTTTGTTCAGTTCTTCCATACTTTTTTTCCAGCGGCGGAGATCCCAGAAGCGGGCGCCTTCCATGGCGAGTTCTATTAGTCTTTCCTGCTGCACGATCTGGCGGAAGCCTTCCCTGGTCTGGTATTTTCCGGGTTGCCTGGAGTAGGCCGTCCATGCGGCTTGTACGCCTGGTAATCCTGCGCGGGCCCGTACTTTATCGATGTAGGTAAAAGCGGCGGGTTGCGGGCCTTCTGCTTCATTCAATGCTTCTGCGTATAACAGGTACAGGTCGGCGAGCCGCATTTCCGGCCAGGGGTGGGTTTCTACAAAGAGGCCCTGTCCTTCGAGGATTTCATTTTTCCAGTTCACCAGTTTCTTTGCGAAGTAGCCGGTAGTGTTATTATCGTAAATATTTTTCCGTGTTTGCCACTGACCCGCTTTGGATTCTATATGGAACATTTTCTTTTGCATCATCCATATGGCTCCATCGAATGCGAGATCTGCGTAGAAGCGGGGCTCGCGGTTGAAGTGCATGGCCGCGGTAGTATATCCTTCCTGTATGAGTTCTCCTTCTGCTTTTACGGCTGTTCTGAGTTTCAGGCGACCGGCATAGTCGAAGGTTTTATCTTCGTTCATGGGCACGCCTTTGTCGGTATAAAATTGCTCTGCAATTTTCATGGTGGGCGCCAGGCTGCCGAGTACCGATTCGTTGCCTATGCGGGCAGGATCGAGGCGGGGCATGGCCTGTCGTTGTATTTCATAGGTGCTTACGCTGGGATTGGCCCAGATGATTTCCGGGTTCCATTGTTCGCAGGTGCTGTTGCGGATAGACATTTGCCGGGTGAGTGTATCCGACAACGTTACCCCCAGCTCGCTGAAGGTATAGAGCAGCATGCTGGTACGTTCACATGCGTCGATGGCTGCTTTACAAGCATCGGCGGCCACTTTCCATTTGTTGGCATCGAAGGCGGTATTGAACAGTGGTGCGCCGTCGGAATTTTTGAAAGCGGTGTAATCGATGTTGCCGTTGTACAGGGGACTGGCAGCGGTTACCAATATACGTGCTTTGATGGCGAGTGCAATCGGTTTGGTGATGCGTCCCAGTTCTGTAGACCTGTCGGCGATGATTTCCGGCAACCCGGCTGCGGCGGTGTCCAACAGGTGCGAGATGTAGCTGAATACAGTATCCACATGTTCGCGTGGCACTTTGGTTTCTTCAGCGGTGCTGGAGATGGGGAGGTTGTACCGGATCACGGGAACGGGGCCGTATTGGCGGACCAGCAGCCAGTGGTAATATGCTTTAAGGAACATCACTTCTGCGCTCCAGCGGTCTACTTCACTCTGGCGCATGTCTACCACTTTATGGATATTTTCCAGGAAGATGTTACAGTCGCGCAGCGCCTTGTAGTACCATCCCCATGTGGACATATACACGTTGTTGGCGCTCTGGAAGCCCTGTGCCACCTGCCAGGGAGTTTCACTGGTGCTGTAGGGGCGTACCATCCAGAATTCGTCGCCGGCCACGAGGGCAGGATTCGTGGAGAGGTCCGCACTGTTGGGAAGATAGGAGTAACAGGTGAAGAGGTATTTTTCTGCTTCTGCGCGCATGGTGAAAGCGTTGTCGATGGTAGCCACGTTGTCGGGTACTACATCGAGGAATTTTTTACAGGAAGCGGCAGAAAAAAGGAGTATGCATAATCCGCACCATTGCAGGTGCCGGCGTATATTGAGCGTATTGGTCTGTTTCATATTTGCACAGTTAAGCGGTGAATCAAAGTCCCAGGGTTATTCCCATATTAATAACCCTTTGTACCGGGTAGCCAAGCCCGTTGCCTCCCATTTCGGGATCCCAGGTTTTAAATTTGCTGATCGCAAAAAGATTGGAGGCGTTGGCGTAGATGCGTGCGTTGGTCATGTGTACGCGGTCCAGCAGGCGTTTGGAAAAAGTGTATCCCATTTCGAGCGACTTTAACCGGAGGAAGTCGCCGCTGCGCATCCACCAGGTAGACATTTGATTATTGTTGTTCACAAAGTAGTCGCTGAGGCGTGGCCACATGGCGTAGAGGTTGCGGTTACTTTCGCTCCAGTGATCATCCGCAATGGCTTGTAACAGGCCATGCTGGCCGCCTTCGTTCAGCACAAACGGTGAAATTTGGTAAGAGCTGATAAAGAAGGAAGAGCGGGCAGATCCCTGGAAGAAAAAGCTAAGGTCCAGTTGTTTGTAGCCAAAAGAAAACCCGAAGCCGTAAGTAATTTCCGGTGTGGTGGGTAACCCGATCGGCACCGCATCGGAGCTGTTGATTTGCCCGTCGCCGTTTACATCATGGTATTTGATATCTCCGCCCATTACTGCCTGTCCCCAGTTCTGGTAGGCCGAATTGGCTACTTCCTGTTCATCTACAAATAACCGTTCTGCGATATAGCCCCAGCTTTGGGAAAGGGGATGTCCTACCCGTGAGCGGTATTCTTCCGGGTAAATGGGTTCTTCATTTACGAGCAGCTTGCTGGTAGCGTAGGTGAAGTTACCGCGGAACTGTATAAAGGAGTTGTTGTTGAAACTTTTCGTATAGTCGACCGAGAGATCCACCCCTTTACCGGAGGCCTCGCCAACATTAGCCTGTGTGGCGGCATTGAGCCCCATGGTGCTTGGAATGGTGCTCCGTGTCATGAGGATATTTTTCCGGTTTTCCTGGTATACGTCCAGGGTGATGTTCATGGCGTTGAAGAGGCCGACCTCCATACCGAGGTTTGTTTTGTATGATTTTTCCCAGGTGATGTCGCGGTTTTCATAACGGTTCACGGATACGCCATTGCGGTAGTAGCTTCTTCTTTCTCCGAAGGAGGCGCCTTTGGAATTGTCGTTCATATTTACATCTGACAGGTAGAAGAAGCGGTCGTCTTCATTTCCGATCTGGTCGTTACCTACCAGTCCGTAGGTGGCGCGGAGTTTCAGTTTATCGATTGTTCTGGCGAATGGTTTAAAGAACGCTTCGTTTTGAAGGTTCCATGCGATACCGGCGGAGGGGAAGAATCCAAAGCGGTGGTTGCTGGCGAATCTTTCGGAGCCATTGTATCCAAAGTTAAATTCTGCAAGATAACGGCTGTCGTAGTCGTAGGTAAACCTGCCGGACACGCCCTGGTTGCGGTGTGGCAGGGATGTTTGCAGTGTACCGGCGTTGGCAGTGAGGTAGTTGCGTACCAGGCCGATGAGCATACCGGACACGTTATGTACTTTATTGAACTGCTGGTTGTAGTTAACCGCCGCTTCCATGTATGCGGTAGTGTTCAGCACTTTATTGCCGGGTTCATAGCCCAGGTATTCAGTACCATTGGTGTTGAGAGAAGTGAGCAGCGGTTCTTTTGTGAACTGATCATACCTCATGGTATAAAAGTAAGGGGTGTACCTGCGTGTTACATCGAAGTAGGAGTAACGCTCTGTATAACCCATCATGCGCGCGGTGAGGCCGGAGAGCAGGAATTTAAGGTCCTGTTTCAGTTCCAGTTGTACCAGCAGTGTAGAGGTGTTGTATTGCTGGTAGCCGGAAACGGAGTTGGCGTAAGGATTATTATAGAGGTTACTTCCGTTGCCGGGCAGGCTGGGGGAGCCTGGTTTGATGGCGTTACCAAACAATGGATGTTTTAATTCCGGTGCATAGCTGGCGGGATAAACGGCGGGGAACATAACGGGGTTGGCCCATATAGTTTGTGAAAAGAGCCCTGCGCCACCGCCTACTGGTCCGTTATAATCATCGAACTGGCCGTAGGTACGTACAATTGCCTGCGAAGTAGGGGTGAGGTTAATGTTTACATTGGAGCGGAGCGAATAGTTTTTTAGTTTGATGTTGCTGTTGAAGTTATTCCGCTGATCAACGTTTAGCACGCCATTGTCCACGTTATAAGTACCTGCAATGTAGAACTGGGCTACTTTTCCGCCGCCTTTCAGGTTGAAGTTGGTGCGCTGGTTGACGGTGTAGTCTTTGATCAGTTGTTCGATCCAGTTATTATTCGGATACAGCAGCGGATCATCGCCGGCGGCGGTATGGTCTATTTTAGATTGGGAGTATTGAACATCCTGCAGTGGAAACCTGGTGAGCACGGCTTCATTAGCCAGCTTCATGTAGGTGATGTTGTCTGCAAACTGGAAGTTGCGGGTATTGCTGGAAACCGAGTTTTCGAAGCGTACATTAAAAGATGTTTTTGCTTCCACGCCGGATTTGGTCGTTACCAATACCACGCCGTTAGCGCCCCTGGCGCCATAGAGGGAAGATGCGGTGGCATCTTTCAAAATAGAAAACCCGGCGATATCATCCGGCTGCAGGCGGGCGAGGTCATTGGTGCTGGATTCCATTCCATCGATGAGGATGAGCGGGTCCACTTTGCCGGTTCCAAAAGTAGTGATACCGCGGATAAAGAAGCTGGCATTGTCCCTGCCGGGCTCCCCGCTGCGCTGGTAGGATATTACACCCGACAGGCGGCCTGCGAGCATGGTAGTAAGATTGCTGGTAGGGCCTTTCAGTTCTTTTGGATTGATGCTGGTGACCGCGCTCACCATGCTGGTTTTTTTCTGGGTGCCATAGGCTACCACCACTACTTCACCAACATCCGATACTTTTTGCTGCATCGTTATTTTCAGGAGTTTATCGTTCTTCACCTGTACTGTTTGCGGCAGCATACCAATCATGGTAAAGAGGAGGCTGTCGCCCACATTGGCTTCTATGGTGAAGATGCCCAGTTCGTCGGTGAGTGCGTTGGTGTGGGATGTTTTATTAACAACGGATACGCCTACCATGGGGGTGCCGCTGTTTTCCGTTACCTGTCCTTTTATTTTTATGCGCACCGTGCCGGTGGGAACGGTGGAGGCGATGAGGGGTTTCTTTTTAAGGATAATTGTTTTTTTAACGATGGTCCAGGTGAGAGGCTGGTCCCGGAAGATGTCGTCCAGCAGGCGCTCCAGGGGTACGTTGTCCTGTGAGCAGTTAACCGGTTTGGCATTTTCCACCATTTGCAGGTCAAATACAAATACATACCCGGTTTGTTTCCTGATAGATTTAATCACTTCCGTGAGGGGAGCTGCTTTTACGTGCAGCGTAACGGGCTGCGCATAGCCGGTGGCGTGGGCCTGGAGAACGGCGGAGAGCAGCAGTAGAAAGGTTAGTTTCATAAAGCATAATAGTTTTTGGTTCGATGAAACATGCCACCAGTTATGGCGGACTTTCAGAGAAGTTTGCATCATTTTTTACTGCGATTTAGCATGTTATTAAGGTTGATAATGGAACAGGAACATAAGGGCATAGCTACGCCAGTGCGAGCAGGCCGCTGGTAATTATTCACTGCCGGTAAATAGCTTTAAATGTTAAGCTGTCGTTGATTTTGGCTGACTTATTTCTTTCTTCATAACTAAAAAAATGCGTGGCTTTAAGGACTTACTGTAATTGTTTTATCGTTGATGTTGAAATGAATACTGCCGGTTAATTCCAGTTGTTGCAAAATATCTTTCAGGCTGTCGTGACGGGAGAAGGTGCCGGCGAACGCTTTATTTGTCAGCTCGCCTTCATATATAAACTGCACATCGTACCAGCGGGCCAGTTCGCGCATAATACTTTTGATGTTGCCATTGAATTCGAAGCGGCCTTCTTTCCAGGCGATCGCTGCATCTACATCGGCGTTGCTGATACTGATACCATGATGATCGCGGTTTACGAGCGCCTGCTGCCCTGGTTTCATTTGCCGTACCGTGTTTCCGCTGATGATGTTTACGGCGCCTTCCAGCAGGGAGGTGCAGATGTTTTGTTCTTCTTCATATGCCATCACATTAAAGTGGGTACCGAGTACCGCTATCTTCATGTTGTTGGCTTTTACAATAAAAGGCTGACTGGCCAGTTGTGCTATTTCAAAATATACTTCTCCCTGGATGGTTACTTCGCGGGTGCTGTCGGTGAATGCGGTGGGGAAACGGATGGAAGAGGCGGCGTTGAGCCATGCTTTGGTGCCATCGGGTAATATTAACTGGTAGGTACCTCCTTTATTGGTATAGAGGGTATTGATGGTAGGCGTGATGGCGGTGCTGCTGTTGTAGGCAAGGGTGTTGCCTTTGCGGGCAACGGATACGCCGGTTTGTACATCTACTGCTTCCTCTTTATGTTGTTCCAGGTCGATTACCGCGCCATCGCCGCGTACCAGGCGGGCGTGTTCTTCTTTACGGGCAGGAGCGTGGTTGCTGGCAACAGCGGTATTAACGGCGGTGCTTTTTACATATAGTTTATAACCAGCCAGTGCCAGTACGCCAAGCACGCAGGCAGCTACCGCTGCGCGTTTCCATACCGGTATCCTGTGCACAGTGGCGGGTTGTGGCTCCGTGTTGCCGGTTTGCATGATCTGTTGCAGCATGTTGGCGGCGGTATCGTCCGGCATGGCGCTGCTGTCCTCATCTGCCTGCCGGAGTAGTTCATCGAGTAATTGTTTAAGTTCTTCGTCATGTGTTGACTGTTCCATCAGGAGCATAAACTCCTTTTTTTCTTCCGGGGTATATTGCCGGCTATAGTAACGATCAAACAGGTATCTGAATCGGGATACTGTCATGAATAGCGATTTGAATAAGGAGACTATAAAAAGAAGCACATGGGTTAGTGCTTTCAAAAAAAAATATTTAACTGTAAATCCAAACCAGGAGAAGGAAGGTGTTAAGGTCCATGCGGGTGAGGCAAAATGCACGGATAGACCGCATGGCATTGGCCAGGTGTACTTTAATGGTTTCGGGGCTTAGCTGGAGACGGTCGGCGATTTCATTTCTTTTCAGGCCTTCTTCCTTGCTGAGTTTATAGATTAATTCCTGCTGGGGCGGAAGCTGGGCAATGGCATGTTGCAGGATCTGTTCATATTCTTTATGGATGACATGAGCGTCTCTTACATCCGGTACCATGGCGGCCGACAGCTCGGATTCCATGAGCTGTTCACGGGCCAGCAGTTTCATGGACGTGAAAATATGATTGCGGGTAGTGGTAAAGAGATATGCTTTGAAGTGACTGATTTCATGGAGTTCATACCGCTTGAGCCACATCTTCAGAAAAACATCCTGTACAATATCCTCAGCTTGTGAGGTAGAATTGAGCAGGCGGAAGGCAATAGCGTATATGCGGTGACGGTAGTGATGGAATACACCCGCAAAGGCATGATCGTTGCCCTGAGCGAGGCTCAACAAAAGTTCCCTCTCATTGTAAGTATTTATTTCCATACGTGGTTACAAGTAACCTCAAATTACTTGATTTCCAGATAGCTTGTTAACCGTAAATTCGCCGCTATTAATATTATTTTAGCTTTTAATAAACGCAGCGGAGCTTTGTCCACCGCGTTTATTAAAAGATTTAAAAAGTTACATACCGCCGCCGGTACCTACCTTATAATTTTTGATCTTTTCTTTTATCATTTCCAGTCTTTCATAATCCGTGATCGTAATCGGGCCGGTATAAATATTACTTTGCAGTTTGCGGGGAGGATATTTTGCGTATGTTTTCATAAACTCCGTGATTTCGTCCTGTATGTTTGGAAGAAACCATGTTTTTTCGGTAAAGTTGTTCATGAAGAGGTCATACCTTTCCTGGGGGTCCTGCCACAGGTCAAAGATTTGTGAGGCGGTAGCCACATATTTTTCTTCGCCTTTCCATCCGAGGTTAGCGTCTACTGCGAGGCCGCCGGTAGCCTGACCGCCATCTCCCCTTAAATTAAATACTGCTTTAAACTGATCGATGCGTACCGCGCCGGGAGAAAGTTCATTTTCTGTGAAGTACATCCAGGTATGGCGTTTGGATTTGCCGGTACCTTTTAATACCATCGACATATCGTAGCTATCGAAGATGATGGGTTTTCCGCCACGGTCGTTTTGAGGAAGACTGATGCCTGCCAATGATGCGAAGGTGGCCATAAAGTCGAGTGAGCCGAGGATGTCGTGATTCTGGCTGCCGGCTTTGATGGTACCAGGCCACCACATGATAGTGGGAATGCGGTTACCGCCTTCCCTTACGGTGCCTTTGGTGCCACGGAACGGAGTGTAACCGCAATCAGGGTACACATCCTGCCAGGTGCCGTTATCAACGGTGTACACCACCAGTGTATTTTCTGCAATGCCGAGGCTACGGATCTTCTCCATGATCTGGCCCACGCGGGTATCCAGTTCCACCACGCAATCGGCATATTTATTTTTACCGGTGGATTTATTTACAAAGTCGGGGTGTGGCAGGTTGGGCTGGTGGTTTTTAGCGAAACAAATCTCCATAAAGAATGGTTTATCGCTTTTAGCAGCCTGTTCCAGCCATTTAATGGATTCATTTTCGGTGGTTTCGTCGAGATAAGGAATAACGGAGCCGTCGATTTTCTTCACTTCACGGAAACCTTTGCCGGCTTCGCCTTCCAGGGCGCCTTTGGTACCTTTGGCCCACCGGTCACGCAGGGAAGGTGGCATATCCGCGTTCCATTTCGGATCTGCATAAGTATATGCGTTGAGATGGTAGAGGGTTACATTTTTCATTACATCAAACCCATGGGCAATGGGCATGGCGTAATCTGCTTCGCCAAGGTGCCATTTGCCGGCGAAGAAGGTGGCGTATCCCGCTGTTTTCAGTACGGAGGCAAGGGTCCATTCTTCTTTTGGGAGCCCGCCGCCATCGCCGGGAAAGGCCACGGTGGTCATGCCGCTCCTGTTGGGAATGCGGCCTGTAATGGCTGCCGCCCTGCCGGGTGTGCAGCTGGGCTGACCGTAGAAGTCCCAGAACAGCATTCCTTCCCGGGCCATCTGGTCAAAATTGGGCGTGGGCGCTCCCCGGCCTTCACCGCCGCCATAGGGTCCAAGATCGCCCCAGCCGGTATCGTCGGACATGAGGATAATAATGTTTGGTTTTTTTTGTGCTGTGACGGATGACAGCCATCCGGTCAGGAGCATACATAACAGCATCAGCATTCTACTCTTCATACAAATGGAGTTTTGGGTGTGTTGAATTGGGAATGATGAAGATTGCTGATTGTGTTTACGCCAGGAAGGAAAATGGTCGTTAATAGGGAAACAACGTCAGGGACAGAAAAGTTCACATGCTTCCTGCTATTCCGAAATGATTTAAATTAGCGGTTTAATATTATATAAGGACGATTAAATGTGACCAGGATTTATGGAAATAGCAAACGACGCAACATACCAGGCCGCTGCAAAGGTGGCCGGAACGATAGAAGCACATTTTAAGAAACATCTTTGCGCTGCGAAGGAGAATGGAGAAGATGATCTCGCTACTGTGCCGGCAGCCTGGCAGGTGGAAAAGATTATCGACGTGGCCTTTTGGGCCAGCTTACGCAAGGAGGAAGGGAACGCCATCCGGATTTCCCTGGCGTTTTTGCCACCTTCACAGGCCGGCAAGCCCCTGCTTTTTGAGAAACCCCTGCTGCTCACGCCGCAGCTGCTCACCAAACTGGCGCCGGGCGTGGAACGCCCCGGCATTCATATCGGCGTATGGCCGGTGGGCGATGAGCTGCACGTATGGGGCACTACCATAAAACTACCCAACCTCTGTTTTGTATTGGACGTATCCGAGCCGGGATTGCTGGTGGTGAAACACCGCCGTGCCGCCGGATTGGGCAAGTTTACCAATGTGGCCATGCTCCGTGGCGACCAGGTGAAGGTGGTGAACGAAGACAGCGGGTTGCTGCCCGACAGTCCGCCGATCCTGAAATCCCTGCTGGGCTTAACGCCCTCCTGTTTATGGAACAACAGCGTGAATGTATTGATACAAATTGCCGTCTCCATGCGCGCGCACAAACGGGGTGGTATTTTGCTGGTAACGCCTTCCAACAGCGACGCCTGGCGTGAATCTATTATTCACCCGCTTCAATATCCTATCAGCCCTGCCTTTTCGGGAGTGGCCGATTTGCTGCGCTATGATGGAAAAAGCGTGACGGAGATTTTCTGGCAGAATGCGCTCCGCCGCGAAGTGGAGAATATCACCGGGCTTACCGCTGTAGACGGCGCCACTATTGTAAACGACCAGCAGGAGTTACTGGCTTTTGGGGCCAAGATCACCCGGGCCAAAGATGCGTGGCCGGTTGATAAAGTATTGCTGGCCGAGCCGATAGAAGGCGGCGTGCCTACGCTGATACATCCGTCAGCCATCGGGGGAACGAGGCATTTATCCGCTGCGCAGTTTGTACATGACCAGCACGATTCGCAGGCGCTGGTAGCTTCGCAGGATGGGTACTTTACGATCTTCTCGTGGTCGAACCAGCAGCAGCTGGTACAGGCGCACCGGATCGATATCCTGCTGATATAACTTACTTTGCAGCCTCTTATGCACAGATACTTCATTATTAACAAGCCTTTTGATATGGTGTCGCAGTTTGTCAGCTCTCATGATGTGAGGTTGCTGGGCGAGCTGCCGTTTGATTTCCCGGAGGGAACCCATGCCATTGGGCGGCTGGACAATCATTCCGAAGGGCTGCTGATATTGACCACCAATAAAAAGGTGACGCGGTTGTTGTTCCAGGGAAAAGTACCGCATGAAAGAACGTATCTCGTAAAGGTAAAAGGGGAGATGAGCGAGGACACGCTGCAGCGTTTGAAAGAAGGGGTGCCTATTTGCGTGGGAGAAGGCGAGGAGTACATTACCACGCCATGCCGCGTGGAAATAGTAGCGCGCCCGGAGGGATTGTTTGATCATCCACGGGAATTGCCCATTAAAGTACCGCATACCTGGCTGCTGATCACCTTAACCGAAGGGAAATTCCACCAGGTGCGTAAAATGGTGGCAGCCGTGCATCACCGCTGCCAGCGGCTGATCCGCGTGTCTATCGAAAACCTGTTGCTGGGAGACATGCAACCCGGCGAAGTAAGAGAATTGCGGGAAGAAGAGTTTTTTGAACTGCTGAAGATCACAGATTATAAGGATTAACATCTGTCAGAGATGAATATAGCTGCATGATAAGTGAAGATCCCATTAGTTTGTCGCCTTGTTTCTTATTAGGTTTGCCCTTTGGACATCATGCTTTAATGAGATTTTTTATGAAGAAGATTTTCTTGCTTGCAGGGGCTTTGTGTTTACTGATGCAGGCTACTTTCGCGCAATCTGAGCGCTATCCCTTAATTCCTTATCCGCAGCAGCTGGAGGCCAGGACCGGCTCATTTGTAATTACACCCGCCACCAAACTGGTGCTGCCGGCCAACCGGGCACAATTTGCTACCGAAGCGGCGCAGCTGCAATCGTTATTTACCCAGGCATTGGGCGCATCCCTGCGGACGACAATGAAACCCGTAAAGGGCGCCATTGTGATGCAGCAGAATGCTGCGCTTGCCGGCGAGGAAGATTATACGATGGACGTGAGTGAGCAACAGTTGCTGATCACCGCCCGCACACCGGCAGGATTTTTCCGTGCCATCCAAACCTTACGGCAGCTGATGCCGGCTTCCATTGAAGGAGCGCATGCGGCGGCGTTAAAAAGCATTGCTATCCCGGCCATGCTCGTGAAAGATCATCCGGCCTACGGCTGGCGTGGTATGCACCTGGATGTATCGCGTCATTTCTTCTCGGTTGATTATCTCAAAAAATACATCGACCTGCTGGCATTATATAAAATGAATAAGCTGCACCTGCACCTGACCGATGACCAGGGCTGGCGCATAGAAATAAAAAAATACCCGTTGCTCACCACACAGGGCGCCTGGAGAGAGTTTAATAACCAGGATTCTGTTTGTATGAAGATGGCCGCCACCAACCCGGACATGGCTATTGATACACAGCATATTATTCATAAAGATGGTAAAACGCTGTATGGCGGCTTTTATACGCAGGAGCAGATGCGCGGTATTATCCGCTATGCGGCCGACAGGCAGGTAGAAATTATTCCTGAAATTGATATGCCTGGTCATATGATGGCCGCTATCAGGGCGTATCCTTTTCTTACCTGTAGTGGTGAAATAGGCTGGGGTAAGAATTTTTCCACGCCTATTTGCCCGTGTAATGAATCTACTTTTGCTTTTGCAGAAGATGTGTTTACAGAAATCGCCGCGTTGTTTCCTTCAAAATATATTCACCTCGGCGCCGATGAAGTAGAGAAAACCAGCTGGGCTGCTTCTCCGCTATGTACCGAAGTGATGAAGGCCAACAACCTGAAAACGGTGGAAGAGCTGCAGAGCTATTTTGTGAAGCGCATGGAAAAGTTTTTCCACTCGAAAGGCAAGGTGCTGATTGGCTGGGATGAAATATTGGAAGGAGGTATCAGTCCTACGGCGGTGCTGATGTACTGGCGCTCCTGGGTGCCTGATGCCCCTGTAAAAGCCGCACGGCATGGCAACTCCGTGATCATGACACCGGGTAACCCGCTGTATTTCGACGCGGTGCCGGATCGTAATTCCATTTATAATGTATATCATTTTCAGCCGGTGCCAAAAGGCTTAACGGCCGAAGAGGCGACGCACATCATGGGTGCGCAGGCGAATATGTGGGCGGAATACATTCCTTCCGAGAAACGCGCCGACTATATGTTTATGCCGCGTATGACTGCGCTGGCGGAAGTATTGTGGACCAACCGGAATGAGTACGATCACTACCTGCAACGCCTCAACGAACAATACAAACGCCTGGATGTGCTGGGTGTGCATTACCGTTTACCTGACCTGGATGGTTTTACAGAAGATAATGTGTTTGTAGACCAGGTGACGCTGGAGGTGAAGAAACCACTAACGGACATGACTATCCGTTATACAACGGATGGTACTATTCCCGGTGAGCAGGCCGCCGTATTACCGGACAATTACGTGATCCGTGAGCCGCAAACGATCAGGCTGGCGGCTTTCAGTCCTGCGGGCAACCGGGGCGATATTTATACCCTTCGTTACCGCAAAGAAGCCTACCGCAAAGCTACCGTAGTGAAAGATGCGCGGCCGGGTTTGAAGCTGGATTATGTTGAAGGTTCCTATAAAAGCGCTGCAAAGATCAAGGAGCCGGCCGACAGCTCCATCCGTGTGAGCAATGCCATTATTCCCGAAGGAATGGGTAAGGGAGGCGGTCCGTTTGGTGCGCGGGTGTATGGTTATATTAATGTGCCGGCTACGGGGATCTATAGTTTTTATTTGACGGCAGATGATGGCGCCATCTTATATATCGATGAACAGGAAGTGGTGAACAACGACGGCTGGCATGCGCCGTTGCAGAAAAGCGGGCAGGTAGCGCTGGAGAAAGGATGGCACCTATTAAAGTAGCGTTTGTAGAAGGGGGAGGCGGATACACGCTGAAGCTGGAATACAGCGTGAATGGTAGTAAGCTGCAACCGGTACCAGACAGCTGGCTGGGAGCGGGGTTATAAAAAAGTGTTTTTAAGATAAAGGAAGCGGGTGGCTGTTCAGCTATCCGCTTCTTCTTTTTTGGAAAGTGAATTTTTTTATTATTTTTGATACTATCTATGCGTATCATAAAAATATTCCTGTTCCTGTTAACCTTCAGTCAGGCGGCATTTGCTACAGATGCTGCGTTGGCGAAGATCCTGGCCTCTCTTAGTTCTGAGCAAAGAACGTTATTGTATCAATATGGCACCTTGAATACCTGGGCGAGTCCTGCGGAGGCAGACAGTTTCTGGCGCGTGCATCAGCCGGCGTTGGGGGCTATTTCGCCTGAACAGGGTAAGTTGCTGGCAACGGAGTTGCTAACGAATACTGAATTGACCTATACCATTAAAAAGCCTTCCCGTTTGCAGGCGTTGAGGGGCGTGTTTACCGCTTCGAGGCTGTTGCTGGGGCTGGCGGCACTGGTAGGGGCTTTTGCAGCGGTGCAGCTGATTGGCCGGTACCTGCCGGGCGCCTGGCAATGGCTGGTGCGGCATCTGTATCCCTTTTACCGGCGGTTATTTTCGCCGCAGATGCTTAGCTGGGAGTTGCTGATAGTAGCGCTGGCGGGTATTTACTGGGGGCCGCTGATCCCGGAGCTGATTATCCGCACTATTGTGATTCACGTGGGGCTGGTGTTGTTTTGGACACAACTAACGGCCATCCTTACACGTCGTTATTTTGCAAAGCAGTATACGCATATCATCCTGCAGAGCTTTGATCATTATAATACGCCGTTGCAGGCTTTCTTATATGTATCGGTACCGGCGATCCTTACTTCGGGCGCGATATTGTGGGTAATGCAGGTATGCGCGGATGTGTGGTATCCGTATGAGGTGATTGTGCCGGCGATGATAGGGATATTTACGTTGCCGCCATTGCGAAGCATGGAAAAGGCGTTGAGCCGTTTGCTGTTTCCTTTTACCTACGAGCGGTTACGGCCAAAAGATCAGCGTGCGGCCACTTATGTGCTCATATCCCTGGTGGTATGGGGCGTGTTGTTAGTGATGCCGGTAGTGCTGAAAGAGGCATTGCTGATGCTGACCATTTTCCTCACGGGGGCGTTATTGTTTATTTCCATCGCAGACGTGATCCACAGCGGGGGCAAAAATTATATCTGGCTGCAGGTGGTTACGCTGGGCTTTCTTTTTGGGGTAGTGGTAACCGGATCGCAGCTAGGCATGCTGTTACTTACCTGGGTAGGCATGGGCGGATTGCTGGTGTATTTGCTGATCAAATACTGGGAGCTGCCGGTAGTGCTGGGTTGGAGCTGGAAGGATAAGAAGGCGTGGGGCGCGCTGGGTATGGCATTGCTGATATGGGGCATAGCCACATTGATCCGTTCGCGGCCGGAATGGTTTGCGTTATTCCCTAAGATTTAGCGAAGAATTTAATGTAAAAGTGTATTTTTGCGCTCCTTATACGCACGACATTTAATTAATTTAAGATACGCGCAGATCCGAAAACGTACTGACAAGGCTTCTCAGGGCCTCCAAGGCGGGAGTAGGGTTTGCGTTTTTTTTGTGTTTCCCCTTTTCTTTTTTTTTCTCCGGAGATATTTTTTTCGGCAGCTAGTACTAACCACGTTGATGGACGATATACCAGTAACGGGGACGTTTTTTTATGAACGGTTATGAATCCCCCGGAAAATGTAATACTTTTAATAATTGTACTTAATACGCTTAATCGATTTATCAAATCACGTTATGGTGAAAACACTCGCATTTTTGGCCCTGCTGGGCATCGGCGGCAGCGCTGTGGCACAACGAAAGGCTCCGTCTTATCCTTTGATTACGCATGATCCTTATTTCAGTATCTGGTCGGCTACTGACGAATTGAATGGCAGCACCACCAAACACTGGACTGGTGCGGCTCAATCGCTGACCGGGCTGGTAAAGGTAGACGGTGTTACCTACCGGGTGCTGGGACAAAACGAACAGAGCTACCAGCCAATAGCCGCTACCAGCGATGAAGCGCCTTACCAGGTGAAGTATACCGAAACCGCCCCTGCGGAAGGCTGGATGCAGCCCTCCTTTGACGACAAAGCCTGGAAATCAGGAAAAGCGCCATTCAGTGATAACGTTGCCTCCGGCGGTACCCGCTGGGAAAGCAAGGAGCTGTGGACCAGGAGAACCTTTGACGCGGGAGACTTGAGCGCCGCGGAGTTATTCCTGAAAATCTCTCACGATGATAATATTACCGTATACCTCAATGGCGAGGAAATTTACGGGCATAAAGGCTGGCTGAATCAGTACATCTACAAACCAATACCGGATGCCGTAAAAAGCAAGCTAAAGCCCAAAGGCAATGTACTGGCCATACATATCCTGAACACCGCCGGCGGCGCCTTCCTGGATGCCGGCATTGCGCGTTTGGTACCACCGCCGGGCAACAAAGGCATAGAGAAAGGAGTTCAAACGGCGGTGAACATCAACGCCACCCAAACCAGCTACCAGTTCACCTGCGGCAAAGCAGATGTAACCCTCACCTTTACCTCGCCCTTGCTCATGGACGACCTGATGCTGCTGTCGAGGCCCGTTTCTTACATCTCTTATAAAGTAACTTCCAAC
The DNA here is from genome assembly GCF_041360695.1 of Chitinophaga sp. RCC_12. Taxonomy (NCBI): domain Bacteria; kingdom Pseudomonadati; phylum Bacteroidota; class Chitinophagia; order Chitinophagales; family Chitinophagaceae; genus Chitinophaga; species Chitinophaga sp. RCC_12. Next base: position 189,916 of record NZ_JBFUPS010000005.1, read on the forward strand.
GACAACGCTGCCCACAAAGTACAGGTATACTTCGGCGCATCTACCAACATCAGCGTAAACGTGCCCGCACAGGCCGTAACTGCTACTAAATATACCAATGGCCAGCTCTCCATACTGAAAGCCGGCACCAAAGAACAACCAGTACTGAAAAAGAAAGGCGACGACCTGCGGATAGACTGGGGTTATATGTATGTAGCCACACCCACCGCTACCCGCCCGGTGCAATATATCAGCAATGCAGGGGATGCCATGGCCGCATTTGCCAACAGTACTACCGCCAGCACCAAAGAGGATAAGCAACTGGTGCTTAGCACCGCTGTGGACCTGGGCACGGTAAACGCCACGCCGAAAGAACAGGTGTTCCTGCTCGGCTACGATGATCTTTATGCTTTGCAGTATTTCAATACCAACCTGAAAGCATGGTGGAAAAATGATGCTACCCAAACCATCGATAAACAACTGAACGCCGCTTACACCGGTTACGCTTCCATCCTCGACAAATGCGCGAAATTCAATGCGCAGCTGTATAAAGATGCGGTAAGCGCCGGCGGGGAAACCTACGCCAAACTCTGCGAACTGGCCTACAGGCAAGCGATTTCCGCGCACAAACTGGCTAAGAGTCCGCAGGGTGATATCCTGTTCCTCTCCAAAGAGAACTTCAGCAACGGCTGTATCAACACGGTAGATGTTACCTATCCATCAGCCCCGCTGTTCCTGCTCTATAACCCGGACCTGCTGAAAGGCATGATGAACGGCATCTTCTATTTCTCTGAAAGCGGCAAGTACACACAACCTTACGCAGCGCACGACCTGGGCACCTATCCACTCGCCAACGGACAAGCCTACGGCGAAGGCATGCCGGTAGAAGAATCCGGTAACATGCTGGTGCTGGCAGGCGCCATTGCCCGCGCAGAAGGCAATGCGGACTACGCCAAGAAACACTGGAAAACGCTCACCACCTGGGCGGAATACCTGCTGAAAGAAGGCTTTGACCCCGCTAACCAGTTATGTACCGATGACTTTGCAGGCCACCTTGCCCGCAATACCAATCTTTCCCTGAAAGCGATTGCCGGTATCCGCTCCTACGCCATGCTGGCTAAACAGCAAGGGCTTACCGACGTAGCCGCCAAATACGAAAACGCTGCCAAAGAAATGGCCGCCAACTGGGTGAAGCTCGCTGATGATGGCGATCATTTCAGTCTTGCTTTCGAAAGCAAAAACACCTGGAGCCAGAAGTACAACATGGTATGGGACAAAGTGCTCAACTTTAACCTGTTCCCTGCGGCGGTATACAAAAAGGAAACAAGCTTTTACCTGACCAAACAACAGCAATTCGGTCTACCACTGGACAGCCGTAAAACCTACACCAAATCCGACTGGATTATGTGGACGGCTGTACTCACGGATAACGCTTCCGACTTTGACGCCCTGGTAGCGCCGTTATACACCTATGTAACGGGCACGACTACACGGGTACCACTGAGCGACTGGCATGAAACGACTGATGGGAAGATGGTGGGGTTTCAGGCGAGGAGTGTAGTAGGAGGGTATTTTATGAAGATGCTGGATGCGAAGTTTAATCCTTCGTCTGTTACTTCCAGGTAATTTGCTTTACGCCCTTTCTGCGTTGCGTAGAAAGGGCGTTTTATATATTCATTTCAATTGATGTGGATAAATTATTCAAAATGAGTTTGGAAGTAATTTAGAAATTCCTATCTTTGCACTCCGTTAAACAAAAAAGGAAGATTCCCTAGCTCAGTTGGTAGAGCAATACACTTTTAATGTATGGGTCTTGGGTTCGAGTCCCAAGGGGATCACTGGAATAAAGAAAGGCTTCAGAACGCATTCGTTTTGAAGCCTTTTTTGGTTCGATACCTTATCAGTGAGTATTGGATTATTTTCAACTTATTGATTTATAAAAGATCTCTGGTTCGAGTTCCATAAGGTTAATGTGATCTTAATTCTTAATTTAGATATCATTCTTCGGATTGATCGCTAGAGTTTAGTATTTGTTGAATGGTGATTTCTGCTAAGTAATTAATGTATTCAACAATTTAATCTGCTTCCTCCTCAGGTACAGATATCCCATTTTCTGCTAGTAGTGAAATCGCATCCGAGGCCATGAGTTTACTTTTTCTAAGTGATTTGAAATTCTCTTTATCATTTGATTGAGACTGGTGCATTGTAAGGTTAGTTTTAGGGTTAATTGTCCTTTTAAGGATTACATGAAAGTACGTTTCTTAATTTTGATGCAAATTGATTGTTGATGCTACTTAATGAAATTTTGCTGAATGTGTATAATTTTATTTTCTTTGCTAAGATTTTTAGTTTAAACTTGTCAGTATTTGACAATCAATGGCAACTGAATTCGGCATCAAAGTAAGACAACTCCGCGAAGAGGGAAATCTCCTGCAAAAGCAGGTCGCTGACCAGATACACGTAGACATCCCTATATTTAGGTTATGTAAAATAGAAAAAGGTCCCCGTAAGGCCCAAAAGGATCAAGTAGAATTATTCGCTAAAGCCTTGGAAGCTGACTCGGAAGAATTGTTAACCTTATGCTTGGTTGATCATTCATTTGATGTGGTGGCAGGCGAGCGTCTTGATTTTAAGGAAATCCCGTTGGTGAGTAAACATATCAAAAATCATATTGATAATAATTTAAAGTTTGCAAATGGCTTATAAAGTTACTCGCACAAAAGAAGATAGCCGCTTGCAATTGAAAAAACTAGTAGAAGCATTTGCTGCTCAGCATGCGGTTTATAGTAAAAATACCTATAATGAAGCCCAGTTACGTGTGGATTTTATAAGTCCATTGATAAAGACATTTGGATGGGATATTGATAATGAATCAGCCCAATCACAGTTTCTGAGAGATGTCATCCAAGAGGAAGCAATAGATGTGGCCGAAGAGGATAGTCTAAAGAAAAAGAATCCAGATTATACACTACGTATACAGGGTACACGAAAGGTTTTTGTGGAAGCCAAGAAAGTGGCAGTAGATATTGAACACTCAGCCAAGTCTGCTTTTCAGACGAGGCGTTATGGTTGGAGTGCAAACTTAGGAATCTCGATTCTGACCAACTTTGATAAATTGGTAGTTTACGACTGTCGTTATCAACCCAATAGCACAGATGAACCAACTGTGGCACGTTACCGGATATTACATTATACGGAGTTCTTGGAAAATTTTGACGAACTGTACGATTTACTGGCGTTTACTTCAGTTTCGGTAGGTTATCTGGATGAATATTTTTCATTAAATCGTCCTGATCTAACCACTTTTGACGATGTTTTCCTCAAGCAGATCGAAAAATGGCGCTTGCAACTAGCCACCAATATTATCACCAGCAATCCCAATATGGATGAGGATACGGTTAATATCTTAGTCCAGCGACTACTGAATCGGATTGTGTTCTTACGAATATGTGAAGATCGCGATATCGAAAGATACGAAACATTGAAGCAGGTCAAGGATTATGCGGGGCTTAAAGCTATCTTCATGAGCTCAGATAAGAAGTACAATTCTGGATTGTTTGATTTTGTCGAGGATACCCTTTCTCTGAAAATCAATCTGGATGCTAATGTATTGGTTGACATATTTAATGAACTTTATTACCCGGAAAGCCCATACGATTTTTCGATGGTTGATCCGGCGATTCTCGGTCAAATATATGAACGTTATCTGGGTAGTAGAATCTCGATTACCGGGGCAGGACAAATTGTACAGGTAGAGGAGCCAGAAGTGGCGGCCTCAAGTGGTGTTGTTACTACTCCTAAACTGATCGTTAGTCATATCGTAAAAGAGACGCTGGATCCACTGTTGGATGGCAAAACGTTGGAAGAGATCCAACAGCTAAGGATCGCCGATATCTGTTGCGGTTCAGGAACTTTTCTGATCGCAGTATACGATTATCTGGTGGAAATGATCACTCTAAAATTGATTGCAAGTGGCGTACCTGATCCCTCGATTTTGTGCTTAGACCATAGGGGGGCTTACAGCCTGACACTGAAAGGACGGCATGCAGTGCTACTCAACCAAATTTATGGGGTGGACATTAATCCTTATGCAGTAGAAGTGACAAAATTCAGTTTGTTTTTGAAATTATTGGAGAACGAGAATGCTGGCTCAGTTAACCAATTCTTGACTAACTCTGGCCAAAAGGTTTTGCCTTCAATAGATGATCATATCAAAACCGGGAATTCTCTGGTGGATGAAACTTATTTTACTTTTGATTCTACTGCTGTCGCCAATAATGAATTATTATACAAGGTTAAGCCTTTTAATTGGCATACTGAGTTCCCTTTCCTTAAGGATCAGGGAGGTTTTGACGCTATTGTCGGCAACCCACCCTACGTTCGCATCCAACATATGGCAAAGTACTTAGCTGAAGAGATTAAATTTTATAAGCATCCTACTGCTGGTTATACGGTGGCAAAGTCCAATACTTTTGACAAATATTATTTATTTATTGAGCGTGCAGTTAGGTTGCTAAAGCCTGAAGGACGTTTAGGGTATATTGTTCCAAATAAATTTTTCATAGTGAAGGGAGGAAGGGAATTACGCCATTTTATTACTGTAAATAGCGAACTTGCGAAGATTATCCACTTTGGTGTTACGCAGGTTTTCCCCAATCGTAGTACATATACAGCGATATTAATCTTAGGACCAACTGGAAATGATGAGTTTCAGTTTAAACGCATTCAAAACCTCACAAAGGAATTAATCTCTGGTAGTATCGGTTATAAGGATTACAAAAAAGCTGATTATAGTAAGGATCCATGGATCTTTTCATCTGATGGAGCACAGCAGGTTTTTAATAAACTATATACTGTAAACACAGTACAATTGAATACTGTGGCAGAAATCGCAGTCGGGCTACAAACCAGTGCGGATGAAATCTATATTTTCAAACCTTTAGCGATAACAGAAACTACATTTCGTTTTACAAAAAATGATGTGGAATATGAAGTTGAGAAGGCTATTTGTACACCTTGTCTCTATGACTTAAGTTTTGAGCTTTTCGATACAGTTGAAGCAAATGCGATGATGATATTTCCCTATATTATTACGGAAAAGGCAGAGGTGATGACTGAAGAATATTTGCAGAATAACTTTCCGCTGGCCTGGTCTTATTTATGTCTACATCGTACCAAATTGGAGAAAAGAAGTATCAATGGATCGAAAGATCCCAAATGGTATCAATACGGTCGATCACAAAGCTTGACCAAATTCCATGCAAAAGAAAAATTGATCTGGCCAGTATTATCTAAAGAAGCCAGTTATGTTTTTGATGAGGAGAACATAAAATTTACTGGTGGTGGAAATGGCCCCTATTATTCTTTGCTTAGCCACATGGAGTATTCTCCATTATATTTCCAGGCGATTCTAGCCCATCCTTTGTTCGAAGGCATAATTAAATCAGGTGCCAGCGAGTTTCGGGGGGCTTATTATTCGCATGGAAAACAATTTATGGAGAAATTACCGATCAGGGCAATAAACTTTACAGAACCTGCTGAGCGTAAACTCCACGATGATATTGTACAATTGGTTAAACAGATTATTGCTGCGAAAAGGACTTACCAATCTATGCAAAATCCAGATAGGAAAGCTGTTTTGAAGCGAAGCCTTGAGTACCTAAAAAATGGTCTATTGGAACAGGTTAATCAACTATACGGAATTACAACAGAGGATATAAGAATAGTATTAAGTGATCAATCTTTTATAACAAATTTTGAAGATTAGCGTGATGGAGTCCATTATAGAAATAGAAGCCCTAGATTCTAAGAAGTTGCGTGGGGGATACTATACCCCCCAACCGATAGCTGAATTTATTTGCAAATGGGCAATTACGGAGCAGAATGTCCGTGTCTTGGAACCCAGTTGTGGTGATGGTAACTTCATCGAAGCGGCTATCCAGAGGTTTTTAAGAATTGGGGTACCGAAAGATCAATTGTTGGGCCGAGTGAAAGGTGTTGAATTACTGGCCGTAGAAGCACAGAAGTCTAAGAAGCGTGCGGCGAATTATGGTCTCAATTCGAAGACAATTACAAATTCCGACTTTTTTAGTTTTTTGGCGTCAAATCCTAATGAACGATTTGATGTTGTAGTGGGTAATCCACCTTTTATTCGTTATCAAAACTTCCCTGAAGAACACCGTAAACTTGCTATCAGCATGATGCAGGAGATGGGCTTAAGTCCCAATAAGCTCACAAACATTTGGGTTCCATTTCTAGTCCTGTCTGCGGGGCGCTTAAATCCAGACGGTAAGTTGGGTATGGTTATCCCTGCTGAGCTTTTTCAGGTTAAATATGCCGCAGAGACCCGAGTTTTCTTATCTCAATTCTTTGCAAGGGTAACGATCGTAACTTTTAAGAAACTTGTGTTTGACAATATACAGCAAGAAGTTGTTTTATTGCTTTGTGAAAAACAAACTGTCGGTACAAGAGGAATACGTATGGTAGAGGTTGCCTCATTAGATGAGTTGGATACTCTTGATATAGGGGAAGTACAAAATGGGGAAATAAAAGTATTAGAGCATAATACGGAGAAATGGACGAAATACTTTTTGGATGCGAACGAAATCCGTTTGTTGCGAAAGGTCAAAACCGATCCACGTATTCAACTAGCAGGTAGCTTGATGACGACCAACGTTGGATTGGTTACAGGAATTAACGAATTTTTTATGGTCACACAGCAAACTGCTGAACAATGGGGTATTTTATCTTATACTAAAAAGGTGGTCAGTCGCTCGGCACATTTTCGTGGCATCAAATTTACGGATCAGGATTTATCTGAGAACGTGCAATCTGAAATGGAAAGTTTTTTATTTCTGCCACCAGATGAAGAATTTGATCTGTTGCCACCTGCTTGTCAGGCTTATATCCGTTATGGTGAATCCAAAGATTACCACAAAGGTTATAAATGCCGAATTAGGAAACGCTGGTATATTACGCCTTCGGTCTATGAACCTAGTGGCTTCGCGCTAAGGCAAGTAGGTGATTATCCAAAACTAATTGTTAACGAAACAAATGCATCTTCTACAGACACTATTCATCGTGTGCGTTTCCACCCAGAAGTTGATGCTAGAAAAGTCGCACTTTCTTTCTTAAACTCTTTAACATTTGCTTTCTCGGAAATTACCGGTCGAAGCTATGGTGGAGGAGTTCTCACTTTTGAGCCAACAGAAATTGGGGAAATTCCACTACCATTGTTAACGCAGGACAGCGTTAATTTTGATCAAATAGACAAACTGATCCGCGAACGAAATATCGAAGAGGCTATGGATTTAGTTGACCAGGAGTTATTGGTGAATCAACTAAAGTTTACAGCTAATGAGGTAAGACAATTCCGTAACATATGGAAAAAGCTTTCCGGCAGAAGATTGAATCGCAAATAGCCTAGCTTTTATTGTAAATTATTCTTTTAGCTTTTAATGAGTGGTTTATGTATATTAAATATTTGACAATAGCTTGATGTCATGAATAATAAGGTTCGAGTTTTGTACCATAAGGTTCACCATCAGGAGTAAAACTAGATACTCTAACGTAATTAAAACCTTGTAGAATCAGCTTCTACAAGGTTTTTTTGTTTTTAGTGGTAAAGTTGTGAAAAGATAAGTAATGGATCAAGTTGAAAACTTGGGGGATAGTCAAAAAAATAGTTGTTTTGCAGGCAAATAAGAATGATAGATTTTGGATAAGAATTTTAGCCTGCTGATCGAGGCCCTTCTACCAGAAGGGATTTTGTATTATTTCGAGATAACCGATGCTTCTCAAAATGCAACTGAGATAAGTATTTATTTAGAGGAAAAGAATATTGTTCCCGCTGAGCATCAACATAAAAAACTTCACGCCAAAGATTTTCTGCCTCCTGTTGCTGTTCAGGATTTTCCTATCCGCAGAAAGAAGGTTACTTTATATGTAAAGCGCCGCCGATGGGAGGTTGTAGCCACTGGTGAAACAGTAACAAGAGATTGGGAAATAGTAAAAAAAGGAACGCGAATGACATTGGAATTCGGTTATTTTTTAAAAGGATTACTTAGATAATCATCCAATCAGCCCCGTTCAGCTTGGTGATATTTACGGGGTTGATGGTAAACAACTCGGCCAGCAATACAACCATCATTTGAGCAATTTTCCTAGTTGGGATCAGAAAGAGCACGCTGCCCAGTGGATGCTGTTTGAGCAAAACATCGGCACCTGCTTAAGCATAGATGAAACGGCTTTTTCCAGCGGGGAACTTTATACCATCGTTACCAACAAGCTGGTTAAAGGGCGAAAAGGCTCTATAGTGGCTATGATCAAGGGCACCCAGTCTGAATTCCTGAAAGAAATACTATTTAAAATTCCTAAACGTCTGCGCGGGAAAGTACAGGAAGTCACCCTTGATATGTCGGGCAGCCTCAATAGCACAGTGAAAGCCTGCTTCCCCAATGCTCACCGGGTTATAGACCGCTTCCATGTTCAACACCTGGCCTTTGAAGCGGTACAGGAAATAAGGATAAAACATCGATGGGAAGCCCTGGAACAAGAGAATCTGGACTATGAACAGGCAAAACGGAATGCAATAAAGTGGGAGCCTGCCAGACTTCCCAACGGGGACACTGCCAAACAACTGTTGGCAAGAAGCAGATACCTGCTGTTTAAACATCCCAGACTATGGACCAGAGAGCAACAGCAAAGAGCTGAGCTGTTATTTACCCATTACCCCCTCATTCATAAGGCCTATCAGCTATCCCTGCGACTGGGCGAAGTTTACAGGCATTGTAAGTGTAAGGAAGAAGCATTTAAGAAACTGGCGCTGTGGTACAATGATGTGGAAGAGGCAGGAATACTATCCTTTAAAACCGTTGCCAGGACTATCAGGATACACTACCTGGGCATCCTCAACTTCTTCAATAACAGGGCTACCAACGCCGCTGCAGAGTCATTCAATGCGAAGATAAAGTCCTTTAGAAATGCACTCAGAGGAGTCAGGGACGTTGAATTTTTTCTTTATAGATTAACTAAACTATATGCTTAAAAAATTTGACTATCCCCCAAGTTTTCAACTTGATCCAGAAAAGTGAGCGTTGCGGTTAGCAATATAAATATTAAATTGTGCTAACCGTCACAGACCCCAAATGCTGCACCGTATTGCATTTGACCAATGTTAAGTGATGTCAGGATAAGTGAAGTTGAAACAATTTTGGTTAACTTAAAACAAGCGTTGTATGACCAGTTTTTCTGTTCTTTTCTGGCTTAATAAGAGCCGCTCTAAAAACAATAAGCCCGCTATTTATCTACGTCTCAGCGTAGACGGCAAACGTGCAGAACTTTCCACGTATCAGTATGTAACCCCTTCATTATGGAACGCTTCCACCCAATCAGTCAAAGGGAATTCAGAGGAAGCGCAAGCGATTAACCGGCAGTTGGTAACCCTGAAAGCCAATCTACACAAACATTACAGCCATTTAGTTACTTCCGGTGGGCTGGTGACCGCTGCTGCTATTAAAAATTCTTTTGCTGGAATCACGGAACACTCGCGGACTTTATGCGAAGTGATAGACTTCCATAACCGCCGTTTTGCAGAGAAGGTGAAAGCCGGGATGAGATCCGGACGGACACTGAAACGCTTTGAGATCACGAAAGAGAAGGTAATAGCCTTTCTCAAAGTGCATTTTCATGTTTCAGATAAGCCGCTTTCTGAAATTCGTTTTTCTTTTGCCCCGGACTTTGAACACTTCCTCACCACCACGCAGGGTATTGGGTCTAACACGGCCATGAAGTACGTGAAGATTCTAAAACAGATGCTCAAATTGGCTGTAGATCAGGGTTGGTTGGTCGTTAGCCCGTTAAGCGGATTTAAATGTAGTTACGAAGAACCGCAGCGGGAACGGCTTACGATGGATGAAATTATGTCCTTGTATAATAAAGAGCTGATACCACGATTGGCAGAGGTGAGAGATATTTATCTGTTCTGTTGCTTTACGGGCTATGCTTACACAGATGTACTGCACCTTGCTCCGGATAATCTTGTTATTGGTATTGATGGCGAAAGGTGGATTATGAAAGACAGGATGAAAACCAATACAGCGGAACGGGTGCCGCTTTTGCCTATCCCATTAGAGATAATAGACCGTTACAAAGAAAGCCTTTATTGCAAGGCATATGGCCGTTTATTGCCGGTTAATAGTAACCAGCGGTATAATGCCTACTTGCAAGAAATAGCCACCCTATGCGGCATTAAAAAGCATTTAACAACACATACCGCCCGGCATACTTTTGCTACTACGGTAACGCTTGAAAATGATGTGCCGATTGAAACGGTGAGCCAGATGTTAGGGCATAAATGTATCCGTACCACGCAGATTTATGCGAAGATCACGCAGCAGAAAGTTAGTAATAATATGAGGGCGTTGCGTGACCGGTTGGCTACTCCTGGAGTAGAATTGCAGCGGATTGTTTAACCTGGTATCGCTGCCGCGGGCTGGTGCCTTATGAACAGATGTTTTTTGCAACGGTGGAACACTACCGGGCTGCATATGGAAAAACATCTGCTCATAAGGCACTTGTGTTTTGTAGGAGGTTTGTTTTTCTTTTCACCAGCATATTCGGCAATTGATTATGTCGGGCTTTATTCTTCCTGATTGTCAATGGTCATTTCCTTATGTTCCTTATCAAGTTTTATAATTAAGCTGAAGAAATTTGGTGCAATCTCTTGTATTTCTAAAGGTCTATCATGATCCCATAAGACAATAGGATAGTCATTGTTTGCAGAATTCCTACTAGTATCAAAGCAAAGCGCTCCCCAGTCACTCCAGTCGGCAAAGTGGATATATCCTTTATTGAGCATATATTCAAGCGGCCATCCATTGAAAATCATTTTTTTTAGATGATCTCTCCACTTATTTACTGGGTGTCTACAAAAGCTGGCCTCTGAAATATACAAGTCATAGAAGTGTTTATACTTTAGAAATACTTTGTAATCCGTTGGTAATCTGTGTCCCAATTGCGTTTCAAAGCTTTCAATTTCAGCATCAGTGACTTTACTATCAATCGGAAGCCATAATAATGATTTTTCTTTTGAATCTTGATTTGGGGCAATCATTTCTATTTCTACCCCCGAGATGCTATTGATACCAGCGTCGATACATTCCTGCAAGTAGGTGTCTACAATTTCTTTAATGGCATGATCATGGGTCATAGTTATCTTTTAATTGTGTGCTCTTCGCAGAGCAAATTCAGATACGTGTTTTAATTGTGTAATAAATATAATGCATTATTTGGATGTAAGTAGAAGTATGCCATAAGGGCTTTATAATTCCCAGCTTCGCAGAAATTTGCAAGATAACAGGTTGTATCACAACCTGCCTTTTTGCGCTTCCCCTCCAAAGTCTGACGCCGGTTTTTAACCCCTTTAAAATTTTGAGGGGTCAAGGTTATTATTCAATATTTGGGTAGTTTCGGATAGATAATTCCACGCTTCGCTGGAACCCGCAAGATGTTCGGTTGTGTCACAATCGGTCTTGCAATTTCCTGCTTATCAATACTCTCCCCAAAAAGGCCAGGGAAATATCCTCGACGATATTGATATGGTGATTCGAGACACCAAAAATTAAACAACTTACGAGTCATAAGTGAAAAATCCGCAGGCATTGCCTGCGGATTTTTCACTTATGACTCGTAAGTTGTTGGTTTATCTCTCAAAACAAAACCCTTTTATATTATCCGCATAATCACTTCATAGTGAAAACTGCAATTAAAATGATTGGTAATAAGAATGAAACCAAAGAAATAACTCCCCACATTTTTTTTTGAGCAGTTGTCTTAAGTTCAAATACTTCAATAGTCCTTCTCCCTTTTTCTTCCGAATAATACTTAAAAAGAAGAAATAACCATACGAAAATTAAGGGTAAGAAGTAGTATTTATTGATACCTATTTCCCTTAGATTGATCATTCCAATTCTTTGAAAAATTGCAAATATCAGAATGAATAACATCATTTGGCATACAGCCACGACACAGATGGCACTTGACCTAGGTTCTTCTCGTTTAAATCGGGAATAGAATTTATAAGTTGCGGCGTATATATTATCGTAATATCCCATCTTTATTTTTTGTTTATTTTTTATCTATTGAGTCTTGAATCGTATCACTAATGCCCTTGCCATCATTAGCCGCCATCGTTGCTAAATTTGCAAAAAACCAAACAGGTCCGACAACTTCACCTATAACAGGAACAAAAGTAAGTACCCCCACAGCGGCCTCAATAGTATGTTTAGTTTGCCATCCCTTTCCATTCGTCGCGGCATCAACACCTGTAAGAGCCAAACCAACAACTCCTAAAATTTTGCTGGTTTTGCCGATTGCTTTTCCTGAACTTTCATATATTGGAGCAGGAGCAACAGCATTTGCCTCTTTAAAGCCTATTTCAGCAGCTTTTAAAACCGTATTATCCACCACCTCGTTCACTTTCTGAGCTGCACCTGCAACTTTATTTATATCTGCAGCAGTAATTGCATCAGGCTCTTTTCCTGTTTTATCTTCAGCTGTAACACTCTGCTTTGCAGCATCGCCATCGACAGTTGGTTTGCTTGATGCAGAACCATCAGCATTCAATTGATAGGTGTTCCCATCATTAGCAGCAATTGTAGCTGTTTTTCCAAGATAAACAGCACCTTTTGCTGCGGCCTGACTCGCATTAGTTACACTTGCATCATATTGAGGTGTATAACTTCCGTTCTCATTTTTTTTTGCAATCCAGTCAAATGGTCCTTTTCCATCAGGGTCAATAAAACGAATTGGATTATCAAACGCATAATTATATGGCGACCACCTCCGCATTTTCTCTGCAAGAGGGTCTAATACATGCCATCTCCCTATCTGCTGATCATACATCCTCGCTCCATAGTCATACCACTCCAACCCACTACCATCACCGAACTCTCCATTTTGCAATTCCTTCCCGTTATACTTCATCCTATTCTCCGGATAATTCGTTCCCTTCAGTGCATTTGAGCTAATCCCCACCATCGTTAATCCAAATGGGTAATAATGTGTCTCTTCAAGCAGAGGTCCCGAAGCTAATGCAACTGCTACATCATCAAAGAATACGTCCTGAGCACTTTCATTACTGGTATACACATACAAAAAACCGGATTTTGTGGCAACCATTTCATCCTGGCCCAATGTCTGAAGCGCATCAGGTTCAGCTTTAACTTGCCTTACACCACTATTTTCATCCACTAATTTAAGCTGATCATCAAATAAAACAAAATTTAAATAAGCTTTTGGCCTCTCTGAATTTGGTTCATCTGCATCCTCTTGCTTAAGGCGCTGGTAGTCATTATTGTAAAAGTCACTGTTAAAAGGCGTTGTGGAATTAGGGGCGGAGGTTCCATGTGCGCCCTCTGACAGTGAATTTCCGCTGAAGGCTTGTACCAGGTCTGCCAGCATGTTTTCAGCTAAAGGAATTTCTTCTTTTCTATCCACTGGCGCTATAGATTTGTAAAAGGCTTTCGTTCTTATCCTAAAAGTGTCCCCTGCCATAACGCGCAAGACGATTGATGGCCCTATTTTCTTACCTTCATTAAGCGCTGTCAGTTTAGCGACAGATTCATTTTGGACACTATCTTCATTTGAAGGATACCCCAGAGGTTTGGATGCACGGGTATTCTCAATATTGCTAAATAGCGCTGATTCTTTTGATGCACTTGCAGCCTCCATTGTGGCTGAATAAACACTTAAGTCTGTCTGATCTGTAAGTACTACTCTCACATTGCCCAGATGGTCTTTTATAAAATAATCAAACCAGTAACTAACTGGTTGTCCGGTTTTAAATACAGCACGTATGCGTCCTTCTTCGTGGCTTGCAAACTGTAAAGTATCATTGCGATATACAAAATTCCCTATATAATCTGTGGTGGTAACTCTGGGTGCCCCGCTGGTAACGTCTGTTACAATTTTCCGGACTTTGTTACCGGAGGCATCGTATTTATAGACGATGTTCCCTTTGCCAGTAAGGACAATACTATCAGGCAGATTTAAGTAATTATAGCGGATAAGCGAGATTTTTTTATTCTCATCTTTGACAAGATTACCATTTGCGTCGTAATCATAGTCATCACCGGTATTTACCCCATTGTTGAAATCCCCAAGCTTTGCGGCCGCAGTATTAATGGGATCGGCCACTTTTGCCAATTTATTGCTGTTGCTGCGATAAGTATAGGAAAGTTGGTCAATAAGTGCGGGTGCCGCAGCGCCATTCTTACCCATCTGGTTCATGGTTAAGATATTGCCGTTTGCATCATAGTTCAGGTTATTTACGGTGAAATCCATCGCGGTTTTACCCCATGTCGTACCGTTTCTTTCCAGAAAATTTGCAGAAGTTAGCCGGGAAATCTTATCGTATCCAAAACTATACAGCCTTGCGATGCCGTTTGACTTGCTTTTCCAACGTGCGCCGGCTATGTCACCATTGAACTGGGCGGCGAGTGTGAACCCGTAATCATAGATCAGATCTTCGCCGAACCAGTTTGCAGTGCTACCATCAGTATTGGCGTAATCTTTATTGATTCCCTTAAGCCATCCGCGAATGTTATAATCATATTTGAGTGTTTCCAGCTGTCCCGTCGCTGTGACACCCAGCCTTTTTGTTTGCAGTTGGCCCAATTCATCGTAAGTAGAGGCTGAAATGGTCTTTTCACTTGCAACAACATCATTGAGCCGTTTCTTAATGTTGATCACCCGACCAGCAGCATCATAAGTGATCATTGTGAGAATCGTCGTTTGGGGACTACTTGTACTTTTCGGATTCTTGTGCTTAAGATAACTGCTCAGTAGCTTTCCATCGAAGTCATATAGGTTAGTTACTACATCCACGCCGCCAGAAATATTGTCAGACACTGTCTGAATCAGTCTGCCTTTATCATTATAATAATTAATTGTTGTCAACCACTGATTAGTTCCTAAAACCTTGGCCTTTCTACCGGTAACCATGCCTCTCGTTTTATTGCTCGGTGTAGCCGGCAAGGGTTCGGAATAGGGATTAGTCCCCGCCTGTGGTTTTCCTATATCTTCGGCAGCGTAAGTCAACGTACCTGCATATGTATAATCATTGTAAAAGGTAAGCGACAATGGAGTTAAAGCAGCCGCAGGTAAGTTAGGTAAAGGATTTCCTGTAACAATTGAATTCATAGAATTCTGTAACGTAGCCCGGTCAGTTGTAACAGCATAAAACTGAACCTGAGTAGGCCGGTTTAAAGCATCATGATAATTTACAAGCCAACCTGTCGGTTTCATATTGCCGTCTCGAGAAAAAACCAATCTGTCTCGTACGTCATATACCATCTCTGTTGAATCTGTTCCTGGCAATTTCTTGACAATCATCCGCCCGCGTCCGTCATACCGATATAAAAAGCACAGCTCTTTTACAACTTCTGCGCTCAGTATCCAGTTCACACTAATGGCCTGAACAGCTTTCGGGGGGATTACCATGCGAAGTTTATCTTTGTCATCATAAACATAATATGTGCATAGCCATCCAACATGTGCTGTACCAGCAACAGGAGCTTGTACTTTTCTCAGGATAGTTTGTCCTTCCTTATTTTCATACTCAATCACCTGGTTACCTGCTTCGTCTGTAGTAGAATTTTTGTATAACTGGCCTGCCTGATAAATTGCGGAACTTGTCGGAGTGATGGCTCCCGAGACAAGAGTCCAAATTCTTACAGAATCCGTCAGGCTATTCGTCTCGTAGCTTTTCTTTAAAAACCGGTTCCCTCCATTTTCACCAGTAGCGATGTCCTTCTTAGCCCAGCTGTTACCCGGAGCATAGGATCTTAAAGGTCTGCCTAATGGAGATGCTTCAAAATCAGTTTTGTTATAATACACGCTTTCCCCAGCTGTTCCCGGCATCAAGGTTGAGTTGGAAAAAAAGAGCCTTTGTTCAGTAAAAGGATCGGTTTTGAATTTCCCTGTACCTGAATTCTGTAAGGTAAAAGGAAGGTATTTATACTGCTCCCTACCGTACTGGTCATAAACAGCGGAAGTCACCATATCCTTTCCGGCGGGGCTTAGCCCTTTGGCAACAGTCTGAATAGGTCTGCCCAGACCATCAAAGTACTCCGTTGATTGCTTTACTTCCGATACCGAACGGATTGCCGCAGCAATTGTAGCCGAATCAGCGCTGGGCATACTGGGGTCCCAGGATCTGACGTAGTTTACAGAAGCATTGTTATACGCGGGAGGAGGGGCAACAGGAGTTGCTGCACCACGCGGAATGTCAACAGGGGTTTGGGCGTCCAAAGTACCTGTCAAGATTAATAAAAAAAGAAAATATATAACTTTTGACATGGCTTATCTATTTTTAAGATCCAATTATTGTGCGAAAGGTGCACGGTACTGGTATTCGATTAACTTCACAATCTTACCATCCTGGTCTTTAATGGTCTTCAAACGTCCCTGAGCATCATACTCATAATAGCTGGTTAAACCTCGGTTATCGGTCTCTGAGGTTACACCCAAAAGTGGAATATATGTATATGTGGTTACCAGGGCGTTCGGTAATGCCGCCCTTAATTTGTTCAACTCATCTCTAAGCTGCTGATCGGTCAATGGCGAATTGAGAATTGTTGCATTAACAATCGGGGCAACTGTAGCATAGTCAGAACCTACTATCTTGGCAACGGGGTACTGGTTGTCATATCCCCATAGGTATACCTCTGAAGCATCATTAAATTTCCCCTGTTGACGAATATTACCAAAATTGTCATAGCTGTTAAAGGTAATCCAGGGCTTAATTCTGCTGTCCTTTACCATTGAAGCCGCAGTAACACTAACCGGAGAATAATTTGTGACAGGGTCGGAATATTCAAGGCCCCATATTGCATCCGGATAAGGTTTATCGGGTTTATAAGTTGTAATAGAGGCTGAAGTTGTAGCAGCGCCTATTGTCGTATATTTCTCCACCAAAGAACTGATGTAATGATTGTTCTGTAGATACTTAATACCCAACACCTCAGATGTAGCTGGTGTTCCGGTAATCGAGTAGTCAAGTGGGTACTTAAAAAAAGTGGTTTGTACCTGATTCAGTGAATTAATCTCAGATTGTCGGCTCAGCTGAGCGTGAGCGGCATTATCATAATAGCTATTTACTACTTTTACGATACTACGGTTATTATCCAGGTCGAATAGTGAATCCGTTCGCTGAACCTCATAAATCCAGGGACAAACAATTTGCGAAGGAACAAGCCTGTATCCCTGATTCATAGGTTCACTAACGCAGCAACTGGCACAAGCCTGGGAATTACAATACGGCAAGTTGTAACCGTACAATATTTTGGCTACAAAGTAGTTGCCATTCTGAAGATTGCCAGTATTATATGAGAAATCCGTGCGGGCTAATTTTCTTCCGGAAGAATCATAACTCGTTTCGCGGAGCAAACTACCCCGTAAATAATCCATATCAGAAGTGTATTTCTCTGACGCCCCGATATTATAATAATTCATAGTAATCCCCGCATGATATTCGGGTAAATGCATGTTAGTCGCAGAAAAAGAAAACTCAGAGATCTTTTTGCCGGTCTTCCCATCACCGACAATTTCCGTTACGGCGGAGTAGCCGACGTTACTACCGCGGGTGGTGGTAAGACTGGCGACCGGAAAACTTGATCTTATGAAAAATACACATGCGCCTCCAAGTGATATGTTATCTCTATTGGTCAGTTTACTCTCCGTAAAATCAAAATCGCTGATTAGGTTTCCAGAAGAGCGGTTTGGATCGTATGTAGTTTTATAGGTAAACTTACGCCTGACAGGAATATTTGTCAGACCATCTGAATTAACGATTTCTTTGATTCTAAGTCCACCCGTGGCCATTGCTTTAATGATGATTACCGAATCAGAATAGGTGTAGTATTCCGCTCCAATGGAGGCCCGCTGACCGCTGCGGCTATCTACTGTCGCCCGCAAATAATAAAGACCTGAATCCAGATATAAGGACTGCGAGTAATGGACATTTCGCATATTATGGAACTCCAATAAAGTGGTCCGAACATTATTCGGTCCGACTTTGTAGAGGTACATCGAAGGATTATCTTCTCTTGAGGCAGGGCCATCAAACTCTGCTCCATATGAAACTATGACTTCCTGACCAGTTTTTAAAGCCATGTCAGTTTCCACATCAACATTGCTAGTTCCGCTTGTCGGGCTAAACGCTACAACACCTCTATTGTTTTTTATTTTTTCTCGATAACTCACCTGGCTGCCGTTCTTCAATCCATAATCATTGCCCTCATACACAAATTCCGTATTGCCGCCGGTGGGATAAACTATTTTTTTAAGCATTCCAATTTGTGTAAAAGTGGGATCGGGGCGCCTGTTTGCACCCGACAAAGAAATGTGGATATTGTTAACAAACGTATCCACCTGGGGAAGCAGGGTGAAATTATTCGCCCCATTATAGAATCCCCAGGTATCCTGAGATTTGGAGTCTGTTGGTGGAACCGATTGAGGCGAATTGTATTCAAAAGAATGCCATTTCCTGCCTATTGAATTGACGCCTTCTTCAGATATGCTATCGAGCTTGAGTCGCCTGTATTTTAGATCCGTTTGCGTATCTGATCCGAAATAACTGTATTTAAAAACAAAATTCTTAATTCTTTTGCTCTTTTTATCCAGAACCGTTATTGAATCCAGTTTACTTCTGGATTGCGCGTCTCTTCGGTTCGCGGTGGAGTAGAAGTTGATGATACAGGAAGGGGTAGTAATGCTCTTCAGAACTTTTGACGCTGCTCTCACCTGAGTGTAAGAGTTACTTGCTGTCATAACATCGCAGGTACCTACTATACGTTTATAATCAATTTCGGTTCTTTGCTCACCGATCACATCATCAACATCGTCAGCGTAAGTAAAAGTTGCATTTCCGTAAGGGGTAATGATCCGGGAGAGATACCAGGCCGATTTAAAGGGATTAAAGAGTACAGCGCCTTCTGTATAAGAAGTCTCTGATGCAGAAAACTGATATATGATCCCGTTTTCATCCACAATCTGGATACTGTCCAGCCGTTTAGGGTAGGTGATCTGAAGCGGTTGGAAAGGTATGATATGGGCCTTGTTGTCTGGCGTGGCATCGATTATGAATTTGCCGCTTCTGCCGTTGAAATTAAAAGAAAAATTATCTGGCTGGAGATCCAGTATTCCCATGGCAGCCTCTCTGATCCGGTCGCCTGTCAGTACGATTGAATCCAGAACAGCCAGTTTCCCCTGGGTCATGTAACCCAGCTCGTCTGGCCTCACGTTCACGCTTCTGGTAACCGCACCTCCAGCATTCAACGTCCATCCAAGTCCGACCTGGGAGGCAAGTTCACTGACTTTAAGCCCGGAAGCATAATAGCTTAGTGAAATGGGCAGCGGCACTTTACCAATATAAGCGGTGTACAATGGCACGCTTATCCCGGGAATACCTGTATACAAACCAACAGGTACATCTCCATATTTGCCCAAAGAGGCCGCATTCGGAGATGGTTGGATGACTTTAGGGATGTCCATCATACCTGGCCCATTCTGCGCGAACAGGGCAACTCTAAAAAAGAGTGAAAATAAGAGTAAACAAATTCCTTTCATGGAAATAGTATTGAACTTTGATTATTATTTATAATTTATTGGGATCGTTAGAAATTATATCCCAGCCGCACCTTCACGGGGTCCGTCCTTGGTACATGCTGGTTATACAAAAAGTCAAACAGCACCATCATATTGCCTTTGAGCTTACTATTGATCTTGTACTTCTTACTAATCCCAATCAGCCCGCTCTGGGTCCATTTCTGCCCTATACCTTCCGGCACGCCGGCGTAATCAGGCTGATAATTCTGCTCATAGCCGCCATTCAGGAAAAAGGTGCCTTTGAGTTTCCAGTCGATGAAGGAACGGATGCCCATACCCTGGCCGGAGAAATGAATGTTATCAAAGCCGGTACCCATACCCAGTTTGTAAGAAAGACCAAGACCGGCGCTTCCATTTTTATGGAATTTATAGGCGGCTTGTCCGGCAAGGTCGCCGGTAGTAGGAAAGAATTTATTGCTGCGCTGAAACTGGATGTTGCTGCCAAACTCCAATCGTTGCAGGAAGCTTTTTGTTTTCATTTCCTTGGGCTTGAAATCCGGCATCTCTGCGGCGTTATCAAGATCGGGGAACTTGCTTTTCAGCTCGTCGAATTTGCTGCGGGCTTCGGCCATTTGCTGGCTTACGGCGGCACTGGCATTGGGGCCGCTGCCTAAGCGCTGTTGGATCAGCTGCTCCACCTGGTTGCGGGTTTGCAGTCCTTCAAGGTTAGGGGCTGATGCACTTCCGCCTTGTATATTAAATAGGCTGGCGAGCTGGGAATGTTTTTGCATGAAGTCGTTGAAAGCGGGGATCTTCTTAATCACTTCCATTGCTTTTTGCTCTGCTTTCTTTTTATCTTTAAAAACCTCTTTATACTCTTTCAGTTGCTGCGCATAATAGTAGGCTTCTTTGTTCATCTTCTGCAGATCTTTGGTGAAGCCGGTATACTGACTTAACTGTTCTTTCAGCAGTTGTTTACGCTCACGGATGTACGCTTTGATCTGCTCTGCCTGGGCCAGTTTATCTTTCAGGTTATCGACAGATTTTAATGAACCATTTAGTTTATCTGTAATCCCTTTAGATTGGTCCAGTAAGCCTTTGGAATCTTTCAGAAAGGAAAGTGAATTACTGAGACTATCGAGATAAGAACCGCCAGACTGGGTTAAAGCACCGGAATATTTGCCTAATTTGCCACTTAGACGGGATTTCAGTTTGCCGAGAGAATCTATGGAATGCGTAAAGAGATTGTCTGCTTTCAGGGAGTCAATACCTGCGAGTTTTCTTTTCATCCGGTTTTCCTCCTTTACAAGCCGTGCTAAAGTCTTTTCCGACTTCCGGCTGATAAGACGCTCTAACCGGTTCGACTTCTGCGTGATACCGACAAGGAATGCCCCATGTATCTGAGTAGAATCCTTGGTCCTGCCATCCTGGGAAAATCCTAAGACAGGGCATGCAAGCAATACAATCGAGATGAAAACTGCTTTCATATGATATGTTGAATGGTACAGAGGTAATTTGAATACAGCCGTTAGTTTATTGTGCTCCTAGAGCACTGATACATAGTTAAGCTGATCCATTTTGATATATTTACTTAAGGATGGAGCATGCTTCTCCCATTCAGGCAGCTAATATTTTACGCAGTTAAGCGCAGCAAAAAGCCTGTCTACCAAAGAATTCTACAATCATGAAAAATAGCAGAATTATCTCTAATGCCTGAATCTACAATACTTCACATTAAAGATTTATGGGTATCCGTTTTTGGTCGGAGCATAAAAAAATTATACAATCATAGTGGGTAAACATAAATTAGTTAAACAAAAATGATTCTTTTGAACCTTATTTCTAATAGCAGGACAATTCATGGATTTTGCAATATAGGCAACAAAAATATCACAGACATAGAGAGCTGATCACTTCCGGTATAGGATAACATACTGAATAACCTAAAATTGCAACAAACAATCGCATAACAGGATGTAAATTAAAATACAAAACCACAAGTTTTATTGTCCTTACAAAAATACGTATTTATACGGTTACTGGTGCGTAGAATTACGTATTGTTTATCCAAACCATCAAATTAGAAATTCCCTACAATAATAGGAAATGGTTACGCACTGGATTTGCGTAAAGTTGGTAAGGAGATTTCTACTTTATTAGTTACTAGTTGTGAGACTCCAATCGGGAAGTTATCTAGCCACCTCGATAAGGTGATCTAAGTTATTGGTTAATTCCTTGTCTAAATTTGAGCAAAATACCTTTGTCTTTCTACGAACCAATCAAAACACTTCCGACTTTATATAGAAACATAGTGTATTTTTATTATAATATAATTACTTAGAAAATGCGATTTACAAAAGAGGATATAAAATTTGAAGAAATTTCTCCACTGGCCTTTGAAAATCTCTGTTACGATCTCTTAATAAATTATAACTTTAGAAACCTGATATGGAGGCAAGGAGCGGGAGATAACGGTCGCGATATCGAAGGTACATTCACCTTCCTGAATACTATAAAGGCTAAGGAAACGAAATGGTTTTTTGAATGTAAACACTATACATCTGGCGGGGTTCCGCCTGAGCATCTGAATTCAAAAATAGCATGGGCTGATGCGGAAAGGCCAGATTTTTTAGTGTTATTCATGACCTCATATCCGACCACTGGTGGTCGAGTTTGGTTGGATAAGTTAATAGAGCAAAAGAAAATGTATGATATTATTATTATTGAGGGAGAAGATCTGAAGGAGCGATTGCTTCAATTTCCAGAACTTATCGAGCGTTATTTCTCTACGGGACGTTATGTCCAGATGCTTGCAACCCTAAAGGATTACAAGAATAAATATCAGATCAATCCAAGTTACGAAGTATTAAAGGAAATTGTTCTTAATATCGACTTGGCAAAACTCGATACAAAAGACCTTGGATTTATTTTGCTGAATTTTTACAATTGGTTTGATCTTTTCAAAGGGAGGAAATTGTATAACGATGATTTTGATGAAGATATGATGAATCGAATTTTAGACTATATGGAACAAACCCTCACGCACTCAACTCTTGACACGTTTAGTAAGTATAAAGGGAAATATGAGGTTCTTGGTGGCATCGGGTTTATAGATGAATATGAACGTCAGGAATATGTTGTGAATAAAGATAGCCTTGAGAAATATGATTTTCAATATTGGACCCTCCACCTCAATCATAAACTAGATCATGAGCATTGGCAGGTGGGTGAATATCTTATTATTTTATATGAGGGTGTTGCGTTCGAAATATTCCATGCCGAAAGTACTGAGATTCGGATTATTAAGGATTTTGCGCCGGAATGTATGAATGAGATTTCATTGGACAATCCAGAGGAAATAAGAGAAAATTATTTGGCTTACTTGGCTTTGGTAGGCAATTTAAACCAATGAAATACTCGCTTTAAATTTCTCATTTTTTAAATCAGGATTGAATAGCTATTCCTGCTTCGCCGGAAGACGTTAATAAACGTGAATTTTGAAAACTTAAAGGGCAACCTTTATCTTCAACCACTATGGGTTGCCTCAATTAAATTTAAAGGATTAATAAATAAGGATATTAATGTAATGTTAGAAAATATCCACATGAAGGAGCAGATTTCAACACTGTCACTTAATAGAATTACTAATATTGGATTTTTTTGTCAACGCATGGTATTCTGTTAATCCTGTTTTGACAAATACATTATTAGTGTATAGGCTTGATTATTCTCAAACGTTGAGCTTGTAATAAATACAAAAATGCAGATTCGCTTGTCTTAATCAATAATAATAACAATAATAATGACTTATATCAAACTAATAGGGTTAATAACAAAAGGGGATTACTCCCCTTTTGAATTAGGCTAACTGTATTAGTTGCCATGTGACAGCTTTGCCAGCATACGGGGGCATTGTATTGCCTTTCGCGATTGGTGCAGTTGTACTAGGTGTACCAACCACTTTCCAAACACCACTTTCTGGGCATGTCTGTCCCGTTGTGGCAGTTTTTCCTACAGCCATAGAATTGTTTTTATTTGGTCTTAGCTTTTAGAGAGTAAGACTTGTCTCTCGAATCATTATGATGATTAATAGTGCCAATTGATAAAGGTACTTGATAGAACCACTGAGGTTATATGCAATATTATATCGTTTATATCAAGCTTACACCTGGGTTTTATACCTATAGGCTTGAAATAATGATTAGACAAATTATTCAAATTCTAGAGTATAAGCAGCCAGATATAATATCACTAAGAATATTCGGTCTGCCTGCACGCTCGTGAATGTATTGTCATTGGTCATACCATGACAAACCGCATTACGCAAATTCCACCCCTGGTTTGAGGTAAGTATTGTCCTGAGATACAGTGAGTCATTTTCTCCTGTTTCTGCGATAAATGCAGGATCCTTTAGGATACTATCCAGGATCTTATAGTTCATGCCATCATTCTTTGCTTCAGTCAAATCGATTCCCCGGTTAAATGTAAAATACGTAGACAGGCAGCTTCTATTTGAGGTATTAAAAGATGCAAAGCGATTAAATAATCTTTTTCAAGATAGGCCTTTATACCTTTTTCAATGATCATATATCTCGTGGAATCAAAAGTATAAGATCCTTTAATATAAGTCATCACATTTTCAATGGTAATTATTTCCCTTTCTATTCCAGTTTTGATTTGATGACGGATTAATACAGAAGTTAAGTACGTATCAGCTCTGTACAGCTGTATTCTTTCGTTTAAGTAATATTCTACTTCACTTGTTAAACGATATAATCTAACGATATAAGCAAGGCTTATACGCCTTGTACTTTATTTATTGTGTTTTGCATGAAAAGTGATTATGCTATCTTATATAATACACTTTCATCTCGAGGAGGGTACTATATAAAACTAAAAGAATCATACTCTGCATGAAAAATTGAAAGTGTGATGAACTTTTATTATATTTATAGTCTTGAATAAGCAAGTTGGAATACCCAAACCTATATTTATGAACAATATTCTTACCAATGTCTGTGCGGTTTTAGATGATTTCGCGCAATCAATCTTAAATACAAATAATGAGAATAGAACTTTTACAGAATTTGTGAATTGGACTTGCCCTCCCTTGACCAGGATTGATTTAGCCAATATAGTTTTTGATATATCCAATAAGATAAAATTTTCGAACATTGAACAAGTTGAAGCAGATTTATCTGAAAGATTGAATGAAATTGAAAATAGAGTAAATCTATTCAAAGTACATACCCAACCTCAATTATTTAACTCGAATGCTCCCGCCGCCATTACGGCTTTTATGGGGATGATTATTTGGATAAATGCGTTGATTCAACCTCTATTTGATTGGGAAATTTTGCAGGAAAAGGGAGCTTTGCCAAAAGAGTTAACAAGGAAATTACGTTCAATTCGTGATGATTTGAATAGCATCTCGCCTGAAAAAGAGAAATTGGAGGATCAAATTAAAACGATTAAAGACGCATATGAGACAGCAGAATCGTTGCCTACTGATTTACAAAGTTTAAGGGAGGCAAGAGCCAAGATTAGCACAATTTCCTCAGATTCTTCTGCACTTTATGGCAAGATTGATAAGTTTCATGCTGATGTTGAAGTATCTGTAAAATCAATTATTGAAAAGGAGAATATAGCTTCTAAATTGGTTTCTCAATGTGAAGAAGCTTATAAGATTACTACGACAAAGGGGCTCGCTGCAGCTTTTGAACTTAGGGCAAGAAACTTAACAAACACGGTTTGGGGCTGGGTGGGGGGACTGCTAGTTGCATTAGTTGCAGGAGCATGGATTGGATCCAGTCGGTTTAATATTTTGTCTCATTCTTTAGCAGCGCCAAATCCCCATTGGGGAATAATATGGATGCAGTTCTCACTATCCGTAATAAGTTTTGCGGCACCTTTGTGGCTTGCATGGCTAGCTACGAAGCAAATTGGTCAACGATTTCGATTGGCGGAGGACTACGCCTTCAAAGCATCTGTTGCAAAGGCATATGAGGGGTATAGAAAAGAAGCCGCGCGAATTGATCCTAAATTTGAAGCAAGGTTATTTAGTTCAGCCTTATCTCGTTTGGAAGAGGCACCTTTGAGATTGGTGGAAAGTGAACATCACAGCAGTCCTTACCAAGAATTTTTCAATTCCCCGCGATTTCAGAAGGCAATGAGTGCATTCCCTGAACTAAAAGATGATTTTTTGAAATTAATAAGTGGATTCATTGGGAAAGGAAAAGGTAAGGTAAATGGGGTAGCTCAAAATATAGATGATAAGGAAGAATAATATAATATTGTATCACTTGCTTATGAGTAGGATTTTATAGGATTTGACCTATTCCTCCACCTCACTCACCGGATTCAACAACGCCGTTGCCTCCACGTTCAAAAACCGCGCAATCTCATATAGCTTCTCAATTGAAGGCTGCTTAAAATTTCTGCACCAGGTAGATACAGCACCCGGACTCACCCCAAGAGCTTCTGCCAACTGGTCGTTCTTAATCCTCTTTAATGCAAGTACAGCTTTAATCCTGTTATATGTAGGCATATTCGAAATGATATTGGGCAAATATATCATTTCATAAGAAATTGTATTGTGTCTAAATTGACGCTTTTTGAATCTTTTTAAAATGTAAAAGCAATAAAAAAGAATCTAAAGGGTTGTTTATTTGCAATATTAGATTTATATTTGTGACTCAAAGAATCGTTTATAGGTCCATCGGCGTTAAAATGAATCCTATTAGATTCTTTGAGAAAATAAGGAAAAGGTAATGCTTGTTGTGAAGCGGAAGCTGAGTGTCTACAGCGTTTTCTTCATCTTTTCCTTTCTTAAGCTCGGTTAACCCAGGTGTATAGTACCACCAATCGCTTACACAAGTGCTATTTAATTACCTTAAAATATATCTGTTATGGAAAATCTGTTAACCATCTTAACCCGCATCACCGCCTGTGGCACCTCCGCAGGCTTCATCGAGCTATGCGAACACGAACTATGCAATGTTATCGGCAGTACCTCCGCCAATAACTGGTCCCCGAGCCAGCGGTCCGATTTCATGACGTTCTATACCTTGTTCAACACCACCACTAAAGCCGCTTTTAACCTCAGGGATGCGCTGAAAAGAGCCAATGCAGAAGACCTTACCAGGGAGCTGGTATCGGAGCTGGAAAGCGATCTGTATGAGTTATCAAGTTTCCAGGCGGGTATAGAGCTGGATGAGTTGAGAGCTGCGCTTGATCAGTACATTGAAATACTGGTCGACGGCGACAAGGGGATAGATGGAACCATTGCCGCTATTACCGGCAATTACTTCCGCACCTTTTTCTTGACGCTTCATTCCCTGGAGATAGAAGAGCGGATCAGTATTGCAAAAATAAACCATCACTATTCAACTGTACTTTATGAGTATTGAAACCCAAAAGAAGAATATATTGCTCGAGTTGCATACGGAGTTCTCCAAACTGCCTGTCCTTTTCAGGGAGCGCGTTTGCGAGGAATGTAACTATAGCGCGCCAACGTTTTACAGGAAGATGCGGGGCAATGAAGGCAAGGGGGTACCGGCGTTAAGCAAAGCTGAAATGAAAAGGATCCGCAGCATAGGAGAGGAGCTTGTTAATGGTTTGTTCAGCGCTGTTGCCGGAAGCAACCAAAAGTGAAAAGGGGCTGCCGCGGCAGCCCTTCGTGTTTTTATTCCTCTGTAACGCTTGCTCCAGGAGCATTGCTTTTAACGGATTCAATACCGTTATCCCTGCCGGAGGAAGTAGTGTACATTTCGCTGGTGCCGATAACCTGAAAATTGGCCGCTTTGAGCGTGAAATAAAACTCACCGTTCTTGGCGGTTTGCTTTTCATAACGACTATCATTCGGCGCGTTGGTTTTAACAGACTCGATGCCGTTGTTGCAGGCGGCTTTGGTGGTGTACATTTCGCTGGATAGAATAGTTTCGCCATTACCGGCTTTCAAAGCAAAGTAGTTTTGGCCGTCTTTAGCTGTTTTGATAATGAATTTTCCCATAACATTGTGGTGTTTTAAATGAATGAAAGGATACTGGTACAATAACCAGGCTGAAGCATAATTGTTTAAAATATCAGGATTATTTTTAAAATACCGTTCATTAGAATACTTCTCCCATACATGTAGCATACATGTCGCATACTTCCCGGTTACTTAGGAGTCGTCTATGTGTCGTATTCCCCATACAGTCCTTATACTGTCCCCTTATAGTCTCCATACTCTCGTAATACACTCACAATACTCTCCGCATACACTCTCAATACACTTAGGACCCCAAATTATCCATCCAGGAACTCCCTGACCTCCTCCTCATCCAACCCGGAGTATTCACAAAATTCAGCCACTGAAATGTACTGCCAGTCCTGCTTTCCAAACATCTGCCGGAGCTTTTGCATTAGCTCCCTGGCGGAGCGGTCGCTCTTGCCCATGATGTTTTGAATGTCTTTGGTGTAAATCACCATCCTGTTGCGAACGTTTTTCGGCATAATCCGGCAAAAAGCGGCAAAAGCGGCGGGTTTGTTTTTCCACTCTTCTGCCAGTGAATAATTTCGTATCGTATTTCGAAGTACAACCCTGTCTGATCAGACGGAAAAGCTTAACAGGCATAGCTATAGAAACTGCCTATTCTTTAAGAAAAAACATTTTAATTATGAGTAAACAAGACGGATTGCTACAATTTGACGGCGCAATCGAAAACCTATCGTTTTATAAAACAAAGCGTGGATACGCAGTCAGGAAAAGATCTGGCGTATCAGGAGCCCGGATCTCCACTGACCCGGCCTTCAAACGCACCCGCGAAAACGGCCTCGAGTTTGGCCGCGCAGGCAAAGCCAGTAAACTGCTACGTACAGCTTTTCGTGATATGATAAAGAATGCGGCGGACA
Source organism: Chitinophaga sp. RCC_12 (assembly GCF_041360695.1). NCBI lineage: Bacteria > Pseudomonadati > Bacteroidota > Chitinophagia > Chitinophagales > Chitinophagaceae > Chitinophaga > Chitinophaga sp. RCC_12. The sequence goes on from NZ_JBFUPS010000005.1 coordinate 218,398, forward strand.
AAGGGGCTACCCCCCGCCTCACGAAAGAATTCGTAAAAGTGGTAAAGGCCGATGCTACCAGCGATCGCGGCTTACGGAATGTAATTGACGGAGAAGTTGGGTTCATTGAAAGCTTTGAGTTTAATATGAATAGTTTGATGGATACCTCACTCTTTGCTCCCTTAACGGCTAACATTGATCGCGTGGCCGGTACCGGAACAATAGAGCTGCCGCCCTTCAACCCGGCGGAAGGCATTCAATCACCCCCAGGGGCATCGCACTTCATTATCACCTGTGGCGTTTGTGCTATCGACTTTGCAGGCGGTAAGTATGAAAGTGCCATAGCTGCCAGCGAAGTATTGGTACTGGATAGCAATAATACCGCTCCGCTGAAGCTCACTGCCACCGTTTCTCCCAACAGCACGTTCCCGATGTTCCTGGCACTCAGCATTGAGTTTGTACAGGTAGTGAACGGAAAGCCTTACAAGCTGTCCAATGGTACATACAATTCCATGAAGGTGATGGCGGTATCCGCCAGCGTTTAAGGATGCGTAATTTTTCACTCTTTAAAACAAATGCTGTATGGAATTAGTACAACGATTAATTGCCCCCACACCACCTTTCTTTGTGAAGGTGCGCAACATAGGGCTCATTCTCACTGCGCTCGCAGCTGCAGTGATAGGGTTACCGGTACAACTCCCGTCTATAGTAGGGGAAGTAGCCCAGGTAGTAGCAGTAGCAGGCAGCATCATGACAGGTGTAAGTCAGGCCGCTGTTAAAAATGAGTAGCAGGAACACCCTCTGCTACCTGTTCTGAGGAAAGTTGCAACAATTCAGAACAGTTTTAAGCGTCCCCCGCAGGCATGCGGGGGGCTTTTTAACAGCTTACTACGGCTAATAATTGTAATCGGTGGGGCGCTTGTTTTGTTTGAGTAATCATGGATATCTTATTTTGAAGTGAAAAACGCTGAATACTCATAAGGAGATGCTGAAGGCAGCAGGGTTATTTTATCATTTTCAAAATTAAGAGGCCAATTTGAGAAGATTGTTAAGATATATGACAATTTTTTATCCGGGTATCCGCTGCCTGGGAGTACGTATACAGCGCTTTTTGATAGCACTTAAATACTGCCGCGAGATGCCGAGATAAGAGGCCAGATCTGTATCCGTTATCCGGTTCTCCAGTTTGGGATATTCTTTAAAAAGCAGGTGGTAACGCTCTTCCGCAGTATAATTGATCCACATGGCCCTTTCCTCTGCAAGCTCATAGTAGTGCTCCGTTAGTTTCCTGCCTATCTTATTGAACTCGGGGTATTCGGCATAAATAGTTTCCAGTTTTTCCCAAGATATAGCCAGGCATATAGTAGACTCCTTGGCAATCAGCTTATCTAAACTGGCTACCTGGTTAAAGAAACTCTTTACCGAAATAATCATATCATGTTCCGCAAAGAACCACTTCGCCTTTTCAGTACCATCTTTTATATATCTTCCCGTAACCAGTCCTTTAATGCAAAAATAACAGTACCGGCAGGTTTCGCCATAGTCCAGCAGGATAGCATTCCTCTTAAAAGAGCATACTTCACAGCTATCGATAATAGCGTTTTTTAATGAGTCAGAGAAAAAGGGGAGATGTACTTTTAGATCTTTGAACATTATTTCAAAATAATGCTGAACTTCCGGGGACGTGGCGTTAACCATATGCAGCACCTTTGTGCCATGATGCTTTCTTTTCATAGCAATGCGTATGTTTTGGGATGATTCAATTGACGCGTTATATAAATATAGGCATTTTGAACCGTCTGCACCGGAATGCAAACGGTTCAAAATGCCTATATTTCGACGATGTTATTTCCGGATCAGTTTAGCTACTTAGTTTTTAGTATGAACTGTTGATCCTTCAGCGTCCGCGTTCCAGTTGAAGCTTGCCCTGAATGCTAAAGGCGACAAATTAGTCCTTAACTTGAACAGCCTGCTGAATGATTGCGGGTGTTCAAAACCCAATCCATAGGCAATTTCACTCACCGACAGATTCGTGGTGGACAGTTGCGCCTTTGCGTTTTCAATGAGCCTGTCCTGGAGGTAGTGTTGTGTGCTTTTGCCCGTCAGCACTTTCAGTAAGTTGCTGAGGTATCCGGCGGAGACATTCAATGAGGAGGCCACATATTTAACGGTGGGTATTCCTTCTGTAGATAGCCGGTCGCTGTTGAAGTATTCATTCAGTAAGGATTCCAAGCGGTCGAGGATCGTATGGCTGTATTTTTTGCGGGTAATGAACTGCCGCTGGTAAAATCGCTCCGCATATGTCAGAAGCAGTTCCAGCTGCGCAATGATCACAGGGTCGCTGAATTTGTCGATGTTATTCCGGTACTCCTGCGCCATGCCTTCCATGATGGCAAGGATCGACTTTTCTTCTTTATCCGACAGGAACAGGGCCTCATTCACAGCATAGTTAAAAAAGTCGTATTGCCTGATTTTCTTTGCCAACGTAGTTTTCCATAAGAAATCGGAATGGATGAGTAATACCCAGCCTGAGCGGTTGGTGTTTTCCGCTTCTTCAACACTCACTTCAAATACCTGGCCTGGCGCCATAAAAAAAAGTACGCCTTCCTCGAAATCACCCGACTGCTGCCCGTATTTCATGTTGCCTTTAAAATCCCTGTCGATAAGGATGGTATAAAAGTCGAACATGAAACCCATACTCGCTTTACAGGGTAGCTGTATAGACCCGTAATCGACAATGCTGATCAGCGGATGTTCCGGCTTGGGAAGCCCCATTACCTTATGGTATTCACTGATCGTTTTTATCCGGTGTATCACCCTGTTTTCCATATCCTAAGTTACTGATGTTTTATGATTGCCGCAGGCATATCCGGGGCCTTTCCCTGGGAGCTATTACTGTACGATCTCTTCCAGCTTTTTTACCAGGTTGTCCGGTTGCTCACGCATGGAGTAGTGTCCGCCTTCAAGGGTATAGATTTTCCATTTTCTTGCCCTGGCTTTCAATATTCCCATTTTATCGTGTGCCGGACTTCCCTTACCGTCTTTCGTCATCTGGAGAAAGGCCGTTGGAATCTTTTTGACCATGGGGTTGCTGATCTGCAGCGGTTCAGTAAAGGTATTCAATGGTTGTGGTACATCCATCGGTGGAGTAAGCTTTGTGGGACCGAAAGGATAAAGCACCATGCTGTCTTTGATATTACCCCTGGTCATTGGCTCCCAGAGGTCGCCACACACGTCTTTTGCACTTTCCCCGTTGTCAGGTACCATCGCATCCAGGTAAATCAGCTGTTGGATGCGGTCAGGCGCCTGCTCCGCCACGCCTGAAATGACCATGCCGCCATAGCTATGACCTACCAGGATGACATTGTGCAGGTTCTCGAACCTGATCACATTCAGTATATCATGGATGTAGGTGGTCAGGTTGATATCAGGGTTGGAGAGATGCACCTTTTCTCCAAGGCCTGTAAGTGTGGGCCGGTAAACGATGTCGCCATGTGCGCTTAAAATGGAATCCACCTTTGCGTAGTCCCAGCCACCGTCCCATGCACCGGGAACGAAGAGAAAAGTACGGGGATGGTGTTGCTGTCCATACGCGAAGGAAGAGAGGATCATGCTTAAAATAAAGATTAATTTTTTCATACAATGTTTGATTGAAATCTCTTGTTTGAGATGACAAAATTCCGGAATAGGCGGGTGCCGGACCTAACCGGATCTGCTTTAGTTGTAACAAAATATGAGGTTGGAGCGTATTACCCGGCAGCAGAGGGCTCATATTTCATCCGCAAGGGAAGCGCTCCAAGTATGATGGATACGGATATCGTTATGATGGAACCCTCCAGTTCAGGTTTTAAAGTCATTAAAAAAATAACCCCCAGGAAAATTGCTGTTCGCATTTTGATAGAAAACCACAGGGAATTATCGTTTATAAGTTTTTCTAACTCCTGCGAATGCGCATTATTCTCTTTCATTATTTTCCTGATTTTTTTCATTTTTCTCCCTGTTATGATGCCGCCAATCAAGCCTATGAGTATCAACCCCAAAAAACCAAATATAGCCCACCTGGCATCACCCCAAACGGAGAGCATCATATATATACCAGGAATCAGGAGCAGGAGCGCTCCTATATCGCCCATGATACCTATCCTGGAATAATAGAAAAGCGATTCCTTAATGCGGTCCATACTAGCTGTTTTCCTGAAATGGATGATGCAAAGCCACTCAATAGCAATGGCGGCACATACCATTAAAGCCCCTGTAATGTGTAAGAATAGCGCAATTTTATATAGCATGATATCTTGTGTTTTTAGTGTTGTTTTACGTTGGCTGATGAAGTGTCTTTTGCTTTTTCAAGTAGCCGGTGCAGATTTGTGACCACCCAGCGTTCTGCCAATTTATTGTTCTCCAGGCGGTAGATGGCAATACCCTCGAGTGTGATAAGCCTGCCTGTGGGAGCGATGTCAAGGAAGTTGCCTTGATGGGTCCCCAATAGCCTCCATCGCACTACTACCCGGTTCCCTTCTGCAATGAGGTCGTCTACTTCATAGCGGGCGTCCGGTAATACGGAGCGTATGACGGTTGAATAGTAAGTCCGGAATGCTTCCGGACCTGATGGGCTGCCTTCCGGCCAGTCGTGAGATATAAAATGAGGTGCAACAAACTCCTCCACCAGTGACATATTCCAGTTCACCAGGACCTCCTTGTACAGTCGTTGAACTATTGCCTTGTTAATGGCTGTTATTGTGTCAGTCATCTTTGTGCTGTTTAGACGCAAAGTTGGGACGACGCCGACAAGATAAATTGTATAATCCTGCTATTTTTTGGTGGCAAAAGATGGATAAATGCCAAACATTTTCTGAAATGTTTTAATAAAATGAGAGGAGTCGGCAAAACCGGAAGAGTAGGCGCACCTGGTGAGGGAGGAGCCTTCCAGTGCATGTTTTATAGCCATTTCAATCTTTTTCCATAAAATATACTGATTAATAGAGGTGCCTACTTCTTTCTTAAATAAGTGTGATAACCTGCTTTCAGATAAAAAAACTACTTCAGCAAGCCTGGCAATATTTATCCGGTCGGTTGCATAATTTGCTTTTATCCAGTCCAGGATTAGCTGCACCCGGCTGTCCATGTCATTTAAAGCCGGATGTTGATTTTCAGAAGCGAGTATATAGTTTTCCTTGAAAGGTTCAATTTCAACAGGATCAATTAGAATGTCTTCGTTATGGCTAAGGTAAGATTTCAGGATATTCTTCCCGGCATAAGACACAGGGTTTATAAAGTACAGCTGGCATTCACTGTTCAGGCAACTGAAAGTATGCGGCACATTTGAATTAATAATGGCAGATTGAATATTAGCATATCTGTGGGTATTGGTTGCAATAGTTAACTGCCCGGATAAGCTGAAAGCTACTTCGATAGGGAAATGGGCATGACGCTTTAATTGGTAATCCTTTTGTGAAAAACCGGCCACTCCGCTATTTAAATCCATATAGTTTATATGCATATTTCCTCTGTAAGTACCCGGGTAAGATATGATTATTTGTTAATTGATGGGTGGAAATGCCTGATTTTTTCTCCATACAACCTTTGCCACCGTAGCGCCTCCGCTCGTAGGGGTAGTCACGGTATATGTAAGAAGACTATCTTTCAATGAATAAGTACGTACTTGCGAAATTCCCTCCCAATTTGGATAAAAAGCATGTTGGATATTGAATACAATTACCTGTTTATTTTCATCAATAGTATAGGTTCCGAAATGAGAATTATTTCCCCGTACTAACGCCGCATTTTCTTCTGTGGTAGCTTTATCTTTATCATTGGCTAAAACTTTACTCCGGTTAGCTTTTAATATCTGGATGGCGTACTTTCCTTCTTTTGTAAAAACGAGCATTCCCACGGGATGTTCGCCATAAGGAGCAATTTTACTGCCGTCAGCGTTTATATTTTCAACGGAGATAAGTGACCAGGTGCCCCAAAATTGCTGCTGGTCCTTATAAATTGACATTTCTTGTCCCTGTACAAAAGAGAGAGACATCGTAAAAACGAGATATAGAATATGCTTCATTTCAAATTATTGTTTATGGTAACCTACTCTTATAATTTCCCCATTCACTTCAGTTTCAAGACATCTTACATAAGCCGCTATTAATTCATCCCCGCCAGTATCCGAAACTTTAGACGGGCTGATAACATTCAGTCTTATTCCCCTGGGCATTTCCTGCGCTGCCGCCATTACAAAGCTATTGATGGCTCCATTAACAAATGCCTTCCCCGATGAACCTTTAAGAGGAAAATCACCCATTTTCCCGGATATAAGCGTGATCGAACCATTATCCTTCAGATATTTCATACCGGAAAGTACTAAGTTAATCTGCGGCCATAACTTCTGCTCAATACCAACCATGAACTGCGCTTTATTCATCTCCGGCAGGGGACCTGTAACACTGTCGCCAGCCGTACAAATGACGGCATCAGTATCTGGCACTTGTTTAAACAAATTCTCCACGGCAGTTGGGGAAGAGATGTCAGCCATAATATCCCCGGTGTTTCTTCCCACAGTGATGACTTCATGCGCTTTCAGTGCCGCAGTAACCTTCTTGCCAATAGTGCCGCCCGCACCAATTATTAGAATTTTCATTTTATTATAATTTATATTAGCAAATGTATACAAGGGGATTGTTATTCTGGTTGTACATTATTACGCTAATTTTGTATTTTTACAACATGCCGGGAGAAACCTTACATCAACAATATGAAATCGAATGGAAGGAGTTACAGCGCTTCGAAAAACCTGTAAAGCGCAATAATTTCTTTGAACTCATCTATATTATGGAAGGTACCGGCGTACAGTTTGTCAATAACCACCAGTTTAATTACCGCAAAGGAAATTTATTTTTATTAACCCCAAAGGATAGTTACTCTTTTGATATTGACCAGAAGACCAGTTTCTTTTTTCTAAGATTTAATGAATCATATATCAGGGAAAAATCGGGTAAGGATCAGGATACGGTGACGCATGTAACATACATTTTACAAAATGCCAGTCACAGGCCCGGGTGTATCTTAAAAAATAAAACGGATAAACCTTTTATTTTTTCACTGGTAAATGCGATCCTTGATGAACATACCAGGCAACAGATCTACTATACCCGTATTTCAGAACAGGTTATCAGCACCATCATTACGGTTGTAGCAAGAAATATTGCCTTAAAATTGCCCAAGAATATAAAGGAGAATACAGGTGAGCCTATTTTGGAAATATTGAATTATATACAGGTAAACATTTTTGAACCGGAGAAACTTAGAACGGAGAATTTAAGCCGTCATTTTAATATTTCAACAAATTACCTGGGCAGGTATTTCAAAAAGCAAACCGGAGAAACACTTCAGAGCTATATTACGCATTACAAAATCAGGTTAGTGGAAACCAGGCTATTACATAGTGATATGCGCATGAGTGAAATTGCCTATGAACTTAGCTTTACGGACGAAAGTCATTTAAACCGTATTTTTAAAAGATACAATGGAGTAAGTCCTACGGCGTTTAAGAAAACAGGAAAGAAAGTATAACAAAATAGCCATGAAAAAAACCGGGATCATCATCACTTTTTTTTTGGTATACCTCAACAGTTCAGCACAAGTGTTGAACGACAATCCCTTAAAAACCCAACTGGATTCTGCCGTGGATCGTTCGGCAAAATTATATTTAAGTAAAACAGGGAGGGTAGGTATATCCATCGGGGTAATATATCATCAGCGTGATTATCGTTATAACTATGGGCAAACGGCTCCAAAATCAGGAGCGCTGACACGGTCCAACTCAATTTATGAGATAGGATCTATCACTAAAACATTTACGGGCCTGCTGGTAGCACATGCAATCGGCGAAGGAAAAATGAAACTGGATGAAGACATCCGGAAGTACCTGCCTGGAAATTTCCCCACACTTCAATATCCATCGGGCGAACCGGTGCGCGTGGGATATTTGCTTAGTCATACCGCCATGTTTCCCAATAGTTTTACAGACGGTGATATATCAGTTCCAATGACGGAAGCTTATTTCCTGGATCACCTGCAGCGAATCAAACTGGATAGTTTGAAGACGTTAAAATATGCATATTCCAACGTAGGCTACCAGTTATTGGGCTATGCACTGGAACATATTTACCAGGCCGACTTTGAAACGTTGATCAAACGCTACATAACCGGCCCGCTACACATGACAAATACATTTGTAAATCGTGCTGCTGCAAAACTTGATGGTTATACTGCCAGTGGCGAAAAAGCACAGCTGGTACAGGCTTCTTTTCCAGGCGCAGGAGGGCTACATTCCTGTATAGATGATATGCTGAAATATGCTGACTACCAACTTGCTGAAAAAGATGCTGCGGTAAAACTCACCCACCGGGTTATTTATGGTAACGTAGAGGAAGATGCTGTCGGCTTCCAATGGGCAATTGGCAGGACAAGGAATTGGGATTATTATATCAGGATAGATGGAGGTACTAACGGATTCCGGAGCTTTTGTTCACTATATCCAAATGAGCAGGCAGCTATTATCCTGCTTACTAATGAAAAAGACGACCAGGCAGGCGGTGACCTTTACCGGTTAACAACTGCGATACTAAAAACGCTGAAATCTGGCCATTTCCCCCCCAATTAATTACTTTATAGTATAATCCTTTACATCCACTTCCGATAATCTGAAATAGCCATAAGCGAAGTTTCCGGAATGGGTTTGATTGATGATATTTCCTCTCACCGAACCTGGTGTTGTTTGAAACGGGCCACTATTCGCCCCGGATGCGGTTAACAATTTCCTGAAATAATCATAATATCTCCTGGAGATTCCATACAGCCTGATGTTTATGCTGTCTCCGGTCTTTAGGTCTTCGTCAGAGAAATATTCCTGCATTAGTTTGCCCTGACTGTTCTCGTCATCTTCGGCCTTATAATCCGGGAATGTTGATACAGGGGAGAGAATGCGGTGCAGATAGTGATTTTCCTCATTGCCATTATCCTGGTAGTAGTAGGAGATTTCTATTTCATCGCCTCCAAATCCGCCGTCATTATTCTGTACAATATCATTTTCAATATCCGGCACACCTATACAAGTTTCGGTTGCGGTGTAAGTTTCTCCGTTTAAAACTACTTTTAAGGTATAAGCTTCCCCGATAACCGGATGGAAATTGGAGCAGATATATTCTCCCGTGCCTGGATTTTCCGTAAAGATAAAAACAGTATTTGCTGCATTTGTTATAATGATGTCCGCTCCCGAAACTGTAGGGAATGTCGCGCTGTAATAGCCGGTTGTGGTAGAGAGTTTTATTTTCTGCTCATTGCCCGTTGTACCCTTTACCCAATCGATGGAGGCGTCTATTACCAGTTTCGGTGCTGCTGTTGCTAAATCCACGTCCACTACTTTTGTGCAGGAAAGAAAGAAAAAAGAGACAATCAGGTAGCTAAGTATATTTTTCATTTTTATAGTATTAGCATTAAAATTTGAAATTGTAGGTTACCCCCGGAATGATGCTGAAGATTGATATCCTCTTTGCTTCGCTCAATCCTGTTTCCCTGTTTTGCTCGAACATAAGAGATGCGGCATTGCCTCTATTGTACACATTGTAAATACTGAATACCCACTCACCTTTCCACTTTTTTTTACTGTCAGGTTTTGGGGTGTAGGTGGCAGATAAATCCAAATGATGATAAGCCGGCAGCGAATTAGCATTTCGCTCTCCGTAATTCGCAATAGTAATATCCTGGTACTGATATTTGCCGATGGGGTAGGTGGCCGCTTTCCCCGTTTGGTAGGTAAAAATGCCGCCAAAGCTCCATTTTTTTGTGAATTGATAAGCGGCTGTAAGTGAAAGGTTATGCGTTTTATCATAATTGGCACGATACCACTCGCCGTTGTTAATGCCGGGTTCTTCATCGTTTCTTCCCGGTGTGCGCTGCTCTGCTTTAGAAAGTGTGTAAGAAAGCCAGCCTGTGAGTTTCCCGGTATTTTTCTTCAGCATCACCTCAAGTCCGTAAGCCCTTGCCTCCCCGTTTAGCAATACCTGCTCTATGGCTCTGTGGGCAATCAATTCGGCGCCGTCAATGTAATCTGCCTTGTTTTTTGTTTTCTTGTAAAAAGCTTCTGTTTCCAAAGAGTATCTTCCATTGCTAAGATTTCTGAAATAGCCTAATGCCACCTGGTCAAGAATCTCGGGTTTCAGATATTGGTCGCTGGGCGCCCAGATATCAAGTGGAGAAACGGACGCTGTATTGGAGATTAAATGGATATACTGGCTCATCCGGTTGTAACTCGCCTTGATGGATTGATCGTTATTGATGGCATAAGAAACAGCTAAACGGGGTTCTAAATTTCCAAAATCAATAATCTTTTTGTTTTTGTTGTAATGTGTTATACCGGTAGGCGTTCCTTCCTCATATATTTGTAACTGGGGATTAAAAATCACCGCCTGGTCATTGGCATAATTATTTACATTTTGTTCCCCCAACCGTTGGAAATAGCTATATCGCAGTCCATAATTCAATGATATTTTATCCGTTAGTTTTTGCTCGGCACTGATATACAGCGCATTTTCCCAGGCATACTTTTTTTCTATCTGGTCGGCATTGATAGGCGATTTCTCATCCATTGGTTTTATAGTACCGGGATTGAACTGGTAGTAGATGGAATTGAGGCCATAGTTCAAAATCAGCTTATCCGACAGGTGGTGGCTAAAATCGTACTTCAGGTTATAATTACGGATGTCCGATGTCCAATCAATGCCAACATATTTTATCTTCAGCCCATAGTCGTACTTACTGTAAATGACCGATGCATTGGAAAAGAATTTATTGGAGAAGATATGATTCCAACGGAGATTAATGAATGAGTTCGAATAATTGTTGCTGAAGAAATTGCTGAAATCCATTTTATCCTTGCCAAAATATCCTGAAAGGAAGATCCTGTTATTGTCATTGATCTTATAATTCAGTTTGGCATTCAGATCATAAAAAGAAACGGAATTGTCGTTGTTAGCCAGTTTCAGAAACAAATGAGCATAAGAAGTACGGCCGGCAACCACGAACGAGCCTTTATCTTTTACAAGGGGGCCTTCCACCAATAACCTGCTCGAAACTGCCCCGATTCCGCCCGTTACATGATATGCCTGATTATTCCCTTCTTTCTGATAAATATCCAGAACCGAGGAAGTGCGCCCACCGAAATTAGCAGGTATCCCGCCTTTATACAATTTCAGATCTTTAATTACATCGGCATTAAAAACGGAGAAGAACCCAAACAGGTGTGAAGTGTTGTAAATAACGGCTTCGTCCAGCAATACCAGGTTACCGTCGACCGATCCGCCCCTGACGTTGAAGCCTGTTGCCCCTTCCTGTGCATTGGATACCCCCGGAAGTTGCAGGATAGCTTTCAAAATATCTACCTCGCCCATAACTGCCGGCATCTTTTTGATGGTGGAGATGGAGAGTTTGTTCACGCTCATTTCCGGTTTCCGGATGTTGCTGGCGGAATTATTGTATTTTATCACTACTTCATCTAGTGTTTTGGTTTTTTCAAGCATTGAGAAATTTTTCTTGACATTTCCTGTAAGCACGATATGTTCCTCAATATTCTCAAATCCCAGGCAGCTGATAACGATGGTATATTCTCCTTTGGGCAGGGTGATGGAATAAAAGCCATACGCATTGGTAATTGCTGAAACTTTTGCTTCAGGAATGAAGATGCTTGCGCCGATTATTGTTTCGGTGTTTGTTTTTATGGTGATGGTTCCACTCAATGTGACCTTCCCCTGTGAATAGGCCCCGAATGAAATGGTTATAAGCAGCAGCGTATAAATGGTTTTGTATCTCATCTTTTAAAAATCGATTTTAAGAATTGTAACATGGATACAAAACTATTCCTTTGGATAACGGCCTTTTTTTAATTATACCAAACGCGATATCTTTTATAGCAAACCTATGCCCGGGTACTACAAAATATATTTCTTGTTTTACGCGTTTTTATAATATGCTTTCGTATAAAAAGCGCTCACTTTCGTATAAAAGCGGGTCGGACCACCGCTTAAAATGTTAAGTTTGTTCTATACAATTTTATAAATGAATGATTTTACCCATCAACAGCTTATTAAAGAAAACGTACTTTTTCGTTTCCTGATTTCACCTGATCGCAGGATATTCCGGCATGTGTTGTTCATTGTTTCTATAGGTACGGTGTTGTATAACAGCAACTCCGTAATTGCCAGCCCGGTAACGATATTTCTGTATTTTATAATATTATTCTATGTAAATATGTACTTGCTGGTACCAAAGCTGTTGTTCAGGAATAAAAACATTGAATACTGCTTGTCCGTGATTGGGATCCTCTTTATAGTGGCTGTTTGTGGTCATTTTTTCAATCCGTTTAGCAAAGATAACGGGCTGAATATCCCACTGTTTTCCTTCCTTACCGTGCTACTGTTAGCGGCTTCCTCTTCCATAAAACTGTTTCAGAAGGGAATGATGGACAAACAATTGATCTACGAGCTGGAACAGTCGAAAACTTATGTAGAATTGGAACAATTGAAGAATCAGATCAACCCGCATTTTTTGTTTAATATGTTAAACAATGCGAATGTGCTGACAAAAAAGGATCCCGATAAAGCCTCGCAGGTGTTAGTGAAGCTGAGCGATTTACTTCGCTACCAGCTTTATGACAGCGCAAGAGAGAAGGTGCTGTTGACCTCGGATATTCATTTCCTGGAAGATTTTTTGAACCTGGAGAAAGTAAGGCGGGATAGTTTTGATTTCCTGATTTCAAAAGAAGGTGATTTGAGCGGTGTACAAATTCCTCCTTTGTTGTTCATTCCGTTTGTGGAAAATGCGGTGAAGCACAATAATGACGCAACAAAATCATCTTATGTAAACCTGTATTTCGATGTTAGAAACAATGAACTCTTCTTTAAATGCATTAACTCTAAGCCTGTGCTTAAATCCGGTAATAGTACAGGCGGATTGGGATTGACAAATGTCAGGCGGAGACTGGAACTTTTGTTCCCCGCAACACACAGTTTGAGTATTGAAGATGGCTCAGAAACCTATTGCGTAACTTTAACCATAAAGCTATGAATTGTATTATTATAGATGATGAACCATTGGCCAGGGAAGCTATTGAGATGTTGATTGACCAAACTGGTGATTTAGACTTAATCGGTTCGTTCAATAGCCCCGAAACCGCTGCCAATTTTATAGCAAGCAATGCTGTTGAATTGATCTTTCTCGACATACAAATGCCGGGCATTAACGGAATTGAGTTTGCCCGGACCATTCAAAAAGAGACATTTGTGATTTTTACAACCGCCTATTCTGAATTTGCTACCGACAGCTATGAAGTAGATGCGATTGACTACCTGATAAAACCCGTAAAACTGGAACGTTTTCAAAAGGCGGTTGAAAAGGCCCATACCTACTCCAAATTATTCAGGGCGGATTACGCCAACAACAATATTGAACAGGTAGCAGACGATTTTTTCTTTGTGAAAGCAGACAGGAGAATTTTTAAAGTCTATTTCAATAACATACTGTTTATTCAAGGTTTAAAAGATTATGTGGTGATGCACAGCGAGCATCAGAAAGTAATTACGGCGATGAATATCAAAACTATCTACGACCAATTACCAAAAGATATGTTTGTAAGAGTAAGCAAATCATATGTCATCAATGTTAAGCATATCGGATCTGTGGATAATAATACGGTGTACATAGGTACAAACGAAATCCCTATCGGAAGTATTTACAGGGATTTCTTTTTCAACGAATTTGTGACAAAGAAGATTGTGGGCAGGTGATTACTCAAGTGAGACGTGATAAGAGACGAAATGAGTATTTTTGAAAACAGGTATTATTGTATCATTGAAATAATATCTCATTTTAGTTTCAGCTGTCATGGTATGTTGGGATTGTACATTTCATCCGGCGTTACATTTTCTTTTATAATGGCATCGGCTGGAATGGTAAACAGCGAATCGGGTAGCTTTGCTTCAATGACTTCCTTAATGACCAGCACCGAAAATCCGCTGATTGGCTTGCCATCTTTGCCTGTTCCCGGTGATGGCGCCCAGAGTAAAGTAATAAAGGTGTTCGTACTGTCAGGGAAAAAGTAGTTGAGTGGCGACTGAACGGGATAGTGTCTTCTATTATACTGGAAAAATACCGAATCTTTTCCCGCAATCCCATAACCATAACCCGTAGCACAGGTATCGCTATTTTCATCCTGGTCGGTGTACAGTATGCAATTATTGTTTCTTTTGGGTGATAAAAGAGTCCTGAAAAATATGTCAAATCGGTGGTCTTCGATCCGGCTTCGGGAGATCATTTGCTTTCCCTTCTTTTTATAAAAGGTGTACGCTGTACCATTTTGGAAATCCAGTAAGTATTCCGGTTGAACCAGTTTTGCAATGAGAATAGTATGAAAAGAGGAGTTATCTTGCTTTTGGGCTGTTTGCGCTGAACTACCGTAGGCAAAGTCTTCTGGTTCTCTTTTCAATACCCTGGATCCTTTAATATAATAGGTATAATTTGTAAACAAACTTCGGGCAGTGTCAGGATGGGGTATATTCTTCTGCAGTACAAAATAGTGAGCAATTTTAACGATGCCTTCTCCAAAGTTATAGGCTTTTTGTGCAAAGCTGCTCAGATAGAGAAACAAAAAGGTACATGACAAAATATAGGGCTTCATATTACCGGGGTTGTTTATTGCGTCCTCAAAAATATCTGTTTAAAATTTTAAATTTTGATAGATATTAATCAAGTGTTGTAATATATTAACCGTTTTATTTAGTATCAGGTGCCTGTGGGTATCGCTTTTCTTGTTTTGGGAATCGGGATAAATATTTATTTTTACCATTATGGGACAATTAACAATAGAATTGGGGAGCTGTAAGCCCGTTTCAGGCTCTGATCATTTCTCGCATGTACACGGCCACTTACAGATTGTAATCGACGGGAAGACGGTACCCGCCATGGGATATTTTGGAGAGAAAGATGTGTGCCTGAATGAGTGGTTCAGTGTGTTGGGCACGATAGTCCGCAACTTTGAATCGGGAAAAGATACCGAATATACCTATGATGAAGGGGAGCAGGGGCAGCCAGCCTTTCAATTTGTGTTGATCAAGCCGAACGAGGTAGCCTTTTCCATTGTTGAATCAGCTATCTCTGGTGGAGGCGGCGGCAAAAAATGGCGCAACAAAACCTTTCCACTTTCTGATCTGAAAAAAGGGTATCAGAAAGTTGCCGAAAAGTTTTTGAAAGAAGTGGCAGCCAAAGCGCCGGCACAGTTGTCGCACTGGAAGAAGATTATCGGGAATGTATAATAGCATATTAGGTTTGAGAATTTGACCCTGATAAATTACACCGTACTTTGGTAGAAACCGATAATCGCAATATTGGGCGTATTGAATAATTATTGAATATGATTCTGTACATTTACGCCACATAATCTCAATCCTATACTATGAACGACCAGGATAAAATGATCCGGCTGCACACCGCCGGCGCTACCGTCAGGCATACTCACCCCTTCAATGAACTGCCTGCACATAAAAATCCAAAGGAACTCACCGCCAGCTTCCTTCAGGATTGGGTAACGCCGTATTACATGGAGATCAACCTGAAAACTGATCAAAGTTGGATCGCCGCCCTGGAGAAAGTAAAAGGAAAGATCACCCGGGAGATAACCCAGGAACTATTGGGCGACTTCAACTGGCGTACAAGATTGGTAGGCGCCTACTTTGCAGCCATTAAAGGGTATACGGAATTCATCGATATCATAGGTATTCATTTGCTGAAAAGTGAAGTGTGCTGCGTAGGACATATCTACGCCCTTACCCTTACTTATTTTAATACGGAGAAAAGCATCGGGTACCTGCATCAGTATCTGGATCATTACCTGACCACACCTTCCCTGTATTTTGATCAGCAAACAGTTATGGAAGCATTGCTGTATCTTGATCAGCAATATCAAACCCATCACTTTGCCAAACACCTGCCTGCCTGGGGAAAGTTAAATCTGGAAAGGGAGCGGATCAACAAAAAATCTGTTTCCGGTATTACCAGGATGCTGGAAATTGTAACCGGCAAAAGCCTCGGCGAAGAAAAAACGGAGGCGGCAGCCCCCAAAGAAGAAGTATTTAAAACAGATTTCTTCACAGGGCATATGGCCATCCTGGAGCGTTTAAAAGATTGAGAAAGAACTGGTAGACAAAGGAACCTAAAACTACATGGCAATTAACTGATCATCGTTTTATTTGCCAATAAATCATTAAGGCCAAACCCGACAATCCTAATATTATTAGCGCTATTAAATTCGACATTCCGGATTCATTTGGGAATAACACAAGCGTTGATCCTGCTAAAAATTTCATTTGAACGACTTCTCCAACATGATGCTCTTCACAATATTTTCCGCCTATCCTTTTTGTATAGAGCTTACTATTATAACTAACTGTCATGAAGTGCTTTATTCTCGTCCCCAAACAAGAGGTTGGTAATTTCTCTATTCTCATATTTACCAGTGCTCCATTTCGCGCTACTTTTAAGTCCTCAAAATTTGGCAACATTAAAAGAAGGGATGCAGTAAAAAGTACAAGACCGCACCAAAAATAAAATTTCATATTAATTAATTAGCTCAATAAATCGGCATTATGCGCTCCATTATATCACGCTGCCGGCTGCAAGTTTTTTATTTATTCTTTTTGTCCCGCTCATATTCTAATTCCTCCCGGGATTTTCCCGTATGCCATTCCCTTTTGCGCAGGCCATGGTCGTCTCTCAATTTATTCTCGGTAATATTATGCACGGTGGCTTCTTCCGGTATTCCTTCAATCGTATGCTTTTCATCTTTATTATGCCAATTGTCGCCAATAGTTTGAGACTTAAGATCTTTTCCTGTTACCCGAGAATTTAAAATATGGATCAGTTCATGTCCATAAATAATAAACCCGGGGGCAGGAATAGGGTGATGATCCTTATCTTCATTCACCATTTCACTATCTTTTATCCGTTCTCTTAACTCAACATCTTTTCCGGCAGGATCTGCGTTAGCAACGGAAGAATTATATTTATCCTTTTCTACTTCGCGGCTGCCAACCTGCTCCTCTAGCTCTCTTTTCCTGGACATAAGTTTAGTATATATTTCTGAATCAAAATAGGCATCCAAAGCATCCTCTTTTTCAGCGCGCTCAACGTTCTCCTTGTTTTGCTTTATTATCCCTTCCAATTCAGGTCCATATTGCTTTAGCTCCCTATTTATCTCATGCTTGCGATATACCCTTTCCTGTTTTTCCTTCCTGGATAGATTAGGCGCTTTGTTTTGTTTTATTTCAAGCGTTTGTTTTGTTTCGAGTAACCTTTTTAGCAATTCCGCTCCATTGGGCTGAGAAAGAAGTTTGGCATGCATCGCCCTTAATTCCTTCTTAAATTCAGGTGTGGCATCCTTATTTGTTTTTATGATACCTGTTTCATTACGCAGGGCGTTCCAATTTTGCTGGACCGTTTTCGTTTGTTCAGGCGTAAATTTAGCATCTTTGGGCAGCGGGAGATCTAAATTCATGCGATGAACATAATCAACTAGATTTAAATGTTCCTGTTGTAAGTGATCCAGTGCATCCAAAGCGCTGTTGTCAATATCCCCGTTATCAAATGCGTCCTGAACACGCTTGTATAAGCCTTTCTGCTCGTTTTCAATGCGCTCCATTTCTTTATTGGCATAGGATTGCTGATAATACTTGTATGCGCCTCCAGCCAAAGCTCCCATCCCTACCAAACCCAGACCAACGGGGCCTGTTAAAGCCGAAACGCCTAAATAAGCACCTAATCCGGCAGCTCCGGCCCCTGCCAATGCCCCTATGCCAGCTCCTTTTGCCATTTCCTTGTTCCTGTTCGTAAATTGCACGACATTACCGGCTGTTTTTGCCTGAGTAATAGCGTTGTTTTGATCTATTGAATGAGATAACAGTGCTTCATGTGCTAATTTACGCTGAAAGGGGTGGATGGATGGCCGCGAAATGCCTGATGAACTATGATGGTTTGCTGCTGCACGGGAAGGGGGGTGCGCAACATCAGTACGGTTATGATTATCAAACATTTGAGGGACCGGTTTTTATTGGGATACATTTTTGATTATCAATCCTAATATACGAAAAAGAATCATCATGCCTTTTGCCGGGAGCGCCTAATCTTTCCAATAAAATAATGAATTGCGAGGGCCAGTATAGTCCAGTAGAAAACAAACCCAATAACCAGGAATGGGGGTGGAGGATCCGGCAGATTCATAAGCGGAAGCATGGGGCCTGCCAAAACAATTTTGACAGGATACAGCATCGTGGATACTATGCTCTTCCAGCCAGTAAGTGATTCTGTGCTCATAAAAGACGCTCCGTTTTCAGGAATAAGCCGGACCACTGACCGAAGAATTACGTTGTAAATAAAAAGAAAGGCAAATCCACAAATGAGGAAGAGGGTAACAAATTTTTTTCTTGAAATTTTCATGATCCCGCCTTTTTTAAGTGAGAGAAATGCTTTGAATTACAAAGTAACTAAAAGTACTTTGTAATTCAAAGTGTTTTAACAGAAAATTTCATGATCAGGTAAAAATACCACGCGCTTAGGGGAAAATGTTTGATAGTTCATTAAGTTTTAAACAAAAAGTGATTATTAATGTTTAAATAGAACTGCTATCTCATAGCAACGCTATTCCCAGGCATACACAACCTTTAGCATTCATCCCACCTACTTAAGCATATTCATGGTTTAGCATCTTCTCAATTAAGGTTTTCAATGAACTAATTTAAAATAGAAACCATGAGTAGGAAGTTAATGTTATGGGCTTTTTTAGTCAAGATAATTTCATTTGCAGCAATCGTGATTTCCCTGTCAGTGCTGGTGTCATGTAAGAGCAAAACTGCCGGTACCAATGGAAAAATAGACTCTTTGAGTACGGAAGATCCATTGCCATCGTGGAACGATGGAGAAGTTAAAAAGGGGATCATTAGTTATGTGAATAATGTTACCAATGCTGCCGGCGCTGATTTTATTCCCGTAGCAGACAGAATTGCCACCTTTGATAATGATGGTACCCTGTGGGCTGAACAGCCTGTGTATTTCCAGTTTTTTTATGCGTTGGATAAAGCCAAATCTATGGCGCCGGCTCATCCTGACTGGAAAACCAAAGAGCCTTTCAAGTCTGTGTTAAGCAACGATATGACAGGCATTATGAAGCAGGGTGAAAAAGGTATTCTTCAGATTGTTGCCGGCACCCATGCAGGTATGAATACCACTGCGTTTGATTCATCTGTGCAGCAATGGATGGATACCGCTTTGCACCCGGTAAAGAAAGTACATTATACGCAGATGGTTTATCAGCCAATGCTGGAACTGATAAAGTATCTGCAGGATCACCAGTTTAAAACTTTTATTGTATCCGGTGGAGGTATAGATTTTATGAGGGCATGGGCGGAGAAAGTTTATGGTATCCCTAAAGATCAGATTGTTGGAAGCAGCATCAAAGCCAAATTTGATAATAATAATGGCAACCCGGTGATTGTGAAGCTGCCGGAACTGGATTTTATAGACGATCACGAAGGTAAGCCGGTGGGCATCCACAAATTTATAGGACGTAAACCCGTTTTCGCGTGCGGGAATTCGGATGGCGACCTGCAAATGCTGCAGTGGGCGGCATCAAACAAGTACCCTAACCTTGAACTGTATGTGCATCATACCGATGCAGAGCGGGAATGGGCGTACGACCGGCAGTCGTCTATTGGTAAATTGGATAAGGGACTGGACGAGGCCACACAAAGGAAATGGCTGGTGGCAGATATGAAAATTGACTGGAAAACTGTGTTTCCAGGGAAGAAGGGTGAATAGGTAGTGCCATTGGATCCGGATCAAAAGAGCAGCATATGTATTTCATTGCCCCTAACAGATTTCTTATCGCCATGATATTATTTTTCCCGAGCCTGGATAGTTTGGGGCAGGAGAACAGTATGGATACCGCTAATTATACCCCCGTAAAGTATGGTGAAAAAGGATTTGAATTCAGGACCAGGGATAATAAGTTCCTGTTACAAATACAAAGCAGGCTTCAATTCAGATTTGCCACACCAGAAGACCAGGACCCGGTTACATTCGATGACTTCAACGGTAAAAGGGCTGCGACATTCAGTATAAACAGGGCGCGTTTGAAAGTAGGGGGGCATGCGTTTAAACCCTGGTTGAAATATTACTGGGAATATGAATTGAGCCAATCAAATCTTCTTAATTATACTATTACAGTAGATAAATGGGAGTGGCTGAAATTCCAGGTAGGTCAATGGAAAGTTGAATACACCAGGGAAAGAAGGATCAGCAGCGGAGAGCAACAAATGGTGGACCGCTCGGTAATAAACCGGGCTTTTACGGTCGACAGGCAACAGGGAGCATCCATCTATGGCCATATTGAAGGTAGGGGACTGGTAAATTTTAACTATTGGGTGGCTGTTGCTACCGGAACAGGCCGGGGTAGCAGGGAAAATGATGATAATCACCTGATGTATTTCGGAAGAATACAATGGAATTTCTTAGGACCTTATTTGGATTTTGAAGGCAGCGACCTGGAAATCCATCAGCATCCTGCTGCTGAAATAGCCATATCCGGAATCACAAACAGAAGTCCATATACACGTTTTTCCCAGGCAGGAGGAGGATCTCTTGAAGGATATGAGAATGGGCTTCCCGGGCAATACCGTGTAAATCAGGCCAACATAGAAACCGCGTTTAAGTACAAAGGCTTTAGCTGGCAATCAGAATTTCACTGGAAGCAAGTCATAGACAAGGATGCCAATAATAAAACTGACAACCTTCATGGATATTATGTGGAGGCTGGTTTTTTCTTTCATCAATTAGTGAACTGGTGGCCGGAACCATTGGAAGTAGCGGCCCGTAACGCTGGTTATATGCCTAACAGGGAAGCCGATCAAACAAAGAAGCGGGAGACTTCTTTTGCTACCAACTGGTTTTTTAACGGGCATAAAAATAAAGTAACAGCTGAGGTAAGTTATTTCAATTACGACAAAACAGGTGGTGTGCCCGCTGATCAATGGCGGTTCAGGTTGCAATGGGATATCTCATTATAGTTATTGTTAATTCACTGGAACTTCTTGTTTCGCAACTACCACTTGCTTCTTCCAAATGTATAACTAACCGTAACAGACGGACCATTATATCCCCATTTAAAGTAACCGAGCAGCCTGTCTTTTTCTGCGTCGATACGGGCATTCAAACCGGTATAACCAACAGCTACATCCAGTCCTTTCACGGCCCGGTAGTTTACAGCTGCGGTATATGCAAGTATTCTTCCTTTATAGTCGTCTACCGTCAGCGCGAAGTAATCAACCTCGGCATTGATATACCATTTCTTTGCAAAGCTGTAGCCGCCCCATATGCCAAAGTCGGGGAGTGGTGCTGTGATACCAAAATTATCTTTTAAAGAAGCACCCACATTAGCGCCCACTACATTTATGCCAGCGTCCAAACCAACAATATGCGCGCCCACTAACAATCCTGCTTCAAATTTAGGGTTTATGAAAAAAGCATATCCATAGGAGAACCTATAGATGTCAGTGTTGAAAAATGCGTTTATACTCGTATTGATGTTATAGGTATTTTCACCGAAGGTAATGTCCTTCTGCAGCCTGTAATCAGAGTTCCTGGCTACCCTGTAATAGCTCAGATCAAATCTTGATCTCCTGCTGGCTCTCCATTGGAGATCAAGCAGGAAGGTGCCGGTATTTTTATTAAAACCCAGGTCGTCTTCAAAATCAATATCGGTGCCTATTCTACCATCTGTAGAGCCAACAGAAACGTCGGTATTGTTGATGGGGAAGAAGGCACCGGCAGAAACTTTGAATCGCTCCACATACCATGGTGGCGTGGGTTTGGTATGCTGCGATTGTGCCTGGAGTTGGAATGAACAGAAAATACAAACAAGTGTGATGTAGCAGATATTCCTTGCCCATATGCATATAGGCCGTCTTAACAGATGTCGGTTATTTTTCATTTTTTAACAGTTAATGAATGAGGGAAATAAAATCATCGTCTTCAAAATGCCTGGTAAAGTATATAACCCAATAATACAGATGATTGTTTTGATTTGAACAAAAATGTAGTGGCAAACGTTTCAGTAGAGAGGATAAAAAATTACTCCTCCTTGTCGGCCATTTTCTGGCGTTAATCCTTCCTTTCTAAGCATACGCAGTCATTAGCATCTTAATCAATCGTGAGATAGATAGGCTGATCGTGTGCACTCACCATTCAGCTATTGGATAAATATTGTTTGCAGGGATTCCGGGCATTGACCATATTCTGTTAGATGCTGTAATTAATTGCCCGGATTTAATATAACGAATCAATCTAAGCATGAAGATAAAATTACTTGTTTTCGCGGCTTCTTTATTGGTTTTCCTGAATGTAAAAGCCCAGGAGCTAACCCTCACAATATCTCATTCAGATGTAAGTTGTTTTGGCGGATCTGACGGTACTGCCACAGCAAATGCCACTGGTGGTTTTCCGCCTTATACCTATAGCTGGTCAAATGGAGCTACCACACGCACTATTAATAACCTGGTTGCCGGCCAGTATACCTGTACAATAACAGGGCTCGGTGGTAATGCGGCCCAGGCATCGGTAACAGTTACAGCGCCGCCGGCTATCAGCTTTACCACATCGCAAACAGATGTGCAGTGTTTTGGAGAGGCAACGGGATCGGCTAGCGTTACGGCGGGCGGAGGTACTCCGCCGTACACTTACCGCTGGCTGCCTACCGGTGGTAGAAGCGCTACTGCCAGCAACCTGGAAGCAGGAGCATACAGGTGCGTTATTACCGATGCCAATGGTTGTGATACGATAGCAACGGTCAACGTTGCGCAGGCGTCGCCTATTACATTTACAACAACGCAGAATAATGTTTTATGTAATGGGCAGAGTAATGGTACGGCCACCGTAAATGTAACGGGTGGCGGCGGACCATTTACCTACAGCTGGTCGCCTGTTGGAGGTACTGCTGCTACTGCTAATAATCTTGCAGCGGGTACTTATACCTGTACAATCGTCAATAGATTTGGATGTGATACCACTGCATCGGTAACGATCACTGAACCGGCGGCAGTGCTTAGTGCTACCACCTCGAAAACGGATGTACTATGTTTTGGCGCCGCTACCGGATCAGCCACTGTCATCGTGAGTGGAGGCACTTCACCGTACACCTATAGCTGGTCGCCCGGTGGTGGAACCGACGCTACGGCCAATAATCTTACGGCGGGTAACTATACCTGCACTATAACGGATGCCAATGGTTGCACTACAACGGCCTCCGTAACAATCTCTGAACCATTATCCGGCATAAGTTTCACCACCTCACAAACGGATGTGCTGTGCTTTGGTAATACCACCGGAGCAGCAACCGTGAATGCAAGTGGCGGTACTGCGCCATATAGCTACAACTGGTTACCCACTGGCGGTACCGGCGCTACAGCAAGTAATCTTGCCGCCGGTACCTATACCTGTACCATCACCGATGCCAATGGCTGTAACGTTACAGCAACCGTAGATATTAGTGAACCGCCGCAGCTGTCGTCTTCAACTACTCAAACAAATGTTTTATGTAATGGGGGTAATAGTGGTTCCGCTACGGTGACTGCAACAGGTGGTGCAGCACCGTATACATATAGCTGGTCGCCCTCCGGGGGAACCGGCGCTACCGCCAATAATCTTACAGCAGGCACTTACACCTGTACGGTTACTGATGCCAATGGCTGTAATGCCACGGCCACCGTAACGATCACGGAGCCGTCTGCCCTGAGTTTTACCACCTCACAGGTGAATGTATTATGCTTCGGTGCTGCCACAGGATCCGCGACGGTGAACGTAAGTGGTGGTACCGCACCATATACTTACAGCTGGTTGCCTTCCGGCGGAACCGGCGCTACAGCTAATAACCTTGCAGCAGGCACTTACACCTGCACTATAACAGATGCAAATGATTGTACCATTACAGCAACAGTAACGATTACGCAAAAACCGCAAATAACATTTACTACTAACCAGACCAATGTTTTTTGTAACGGCGGCAGTGCAGGATCGGCCACTGTAAACGTGAGCGGCGGCACAGCGCCATACACCTACAGCTGGTCGCCGGCGGGCGGTTCAGCGTCTACTGCGAACGGTTTGTCTGCTGGCACTTATACCTGCGCGATTAGGGATGCTAACGGATGTGATACAACCGCTACTATTATCGTTACAGAGCCGCCGGTATTAACCGCTACCGCTACCAAAACTAATATAAGCTGCAATGGAGCAAATGATGGAACAGCTACGGCAGTAGTGTCCGGCGGTGTGGCTCCTTATACTTACAGCTGGGCTCCCGGCGGTGCAACCACTTCGACTATTACCAATCTTGGTCCCGGCACATACACGTGTACCGCTACAGATGCAAACGGATGTACTATTACAGGCACTGTTTCCATGACGGAACCGCCATTGTTAACATCAACTTCGACGGCTACACGTGTTAGCTGCAATGGCGGCAATGACGGTTCTGCAACAGCAGTGGCCAGTGGTGGAACGCCGCCGTATTCCTATAGTTGGTCTGATGGCGCAACCACTGCAACTGCCAACAATCTTACAGCAGGCACTTATACCTGCACCATTACAGATGGCAATGGTTGTACGAGTACCACCTCCGCAACAGTGAGTCAGCCTTCCGCGGTAACAGGCAGTACTTCACCTACTAACATAACCTGCAATGGCGCAGCCAACGGCTCTGCCACGGTTAATGCCAGTGGCGGCATGGCTCCTTATACTTATCTGTGGTCAAATGGCGGGACTACCCAAACGATCAATAACCTTGCTCCGGGAGATTATACGGTGATGATTACAGATGCAAACGGATGTACGTTTAATGTTTCTTCTCCGGCAACCATTACGGAACCTCCTGTATTATCTGCAGGAGTAACACATACAGATGTGGGCTGTAATGGGGAACGCACGGGTACAGCCACTGCCACTGCTACGGGAGGAACCGCTCCGTATTCTTACCAATGGTCACCCAGCGGAGGCACAGGTTCAATAGCTACGGGACTTGGAGCAGGCGATTATACCTGTAATATAACAGATGCCAATGGCTGTACTACTTCAGTAACGGTAACTATCGGTCAATCCTCCACATTGAACGCTTCGTTTAACGCTGATGATGTAAGTTGTAAAGGTGCCAATGATGGTGCTGCCACGGCAACTGTTTCCGGCGGGGCAACGCCATATACTTACAGTTGGTCGCCCGGTGGGGAAACAACGCCGGCTATCAGCAATCTTGGCCCTGGCACTTATACCTGTACCGTTACAGATGCTAATGGTTGTACAATCAGGCAAACGGTAGAAGTAAAGGAACCTGCATTGTTGAAGGCAAGAGACACCATCATTAATAATATAACCTGTAACGGCGCCAATGATGGTGCTGCCAGGGTAACGCCATCCGGCGGTACAGCTCCATACACCTACAGCTGGTCGCCCGGTGGTGGCAGTACTCAAACCGTTAGTAATCTTTCTCCCGGTACTTATACTACTACGGTAACAGATGCGAATGGTTGTACTGCTACTTCCTCAGTAACTATTACGGAACCGCTGGTGTTAGAAGGGTCAATTTCTCATACTAATATCACTTCAACGGGAGCAATTAATGGAACGGCCACGGCCTCTGCTACCGGCGGCACCCCTCCTTATTCATACAATTGGTCACCTGGCGGCGCAACCTCACCAACTATTAGTGGTCTTGCTCCGGGAACGTATACCTGCACGATTACGGATGCCAATGGTTGTACTACTACCGAAAGCGTCACCATTATTGATCCTACAGGCGCCGCGTTGGCAGTTAATACGGCCCAGACGAATGTTACCTGTAATGGCACTAATACCGGCGTAGCCCGGGTATCGGCATATGGCGGTACACCGCCTTATACCTATAGCTGGTCGCCCGGCGGGTCCACAAACCCGGTGATTGACGGACTTGCTCCGGGAACATATACCTGCACGGTAACGGATGATGCGGGTGCTACGGTGGTAGCGACTATAACCATTACAGAGCCGGCGCCGTTAACTGCCAGCGCTGCGGGCACCGATGTGCTTTGTAACGGAGGCAACAGTGGATCTGCTATTGTAACTGCTGCCGGAGGTACCCTTCCTTATGCGTATAGCTGGAGCAACGGGGCTACCAATGATACGGTTACTAATCTTACAGCAGGAACATATACGGTTACTATTACTGATGGCAATGGTTGTACTACCACTGCACCAGTTACGATAGCGGAACCTGCAGCCTTAAACGCTGTTACCTCGCAGGTGAATGTGCATTGTAATGGATTTAATGATGGAGAAGCTACTGTTGACGTAACAGGTGGGACAGCGCCTTACAGCTATAGCTGGTCGCCCGGCGGTGGAGGAGGGAAAACAGCTACAGGGCTTGCACCTGGAATTTATACCTGTACGATCACTGATGCGAATGATTGCACAACAACAGCATCGGTAACGATTACAGAGCCTGATGCCCTGGGTGCCACTGCCAATAAAACGAATGTTTCGTGCAATGGTTTAAATGATGGTACAGCTACTGCTATCATATCCGGAGGTACCAGTCCGTATACCTACAGCTGGGATCCGGGTGGGGAAACAACGCCCACGGTAAGCAATCTTGGCCCTGGAACCTATACCGCGCATGTTACTGATGTTAATGGTTGCAAAATTATAGGCACCGTTGAAATTACACAGCCAGCGGTATTAACGGCAAGTATTACACATACAAATGCCACTTGTAACGGTGATACAGATGGCAGCGCTACCGTGAATGCTGGCGGAGGTACTACTCCATACCGTTATAGCTGGTCGACAGGCGCCACTACGCAAACTATAAGTGATCTTGCTCCCGGTGCTTACACCTGTACGGTAACCGATGCGAATAATTGCACCACAGATGTAAATGTAACCATATCCGAACCTGCGGAGGTATCTGCAAAGATTTCAAAGATAGAGGTGATATGTAATGGCGGCACAAACGGAAGCATTACGCTGAGTGGTACCGGTGGCACAGCGCCTTATACCTATCTGTGGCAAGGCGGACAAACTACTGCCAAAATAGAGAATCTTGTTGCGGGCAGCTATACCTGTACCATTACGGATTCGCATGGCTGTACAGGAGATGTAACCGTTACTATCACTGAGCCTTCGGCAATAACCGGTACCGCAACGCAAACAAACGTGACCTGTCACGGCAATATCGACGGTACGGCAACTGTTGTGGTTACAGGTGGTGTAGCGCCGTATACTTACAGCTGGTCGCCAAGAGGTGGCACCGGCGCAATAGCTACTGGTCTTATTGCAGGCACCTATACCTGCACGATTACAGATATTAAAGGCTGCACAAATATTGTAACCGTAACGATTACCGAACCGGATGTTTTGGTAGTTGATGTTGACCAGGTGAATGTAACATGCCGGGGAGCTAATGATGGTACGGTAACTTTAACGCCGTCCGGAGGCACAGCACCTTATACTTACACCTGGTCAACCGGCGCAACCACCGCTACCGAAACAAATCTTTCTCCGGGTACCCACCAGTTTTCTGTTACAGATGCCAATAATTGCAGGTATACGCAATCATTTGAAATTACGGAACCGGCTGCATTAACGGCTACGTCGACACATACCAATGTTTCGTGCAATAAAGGCAATGATGGTACTGCTACTGCAGTGCCGGCGGGAGGAACTGCACCGTATACATATCTTTGGTCGCCCGGTGGCGCTACCACCGCCACTGCCACAGGGCTTATTGCGGGTACCTATACCTGCACCGTTACCGATTCAAATGGTTGTGTTACCACAACAAGCACAACTGTCACACAACCACCTGCTTTATCTGTAAGTGCTACACAAAATAATATCAGTTGTAATGGAGCAGCCGATGGCACAGCCGGAGTAACAGCTTCAGGCGGCACTGCTCCTTATACCTACCTTTGGTCTAATAGTGCCACTACAGCGGCTATTACGAGTCTGTCACCCGGAACGTATACCTGTGCTGTTACGGATGCAAATGGTTGTGATACATCTGTCAGCGTGACGATTACCCAACCTGGTTTATTAAGATTTATCGCTGTTCATACAGATGTGCTTTGTAATGGTTCGGCTACCGGTGCTGCCAGGGTAACTGTTACAGGCGGAACAACTCCATACACCTACAGCTGGTCACCCAGTGGTGGGACAGGTGCTGCTGCCAACAACCTTAAAGCGGGTACTTATACCTGTACGATTACTGATGCGCATGGTTGTGATACAACGGCAACTGTTACGATCACAGAGCCAACAGCTCTCCGGTTCACAACAACGCAAACAAATATAGATTGTAATGGAAATAATAATGGCGCTGCTACTGTAGCAGTATCCGGCGGTGCTGCACCATACCGGTATAGCTGGTCGCCCGCTGGCGGCACCGGCGCTACTGCAAGTAACCTTGCTGCTGGCACTTACACCTGTACAATAGCAGACGCCAATAACTGTACGACAACGGCTACCGTCACTATCACGCAGCCGGATGTATTAAGCGCCACTACCTCCCAGGTGAATGTGAACTGTAATGGCGACAATAGCGGTAGTGCTACTGTGACAGTAACCGGCGGCACAGGGCCGTATACTTACCTTTGGTCTAATGGAGGCACTACCTCAACTATCAATAACCTGACCGCCGGAACTTATATTGTTGCTATCCGGGATGCGCACGGTTGTACTGCTGCAGCAACAGTTACTATAACAGAAAATGCCGCTATTGCCGCAGAAGTAACGGTGAATAATGTTTTGTGCTATGACGGTAATACAGGTAGTATATCCGTTGCCGTTACCGGTGGCACAGCGCCATACAGCTACTTCTGGGATAATGGAGCAACTACCCCGGCAGTCAATAACCTTACTGCAGGCATTTATGCGGTTACTATAACCGATGTAAATGGTTGTGATACGTCTATCAGCGTAACGGTTACGGAGCCTGATGAGTTAAGCGTCACTACATCGCAGGTAGATGTTGACTGCCATGGCGGTAATACAGGTTCCGCTACGGTAGCGGTATCCGGAGGCACCAGCCCGTACACCTACCTTTGGTCTAACGGAGGCACTGCCGCTACAGCCAATAATCTCACTGCAGGTACCTATACCTGCACTGTAACAGATGATCATGGCTGTGACACCACGGCAACGGTTGCCATCACAGAAACGGCAGCGATTACAGCAGTCGTTACACAAAACGATGTGCTGTGTAATGGTGGTAATACCGGTAGCATATCTGTTTCCGTCACCGGTGGAACTGCGCCTTACAGCTACTTATGGAGCAACGGCGGAACAACCGCAACGATCAATAACCTTACTGCGGGCACTTATACTGCTACGATAACGGACGTAAATGGCTGTGATACGTCTGTCAGCGTAACGGTTACCGAGCCTGATGCGTTAAGCTTTACTACCTCACAGGTAGATGTGGACTGCTATGGTGATAGTACCGGTTCTGCAACAGTAACAGCATCCGGCGGTACGAGTCCTTACAGCTACCTTTGGTCTAATGGCGAAACAACCGCCACTATGAGTAATCTCATCGCAGGTATTTACACCTGCACTATTACAGATGCTAATGGTTGTGATACTACCGCAACGGTTACTATTGCAGAAACAGCGGCTATTACAGCAGCTGTAACGCAGGATAATGTTTTATGTAATGGCGGCAATACTGGCAGCATATCCATTACAGCCAGCGGCGGAACAGTACCGTACAGCTACTTGTGGAGCAACGGAGCAACTACGTCCGCAATAAATAACTTAACGATTGGCACATATACCTGTACTATAACAGATGTGAACGGTTGCACAGGAAGGGTATCTGTGACGATTACTGAGCCGGACGCGTTAAGCTTCACCACCTCGCAGGTGAATGTGAACTGCCATGGCGAAAGCACCGGTTCCGCCACTGTAACGGCCGATGGCGGCAGAAGACCTTACCGCTACCTTTGGAGCAATGGAGGAACTGCCGCAACTATTAATAATATCGCTGCCGGTACTTATACCTGCACCATAACAGATGGTCATGGCTGTGATACTACCGCAACGGTTACTATCACAGAAACAGACGCTATCACAGCTACTGTAACGCATGATAATGTTTTATGTAATGGTGGAAATACAGGCAGTATATCCGTTGCAGCTGCCGGTGGCACAGCGCCGTATAGCTACCTGTGGAGCAACGGCGGAACAACCGCAACGATCAATAACCTGCCGGCAGGCACTTACACTGCTACCATCACCGATGTAAATGGTTGTGATACGTCTGTCAGTGTAACAGTTACCGAGCCTGAGGCGTTAAGTTTTACTACCTCCCAGGTGAATGTGAACTGCCATGGTGATAGCACCGGTTCGGCAACGGTAACAGCCGATGGCGGCAGAAGACCTTACAGCTATCTTTGGTCTAATGGGGCAACAACCGCCGCTATCGGCAACCTCACCGCAGGCACTTACACCTGCACTATAACGGATGCCCACGGCTGTGATACTACCGCAACGATTACTATTGTAGAAACAGCGGCTATTAAAGCAGCCGTAACGCAGGATAATGTTTTATGTAACGGCGGCAACACGGGCAGCATATCTGTTGCAGCGAGTGGCGGAACCGCGCCATACAGCTACTTATGGAGCAATGGAGCAACCACGGCTGCAATAAATAACTTAACGATTGGCACCTATACCTGCACCATAGCAGATGTGAACGGTTGCGATACATCTATCAGCGTAACGATTACTGAGCCGGATGCGTTAAGCTTCACCACCTCACAGGTGAATGTAAATTGCCATGGTGATAGCACCGGTAGCGTCACGGTAACGGCCGATGGCGGCACAAGTCCTTACAGCTATCTTTGGTCTAATGGAGGAACTGCTGCAACTGTAAATAACCTTACTGCGGGTACTTACACCTGCACGATAACAGATGGCCATGGCTGTGATACAACGGCCACGGTTACTATCACAGAAACAACAGCTGTTACAGCCACCGCAACGCATGATAATGTTTTATGTAACGGCGGCAATACTGGTTCGGCCACAGTAGCAGCCAGTGGCGGCACAGCGCCGTACAGCTACTTATGGAGCAATGGCGGAACAACCGCCACCATCAATAACCTGCCGGCAGGCACTTATACTGCTACCATCACCGATGTAAATGGTTGTGATACGTCTATCAGTGTAACGGTTACCGAGCCGGATGCGTTAAGTTTTACCACCTCGCAGGTGAATGTAAACTGCCATGGTGATAGCACCGGTTCGGCAACGGTAACTGCCGACGGCGGCAGAAGGCCGTATAGCTATCTTTGGTCCAACGGGGCAACAACGGCCACTATCAGTAATCTCGCAGCAGGTACTTACACCTGCACTATTACTGATGCCCATGGTTGTGATACTGCCGCAACGGTTACTATTACAGAAACGGCTGCTGTTACAGCGGCCATTACGCAGAATAATGTTTTATGTAACGGCGGCAATACAGGCAGCATATCTATTGCAGCGAATGGCGGAACAGCGCCATATAGCTACTTATGGAGCAACGGAGCAACTACGGCTGCTATAAGCAACCTGACGATTGGCACATATACCTGCACCATAACGGATGTAAACGGTTGTGATACATCTGTCAGTGTAACAGTTACTGAACCTGGTGCGTTAAGTTTCATCACCTCGCAGTTGAATGTGGACTGCCATGGCGGCAATAACGGTTCAGCTACCGTAACGGTAGCCGGTGGAACAGCGCCATACAACTACCTCTGGTCTAATGGAGGGACTACCGCAACGGCCAATAACCTCGCTGGTGGTAGGTACACCTGCACTATAACAGATGGTCACGGCTGTGACACCACGGCAACGGTTACTATTACAGAAACAACAGCTGTTACAGCCACCGCAACGCATGATAATGTTTTATGTAACGGCGGCAACACCGGTTCGGCCACTGTAACTGCCAGCGGCGGCACAGCGCCGTACAGCTACTTATGGAGCAACGGCGGCACAACAGCGACGATCAATAATCTTCCGGCAGACACTTATACTGCTACTGTAACTGATGCAAATGGTTGCGATACATCTATCAGCGTAACGATCACTGAGCCTGATGCGTTGAGCGTTACTACCTCGCAGTTGAATGTGAACTGTGATGGCGGCAATACCGGTTCAGCCACTGTAACGGCGGCCGGCGGAACAGCGCCATACAGCTACCTCTGGTCTAATGGAGGTACTGCCGCAACGGCCAACAATCTTGCGCCTGGAACCTATACCTGCACTATAACAGATGCTAATGGTTGCAGTATTAAAGCCAGCGTAATAATATTATCGGGCGGTTTTGAAGCCATTAAATTGGTTGCTGACGCAGGTGGTAACGGAACAGCCGGAGAGAACGAGTTACTAACCTATACAATCCGGGTAAGAAATACGGGTGCATCAGTCATAGAAAATGTTACTATAACGGATGCTGTACCAGCGCATACCACATTTGTAAGCACTGCGCAAGGCTCAATGAATAATAATGTCGTAAGCTTTAGCGACATCAATCTCGGAGTAAATGAAGCAAGGGATTATTCATTTGTTGTGAGAGCAAACGCAAATCTGCAGGGCGTAACCGAAATCAGTAATGTTGCGGAAGTGAAGATAAGTACCAGCAGCGCAGCAGGATGCACTAAGAATCCTTTTATAGTCATCCCGGTATTAAGAACCGGACCATCGCAGGTAGTCGATCTTAATATTATAAAACAAACAAACGATAAGCCTGTAACAGTACCAGACAGGTATGATTATACCATCGTAATAGGAAATGCAGCATCTACTGCTTCACCTGTTACCGTTAAAGACGTGTTGCCGCCGGGAATTATCTATATCAGCAGTGTTGCCAGCAGGGGAGTGGCAGATTATGATGCCAGTAACCGGACGCTTACCTGGAGAATAGATTCACTGCAAAACGGAGGTAGCGAATCGCTTACATTACGCGTACAGGCGGATGCCATGGGTACTATTGTAAACACCGCCACCGTGTCAAGCCCACAGGTTGATATAGATGAAACCAATAACAAGGCTGCTGTTAGCAAGGAAGTTATTCCATTCAAAATCCCCAATGTATTTACACCTAATGGGAATGGCCATAATGATAAGTTCGTGATTAAAGGTCTTGAGCTGTATACTGAAAATGAACTGCTTGTTTTCAACAGGTGGAATGCAAATGTTTACCAGAAGAAGAATTATCAGAATGACTGGGATGGCAGTGGCTTAAATGAAGGCACTTACTTCTATATACTAAAATTAAAAGATAGCAACAATGTTTGGCATACATATAAAGGCAATGTATTGATATTAAGACGCTGATAACAGAAGGACAGGAACGCGCTTGTTTTGTACTTTAATAACTACGAGCTATGAAAAATAAATGGATGATGCTATTGTTTTGTTTTGCAGTCGTTGCGTCAGCGGAGGCTCAGCAGGATGCGCAATTTAGCCAGTATATTTTTAATGGCCTTTATATAAATCCGGCCTACGCGGGATATAGAGAGGTGTGGAATATCAACGCATTTTACCGCAATCAATGGTCAGGTTTCCCAGGAGCGCCGAAAACGGTGTCGGTGGCCGTAGACGGGGTAGCAAGAGACGGACGGTATGGCCTTGGGTTAAATATAGCGAATGATGAAATAGGTTTGCAGGGAACTTCATCGCTGTATGCAAGCTATGCTTTCCGCATTCCTGTTCAGCATGAGGAGAGTGGCAAAACATTTTCTATTGGTATTAGTGCCGGATTTATACAAAACAGGATAAAAGTGGAGGACTATGATCCTACAGATCCTACCGATGAAGATCCTACCCTGTATAATTCTCTCAGAACAAAATTTACTCCCGACGCAAGAATAGGCGTATTTTATAATTCCAATTCTTTCTTTGCGGGTCTTTCGGCAGATAACCTTATTTCATCGGCATTTGATGCAAAAAAGGATCCTGGTAATATTTTTACAGAACGCAAAGTACACCTGTATGCCACAGTTGGCGGATTAATTCCATTGTCGGAAGTTATACAACTTAAACCCTCTATTCTGGTAAAAGAAGATTTCGCTGGTCCTACAAGTCTTGATATAAATGCTTTTGTACTGATTAATAAGATAATATGGGTGGGTGCGGGTTACAGAACAGCCGTGTTCAACAAAGAATTAATACAACACGATCTTAAAAAGTCGGGAGCTGTTATAGGTATGGCAGAAGTTTTTATCGGGCAAAAGATACGTTTAGGATACGCTTACGAATACACGACAAACGTTGTAGGTATGGGAGGTTATCCCACCAATGAGATTTCAATCAGCTATTTCTTTTTTAATCCCAAAGCTAAAATGTTGTCACCAAGATATTTTTAGTGTAAAAACAGGGGAATTATGCTAAGGTCAAACAATAAATATATTGCAGGAATGATAATTTTATTTGCACTGGGTTGTCTTAACGCCCGGGCGCAATATGTACTTGATGAAGCGAGAAACCAAAGCAACCTGTACAACTATGCAAGGGCGATACCCT
Organism: Chitinophaga sp. RCC_12; assembly: GCF_041360695.1. Taxonomy (NCBI): domain Bacteria; kingdom Pseudomonadati; phylum Bacteroidota; class Chitinophagia; order Chitinophagales; family Chitinophagaceae; genus Chitinophaga; species Chitinophaga sp. RCC_12. Next base: position 253,060 of record NZ_JBFUPS010000005.1, read on the forward strand.
TATACGAAAAGGCTTACAGGAAAAAGGAAACGGCCGAAGCAGCAAGGGGAGCCGCCGAAGCTTATTATAAGCAACGGGATTTTTCCCGGGCGGAGTCGTGGTATGCAACACTGTATACCTTAAAAGATCATACGCCTCAAGACGAATTCAGGTATGCGCAAACATTGATTAGAAATGCAAAGTATGCAGATGCAAAGGCATTACTTTTAAAACTTGATACCACCAAAATTTTAAAGAACGCTACCCTTGTTTCAAGAATGATTGTTAGCTGCGACTCTGCTACCTATTGGATTAACCATCCATTACGGGGAGAGCTTGTTAATCTTCATCAGCTTAATTCGTCAAAATCTGATTGGGGTGCAATTACATACAATGGGGAAATTGTTTTTTCCTCAGACAGGCCCACCACCTTGAAAATGAAACGACCGTTTTTCCGCAATTCCAATATTAAGAGGGAAACATACGGTTGGACAGGCGATAGTTACCAGCATCTCTATTCATCCAAAGAAAAGGACAGCGCAAGTATTTCGATGTTTGATACCACGCTGGTAAAGGAATATTATCATACTGCAGGTGCAAGTTTTACAGCAGATGAGAAGGAAATGTTTTTTGCGGGGACACGCTATATAAGAAAGAAAGCAAAGTTTCTAGGTAAGGAGCCCTTCTATGATATCAACATCGAGATATATTACAGCCATTGGGATACTATAGCAAACAGGTGGGGCCATCCCGTGGCGTTTCCTTATAATGATGTATTTGAGAATTCCCTGGGAGATCCGTTCATCTCACCGGATGGTCGAACGCTCTATTTTATCTCAGACGCACCTGCAGATGGTTTTGGCGGAACAGATATTTATTATAGCAAAAGAGTGAATGATACCGGATGGACGCAACCCGTAAATATGGGCAGCGATATTAATACACCAGGTAACGAACGTACGCCGCTCTTTGATAGCAACGGAAATTTCTATTTTGCCAGCGATGGCCGTGCGGGTATTGGAGGTCTTGATATCTATAAGGCATCTCCAACAACAAATGGGGGATGGCAGGTTGTAAATGCCGGCGCTCCCATCAATAGTCCGCAAGATGATTTTTCGCCTTTTTTCAAAAGAGGATATCGCGGATATTTTGCTTCCAATCGGCCCTCAGGTATCGGGAGCGATGACTTGTACGAGTTTAATGCCCTGTTAATATTGGAAGGAGAAGTGCTTCATACAAAAACGGGCGCGGCTATAAATAGTGCAGAAGTGACTTTGAATGATTTAACTAAAAGCACCCCGGTAAAAGTAGTAACAGACGCAGATGGGAAATTCTCCTTTACACTCAGTATGTCTACCGATTATAGTTTGAATGCCGTTAAGCCAGGTCTTATAGCCTCCGCTGTGGAAAGTTTCTCCACGGTACATATGGAAGACTCCACCGTTATACACCGGACGTTATACCTCAACGACATACCGCCGGTGGTGCCAGTATCGCCGGTCGTTGCTATTGAGAATATTTATTACAACTTCGATAAATCAAATATAAGGAGGGATGCTGTTAACCCGCTGGAGCATATTGTTCAGTTAATGAAGGCGCACCCAAACTGGCATCTTAATATAACTTCACACACCGATTCAAGAGGTTCTGACAAGTATAACTTGAAACTTTCTGAACGCCGTGCCCGGGCTGCATTGCAATACCTTATTACACATGGAATTGATGAAAGCAGGTTGACAGCCCGCGGTTACGGCGAAACAAAGCTGGTGAATAAGTGCAGCAATGAAGTGCCATGCTCCGCAGAAGAACATCAGTTGAACAGAAGAAGTGAATTTGAGATTATGAAGAAATCGGGTGGTTTTCGTATTAGCGATTATTGACTGTTAAGTAATTTGCGTAATTTTATGCCGTCATAAATAAGCATCGCAACACGCTAACAAACACCGTCCAATAAATGAATCATCAAATTTATAAACCCCATCAGGACTTATCGTCATTTGTCGAATGTTATTGGACATTGGAAAGCCCAAAAGGAAAAACACCTGGGAAAAACACCATAGTTCCTGATGGTAGTATGAAAATGATTTTTCACTATGGCGATTTGTATAAACAATACCTGGAAGACGGAAGTTGTGTTGCCTTGCCGAAATGCTTTGTAATTGGCCAACTGACACGTCCCCTTGAAGTAGAACCGACGGGAGAAACAGGTACTTTTTTTGTCCGTTTTCATTCATACGGATTTTTACCTTTTACAACCATACCGATAAAAGAAATGGAGAATACAGCCGTTTCATTGGAACAACTGTTTGGGGAGGATGGGAAGGAAATCGGTCAACAGATTTTAAACGCTGATTCAACATCAGAAAGAATAAAATTGATAGAAGCCTTTTTATTAGGCCGGTTAACGGATACTGCCACCATTGACCACATTGTAAAATCAACTGTTGAAACTATTCTGGCAGCCAGCGGTCAATTTTCCGTTGAAGAACTTTCCAAACAAACCAATACCAATCGCAGGCAGTTGGTACGTAAATTTTCATCAGCCATTGGTTTGAGTCCGAAACAATTATCAAAAACCATCAGGTTACAAGCCTCGCTGAAAGTGTTGCTGAATGAGGAACCTGCCAGTCTTATTGCATTAGCCTACCAGTCCGAGTATTACGACCAGGCGCATTTTATTAAGGATTTCAAGGAATTTACAGGACTGACACCCAAAGAATTTTATGGCGACCACTTAAAGATGTCCCTGATCTTTGACAGGAAAGATTAGCATTGTCCCATTTTTACAATTTTATGTTTGAGGCACACCATAACTTTGCTGCTCACATGACAATGGAGCATCTGATGGTGCTCCATTTAATCAACTAAAACATGAAAGTATCTACCCTGAAATTTCTGGAAGAATTAGACGCCAACAATAGCCGGGAATGGTTCAATGAGCATAAAAATATTTATACGGATGCCCGCGAAGATGTTATTTCTTTTGTTGAGGAACTGATAGGGCAAATGGCCAAATTTGATAAGAATATAGCGAAAGTAGATGCCGGCAAATCACTTTTCCGGATATATCGTGATACCAGGTTTTCTCATAACAAAGCCCCTTATAAAACCAATTTCGGGGCAAGCATAGCGGTAGGAAAAGCCGGCTACTATCTGCATATCCAGCCTGGACAATCCTTTCTGGCAGGAGGTATTTACATGCTGGAAAATGATAACCTGAAAACGCTCCGGAAAGAGATTTCCGGCAATGCACGGGAGTTTGAGAAAATCGTGGGCGAAGAAAGTTTCCGGCATTATTTCGGCGGGTTGAGCGAAGAAGGAAAGCTAAAACGTGTTCCTTCCGGCTTTGAAAAAGATGATCCGGTGGGGGAGTACCTGAAACTGAAAAACTTTGTAGCCGTCTGTCCTATTACTGATAAAGCGCTTTTGGAAAAAGATGCCCCAAAGAAGTTGGCTGAAATTTATAGATCTCTGAAACCGCTCAATGATTTTCTAAACGCAGCTTTTGTGTAAAATTCATCCTGTAAGAAAAATGGAAATACCTCAGGTTTATTGATTGCGCTTCAGATCACCTGATCTGCAGACTTTGAAATATCTTCTTTTCAAGACCGAAAAGATAATCCTGGCGCTCATCTTCATTGGCCATGAGCACAAAACCCAGTCCGGATTGGGGATACATGGTACATAATGTATTGTAGCCGACATCATGCCCGCTATGGAAAATACGCAGACCTTTGTCCCAGCTATCTGTTATCATCCAGGTAAGGCCCAATGCAAACCACCTGACATCCCCATAGGTTGGCTTATGCGACAGCAACACTGCTAATTCCTTTTCCTGTACATTGGCTGCTACATACTTAAGCATATCAGCAGGAGTGGATTTTATCGTGAACAGCGATGCAGTTGATCTTAACATGGGAGCCATAGCCTCCCCGTTTCCATTATAAGGAATAGCCAGTTGAACGGTATCGGCCGGAATCAAATTCAGTTTGGTATTATGCATCTGAAATGTATTCCCAAAATAACCCCTTACTAAATTGTCCAGTGATTTACCATATACTTTCTCGAGCGCCATTCTTAATAACATAATGCCCCCTAAGGAGTAATAATAATTAGCGCCGGGTATGGTATCCAGTTTTAAGGTATGCCAGTCTTGTATATACCGGGATGTAGGATAGCTATAGAGAAAATTGTTTTGTTTGTATGAATCCCAATTCTCAAAATCTTTGGGGAAATTGATAAGATTAAACCGGTTAAAGCCACCGGTGTGATTAGCCAGGTTAACCAGTTGTATAGGGTGACCCTGGTACTGTAAATTAGGAAAACTTCCACTCAGGTATTTACGGATATCATCGTTAAGATGCATCTTTCCATCTACAATAGCCTGTGCCAGCAATATCCCGATAAATGTTTTGGCAACAGAGCCTATTTGATAAATAGTATTGCTGTCGGCCAGGTTCCCGGTCTTTTTATTTGCTTCACCATAGTTATATATTTGTTTTTTCCCGTCCTTATATATGCCAATGGAAAGCCCTGCCGCTCTTTTATCACTCATGTAAACGAGCGCATATTTATGCACAATGGAATCCAGTTGACTTTTTAACGGGTTGTCTGTCTGTACCTGCTTATTCGGATCATTCTCCTGCCGGACAAAATTACTGAAGTCGAACAACTTCATTTGTCCATCTTCCACTCTCAATTCAAAATCCAGATTTTTGTTTTTGCCTACCCATTTAAAATGTTTCACAGTACCTAAATCATCCGTCAGCACCGTTGACAAAATTTCACCGGTGATTTCTTTACTTTCCTTGAAACTGTTGATGCAGTAGTCTTTGCTGATATTTGCTTTGAACCATTCGTTTCCTATATGATAGATCCCATCAAAATCATTGCGGTTATAACGGGCAATGATGGAATCATTCACCGCTTTACAGGTGGCCAGGGTAGAAATTTGAGCCAGTGATGACAATTGAGCGAGTAAAAAAGGGATAACGAGAAATGCTTTCATAATGACGCAATATTAAATAATTTGGCCCGTATTTCCCGGTATGGCGAATTTTAGCATAGGTTCCTGATGTATTTCCCTTTATTTCCGGTCATTTTTCCGGTATCCCATAGGCAGGAAGTGCAGCCAGAAGAAACCTATCAGGAATAAAAACAGCGAGGCCAGAAATGCCGGCAGGGCAATATCCCTGTTTTCGCCGAGGGCGTTATTAAGACTGGTATAAAGCAGCCATATCTGGATGCCGATATTCAGGATAAGAATAATGATCAGCGCAGATATGAGCGTGTTTGTTTTATTCGGGTGCGCTTTATTTTGTGCATCTTTAAAATTGCTCATTTTTAATATTGTTAGGTAGATTTTTAAATGGTAGCTGCCTTTTTAGCAGCGTTCTGATTCCCGGCTTTCACATACACATCATCTCCTTTCAATAGTACTTCCAGGGCGGGCAATGGCCTGGGCGGCGGTCCTGCCAGCACTTCGCCTGTCATGGCGTCAAAGAAACCTTCATGGCAGGGGCATACAATCTGCCCGGAGCCGGGCTTATAATACACTGCACAGGAAAGATGGGTGCATTTTTGTTCATATGCCTTCCAGTTGCCGTTTTCCAGTCGTATAAGAATATACGGGATCGTGCTTCCCTCAATAACAAAGGAACGGGTGCCTCCCACAGGAACGCTGGCTGCTTTACAAACAAAATGTTCTCCTGTTACTTCTCCGGGTGGAAAGAAATTGGCTTTAACAGCTACGTAGGCGCTGCCCGCTGCAAGACCGCCGGAAACCAGGCAAAGGAAGCGGGCGAAATCCCGCCGGCTTACCTTGGTGGCTTCGGTTCTTTCTATCGGAAAATCCTCTTTCCAATGAGGTGCTTTTGCGGTTTTATCAGACATACTGTTCAGTTTAATGGATTTTCAGAAAGGTGCTTCCTTTGGGCATCATGATATTTACTTTCGTTGTCACTTCCTGTTCCCCGAAAATGAATTTATTTACGGGGGTACTGTTAGGGCGCATCCGGTTAATTTCTTCCCTGGTGCCGTAAAACAAAGCCTGGCTGGGGCAAACCGTGGCACACATCGGTTTTTTGCCGGCGCTGGTCCGGTCGTAGCACATGTTGCATTTCATCATCATGTCGTATTTCTCTTCTTTGATGGGTACGCCAAAGGGACAAGCCATCACGCAGTTGGAGCAGCCTATGCACCGTGCGGTATTGGCGCTGTGTACTACGCCAAAGTCATCTTTGGAAATAGCGTCAGCAGGACACACTTTCGCGCATACGGGGTCGTCGCAGTGCATGCATACCTGCACCGTGGTTTGGATAGTAACAGCGCGTTCCACATAGTTTACGTGGATCATGCTTTCGTGACCATTGGTTTCGCATTCGGCGCAGGCCATTTCACAGGCTTTGCAGCCAATGCAGCGCTGCATGTCCACGAAAAACTCCATATCGGTTTTGTAGGCGGTAACTTCCATCAGGTTATCCTATTTTGTGTGAATCAGATACTGTCAAATGCAGGTACTTCGCCGGGCTGGGTGAAAACCCCCAACGGCTCCAGCTGGCACGCGCATACTTTGAATTCCGGGATCTTTGACACCGGGTCCAGTGTGCCGATGGTCAGCTGGTTGGCTGATTTTTTGCCAGGCCAGTGATAGGGAATGAATACGGTGTCTTTCCGTATTGTTTCCACAATATTTGCCGGGAAATCGGCGGTGCCGCGCCTGGTGGTTACCCTTACGGTTTCACGTTGCCGGATATTGTATCGTTGTGCCAGTTCAGGATGTATTTCAAGCAGCGGCTCGGGTATCAGCCCCACCAGTTTGCCGATCCGCCTGGTTTGTGTGCCACTGAGGTACTGCGACACTACCCGGCCGGTGGTAAGTACTACCGGGTATTCGTTGTCTGTTACCTCTGACGGTTGCCGGAACGGTGCCGGGTTAAAGTGCGCCTTACCATCCGGGGTGGCAAATTTTTTATCTTCCCACAGTCGTGGTGTGCCCGGATGATCTTCGGAAGGGCAAGGCCAGAAGATGCCCATATTATCTTCCACTTTTTTATAAGTGATGCCATAGTAATCGGCCGTGCCGCCCTTAGAGGCTATGCGCAGTTCGTTGAAAATGGCTTCTGAGCTGGCGTAGTTAAATCGCTCTGCTTCTCCCAGCCTGGCTGCCAGTTCCAGGATAATGGAAGTATCCGTGCGGGCATTTCCCGGAGGGGTAACGGCCTGGCGTATACGAACTACCCGGCCTTCTGCAGTAGTAACGGTACCTTCTTCTTCTTCGTGCAGGGACCCTGCCAGCACGATGTCTGCATGCCTGGCGGTTTCGTTTAAAAAGAAATCGATGCAAACATAGAATTCCAGTTTTTCGAGGGCTTCCCGCACATAGTTATTATTAGGCAAAGATACCAGCGGGTTGAAGCAGATAGACAGCAACCCTTTTACCTCGCCGCGGTGAATGGCTTCTATCAGCTCCCAGGCGGTGAGTCCTTTTCCGGGCAGTTCCTGTTCCGGGATATTCCATACGCCGGCAATATATTTCCGGTGTTCCGGATTGGTGATGTCGCGGTTGCCCGGCAGCTGGTCGCATTTATGTCCGTGTTCCCGGCCCCCTTGTCCGTTACCCTGACCGGTGATGGTGCCGTAACCGCAGTAGGGCCGGCCAATGCGGCCGGTAGCCAATACCAGGTTGATACAGCCCAGCACATTGTCTACTCCTTTGGAATGATGTTCAATACCGCGTGCATGGAGGAGAAAACTGGTGCTGGCTTTGCCCCATAGTTCCGCTGCCATTTGTATTTTTTCCTTTTCGATACCGGTAATGGTTTCTGCCCATTCAAGGGTATAGTCCTGTACTGCTGCAATAGTTTCCTGGAACCCGGTGGTATGCTGATCAATAAAATCATGATCCAGCATATCATGGTCTGCCAGGTATTTAAGCATGGCGCCATACAGGGCAGAATCTGTTCCTGGCTTTATCGCGAGGTGTATGTCAGCCGTTCTGGCTAGCGGAATAACTCTTGGGTCTATGACGATCAGTTTTGCGCCATTGTCTCTTGCCCGCCAAAGCCAGTAGGTGAGGGTAGGGAAGGTTTCGCTTACATTAGCGCCGGTAACAATGATCACCTCCGCATGTTCCAGGTCGGCGTAGCTGTTGGAGGCGCGATCCAGTCCGAACGCCTTTTTATTCCCGGCTCCTGCACTCACCATACATAATCTGCCGTTATAATCCAGGTTGGCGGTTTTTATAGCTACCCGTGCAAATTTTCCCATCAGGTAGCTTTTTTCGTTGGTGAGTGACACCCCGGATAAAACCGCGAAAGCATCTTTTCCATGATCGGCCTGTATCTGCCTGATAGCGGTGGTAACCCTGTTGAGTGCATGATCCCAGGATACCGGCTTAAAACCTTCTCCTTCCACCCGCTCGAGTGGGTCCATCAACCGGTCGGGGTGATTATCCTGCAGGTATCGCTGTACGCCTTTGGGGCAAAGCCGTCCTTCGTTGAAAGGGAATTCCATCCACGGTTCGAATCCAACCACTTTGTTGTTTTTTACCAGCAGCTGAATGCCGCATTGCATACCACAGAAGCAGCAATGTGTTTTAACGGTGGCATCAGGTTCATCCCTGCCGGTGTATCCCTCCTGGGGAGCAAAGTTGAGATGTGGGCCGAAATGGGCAATCAGTTTATCGGTGGAAACGGGTAATTTGGCCATGCTGATCGTATTTTATTTTCGGGTAATGCTTCTTTGCGTTTATCCAAACAGCGTACCGCCTTCCTGCCGGGCCTTCAGATGTGCCTTGGCCAGCAGGGAGCGTTTCCCTTCCGGGCTGTAATCCAGGTGAGAGGTGCCATCTTCCAGGGTGAAGTCGAAACCTAATTGTTTGGTGACGGTCTTCAGGTCGTCTACATGTAGCTGGGAGGTAAATGCTTTGCCCGTATGCGGACAAATCGCCATGCCTCTCTTTTCTCCTTCCCGCTTATAAATATGCGCGCCTATCTGCGCAGGGCGCTGGATAATATGAAAGAACTTGCCAAAGGGAATCCACACCAGGAAAAGGATCACGGAGATGGCATGTGTTACCGACATAAAATCATAGGCGATGCCTTTCATAAAAGCATAGCTGAAATTCAGTCCCAGCCCCGTTACCGAAATAATGATCAGGAGAATCAAGGGGAGCAGATCGCCTTCAAAGGTCTGTGATGCGATCAGGCCCGCATTGGTTAATCTTCTTACTAAAAAAATTACCGCGCCTGCTATAACAAACCAGGAGCACCAGGTCAAAGCATGGAAAATTAAAAATGCCATGACCGACCCCAGTTTAAAGTTCATTACTTTAAAACCGAAAAAGTTGGCAGCATATAATTTAGTGGCTCCCGGATCCAATGCAGATGCAGGGTCCAGGGTGAAATTGATCCAGCCAAGGGTGAGCGGAATGGTAATGGCGAATGCCGCCAGGCAGCCAGATGCCAGCATAAAGTGCGCTATCCACCGTTTTTTGCCCCTGGGGTAGATAAAAGACTGGAACAGGAGGTTCTTTACGGAATCTGCTACCAGGGAAAAAATATGAGCGAAGATTTTTCCGGAGAAGACCAATTGCCAGGTGCGTTTAAAATACATCCAGGTAGGAGGCCTTTGCAGCCATACGCAATAACGGTAAATGCCTCCGAACAGCGCAAACAGGGTTCCGAATAAATAGGCAATTAAAGCAGGGTCAAAATTTTGCAGTTTCCTGGAGCCATAAAATGAAATCACTACACAAACAAGGGTAGCAATAATCGAAATAGTGGCCGCTTTCTTATTGAGAGAATGCTGCATGGGTACATTTTTGGATAGCTGAATAAGACCACGGGGTTATTTCTCTTGTGTTTTTTTTGCTGAAAAAAGATCAATAAACAAACCAATCATCACGATCACCCACGTGCCTAAAGCTAATATAACAAATAAAGCGGAAATAGGTTTCAGGAAACTGAAACCGGTGATGGCCGCATATGTATACGTACATACACCGTACATGCCCAGTGGGAAAACCATGGACCAATACTGGGGATCGTACTTCAACTGCACGCCGGCAATAAAGTGCCGGTAGAAAAACATGATGAATAATAAAGGGAGCCACCAGCTGGCAAACGCCCAGAAAAACATCGTGAACGCCTGTACGAAGCCGGCCCACTCACCGAGTGTTTCATGTGCCCGGGCATACATGACAAGGCGGGAACCTGCCAATGTAATAATCGCCACTGCACCCATATTAATCCAGTAGGGCGGAGTGAGGGTTTCTGCTTTCATGCTGAAAAACAACCACCGGTAAAGGATTAGCCCGATAAGCACAAAGTAAAACATGCCACCTATCATATAAGTACAAAGGGAAATAAATGCAATCAGCCAGTGAAGTGCGCTGCTGTTGGCGATGATGGCGCCCAATACAGCCACCGACTCTGTAGATACAACGATTAATAGCCAGGCGCCATTGATGCTCTGCTCCAGCGAAGGTTTGGGCTCCTTCATAATATTTACAAGGAAGAAAGTATATAACAGCAATATCCAGAGCACAAACCCCGCTATCCACAATGCCAGCGCAATATCCATGCGACCGGTGATAAGCGCCACCTGGCTGCCCAGCACATTGTTACCGGCCACCAGTGTGAGGAAGGTTACGCCCCTGGCCGGATGATGGAGATCATTCCAAACCACTACCGGGAATTTTATAATCCGTAGAATAAGAATGATCCATAACAGCAGGTAAAAAAATATATTTAAACCGAGAAAGATACCGGCCATCCGGGGATGCGACCAAAGGAACATTCCTATAGAAACGATTCCTGTAGCCATTATCAGCGCAAAATAACCAGGGAAGAAGTTTTCCAGAGACGTGGTGTTAACCGGTTGACCAGGATGTGCGAGTCCAGCTTTAGACATGATCAGGGTTTTATGTAATTTAAGATTTACTGCGCATAAAAATCTTTTCGATGTACTTAAAAATTTTGTAAGCTCATTTAAAGAATGGCTGTCGGCAAACTATTCCCCGCAAGAGATACAATACCTGCAAATGAATGATGCCAGTTATCCGGAGTGGCAACCAATAGAAGATTATTTTTCAGCCCTGCTGTCGGCCAGACAAATCAATCAGCTGGATGAGGAGAGCCCCTTACAAGCTGAATACAAACCAGCATATATTATTTCTTAATTGCTGATCGTCAAGAACAAGTTCACGGATGGCATCCGGAAGTTGCTCCCGCTGCCATTGACATTCTTTGCGTCCCATTTCTTTTTTTTCATTTTCCGGAACGGATTCCATCGCTGCTCTGATGGCATAGGCAGCGGCACCAAGTTCATGTGCCGCAACATGGGCCACTGCCACCGCCTGTCCGGCTGCCAATGCCGCAAACCTGGCGGCATCAGGCAATCCTTTTGCAGCAGCATTTGTAGCAAAAGCTGCATTATGCGCCTCTTTCATGGTAATTTCTCCGTTTACCCATGCCCGTGTCAATGCTATTGCTTGTCGTGGCCGGTCGTCATCAGAGGCCTGCTCAAACAGGTGCAGTACATGTTCCGCGCAACTGGCCGCCCATAGTGCCAGCAAATGATGATGGGTATCTGTCAAAGTGCCACCACGTCTTATCGTTATAAATCTTGGATCCCTTTGTTTCGGTAATATCATCGAGTGATTATTTTTTTGAATAGTGAGAAATCCCGCAAATCTCCGTGATATATATCGTCCGCATAACGATTCTTTTAAATCCGCCTGTAATATAAAATGTGTATTTTTATTTTCATCAATAAAAACCCATATTATGACAGTAGAACAAATTGCTTCACGTTTAGTCGAACTTTGCCGGCAAGAAAAATTTGATGTAGCACAAAAGGAACTGTATGCCGATGATGCGGTTAGCATAGAACCGTATGCCACTCCTGACTTTGAAATAGAAACCAAAGGCCGGGAGGCTTTAACTGAGAAAGATAAAAAGTTCAGCGCTATGGTGGAAGCCAGGTATGGCACGGAGGTTTCGGAACCATTGATCGCAGGCAATGTTATTGCATTCGTGCTCACCATGGATCTCAAGATGATTGGCAGGGACCGTATGAAGATGAGTGAGCTTTGCGTATATCATGTGAAAGATGGTAAAATTATTTCAGAGGAGTTCTTCATGTAGCTTACCGGATTATAATATTACGTTTGGGCGTTCCCGTGCCCCGGAGTGTAAGAAATGTTGAAAATACACTTATTTATTTTTATCTTTCCGGTAGACAATAATACGCGTAAATTCCATGTCTACACTCTCTCAGATACTCGAACATAAGATTATTGCCATCATCCGTGGGGTACAGCCGGCAGATGTGCTGCGGGTGGCAGAGGCCATTTATGCCGGTGGTATCCGCCTGCTGGAAATAACCATGAACTCAAGCGAGCCGCTGGCCGTTATCAAAGAAGTGTCCGCTAAAATGGGCGATAAAATGATCATCGGCGCCGGCACTGTGCTGGACGCCGCTACTGCCAGGGAAGCAGCGGCGGCGGGAGCTCGCTTCATACTTTCTCCCATACTGGAACCGGAAGTGGTCAAAGCCGCCCGGGAACTGGGTGTGGTGAGCATTCCCGGCGCCTATACGGCTACTGAAGTTTATGCAGCCTACAAACAGGGAGCAGATATGATCAAGGTTTTCCCGGCTACCTCCGCTGCTTATATCAAAGATATTTCCGCACCACTGCCTAAAATGCACCTGCTACCTACAGGTGGCATCACACCCGAGAACATCAAAGATTTCCAGAAAGCCGGTGCTGCCGGCTTTGGCATTGGCAGCGCCCTGGTGAGTGCAGGCGTTACCGTTACACCGGAATACCTGCAGCAACTCGCCATAAAGGCACAACAGTTCGTCCGCGCCATTCAATCCTGAAAAAGTAATACATCGTTATGAAGATAAAAAGCTATGAACTGTTCCAGGTGCCGCCACGCTGGCTGTTCCTGAAAATAGAAACGGATGAAGGCATTATTGGCTGGGGCGAACCGGTGATAGAAGGAAAAGCCGCCACGGTTAAAACTGCAGTGGACGAGTTAATGGAATACCTCTTGGGCAAAGATCCTATGCATATTGAAGACCACTGGAACGTGATGTACCGCGCCGGCTTTTACCGCGGCGGTCCCATCCTGATGAGCGCCATTGCAGGCATTGATCAGGCGTTGTGGGACATCAAAGGGAAGTATTACAACGCGCCCGTCTACCAGTTATTGGGCGGCAAAGCGCGCGACAAAATGAAGGTCTACTCCTGGATTGGTGGCGACCGTCCCGCGGAAGTAGGAGCGGCTGCCCGTAAAATGGCAGAACAGGGTTTCCTGGCCGTAAAGATGAATGCTACGGAGGAACTGCAGTACATTGATAGTTATGAAAAGATAGATGCAGCCATTGCACGCATTGCCTCCGTGCGCGAAGCCGTTGGACCGGGCATCGGTATCGGCATCGACTTTCACGGCCGTGTGCACAAGCCCATGGCTAAAATACTGGCCAAAGAAATGGAGCCGTTCCGGCCCATGTTCATTGAAGAGCCGGTACTGCCGGAAAATAATGAAGACCTGCGGGAAATTGCACAACATGTAGCCATCCCCATTGCCACCGGTGAGCGCATGTTTTCCAAATGGCAGTTCAAAACACTGCTGAAGGAAGGTTACGTGGATATTATCCAGCCGGATGTTTCCCATGCAGGGGGCATCACCGAATGCAAAAAAATTATCTCCATGGCAGAAGCGTTTGACGTGGCAGCAGCGCCACATTGTCCGCTGGGACCTATTGCGCTGGCGGCCTGCCTGCAGGTAGACGCTACCTGCCACAACGCTTTTATCCAGGAACAAAGCCTGGGCATTCACTACAACCAGGGCAGCGACCTGCTGGATTACCTGGCGGATAAAACAGTATTCCAATACAAGGAAGGCTATGTGGAAATTCCTTCCAAACCAGGTCTTGGTATTGAGATCAACGAAGCGCATGTAAGGAAAATGGCCGCTGAAGGCCACAACTGGCGCAACCCCGTGTGGCGGCATACCGATGGCAGCGTGGCGGAATGGTAAACACAGACCTGTAAAAACTACATGAAAGCACTCAATCCTAATGCAAAACCTTCAAAAATACGCTACCAGGTACTGTTCCTGATATTTGTGAATGTAGTGATCAATTACATGGACAGAAGTAACCTGGCGGTAGCCGCTTCTGAGATAGATAAGGAATTTAAATTGACGCCGGTGCAACTGGGCTTGGTTTTTTCAGCTTTCAGTTGGACGTACCTGCTGTTCCAGATACCCGGTGGCATCCTGGTAAACCGTTTCAGTCCGCATATCCTGTATGCCATCTGCCTTATCAGCTGGTCGTTTGCCACTGTTATGCAGGGATTTGCAAAAGGCTTTGCCTCTCTTTTTGGCCTCCGCATGGCTACCGGCGTATTTGAAGCACCGGCTTTTTCCATCAACAACCGGGTGGTGAGTAATTGGTTCCCCGACAATGAGCGGGCTTCTGCTATTGCTGTGTATACCTCCGGCCAGTTCCTGGGCCTGGCCTTCCTGATGCCGGTACTATCTATGATCCAGCTGGAGGTGGGCTGGAGAGGGCTATTCCTCGTGACCGGCGTCATTGGCATCATCTGGGGAATAGTATGGTACCTGTTTTACCGGGACCCACTCCGGCACAAAAGGGTTAACGCTGCAGAGTTGCAGCATATTGAAAATGGTGGCGGCCTGCTGGACAAGCAAGCTGCCGAAAAGAAAACAGCCTTCCGCTGGACCGACCTGAAAGCGGTGCTTTCCTATCGTAAGCTCTGGGGTATTTATATCGGCCAGTTTGCGGTGAACTCCACACTTTGGTTCTTCCTCACCTGGTTTCCAAAGTACCTGGCAGATTACCGCGGCCTGGATTTCATTAAATCGGGCTACTGGGTGTCCGTGCCTTATGTGGCAGCATTTACAGGCATTTTGTGTTCCGGTTTTTTATCCGATTACCTGGTGAAAAAAGGAGTGTCTACTGCAAAAGCACGAAAGCTGCCCATCATCATAGGCTTATTGCTATCTGCTTTTATACTGGGCGCTAATTATGTAAACCTGCCGGGGCTCATTATCTTTTTTATGTCCCTGTCATTTTTCGGGGTGGGCTTCGCTTCCATCACCTGGATATTTGTATCTACACTGGCGCCCAAACACCTCATCAATCTAACAGGCGGTGTGTTTAACTTCATTGGCCAGCTGGCTGGTATTGTTGTACCCATTGTAATAGGTTTCCTGGCAAGAGGAGGCAACTTTGCACCAGCATTGGTTTTTGTGGCGGTACTCGGACTGCTGGGTGCATGCTCGTATATTTTCCTGGTGGGGAATGTGGAACGGATAAAAAGGGGAGATGATGAATATTAAACAACAGCACATGAATTATTTTTTAAGTTGTGACTGGGGCACCAGCTCCTTCCGGTTACGATTGGTGGAAGCCGGTAACCTGAACATCATAGCAGAAGAAAAATCCGGTGATGGCATTGCCGGCACTTACCAGCAATGGCAGCAAACATCGCTGCCCCGGGAAGATTTTTTTGCGTCGGTTATCAGTCGTCAGATCGATACACTGGCGGAGAGAACAGGTATTGCGCTGCAGGATACGCCGGTAGTGTTGTCCGGCATGGCATCTTCCAGCATTGGCATGGTGGAGTTGCCTTACAAGGAGCTGCCCTTTAACATGAGTGGAGCAGATCTGGCGGTACATACTTTCAACAGGTTCCTCATTATTTCCGGTGCCACCAATGGGCATGACGTAATGCGTGGCGAAGAAACAAAAATAGCTGGCTGCGGGTCATTGTTACCGTATACAATGCAGGACCAATGGCTGCTCATACCAGGTACGCATCCAAAACATGTAGTAGTAAACCGTCGCCAGGTCATTCGTTTTCAAACCTTCATGACAGGCGAATTCTTTGACCTGCTCTCTACCCACAGCATCCTCGCCGCATCTGTAGAAAACGGTGCAACGCTGGATGACCTGGCATCGTTCGCCTGCTTCAGGGAAGGGGTACAGGCCGGAAGGTCGGACAACCTGTTGCATGCCGCCTTTATGGTACGCACTAACCAGTTACTAAAAAAGATTCCTGCCGCCCATAACCGTTTTTATTTAAGCGGCCTGCTCATCGGTGCAGAACTGAAGGCTGTGCCACCTGGTACGCCTGTATACCTGGTGGCAGGGCCGCAGCATGCTCCGCTTTACACACTGGCCTGCCAGGTATTGAATATTCCCGTAGCAGCAGTAATAGATGCGGATGAAGCACTGATACGGGGACAACAGGCCGTTATTTCAAATTGGAAATGACGTTTCCCCGGCGCACTATCCAGGCAACTGCAGGTGTATATCAGGCCGGTAAATTTCCTGTACAAATGCCGGATTGGCCAAATCCCTGAATTGAAACTGGCGATATAACCCATGTGCATCTTTGGTATTAAGCATTATTCTCCTTAAACGCTTAGCCCATGGTTGCGCTAATATGTGGGTCAGTATTTTTTTAGAAATTCCCTGTCCCCTGTATTCCTCCAATACATAAAAATCCGCGAACCATCCAAAGGTGGAGTAGTCGGTGATTACCCTTCCAAACCCGATTTGCTGACCACCTGTAAAGGCGCCTGTACAAAACGAATGTTGCAGCGAGTTATCTACCAGTTCATACGAAATCCCTTTCGCCCAGTAGGAATCTTCACTTAAGAAACGATGTATCGCCTGTACATCCATGTGCTCTTTACCGGTTTTAATAATTACTGCTGGCATAATTGTTTTATGCAAAAATAGCTGCAGCCACTCGATTAGCACAGTCTCAGTTTTGCTTATTTTAATGGACACAGTTATATTTGACAAATGAGTAAGGAGTTTCTGTATACTGAAATCACCAATGGCATTGCCGGCCAGATCAGGAGCGGAGTTTTGAGAGCAGGAGACCGGCTGCCTTCCGTCAGGATATTATGCCGGCAACACGGCATTAGCATGAACACTGCTAAAAGGGTATTCCTGGAGCTGGAAGCGCAATCGCTGATTGAATCAAAACCACAATCGGGCTATTTTGTAAGCCGCCTGCCTTACCTGAAACTTCCGCTTCCTGAGGTAAGCAGGCCTTCTCCCGCCCGTAATAATAAAGAGCCGGAAGAACTGATCAGGAAAGTGTATGAAAATATGGGGAGAGATGACCTGATGCCTTTTTCGATTGGCGTTCCTTCCGGAAGTTTGCTGCCTTTGGCGAAGCTGAACAAAGAGATCGTTAAGGCAACGCGTGAGCTGGAGGGATGTGGTACCGCATACGAACCTTTGCAGGGCAATGCAGCATTGCGCCGGATGATTGCCATCCGCTCGCTGGCATGGGGAGGGAACCTGCATGAAAATGACCTGGTCACTACCAGCGGAGGGATGAATGCGTTATCTTTTTGTATGATGGCTTTAGCGAAGCCGGGGGATACCATTGCCATGGAAAGCCCCTGTTACTCCGGTATCCTGCAATTAGCCAGGAGTATGGGACTAAAAGTACTTGAGCTTCCTACACATCCCACCACGGGTATTGAAATAGACGCTTTAAAAAAGGTGATTGCAAAGATCAACCTTTGCCTGTTGGTGCCAAACTTTAATACGCCTTTGGGTAGCTGTATGCCCGATGAGCATAAAAAAGAAGTGGTGTCGCTGCTGGCCAGGCATCGTATCCCGCTCATTGAGGATGATATATATGGCGATCTGTACTTCGGATCTCAACGTCCGAAATGTTGCAAGTCATTTGATGAAGAGGGGACGGTGTTGTATTGCAGCGCTGTTTCCAAAACGCTGGCGCCGGGCTACCGGGTGGGCTGGATTGCACCCGGCAGGTACAAGGAGCAAATATTGAAATTGAAGCTGGTGCATGCCATATCATCGTCTGCCGTTACACACGAGGCGGTCGCGGGTTTCCTGAAAAGCGGCCGGTATGAAAATCATCTTCGCCGGTTGCGTCAAACCTTACAGGGCAATTACCAGCATTATGTAAATGCGATAGCGGAATATTTTCCGGAGGGTACCAAAACCAGCCGGCCGCAGGGCGGACTTAGTTTATGGGTGGAGTTCAATAAAAAAATTAATACCGCCGAACTGTATGACAGCGCCATAAAGCGGAAGATCAGCATTGCCCCGGGAAGGATATTCACCCTGCAGGATCAGTTTGAAAACTGCATGAGGCTTTCCATCGGTTTACCCTGGTCGGAAGAAGTACGGAACAAATTAAAGCTGCTGGGCAAATTGGCGGCACATTCAATGTAAGCACCTATTGTTGGAAAGGAAGCTGCGATCTGTTGACGCACTTTGTTTCAACAGATCGCAGCTCCCTGTTATTATGCTTTCACCGCCTGTGTGGCCCACCAGTTTTCGAAAGTAACCGCACCCTTTTGCGCTTCGCCGGCAGGCACCAGTGCGCTGTGTGTAACTTCACCACCGAAGTACGCAGGCTTACCGTTAGGGATTACTTTACGTGGGTCGTTGGCCAGTTGCAGATAACGCTCCACAATTTTGTACATTTCAAAACGCTCAGGTCCTGCAATTTCTACCCGGCCATTCAACGGGGCAGCCAGTGCATATTTCGCAACGAACTTTGCTACATCATCTGAGGCGATAGGCTGGAACAATACATCTGAAAGATGCACTTCATTACCATCTGTAGCCTGATTGGCGATACCGGCAATAAACTCAATGAATTGCGTGCTGCGAACAATAGTGTAAGGCACGCCTGATTGCTCAATCAGCTCTTCCTGCACTTTTTTTGCACGCATGTAACCAATGTTTTGCATGATATCCACGCCGACAATAGACAATGCTATGTGATGTTTTACGCCTGCATTAATTTCTGCGGCTAACAGGTTATGGCCTGCTGTCTGGAAAAATTCCATGACTGCTTTATCTTCAAAGGAAGGGGAGTTGGCGAGATCAATAACAATATCAGTCTCCTTCATGGCTTCCGCCAGTCCCTCTCCGGTGAGCGTGTTGATGCCAGTTGCCGGGGATGCAGCGATCACCTGGTGACCAGCCTGACGAAGTTGATTTACCACTTTGGTTCCAATGAGACCAGTGCCTCCGATTACTACGATTTTCATATAATTTGATTTTTGTTTTTAATGATGCTACCTATCAGGCCAACCAAATGCCATCTTTAGTAAATCATTAAAAATCAATCAAATAGCGGAAGTTAAGGCATTTGTTTTTCACTGTATTTAATGAAACCACCAGGCCATTCACTTTATTAAGGGATTTTATCAGGAGAAGTAGTCGCTCTTGGTGATGCCCAGTTTTTTTATTTTAGAGTGTAATGTGTTACCGGGAATTTGTAATACTTCTGCTGCACTGCCGGCACCGGAAATCTTGCCTTTACAGCGTTTCAGCGTTTCAATAATATAGCCGCGCTCCACTTCTTCTAGCGACCGGTTTTGCAGGAAAGCCTGTTCATGTTTATCTGCATCTGCACTGCGCGGAATAAAAACATCGCT
Source organism: Chitinophaga sp. RCC_12 (assembly GCF_041360695.1). Taxonomy (NCBI): domain Bacteria; kingdom Pseudomonadati; phylum Bacteroidota; class Chitinophagia; order Chitinophagales; family Chitinophagaceae; genus Chitinophaga; species Chitinophaga sp. RCC_12. The sequence continues at coordinate 272,526 of NZ_JBFUPS010000005.1, forward strand.
CAGGGTGCTGTCGGTAGCCAGCAGTACGCTTCTTTCAATAAGATGTTCCAGTTCCCTTACATTGCCAGGCCAGGTATAGCTACGTAATTGCTGTATTACCCTGGGGGCTATTTTCCTGATAGTGCGGCCTGTGTTCCTGCTATATTTCTTTACGAAGAACTGCGTGAGCGCTTCAATATCTTCCAGCCGGTCGCGCAGCGGTGGGAGGTTGATGGGAAATACATTTAACCTGAAATACAGATCGGCGCGGAAGCGGCCGGCTTTTACCTCTTCTTCCAGGTTGCGGTTGGTGGCGGCCACCAGGCGGACATTGATTTTAATGACGTGTTTACCGCCCACGCGTTCCAGTTCGCGCTCCTGGATTACACGCAGCAGCTTGGCCTGTGCTTCCAGTGGCAGCTCCCCGATCTCATCCAGGAATAGGGTACTGTTATCTGCCATTTCAAATTTCCCGATGCGGCGGTCTGTTGCCCCTGTAAAGGCACCGCGTTCATGGCCAAATAATTCACTTTCGATGAGGTTGGACGGAAGCGCCGCACAATTTACTTTCACCATGAGGTTTTCTTTTCGTGGTGAAGCATTGTGAATGGCTCTTGCGATAAGTTCTTTACCGGTACCTGTTTCTCCCAGTATCAACACCGTGGTATTGGACGCCGCAACAAGCCCCATCAGGCGGTATACTTCCTGCATCGCGTCGCCGCTGCCAATGATTTCAGAAAAATTGTATATGGTTTTGATCTGTTCTTTCAGGTAATCATTTTCTATTTCCAGTTGCTTTTTATAAGCCAGCAATTTTTCATTTGCTAATATATTTGCCACAGCAACAGTAATCTGGGAACAGATGCCTTTCAGGAGTAAGGGGCCCAGCGAATCTGCCAGCAGCCAGATGGTGCCGATAATCTTGTCCCCCATACGTAACGGTAAGCCATACACATTTTTCAGGCCGGTGGATTTCCAGAGTTTCGCATAGTCATTGCCGCTTCTTAATTCTTCATCTATATTGAATATTATTCCTTCTTTACTTGCCAGCACCTGTGCAGTATAGGTTTCATCAATTTTAATTTTACTGGAAGATAATTTATCAAAATCTGCCTGGGCGTTTCCGAACAGCCTGCGGTCAAACATAAATACACCCAAATGGATGCCATCATCTTCCAATACACGGATCATGGCAAGCTGTGTATTCATGGTTTTATCCAACACTTCGAAGATGGCCGCCTGCAGCTCATCTTTTGTGCGTACTTTGGTGATGGCGCTGCTGAAGCCCAGCAGAAAGGCCTGTTCTTCCTGTTTTTTGCTCACCTGCTCATTAGCCATAATATTGGCCATGGCTATGGATATCTGCGCACAAATCCCCTGCAGCAGGTCTATCTTGATCTCTTCAATGTCGAGCAGCAGAATTCCAAGATCGGTTTCCCCGTTGCGCAACCGTATACCCACAAAATTTTCAAAGCCCATCTTTTTCCAGTATTGCAGGTAGGCTGATGTGATCCCTCTTTGTATTTCTCTTTCTACATTAAATAGTAAAGGAATAGCACTATTGAGCACGCGGTTTTGCAAGCCATCGTTAACAGGATATTTTGTTTTCACCAATACAGCGAGCGATTTCTCATCACCTGCAGGTCCCAGATCATATACATATGCACTCATCGTCGCTTTATCTTCATTGATGCGCCGGATGACGAAGCCGCTTTGCTGATCAAGTTTACGCAGCGCCGTGCGAACCGCCCGGGTGAGGTCTTCCTTTGTTCTTACGGTGGCTATATCACTGCTAAAATCGAGGAGGAAAGATTTCTCTTTTTCTTTATTCAGTAATTCTTCGTTTTTAATAATATTGGAAACTGCACCCGACAGCTGTGGTGCGATACCATTCATTACACTCCTGAATTCATGATTAAAGCTGTCTGTCCGGTCGGAGTACAAATGAATAAAGCCCATTGGCTTTCCTTCTTTCATCAGTCTTGTCATCAGTATTTCCCTTACCCCTCCTTCATAATTGACATGAAGGAAAGGTGGACTCTGAGGCTTGTCCATGATTTCTTCCAGCAGAAAAGAAACAGGTGCTTCTGCTGTCAGTACCGCCTGTATGAAGGGGTCGTTCAGGGAAAACCGGCCGGTTACCAGTTCCTTATATTTCAGATGGGTTCTGATGGGAGATCCTTCATTATCCAGCAGAAATGGATAATAGGTTTCGTCTTTATAGTCTATTAAAGTAATAATCGTATGCGTGAAGTAAAATAATCCCTTAATGTTGTTTTTAAAAAGTGTGATCAGGTCATTTTTCTCTCTTACTTTGGTAATATCGTTGCCGAGATCCAGCAATATCTTTCTTTCCTGCTCAAGTATTGCTTTCGTCGGCGGATGAAGCACTGACTCGTTTTTGATGGTTTTTTTCATATGGGGGCAGCCCAACCGGGTGTCTGAATCTTTGTTTGCAAAAAGGTGTGAAGTAATTCAGGCAAAAGGTACAAAAAAAATAAAAGGGGGCAAAGACAAGTATCCGGAACCGGGGTATTTATTTTATGTTAAAATGACACTTATATTATGTAGCTTTCAGATATGATGCCTGACTGGATCAATGATCTGCAGCTATGAAAAAATTCGTTATCCTCTTCCTGATTATTTATCCGGTGATATCGATGGGCCAGGCCCGTACTTTATCCAACGTTCCTGCCTCTCTTAATCCAGGGGATGTTACCATCAATATTTTCATTGAAGGTTATAACCCAAAGGCAGATGCTTTCAGATATCTGAAGTTGAACTATTTCTCTGTCTATAATGGTGTTACCACGACGATACCATGTGAATTAGACAGCGTCGGAAAATCCAGTGTTACTTTCCCCCTGGTATCACCACAGGAGATTATGCTGCTGATAGATGGGAGCTACTCTATGATGTATGCAGTGCCTGGTCAAACTGAAAATGTATACTTCGATCTGGCAGCATTCAAAGCAGGTAAAAAACTGTCTGCCGGGCAAGTTGGCTCCACATTTTTATCCCTTCGTTTCTCTGGTGGGTTGTCGCCCTTTAACCAATACTTAAATGCTTTCTGGCCAAAGCTGCCGGCCATGATTCCTTACGACAACCAAAAGAGAATGATTGACTCGCTGGAGCAATCCGCTTATAAGTCCTGGCGCCTCGCCGTGATGAAAAGAATGCTGGATACCCTGGATGTGTTCAACCGGAACCAACGTACCAGCAATGATTTCCGGCAGGCGATGTCCCAGCATATACATTACTGGGCCGCGGAGGATCTGGTAAGGTATGGCTGGCTGCACCGGCAAGGGAAACGGGAGCCGCTGACCAAAGAATATTTTGATTTTTTAAAGGAAATTCCCATTAATAACACCAAAGCCCTGGTAACCGGAAAGTACGCGGCTTTTTTAAGGGAATATTTCGAAATGTGGATGGGGCGATGGCAATTTATACCCGTTGATGTAACAGACGGGCAATTATATGCCTTTCTTGAAACGAATGCCGGTCCGGTTTCTCAGGAAGGTAAACGGGCGCTTAAAACGCCCAAAGCCAGCCGGAACCCGTCGCAGGAGGCATTGGTGTCGCAGCTTTATTCCCTGTATGAAGTTAATTACAAAAATTTCAGGAACAATTTAAATATCCAGACCTGGCTGGCGCGGGAGTTGCCTCCTGGTATCGGAACAGATATTATGTTAGCGAGGGTAATCAGCAATTATTTAAATCAATTCCGGCAACCACTTTTACCGCAGAATATGCAGCTCATGACCCGGCATATCGGTAATCAACCTGTTTGTGCACTGGTAAAACAGGATAATGAACAGCTTAAGCAGGAACTTGCGGGTACATTTTCGCATGAAGAGAATCATAGTAAATTTAAGTTACAACAGGAAGAGCTCTATCAGAAACTGGTTACCCGTTACAGCGGAAAGGTGATATACATCGACTTCTGGGCTCCCTGGTGCGGGCCCTGTATGGGCGAAATGCCAGCTTCTATAGCGCTGGCAAAAGAACTAAAAGGGAAAGAGGTGGTTTTTCTATACGTTGGAGTGGAGTGTGATCAAAACTTATGGGACACGACTGTGAAAAGAATGTTTGATGGCGGGGAACATTATTATGCAGATAAGAATGAATCAGTACTGCTGGAAGCGAAATTTAATTTTTCGGGTATACCCCGCTACGTGCTTATCGATAAAAAAGGAGGGGTATCGGAGGACAATGCCCCGGCGCCGGGACGATCAGCCATACTAAAAAGCAAAATTGACATTTTGCTTGAAAATAGCCCATAGTGACATACTTTCAGGGATCAGCAGGCATTATATACCCGGTGGTCCCTGAAAGTATATTGCCCGCTGCCTGAGTTCCAGGTATGTTCCACCGAATGAATGGCTGTTGCCCGTAGTGAAATTCTGGAACGACATTTTGAAAGCACCACCTACTTTTTCCTGCTGCTCATGAACGGTACAAAGGAATCCGTAAGGAGGCAGCCAGGAGGCCATTATTTTTTAGCGCCTATCGGTTATCTTTGACCACCAGTGATTTTTCTTTGGAAAGAAATGATAATGAGTATTGATATGTTTTTTGTCAGTGAGGTAAAACAAACCAGGCCACCGGTGTTCAAAACACCGTTACAGCAAATGGTATATGAAATGTTGGAGGAGAGAGGGGTGAAGTATGAGCGGGTAGACAATGATCCTGCTATTACGATGGAAGACTGTGTCAGGATAGATGAGCGGCTGAATATGAAAACGGTAAAAACGCTTTTTCTCTGTAACCGGCAGCAAACAAGTTTCTACCTGGTGGTAACTACCGCCGGGAAGCCTTTTAAAACAAAGGACCTGAGCGCAGCATTAGGGATTTCCCGCCTGTCCTTTGCGCCTGTTGAATTACTGAAATCAATGCTGGGAACAGATATAGGTGCAACCACCATATTCGGGCTGATGCTGGATGAGAAAATGGATGTACAGGTGGTGATCGATAATGATATACTGGCAGAAGAGTGGTACGGCTGCAGCGATGGCACTACCACCAGTTACCTCAAACTGGGTACAGCCTGGGTGATAAACGACTTTATTCCTTCTACCGGCCATACGCCAAAATTTGTACAGCTATAGGCTGCCGGTACCGCTTTTTTAAAGAGAAATATTGTTCGCATAGCCGGTAACGTTAGTTACATACCATAAAGGTACCCTTATGGTATGTAACTAACGGAAATCAGGGTCGCTTATATTCCCCGTCCGTTACATGTTCCAGCCAGTCTACCACTTTACCGTCCAGGTTTTCCTGTATGGCTATATGGGTCATACCATTGGAAGCCGAAGCGCCATGCCAGTGTTTCTCGCCAGGTTCAAACCATACCACATCGCCCGGGCGTACTTCTTCCACTGGTCCGCCCTCACGCTGCACCCAGCCAAGGCCGGCTGTAATGATGATGGTCTGACCCAGGGGGTGCGTATGCCAGGCCGTTCTTGCACCCGGTTCAAAAGTGACTGTAGCCGCGGCGGCCCGGCGGGCATTGTTCGCGTCAAATAAAGGATCAACGCGTACAGCCCCGGTGAACCAGTCGGCTGGTCCTTTGGCAGAGGGTTTGGACCCTATTCTTGTTATTTCCATCACTAGGCATTTTTCAAAGAGTTCATGTCGATCACAAAGCGGTATTTCACGTCACCTTTCAGCAAACGTTCATAGGCTTCGTTGATTTGTTGGATATTGATCATTTCGATATCCGCGGTAATATTATGCGCTCCACAAAAGTCCAACATTTCCTGCGTTTCAGCAATGCCGCCGATCATTGAACCGGAAAAACTTTTGCGGCCCATGATCACACTGAAGGCGGCAACCGGCAGCGGATGCTCAGGGGCACCTACTAATGCCAGCGAACCGTCTACCCGCAGCAGGTTCAGGTAAGCATTGATATCATGCTCCGCAGATACGGCGTCCAGGATAAAGTGCAGTTTGCCCCTGAAGGCGGCCATCTGCTCTTCATCTTTGGACAGCACTACTTCGTCGGCGCCCAACCGTTTGGCCTCTGCGAACTTTGATGCGGAAGTGGTAAAGGCTACCACATGCGCTCCCATGGCTTTGGCGATCTTTATGCCCATATGACCCAATCCACCGATACCTACAATACCCACTTTTTTCCCGGGGCCTATGTTCCAGTGACGCAGGGGAGAATAGGTGGTAATGCCGGCGCATAGTAATGGCGCTGTTGCGGCCAGGTCAAGGTTTTCTGGTATGCGCAATACATAGTTCTCATCTACCACAACGCTTTCTGAGTAACCGCCAAAGGTAGGCGTATCCAGGTATTTATCGGGCGAATTATAGGTTTGGGTGGGACCCGGCTCACAGAACTGTTCCAGGCCTTCCTGGCAGTACTGGCATTCCCGGCAGGAGTCTACCAGGCAACCTACACCCACTACATCTCCCACCTTGAATTTGGTCACATGATCGCCTATACGAACAATCCTGCCTACGATCTCATGACCCGGAACACAGGGATACACGGTGAAATGCCATTCATTACGCGCCGTGTGCAGATCGGAGTGGCAAACCCCGCAATAAAGAATATCGATCTCCACGTCGTGCGGAGTAGCTGTTCTTCGCCTGATGTCAAGCATGTTCAAAGGCGCTTCCGCCGCCGGTGTGCCATATGCTTTTACTGATGTGGTACTCATAATTTTTATTTGAAATTAATGACTGCTTCAGATTTTCGTAAAGAAGATGGATATGCCTTATTAAGAAATTGTTTTGATCAACCTGGCCGGTATCCCGCCTGCCACCGTGTTGTCCGGAACATCCCTGCTGACTACCGCACCTGCCGCCACTACTGCATTTTCGCCGATGGTAACACCGGGCAGAATGGTAGCGCCCGCGCCGATCCAGGCGTTCCTTTTTATCAAAATGGGTTTACACAACATGCTCCGCCGGTCTGCCGGGTTGAGCGGGTGGTTTTCCGTAATGAGGTTCACTTTTGGCCCGATGAGTACATGGTCTTCCAGGGTGATGCCGCCCATGTCCAGGAAGGAACAGGCATGATTTATAAACACATTTTTGCCAATTTTGATAAAGCGGCCGAAATTGGTATAGAAGGGTGCGAATATGGCGGTGCTTTCATCCAGCGCAGTACCAATAATTTCGCTGAGCCTGGCTCTTATCTCTTCTACACTGGTAGCAGCATTGAGCGCCGGCGACAGGGCCAGTGTACGGTTAACCACTGCATCCACTTTGAAAAATTCCGGGTCGTTCAGCGCGACGAGCTCCCCGGCTTTTAGTCTCTCGAAAATATCTTTCATTACGCAAAGGTAGGATGGCCCTTCCCTTTGCTGTTTATGACTATCAAACCAATAATTAAGAAATTCAAACTTCCAGGCTGCGCAATGAGGTTGGGTTGGTGCCGGTCATCCGTTTAAAGTAATTATTAAAATAGCTGGGATATTCGAAGCCCAATGCATAGGCAATATCAGCAATGTTCCAGTCGGTATGCTGTAGCAGCGCCTTCGCCTCGCTGATAATCCGTTCGGCAATATGCGCAGTGGTGGGCTTACCAGTAACTGTTTTTACCGCCCGGTTGAGGTAATTAACGTGCAGGGCGAGATTTTGCGCGTAATCCTGTGCCGTTTTCAATTGAAGCGGCTTATCCGGGCTTTCAATGGGGAACTGTCGTTCCAATAACTCAAGGAAAACAGCGGTGATCCGGCTGGCGGCGTTCTTATGCTGATCAAAGTTTTCAGAAGGCTGCATTTTCATGGCTTCATGCGCGATCAGGTTGATATAATTACGGATCAGGTCATCTTTAAAAATATAACTGCTCTGCTGTTCCTCGATCATCTTCTGGAAAATGGTATTGAGAAAAATCCGCTGCGCATCGGTGATGGTCAGGATAGGGGTGCCACCTATCTTGAAAAATGGCGACTGCTGCAGGATATCCGCGCGTTCTGAAACATTCAGGAATTCTTCTGAAAATAAGCAGGTATAGCCTACGTAGGTGGTCGACAGGGTTTCCCAGGAATAGGGAATATGCGGATTGCCAAAGAACAGCACCGTACCTTCCGCATGGAAGCTCCGGTCGGCATAATGAATAATGCTTTTGCCCGTGGTCAGGCAAATCTTATAAAAATCCTTCCGGCTGTAAAAGCGGGTAGCATGACTATCATTCTCAATCTGGAAGGCATTGAAGCCTTTTAGTTTGAGATCGTTATTGAATGCGGATACCGAACGTGCCTGGCCTTTTTTCATCTCACAAAATTAAGAAAATCAAGACAGGGTACCAACTTGAATCCGGTATCTGCCTGGCCAACGCTGCAATTATTCCCCCAAATACTACGAATATGGATTGTAACCAGTCAAATATGCCTTTGCCCTCGGCGGAATTACCCCTGCGGCCTAATTTTAAGGCATATTTAAAATCTAATAACATGAAACAGTTAGAAAAATTGGTTACCAAAAAGGTAGCATCTCCGGAAACGGTGAAAGGCGGTAGAGCACTCGCCCTTGAATTCTTCCTCGAAGATCAGGAAAGAACCACGGAAAACCATGCTTCGTGGAACGGTCAGCACTATGTAACTGATACCCGGAATGATCCTAACAAGTAACCCCAAACGTAAAACTCTAAAAATTAAAAACTATGGAAAAGTTGAAAAAACTGAATGCAAAGAAAATTGAATCCCTGGAAACGATTAAGGGCGGAAAACTCGCCCTCGTGAGCGAGCTGGCTGATTCCGGCGATGGCGCAGGTACCACCATTCACTCGCCTACCCATTATTCAGGACCGGATGTTTACATCTGCGACCACAAACGCGACTAGTAATAAACATCTCCTTCCGCCATTGTTATGTCCGGAAACTACAGAACTGCCGGTGATTGCCGGCAGTTCTTACTACCAGTAATCAACTGTACACCATGTCTCAACAGATCCTTATATTAAGTCAATCGCACCTGGAAGGCACCACGGATCATGTTTGCCAGTGGATGGACCATTTGCGGATACCCTACCTGCGGGTTAACGGGGAGGACTTCTTCGATATTCAAAACCTGGATGATCTGCCAGGCAACAATGAAATGGCTGCTGTCTGGTACCGGAGAAAGATCAGCAGCTTTCCTGTAAAATACCGTCTTAAACAAGCAGACTTTAATACGGAGTACACCCTGAAACGATTCCTGGTAGATGAATTCAACGGCCTTCATTCCCTCTTGTTTTTTACCATTGACCGCCATAAGTGGCTCAATGACCCCATCTCTGAAGATAACCTGAATAAACTGCACGTATTGAGCCTTGCCCGTCAATGCGGGATTAACATCCCTTTTACGGAAGTGGTGACCACCAAAGCTGCAATTATACATTTGCTGGATAAGTGCAACGAGCTAATCGTAAAGCCTGTCAGCGAATGTATTTTTGTAGAAGACGCTGATGGCGAAAAGTACAAGATGCTCACCAAAACCATCAACAAAGCCAATCTTCACCTGGTTCCTGAAAAGTTTTTTCCTTCACTGGTACAGGAAAAAATTATCAAGAAGTTTGAGATACGCACGTTTTACCTGGATGGCGAATGCCATTCGATGGCTATTTTTTCGCAAAACAACCGGAAAACAAAAGATGATTTCCGGAACTACGATAACCAGCGGCCAAACAGGACAGTGCCCTACAAACTACCGGCGGATCTGGAACTTAAGCTGGATCAGCTGATGAAAGCACTGCACTTCCGCACAGGTTCTATTGACCTGATGGCAGACATGCAGGGAAACTACCACTTCCTCGAAATTAACCCTGAAGGCCAGTTCGGCATGGTGTCTTACCCCTGCAACTATTACCTGGAAAAAAAGTTAGCATTATTGCTGCATAAAAATAGCGCTCATGAAAAAGAAATTCACCAGTAAACTGAAAGAGAAGAAGGGATTGCCGCTGTCGCTGTATTTCCTGGACAAGGATAACCAGCAGCAAACCTATCCCATCCTCAAATTTGAAAAGGCCCCGAAAATAAATTCCGGAGGATTTGAGCTTTTCAATTTTTATAAAGTGATCTCCAAATTCTGATAATGGAATATTTAAATCTATACGCAAACTGCCGGCTCGTGAAGGGAGCCCGTATGTCGCTGCTCTGCGATCTGCAAATGCGCAGGTTTTATCATATCCCGAACGATACCGCAGATGTGTTCATCTTCCTGCAACAACATTCCATCGACGAGTGCATCGCCCATTACGGGGAAGATAACCGTAAAACCATTATGGGTTACATAAATTTTGTGCTGAGCAAAGAACTGGGATTTACGGACGACCGGCTGCTGCCGGAACTGGTACCACTGGACCTCAGCTGGGACAGGTATTCAGCAATTACCAATGTAATTATTGAGTATAATGAAGATATCGACTACGCCGGCTCTTTTTTTCGCGAACTGTTCGACCTGCATGTACAGGCACTGGAGATCAGGTGTTACCGTAAAACGGAGCTGGGCAAGCTCCGCGAATTACTGGAAGTGTTCAACGGTACAACGCTGAAGTTCATTAAACTGGTGCTGCCGTATGACGATACGCTGGACCTGCCAACGCTGGACAAGCTGGTAAAAAAATACCCGCGCGTGAAGTCGCTGCTGATACATTCCGCACCGGTTGATAAGCCGGAGAAAATATTCGATGGTTCGGTGCCCGTGATATTCTTCAGCAATCATATCAATTCCTGCCTGGCCTGCGGGGAAATACGTTCCACCTATTTCATTTCAAACATGGAACTGTTCACCGAAAGCCAGCATCATAATACCTGCCTGAACAGAAAACTGAGCATAGATCTGAACGGATATATCAGGAATTGTCCTTCACTGCCGGATAACTTCGGGCATATAACAAACACACCGCTGCCGGAAGTATTGGACAATCAGGCATTTCACCGGTATGGAAAAATCCGTAAAGATGAAATAGCGGTTTGTAAAGATTGTGAATTCAGGCATGTATGCACCGATTGCCGGGCTTACGTGGAAGATCCACAGGATATTTATTCCAGGCCGCTTAAATGCGGGTACGATCCGTACAGCAACACCTGGGAGGACTGGACGGAGAATCCGTTGAAGCATGCTGCCATTGCCTGGTATGGGCTGGGAGAGACAATAAACTAATATGAAACTGAAAGCATTCCCTTTTTATATGCAGCCGGACAGGAAGGATTGCGGCCCTACCTGTATAAAGATCATCAGCAAGCATTACGGCCGGCTGACCGATATTCAGACCATCCGGTCGCTGGCGGAAACCACGCGGGAGGGAAGTTCTTTGCTGGGATTGTCTGCCGCAGCGGAGGGGCTGGGCTTTAAGTCGCTGGCAGTAAAGATAGATTTTATTACCCTGTTGGAAGAGGTGCCGCTCCCGTGCATTTGCCATTGGGGGCAACAGCACTTTATTGTTGTTTACAAAATAAAAAAATCAGGACCGGATACATTCGTGTATGTTTCCGATCCTGCTTACGGACTGATAAAGTATACCCAACAGGAGTTTATAGATGGCTGGATAGGGAAAGGAAAGCAGGAACGCGACGAGGAAGGAATTGCCCTGCTGCTGGATCCTGGTCCCGCATTTTATGAAGCAGATGCAGCAACACCGCGGAGCAGGAAGGATTTCTCTTTCCTCTTCGGTTATTTCTTCAGGTACAAAAAGCTGATCGCTCAGCTGGCAATAGGTCTCTTTGCAGGCAGCCTGCTATCGCTTATCTTCCCCTTTCTTACGCAAAGCATTGTAGACATAGGCATCCAGAACCACGACCTGAACTTTATTTACCTGGTATTACTGGCACAGGTAATGTTGTTTATCGGGAGAATGGGAATAGAAGTAATCCGGGGTTGGATCTTGTTACATCTCTCCAGCCGGATTAATATTTCCATTGTGTCCGACTTCTTCATAAAACTGATGAAACTGCCTATCAGCTATTTTGATACCCGTATGACCGGCGATATTATGCAGCGTATCAATGATCACCACCGGATAGAACAACTGCTAACCAATTCTTCGCTAAATACCCTGTTCTCGCTGGTGAACCTGGTTATTTTCAGCGTGGTGCTGCTGCTGTATGATTACCGCTTATTCCTGATCTACCTGTTGGGAGCCATCTTATCAGTAGGATGGATATCTTTTTTTCTCAGGAAGAGAAAGGAGCTGGATTATAAACGTTTCTCGCAGGTATCACAGGAGCAGAGTAAAGTGATTGAACTGGTGAATGGTATGCAGGAAATCAAGATGCATAATGCGGAGCGGCAGATGCGCTGGGGTTGGGAATTTATGCAGGTAAAACTGTTTAAAATACAGATCAGGTCATTGTCGCTGGAACAGTGGCAAACGGTGGGCTCCAATTTTATCAACCAGATGAAAGACATCTTTGTCAGTTTTCTTGCGGCAAAACTGGTACTCGATGGTAACCTTACCCTGGGAATGATGTTGGCGGTGCAATACATCATTGGCCAGCTGAATGGCCCGCTGATGCAGCTGATGGACTTTGTCAAACAAATGCAGGACGCAAAAATATCGTTGGAAAGGCTGGGAGAGATCCACGATAAGGAGGATGAAGAACGTACTGATGTACAAACGATGATAGAAATACCGGAGCAGGATATTGCATTGAATAATGTGTCTTTCCGGTATGTAGGTGCCGGTGCGCCGGTGTTCGAGCACCTGAGCCTGCGTATACCATACCGCAAAACCACTGCCATTGTAGGCGCCAGCGGCAGCGGTAAAACAACCCTGCTGAAACTGCTGATGAAGTTCTACGAACCGGGCGAGGGTGAAATTAAAATCGGGAATGTACAGCTGCAGCATATTTCTGCGCGGTACTGGCGCGATCAATGTGGCGTGGTCATGCAGGAAGGGTATGTATTCAATGATACCATCGCAAAAAATATTGCCATAGGAATAGATGACATTAACCGGCAACAGCTGCGGAAGGCCGTGGATGTAGCATGTATCCGGGATTTTGTGGAAAGCCTGCCATTAAGTTACAATTCGAAGATCGGTAATGAAGGCATTGGCATCAGCGGCGGGCAGAAGCAGCGGCTCTTTATAGCCAGGGCCGTTTACAAATCGCCGGAATATATATTTTTTGATGAAGCCACCAGTGCACTGGATGCCAATACAGAAAAAGCGATCATGGGCAACCTGGAACAGTTCCTGAAAGGGAAAACGGCGGTGATCATCGCGCACCGGTTGTCGACCGTGAAAAATGCCGACAAAATCATTGTACTGGATAAAGGAAAAGTAGTGGAAGAAGGAAGTCATGATGAACTGGTATCGCTCCGGAAAGAGTATTACCGGCTCGTAAAAAATCAACTGGAACTTGGAAACTAAAAAAGATATCTTAGACACTATTCAGCTGCACTCAGAAGGGGTGCAGGACATTCTTACACAGCCACCACATTGGATGGTCCGCTGGGGGAATACCACTATATTTTTTATACTGCTGCTCATTTTAGTGATGAGCTGCGTGATAAAGTACCCGGAATTTGTTCCTTCTGCCGTCATCATTTCCTCCCGGAATCCGCCGGAGAAGCTGGAAGCCAGGATCAATACCAAAGTGGAGGAAATATTTGTGACCGACCATCAGCCGGTTTCCCGTGGGCAGATACTGATGGTGCTGCAATCCACTGCCGACTACAAGGACGTGATCCGGTTGAGGGCTATCGTTGATTCGCTGGGTAACAGGGGCGTGGAGCACTTCCCACTTGGTGAAGTAGCGGGGTTCAAACTGGGAGAGATCCAGGCGGACTACAACGCCTTTGCCCGCGCGTTGACCGACGCACAACTTTATACCACTTTGCAGCCATATTCCCCGGACTATGCAGCAGCCAACAAAAGCCTGGCGGAGTCACGCAGCAGGATACGTACGCTGCAGCAGCAAAAAAGCCTCGAGCAAACGAAGTATGAGCTGTCTAAAAGGGAATTCGACCGGTACCAGGAACTGTTTAAAGAAAGGGTTGTTTCTGCATCGGAAATGAACCTGGAAAAAATGAAATTTCTGCAGGCAGAACAGAGCCTGGAAAACATCAGCCTTGCGATATCCCAGCTGCAGGAAGGTATGCTGGGTATTGAAAAGACCCGGAGCGGGGCAACTATCAATGCGCAAAAAGATAAGATCAATTTAACAGCGCAGACCGGGCAGCTATTCGAGCAACTGAGAAAATCACTCAACGCCTGGGAACAGAATTACCTGCTTACCTCTTCTGTGGCAGGTGTGGTAGGCTTTCAGCAGTTCCTGGGAAAGAACCAGTTTGTGAAAACAGGAGATATTCTGTTGTCCGTGATGCCGGATGATAAAGATATGCTCATCGGCGGATTACGGGTGCCAGCCACCAATTCAGGCAAGGTAAAGGTGGGACAGAAAGTGCTGCTGAAACTGGACAACTATCCTTACCAGGAATTTGGTATGGTGGAAGGCCGGGTGAAAAATATCGCCAATGCACCGGATAAAGATGGCAATTATTATGTGAATGTCATTTTGCCGAAAGGGCTTCAAACATCTTTTCATAAAATCCTTCCCTTTGATAAAGAATTAAAAGGCAACGCCGAAATAGTTACGCAGGACCTGCGGCTGATAGAAAGATTCTTTTACCAGATGAGAAAGCTGCTGCGGTTTGAATAAAAGTTCTACGCCCCCTCAAGGGGCGTAGAACTGTGCTATACCTGTCCGGGCGCATTCTTCCTGTTAAAGAACAATATGAAAATGGCCAGCAGGCAACTGAACGCACCAAACAGGTAAACGGCTTTATAATCATACCAACCTGCGATGATACCGGCAATAGGGCCCGACAGTCCCAAAGAGAGATCAAAGAATGCGGCATAAGCACCTAATGCTGTTCCCCGTATTTGCGGTGCTACCTTTTTGATCACCAGCACACCTAATGCAGGAAATATCAGGGAAAAACCGATGCCAGTCAGGCTGCATCCCGCTATTGCCATCACTTCTGATGAAGCAAATCCAATCAAAAGCTGTCCTGCGGCCTGCACTATTAAAGAAACCAGCGCAACTTTATATCCGCCATACTTATCGGGGAAGGAAGAGAAAAATACCCGGGTAAGTACATAGCACGCTCCGAAGGCCATGAAAGCCATGGAGGGATCGCCCCAATGTTTTTCGGTGAACAGCAAGGAAATGAAGGAAGAAATGCAGGCGAATCCTATGGATGAAAATGCCAATCCCAAACCCTGTTTGCCAATCAGGTTTATTACTTTGTAGAAAGGTGTCCTGATATGTGAGGCATCTACAGGTAAAGCCGGCAGCTTGATGGTGGGAAGCCTGGCAACAACCGGCAGCAATGTGATGACAGCAAATACATATCCTGTTCCAAAGGCCCTTTGCATCCAGATGGCCACCGGTGCTCCTATAGCAATGCCGGCATACATGGCAATACCATTCCAGGTCATTACCTTACCGGACCTTTCCAGGCCCACCAAACCTATTCCCCAGGTTAATGCGCCCGTCACCGACATGCTTTCCGATATGCCGTGAGCAATCCGCGATATCATTAAAAGTCCTAATGCTAATGCGGCGTTCCGGCTGCTGGCTGCAGCTATGCTGTATAAAACACCGGAGAACATTACAAGCAATATACCGCTATGGGTGCTCGTTTTTGCGCCTTTTGTATCCGTGGTTTTCCCTGAATATGCTCTTGTCAGCAAGGTAGCCAGTGATTGCAATCCTATGACCAGGCCAACAACCAGGTTACTGCATTTTAAATCGTTTTTTACAAAACCGGGAAGTATTCCCAAAGTCATTCCGATAGTAAGATAAATAGCGAATACCGATATGATAATAGGGGTTATCAGGGTAGCTATTGGTTTTTTCTCTGTCATTTTGTATCGTATTATTAATTTAAATTTTACGGATACAAAATTAAACGGCGTCGAAGCAAGGGCCGATAGCCGTCTAATGGCTATGATTGGACAATTAATGGTTTTTGATCCTGAACTCCGTGGCGGTCATTCCTGTGTTCTTTTTAAAGAAGCGGGAGAAATAAGCATGGTCTTCATACCCTAATTCGTAAGCGACTTGTTTTATATCTAAAGAAGAATAGAACAGCAAGCGCTTTGCTTCCAGCAGGATTTCCTGGTGAATCCAATGACTGGCGGCGAATCCGGTGACTTCTTTTACTATTTCGTTCAGGTAAAGGGGAGTGATGTTGAGCAGCGACGCATAAGCCTTCACCTGTTTTAGTTCTTTACATTTTGTATTGACCAGTTGTTTGAAGCGGAGAACGGTATTGTACTTTTGGCCGCCAACCAGGCTCAGGGCGTTTTGTGACTGTATTATTTTTGAAGCGATCATTCCCGCTAATGTTGCTGTCAGGGAGCTTATTAAGTTTTTTTGAAGTGGCAATGATGGCTGATGAAGGATATCTTCAAACAAAGGCATTATTTTAAAAACCGCATCTTCCTTTTGAACCGTCACCGACTGACGGGCATTAAGATAGGTGTCGAATATTCCCCGGATCTGCGTCGATATTTGCCCGCTGTCCACAAATACTAACCAGCCCTCGCAGTTTTTATAGCTGATATATCTATGCACCTGACCGGGGGCAACAAAGCTTATGGAGGGTCCTTTCATGATGACTTCCGTAAAATCCAGCTCCCATAAAAAGCGCCCTTTCAGTTGAATGATGAACATATAATGGTCGTCCCTATGCGGGATTTGTACAGTTTGGTCCAAACTTTTCATCAGCTCTATTTCAACGCCTGCCGGCGCTAGTTGCTCCTGGTGTAATAAAATTGCGTTCCTGGCCATTATGGTTGATGCTAGTTTTCTTCCGGTAAAAATACAGATAATAGAAGGTACTTTATCCCTTATCTGAAAAGGAAGCAGGTGCAAATATTGGGTCAGGCGCTACGGATATGGAATGAAAGCTACTGGATATTTACCCGGCCGGTTATTGAACATTTTTAATTATATATTTAGAGAATAATCATTATAAAACCAGGGAAGAAAAAGAAGAACCGTTTATATTTATGTTTTTTTGTGCAGCTAAATTTACATCATTGATGAATGCAAGAGCCGCCTTTGCGGTTATTCCGGTTTTGACCCTGCTTTTTATTGCCTCGTGCAAGGATAAAGAAAAGCCAGGGAAGGATCAGGGAAATACCCTTCATGCAGCGCCCCGGAAAGATTACCTGTCCCTGATCATCTCCCTGGATACACTATCATCTGCCGGAATAAAAAGTGCGACTTACCGGGAAGACAGCCTGCTGCGGCATACTCCTGACAGCAATGTAAACCCGTTTTATCATTATTTCAGGGGAAGATATTACAACATGGAAAGGCAACGGGACAGCGCAATAGCCGAGTACAAAAAGATGGCCGGACCAAAAGGCGATGTGGAAGTGGAGCTGTTGAAAACCTACAGCATCCTCGACAACAGCACCGCTAACGGCACTATGGTAGAAGGGGCTTTAATGAACGACATACTTGCCGCCATGCAAAAAGCAGAAGGCGCCCATAGCAGGCTGACCTATCGCTTTTACGACCTGATGGCCAAAGCCTATTACCAGAACCACAACGAAAAAGAATCACTGGAATATACCGAACGCTATTATAAAAGCCATCCTTTCAAATCCCACCCAGTCATCCGGCAACGATATTATGATATTTCTTTCATGCTGGCCTCCAGGGTGGATGATTATGATAAAATGCTGCTGTATAATGTACAGGCGCGTGATCTTGCAAAGAGCATCGGCGACAGCATGGCAATTGCGAGGTCATACGATAACTTATCGCAGGTATACGCCCGCCAGGGGCAATTTGAAAAGGGCCTTGAATGTAGCAGGATCTTCGTTAATTATTTAAAGAAAACCAATAACCTGCAGGCATATGCGTATAATAATTTAGCTACCAGTTTTATCCGTAATAGCCAGCTGGATTCGGCGATCCACTACTATAAAGAGGCTATTGCCCTTGCCAAAAAGAGGGAAAATGGGAAAGAAGATCCCAATTATTACAAGGGACTTATTGAAGCGTATAAAAAGAAAGGCGACTACGCAGCAGCCATGGAGACAGCGGATTACGCCTTTTCCGTAGAAATAGATCATATTAAACAGATAGAAGCGGTTAAGGTAGCGGAGATACAGACAAAATATGAAGCAGAGAAAAAAGACCGGAATATCGCTGAGCTAAGCAGCCGGAATGCGTTGAACGAAAAGGTGATCCGTCAGCAAAGATGGACACTGGCATTGGCATCGCTGGTATTCATCGGCATACATTTATTCTTCTATATCATTCACCGGCAATACCGGTTGAAAGAAAAGAATAAAATGTTGCAATTGGAAAACAGCCGCCTGAACATCGAGCAGAAATTACTACAGGCACAGCTAAACCCGCATTTTATTTTTAATTCTATCGCCAACCTGCAAAGCCTGGTCGCTTCCGGCGATACAAAAGAATCTGTCCGTTACCTCTCAGCGTTTTCAGGGCTGTTGCGCAGTGTGCTGGAACAAAGCAGGAGGGATTTTATCAGCCTGGAAGAAGAAGTCACCTCGCTGAAAAATTATCTTCAGCTGCAGCAGATGCGTTTCGCAGGGATCTTCGATTACCAGGTAACCGTAGCAGCGGATCTTTATCCCGAAGATATACTGATTCCTCCGATGTTAGTACAACCATTTGTTGAAAACGCCATAGAGCATGGGTTCAGGAATATTCAATACAAAGGCATGCTCAGGGTATCCTTCAGCGCGGAAAACAACCAGGTGATCATCCTGGTGGATGATAACGGCAAAGGCCTTACCAGTAAGGAGGAGAACCCGCAAAAGAAAAGGTCCCTTGCCGGAATTATCCTTAAAGAAAGACTGGAGGCGCTTTTCAAATCCAACGGACAGGAAGCGAACTTCAATATTGAAAATAAAGACAATAACGGAACACATGGTGTTACTGTGCGTATTGTAATACCGGAAATTAAAGACTAAACCAGAAAATAATTGCACATGAAGCTTTATATTCTTGAAGATGAAGCGCTCATATTGAAGCACCTTTTACAAGTCGTTCAAGGTATTCCCTTTGTGGAGGTCATAGGTAATTCACCCGAGGTGGCCCAGGCGGTGAGGGAAATACCCGCCCTGAAACCAGACATTATTTTAGCGGATATCCGGCTGAAAGACGGCGACAGCTTCCGGCTATTTCATGAAATAGGGAATGAAGGCTTCCAGGTTATTTTTCTTACGGCCTATGATCAGTATGCCATACAGGCGCTCAATATGGGGGCTTTTGGATACCTGTTGAAACCGATAGATGAAGCCGCTTTAACGGAAATGCTGAAAAAATGTTTCCACCAGCGGAAGCAGGAACTTATTGACCAGCAGCAGCTGGAAATAGCCCGGCAACACTATTTGGCACAGGAAGGAACGGTACCAAGGCGACTTGCATTGAAAAGCATTGAATATATAGAAATTGTTTCGATAGAAGATATTATGTACTGCAAGAGCGACAAAGGATACACTACCTTCTACCTGAAGAATAAACGCGAAATCCTTGTGTCGAAGGGCCTGAAGGACTATGAGGGTTTATTGTTGCCCGCCGGCTTCCTGAGGTGCCACCAGTCGTACCTGGTTAATTTCCACTACGTGGAAAAGTATTACAGGGAAGGATATTTAAAAATGCAAAATAATGAACAAGTACCGGTGTCCAGCAGGAAGAAGGAGGAAGTGCTTAATTATCTGGAGAATATTTCTTAGGCAGGGAGGTGGTTGTTATGTCGGAAGTTGTCCGAATCATTTGTACATTCGGCGAAGCGTTGAATTTGCGTATAGTTGCCATCACTTGAGAAGGGTATAAGAGCGTTAAGTTATTATCTGAAATGAGAATATTTGTTATTACATTTTTACTGCTAGTGTCAACAGGCTGCGGTCAAATGCAGGAAGTGCGCACCATCAAGCAGGGGAATGCTGCTGATACAATTAAAAGTGATATAAAAACTATGGATTCAGATTACTCACCTACCTTTGAGAAAGCTCATCCGGTCGCTAAGCGATTAATGAACGACGAGTTCTATTTTAGTGTAATAGAAGGGACTGCTCCCTTTGGTAGCGACGACGGTGCGGACACTTATGCGGGATTCAAGAGCTGGAGACCAGCGCACAGTTCGGAAAGCCCCATCCGGTTTCTGCAAGATCAAATTGAAGATTGGGGATATCCACAATTTGACATTAAAGAAACTTCCTTTGAGAAGTTAATGCCTTATTTAAAGGAAAACCATTCCGGGTTTCGTGCAATGACGGGTATTGATGCCGCTATTGTTGCCACTGCATTTGGACAGTTATATCTTGAAGGTACCATAGCGGGTGATATTAAAGACCTGGCGAAGATATCGGTTAAAAGAGAACTTTTACCTGAAATTTTAGCATTCTGGGAAGAGGATGCAAATGTTCGTCAGGCAAAGCTACATAAACTGATGAAAGTTCTTGAAGAGGTTGAATAAATAGTTATCAGTTGTTGCGGCAAAATAAGTCTATGGTGTATCACCGATTTCTCATTATCCTGAATATCCCGGCTGGAATGTCTTTTCCTGCTGAGGCAGGGGATAAGTTAAGATAGTTTACAGGTATCGTGTCTTTATCTGTTTCGGTAAGCAGCACTTTTCCTGATCGCTGAATATTCTTCATAACCGGGCGATTCACCCCATCTTTTTCGATGATACCATTATTATTCAGGCCCATTTCCATAGTATTTTCTGTAATCAAAGAATTGGCGAAGGTATATCGGCCTTTGTAATCTTTCATACTTATCCAGAAGCAATTATTATTTGCTATAATATTATCTCTGAAAACAAAATCTGAATATTTTCCGAACCATATGGCCCCTTCGTAGGCGCCATATATAATAGAGTTGGTAAGAGAAAATTCCGTTACAGATAAGAATAGTAATAGTGCGTTCCTGCATTCATAAAATACGCAATGGCTTACTTTGATACCGCTACCTTGCGCGAAAATGGCGCCCTGTATTGGCGCTGAATTCTTACTGCCTACAAAATAGCATTGCGAAATTTCCATGTCTTTTAGTTCAGGCCGGTGGCGCTCAATTGCATAATAGTAAACCACAGAAGGGTGGGTGTTACCCAGGAATTTTAATCCCCTGAAGCAGGTGTTATTGCGTTCAACCTGGAAGCCGATGCAATGATCAAATTTCCCGTAGTTTTTATTGTTAGGAGAAATAGATTGTATAACCGGCATTTTGGAGGGCAGCCAACCGGTGTCATCGGGCAATATGGATGCCTCTATGGTGTATTTCACTGTATCTGTTGGCGTAGAGGACTGTAGCACCAACTGTTGCGTGAGTGTGTACAAGCCGGGAGCAAGCTTTATGGTAACAGCCTCCTTTCCGGTGAAACCATTGGCCAGGGCAATCGCTTTGTCAAGGCTTGCCAGCGGATCTCCCATTGTTCCTCTCGCGTTGTCCCTTCCTTTTGCAGGGTCAACGAATACTGTTTGGCCTGCTGATGTGTTTAGCTGAATGACGCATAAGAAACATAAAGTAATGATAAGTTTGTACATGGTCGCCGGAGTTAGATTCATATAAATTCCTGGTTTATATGAAAGGTACTATTTCCCCGGTAGCGCGGTTGTTCAAGGCAGGATCAAGTTTGTGCAAGTTTGTTCAAGCGGATAATTTATTAGCTGACATCATTTGGGATTACTCCTGAACATCTTTCTTTCCTTTACCTAAAATCAGATGTCCCAATAAAAAATCAAACAGGTAATGGTCATCAGCATCTTTTTGGGCTACAATAGATAATCCTGTTGTTCCTTTGGTGAAGTTTGTTTTATAAGAAAGTACTAACTGATCTTTTTCCATAATTGACCATTGCCAAAGCGGCGTATCATTAAAGACAAGTTTAAATTGCCGGTTTTGATATTCGAAATTGAAGTTTAATGAAAACGGAATACTTTTCAGCTTCAAAACAGGTTCGCCTGATGTTACTATTTTGATGTTGTTACGGCTGAAAAGGCCGGAGGAATGCTCAATACTATATTCATTTTGACGGATATTGAAAGTTGCAGGTTTTTTAAGCCAGTCGTCTCCTCTTTGATATGTTCCAATTTCTTCGCCATTGACTAAAAATACGAATTTACCTTCGTTAATCTGGTTCCATTGCCTTTCCATAAACAGTATATATGATTGTAATTATGTCTGTGATTCAAAGCATCACTTTTTCTCTTTCGTTACACTGGTAGTGCTGGTAGTGTGCTGAATATACGCATTAATGTCGTTATTAAAATCGGCCTGGTGTACCAGGTTGTAGTGTCTTCCCGCGGGGAACATTTGTGAGATGCCGGTAACGTGGTTTTCTCCAACTTTCCAGATCCCTTTACGTCCCTGGAAGGCAGCTGTGGTGGCGCTGTTATGCATGTGATCATTACGGTCGGCCCTGGCAACTTGCTTGCTGGGTTCATAAATAGCAGGCTTGGTTTCCCAGTAGTTTTTCAGGTTTATGATATCAGTCACCAGGTCTCTCCTGTATTCGAGGTTGTTGGCGTTTTGAGGTGTTGCCAATCCGTCCATTTTAGCCTGGCAGCCGGTCCATACCTGGTTGGTTATCATTTGATGGAGGGCGAGTCCTTCATCTTCGCTCAGCGTTTCTACTTCCTCGTCGTACAGGGTTTTTACGGTATTCATCGTTTTCCAGATACCGCGTACGGCCATCAGGAAGGGCATATCCCCATCATTGGTGGTTTTTATTACGTTTACGATATCTTTTGAATAGAGATGGTAGAAGAATTTTAATCGTAACCCGGCTTCATCCCCGCGCGTTTGATGTATTTCAATGGGTTTGAACGCGGCTTCCTGCCAATACAGGTCGTTCCTGCCAAAGAGGTGGTTACTGAAGGCCATCTCTGTTTGCCGGCGTTGTTGTGATTCAGAGTGCATTTCCCCCACTACATTCAGCTTGTTCACATCAATGCTGATGCGCTGTACTACTTCCTGCTTCAACTGGGTAATGGCCAGCGGGCGCACCGGCGAAGCGCTGTACAGCTGCAGCGCCTTCTGGCCCATTATATCGGCTTCATGCTCCAGACCTTTATCATCGTTAACAGGTGTGCCCTGTTTTAATTGTGTGGTAGCCTGTACCCGTCCCTGTTTTTGCTGCACTACATGCCATGCTTCATGTGGCAGGTGTTTTTCCTGCCCGGGGCCGAGGTGGATATCGCTTCCCTTTGCATAGGCAAGGGCCTGCAGCTGGGCGGGTTCGGCGGAATTGTAGTGCACCCGGACATCGTCCATGCTTTGCCCGGACATATTCTCTATTCCACTTTTAAGATTATCCGGCAAGCCGGTTTTGTTTTCTTTTTTCTGTATGGGAGATTGATAGCCATCTGCTTTCAGTTGCGCAGGCTGTGGGCGGTTGTCTGCCAGTGTTTGCAGGGCCTTTTGCTGCGTTATCTTGTCGCTGTTGTCTGCCAGCTGCTGAAAGGGACGTAGCTGCACTGCCTGTAGGCCTGTGCCCGCAGTATGTACAGCCGCGGGGGTGACAGGTGTGGCAGCCTGGCGTTTTCCGCTGTGAGGGTCTTCAGCATGTTTGATCATGAGGTTATTTTTTCCTGGTAATATGAAGATAGCAAAAACCAGTCATTATTGCAATTTCTTCACAGACGGCTCACCCGGACTTTCTCATTTTAGCCGATTGCTTTTTATCGAACCGGTTCTTTGCAATAAGATGGGCTTCTTCAATAAACCGGATCGTTTGAGGTAACAGGTCTTCTCCGGGATTCAGGATGCAGATGTAGTGCTGTGCGGCATAATCCGGATGAGGCATGAAGCGGTTTAATGCCGTATAATCCCACCCGGTTTCAGTACCTGAAAATAGCTTGTTGTAGGCATCTTTTGAGATACCAATATTTACCCGGAAAATACCATCGCGATCCAGGTTGGACTTATTATCATGCTCATTATCGGATGTGGCAATGGTTACAAACGGGAGTACCTGGTCCGTTTCATAAAAGAAAAATTTGTATCCAAAGCTATCAAGTTTGGTAACGTTGGGAAGTTGCTCCGTTATAAATTGTTCGATGGCTTGTAATGACATAACAGGTGTGTTTTTATGTGCGTTGCAAATTTCGTCCTGTTCCAGTACATTTACAAGTAGTTACCTTTTTGGCAGGTAGTAACATAAAGTAAAGTAACAGGTATAGTATGGCTTTGAAAGATGAAAAAAAAATAGATAAATCTGAAACGTGTCCCTTCCAGGAAGCGATGGACCTGATTTCGGGCAAGTGGACGATGTCCATCATCAATAACCTGATGGCGGGAAAAATGCGGTTTAAGGAACTCGAAAGAAGTGTGACAGGCATCAATACAAGAATGCTGGTGAAAGAATTAAAGCAACTTGAAAACAGGAAGATCATTAACCGGAAAGCCTTTGCAACAATGCCGCCAACAGTGGAATATTCACTGACCGAAAAAGGCACTTCACTGAAGCCGGTGTTGATGGAAATACAAATATGGGCAATGAAAAATGTGGTTTAACCAGCCCCAGGGAAGCCCTACTTGGTGCCTGATTAAAATTTGTCAATGCAACAGCAATAATTATCTTGCATCTTCGTAATTAACCGGCGACTTATACCATGAAGCACAAGTTTATGCACCTCTATATCCTGATACCTGCTTTTTGTATGCATGTGATAATGCTGACCGCCTGTAATGGTGACAGTGAAAAATCCCAAAGCAAGCAACCTGTTGTCAGTGCCGTCAGAATAGATTCCCCGGTGCATAAAGAAGCTGACATTCCGACGTTGTCTACGGAAGCATATGTTTCCGGTATCATCAGCAGGAAACAAGCCATCGAAAAACAATTGCCAGGTATCAATGCAGCCGCAGCTGCCCGGCTTTATAGTTCCCTGGCGAATTATATGGATACAGCGCTGGCAGGCATTACCGCCAATGAGCAGGCATGGCTGAATGAGTATGTAAACTACTACGATGAAAAAAAGGGCATGATCATGCTGCCTGCGCAGGTACAACAACGCATTCATTTGCTGGCCACCGCAGGTATTGAACCCTGGGAAATAGGCGAGGGGTATACCGATCTTCGCGCGGTTCCCGCATTCTATACAAGTTTATTCAAAGCTTCCCTGCCGGCCGATTACAACGCTTTCCTGCAACTTAAGGCAGATGAAGATACCGTATTATACAGCGCCGATGCGGGATTGCTGATCCCTTTCAGCATGATAGGAAAGCGCGTACTCAACTGGGAAAAGTTCCTGGACGCTTATCCAAACAGCACCTTTGTGGAAACCGCCCGGGAACAGTATAACGGCTATTGTGAGGATTACCTGTTTGGCACAGACAATACGCCTTCATTTGAAAATATAAGCAATCTCCGTTCACTGATCCCGGAAAATAAAGAGGAATATCTCTCCTTTGTACAGCAACACGGGGATACCAGAACCGCTGGTATTGTACAACTGTTCTTGGACAAAGTAACCACTGTAAAAACATATGAGCTATTGCGGCAGCAGGTGCGTGCAGCAATAGCTCAGTATTAAAATTAGCTTACATCTTCACTATTTTTTTTACCAGTTGTTTGCCGGGTGCTTTTAACACCAGTAAATACATCCCCGGTTGTATATCACTCATCTGGAGATCGAACTGCTGACGGCCATCCAGTTTTTCCATTTTCACCACTTTGCCGGCGGTGTCATGTAATTCTGCTCTCACCCAACGTTCGGTGGTATTTACATAAATGAATGCACTTGCCGGATTGGGATAGATGCTTACACCGTCTGTTTTCTGCTCCATCGCTGGCATCATTTTCCGCAGGGTGCTGCCTGTACTGCAAACGAGTACCGGCCGCCGGGTGCTGTCGCTGCCCTCGCGGGAAGTAAAGGTGGCATCGGTAGTGGCGCCTGCCAGTCCGGATACCAGTTTTAAAGTAAGCATGCCATCGGCAGATTGCTGGGAGAGCGCAATATCCGTTACATCCCATTCGGCATAATTGCCGGCAGTGCGTCCCATGATCGTATCCACAGCGCTGGTCGCGGCAGGCATGTTGTTATAGGTGATGCCGGATTCCGTCCAGCTGTCGTTGCTTACATATCGTGCAATCCACGGCACGGTGGTGATGCTGGTGTTTGCATAGCTCACATACATCCGCAGTTTTACCTGGCTGGTACCCGCGGGCAGTGCGCCCACATTGAAGCGGAGAAATATTTCCCGTGTATAGCTTGTGGTGCTTTCCTGCTTCAGCACGAGCGACTCGGTGCCATAGTTTACACTGCCGTAAGTAGAACCTCCTCTTACATAAGCGTCCGCAACAGCCGTGATGACGGAGGCACCATAAACAGGCGTTTGACTGTTCACATGATACGTGGCAGACGAGCCTGCGTAAGGCCCTGAAGGCAGGGTAGCAATCAGCTCCCGTGTTTGCGGAATCCCCGGCAGGTTCAACTGGATATTAACAGGCGAAGCGGATTGCGCCGGATCAGCAACCGACACGGTGACATCGGGAGTGCCTGCATTGCGCAGCATCAGCGCACACGGACGGTCAACAGTAACCGTGAGTGAATCCTTATGGAAGGTGCCGGCCTGGTAAAATACCATCTGCCAGATATTTAATCCCCTGTGATATACTACCTGCATGTTCGCCGTATTCTGCTCAATGCGTACTGCTGTGGTATCGTAGGTACTCATATTTTGCCCCGGCAACACATAATAGGCATAAGTGCTGTTGGCCGGCGCAGTGCCGTGGTTGAACCACAGCTGGAACACGTTCATATTCTGTACGGTGGTGCTGCCACCGTTATTAATGCTTCTCCAGGTACCGGATTGTGATTGCATGCTCAGCTGCAACTGACCACCGGAAGGGAAGTAGTAGCTGATGCCATTGTGCGTGATCCATTTCAGGGTATTGTTGTAGCTGTAAGTGCCATTGGCAATGGTGTTCACAGAGCCGTTTACATTGGCAGACACAGTGCCGTTCAGCAGGCACTGGTTCACAGTGGTATTGATGGGCTGTGTGGCGGTGGAACTGATGCCGGCGCCTAAACAAATAACCTCGTTGTCGAAAAAGAACCAGGCTTTACGTGCCTGCGTATTGTAATCGGAGAATTGAAGCGCGGAAACACCATACAGCGAGTCCGACACACCACCTGCAAATGCGGTAGTGCCAAAGTTCACGCCCCAGGCTGTACGCAGCGGAATAGTGGTAATGTATGGCACGGTGGTACCGGGTATCCTGCTCCAGTCCCACACGGCCGGAATGTTATAATACTCGTTGCCGCTGGCGGCGATATGCGTGGACCCGTCCGACAGGTAATAACCCTTCAGGTTTT
The DNA here is from genome assembly GCF_041360695.1 of Chitinophaga sp. RCC_12. Classification (NCBI taxonomy): domain Bacteria; kingdom Pseudomonadati; phylum Bacteroidota; class Chitinophagia; order Chitinophagales; family Chitinophagaceae; genus Chitinophaga; species Chitinophaga sp. RCC_12. The sequence continues at coordinate 299,764 of NZ_JBFUPS010000005.1, forward strand.
CACCATTGCCGTTTTCCTGCTTGGCGCTGCGGGTAGAGGTCATGTGTACCCCAAAAAGGTAGCCGGTGCGATGATGTACGGTATAGTCCGAACGCCAGAAGTGGGTATGCAGGGAGGGCAAAAGGTATCCCGGCGACTGGCTGCCGTTCAGCCGTGCGATGTTCTCATTGTATTCAGTAACATGCGCGGTGTCCAGCACTTTGAGCTTTTCCAGGTGGTTGGTAACGCCAATGGCTAATTGATTTTCCCGGCTGATGCTGCGGCCGTTGGTGCCGTAGTCGATATAACGGGTACGCATGGCTTTGAGGAAACCGTTCCGCACAAAATTACTGAACACAGATAAGCGGGAGCCTGACAGCGCATAAGGCGTGCCACGCAGATAATAGGCAACATTGGTTTCTCCACTCACGAACACGGAACCATAACCAAAGAAATACAATTGCGGACCATGCTGGTGATATGACAGATCATGCTGGATGCCCTCATTGGCGGTGAGTACAAGGGAGTAAAATGCCTGGTCCACGCTGTACTGCATCAGGGAGTCGTTGGCAGTAAGGCAGGACCGGTATATAAAGTGTATAGCCTCATCCAGCTTGTTGGCGCCGGCCTGACCGGAAGGATTGCCGCGGCTCATTTGCGTGAGCAGGGCATTGCGGAGACTGCCCAGGCTTTGCTGCGCGGTGTCCAAAAGGATCAGGATTTCGCCGATACGCTGCGGATTGGAGATATGGTTATGGTACCAGTTCCAGCTCTGTGGATCGGTGGTGTTCCAGTAAGTAAGGCTGTTCACAATAGCGGTGAAAAGTGTGGTGCTTTTGTAATACGAACTGGCTGATTTCGTATAGGCCAGCGCGAAGGTTTTTACCCGGTTGATGTGTACGTCCGCCGTATAGGTGGTGGCGCTGTAGGTATAGTTGACGTCCGGCCAGGAGCCATTGCTTTGCAGCGTGGCTAATGTGCTGGTTACGTTATTGTCCAGCGTGGAGGTACTGCCGGATTGCGAGAGCAGTTCCGCACGGATACGGTCCATAATAGTGGTGTACGCCGTTTGGCCCCATGCATGGGACATATTACACAGGAAGCCCAGGATAAGCAGCATGCTGATTTTCATAACAGTGGATTTGTAACAAATCTAGTGATCCCGCCTGGTCAGGTGGGGTGATTTTTCCGAGTAAATGGGGGGAATTTTCACAAATCCGGGGCTTCCGCAAACTCGGAAGGCGTTTTACCGAACTGTTTCTTGAATTCGCGGCTGAAATATTTCCGGTCGTTGTACCCCACCATGTACGCTACCTGGTATACAGTATGCTCACGGGTGCGTATCAGGGAGGCCGCTTTTTTCAACCGCAGCGATTTTACGAAGTCGTTCACCGACATATTGGTAACGGCCTTCAGTTTTTTGTACAGCACGGGCTGGCTCATGGCTACCTTTCGGGCCAGCATATCCACGCCGAAATCCGGGTTGTCCATATGCTCTTCCACCAATGCGATCACTTTTTCGAGAAAGGCATTATCCAGGCTGCTGGGTAAAGCATCCGGTACTTCCGTTTCTGTTTGCAGCTGGCGGCTATAGCGTTCGCGCATTTTTTCGCGGGAAGCGATCAGGTTGCGGACGTTGAGCGCCAGCACCCGGGTACTGAAAGGTTTGGTAAGATAGAGATCGGCCCCGGTTTCAAGACCGCTTACATGATCGGCCTGTGAACTTTTGGCAGTGAGCAGCACTACAGGAATATGACTGGTGCGCTCATCTGTTTTAATCGCCTGGCAAAGCTGCAGGCCATCCATTTCGGGCATCATCACATCGCTGATCACGATGTCCGGGATTTGTGCGGTGGCAGCTGCCAATCCATCTGCCCCGTTCACACTTTCCAGTACCAGGTATTGATCCCGGAAAGTTTGGCTGATGAGAGTGCGCAGTTCCGGGTTGTCTTCCACAATAAGAATCGTGAAGGGTTGCGGTGCAGCTGTGATTATAGTATCCGGGGTTTCCGGCGCCAGCGTCGCCTTTACCGGCGCCGCGGCCGTGGCTGGCACCCCGCCTACGGTGTGTTGGGTGCCTTCAAAATGTTTGGCGCCGGTAGGCAGGGAAACCGTAAAACAGGTACGGCCTTCCTTTTCCGCAGTAGAAGGTTCGCTTTCCACGGTCAGCGTTCCTTTATGCTGTTCCACAATGTTTTTGGATAATGCCAGCCCGATGCCGTACCCCGTGTTCTGTAAACCATGATCCTGTACCTGGAAGAAATTGGTGAATAGCTTATCGAGGTATTCGGGCGCAATACCGCGGCCATTGTCAGTGATAGTGACCACCGTGTTTTGCCGCGAATGGGTAATGTGCAACTGGATGCGTCCCCCATCCGGGGTGAATTTAAAAGCGTTGCTGAGCAGGTTGAAGAACACTTTTTCCAGCTGCTCCCGGTCGAAATAAACCCAGGCGTGCTCCATATCATGACCGGATACCATGCTGATGTTCCGGTCGAGCGAAAGCTCGCGGAAGCTGGTGTATATATGATCAAGAAAAGGAATCAGGTCCTGTTCCTGTACGTGCAGTTTGAGGTGATTGGTTTCTGCTTTGCGGAAATCCATTAACTCATTCACGAGCTTCAGCAGCCGGTCGGCATTGTTCCGTAACTGCAGCAGGGTGGATTGCAGCGGATCATCTTTCTTCAGCATATCCATCATCTTTTCTACTGGCACCAGCAGGAAGGTAAGGTGGGTACGGATTTCATGGGAAACATGTGTAAAGAAGTTCAGTTTCACCTGGTGCAGTTCTTCTTCTTTGCGCAGCAAGGCCCACAGGAAAAAGAAGCGGGTCACGAAGAAGAACAGCAGGATAAGTCCCAATGCGTAAATGCCATATGCCCACCAGGTTCGCCAGAATGGCGGCAGGATGGTGATCTCCATCTTTGCGGGCGCGCTCCAGATGCCGTCGTTGTTGGCGCCTTTTACCCAAAATGTATAATGACCGGAAGAGAGATTGGTATATGTTACCGCTGGGTTATTGGTTTCAATCCAGTCGCGGTCGGCGCCTTCAAGCCGGTACGCATAACGGTTTTTGCTGCTTTTTACATAATTGAGCAGTGCAAATTCGAGCGTAAATACTTCCTGGTCGTGATGAAAACGCAGCGCCTTCGTAAAGCTGATATCCTGTTCCAGCAGTCCGTTGTCCTGACCGATAGCTACCGGTTTGTTAAACAGCCGCAAACCGGTAAACCGGATGACGGATGGATGGGAATTGGTAATGATCTGATCCGGGAAGAAGCTGGTGATACCATTATAGCCGCCGAAGAGAAATTCGCCGCGGCTGTCCCGCAAAAAGGAGTTATAATTAAATACGTTCCCCGCCAGGCCATCACTTACAGTATAGGTCTGGAAAGAATTGCGACCGGGATCAAAACGTGCCAGGCCGTTATAGGTACTAATCCATAAATTATGCTGATCATCTTCCAGCAAGCCAATCACATTATCGTTCGGTAAACCATCTTTTTCTGTATAACGTGTTTGCTTCTTCAGCTCCAGATCATATTTAACCAGGCCTCCGAAATACATACTCACCCAGATGTTGTGCTTTGAATCTTCCTGTATGGAGTTCACATAACCCGGCTGGATAAGCCGCATGGTGTCTGCTTCAAACACATACAGGTTGCTGATAGAACCGATCAGGATCCGGTGGCGGGAATCTTCCAGGATATACCGGATCGACTGGCGGGAAGCAATACCTGTTAAAATGGAATCGGCGCGTTTCTCCAGCTCATGCCCATTCCGGTGAAGCAGGTGGAGCGCGTTGTTGGTGCCCACCCAGAACCGGTTTTGACTGTCTTCCAGTATGGCCGTTACTTCCCTGGAAAAGGTGCCGGGATCTTTTGTATCGTAGAAGAAGCGTTTAAACCCATCCTGCCACAGGAGGTTTAGTCCGCCGCCATGCGTGGCCGTCCAGATGTTGTGGTCTGTATCTTCATACACTACTTTTACCAGGTTGGACCCGAGGCTGGCAGGATTATTTGCATCATGTTTATAGCTGGTAAAACGTTGGGTAGCGCGATTGTAATAATTCAGTCCGCCGCCTTCTGTACCGATCCAGTAATTGTGCTGCGCATCTTCAAGGATGCTGCTGATCACATTGTTGCTGATCCCATTGAGCGGGGGATGCTGCTGCCAGGCGGTAAAGGCTGTGCCATAAGGATGCACCATGTTCACGCCACCGAAGTAGGTGCCCATCCAGATTACACCGTTATTATCCTGATAGATGCTATGAATAGAATTCTGGCTAAGACTGGTGCTGTTGCCGGGCTCCTGCTGATAATGCCGGCTGGTCATCGTCACCGGGTCAATGATGCTGAGTCCTTCCTGGGTGCCCACCCACATATTGCCTGCTTTATCGTGAAGTACCCGTCTTACTATATTATTAATGATCGCTGGTTGCGCCAGTAAGGAAAAACGGCCGGTGGAGGGATCATATATATTAATACCACCGGTTTGCGTGGCTATCCATAACCTGCCCAGTTTATCCTCAGTGATGGCGGTGATAAAGTTCATAGCCAGACTGGCTGGTTGTCCGTCTTCATGGCGGAATGTTTCAAAATCATTGCCGCTCATTTTGGTGAGGCCGTTGCTGGTGCCAATCCAGATATTGCCTTTCTTGTCTTCATACACACAACGCACTACATAACTGGCAATTTTCCCGGGTATGAGAAACTCCTGCCGGTTGCCGTCCTGGAGATAAAGCCCGTTGTTGGCGCCGATCCAACGGCGGCCTTTACTATCTTCATAAATACAATTAATGTTTGTTGGCCGCCCGGGATCCAGTTGGATGCGTTGAAAACGATCGTGCTCAGGATCATATTTAGCCAGCCCTGCGGAGGTGCCTATCCATAACACATTTTTCCGGTCGCGGTACAGGCTCATGATCTGGTTACCGGGAAGGGACGTGCTGTCGCCCGCCTGCTGGCGATAAATTTTGAATCGATGTCCGTCGTACCGGTTGAGGCCATAGTGTGTACCATACCAGATGAATCCCTGGGCATCTTCTCCAACAGACAATACCGCGTTGTGCGATAATCCATCTTCTACGGTGAGGTGATTGAACGTAACGTTTTGCCCGCTGCTTTTTATAAAAGCAGCGAGGAGCAGCAGGCATAAGAACGGGAAGCACCTCGAAATCATGCTCTAATATAAGAATTGTATCGGGGCAAATGGGTGTTTTTTATAAATATCAGTCTTTTATTATTCTGATAATCAGCAGGTTGAAGGGGGATTTATAAAATTCACCCCAATCATTTATGATTGTCCCCCTGTGATTTGAACTGGTTACCACATATTTGTGTATCAACCGTTATTTCCGCTCAATTCCACAATTATTATGAAAAAGACATGCCAATCAACCAACAGGGGGAGAGAGTGCAGCTTCGCCTTCAATTATTTTTTTAAGGGAGTCATGTGGATCTTACTTTTTCCGCTTTTCCTTTTTGCTCAACAGAAGAAAACAGTGTCCGGCACTGTAAAGGCCAAAGATGGTACACCGTTGCCAGGTGTGACAGTAATGGTGAAAAATGAAAAGACCGGCGCGCATACAGATGGCAACGGCCGTTTTACTATTTCCGTAAATCCTGGTGCTACCTTAGTGTTCTCCTTTGTCGGTTTTGGAAAAATAGAGCAGCCGGTAGATAACAGGACAGAGTATAATGTGCAGATGAGTGAGCAGGCCGGCACACTCAACGATGTGGTGGTAGTGGGATATGCTACCCAGCAACGGAAAGACCTGACCGGGGCAGTGGGTAGTGTGAACATGAAAGATTTTGCAAAGGCGCCGGTAAAGTCGTTCGACGAAGCGCTGGCCGGCAGGGTAGCAGGGGTCGCGGTAGCGAGCAATGATGGTCAGCCGGGTTCTATTTCCAATATCGTTATCCGCGGTGCAGGATCTATCACACAGGATAATTCCCCGCTTTACGTTATCGACGGTTTCCCTACCGAAAGTTCCAACGCCAATGCGATCAGCCCCGGTGATATTGAGTCGATCGACGTATTGAAAGACGCATCTGCCACCGCCATTTACGGCGCCCGCGGATCCAACGGTGTTATTCTCATCACCACTAAAAAAGGTAAAACCGGCGCGCCGCAGGTAACTTATAACGGGTACTATGGCTGGCAGCAGGTGCCGAACAAAATCCCGTTAATGAACGCCTACGAGTTTGTACAATATGTGGGCGATGTGAACCCATCTATCTATGATTCCGTATACCTGGCCGGCGGCGCCAAACTGGAAGATTACCGCAACAAGGAATCCATAGATATGCAGGACTTTGTGTACCGCGTTGGTCAGAACCAGAACCACGACATTGCTGTGCGGGGAGGAAATGATAAAACGAGGTATTCACTCTCCGGTAATTTCAATAACCAGAAGGGGATCATCATCAATGGCGGTTTTAAAAGATACCAGGGCCGGTTTTCACTGGATCAAACAGTGAACAGCAAGCTGAAAGTGGGTATTAATGCCAATTATGCTTACAATGAAACCTACGGGATACCGGTTTCCGCCACCAATTTTTATGCGTCTGCCACTACGTTGTATTCCGTGTGGGGCTTCCGGCCAACAACCAGTATTGCCGGCCGCGACAGCAGTGTGAACCTCGTTGATGAATTTTATGATCCGGGCAATGAGCTGGCAAATAACCAGGACTACCGCGTGAACCCGTTGCAGAATATCCAGAACCAGTATACCATGAACAAGGTGAACAACCTGTTCGCTAATGCGTATGCGGAATACGCCATCACCAATGGGCTGACATTACGTATAGCCGGTGGTATCAACACGGTAAATACCGAGATCAATATTTTCAACAACTCCAAAACGCAATCCGGCAGTAAATGGAACGCAAACGGCGTGAACGGCAGCGTGGAAACCAAACCTACTTCGCTTTGGCGTTCGGAGAACTCGCTGACTTATCGTAAAAGCTGGAACAAGTTACACAACCTCACCGTACTCGGCGTACTGGAAGCGCAGGGATATAAAAATTCGCAACGCAGGTTTTCGGCAAATCAAATTCCCAATGAAGACCTTGGACTGGATGGAATTGATCTGGCAGCGCCGGCCAATACTTCACTGCTTTCGCTTAGCTCCGGTTGGACAATGGCCTCCGGCGCACTGCGCGTGAACTACGATTACAATTCAAAATATCTTTTCTCTGCGTCTGTCCGTGCCGATGGCTCCTCTAAATTCGCAGCCGGCAACAAATGGGGATACTTTCCTTCCGCCTCTGCGGCATGGCGCTTCAGCAGCGAAGAGTTTATGAAAAATGTAAGTTTCATTTCTGATGCGAAAATCAGGCTGGGCTATGGCGCATCCGGGAACAACCGGGTGGGCGACTTTGCTTACCTGTCCCAGTTACAACTCACCAGCAATCAATACTGGTATTCCGTGGGAAATGGACCACTGAGTATTGGCTCGGTGATGATATCTTCCGGTAACGCGGACCTGCGCTGGGAAACCAACGAACAAACCAATATCGGCCTGGATATGGCCTTCCTGAAAAACAGGCTGACACTCACCGTAGATGCCTATCTGCGTACTACAAAGGATCTGCTGCTGAATGCCGCATTGCCTTATGCACATGGCATAGAGAGCGCACAGGGATTTAAAAATGTGGGCCAGTTACAGAACAAAGGTCTGGAAATCACGGTGGCAGGTGTAATTGCGGATACCAGGCAGTTCAGCTGGAACAGCAGTTTTAACATCAGCTTTAATAATAATAAAATACAATCACTGGCAGAAGGACAACAATCTATTCTCTCTGGTTCCGGAACTTTCTTTAATACTACCTACTCGGGTCTGTTCCCTTATATCTCTGTGATCGGAAGACCGCTGGGTGAGATGTACGGCCTTGTATTCGATGGAGTATACCAGTATTCCGATTTCGATGTAATGCCAAATAACACCTATCTGCTGAAGCCGGATGTGCCCACCAATGGCGCGGCGCGCAATGCTATCCGTCCGGGCGACATTAAGTACAAAGACCTGAACGGCGACCTCCAGGTGAACAACCAGGACTACACCATTATTGGCAGCGGTTTACCAAAACATACCGGTGGTTTCAGCAATGATTTCCGTTACCGCAATTTTGACCTGAACGTTTTACTGCAATGGTCTTATGGCAATGATATTATCAATGCCAACCGGTATGTATTCGAAGGCGGCATTGTAAATAATCCGAACCTGAACCAGTTTGCCAGTTATGCCAAACGCTGGACGCCCACCAACCCCAGCAACACCATGTTCCGTGCCGGTGGTATGGGTAATGCGGCTTATTCTTCCCGCGTGATTGAAGACGGCTCATACCTAAAACTGAGAACGGTTTCGCTGGGATACAATGTGCCCGGCGCACTGCTGAAACGTGCGAAGATAAAGAACGTGCGCATCTACGGCGCTGCCCAAAACATTTATACATGGACGAAGTATTCCGGTATGGATCCTGAAGTGAACGGCAGGATAGGTAACCTTACCCCCGGCTTCGATTACGCCGTTTACCCGCACTCATTATCTTATGTGACCGGTTTAAATGTAACCTTCTAAAATGATGAACATGAAACGTATTTGCATCCTGGCATGTATAGTAATAGCAGGGCTTACTTCCTGCAAAAAATTCCTTGATACGCAACCAACGGATTTTTATACCACCACAAATTATTACGGAACGGAAGCACAGCTTCAGCAGGCGCTGAACGGCGTGTACGGCGACCTGATGCGCCCCGAGTTATACGGGCAGGTGATGGGCCTCAACTTTGTATCCACCACAGATGAGGTGATGTCTAACCGCACGGCAGACGGCGATGCACGCGGTCTCCGTTACAATTACGACGCCTCCCTTGTGCACATTGCCAACATCTGGCGTTATGCATACGTAGGCATCAATAATCTCAATTCATTACTGGATAACATCGACAAACCAACGATGGACGCATCCCGCCGGAATATCATCAAAGGACAGGCATTGTTCCTCCGCGGGTTCCTGTACTTCATTCTTACCAGTAATTATGGAGATGTACCTGTAGTGCTTCACACACCCGCTATCAATGATGTGAACATTCCGCAGGTAAAGCAGGCAGACGTGTATGCACAAATTGAGAAGGATATGAAAGAAGCAGAAGTGCTGCTGAAAGATTATACCATTACCCAGGCGAAATTCAACGAGGTAGTGACACTCACCGCTGTGCAGGCCATGCTGGCACGTGTATACCTTTACTGGGCCGGTTATCCGCAAAACAACACCGCCAAATACCAGGATGTAATCACCTATACAGATAAAGTGATCCTCTCCGGCCTTCATGCATTGAACCCCGATTACCGCCAGGTGTTCATCAACCTGGCAACAGATCAATATGATGTAAGAGAAAATATCTGGGAGCTGGGCTCACTGGGCGCCGCTGCCGGTGTGGTGAACAAGTCGGGCAATGATATCGGCAACTTTGTAGGGATCCAGTCTACGCTAACAGCACTGGACTCTACCTCCTACAACTCCGCTGCATGGGTGTGGGCTACTAAAAAGCTGTTCGACGCTTATGAAACAGATCCCAACAGTACCCTTTTACCAAATAAACCCTCGCTGGATATCCGCCGCGACTGGAACTGCGCCAACTATATTTACAGCGGAACCAATCCCCGCGTAAAGGCAGCCCGTCCTAATCCCTGGCAGATGTGCGCGGGCAAATTCAGAAGAGAATATGTACCGCAGGCGATCCGCAACACGAATGGCGTAGGCGGTACGTATAATATCAATTGGCCCATGATTCGTTACTCAGATGTATTGCTGATGCGTGCGGAAGCAGAGAACTACGTGAATGGCCCTACGAATGCTTACAACTATGTGAACCAGGTGCGCAAAAGAGGATATGGACTGATGAATGGCAACGTAGTAAAATCCATTACGATGGTGAGTACCGGCGATGGCTATACGAAAGCGCCCGCGGTAACGATCACCGGCGGCGGCGGTAACGGCGCTACCGGAACAGCGATCCTTGCCAGTGGTAAGGTAACGGGTATTTACCTGAACAGCCCTGGTGCATTGACTTTAGGCTCCTACTATACCACTTCACCCGTGGTAGTGATAGGTACCTTCTGGACGCCGGGCGCCAGCTATACCACAGGCACACAAATCACCAATGGCGGTGTCCTGTACACGGTAACAACGGCAGGTACTGCAACTAATACACCACCCACCAATACATCCGGCGCTTCCGATCCTGCGGTGACCGGCGCTGTATTCACCTATGAAGGTACCGCAGCTACGGCTACTGCCACTATCACTACCGGTAGTGAATCCGATCTTGCACCGGGTCTTAGCAAAGATGCATTCCAGCTAGCCGTCCGCGATGAAAGAATGCGCGAGCTGTGTTTTGAAGCCGTGAGAAAAGCCGACCTGATCCGATGGGGCAGTTTTGTATCAGACATGCAGAACTTCGCATCATGGGCTACCGCCAACGGTGCGGGCGTAACCTCCACAGGTAATCCCAACGGTTTGCAAGGGGTACGCAACATAAGCGCCAGACACGTGATGCTGCCGAAGCCAACTTATGAACTCAATCTAAATCGCTTACTGACACAAAACGCAGGCTGGTAATTCTTAAAAACATCCACATGAAAAAATCATTCATCATACTGTTGTCTTTCTTTGCGGTAGCCTGTTCTAAAACACTGGAAATAGATACGCCGGATTTTAATGTTGCCCTTGATCCTGCAAGGCTGGTATCTGACACGTTTACTTACCGCCTGGGAGACACCACCCGCTTCAGGTTCAGTGGCAGCGCAGGCAATGTGGCCTTCTATTCGGGGGAACCGGGCAAGCGCTACGATGGCCGTACGTCTGCAAACAAACTGGGAAAGATCACGCTGAGTTTTTCCTCGAAATCGGAATTTGGTACGCAAACAAATACCCTGCAGGTATTGGCCACCAATAAACTGCCCGGCCTTGATTCCGCTTCTGTAGTAAATGCTGCATGGACGAATATCAATGATCGCGGCGCACTGCCTACCAGCGCCACCGTAGTGCCTTTTGGTACGGCTGACCTGACAGACCTCGTGACTAACGAAAATGATTCACTCTTCATTGCCTTTAAATACAGCGGTGTAACAGGGTCCACACAGCGCACCTGGACGATCACCGAATTTACCGTGAATAATGTATTACCGGAGAAAACAGTTTTGATCAGTTCTTTGTCGGCTGATGTAGCCTACTGGACACGTTACGGCAATGTATGGAGCCCCTCCAACGGTCGTTGGACAGCTTCTGCCACGGATCTTAAAATTACCGGTGGTGGTGGCAGCGCAGCTACAAATACCAGCTGGATTGTCACCAAACCATTATACGCAGGCCGTGTTCCGGGAGATGTAAGTACCGGCATCAAAAGTATCAATGAACCGGATAAAGAAGAATATGCTTATGCTTATCCGGCGCCGGGCGTATACAAGGCCACCTTCGTGGCTTTTAACCACACACTGGATGAAGAAAAAAAGGTTATACGGGAACTGATCATTAAAGTGACACCATAAGAATATGAAACCATTGCTTTATTTTATTTTAGCCGCCGGCATCACTGCTTACACGGTGGGCGGGGAGAAGGACTTTATCAGCAGTAATGCGGGCTTTGCCCGGCAGCAGCTTAAGCATATGCTGAAGGACACGGAATCCCGCGACAGCCTGGCTTTTCCCAGGACGATCAACAAAGAGGGGAAGATGATCACTACATCGATGTACGACTGGACACCCGGTTTTTTTCCGGGCTCACTCTGGTATGCATATGAACAAACCAAAGATCCCGCGCTGAAACAGGAAGCTGTTAAGTGGACGGAGAAACTGAAGCCGCTGAAGGATTTTACACAACACCATGACCTTGGTTTTATGATGTATTGCAGCTATGGCAATGCTTACCGTATTACCGGCAACAAAGCGTACCGGGATATCCTTATCCAGGGCGCCCGCTCGCTCAGTACCCGTTTTAACCCGGTAACACGGAGCATCAAATCGTGGAATGCATTTAAATCGTGGCATAGTCAGCAGCTATACTACTATCCCGTTATCATCGACAACCTGATGAACCTGGAGCTGTTGTTTTTTGCAGCTAAAGAAACCGGCGATACCAGCTTCCGCCACATTGCCGTGAGCCACGCGGAAACCGCCATGCGCAACCAGATACGGCCGGATTACAGTTCCTATCATGTAGTATGTTATGATACCACCAATGGTAAGGTGCTGGCACGTGAAACTGCGCAGGGGTACGCCGATAATTCTACCTGGTCGCGTGGCCAGGCATGGGGCATCTATGGTTTTACCATGATCTACCGGGAAACACATGACCCGCGTTTTCTCAAAACAGCCACCGGTATGGCCGATTGGTTCCTGGATAATAAAAATCTTCCGGAAGATAAAGTACCCTATTGGGATTTTAATGTACAGGAGAATGGATATGTTCCGGGTGTACGTTCCAATGCCAACAAGGTGAAAACAAAATACCGCGATGTGTCAGCCGCCGCAATTGTGGCATCGGCGCTGTTTGAGCTGAGTGGTTATGCCGGCAAGGATAAGGCCGAGCAATATCGCCAGGCAGCGGTCACCATACTGCATTCACTCGCAGGTACTGCGTACCGGGCGCCGGAAGAAAAGAACGGCAATTTTATATTGATGCACAGCGTGGGAAGTATCCCGCATAATGCAGAAATTGATGTGCCGCTAGTGTATGCGGATTATTATTTTTTAGAAGCATTGAAACGGTATAAGTCTTCGCTGGACTGAGTAGAGGTAGATATAGTATAAAAAGAACAGGCACCTGGTTATCCGGGTGCCTGTTCTTTTTAGTGTTATTTACTGCTGTCCTTTTACTACTTTTACGACAAGAGGGACAGGGTTTACTTACATGCCAGAACAACCACATACTGATAAGGAACTACTACAATTAATCTCGGAAGGCAACGAAGCCGCCTACCGCAGTTTTTTCCATGCATGGCAGGGCAGGCTGTTTCATTATATCCGTACCATCATCAAATCCCCGCAGGTGGCGGAAGAAGTGGTTATGGACGTACTCACCAAATGCTGGGTGGGCAGGGAACTGCTGCCCCGTATTGAGCACCTTGAGGCTTTCATGTTCCGTGTTGCTTACCATCGCGCTATCGACTTTCTGCGCGCTGCCAGCCGAAACCCGCAACTGGTAGACCTCCTGTGGGAAGAGATCCAGATGGCGGATGCTATGGAAGCCGATAACCAGGTAATGGTGAAGGAATATGAAACAAAACTCCGGGAAGCAATTGGTTTGCTCAGCCCCCAGCGCCGGAAAGTATACCAGTTAAGCCGGGAGGAAGGGCTCTCCCATAAAGAGATTGCCGGGCGCTTATCCCTTTCCAGGCACACTGTCAACAACCATATCACTGAAGCCCAACGTTTCATCCAGCAATACCTGGCCGACCATCTGAACCTGGTGATGGTATTTACCCTCCTGCATGTCGTTTCAGAAAAAGTTTAAATTTTTTTTCAGATCGATTAGTTATTCCTCCTTTTTCCAGCGTCTATCTATTAAAGGCAGCTATTCCCTGCCATCCACGTATGAGTGAAACTGATTACAGATTAAGCCGTTTGTTCGAGCGTTATATTAATAATACCTGCACCCGCGAAGAGCTGGAAGAGCTGTTGACAGCCGTGAAGCAAGGACCGGTGGACGACGCCCTGCGCCTGGCTATGGAACAGCACTGGCTCAACAGTCGCGGTGCGGCAGGCATCCCGGATGCCGAAGCCAAACTGGAAAATCTTCTCACCAACACGCGCCCACCGGCAGATCAACTGGAGCACGAAAGCGACACTCCCGTTATCCCGGTACGCAGGGTATACCGCTGGCGTTACGCTGCTGCTGCCGTAGTAGCGTTGGGACTAAGCGCTATGGGATACCTTTACCTGCAACGATCAACTACTCCTTCTGCCATAGTTCATCACAACATCTTAAAACAGGATGTGCCACCTGGAGGCAACAAAGCCATGCTCACCCTGGCGGATGGTTCCACCGTGGCGCTGGACAGCGCCTCCGGTCGCGTGATGCAACAGGGTAATACCTCCATCCATTTGCAGAACGGCCGCCTGCAATATGATGTAAACGGTGCAAGTGCTGCGGCTGACTTTAATACCCTGGCTACACCCCGCGGCGGACAATACCAGCTGGTACTGCCGGACGGCTCTAAAGTATGGCTGAATGCGGCATCCAGGCTGAAATATCCCACGGCTTTCACAGGGAAGGAAAGAGTAGTGGAGCTGGAAGGACAAGGATATTTCGAGATCGCAAAGAAAGCAGGACAGCCGTTCAAAGTGCGCGTTCACAACCTCGAAGTGCTGGCACTGGGCACCAGCTTTGACATCATGGCCTATGATGATGAACGGACCATGAACGCCACCCTGCTCGACGGTGCCGTAAAAGTAAGCATGAACAAGGAAACAACGCTTTTGCAACCCGGGCAACAGGCCGCAGTTGTACGCGGCGCTGATGGCATCGCCGTCAACAAGGTGAATACGGACCATGTGATTGCCTGGAAAAACGGCTACTTCTCTTTTGTGGACGCGGATATCCACACTATCATGCGACAGCTTTCCCGTTGGTACGACGTAGAGGTCAGCTACGCAGACGGCGTGTCGCAGGGAATCTTCTCCGGGGAGATCGGGAAGGGCCTTACCCTGGCGCAGGCGCTGCAAACACTGGAGCAGGCAAGGGTGCATTTTAAAATAGAGCATGACAGGCATATCGTCATACTGCCGGAATAAGTAAATAAATAAGTAAATAAACGTATCAACCAATCTTCCATGTTATGTACAAATTAATGTTATCGCTATTCCTGTTTTTTTTCCTGAAGGCCACTGCTGTCTGTAACTCCCAGCAGATCACCTTCAGCGGGAAGAACGTTCCACTGGAAAAGATGTTTGCAGTGATCAAACAACAGACAGGCTATGTATTCTTTCATCGCAACGAGGACATGGCCGCGGCCAAACCGGTCACCGTTGCCTTTAACAACACGCCGCTGGAAACAGCGCTGAAGATGATGCTGAAAGACCAGCCACTGCGCTATTCCTTGCAGGGTAATACGGTGGTCATCAGCCGTAAAATAACATCGCCCGCATTGCTGGGAGCGGAGCAACCCACCATTGACAACTTACAGGGCAAAGTGGTGAATGAAAAGGGTGTGCCAATACCCGGCGCTACCTTGCAGGTGAAAGGCACCGGCCGGGGCACTACCACCAATGTAACCGGTGTATTCACGCTCGCCAATGTACCGGAGAACGCGGTGCTGGTGGTTTCCGCACTGGGATTTAAATCAAAGGAAATAACTTTATCACCGGGCCAGAGCAGCATCACCGTTACCCTGGAAGGCGATACAGAAGCCCTGGGAGAAATAGTGGTAGTAGGTTATGGTCAGGTAAAAAAGAGTGATCTCACCGGCTCCGTTGCCTCCATACCGGTGGGAGAAATCAGGAAAGTGGCCGTTACTTCGCTGGATCAGGCCCTGCAGGGAAGGGCCGCCGGCGTGCAGGTAACGCAGAATTCCGGCGCTCCCGGTGCCTCCACCACTATCCGTATCCGCGGGGGTAACTCCATACAGGGCGACAATGAGCCGTTGTACGTAATTGATGGTATTCCTTTCAAGAATGCCGGCGCAAACACTGGTTCCGCCTTTAACGTACTGAGTACCCTCAACCCGGCGGATATTGAATCGATCAACATCCTGAAAGATGCTTCCTCCACAGCCATCTATGGTTCCCGTGGCGCCAACGGCGTAGTGATCATTACTACCAAAAGAGGAAAAGCAGGCAAGTCTGTTATTAACTTCGATACCTACTACGGCACGCAGAACGTGCGCCGGAAATACCCGGTGCTGAACGCAAGCGAGTACGCGCAGCTTGTTAATGAAGCCAATACCAACGATGGACAGCCTGCCGTATACACACCAGACCAGGTAGCCGCTTTCGGCAAAGGCACTGACTGGCAGGATGAAATACTCCGTACCGCTCCTATTGCCAATTACCAGTTGTCTGTCAGCGGTGGTGATGAAAAAACGCAATATGCCCTGTCTGCCGGCTATTTCACACAGCAGGGGATCGTGAAAGGATCTGACTTTAACAGGTATTCCTTTCGCGTAAATATCGACAGGAAACTGACCAGTAAGATCAAGATAGGCAACAGCCTGACCGTGAGTCGCACGGTGAGTAACCAGGCTAAGTCTGATGGCAACCTGGGCTCTGCCGGTCTGGCAACAATGGCGGCGCTGCAGTTTCCACCTCTTCTCTCCGTATATGATAAGGATGGTAAATACCTGATTAATGATCCCAAGCTCACTTTCCCGGCTGATAACCCGGTAGCGCTGGTACAGGACTCGAAGAACCGCAATACCGCCTACCGTGTTTTCGGTAATGTATTCGGCGAATATGAAATACTCGAAGGGCTTAGCCTGCGGGTGATGTTCGGTGCAGACGCTATTCTGCAAAAGCAGGATAACTATCTTCCGCGAAGTGTGGCCAGTGGCCTCTCCCAGGGCGGTGTAGCCTACATCTACAATGAACAGAATATTACCTGGCTGAATGAAAATACCCTTACCTATACGAAAAGATTCAACCGTGTACACAACATTACTGCCCTGATAGGTTATACCCAGCAGGTAAACCAGACGGAATACAGCTCTTCATCTTCCCGCAGTTTTGTAAATGACAACCTGGGCTCGGGCAACCTGGGCGCAGGCGCAATACCCGTTATCCCTTCTTCAGGTGTTGGCGGATGGGGGCTGGAGTCTTACCTGAGCAGGGTAAATTATAGCTATCGCGATAAATATTTACTCACCGCTTCTTTCCGTGCAGATGGGTCCTCCCGGTTTGGTGCCAACAAGCGCTTCGGCTTTTTCCCTTCTGCCGCACTGGCATGGCGGGCGAGCGAAGAGCCTTTCCTGAAAAGCGTGAAACAGATCAGCGAATTGAAAGTCAGGGCTACCTACGGTACTACTGGTAACCAGGACGGTATCGGCAATTATCCCGCGTACTCCCTGTTGGGCACCCAGAACTATGTGCTGGGCAACGCAGTAGCCACCGGTATTGGCCCCAACCAGATCTCCAATCCGGACCTCTCCTGGGAAACCACCTCGCAGGCCGATCTGGGCATTGACATTTCCCTGTTCGACAGCAGGATCAGCCTCACAGCAGATGCTTATCTGAAAAAAACCAGGAACCTGTTGCTGAATGTAACCATTCCCAGCACCTCCGGCTATTCCAGCGCTTATAAGAACCTGGGCCAGGTAGAGAACAAGGGGATAGAACTTAGTCTCTCCACGGTGAACCTGGACGGTGCTTTCAAATGGACCACAGATATCAACTACGTGATTAATCGTAACAAAGTGCTGGATATTGGCGGCGCCCCGCAGATATTTGCTGGTGAAGTAGCCAACATAGCACAGAACGTCAACTCCGGTATTATCCGTGTAGGTGAGCCATTAGGCTCTTTCTACGGCTATGTAACCGATGGTATTTACCAGTCGGCAGAAGAACTGTCGGCACTGGCAGATCCGAATGCGAAGAAACCAGGCGACCGCAGGTACAAAGATCTGAACAACGACAAGAAAATAGATGATGCAGACCGTACCATCATTGGTAATGTACAGCCCAAATTTGCAGGCGGCATCAGCAACACCTTCTCCTACGGCGGGTTTGATCTCAGCATTTTCTTCCAGGGCGTATATGGCAATAAAATACTGAACGCCAACCGCTTTGAACTGGAGTATCTCACCGGCACTTTGAACCAGGACCGGGATATGCTCGACCGCTGGACGCCCACACATACCAATACGGACATTCCGCGCGCCACCAATGCACGGCCTACTAACCGTATCTCTACGCGACAGATTGAGGACGGCTCCTATCTGCGGCTCAAGAACCTGCAGCTGGGCTACAACCTGCCCGCTTCCGTACTGAAAGCCCTCAAGGTGCATTCCATCCGCGCGTACGCGAGTGTACAGAATCTTGTTACCTGGACAAAATACAGCGGCTATGACCCCGAGGTGAACCGCTTTGGACAGGACAGCCGCAGCCAGGGTTTCGACTACGGCAGCTATCCTACCGCCAGGACCGTGCTTTTTGGGTTAAATGTCAGCTTCTAACAAAAATATTTCTGCATATGCAAAAGTTTATTCTTTTTTTATTGTTGATAACAGGCGTATCCTGCGGAAAGCTGAACGAAGTGCCGCAGTCCAGCTTCACACCTGCGAATTTCTACAAGAATGCGGACGACGCAAATGCGGCCGTTAATTCCGTATATGACCTGGTGAACACCGCCAGTCTGTACAACCAGTCTATGTGGGTGCTGATGGATCAGGCCACGGATGATGCCGAATGGGGCAGTGGCCGCTCCACGGTTAACCAGTCGAAGAACGATCTTGACAAATACACTTTCACACCGGCTACCGCTACTTTCCAGGTGGTATGGAGCGCCTGCTACCAGGGCATCAACCGCGCTAACACAGTGCTGGAACGGGTACCGGCTATCTCTATGGATGATGTGCTCAAAACGCGTCTGCTGGCTGAAACAAAATTCATGAGAGGATTCTACTATTTTACACTTGTGCGATTATTCGGCGGTGTGCCACTGGTATTACAGGAAACCACCTCACTCAGTGACCTGGAAATATCCCGGAAAACCGTGGACGAAGTATACCAGCAGATCATAGCAGATTTTACGGATGCGGAGAAAGTACTGCCGGCGTCTTACACGGGAGCAGACAAAGGCAGGGCCACCAAAGGCGCGGCAACAGCTTTCCTGGCAAAGGTTTACCTGACCCGGCAGGACTGGGCCAAAGCCTCCGCCAAATGCAAGGAAGTGATAGACCTGGGTGTGTATGACCTCTGGACTAATTTTGCAGATGCTTTTGCCATTGCCAATAAGAATGGCAAAGAAGCCGTATTTGAAGTGCAGGCGCTGGGAGGCGGCGTAGGAGAGGGCAGTTTCATGCAGGGCTATATGCGGCCCGGTTTCGACAAGGTGAATGGCGTTTCTGGCTTTGGCGATGATCCTCCTACAAAGAACCTGTATGATGCCTATAGCCTGCCGGACAAGCGCAGGGATGTAACCATCCGGCTTTATTCTGCCACCACCACACCTCCCGCACCAGCGAATATTCTTTTCCCGGGATATGTATGTAAATACCTGGACCCTTCCGCCACGGCTACAGGGGAAGGCAGCAACAACTTCCCCATTATCCGCTATGCTGATGTACTGCTGATGTATGCAGAAGCATTGAATGAGCAGGCCGCTGGTAACGTGGAAGCCTATACGGCAATTAACAAGGTCAGGGGAAGGGCGGGCCTCGTGGATCTGCTGCCCGGACTGAGCCAGGCTGCATTCCGCGACAGCGTGTTGTTGGAAAGACGTCTGGAACTGGCTTTTGAAGGGCATCGCTGGTACGACCTGGTAAGGACTAAACGGCTGGCCAGCGCGCTAAAAGCGCAGAACCCGGCTATTGTTGTTTTGGAAAAACACTACCTGTATCCTATCCCTCAAACAGAACGGGATGTAAATAAGAACCTGACACAAAACCCGGATTACTGATGATGCATCGCAGAACATTTTTACAAACAGGCTTACTCACTACCTCGGTGGCCTTCCAGGAAAAATATTTTTCCTGGAAGCCTGCCGTGAAAGCCACGCCGGCAGCGGACCCGCAGGTGATCAATGCGGGTGTTGGCGGCAACAATACCATTGATCTGCTAAAACGGATCGACCAGGACTGTTTGTCACACCGGCCTGACCTTACCATCCTGATGGCGGGCACCAACGACATGAATAGCATGAAGTATGTGCCGTTGCCGCAATATGAGGCGAATGTCCGCAGTATGGTTAAACAGATCATGAACATCAACAGCCAGGTGCTGCTGATGACCATATTACCAGCTTACGAGCCTTACCTCTTCACGCGCCACAAGAAGGAGTTCTATGAGCCTGAAGGGTACCAGGAAAGGAACCGGCAGGTGAATGAAGTGATCCGTAAAATCGCGGCAGACAATAAACTGCCGGTGCTGGACATGCACCATGTTTTTGAAAAAACAGGTAATATAGGCACTGATGCGGATAGCCTTCTCCGTAATGAAGCCAACAGCGGTAAAACGGATGGCCTGCATCCCACCCCGGAAGGATACCGCCTGATGGGCGTTGTAGTATATGAGGCGATCATACAGCTGCAGTTGCCGCATAACAAAGTGGTTTGTTTTGGCGATAGTATTACATTGGGCGATGGCGGCGTATCCGGAAAAAGTTATCCCGCCGCCCTCAAAAGATTGCTTGGTTCCTGAAAAATAAGATATGGAGGGCAGTGGCTGGAGTAGTGATGATATAAAATAAAACAAGGGCCGGCTGAAAAGTAGTTTTGTACTTTTTAGCCGGCCCTTATAATTCTTAAGCTACTTATTCAGCAGCTCCGTAAGCCTTTCATGCAAGGCTTCACCACGCAGGTTTTTCGCAATGATACGTCCCTGCGGATCAATGAGGAAATTTTGCGGGATGGCGTGTACTTCGTACAATTTCCCTGCTTCATTTTTCCATCCTTTCAGATCGGATAACTGCTGCCAGGGCAGCTCATCTTTCTTCACCGCACCAAGCCATGCGTCTTTGTTGGTATCCAGTGATACGCCAACGATCGTAAAGTTTTTCTGGTTGAATGCCTGGTATGCTTTCAGTACGTTGGGATTTTCTGCCCTGCAGGGCCCGCACCAGGATGCCCAGAAGTCGACCAGCGTATATTTCCCTTTGAAATCAGAAAGCTTAACCGGTTTACCGTTCACATCGTTCTGTGTGAAATCCGGCGCAAATACACCAATTGAAAGTCGTCCCAGATTATACAGCTTTTTTGCGAATTGTTTACCGGTTCCGGTGTTGCGCAATGCCGGGGAAAGTCTTTTGAAAAAAGGCGCAATACGCGGTACATCCACATCCTTGCCTGCCACCTCCATCAAGGTAACGAGACTGATGTATGATGCAGGATTTTGACGGATGAAAACATATTTCAGGGAATCTGTTTCTTTTGAAACGACCTGGTATTGTTTCATCACAGTATCTATAAAGTGGGGATCTTTTTTTTGCTGTTGTGTTGCAGTGCGAAACATGGAGTCCACAGCTTTGCCCAGCTGTTCCCTGTGGGAGAGTACCGTCTGTTTGTACCGTTTGTAATCGTTGTTTACAGGGCCTCCTGTAATTGCTGCATGGATTACAGAATCGGTGCCGGTCATTTGAATAGCCCCCTTTTCAAGGTAGCAATCATTAACATCTGCAGTCTTCTTCCATTTTGTAAAATCTTCTCCGGTATGATCAATGAGTACGTGCACCATCGCAGGATCTTTCACCTGCCCGCTAAACCGGAAAGAACCTTTATTCAGCATAGCGGAGTCGAGGACCTGCTGGTTGCTCCAGCCATAGTTTGTTATCAGGTACGCCTTCGCAGGAGTGGTAAGCGCAGGTAGTTTGATGGTCAGTGTGTATGTGCCGGACTGGGCGACTACCGATCCCGGCGCCAGTATGGCTGCCAGTATAAAAATTTTCTTCATGAAAAATTGATGTGTTGAGAACGGACAGGATGGTTTGTTTTATCATTATCCTGTCCGTTAATCAGGTTATTGAAGATATCCCGGGTTGGGCGTTAAATTCGGATTTTGGAGGAGGTCAGCGGGCGGTATTGGCCAGTAAGACATATAGCTCATCCAGGTAGTGGGTTTGGTAGGCGCTACGGTGGCCATTACGGCGTCGATGACGCCGGTGCGTTTCAGATCGAAAAACCGGTGGCCACATTCTGTAAACAGTTCGGTTTGCCTTTCTTTAGCGATAGCCCTGAGCAAAGTGGCCTGTGTGCCTGCTGGCAGTGCTTCGAGGCCCGCGCGTAAACGCACTACATTCAAATCTTCCACGGCATTACTTTTATTTTGCATGGCCCTGGCTTCCGCCCGGATCAGGTATTGCTCTGAAAGCCGCAGCAGTACCTGGTACTCCGCATTGGTGGACGGGGATTTATATTTGGCGGGGAAATAGTACACCGTTGCCGGGGCGGTAGAAGTGGCAGCCACCGTGGAGGTACGCACCCAGTTGGTGAAGCGTGCATCGCCGGGTTCAAACGTGTTGGTCAAAAGATTGCTCAGCTTAACGAAGACACTGGAGGAGGCAGGACTTTGCGGCGGCACAATTGTTTCCGGCATACCATTGTTGTAGAAGGCGTATTCATTGGTGAATTTAGGGTTGTTGGTCGCCAGTGCCCAGATGGTTTCCCTGCTGTTGGCAACAAACACCTGGTCAGGCGGCAGCATTGCATAATTGGTGTTGCTGATCAGCTCACCCGCCTGCGCTTCGGCATTGGCCCAGTCCTTCGCATAGAGGTACACCCTTGCCAGCATAGCAGTAACCACGGCTTTGTTGGGACGGAAGCGGTTAGTGGTAGTAACCCCGTAACCATTTTTATACTCATTGTCTAAAAGGGATTGGGCCATTTTAAGATCGGCAATGATTTGCTGGTACACATCAGCTTCCGGTGCGCGGAACAACCGGTTGTTTACCGTATAATCGTTCGTCAGCGCCAGCGGTACCGGGCCATAAATATTAACCAGGTAATAATAAAAATAGGCCCGCAGGAAATAGCACTCGCCCAACCATTGATTTTTATAAGCGAGGTTACCCTTGCTGGCATTGATGCCCTGGATAGCAGTGTTAACGGTGAAAAGTTTTTTATACAAGTCGGTCCAGTTGCCGCTTTGCCCGCTTTGAATCGCATTCTTATAGAACACATCTGCAAAATTACCGGTCAGCAAACTGCTGAGTTCATCGGTATACAAACCCATGGTATAGCCAATGTTGCCACTCGCGGAACCGGTAAAAGGGCCGGTATTGTTCATGGTCAGGTAAATGCCGGTAACCACTGTTGATGCCATGTTATCGGTGGAATAAACATCCACCGCTGCAATGGTATTGGCCGGTAACTGGGTACCATCCAGGTATTTTTCGCAGCTGGTTAGCGTGATGCCCAGCAAAGTGGTAATGGCCAGCAGCTGTTTTGAAAAACTATAATTGACAGGAAAGATCATCTTCATTTTCATTGCATTAAAGTGTAACATTAATTCCGGTTGTAAATACGCGCAGTGGCGGGATTACGCCTGCATTCAGGTTTTCCGGATCGAGACCATCGAATTTGGAAATGGTAAGGAGGTTTTGTCCCTGCAGGTACACCGACAGATTTTTGAGATGCAGCATTTTGTTTACTTCCGGGCTGAAACTATAGCGGATGCTTACATTCTGTAACCGTGCGTAAGTGGCGTCGCTGTAGCCGCCGGTACTGCTTTGCAGGAGGCCTTGCCGGAAGATGCTGGTGAACTGGGAGCTTAACTTTGGAATATCGGTTATGTCGCCCGGTTGTTGCCAGCGGCGCAACCAGATAGTAGAACCATTTAAGCCATAGAGTCCAAAAGGAAAGGCGGTTTGACCAAGAAAGTTCTGTCCGGTGCGGCTGGTGAAGTTGAAGGTGAAGTCGAGCGTCAGCCCTTTATAGGTAAAGGAATTCTGCAGTCCGCCAAAGTATTTCGGCGCCAGGTCTACAAATTCGGTTTTATCGGCCTGCGTTAATCCCCCGGAGTAATCAGCCACATTTCCTTTCGCATCGGTAAAACTGTAGTTGCCGGTTTCCGGGTTTACCCCGTTGTATTTATAGAGTAGTATACCGGTAACGGGTTTGTTCAGCACATAGTTGGCATTTTGAGTACTCGACGGTAATCTCAGCAGTTTGCTTTTAGGTATGGAAATATTGAACCTTGTTGACCATGTAAAATTCCTGTTTTTGATATTGGTGGAACTCAGGCTGATTTCCATGCCACTGGTACGTATCAACGCATCAGAGTTTAAGGTATAGCTGGGATAACCGGTAACAGTTGACAAGGGCTGCCCCAGCAGCTGATTGCCGGCACGATTGGAGTAATAGCTAAAGTCGGTCGTAATCCGGTCGTGAAAAAATCCCAGCTCCAGGCCGGCTTCCGAGTTAAAATTACGTTCCCAGTTCAGCAGGGGATTGGGAAGTGAGTTGGGTGTCAATCCTACCTTTCCATCGTACGATCCGCCGATGACGCTATATGTTTCCAGGTACCGGAAATCGCCAATGGCATCGCCGCCTACCACGCCGCTGCTGATCCTTATCTTACCAAAGCTGAGCCACGGCAGGTGATCAGTAACCAGCTTTTCCTGGCTGAAAATCCAGGCCAGCGCTGCAGAACCAAAGTTCCCGATACGGCGGCCAGGGCCAAACTTGGTAGAGCCATCGCGTCGTGTATTGATATCGATAATATATTTATCGTCCCATACAAATTTTATAATCCCATACATACCGATGGACCGGTACTCCGTAAGATTGTAATTAGTAGTTACCGTAGATCCCGCAGAAGGATTATTCAGCAGGGCATCAGAAGGAAATCCTCTTCCGGTGATGTCGTCAAAATACGTTACCTGGTTGTTCACCTCGCCGCCCAGTTTAATGCTTAAATCACCTTTCTTACTGATTAAAGTATTGTATTCGCCATAGGGTGAAATAGTGATGGAGCGCGTATTATACTGATGAAGTATGCCCACCGTTTGCGTAGGGGCCTGGGTGTTAGTAGGATTAAAAACCGTAGTGGGATAGCCGATTAATTCCTTTCCGTTAATGGTATTGTAACCAAAAATACTGCGGAGGGTCACTTTTTTGACCGGCCGGTAAGTGAGCGTTGCATTGGCCAGGAGATTATTCGTCACATTTTTATACAGCCTGTTAGCGTTGCTGGCAGTGCCGCTGCTGTTTAGGTCGCTTCCGATCGACGCCCAGTTGATGCTCCCGTCTTCGTTATAAGCCGGTGGTGCATTGGGAGGAGTCAGTGCGCTGACGGAGAAATCGTAAGGTACCATATCATTTTTTGAAGAGAGATAGGTACCGCCCAGGGCTAAACTGAATTTATTGTTGGTGCTGCCGGTGTTTAACGCAAAACGGAGAGAGCCATCCCTGTTTGATCCGCGGTGGCGTTGTATGTTACCAATATCACGGAGACTTCCGCTGATCAGGTACGTGGTGTTTTGTGCACCTCCGCTGTAAGAAAGGTTTACATTAGAAGTTGCAGCCGATTTTCCCATGAATTCTTTCCGCCAGTTAGTGTAGCGGTCGGCAGGCCAGACGCCATTCAGATCATTATCGCTGGCCGGTATTTCCAGTTTATCATTTGCCAACGCTTCGCGGCGGAGCATCAGGTATTGATCGGTGTTGAGTAATTTGGGTGTTTGCCCGTTCACCGATACGCCGGTGTAGATGTTGGCATTGAACGACTGTTGGGTGGACCTGGATTTCTTTGTAGTAATCAGGATCACGCCATAGGCACCGGAGGAACCGTAAATAGCGGTGGCATCCACATCTTTGAGCACATCGATGCTTTCAATATCGTTTGGATTGATGTAATTCAGGCCGCTGCCCCCCTGCAGAAAAGTTTGTGTGCCGTAGGAGGTATTATTGGAAAGAGGTAACGTGCCACCAGGGTAACGTACACCGTCCACGATGATCATTGGTTGTGTAGCCCCGGTGGTGAGGTTGGCAGAGCCGCGCATCCTCACAGTAAATGCACCTCCCGGCTGACCGGTTACCTGCTGGATAAATAATCCGGGCACCTTTCCCTGCAGCGCTTCCAGAACATTATTTACGGGATTTTTTTCGATCTCCTTTGACGTTACCGTAGTAATGTTACCGGCATTAAATCTTTTGGTGGTGGTACCATAGGCCGTTACCTGCACTTCATCTATGGGTGAAGTGCTTAATGCCAGCTGGATAAGGAGCGCAGAAGGGTTGCCTGAAACCAGTTTTGAGGCGCTTGCTGAAGATCCGTCAACTCCGGAAGACTTCCGTTTGGCAGGCAGTTCAGCTGATACCACCTGGAAATTACTGCCGGTGAAACGCAGGAAGAGCGGAGCGAAGCCGACAGCAGATACTTTAATAACATCTCCCGTATTCGCATCAAAAGAAAAAGAACCGTTGGCAACAGAAGTAGTTCCCTTATTGGTTCCTGTAATCACAATATTCACGCCCGCTAAAGGTTGTCCGTCGGCAGAACGGATAAAACCTTTAACAGGAATGAATGTGGCAGCAGGGGGGGCGGAAGGGGAAGCCAGCTGGCCGGAGGGCGCAACCGGAAGTTTTCGGGAAACAAGAATGGTCTTGCCCTCGATCACATATTCTAAAGGTTGATTTTTAAAGACATCATTCAGCAGCTCCCGCAATGGCAGGTTATCAGCAGAAAGGGACACCGGTTTGGCATCGGCCAGCACGCCTTTCTGATTCAGCAGTACATAGCCCGTTTGCTTTTTAATAGCGGTGAACACCTGCTTCAGCGTCAGGTTCCGGCCGGAGATGGTGACATGCTGCGCCATGCTGGCGGCGTGGGCATGAATAAAAGCAGCAGTTAATAAGAAGGTCGTTAATTTCATAGCCCTCAGGATTTTGGTTCTTTTTCTAAAGGGCTTGCTGAATCCTTCATTGACGGATTGCGCAATACCCGGGTGCTGCCCCGCACGAACAGGGGGGCAATAGCATTTTTTTTGCATAGATTTGCAGCAGATTTGGTTGTTAATAAAAGTGGTTGGTGAACCGTTTTTTTGACTAATTAAATTCATCCACCGTCACAGTTAGCGCTGTGACGGTTTTTTATAATAAAGGTATTATTGCACAATCAGCTTCCTGCCTTCCAGGCGGAAATGTATACCAGTTCTGCCGAGCATCACCAGCAGGCCGTTTAGCGAAACGTCTTTGGTCATTTCCCCTTCAAACGCAATATCCGGAACGCCCTTTTCATACACGACTTCAATATCGTACCATCGCTCCATCTGGCGCATGATTTCCGCGAAGCTCACTCCATCAAAATAGAAGATGCCATTTTTCCAGGCCATCACTTTATCGGTGTTGGCATTTTCAATCACCCGTATGCCCGTTTTCGCGGCGCTTTCAATTTGCGCCTGCTGGCCTGGCCGGAGAACTACATTGCCCGGTTGGCGCCCGTTGGAGAAGGCCGCTACGCGTACCGATCCTTCCAGGAGGGTAGTGGCAATCGTTTGTTCATTTTCGTAAGCATTCACGTTAAAATGTGTACCCAGCACTTCTATTTCGGCTTTATTGTTCACGCTCACCCGGAAGGGCATGGCCGCATTTTTAGCGACTTCAAAATAGGCTTCGCCAGTAACCGCTACTTTTCTTTCTTGACCGGAAAACAGCGTAGGGTAGCGTATTGAACTGGCTGCATTCAGCCATACCTGCGTACCATCCGGTAAAGTGACCCGGAATTGCCGGCCTTTTGGAGTAGACATGGTGTTGAAAACGATTTCCCCGTTGGGCGCTCCTGCGGGATCGTAGGCCAGTTGCCCGTTTGCCAGTACCAGCTGCGTGCCGTTCTGTTTTGCGATTACGCCGTTGTGGAGGCTATCCAATGCTACCCGGGAGCCATCGGCCAGGGTAAGGATGGCGCCCTCCCTGCCGGGGGCAATGTCTGTGGGTTTAGCAGCTATAGCAGCTGGCGGCGTATTTTTTTTATGGGTAAGCCAGAAATAGGCGCCTGCGGCCAGTACCAGCAGGATGATGGAAGCCGCTGCCCAACTCCGGCGAGGCAGGAAGTGCATGCGGCGTGCGGGCTTATCGCTGTTTAAGGCCCGTTGCAATAAAGGCAACAGTGCCTCGTCCTGCGTGGCGTTCATATCCAGCTCGCCTGCCAGCTCATCAAAGACTGCCTGTAATGCCTCCTGGTGATCAGGGGCCTGTAACAGCTGCTGAAACTCCACCTGCTCGGCGTCGCTCAGGCTTTTATCCAGGTATTGCCCTGCCAGGTAATATATGCGTGTATTTTCCATGCGCTATATATAAGATGCGGGAAAGGAAGACTTGTCACTATCACTTTCTGAAAAAAAGTAAAAAAATAATAATGGCGGGTAACCGGGCGGAGTCTGGCAGAAAACTGCGGATGGTTTGAAGGGCAGCGCTGATGGCATTGCGTACATATCCGTCTGAAAGGCCGAGGTGGGCGGCGATTTCTTTTGTGCTCAGCCCTTTTTCCCGGCTCAGCTCATAAATGGTTCTGCGCTGTGGGGACATTACCTGGAGCGCGCGTTTCACCGCATATTGTATTTCTTTCACCGAAATACTACTCAATGCGTGGTTGAAGCTGGCGTCTTCCTGGTGAAGGTCGCCCAGCTTAGTATTATACAAGGATGTTTTGCGGAGGTACTGTAAACATTCATGAATGGTGATTTTCCTTAGCCAGGGACCCGGGAGCTGTACGTCTCTTAGCCGGTCCCTGTTCAACC
The DNA here is from genome assembly GCF_041360695.1 of Chitinophaga sp. RCC_12. NCBI lineage: Bacteria > Pseudomonadati > Bacteroidota > Chitinophagia > Chitinophagales > Chitinophagaceae > Chitinophaga > Chitinophaga sp. RCC_12. Next base: position 328,132 of record NZ_JBFUPS010000005.1, read on the forward strand.
ATATCTTAATAAAAACTTCCTGTAACACCTCCTGTTTGGCCGGCTCACTATGGAGCATGCGTAAGGCGAGCAAAGCCAATGGTGTGGAGTAAAGATTAAATAAAGCTGCAAAAGCAGTTTCATCCCCCTCAGCTATGCGCAAAAGCAGCTCCTTTTCAGTATATGTTTGGTTAGATGACAATTATTTTTTAAGGCCGGATTATTTCGCAAACTAGGGCAAAAAATGATAAGAAAGTAATGGTTAGTGTAATTTATAGAGGAGGTTCTAAAATAAAAGAAGAAATCCTGTAAGGTTTTTCTGTCTTTTCCGACTAACATCTGCTACGGGGAAACCGGAAAAAATATATTCGTAAATTCATATATGCAAAGAGATCAGAACAAAGATATCATTGCCGGCGGCAACACACTCGATCCGCATTCCTGGGTGAGTAAGTATGCGGATTACCTGTATACGTATGCCGTTACACGCATTAATGATGAGGATCAGGCGAGAGACCTGGTACAGGAAACCTTTCTGGCCGCCCTGGAAAAGGCCGGTACATTTGAAGGCAGAAGCACAGAGCGAACCTGGCTTACCGCTATTTTAAAATTTAAGGTGATAGATGTTTATCGCAAAAACTCCTCCGCCTTTGCTAAACGAGCTAACCTTAGCGATGCTGAACAGGAACACCAGGATTTTTTCGATGCCGTCGACGGGCACTGGAATGATCAGCACCGGCCAAAAGAACTGGGAATTGAACGGCCTGACGCGCTGGAAAACAAAGAGTTTCAGCGGATACTCCAGCTATGCATGAAGAAGCTGCCAGTGTTGTGGCTTTCGGTTTTTACGATGAAGCATATGGATGATGAATCTACCGAAACCATCTGCAATACCTTAAAAGTATCCGCATCAAATTTCTGGGTGATCATACACCGGGCAAAAGTAAATCTTCGCGCCTGTCTTCAAAAAAACTGGATTTAATCAACCGCTATGAATGGATTAAAAAAGATCGCCTATAACTGCCGGAAAGCCACTTTCCTGATTGAGAAGCAGCAGATAGGCCGCATTACACTCCGTGAAAAACTGGAGCTGAGAATCCACCTCATGGGATGTTCCATCTGCAAAACATTCCAGCAGCAGAGTATCATCATCAATCAAATGGTACGCAATTTCTTCCATTCAGCTGGCCAGGCTGAACGGAAGCTGGATGACAAATTCAAACAGGAGTTGCAAAAGAGTATAGATGATAAACTGAGATAGCATTTATATCTCCTCACGCAGGGCTCCTGCAGCCGCTTTTAACAAGGAAGCGCTTACCCGTTGGGTAATATCCGGGTTGATATATTCAAAAAGAATAGCGCCTTTCCTGCTGATAATAAAAACGGATGGTACGGGCAACAATTTGTTCACGTTTTTACCACCGGAAGTTTCCTGTAAAAATGAATCATAGTGCTGAGGGCCTTTAAAAGCAATCCCGAATTTTTTGGCAGCGTCCAGGTCTGCATCTGATAAAAGCGTGTAAGTAAGTTTTTGTTTGTTTAATGTTTTATTAAGATTTTCCGGGCTGTCCGTGCTGACAGCAATCACCTGGTAGCCCATATTTACAAGGTCCTGCTCAATTTCCTGCAACCCCGACAGTTGTTTTGAGCAGTAGGGACACCAACCCCCACGATAAAAAACGAGGATGGCCGGCTTTTCCGCTACCGACTTATTTAAGTCAAAACGTTTCCCTGAAGAGGTGGGCAGTTGCAGCATAGGTATGGCTTCGCCTATCAGCAGGGGACTGATGTCTTCCGGTTTTACAGGAACACCTGCCACCATTTCTACCGTGTCTTTTACAGTTGCCATCGCAGTATCGCCTGAACTTAAAAGACCTATCACGGCGAGCGCAACGCAGGCATTCTTCCAGCTGGCTACGCTGAAGTACTTGTGTTTATTAGCGTTTGATTTCATATGATCTGTAGATTTTTTTGCTTTAGTCGTATGAACCCGCCGGTCCTTACAAAAAGAATTGTTTTAAAAAGACAGAAAAAACTGTAAGGAATAAACCCGCTGCCCGACAAAGCAGGAAAGACCATACAACATGAAACACATAAAAAGAATTGCTCCCTGGGTGGCTGCTGCGCTGATCCCCCTGGCATTGCCTGCCTGTAAGAAAGATCATTCAGATGGCCCGGATGGCGCAAGTGAGAAAACAACCATCACCATTGAAAACGTTTTAGATTCCCGGCCCCTGGTAGAATCCGGCGCCTTCCAGGGAACCGGAACACCGGCACTGATTTTACCGGGGCAATCGGCTGCCATCACATTTTCCGCCGCCAAGGGAGAAGCCATCACCTTTGCCACGATGTATGGCGCATCCAACGATTTGTTTTTTGCACCGGAAAATCCCGGGATACTGGTATATGACCAGGACGGAAAACCCATTGAAGGCGATGTTTCTTCACAGGTAAAACTATGGGACAATGGCACCCGTGTAAACCAGGCGCCAGGGGCTGGTGTGGTCCATCCGGGAACTGTTGAAAATAAAAACATCTCGGAAGTCAGTGGTACCGACGCCCAGGGAAATACCTATCTCCCTGCTTCCAAACTGGTAAAAGCAACCCTGAAATACAACGGGAACTCACAGTTTACCCTGACCCTGCAGAATACTTCAGCAGGAACGGCTAACGAAACGCCTTTAAGTCCTGGTGTATGGGCCATATCCTATATCGCAGGTGGCAATTTACTCAATCCATCCCCGCTGTATGTTAAAGGAATGTCCTCCGCCAATGGTTTAACCTCCATCGCTGAAGCGGGGAATAACATGCCGCTGAAAACGTATGTAAGCAGCATCACCGGTATATTTACGCCGTTGTCTCCTGTGCTGGTAGTGGTGTATAACGGAGTAGAAGATCCGTTGTTTAAAGTGGGAGAGAATGACCGGAACGAAGGATTGAAAGAACTGGCCCAGCAAGGGAATGCGAATATACTCGCCGCGTCATTGAAAACAAAAAGTGGCATTAAATCGGTGTATGTGCTTCCTGCGCCCAACACCACGGTATTGCTTCCAAAAATAGGGGAGCAGGCGGGGGGAAATGTTTCTCGGGAAATTACCGTTACAAAAGGCGACAGAGTGGCGATAGCTACTATGTATGGGTTCTCTAACGACTGGTTCTTCGCCACCGGTTCAGACGGCATCGATCCCTTTAAAAAAGGCGATGCTTCTACTAGTATCGCCCTATATAACAATGGAACTGCGGTTGATCAGTTCCCGGGAGCAGGTGTTACACAGTTCAATTTGGCAGGAACGCCGCTCACGGAAAGCAAGCCGATTGCGGTGGTGCCCAATCCCAATCCATTTACCACCTTGCCGGGCATCCCGGAAATGATAAAGGTTACTTTTAAATAGTTGGCATAACGTCGCCTGTCATTTCGGCTACATCAAAACTCAATTTGGCAACATATAGCTTTCCATAGTATCAGACCTTTGAGATGTAAAATTAAATACATCGACAAATGAAAACGATCTTCATTACAGGAGCATCAACAGGTCTGGGCAAAGCAACTGCCAGGTTATTTCAAAGCAAGGGATGGCAGGTAATCGCCACCATGCGTAAGCCGGAAAATGAAACGGAGCTTTCACAATTGGAAAATGTGATCCTGTTGCCGCTCGACGTTACCAATCCGGGGCAAATTGACGATTGCGTAAAGAACGTTACCGCAAAATATGATGTGGATGTGGTACTCAATAACGCGGGATATGGACTGATGGGCGCTTTGGGGGCATTAACCGATGAGCAGATTGTAAAACAACTGAACACCAATTTACTCGGCGTTATAAGAGTTACAAAAGCATTTATTCCTTTTTTCAGGGAAAAGAAACAAGGCTTGTTTATTACGATCACTTCTATCGGAGGATTGGTGGGCTTCCCCCTCGGCTCTACCTATCATGCCACCAAATGGGCCCTGGAAGGCTGGAGTGAATCTTTATCTTATGAACTGAGCCAGGATAATATCGGCATTAAAACCGTTGCACCGGGTGGTATTGTTACCGATTTTGCGGGTAGATCGCTGGAAATGGGGAGTCACCCGGCTTACGAGGACATGATGCAGAAAGTGTTTGCACTATTCGATCCTGAAGCTTTTTCAACAGCAGATGAAATAGCCGGACTGGTATATGAAGCGGCTACGGACGGGCAAAACAAAATTACCTATGTGGGTGGTGAGTATGCAAATGCGTTATACAACAGACGCCTGGAAATTGGTAAGGAAGCAGCCCGGATCGAGTTGGGTAAAAGTGTGTTAGGAAATTAAGTCTTAAATTTGATAAATGAAGAAGTCAAATAATATCCCTGCAAAAATAGATTCCATTTCAGAACTTAGCAGGTTAATGGGGGTACCAAAACCCGTGCATCCTTTGATTGGTTTTTTCGACAACACCAGTATCAAAGTTGACGTCAGTCAGCTGCCTGAATCTTTGTTGCTGAATTTTTACAAGATATCATATAAATTCAATCAGAAAGGCAAAATGGGTTATGGGCAGGGATATTATGATTTTGATGAAGGCGGAATGGTGTTTACTGCTCCCTATCAACTGATCACCATCCCGAATGAAGTGGTGTATGAAGGGTTTTCATTGCTTTTTCATCCCGACTTTATCAGGAACTATCCCATTGGGCAAAAAATTAAACAGTACGGATTCTTTTCTTATGATACCAACGAAGCCCTGCATTTATCCGATAAAGAAAAACAACAGATTTTTGCTGTTGTCGAAAGTATAAAAGAAGAACTCAATAATGCTATTGATGCCTTTAGCCAGGACCTCATTGTATCCTACATTGAAGTATTGCTTAACTATAGCAATCGTTTTTATAAGCGGCAATTTATTACACGCAAATCTGTGAGTCACGATCTGCTTACCGGCATGGAAGAGTTGCTCAATAGGTATTTTGATAAAGATGAAGGATTGCAGAAAGGTCTTCCTTCGGTTGAATTTCTGGCAGAGCAGTTAAACGTGTCACCACGATACCTGAGCGATATGCTACGTTCGCTCACCGGGCAAAATGCCCAGCAGCATATCCACGAAAAACTGATTGAAAAGGCAAAGGAATACCTGATGTCTACCCAGCTCTCGGTGGCTGAAATTGCTTACCAACTGGGATTTGAGCATCCTCAGTCTTTTAATAAACTCTTCAAGCGGAAAACCAATTTAACCCCCGTAGCGTTTAAGCAGTCATTTCAGGATAATTAAAACAGCGATCGCTTACCCCAAAGCCGCCACTTTTCAAAAGCCGGACAGTATTGTTTTGTAAATTAGAACAGGTTGTATTATTTTCATGCATCACTACCCGTTATAATTAACACTGATACCATCCGTGATCCACGCTAATGAACAGGAATTGTTGCTCTCCGTTGCAAAAGGAGATGAGCGGAGCTTCCAGGTTCTCGTTAAACAATACTGGCCGCAGGTGTATGGCACGGCGCTGCGCCTGACACGTTCTCCCGAACAGGCGAAAGACCTCTCACAGGATATCTTCCTCAAATTATGGAACAACCGGGAAAAGCTTCCCGGCGTGGAAAAAGTGGGTACGTTTATATATGTATGTGCCCGCAATCTTATCATGGACCACCTGGAGAAAAAGGTGCTGCATACCGATAATATTGAATTCCTGGCCGATCATCTTTCCGAAGCTCCATTCAGCGACGCCCAGTCGGGTATGGAATACAAGGAGCTGGAAAAGATCCTGCTGCAGGCCATCGAACATCTCCCCGAGAAAGTAAAGACCGTGTTTGTATTGCATCGTTTTAACGGGCTAAGTCATGTGCAGATCTCCCGGAAACTGAATATTTCCGTGGTAAGTTCTCAAACCTATATTGTACGGGCCTTGCGCAGCATCCGGGAGTATTTAAGCCGGCATTCCGAAAGTGTTTTCGCCTTGCTATTCCTGGCTTCCAATCATTTTTTATGAATTTTTCAGTTTTACTGTCTTACCCCTTCTTTGTTTCCCGTCCTTATAACGGGAGATATTAAATCTGTATCAGCATATGTCTGAAATTACATTTGAAGAACTGTTTAAAAGATACATGAGCGGAACGCTGAACGCCGGAGAGATCCGGTTGTTCAGGAGCATGGCCCTGCAGCCGGAAAATAAAGCGTTGCTCTCCCAATTGTTGCAGGAAGCCTTTAATGATCCCGCCTATGCTGAAAGCGCAGATTTTGACGCCGGCGAAATGGCGCTGGAAGTGATGATGAAAGCGCGGCAAAGTGAAGTTATACCGGTTTTACATCGTACAAAACCATCCATTGTTGCACGCCCCTGGTTTAAATATGCCGCCGCGGCAGCCATCTTTTTATTGCTGCTGGCTGTAAGCTGGGAGTGGAATAACCGCAAAAAAACAAATGTTATAGCGCAGGCGTCGCAAGCGCCAGAAGGAACAGCACGCCCCACGCTGATCCTGGGAGATGGCACCCGCATAGCGCTCGACAGCGCCGCTAACGGCGCCATCGCCCAACAGGGCTCCGCACAGGTAATTAAGCTGGCCAACGGGCAGTTGGCCTATAAACAATTTTCACAGAAGAACACCGGCCTGGTATACAATACCATGCAAACACCCACCGGCTGCCTGTACCAGCTTATTTTACCCGACGGCTCACATGTATGGCTCAATGCGGCTTCTTCTATCCGTTATCCCACCGCTTTCCCGGAGGATAAAAGAATGGTGGAAGTTTCGGGAGAAGCATACTTCGATATCGCCAAAGATGACAGGAAACCATTTATCGTAACCGCCAGAGGCATGGACGTGCAGGTATTGGGAACGTCGTTTAACGTAATGGCCTATGCCGATGAAGCTGCCGTGAAAACCACGCTGGTACAGGGCGCCGTAAAAATAAACGCGGACAGAATATTACATCCCGGTGAACAGGCGGTACTGTACCACGCTTCCGGTGAGCTGAGCGTGAACAAACCAGACATGGAAGAAATACTTGGTTGGAAAAACGGGGAATTTTATTTCAGGAATACCGACATCAGCACCATCATGCGGCAGATAGCGCGGTGGTATGATATAGAGATAAAGTATGAAGGGGATATGTCCGGCATTGAGCTCTCCGGCATCGTTTCCCGGACAGCAAAAATATCACAGTTACTAAAAGCACTTGAACTAACCAAAATCGTACGTTTTAAGACACAGGGAAGAACTATTACCGTGATGCCTTACCAGGAGGCCAATTAAATCATTCTTTTAAAACAGATATGTCATGACCTGATTGCTGCACGGATCATCCGTAGTAAGCACATCTGCTGAAAACCAACTGCCGGGGGCCCCCGGCGTGGCAAGCTGTGTGTGTACCTGATTAAATTTCCACGTTTATGATTGCTAATGTTTAAAATCCACGACTGAAAAATATGATATTCCTTGCCACAGGCACTCTCCCGGCCGTAAAGAAATGGCCCGCCAAACCGCTATGGATCTTTATGACCATCCTGCTGCTGCATTTAAACGCTGCCGCACAACAGGTAACAATTTCCGTAAAAAATGTGCCGCTGGAAAAAGTGCTGGCGCTGTTAAAACAACAAACAGGCTATTCCTTTATCTGGCGCGATCAGCCGGCAGCACTTAACAATGTATCGCTCGAATGCAGGGACCAGCCCCTGGAACAGGTGTTGAAATCCTTTCTGGGTAAGCTCTCCCTCCAATATGAAATAACGGATAAGATAGTAGTGATCACTAAAAAAACAACCTCCCTTCCTGCCGGGAAGGAGTTGAACCGGATCACGGTATCCGGGAGCATTTCGGACGAGAAAGGATCGCCGCTGCCAGGCGTGAGCATCCGGGTAAAAGGTACGTCGCTGGGCATTACTACCGACAGCCACGGTAGCTTCACCCTTGCCGTGCCAGACGATAACAGCATCCTGGTTTGTTCGTATGTAGGGTTTGAATCCAAAGAGGTAAACGTTAAGGGGCAGTCGCTCATCAACATTGTGCTGAAGCTGCAAAGCGCTTCGCTAAACGACCTGGTGGTAATCGGCTATGGCACCCAGCAGAAAAAGAACCTGACTTCTTCCGTAAGTTCCATCAAAGGCAGTGAGCTTACCGGCGTTGCAGTAACCAGCCTGGACGCCGCTTTGCAGGGAAAGGCAGCAGGCATACAGGTAGTGCAGAATTCCGGCGCTCCCGGCGATGAAACGTATATCCGTATACGTGGTAACGGTTCCTTGTTTGGTGAAAACCGCCCGCTGTATGTAATAGATGGTGTGCCCATGAGCAATCTTCCAGCCGCCCAATACGGCGTCTCTGGCGACGGGCAAAGGATTGCAACTACCAACAACATCAATCCCAACGATATACAGTCGGTGGAAATACTGAAGGATGCCGCCGCCACTGCCATTTACGGCTCCAGGGGCGCCAACGGCGTTATCCTCATCACCACTAAAAGAGGTGCGGAAGGTAAGTCGCGTTTTAATTTCAACATGTATACCGGCGTGGCAGACATCCCCAAACGTTTGCCACTGCTGAACGGCGAACAGTTTGTAGAACTGTTCCGGGAATCCCGTGTCAACGCCGGGTTGCCCGTGGATTCCGCGGTAGTAAACACCGGTCGTAACACCGACTGGCAGGACGCCATTTTCAGATCGGCGCCGGTATCTAACTATAATTTATCTATCTCCGGGGGTACAGGAAAAACATCACACTATGTATCCCTTGGTTACCTGGATCAAACAGGCACTATTGTAGGGCTACAACACTATAAACGCTTTAACGGCCGCGTGAACTTTGATTTTGCCGCTACCGACAAATTAAAGATCGGTGTGAATTTAACCGGGGTAAGATCTACCAACAACCGCATGGACAATAGCTTCTCCGGGCAATCAGTACTGGCGCTGGCATTGATAGAAAATCCCAATGACCCCATTTACAATCCTAACGGCACTTACTATGCCGATAAAAACCGCCGCTGGACCAACCCCGTGATGATCGCTAATAACCTCCGGTTCCAGTCGATCGTGAACAGCTATATCGGCAATGTATATGGCGAGTATACCATCCTCCCGGGACTGAAATTTAAAACCAGTTTTGGCTTCGATAACCAGCAGGTAACCGACGACCGGTACCAGTCGAAACTGGTGAACAATGGTTCTGCCGCGAGTGGCTTTGTGTCTGTATTCACACAGTTCTTATGGGTCAATGAAAATACATTATCCTATGCGCCGGTGTTAAAAGGCAAACACAAATTAACGGCCCTCCTCGGTCAAAGCGCGCAGGAAGCCAATGTGAGAAGGATCAGTGTTTCCGGCAATACCAATTCAACCGATATCATCGAGGCAGTTACCGGTTTTACGTCCCTTTCTGCGCCGCTGGATTACCGTTCGCAATGGGGGCTGGTATCCTATTTTGGCCGCCTCAGTTATAATTACGACGACCGGTACCTGCTGGAAGGGGTACTGCGCACGGATGGCTCCTCCCGCTTCGGCGAAAATAAAAAATATGGATTCTTTCCCTCTGTGGCTGCCGGCTGGCGGGTAACCAATGAAGCCTTTATGAAACAGCAGCGTTTTATTAATGAGCTGAAACTGCGTGCCAGCATTGGCGTTACGGGTAACAATGAAGGACTTGGAAGCGACTTTCCCGCACTCGCCACTTATTCCACCGGCTATAATTATGGTTCGGAAGCCGGCATTGCAGCTACCTCTTTGTCAAATGTGGATCTTAGCTGGGAGGCGACTACCGCCACCAACCTCGGGCTGGACCTGAGCTTCTGGGACAGCAGGATCAGTGTTACGGTAGATGCCTACCGCAAACTCACCAACCGTTTGATCTTTAAACTGGACCTTCCCTATACCTCCGGGTTTAACCGCACCAATGGCGCTAATATCGGGCAAATGGTAAATAAAGGACTGGAGATAGGCATCAATACAGATAACATCCGTGGCAAATTTACCTGGAGCACTAACTTTAACTTGTATTTCAACAGGAATAAAATTACCAGTCTGCCTGAAACAGTGGCTGGTGACCCTTCCAGCTCCGACTTTACAGAAAGCCTGCCCGGATCGTTCGGTACCAGTTTGCCCACCAGTATTTTTCGTGTAGGCCAGCCCGTTGGTTCCTTCTTTGGCTATCGCAGCAAAGGAGTAGATCCTAAAACCGGGAACATGATCTATGATGATATCAATGCCGACGGAAGGATAACGGCAGCCGACCGTGTGATCCTCGGCAATGCGTTACCGGATTATACCGGTGGCCTTACCAATACTTTTGGTTATAAGGGAGTGGACCTGAGCTTCTTCCTGTACTGGTCGTACGGCAACAAGGTATACAACCAAACGCGCAACATGCTGGAGCGCATGAGCGGCTACAATAACGGCGACGTACGTACGCTGAACCGCTGGACACCAGAAAACCCCAATACCGATGTGCCGAAGGCCGTGTTCAATGACCCTACCACGCCCAATAGTTTAACCAACGGGGAAGTATCGCAGCGCTTCGTGGAAGACGGATCATTTATCAGGATGAAGAATATTACGCTGGGATATACTTTCCGGACAGAGCTGCTCAAAAAGATAAGGATCAGCAGCGCCAGAGTGTATGCCAGTGCGCAAAACCTCTTCCTGATCACCAGCTATTCCGGCCTGGATCCTGAGTCGCAGAACCAGTCGGTGAAGAACTCGCAGCTGGGTATCGACTGGGCCGTACAACCGCAGCCACGCACGTTCCTGCTCGGATTAAATGTGAACTTTTAAAAGCAGCCACTATGAAAAAATTACGACTTATATATCTTCTCTTCGCATTTGCTTCCTGTACCAAAGTACTGGACCAGGTGCCGGAGTATACCATTGCAGATGAAAACTTCTGGCAAACTGCCAGCGATGCGGAAAGCGCGGCGGTAGGCATTTACCCCGCCATACAAAGTATGTCGATGCAATTCCCAGTGGCTTTCGATGCCGCCTCCGACGCTACCACAGCTTTACTGATCAATTACAGTCCGTTTACCAATCACGGTATCCCGGTGGATAACGCCATTGTAGCAAGCTACTGGCAGAATAATTACACCGGTATTGGTCGCGCTAATGATTTGCTGAAACATGTGCCTGCCATGAAAGACAGCCTGTTTACAGGTGGGCGGAAGGAGCAGTTGCTGGGAGAAGCACATTTTCTGCGGGCATATTTTTATTTCAACCTGGTAAAAGCTTATGGCGCTGTGCCAATGGTACTGGAGCCCTATACTTCTTTTAATGCGGATTTTACCATTGCACGGTCGCCTGTCGACAGTGTTTTTCAGCTGATCATATCAGATCTGAAGGCAGCTGAAGCTGCTTTGCCTGCTACGTTTGCCGCGGCCGCATCTACCAGGGGACGGGCCAGTCAGGGTGCAGCCAAAGCCTTGCTGGCAAAGGCATACCTGAGCGTGAAAAATTATGATTCCGCGGCAGCCAAAGCGCTTGAAGTAATGAATAGCCCGGTATATACGCTGGTAAGCGGCGCTGCGGCCTATAGCAGCATGTTCTCCACCGGCGGTAAAAATAGTACGGAAGCGATATTCGAAATACAGTTTGTAAGTTCTTCTTCACAGGCCAACGGCCTATTCAGTTTATATGTGCCGGTGAATGGCATCCCTGCGGGTATACAGCCCGGTAGTTACCAGATAACGCCCACGGCAAAGATCATTGGCGCCTATGAAACCGGCGATATCAGGAAGAATGCGGCGTTGGGCCTGACTACTTCCAGTCCCGCGGTGCCGTATGTAAATAAGTATACCCGCTTAACCAGTGGTACAGAGCCGGATATTATTGCGTTGCGGCTGGCCGACATTATCCTGGTCAGGGCAGAAGCGCTGAACAACCTGGGCAAAACGGCCGAAGCAACAGAAGCGCTGAACATTATCCGCCGCAGGGCTTTTGCAGAGCCATTAACCGCACCGGGTGGACACGACTTTCCCTATGGCGGGGAGACTAATCTCGCCCTCGCGATAGAAAACGAGCGGTTCAAAGAACTGGCTTTTGAAGGTCACCGGTTTTACGATTTGGTGCGTACCGGCAGGGCAGTAGCAGTATTGGGCATTAACGCAGATCAGGCATTGTGGCCTGTTCCGCTGAGGGAGATAGGACGTAATCCACGGCTGGTACAGAATCATGGTTACTAACATCTTAAATTTATAAAGATGAAAAGAATTACTTCCACGTTATGGCTGTTGTTAACAGCTGCCTTCTGCTATGCGCAGTATACCACCACCTGGGTAGGCAATACTTTTTCCAATGTAACCAGTTATGTGGGCAATTGCGCCCGTTCCATGTGGGTATCGCCGGAAGGAGTGGTATATACTGCCTCATTATGGGATGAGAAGGGACGCAATATCGGCATCTATCAGAATGGAGCTACCATTGGCGGTATGGGCGGTACTAAAGAATCGCAGGGCAGCGCTATTGGTGGTAATGCCACTTATATCTTTACCGCACAACAGGCGCCCAACAGCGGTAAAATAGGACGTTACAACCGCAGCACTAAGCTGCGCGACCTGTTGTTTACCGCCAGCACAGGTACCGGTGATGCCGTCCGCGGTATAGCCGTTTCCGGTGGACGTGTATATGTCAGCGATTCCAGCGGCAACCGCGTGGCGGTATTTACCACTGGTGGCGTTTTAATAAGACAATGGGCCGTTACCTCGCCGGGGCCTATTGCGGTCGACAGCGCCGGCGCTGTTTGGGTAGTGCAGCTGGGTGGCGGCACCATACGCCGTTTCGATTCCACCGGTGTGGCAGGCACGGTGTTGAATGTTGGCGTCACTGCGCGTCCGTCTGCTCTATATGCAGATAGTGCCAGGGGACAATTACTGGTAGGCGATCAGGGACCGGATATGAATATCAAGATTTATACTAACCTAACGGGAACGCCTGTACTGAGTGGTACCTTTGGTGCGTTAGGCGGTTACCTCAATGAAACGGGCGGTATCCGCGGAGCTGCGGGCGACAAGCGTTTTACCCGGGTAGTAGGCATTGGCCGCGATGCTTCCGGTAAGTTGTATGTGCTCAACAATCCCTGGGGAGGGACGTGGGACCTGGGCAGGAACGGGGCTACTGATATTCATTGCTACAGCACAGCAGGTTCACTGTTGTGGACTTTACAGGCGCTGAACTTTGAAGGCTGTGCCGCCGCCGATGCAGGCACTGATGGCGAACTGCTTTACAGCGGAAATATCATTTATTCCTATACCGGCACAGATGGCGGCGCGTATGTGGCCAACACCGTGGATCCGTACCGCTATCCCTGGGATGCGCGGATACAGATGAGCGACCGTGCCCGGGGTGAACATTTTGGCCACCTGGCCAATGTAGGCGGCCACCGGATCCTGGTAGCCAACAACCAGAACGCTGATGTGTTTTACACATATTATTTCAATCCTGCTACAGATGGATACATCGCGATCCCTGGCGATACCATCTCCAAGGTGAGGAATGGATTTTGTCTTGATTCTTTAGGTGATATCTGGATCTCCCAGGATAAAACAAATGCGATCCAGCATTACCCGTTAACGGGTTTTGCCAGCAACGGAAAGCCTATCTGGGGACCGGTGATATCCACGCCTACACCCGCTACCATCGCCCGGTTAAACCAGCTGCAATACATCCCTGCCAGTGATGTGATGGTGCTGGCCGGCGGCAGCACCGACTGGACGCTGATCGGCAACCGCATAGAAGTATATCACGGATGGGTAGCCGGAAATCGTACGCCCGACACCGTTATTACGCTGAGCCGCGCCCAGGCTAAGTCCATGTCGGCCGCAGGAAATTATCTTTTTGTCGGCTACTATGCAATTCCCGATATCGATGTTTTTGATCTTACCACCGGCGCATTGGTGCTTACCATGAACAGCAGTAACCCCAACGTATATGTAGGCAACGATGTGGATTCACAATATGGGATCAAAGCCTATCACCGGTCTACCGGCGAGTACATGATCACCAAAGATGATTACAACGCTAACAAGGTAGTGTTATATCTCTGGACGTCGCCGGCAGCCGTGGATAGCAGTAGCTCCCTGTCCACCCGTAAACTGGTAACGCTGTCTTCGGGATTAAACGTATATCCGAACCCGGTAGTGAATGTTTTGAATGTAGACATCCGGCTAACAAAGCCCAAAACATGTATGGTCTGTATTTACGATTTCTCCGGAAAAATGGTAAAAACAATACCAGGAAAAAGTAGCGGACCGTGGAAGATAGATGTAAGCAGTTTACCGCAGAGCGCCTACATACTGGTAATTTCAGACGCCGGTACTGGTCAGATGATCGGTCAGCGTAAATTTATAAAGCAATAACAGATGAAATATATATGGATGCCGGTGCTGATACTCGTCAGCGCAGTGAGTGGCATGGCTCAGATGAAAGCACCGGAAGAATGGATGAACTATGAAACGGTAATGGGCGTACGAAATAACCAACGGCATTATAGCTATGATGTAATGCTGGTGAAGGCTTCCAACAATACCAATGTGTTGTGGCCCGGAGAACAGCCTGCCTATACGATACAGGTGGTAAACCAGCTCGATGAACCCATAACTACTGAGGGGAAGATAGAACTGATCAGCTATGGCACCAAAGGCCGTCCGGGTGACGTGTGGCAGCCGGAGATGGTGAAATTTGCCACTGTCAGCATTACGCCGGTGAAGGTAAATATTTCCCCGAAGGGATATGTCAACATCGATCACCTTCCCGTAATTCCTTCCCGTTTTGGTGGTTATGCGCTGGTGATGGATCTCGGCAAATATGGCCGAAGGTTTATTACCAGCCTGGTACGCACCTTTGCCGCAAATCCGCAGCGGATACAGTATCCAAAGCAATCGCTCGACGATATGGGCGCTGATTTCCTGCAGCGGATAGGTGTGCAGGCTATTCGTATGGGCGTGGACTACACGCCTACTACCGCCAAAGACTATACGGCAAAAATGGAAGCTATTGACCGTAAATTAAAAGAGTACAGAGAGAAGAATATCACCGTGTTGCTGATGTTTGGAGCGGGATCGGCAGACCAGCCACTGGGCAGACCCCGTTCATTTCTTGACACCGCTGCTGTGATGAAAAAAACAAAGCAGGACATGGTGTGGATGCCTTCGTCCGATAAGGATTTCCAGGAATTTGTACACCGGCTTTGCGTGAAACATGGCTGGCCTAAAGGGCCGGTAACAGCGGTGTCACTGTGGAACGAACCCTGGGAAGGCTTGTCTATTTCCGGCTGGCAATCAGATATTCCGCGTTACCGGGAAATATATACGGTAATGGCCCAGGCCGTACTGGATGCCCGTAAAAAAGGAGCCGATGTGCTGGTAGGCGGTGGCGATTCCAATTCCAATGCCTGGGATAAACTTTTTGCAGATGGTAAAATGACGTTCCTGCCCATCTTCGATTTCTGCTCGATCCACTACCAGGGACTGGAGTCGCCCGCTATTTATCCGGAATGGGTGAACCGTAAATCGCCGCACGGTCGTGTGAAGATCTGGGATACCGAAAGCTGGGTGGGTAATACCGATGATCGTATAGGCCTTACCGTGGCTACCAGCCGTTCCGCCGGCTACGACCGTTCTATGGGTATTTACGCAGGATATATGTATACCGGTGGCCGGGGCAGTGAACATTTCACCCGTAAAATTAATACGCCTGACGGTGTGAAAGAAATTACGCGTATTCCTGATACATGGTCCCAGGCCGCGGCGCTGGGTGCCGTACAGCACCTGGTAGGAGAGCGGGATTTTAAGCAGCTGTTGTTTACCAAAGGACTGCCTTGGGTGATGGTGTTTGACGGGCTTAAAAAAAATCCCGACGATGGCACCGTAGTGATATGTGGCGATATCGGCGAGGCATTTGGTCCGGAACGGGTGCTCTTCCGGGAAGTACGCGGACTGGCGCAAACCGCTGCCGCTGAAAAGTTACGGGCATCCGGGAAGCCGGTTACCTATGAACCTTTAACGGGGGGGAAGATGATCCTGCCTGCTGCCTTTCAGTTATTCGATTTTTACGGTAACCCTATCTTACCGGTAGGTGGCAAACTCGAAATTCCGTTGAACAGCCAGGGATACTATCTTCGGACAAACGGATCCAAAGGTTCGTTTGCCGCTATGCTGGCAGCGCTGAAAACCGCGCGTATAGAAGGGTATGAGCCGGTGGAAATCATGGCAGAAGATATGACTGCGCGTATTGAACAATCACCACTTATGCCACTCCAGGTGACCAATATGCTGAACCGTCCGGTGCAAGGGCGTTTGCAAATCACTTTGGGGGGGCTGGATATTGAAGCTCCCGCTACGGTGAAGCTGGCGCCGCATGAAACCATTACTGTTCCTGTAAAGATCAAAGGGGGCAAGACTTCCGTGAATAACACCTATCCGCTGTCGGTTCATTTTGATGCCGGTGCAGATGGCATGGCAGTGCATGATGAAGATATGCATGTGAACCTTATTTCACGGTTAAGCATACACGTAGATGGCCAGCTGGACGACTGGAAAGCGGCATTGCCCCAAACGGTAAGCAGCCAGGGCGTTGCAGAGGTTAGTTTAACTGAAGCTGCCTGGTATCCATTCAAAAATTTTGACACCCGTGCAAATGGCTATGCTAACGGCTATTTCGCATACGACGACCAATATTTTTATTTTGCCGCCAAAACAGCGGACAGCACGCCGCATCCGGGCACTTACCGTTTTGAACAGCGCCCGGACGATGAGTTCTTTTATCCCGATACCGCCTATGCCATGGACATGCAGGAGGCGCTGATCTGCAAAGAAGGCAATGCGCCTGCAGAAGGAGAGTCGGCATTGCAGCTCCCTGCCGGCAATGGCCGTATCCTGCATTACCTGGAAAGCAGCGATAATACCAATTCATTCGGTGTAGACCTGCAATTGGATTCGCTCACGCAGGTGGCGTTGTACCTCCCTGCGTTGCGGGTGCCGGGAGTGGTACTGGAAGTATACAGTAACGGCGGCCGTTTGTTGCAACGTAAAATCAACAACCTCTGGAACGGCGCCTGGGAAGTATTGCAGCTTTCCGGAAAAGTGAGGATCGTATTGCATAGCAACGGCTGGTGGTATACGCCCAAACTGGCGGCGTTGTTATTTGATGCGCCAACTGCTGCTACCGGTATTTTTGTAAAAGAAGATTTTGATACCCGTGGCAATTGGAAAAACGTATATGGCAAGGCAGGGTATCATATAGTAGGTGTGCCATCGCAATTACCTGCTGGAGTTGCGTTATCGCTGGTGAATAAAGAAGTGAAGTTACCACTGATTTGGCCTTCGGGGGTGCGGCACTATACGTACCGTAAAAACCCGGTAACACCTGATAATTCGGGCCTGGGATATGCTTACGATAATGTGTTGCTGGCATTTAATGTGCTGCCCGAAGGAAAAGACGGAATGCTGGCTTATCCGCCGGGTACCATGCCGCGTTACACCGGGTACAAATGTACGGATTACGAATATGCACTCAACCAGGTGTCGCCCGAATATGGCGGTGGTACAGAAATATGGCGCTTGCTGGCGCCCGGCTTAAACCGGAAACACTTTTTCCCGCGACAACCACGTTCGGAAGGGGAAGGGGCGGTAAGAAACGGGAAGCTGGCGGTGCGCAGGGAGGGCAATACGCTGATCACAGAGTGTGCTATTCCGTGGTCGGAGTTGCCGGAAGTAAAGGCCGCCATTGACAAAGGACAGGCAATTAAGCTATCATTCAGGGTAAACGATAACGGCGCACCCGGTAGCTGCATGGAGCTGGCAAAGGAACGGAGCGTATCAAAATTGAATGCAAGGGCGTTTCATCCCGATTGGAAGGCACATTGGGCCAATGAAGTAAAATTCCGCGCGGAGTGATAGCAACGGGGTAGTCCATCAGCCGAATGACTGCCTGAACTCCAAAGGTGAAAGATTGGTTTTGCTTTTAAACAATTTGCTGAATGATTGCGAATGTTCAAAGCCTAATTCATAAGCAATCTCGCTTACTGATAAATCGGTAGTGGATAATTTCTCTTTGGCTTTTTTAATCAGCTTTTCGTGGATGTGTTGCTGTGCCGTTTGCCCGGTCAGTACTTTTAATAAACTGCTTAAATATTTAGGGGACACGTTTAATGTGCCGGCAACGTATTGAACAGTAGGTAGCCCTTTTTCCATCAGGTTATCACTGCTGAAATAATCTGTCAGCAATTCTTCCAAACGGTTTAGAATTTTGTGATTGGTAATTTTTCTTGTAATGAACTGGCGATGATAGAACCTTTCCGCATAATTGAGTAAGGTTTCTATTTGCGGGATAATGATTTGCTGGCTGAAATTATCAATATTGGAATGATATTCCTGCTGAATGTTTTGAAAGATGTTATTGATAACTATTTCTTCTTTTTCGGAAAGCAGCAACGCTTCGTTTACAGAATAACCAAAATATTCATATTGCTTAATAGTTTTGGCCAAAGGAGTATTCCATAAGAAATCGGGGTGGATCAGCAGCATCCAACCTGAGCGTTTTGCTGTTAAGTTCGGATTAACTTCAAGTCTGAAAACCTGGTTAGGTGAAATAAAAAACATGACACCTTCATCGAAATCATATTCCTGTTGTCCATACACCACCTTGCCGCTCAAGCCCCGTTTTACAGAGATAGAGTAGAAGTCGCAAATCCAGTTTATCCCGCTGTTTTCTGGATGCGGCATCGTAGCATAATCTATCACACTGATTAACGGGTGCTCAGGTTTCGACAAATTCCGGAGTTGATGAAATTCGCTGATTGTTTTAATCCGGTATGGTTTTGTACCTGCCATAATATATTAAACCATTAAGGAACCAGGATTTCCTTAATTCCTTAATGGTTTTATTTTTTTTAGTAATTAAAGATAGTCATTTGCTACTGATTATAAGCGGCCGCGAACTCCTTTACAAAATCAGTAAGTTTAACTTTTCCCAATACTGGCTTGTTCCGGTAGTAGTCTTCATACAGTATACCTCTACCCATACCGGCCTGCATTTCTATAAATCCTTTCGCAATTTGCGGGTTCATTCCTGCCGACAGCCAACCATTCAACAATTGTTCATCAGGGATGACCAGCCATTTCAGATCAGGCTTCCCGATTGCCTGGCCAATAAAATAAGCAGCTTCATCAGGCGAAAATTCGTCGCTTGCGATATAACGGATTTGCCTGCCTTCAAAAGGCATCTCCATTTCTTCGGCAATAACGGTTGCGATATCTACAGGTGAAACCCAGGGCTCTTTGTTGGCGCCTCCATAATTTTGTATGATAGCGCCTTGTGTTTTTATGGTGCGTACAAACGAAAACATATTGGTGTAAAAGCCAACAGGGCGCATAAATTTAATAGAAACATCATCCGGCAGTTGCTTTAATATGTTTTCTACATTGTGATGAAAAATAAGTATACCGTTGTCTTTGTCCATATGCGCGCCAACACTGCTGAGATGCACCACCTGCTTCACGCCTGATTGCAGGATAGCTTGTTTAAAATTGTGCCCAATCTGGCTGATAGTGGCGATGAAGTCAACGTCCTGATCAAAGAAGCCACCGGCCGCGTCAAGTGTTTCCATAACATACACGATATCTGCTCCTTTGAAAGTGACCGATAAAAAATCAGCGTCTTTTATGGTGCCGATCGCAGCTTTTGCACCCAATGCTTCAATGTCTTTTTGTCTGTCAGCATTGCTGCTGATTACGGTAACCGTATGTCCTTTTTGCACTAAATCCTGTGCGAGCGGTTTTCCAATGTTCCCTAACGAACCTGTAAGTACGATGTTCATATAATTGTTTTGTTGTTGATGCAAAGGTCCGCAGCAATCACAAAACAGATGTAGCCAAAGTACTCATTGTTGTAGTCAAAAGGATGGAATCAGGGAGATGTACTACAGCTCCATGAACTCCGCCGCTGTAATTACATTTGCATAGAGGCCATTGAGGGCGGTCATTCCGGCGAGGTAAGCGCTGTTTATTTCTTCTGCCTTTATTGTTTTACCATACAGCTCACGGTTCCGGGTAGCGCATGCATCACCGATAACTGTACTGGTGAAACCGAGGTCCATTGCAGCTCTTACGGTGGCATCCACGCATACATCCGTCATCATGCCGCAAATAACAAGACTGGCAATACCGTTTTGCTGAAGATATTCCAGCAGTGCGGTTTCACGGAAGCTATTCGGATAGTTTTTGATGATTACCTTTTCATCCGGGGCGGGGCTTACACAGTGATGTATGTCTGCGCCGTGGGTATTAGGAAGGAAGAAATCTGCGCCTTCGTTAGTGGAGAAATGTTGTATATGAACAACCGGTATGTGCCGTTTTCTTGCCGTTTGCAATACCTGCTGTGCCTGTTTGCCGGCTTCAGCGGCGTTTACCAGCGTATGTTTGCCGCCATCAAAATAATCATTTTGTACATCAATAATCAACAGTGCTTTTTTCATGTGCTTGTTTTTAGGCCATAAAAGTAGCGGGCTTCTGTTTCCTGGAATTTGAACTAGTTCAAAAAATGCACTATTTGCCGGACAGCTTCTTCCTGATTTTGCTTAAAAATTCATGTGATATACCGAGATAGGCGGCCAGATGTTGCTGGTTGAGGCGTTGTTCGAGGTCCGGGTATTTTTCTATAAATTCCAGATAACGCTTATCGGCAGTTTTGCCTAATGAAGAAATGACCCTGCGTTGAAAGGTGACCAGTGATTTCTGGTTCATGATCCGGAACATCTTTTCTACTTTGGGGAGCGTTTCGTACAGGATGTCTTTATCCGGCTTATTGACGAGGAGTACTTCACTGTCTTCCAATGCCTCAATATTCAGGATAGAGGGCTTCTGGTTAATAAAACTGTCTATATCTGTTGCCCACCAGCCTTCTACTGCGAAGTACAGGATCTGGGCATCACCTTTTTCGTCAGAATAGTAAATACGGAAACAGCCTTTGGTTACAAAGGCTTCATATTTGCAGGTATCGTTTTCCCGCAGAAGAAATGCTTTTTTCTTTATCTTCCTGTGATGAAAATTAACAGTAAACTGTTCAAATTCCGCGTCTGTAATCTGGATGTATTGTTCGATATTCTTTCTAAGCAGTTCAAAATCGGTCATAAATATCTGTTGTGCATCAGCTTTTTGAAGCTGCCAAACTTTCAACGGGTAAACGCTTCTCTTTTATATTTTTATTGCCTTTCGTCAGCCAATTCCTTACCGGCTCATCATAAAAACGTAGTACCAGGTAAGCCAGTAAAACAGATCCCACAAATACTGCAGTGGCAGCCAGGTACATTTCAACCTGACCAGGCTTTTTTGCATTGAGATAATTACCAAAGATCCATACTGCCCAAATATGCGTCATGTACAAAGGATAAGACAGACGGCCGGTAAAGGTGCAGAAACTGCGTATCCAGCCATGTGCCGCTGCGCCGGCGCCTAATGATAAAAGTAACGGAAATGCAAACATCACCAGTATCATCTCCGTAATCCAGTCGTTGGTATGGTGAGGCGACATAAATATGCCAATCAGCAAACCGCCCAGCAGCAAGAAGTTCAGCCGGTTCCTGATGATCAGGTTAAAGCGATACACCGTAAGACCTGCCAGGAAAGAGAAGGATACCCGCGCAAAACCATCCGCAAAAGTAGGTGCATCCCAACCGGTAATGATCCAGCCCCGGTACCTGGCTACAGCCGCAATCCATATGGCTGACAAGCCCAGTAAAACCAGCAGCCAGCGCTTAGCAACGCGTAACAATACCAGCCCGTAAACGATGTTGATGATATACTCCATCAACAGCGACCATGCCGGGGTATTATAGGGAAATAGCCCGCTGCCTCTTCCCGGGAACCAGGGAAAAGGTAACATCAGCAACGAACATACGAAAGCAAGGACTATTTTGCCTACGCCCGCTTCGGCAACAGAAGCCGCACCGATATAGGGATCGAGGATAAAGCCAAGCAAACCAATTACGCTGCCCCATATCACCATGGGATGCAGGCGTATCAGGCGGTTACGGAAAAAAGTCCGCAGACCGAGTTGCGGCGCCCGTTCATCGTAGGCGTAGCCGATCACAAAACCTGATAAGCAAAAGAAAAAATCCACTGCCAGGTAACCATGGCCAATCGGACTTTTAGTATAATCGGGAACCATGAATTCATACAGGTGGAATACAACAATGGAAAGAGCTGCAAGCCCCCTCAAACCATCCAGTACCTCAAAATGTTGCTTGGATTTTAACAGGTTGTTTTCCATAACGATTGAATATAATGATATTAAAATAGGTTGCTGTATCATTAAAGAAAAGCTTTTGACAAAATACAGCTAGTTTTGGTGAAGAAGGTATTATTATTAACTTTTTTGTATTTTGTATCAAAAATATCAACATGGCTTTCCTTTTTAAATGTGCCCAGGAACAGACCTATCAGTTTGTTAATCTTGATAATGTTACGCATATTATGGTAGATGCAGATAGCAACGGGATACAGTTCTTTCTTGCTCCCGCAGGGCCTTCACAACAGAGTATTTATTGGAGTTATACGGCTCCGGAACCGTTTAATTATGACTTGAAGCGGCTGGCATCCTTGGATGTTATGTTGCCCAGGTAAACTATCAACAGAAATGGCATAAAAAATTCTTTATAACATAAAAAAAGCCGGCTATCACAGCCGGCTTTTTCATGCAGATAGTTTTTTATTTCCACCCGCCCCCAAGGTCCCTGTAAACATTAATCACAGCATTGAGCTGTTGTTTTTTTGTTTCTATCAGGTCGAGTTTGGATTCCAAGGCATCCCGTTGTGTCATCAGCACTTCCAGGTAATCGGCCCTGGCCGACTTGAACAGGTCGTTGGAAATATCGATGGACCGGGTCAGGGCATCCACCTGTTTCGATTTCAAATCATAGCTCTTTTCCAGGTTACTGATGCTGGAAAGCTGATTGGAAACTTCGAAGTATGCATTTAAAATGGTGCGCTCATAATTATACATGGCCTGTAATTGCCGTGCATTGGCGTTACTGAATTCGGCTTTAATGGCATTCCGGTTAATAAGCGGCCCTGCCAGGTCGCCCGCAAGAGAGTACAATAAAGACTCCGGCATCTTGAACAGGTAAGATGGCTTAAATGCCTGGAATCCTGCACCTGCAGAAATACCCAGGGAAGGATAGAATTCCGCCCGCGCAATTTTCACATCCAGTTTCGCAGCAGCCAATTCCAATTCTGCTTTCTTGATATCCGGCCGGTTAGCCAGTAATTGTGAAGGAATACCGGAACTTACTGCCGGAGGCACTGCACTTAGGAAGTTACCCTTGTCCCGGATAATCTCCTGCGGATAGCGTCCCAGCAGGAAGTTGATCTTGTTTTCTGTTTCTTTTATATTTTGAAGAATGTCAAATTCCAGGCTTTGCGACTTCAGTACTTCGGCCTGAAATTTCTGCACGGCCAGCTCCGTTACCCTGGTGGCTTCCTTCTGCACCTTTACAATCTCAAGGGCATTTTTTTGCAGCTCAATGTTCTGTTTTACGATCAGAAGCTGGTTGTCGAGGGCCAGGAGTTCATAATAAGAATTAGCTACTTCCGCGACGAGGTTTGTCAGCACAAAGTTTTTGCCCTCCACGGTAGATAAATACCTGGTTACCGCGGCCTTTTTGGCGTTATGTAACTTCTTCCAGATATCCACTTCCCAGTTGGCATAAGCGCCTATGGACAAATCCGTCAACGGATCGGGCATTTCTTTACCGGGAGTGATTTCCGTAGAGGCGTCACCGGCGCCCTGGCTGGTATATCTTCCTACTTTTTCCACGCCAACACCCGCTCTGGCGGTGACTGTTGGCAGCAACGCCCCCTGCCTGAACCGGATATCATTCCTCGCTATTTCCACTTCCTGCAGGGTGACCATCAACTCCTGGTTGTTTTTCAGCGCAGTGTCTACCAGGTCCACGAGGTTTTTATCGGTGAAAAAGTTTCTCCATTCAATAGCTGCCGTATTTGTCGTATCCCCGTTGCCGTTATAAGACCCGGGAACGGACCTGTTCTCAGCCGACGGCAGGCTGGCCGGCACCCTGCAACTGGCGATGGCCAGGCAGATACCAACCAGGCCAACGCCGCTATGTATCCTGAATTTATACATTGTTATCAATTTCTTCTGTTAAAGGATTTTCTTCTTCGTCTTTCACAAGTGCATGTCCTTCTGCAAGTTTGCCGAAGATGTAGTACAGCCCGGGTATGATCAGCACACCGAAAATAGTTCCGAAAAGCATACCGCCGGCAGCGGCGGTACCAATGGTACGGTTACCAACCCTGCCTGGGCCGGAGGCCAGTACCAGCGGGATCAGCCCTGCAATAAACGCGAAGGAGGTCATGAGGATAGGCCGGAACCTTACCTTTGATCCTTCCATGGCCGCTTTCAGCACCGTTTCTCCCGCGCGGTGTTTCTGCACCGCAAACTCCACGATCAGCACCGCATTTTTTCCCAGCAAACCGATCAGCATCACCATGGCTACCTGTGCGTAAATGTTATTCTCCAGTCCCAGGCATTTCAATAAGAAGAATGCGCCGAAGATACCGGGAGGTAAGGAGAGAATTACTGCCAGCGGCAGGATAAAGCTCTCGTATTGCGCAGCCAGGATCAGGTATACGAAACCAAGACAGATCAGGAATATATAGATGGCCTGGTTGCCCTGGGCTACCTCGTCTTTTGAAATACCGGCCCAGTCGATCCCAAACCCTCTCGGGAGGCTCTTTTGCGCCACTTCATTGATTACCTTGATGGCCTCGCCGCTACTATACCCTGGTGCGGCGGCGCCGCTGATTTCCGAGGCGTTGTACATATTATGCCGGGTGATCTCTGATAAACCATACACCTTTTCCATTTTCATGAAATCCGAAAACGGCACCATCTCATCACGGTCGTTCTTTACGTAAAGCTTCAGGATATCGTCGGGTAATGCCCTGTACTGTGGCGATGCCTGTACGATCACTTTATACTGGCGATCGAATTTGATAAAGCTGATTTCGTAGTTACTGCCCACGAGGGTGGAAAGCGTATTCATGGCATTGTCAATGCTGACACCTTTTTGCTGCGCGATATCGTTATCAATTCTCAGCATATACTGCGGGAAGCTGGCGCTGTAGAAGCTGAATACAGACGACAGTTCCGGGCGTTTGCCCAGTTCTTTTACAAAGTCGCGGCTCACCGTTTCCATCTTCTTATAATCACCTGATCCGGCTTTATCCAGCAAACGTAATTCGAAGCCACCGGCGGCTCCGTAGCCCGGCACAGCAGGCGGCTGGAAAAATTCGATAGTAGCACCGGTGATGTCTTTGGATTTTTCTTCCAGTTCACTGATGATTTCCTGGACAGAATGTTTCCTGTCTTCCCAGCTCTTCAGGTTGATGAGGCAGGTGCCCGAATTGGACCCCGTTCCTTCAGTAAGAATTTCATAACCTGCCAGGGAGGAAACGGATTGTACGCCTTCCACGCCTTCTGCAATTTTCTGCAGCTTTTCAGCTATCTGGTTGGTTCTTTCCAGGGATGATCCGGGTGGCGTTTGTATGATGGCATAGAACATTCCCTGATCTTCGTTGGGAATAAAGCCCGAAGGAACTGTTTTATTCATGACCCATATCCCGGCACAGAAAACCACCAGTATACCAAAGGTGAGCGCCCGCCTGTTAACGATGACACCCAGTATTTTCTGGTATTTTCCGGAGGTGCGGTTGAATGAATTATTAAAGCCATCCAGGAATTTGCTGAGCGCATTTTTCTTTTTGGCTTCTCCATGTGTATTCTTCAGGATCATGGCGCAAAGCGCTGGTGTAAGCGTAAGCGCCACCACGCCCGACAGGATAATGGCGGTGGCCATGGTAATGGAAAACTGCCGGTAGAAGATACCTACCGGGCCCGACATGAATGCTACCGGGATAAACACTGCTGCCATCAGAAATGTGATGGCCACAATAGCGCCGGCGATTTCGTGCATGGCTTTTTTAGTGGCCTTCAGCGGCGAGAGATGTTCTTCTTCCATTTTGGCATGCACCGCTTCAATTACCACGATGGCGTCATCTACTACCACGCCGATGGCCAGCACCAGCGCAAACAGCGTGATGAGGTTGAGCGTGATACCCAAAAACTGCATGAACACAAATGTTCCGATGAGCGACACGGGTACGGCCATAGCAGGAATGAGGGTAGAGCGCCAGTCGCCGAGAAACAGGAATACCACCAAACCTACCAGCACAAAGGCTTCCAGCAGGGTATGGATTACCTTTTCAATAGAGGCGTCGAGGAATTTGGATACATCATAGCTGATTTCATAATCCATTCCTTTGGGAAACGAATTGGCTTTGATCTCCGCCATTTTGGCCTTTACATCCTTGATCACCTGGCTGGCATTACTTCCGTACGATTGCTTGAGCACAATGGCCGCCGAAGGTTTGCCGTTCAGGTTGGAATAGATATCGTACATGGAGCTGCCAAACTCCACGTCGGCTACATCTTTCAGCCGCAGTATTTCACCGTTCGGGCTGGACCGGAGGATCACATTTTCATATCCTTCTTTATTCGTAAACCTTCCGGGGTATTTCAGCACATATTCAAAGGTCTGGGATCTTTTCCCGGAGCTTTCACCGGTTTTACCCGGAGATGCTTCCAGGCTTTGCTCACCCAGGGCCTTCATCACTTCATCGGCGGAAATTTTGTAAGCCAGCATGCGGTCTGGTTTCAGCCAAATCCTCATGGCATATTCCCGGTTACCGAGAATATCAGCGAAGCCAACGCCATCTACTCTTTTTAATTCCGGTAAGATGTTGATATCAGCGAAATTGAAAAGGAATTTCTGGTCCGTTTGCGGATCGTCACTGTAAAGGTTGATGTACATGAGCATGTTGGATTCCTCACGGGTGATCTTAACACCTTCACGTACTACCAGTGGCGGCAGTTTGTTCACTACGGATGCCACACGGTTTTGAACATTCAACGATGCCTGGTTTGGATCGGTACCCAGGTTAAATACTACCTGGATAGAAGCCTCTCCATCGTTACCCGCATCGGAGGCAATGTATTTCATTCCCGGAACGCCGTTGATGGCCCTTTCCAGCGGAATGATCACTGATTTGATCATCAATTCACCGTTCGCTCCCGGGTATTCCGCGGTTACATTCACCTTTGGCGGCGATATGGAAGGGAACTGGGTTACCGGTAGCTGAGATATGGCTAAGGCGCCGAGGAAGACAATAATGAGCGATATTACTATGGACAGAACCGGTCGCTGTATAAACTTATTAAGCATTGATCTACACTATTAGATTGAACTATTCCGCTTTTAATCGCAGATGGGAAATAACTTCCTCGGGTTTCCGGTATTCATAGGTGATCTTATCATCATCTTTTACTTTCTGAACACCTTCGAGCAGTATCTTATCAGTTTCTGAAATGCCGTTTTCAACTACGTACATGTCGGGCATCTGCCCACGGATGGCAATGTTCCTGGATTTTACCATGTTGTTTTTGTCAACCACAAAAACATATAATTTATCCTGGATTTCATAAGTTGCCTTTTGCGGTATGACCAATGCATTTTTGAGCGGAATGGTCATGAGCACTTTGCCTGTTTCTCCATTCCTTAAAAGCTTGTCAGGATTTGGGAATCTTGCCCTGAAGGCAATATTTCCTGTTTCGTTGTTAAACTCACTTTCAATGGTTTCCACGTCTCCTTTGTATTGGAGGGGCTGGTTATTGGCCAGGAGCAGGCTTACTTTGTTGCTTCCCCGGCCTTTTGCGTTAGTGGCATAGTCGAGGTATTCCGGCTCAGATACATTGAAATAGGCGAACATCTGGGTGTTGTCTGAAAGGCTGGTCAGCAGACCACCTTCATCGATAACGCTTCCCAGTTTGAATGGAATACGGTCAATGGTGCCGTCGAACGGCGCCCTGATTTCTGTGAACGAGAGGTGGAGTTTCGCCAGTGCCATTTCGGCCTTTGCCTGGTCAAGTTTGGCCTGCGCCATGGCCTGCTCATTTTTTGACACCACATTTTTATCGACCAGGGTTTTGGTATTCTGCAGTTCTATCTCTGCTGCTTTGGCTTCTGCCTCTGCTTTCTGGAGTTCCGCCTCATAAACTTTCGGCATGATCCTGAACAGTAGCTGACCAGCTTTTACAAACTGGCCCTCATCTACATAGATGTTCTGGAGATACCCCCGTTCCTGGACCCTGATCTCGATGTTCCTGACAGATTTTATCTGCGAAACATATTCGTTGGTAAATGAAGTGTCGATTCTTACCGGGCTGGTAACGGTAAACTTGCCCGCCTCTTCTTTTACTTCTTTTTTTGATTTACAGCTTGTATGGCACAACATGACAAACAAGCCCGTAAACATGACAATTCTACTCATAATATTAAATGGATATTAAGCGATGGGATGCTTGTAAGGCAGGGATGCCTATGGACGCAAAAAGATTAGTCGCCGGAGCAGGAGCCCGGAGGAAGTAAAATGAATATACATCCGCCAGGCATGAATAATCACACCCTCGGTAACTGATGTATACTATTGATCAGATTCTTAAAACGCTTTGCGTAATGTATCTATTGGAAAGATGCCCCAGATAAGGTGTGGGGGCTTTAAAGCATTTATGGAGATAACTTAAAACGTCGAGGTCGGGGAGTGTCAGGTAATACCTGGCCAGCAGTTTATATTTTCTGGCCAGAAAATTATTCGCATCTTCTTCTTCAATGTCATCACTTATCAGGCATTCTTCTTCATTGTCTAAATTGCTGACAACAGAATTATCCTGGTTGGTGTCGGTAAATTTAATCCGGTGTTTGTGTTCAACATTCCTGGCGAAAGAGTTGGAAATATCGTTATGATGGGTAGCTGTAAAAGCATAGCCTTCCCCCCGGAGCAGGAGGAAACACAGATATGCGAAAAATATAGCTACTCTCATTTGGGGGCCAAAAGTAATAAAACTTTGAGAGCAAACGAAAAAATCATGGGGTTTTGCTTGTGAAGAAACTGTTATTTTTCGTTTGAGGTCTTTTTATCAAATATGATTAATTATATTAATGTATTTCCCGGAGGGCCCGGAAGCCGTTAGTGGGCGGGATCTTAATCGATGCCCAGGTCACTTGTAAAAGATTTATCAGGAGTTATCTCATAGTAGTCAACGCCTGTTTTGGCAACGGTAATACCCATTATGATAACATATACTTCATATTTACTTTTGATCTTATTTTTATCAATCAGCGTTTTGAAGTTGCGGGCGCATATGGAGGTTGTGAATTGATCGATGGTAATGGTAGTCCAATCATATTTTGGTGCGCGGGCAAAAATATCAGGTTGGGGTACTTCAAGCCGGAGATGGTTTTTAAAAGCCGACCAGCTTTTTTGATCACCAGGAGAGAGGTAGGTGGAGATTTTGTCGGTCAGCTTAATCTCATGATTTGTTGATGAGATACTATCAGCTACCTGTTGAAAGACCTGCGCTTTAAGATCCATACCATGGTCAGCAACATGCAAATGCTTCGCTGCTACATCGACCATATTCTGAACTGTAAAGATTTCTGCTGCTTCAATATCCGGAATCTGAATGCCGAAATAATTCTCAATTTCGACCAATAGGTCAATGCTGTCCAGTCCCATTACACAATTTCTTTCTTCGTTAAATCCCGGTGTTTGCCTCCCCAGGCACTTAGCTGTTTAAAGATAGGACCGAACTCCAATGCCATTTTAGTGAGTTCATATTCCACCCGTGGAGGCACTTCCGCATATACGGTTCGTTTAACCAGTCCGTCCTGTTCCATTGCCCGTAGCTGCAGGGTTAACATGCGTTCCGTAATGTAGTAGAACTCGTGTTTCAATTCACTAAACCTCATTTTCTTCTCCGCTAGTTTATCCAGGATAAGAATTTTCCACCTGCCCCCGATTTTATTAACCGCATAGGTAAGATCACATTCCACAATGATGTTTTCATTGCGGCTATAAGTTGAGTTTTTCTTTCTGGTTGCCATTACTTACACGTTTGTTAGTACCGTACAATTGGTTGTATAGCCTGTAAATTTAGATGCTACCCGCTACTTTTACAAAGAAATTTTCAGCCGTTGTTTTTTTGGTATGAAAATGAGTTTTACAAAGATTAATCTAAAAATATGGATCTGTATTTAAGCGGGAAAACCGCAGTAGTAACGGGCGCCAGCCAGGGAATTGGCCGGGCAATTGCAAAAGAACTGGCTATTGAAGGAGTCAGGGTCCTGGCCGTTGGAAGAAACGAAGCGTTGCTGGATAGCTTTAAAGCCGAAGTGGCAGGGGCAGGTGGCGTGGAGCCGGTTATTTTTGTCCAGGACCTGGTCGCGCCCGACGGGCCGCAAAAGATTGCCGCCGCGGCGTTGTCCATTTTGGGGCATGTGGATATTCTTATTAACAATGCCGGTCGTAGCCGGCCGGTGGAAGTTGTTGGGCCTGAGGAGCCGTGGGTGGAGTCAATGACACTGGACTTCGACCGACAGCGGCAATTAACGCAACAGCTGTTGCCCCATTTTATAGCACGTAAGCAAGGGGCTATTCTGAACCTGATCAGCACGTATGAATTACGTACCATTAATGTGTCGGCGATAGCCAAAGCTGCGGTGGTAGCGTGGTCCAAACAGCTTTCGGGGCAACTGGGAAAATATGGTATCCGGGTCAACTGCCTGCAGCCAGGCTTAATAGATACAGAGAATATACGACCCTACTTTCCGGGCGAGGAACGCCGGAAATTTGCGGAGCGCGAAATTCCGCTGGGTGATTTTGGCACACCACAGGAAATGGCCAACATGGCTGTTTTCCTGGTATCGCCCCGTGCAGGGTATGTTACTGGTGCTGTTGCCACTGTTGATGGAGGAATGCGTTATCACGCGTTCTGATCAATGCCTTATGCTACATCAGGGGTTGGAGGATCCGGAGGGTAATGGATGGTGGTGAAGCTTATGATTTCGACAGTTACGTTGCCGATAAAATCCATTCATCTTCCATCGTCAGGGATAATTGTTGGTTGACTTAAAGCTATTAAATTTTCTATACCCTCACAATTTTTTAATAGCTGCGTTTAAAGTTTAGCTAAATTCATAGGATGAAAAATTAGTCCTTGCTGAAAAAAATACTTTGGGCCGCGGAATAATAAAGTTCAAAGAATGGAAAAAATGATAGACAGAAAAGTAGTAATCAATGCTCCCATTGCGGAGGTATGGAAAACAATTACAGATGTTAGACTAATGACACAATGGATGGGAGGTGCAGAGCTGAATCTCAGTGTTGCTACTACCTGGGAGGTAGGATCGCCATTAGTCGTCAGCGGCTTTCATCATGCAAAGTTTGAGAACAAAGGAACGGTGCTGGAATATTCACCAGGACATGCGGTGAGTTATGACTTTTTAAGTTCATTGTCCCGGTTGCCCGATAGCCGGGAGAACTATACCGTTATCCGGTTTGCACTGGCGCCGGAGGAGGAGCATACTTTGTTGTCGCTGACACTCACTAACTTCCCCACGGAGACTATATACCAGCATTTGAATTTCTATTGGAATGGTACGCTGGGGATTCTGAAAAAAATGATGGAAGGTTAAAAAGCAGGTAAAATATTCGGTTGGTTTCCCAAAGCTGGTCATCAGACCGGCTTTTTTATTCGATAAAATTTGCGTTATAAAGATTTAATTCCGCTGATAATCAACTTATTGGAAGTGATATTTACTTTTTCACCTGATACCTGTTCTCTTTTCCCGCCAAAAAAAATTCTCCAAATATTTTGCGCAACCGATTAGTTGCTTATATTTGCAACTGATCGGTTGCATGAATAAATTACGGAGAAATGAGAAGAGATGTTTTTCAGGCTATTGCCGACCCGACCAGACGGGCCATCATATTACTTATTGCGGTTCAGGCATTGACACCCAACGCCATAGCTGAACATTTTGAAATAAGCCGGCAGGCTGTTTCGAAACACCTGCGCATCCTGACGGAATGTGAACTGGTGAAACAGGAACAATCCGGCCGGGAAATTTTCTACCAGCTCAACGGAAATAAAATGCAGGAAATTGATAAATGGCTCGGGCAATTCAGGGAATTGTGGGAGGGGAGATTTAATGAACTAGACCAAGTATTGTTAACTATAAAAAACAAAAAGAAATGAGTAAGAATCTATCGTTTGATTTTTCTGTAAACAAGGAGAACAACACCATCACCGTTAAACGGGAATTTGCCGCGGAACTTCCTTTGGTTTGGGACGCCTATACGAAAAGCGAAATCCTCGACCTCTGGTGGGCGCCAAAACCCTGGAAAGCCAGAACAAAAACAATGGACTTCAGAGAAGGCGGACATTGGCACTACGCCATGGTGGGTCCGGAAGGCGAGGAACATTGGGCATTGGCCACCTACAAAAACATCCAGGTGCAGAAAAAATTCACCGGGCTCGATGCTTTTGCAGATGCAGCAGGAAATATCAATAAAGAGATGCCGCAATCGGAATGGAACGTCACCTTTGTTGACAAAGGAGCTGTAACACTGGTGCAATTGCACATTTCTTATGCCGATCTGGCTCAACTGGAAGCAACCATTCAAATGGGCTTCAAAGAAGGCCTGGGAATGGCTATGGAAGGATTAGACGAACTGCTGCCATCCTTGAAAAAGTAGAATTTCTCCACAACTCATATTGCGGATATACAGCAGATAAAAATGAAATGTATATTTACGGAAAATAAAAACTATGAAAAACAAAATCCTATTTGTCGTAAGTCTTCTTTTCGGACTTATGTTTATTAACGCGGGACTGAACAAATTCTTTAACTACATGCCGGTACCCAAAGACATGCCTGAAAGCATGATGAAGTTAATGGGCGCCTTTATGCAGATAAGCTGGTTAATGCCGCTTGTTGGAGCAGCTGAAGTGATAGGCGGTGCGCTTTTCATTCCTAATAAAACCAGGGCACTTGGCGCAATAGTTATTCTCCCGGTAATGGTAGGAATTGTTTTAACAAATATCTTATATGCTCCTTCAGGGCTGCCTATCGCACTTGTGATGCTGGCAATTAATATCTGGGTAATCATTGAAAACCGGAAGAAGTATTTGCCGATGGTAAGCTAAGTAGTGTATTGAGATCATTTAAAAAGCCTCCAGGTCCTATAACCTGGAGGCTTTTGGTTTCTTAACCGGAAGCAGGGCTAACGCTGAAAGTTATATCCGCAAAAAGATATTACCAGTACACAAACTGGTAGGGATCAAAAAATTTATAAGCCACCGGGTAAAAGCTGGTCTTCCCTGTTATACTTGTTTGCGCCTCGCCGGCTTCCGGATACGCCATATTGGCCCAGAAACCAAACCCGCCTTTGCCCGAAGCAACTTTGATAGTGAGGATATTTTCACCTGCGGAAAGAGCAACCGGGAGGATAAATTCGTTTTCCCTTTTCTGGTGATTAGCGTCTACACGCAGGATGGATTTGCCGTTCAGCCATACTTCCATCCAGTAGTCAACGCCCATACGAAGAGTGGCTTTTTGTGCCACTGGGCTGTTCACGCTTTTGGTTACATACGCTACCGCATTATCGTCTTTGCCGCCGAAGACTTTACTGAGGTCTACAAAACCATGCTGACCGGCATTCACCGTTTGCCGCCAGTCCAGCACTTTGCCCTCTGCTGTTTTATAGGTAAGGTTCGGATTCTCCGCGCCGGCAATAGCATCCAGCTGCCCCGGAAAAGTAGTGTCCAGTACCTTTGCGCCACTGGATGTATTGACAGTAAAAGGCCCCAATACTTTCCAGGAACTGAGTGTTTGGAAAGAAAGCGGGCGGTTTACCTTACAAAGCCTGCGGGCAGTTGCGGGGGAAGGAGCAGCGCCAAGATTGGTGAGCAATTGGGCGGTCAACTGATGCAGGCGGATCACACTTAACCGGATGGCTTCCTGTTTTTCAGGAGCATCTGCATAACGCTGCGCCAGTTGATCCGGGGTTATTTGCAGATAGATGCTTTTACCCTTACCGGTGTTAATGGCTGAAAGAAGCCCGTCACATAATGAGGAAGCAGTAAACGCCGTTACCTGTATAGTATCCCGCCACCGTAACAGGTTAGGGCCGATGGCCCTGAGTAGCTGCCCGGCTTTTCCAGGCTTCGCCCGCACTATAGTTTTAGCAATTGTATTTAATCCCTGCTGTGATAGAAATGATGGCTGCTGCGGAAGATAAAATGCAATACCACCGGCGGCAACAAATGCCTTGACCTGTGGCAGTACAGTCGTTTGGTCTGCACCAAATACCCATATGGCATTACCGGCGCCGGGGCCTTCCCGCAGGGAGATGCCCGCATCAGTGAGCAGTTTCCTGCCGGTGCTGTCGCCGGTATAATATACCTCGCGTAAACCGGGAAGCGATGATCGCTGCGACGTAAACAGGTTTTTAGCGAGCAGCGTGGCAACGGGATCAGTGCCAACGCGACCGGTAAGATCGAGTGAACAAAAAGTGACTTTGCCTTTGCCATACCGCCATTCCAGCAACGGTGTATACGCCATATCAAATTCAGTTTGCAGGATAGGCGTGAACCCCGCCACCTCAGGGGTTTTCAGTACTACGGAAGCAACGGCATGGCGATTGGTCCACTTTGGCGCATGCTGTGTGTCGTAGCTTTTTGCCAGCCTGCCTTCCGGCAGCAGGTCGGGACTGCCTCGCCAGTTGATCATATCTGCCGGTTGCAACCCCGCCAGGAGCGCACTTTCCCGGTCACGGATAAAGGTATAGCGCGGCATGGTTTCTATCGTTTCAAAACCCATACCGTCCCATACGGCAGGTGGCTGTTCCAGTATAATCACACGCAACCCGCCCGCAATATCTCTTTCATTATACGGTAGTGTATCGCCCGGCTGCAGGGCCTCGCGGCCTATCACCAGTATGGCATCAGAGGAGATACGGCGACCTTTCTCCCATGCAGAATATTGTATGCCCAATTGCTTCAGTGAAGCTGCCGATTTCCCCGCAGGATCATAAAGCAACACCGGTGCTTTCACCACGGCAGGCGCGGGCCGCGGGAAAACAGTGAGCGGAAACGTGTCGTTTGGCGTCCCGGCAACGGCAAGCACCAGTTGCACGTCGGTCCGGACAGTTACGGGCGGCGCTTTCAGCGAAAGCGGAAACTGCTTTATTTCGCCGCCATTTACCGCCAATGATACAGATCCCTGCTGAAACACTTTATCGCCTTGTTTAAGCATCCATTTTGCTTCCGGCGCTATTTTATGAGGACCATCCCATACTACAGCCACCGCTTTTTCAAAAGGTTCGCCGCTAAAGAAGGTATGCGTTTTATCGGTGTGCACCGGCGAACCGGCCAGGTAAACCAGCAATGGCTGATTGGCTTGTTTGAAAATATCGAAGCGTGGATTGGCCCATGAAGGTTTGCCGGTAAGTGGAGCGGTGAGTGATTTGTAACGTTGCGTGAAGCTTTTCAGTTTTTCCCCGTTAGGATTGCCATAGCCTTCCAGCAGCCAGTACAGCCAGCCTCCGTTGACGCCCCACGTGCGCCATGCACGGTTGGTATTGCGCGTAAATAATTCCTGGAAGCGCCAGAAACCGGGATACTGCTGAAAGTCCATTTGTTCCCAGGTAGCGCTGCTGGCAGCATTGCTTTTTTCTATCGTTTGCCGCAGCCCTTTTTCTCCCTCAGTGGTATAGGCGGCATCGCCGAGGTACATGGATAAATATTCCGTGAGCAGGAACTGCTTTCCCTTCCAGAAGTTATTCCAGTAAGGAGGCCCGAATTCAACGGCGGAATAAGGCATATTACCTTCCCTGGCCCAGGCCATCGGCCATTCTTCCCTTTCCTGCAGGGGTACAAAATTCAGGTACACGTTGGCAGACGACACGTCGCCCACACTGCCATCGGCATGCGCAAACACCAGCCGCGTGGGATCTTCCTTTTTCACCATGCTGCACGCCAGGTCTATCACCTTGCCTTGCGTGGAATAAACGGAATCGCGTTTCCCCATCCTGGCCGGATCAATATTTGATTTGGGATTAGCGCTGTTCATGGCAATCACCCAGGCAAGAATACTGGGATGATTGCGGTAATGACGGGTAAAGTAGGCCGCTTCTTTTTGATAGTCGTTCTGCAACTCCGGATCATGCAGCAGTTTATCACGCAGCACGGAAACAGAAGGGCCTGGCATGGTACAGCCCATGCCCGTCCGGTCCATTTCATCGAGCATGTGTTCATGGAGGAGCGGCGTTTCTGCATCATTCAGCCACCACAGTTTGTGATGCGGCTGGAACTGGCCAACGTTGTAGCCAATCAGCCGGTAAAGCGACAAGCCATACTGATTGGCGCCATACACATCTGTAAGCCGCCAGCGAGAGAGATGACCATTCATAAACAGCTGGTTGCCGGCAGTCCATATTTCCCTGAAACCGAAGGTCACATCCGGGTAACGGCAAAGCGTTTTACCGCCCTGTGCCAATGCCACCTTTGCCTTGTAGAGGTAGGGACTATCCAGTTCCCAACACACAGGGTTTTGCCATGCGCCCGTTATGCGGTACACGTGTTTTCCATTTACCAGCTGCATTGTTTTATTGGAAAGAGTAAGTACCCGTTTATTATGCTGATCAATGATCTCCGCCTGCAAATCATAGGCGCCGGTTACATTGTTGGCGTCCACTTCTACTTCAAGGGTAAGCGATTTATTCCTGAAAGAAGTAATGCAGAACACATCGGTGATGGCCTGCTGTGCCCTGGCAATAATAGTAACAGGCGCGGTGATGCCCATTGGCCAATCCGCCACGGGAACGATGTTCCCGGCGCCGTGCCTGGACACATAACGAAGGGGATCTTCTGTAAAGCCCCGGGAGATGCCGTTATAATCCCTGGTAACAAAAACACGGAGCGTGTTGGGTTGTCCGTAATGCAGGAATGGACCCAGGTTTATTTCACCACCGGGTCGGAG
This sequence comes from Chitinophaga sp. RCC_12, assembly GCF_041360695.1. NCBI lineage: Bacteria > Pseudomonadati > Bacteroidota > Chitinophagia > Chitinophagales > Chitinophagaceae > Chitinophaga > Chitinophaga sp. RCC_12. The sequence continues at coordinate 365,003 of NZ_JBFUPS010000005.1, forward strand.
CACTTCTCCCACACGCTGCTGGCCCACAAATACAACGGCGTCGCCCTCTATCCGCCGGAAATCGGCGATCACATTTTTGGGCTGCCAGTCAGCCGGGATGTTGATCTGCTGCTCGTACCACAAACTGTTTACCTTATCCTGCGGCGTATCGGCCCAGGCGCTGTTTTTACCGGAGGAGATCTTTCTCCAGTCGGTGGCGGCAACAGTGCCCCATTTGCTGCTATCGGGAGCAATACCCTGCGATTGTGCGGGCTGTACCTTCCAGGAACCGCTCAGTCGAAGCGTGTCCTGCGCATGTCCTGCAAGGGTGACCAGGAGGGCGGTAAAAGAAACAATGATACGGTTGTTCAAAATAGTAAAACTTAAGTGCTGCATATACAACGCATCTTTAGGACTTAAATTCTACGGATATGGGTGAACGGTAAAAATGAATTATTTCAGGTGCAGCACGTTACCCTTATAATAGTACTGAACGCCGGAGGAAATAGCGATATTAGTGAGGAACACATCCAATGGCTTACGCTTGTCGATAGCGCCGGACAGCGTTTCGTTGGCCAGTGCCGGGTTGTCGAATATAACAGGCACTTCAAACCAGCGAGAGATGATCACGGCAATGCTGCTTAATTTTTCATCACGGAAGTGGGTGGTGCCGTCCATCCACGACAGGGTATTGTAGGTATCAAAAGAGGTGGTAACAAATTTTCCATTTTCATATACCGACTGATAGCCGGGAGATAATTTTACTTTGATATCTTTTCTGCTGCTGATTACCACCCCATCAACAAGCGATGTGGTAACCTTTGCAGGCTCATAGGCATGGATGTTGAAAGTGGTGCCCAATACTTCCACCTTTATTTCGCCGGCATGCACAATAAAAGGTTGCTGCTCATTTTTTGCTACTTTAAAATAGGCTTCGCCAGACAGGTATACCTCCCGGTTACCGCCTTTGAAAGCATAGGGGAAGCGGAGGCTGGACAGTGAGTTTAGCCAGACTTCCGTTCCATCTTTCAAAACTATTTTATAATCCAGTTTTCCCGGTACCATCAGCGTGGCCCATTCATCGGCTGTATTTTCCGGCGCAGTGTAGGTAAGACGGTTGCCGCTGGTAACCAGTTTTATAGCACCTGCCGTAATGGTATTACTGGCGGAAGCAGACAACGGGATATCTTTCCCGTCCGACAAGCGGAGCAGCAGCGTGTTTTGGGCGAGTGGTAAAGTTGCTGGCCCGGAAGCAATATTTCTGCCGGAAAAATACCAGATCCCGCCGGCAGCTATAATAAGCAATACAACGGCTGCGGCTACACGCCATTTCCGTAGCAGGAATACTTTTGAATGCGATCGCAGTTGCGGTTGTATGTTGTTCCAGCTTCGTGTTTCATCGATACCGGCCATAAAGCGCCGGCTTTTATCATTGTCCAGCTCCTCCCGGATGTTATTCCACATATCGGCTACCGCCGCATCATTTTCAATGGCAGCGGTCACCAGCCGGTCATCTTCTTCGCTGATAGACCCGGTTACTTTTTCAAAAAGTAATGCTCTTATATGTTCTCTGTTTACTTCCATCTGTAACTTAAAGACGATTTTTGCGCAAAAACGGGTGATCGTTATTTGTAGCCCGCAAACTTTTTTTGTAAGATTTTTAGTGCCAGCTTAAGATGCGTTTTAACAGAGTTAATGGTAATACCCATTTCTTCTGCCGCCTCTTTATACTTTTTATCTTCCAGGTAAACCAGGCTGAAAGCCCGTAAGCGCTGGTTGGGAAGCTCATTCAGGAGAAGGTCCATCTGTTGTGCAGTCTCTTTATTCTCTACAATATTTTCATTGATCTTATCTTCCAGTGTGTTGGCATACGCATGAAATCTCTTATGCTCATTTTTTCCCTTCTCAATAAAACTGAGGCATTTATTACGGATAGCAGTGTGGAGGTACGACTTAACGGAGTAGGTAATGTTAAGATACAGTTGTTTATCCCATATTTCGATGAAAAGGGATTGTACCTGATCTTCCGCTTCTGTTTCATCTTTTAACAGATAGTAAGCGTCAACATTCAGTGATTTGTAGTATTTCTTAAATAATTGTTCATACGCTTTTATATCACCCTGCCGGAGTTGATGCAATAAAAGCCCGTCGTCGTTATTATCCATGAAGAGATACTTATTAACGTGGTAAAAATCTCTATAACGTGTACTTAAAGTTAATATCTCTTTGTTAAGTTTCCCTCATTTATTTTTTATTTCCGGATACCGGAATGCTTCATTATTGCTGCTGGTTAGTGAGACTGCCCAATAGCAGCAGCCAGCCTGCATAGCAGGCATTCTCCTTATATTTTTCCAGGTCGCCGGGCTGGTTATCACCTGTTTTCAGGATGGCCATTTTATCTAACTTTTTACCGGATACTTCCAGGTTAATAGTGTGCGGCCCCGCATCGAGCAGGGGCAGGAAAAAGTAATGCGTGCGATAGTACACGGCGTGACGGTCGAAGCGGGGATATGGTTTGGCGGCTTGTCCATCTATCGTTACCTCATATTCACCGCATCCGGGGCCCACCAGGTCGTACAAACCTGCCAGGCGCCCGTTGAAATTTATCTGCAGTGATGACCCGGGGTATGTCGATTTAACAAGCAATGGAAAGCGTTGGCGGAATTGAACCGCCACGGTGTCGTTACTGTTGGAAAGATCAGACCACTGCCCGGTCCGGGGCAGGTCTTTCACAGCCACCAGCTGTGCATCTTCCCAGTTATCTTTGGTATAGGGAGCAATAAGCGTGTGTGTAAGCGGATGGTCATTCGTCCTCAGCTGCTGCATGGCGCGCACCAGCGCTTCGGTGTACAGGCGGTGACCCGTTGTGGTGTTAGGGTGTACATTGTCGCCGGAAAAAACGAGTTTGTCCGGGTACTGATCCGGTTTCCCCTGAAATACCAGTTTGCCTTCCTTCAACAGTGCCAATACCTGCATCCCAAGTTGCACGGAAGGAATGCCATAGTGCTGCGCAATATGTTCCATGGCGAGCATGGTGGGCCATAGTTGTCCCTGTTGCAGCACAGGTAACATATTGCCCGACATAGTGTATACAAAGCAAATGTCTGTCGACGGATTGGCTTTCCATATCTGCCGCACAATACCTTCCATTGTCTGGTGTACATAAAGTCCACCGTCATTTACCGCAAATTCCACAAACACAAGATCCGGTTGCTGCGACAGCACATCGCGGCGGAGCCGGAAAACGCCGAGGTCGGAGCCGGTCCCGCCTACGCCAGCATTGATCTGTTTTATTTGTGCCTGCGGGTATTGTTGCTGGAACCATTTCACCGATTGATCGCGCCAGCCACCGGAGGCAGCGGTAATGCTGCCGCCAAAATAGGCAATGGTAAGCGGTCCGCCGGATTTCAACTTCGCAAAGAAGTTGGGCAAGCCCTGGCGAAGGCGGTATTCCTGCATGGCGTTAAGCGAATCCGTTTGTGCATGCAGTGATAGTGATAGTAAAAAAAGAAGCACTACACCTGTCAATCTTATCGGCATATCTATATAGTTAACTCATTTTAAATACCCACACGGCTTCCCCGGCCAGCTGCTTACGCACGGCCTCCGGAATGCTGATCGTGATGGAATCGCCCGTTTGCTCCCATGTTAGTTTTTTTTCTGTACCCAGCAGGGTGATACCGGTTTTACGGCTCACATCTTTCAAAGGCGCACTGATAGTGGCCGGTAATATATTTTCTTTTTCTGCCGGGAGATAAGAAAGATAACGGGCTTTTTCACTTTTTGTAAAAGCCCATTTATCCTGGCGGTAAGGAGCAACAGGTTTGGTATCGTAAATAGACTCACTGTTTATTTTCATCCATTTGCCGATATCGGCCAGCCGCTGATAGGCTTCTGCGTGCCAGTCGCCATCAGGACCCGGCCCGATGTTGAGCAGCAGGTTACCGTTTTTAGCAACAATGTCCACCAGCATTTGTATCAGCTGCCGCGATGGTTTGTAATTTTCTTTTACAATGTACGACCAGGAGCGGCCCAGTGTCATACAGGTTTCCCACGGAACAGGGATGTAGTGATCAGGGATCTTTTGTTCCGGTGTGAGGTAGTTTACATATTCCGCCGCGCCGTGGCGGTCTACTACAATCAGGCCGGGCTGGTGTTTCCGCGCCATTGTCACAATGGGAGCCATATTGATGCCGGCCCAGCTGCCATCCAGCCAGAGAAGGTCCAATGCGCCGTAGTTGGTCATCAGCTCCTCGATCTGGTTGTACGTGAAATCGCAGAACCGTTGCCACCGTTCAGGATACTGTTTTTTATCGTAGCTCTGGTGGCGGTCTTTAGGCGGAAAATACGACCACCAGTAATCTTCCGAATGCCAGTCGGGCTTTGAAAAGTAAGCGCCTGCCATAAAATCTTTTTTACGGAAGGCATTAAAAATTTCCAGGGAAATATTGCTGCGCGGATTGGATGAAAAAGGTGTTTTGGCGCTGGTAATTTTATAGTCGGTGTACCTGGTGTCGAACATACAAAACCCATCGTGATGCTTGGTAGTAAACACTACATACCGCATACCGGCTGCTTTTGCGGCATCAGCCCATTTATCAGGATTAAAGTGCACGGGGTTGAAAGTGGTTTGCAGGTTTTCATACGCCTGTTTATACTGAAACCAGTTTGCTGCGTAGGGGCCTGTACGTTTGGTAAAGGGATAGTCTTCCGGTGAAAGCGACCATGATTCCACGACACCCCACTGGCTGTAGGTACCCCAATGCATAAACAGGCCAAACTTCAGGTCCTGCCAATGTGATAATTTAGCTTTCACCCGGTCGTCCGTTGGCGCGGCATAAGTTTTTTCAGGGTCGTATGCCTGTGTACCCTGACTGCCGGCGGATAAATGACTGCTGCACCAAAACATGACTAACAGCGTATTCCGGATAATTGATTGCTTCCCCATTTGTATTCTTTTTTCCTGCACGCTGGTATATAACTGTTATAGACAGATTCTTTCTTAAAACGGGTGAACGCCCGGAAAATTATCCACCACAGGCAGGGTCCGCCTGTGGTGAATGGTTTAACGGATACTATGACCACCAGGGTGGTGAATGGTTTAATAAGTGATGGTATAAGGTATGGTAATACTATTGCCTGTACCTGGTTTGAGAAACAGGTTAATGGTAAAACCACTGGTGGTTCTGTTACTGATATAAGGAGTATTGATGAGCAGCAGCGGCATACCGGCTGTTACCGCGGGCAGGCCCAGGGAGATAATTGCGGTGCCGGGCAGTAAAAAGTTAGGAACGCTGACAGGCGTAACATCGCTGCTCTGGAAGCTGGATGAATTTACATCTGCAGAGGTAGCCATATCACTGATGGTAACGCTGCCGCAAAAGGTGGTGGCTTTTTCCACGCGCACCGATCTTACGGCAATGTTGTCCCATAGCGGCTGACTGGCACTATCCCGGAACCAGGCGGAGAAGTCTGCCACCGGCATCGTGGAAGGAATGGCGAAGCCGGTTACCACGTACTGTTTATCTTCGTTGAGCGGGATGTTATTGAAGTCCCATCTTCCTAATAAATTAGTACCACCACTGGTAGAACACTGCATGCTGAACCTGCCCGCGGAAGCGCCTGCTGCCAGCCGGCGCAATACCACCGTTGCTTTCATGGGCGTGTTGTAAGGCGGGGCGTTGTCGTATCGCAGTTTTATGCACGACTGGTTATCGCTGATACTACCGGGATCAATTGTTGCCTTAAAGAATCCCCAGGCCGCACCGAATCGCTCCGTAGAGCCGTTGGCGTTAATGAACTGGTTATCTTTCACGCCCCTGGCATCGCCCACAATGTATACGTCGTTGTTGGTTTCGCGGTAGCGTTTTAAAGGGAACGGCCCCGTGTTTTCTTTTACAAAATTCCATATCACCGTTCCATCCGTGATGCCTGCGCCGGTTCCGGTTGGGCCGCTTGCTGCATCAGAGATACCTGCGGTGGTTACTATATAAACATACAACCCGTTTTGTACGGTTTGCCCCATAGCATAGGCCGTAGCGGGCTTCCATCCGGCATACTCCGTATAATACGCAGTGGCGTAATCGTTGCCTTGCACATCCAGTCGCTGGAAGTCGGTGCCGGAGGTGGCAAGCCCCGTGTTGCCGGCATTCGTGATCACGATCGGGTTATCTTTAAAAGACACGCCCCTGGCCACAATCCGGGTAAACATGCCTGCTTCCGCAAGGATGCCGTATTGGGCCCTGCCGTTGTTGGCGCCGGTAGCAGCGGCAGTATTAAATACAGCGCCTCTTTCCAGCAGGAGGTCCGAGCGGAAGGGCGACTGGGTACCATCTTTATGCAACCATATCAATGCTTTGGCGGCTGCGCCGGTGCTGCTGCCGTTGTTCACCTCCATAGCAGTGTCGCGGATAATCAGGCCACCATCCGTATCAATCATCACGCTGTTGGCATCGGGTGAAATGATGAGTGGTTCGGATGTTTCTATTAAGTTCCTGCCACCTATATAGGAGCCAGTTTTGCCGGCCCTGGTTTGCCTGGTGTAAATGGCTGCCACAGGTGGATTGCCATTGTTGTAAATACCCTGTTGAGTGGTTACATTGATGATGCGGTTCATGAAACACCCGATAAGCTTTATACCTATCCTGCCACCGCGAAGCAGGCACCTGTCGATAGTGCCGAGGTATACCGGCTCCCACCACACGCATGTTTGCGCAGGATCTGCAATTTCTTTTAACCGTATGTCTACATTTTGCAAAGTGGGGCGGTAGCAGTTGGAATAGTTGGTGCTGTAATACCGGATGCCGGTAAGGGCTTCGCCGCAATTGAGCGTGAGGTTCCTGATAGTGGGACCGGTAGCGCCGATGGTGGCGTCGAAGCTAAGGCAATGAATGTTACCCGTAGCGGTGGTAAAGTCGAGGATGGTAGGCGTAGGAGAATCTACAATGCCATAGTCGCCTTGTTCACCAGTGTAGGTTTGTCCTGTTTTAAGATTGATCTGCGCGGTTATTTTATAATTTCCTTTTGGAAAATAAATGATCCTGCCCGTGGCGGCGGTATCAATACATTTCTGAACGGCGGCGGTATCATCCGAGGAGGCATTGCCTTTTGCGCCAAACCATTTTACATTAAAGAGATTGGTGTCTGCCCGCAGCCATCGGCCCGCGCCGGCAACAACGATGATGGTGCCCCGGTTATCACCGGTGGTGTTGGTGGGTTGCCAGTAAAAGTCTCCGCCGCCGCCGTCGCCGGGCGCGTAATAGCCGAGCAGATTGCAATGTTCATTGGCGGTGGTACCTGCTGTGGTTTCTAAAAGGGAGATGTTTGTGATAGTCATAGTACAAGGGTTTAATGTATTAAGGGATCACCGGGAATACCGTCATGCGTAGCCTGGTAGTACCATAGGGCACCAGGGTGATGGTATCGGTAGTTGTTTCATAGTGGAAGGCACCGGGTTTGGGTAAAGGGGGTGTGTAGCGGTTTTCTGATAAATGCCAGTCGTTAATTTTCCTGGCCGGTACCTTAATGGTAACAGCGGCGGCGTCAAAGGGATAGGTATTGTCCTGTTTTTCTGTTACCAGCCATTGTTCAGGATGCGCCAGCAGCGCATAGTTCCAGTCACCCGCAGGACGGATGTCCAGCGCCGGGAAACCAGGATCTGCAGATTTTTTGCCGCCAAGGTTAGCGTAAGTGGCGGTATCTGTGGTTACTTTTTCGGGAACGGGATAAGCGTACAACAAGGGGCCGCGTTCCACGGTAACGCCCCACTGGCCCCATTGTACCAGTTGCGGCGCCATAGGGAATTGTATGCTGATCCGGTCGTTGTTATGAAATTTCCGGTGCAGGGTTACAAAGGAGCCGGGCTTTAACGTGCCGTTGTATCGTTTTCCATTGATGCTCACCATCGCTGATTGACACCAGCCAGGTATGCGGAAAGTGAAAGGCATGGTGATGTCCTGTTGCATCCGGAAGGTGAACTGCAACTGATTAGAAAAAGGATATTGAGTGCTTTCGGTAATGGTAAGTGGCTGCCCTTTGTAGCGGAGCGTTTCAACAGATGGTCCGTAAAGCGCTGCCACCGGTCCTCCCACGGTGTCGCGCATCCACATCCGCGCGGCGTAGTTAGGCATAAAACGATGTACATTGCCGGCGCAGCATTCTGTTTCATGACAGGGCCAGTAAGCCATCCAGGTAGATCCATGCGCAAATTTATTATGGTTGGACTGCCCCGTGGCGATCACCTGGTTAACGCTGGAGAAGTACTGGAGATTTTTAAAATCTTTGGATACTGCACCAGGACCGGCATTGAAGATGGCCTTTTCCAGTTTATCGGCCCAGCGGCCGTCGCCGGTGGCCATCAGCAGGTAACCCACTGCCCAGGTATAGTCGGTGATATCGCAGGTTTCGTGGCTCTGTAACGGATCTTTCCCCGCCAGGAATTCGTTGGAGCTGGGGATGCCATCGGGTAACATATGATCGCGATCCAGTTTGTACATGGCATTCAGCGCTGCATCGAGATACACTTTCTTACCGGTGTAAGTATACAGGATGGCGGGCAGCTTGGCCATTTCCATATAGGTAACGCCATGCAGCACCAGCGTATCCGGCGAAGAAGCCGTTTGCATGTTCAGCTCAAAACCGCCTTTGGCATAAGCCGCTTCCGCAAGCGCCAGCAGTCGGGAATCATTTGTTTTGCCATACGTCCACAACATGCCTTCAATGTTTACAATGGCGCGTTTGGCATTGCCTATTTCTTCGGGCGTATAGCTCAGGTAATGTTTATGCAGGGCGGCAATGATCCGCTGATCGCTGGTAGCTGCGTATTCGGCCTGTAACACCCGGAAATATACAGCGACAGGCCACTGGCTGGTGAACAGCTCCGGACCCAGGCGGCCACTGGATTGTACGTGTGCCAGGGTGTAGTTAATACCGGCGCGGGCTTTATTCACCAGCGCTGTGTCACGCAGTAAATAACCCAACCGGAGGATGCCATCGCTGTAGTAAGCAGTTTGTTCATACCGCCACCAGTTGGCGCCGTGCTGTTCGCCCACCCGTTCTATAACGCCCGCCCATAGGGAGGAATTGAAGGGATACGATAATACTTCCGGATGCCCGGTAAGACCGCTCCGCTGCCGGAGCAGGAATTCTTTCAGCCATCCCTGCGGGCTAACATCAGTGATGGCCTGTTCCCTGAATACATCGAACCTGGCTTGCGCCATGGCAGGCATCACAAAATACAGGGCAGCGCTGATCAGTAAGCATGCTTTTTTCATGTGTGTGGTCTTACGGATATTTTTATATCGATATTATTCGTTTCAAAGAGTAACGGAACGGCTTCCAGCCCGGGTACAAAATTGAAAGCTCGGTCCGTTAATGCGCGGGTTGTTTTTATGGGCGCACTGGTGGTTATCTCCACAATACTACCCGCTTTGCGTATTTCCAGCTTATTTTCTGAAAGAAGTGTGACGGGTTCGTCGTGCGTACTGATAATAGGTAAACTATAAACGGCCTTTTCATTTTTCGCAGTAGCGTGAATATGAAACACATCTTTCTCAAAAAGATAACTGATCGTACATTCCGGTGAAGCAGCCGGTAACTGGTTTTCATTTACCAGTAATGAACGGGTGTTGAAGGTTATCTGCCCGGTGCTTTCATGATAATCAACAGCGGCCTTCAGATCATTGGTGTGCCGGTACAACTGTTCGCCGGCAATTATGGTAAAGCCAGGCGTAAAGCAAACAGACAGCGGATCGTTATCCCGCTGCATGTTAAAGCTCTCCACCATTTGATACCGGTTCATACTGGCCACAAGCAGGGGACCGGTATCCTCATGCCAGAGCATAGACAAAGCGCCGCCGCTGGCATGACCGCCTTTCATGGAATATTCCTGGTCGTACCCCGTAATGGTGCCACGCCATTTATGCGTGGAGATCAGCCAGGTATTGATTTCAGGAAATGACTTCACCCCGTATATACGTTCCCGTGGGAGCGGAGCTGTAGTGCTTTTTATGGAAGGCGCCTGGATCAAAACAGTGGTCAATGCTTTACTGTGCGCCAGCGAATGACTTACACAAGGCAATACCCCGTGTTGTACATAATGAGGCCCGCCATGTAGCAGCTTATTATGCGTGCATTTTGCCAGCAGCCGGGTGTTTTGCAGGGCTGCTTTGTAAAATGCAGGGTCGCTGCCGGCCATCAGGGCATAGGCAGGCTGACAGCCATCACTGGTTCTGCTGCCCCAATAGGTCCATTTAAAGTTCCTGGTTCCCCAGCTGTTGTCCCAGGCGCCGTCGGGCAGCATAAATTCCAGGTGTGCTTTTAAGGAGCGTGTCAACTGATCCAGCAGGGCGGTATCCTTCACCAGTTTGGCATACAGCACAAAGGAGGGAAGCGATTCTTCCACGTTATAGCCCAGGTCTACGGAATAACAGCCTTTCGCACTTTTCTCAGGTACCGGTTTTCCTTCGCCATATATCAGGCCATTGGCAGTAAAGTAGACGAGGCATTCCTTTGCCAGGCTTTTGCCCTTGGTAATAAAATGGGGTTGTTGGAGATAGGTGCCTATCAGGCACAAAGCATAACTGCCGGCGATAGGGTAGTTGATATTACCGGTGTTAACAGTAAAGTTTTTATAAAGATAATCACCTGCTTTTTGTAACCTGTTTTTCCATTGCTGCGCGGTGGACTTGTCCAGTAAATGTTCAAAATGAATCAGTGCTTCCGCGAGACTGGTAGCGCCAAACACCGTAATGCCTTTCCAGTCGCTTACGTTTACTTCGTTTACCCACGCGCCATCGGGTGTGCTTACCATGTGTTCCATCCAGTTATACAAACGGATAGCTGCATCTACATACTGTTGTTCTTTCCTTTTACTGGCAAGATATAATAACGGGAAGATGGCATCCCCGCAGCGGCCGTGTATGGTGGCGCATGCGGGGCATAGTATACCGCCATGCAATCCTTTTGCCTGCGGTTGGTTTACCTGTAGCGCCAGTAAACTTTCACCCCATTGTTGCAGGAGCTGTTCACTCAAGGTTATCAGTTCATCTTCGTATATGCCTGCCCATGCGCTGGTGGGCGATAACAGCAAACCTGTACTGCCAAGGGTGGTTATTTTCAGGAATTCCCGTCGTGATGTAAACATGCTTTTATTTTTTGGGTGCGATACTGTCGGGCCGCGGCAAATGGGTAATGGGCCAATGGTTCACCTGCGCGTTTCCATTCAGCGCAATGGCTGCATCGGGACTGTTGCTTTCTTTTATATTTACATTAAAGCCATCCACCAGTATCATTGGCTTGCTGCCTTGTAGGGCGGCCTCACTGGCTTCCACGGTAATTGTTTTTGTTTCGTTGGGGCACAGGGAAACATAATTATCTGAATAAAAAATAGGTAGCACCCTGTCGCCGCCCTGCCGGTGGAGTTGCAGGTGCGTCATTACCGCGATGTGAGCAGATGGGTTATGCAGGCTTACATCCAGCAAACACCTACCTTGTATACTGCGGCGTTTAACCGTTGCCGTGAGCGTAACCACTGGTATCTTTTCCAGGCCAGCCAGCTGGTCTGATCCCAGCGGAAGCGTGTTCCAGTAGAAGTTATCGGAGAGCAGCGCGCCTTTGGCATCATGCAACGTTAGCTTTACAAAGTGAACGGGCGACAAATCAGCGGGCCATTGCACCTTTCCGAGATCCGTTGCTACGGTGGGAAGGGCCGTAACGTTATAATCCTGTTGCAGCACCGGCGTACCATCTGCATTGAACAGGCTGAGATGAGCGCGCGCATTTTTCAGCACAGTCGGTCCGTTATTGATCACCTGTATATTTCCTTCTTTTTCGTTCAGTTGAATATGTACCGGTTCACAGGCCTTTTGAACGGCAAATAGCGCCGCATTAGGTTCCAGGTCGTGGTGATAAAGCTGCCATACAAAACTGGGCTGAGCGGGATTACTCATCCAGGTAATAACACCGGTAGCAGGGTTAAACATTTTTGCATTGCGGCCCTCATACATAGCACGAAACGATTCATAATTGGCGAGTTGTGATTTTCTTACAAAGTCGGCCAGGTTGGCTACTTCACCAAACCGTTTGGCAATCATGTTCCGGTAATATTTTGTAGCGAGGTCATGTTCGGCCCAGTCGTCGTTGATCACTTCCCAGTCCTGCTGCGGCATCATGCCCTGCACCGATTCCATTGTTGGAATAGAGAAACTGCCAATCTCCGTTTTGAAAGACTCCGTGAAAACATAGTACTCCGCCGGTTTGCGGGTGTAGTAAGGCCCGCCGGAGTGTACGCCGCGCCCGGAAGTAGAACTGGGCTGGTATAGCCGCAGGGGCTCCAGTTCAGCCATCAGGCTGCGAAGTGAATCGTCTATTGCTTTAGGTGGATTGCCTTCATTGCGGGCGCACCAAAGGATAATAGAAGAATGATTGCGGAAGCGCAGCATTTTTTCCCGTACGTTGGCGAGGTACAAATTCACATCTGCGGGATCGGGACCATCGGAGGGATTGGGCTGGAAAAATTCATCCCATACCATGAGTCCGTATTTATCGCAGAGGGCATACAGGTCTTCGCTGGTACTCTGGCCCACCCAGTTGCGGATAATATTGTAATGCGCCTGCTGGTGCATGCGGATCTGTGTTTCCAGTCTTTCTTTCGGAATACGTTTCATCGCTTCATCCATACCCCAGTTGCCACCTTTGCAAAACACCTTTACGCCATTCACTGAAATGGTGAGATCTTCTGAAGCCGGCGTGGTGTAACTGATTTCACGGATGCCGAAATCCAATTGTTGTTCATCGGATATTTCTCCCCCGATGTTAAACTGTAGTTGCAGGGCATATAAATTTTGCGGACCGTAACCATTGGGCCACCAGAGTTTCGGCTGTTTTATTTTTAACTGCAGCAGCGTTGCGGGATCAAACGTAATCCGCTGGCTGCTGTGTGGCGGCAATGCTACCGGCTTACTGAACACTACATTGTCAAAGGCGCCTTTCAGTATGCCTTCCTGCGGCTGGTCTGTTATATTTTCTACGGTAGCAGCTATTTTAACATCCGCTGTATTTAAGGCAGGTAGTGGAAGATCGGTAGTTACCAACGGGTCTTTTACAACTACGGGACCGGTGGCATCGAGATATACAGATTGCCAGATGCCGGTGTTCCGGTCGCGGATAGCAGGAATCCAGTCCCAGCCCATGGAGCAGAGGAACGTAGGACCATCCATAGCGGTGATGCCGCCGTTTCTGCCCATGCCTTCTGCAATGGTATGCTCGTGTGGCACACCCGGATTGGGTTGCGGAGATACCAATACAGCTATGGCCGCGGTGACTCCGGGCTTTACGGCCGCTGTGATATCAAAGATGCCCCTTGCAAAGGCGCCACGTATCTCCCCGGTATATTTCCCGTTTACCCACACCTGCGCAGTGTAGTTAATACCGTTGAAGTGCAGCCAGCAGTTTTTATTTTTGTAAGATGATGGTATGGTTATTTCTGCGCGGTACCACCACTTGGTGCGGCAAAGGGAATCTGGAATCCTGTCGGGGCGGTTATTTTCACCGTATAACGGTTCCGGGTATACGTTGTTATGCACCAGCGTGGTGAGCACTGTACCGGGTACTACGGCGGGATACCAGCCATTAGCGGGGAAGCCGGGTTGCGCTACTGTTGCGCCCGGCTGCGGTACTTTTGAAGCGTCCTGCAACAGCCAGCCACCGACTGGCATCACCTGTGCAAAGAGGATTTGCGAAAAGAGTAACAGCGCCACGATGGCCGGAAAAAAAGATCGGTTCATATTTATGTCAGGGTAGAATTTTTAATGTCAGCTGTTTAACCTGGCTTTTGCTGTCTTCCAGGCTGTTATTGGTGGCCACAAAGGTGACCTGGTAAGTGCCTGCTTTGTTAAAAGCATATTTAAATGTAGCAGACTTTAAAGCTACTTCGTTCTGCACCACCACACCTACATCGGGTTTGGTTGTTTTTAAATCCACAGCGGAAGTAATCAGCCAGTCGTCGTTGTCTTCATTATCAATATTGGTACCGGGATTGAACGTAATAGGATAACCGGTCCTGATAGGAATGCCGTTGCTGTTCCGGACACTGTCGGCCGCGGAAACGTTCCAGGTGCCCACGTTCCAGGCGTTGAAGCCTGTGTAGTTATTCTCCGCCGTTCCCGGTTCGCTGTTGTTAAGCAGACTGGCCTGTACCCAGCCGGTGTTGGCAAAATTTGTAAACAGGGGCGTGGTACTGCTGTCGGGTAGTAAGTTATAGAGGGAAAAGCTTTGGATAACCCATTTTCTTTGTGGCATCACACCGGTCTTTTTGTTCAGCACGCGGAAAGCGATGTTTACTTTATCTGCCTTATTAAAATCTGATATATCGATAGAATCAGAAGTTGTAAAACCGGTGGACAATGACTTCGGCCATTTGCTGTTGCGGGTGGTGATGTTTGTCCAGGCGGCCTTTGTCATATGTGCGGCATCATATCCTTCCAGGTTAGTAGAAATCAGCAGCTGCAGCGAATCGGGGCATGGCTTTGGTGGCACCGGGCCTTGCTGCATGGATGTCTGGAATACGAGTTTTTCCACGCCGGGCATCGACTTCCTGTCCCGGTTTTCATATGCTTTGCCGGTTTCGCCGGAAAAGAAAACAATGGCGCCTGCATTACCGGAGAGATAAAATGTAACAGTATCGCCCGCCTGGTAAGCCAGCTGGCCGGTGTTTACGTTGAAGTCCGGCATGGTTGCTTCGTTGCTGCGGCAACCTGCAAACATAACAGCGGCGAGGAAATAATATATAATGGATCTCATACTATTTTGTTTAATCGGTTTTTATTGCCATCCGGGGTTTTGTGTTAGTACCTGGTCCAGCACTATTTCATTGCCGGGGATTGGTAACAGTGAATACTTTTGCGGATCAACCAGGAAATTGGTCGCAGCCACACCAGCAGGCGTAACATAATTGGTGGGAGCGTAGTTGTCGTTGTTGGCAAGCACCTGTTGCATGGCCTGCGTCATTTTGCCCCAGCGTATCAGGTCCTGCCGGCGAACGCCTTCAAAGCAGAGTTCACGGGAGCGTTCATCCATAATATCCTGCATGGTAAATGTGGTTACATCAAAGCCCGGCGCAGGCGTGTTAGGCGGGTATCCGTATGCCCGTCGTCTTACCTGGTTATAATATTCCACTGCCGTAGCGCCTGCGCTGCCATTGGCTTTCAGCTCAGCTTCCGCTGCCATCAGCAGCACATCTGCATAGCGCACAATAGGGAAGTTGCAGGAAGTATTGTTTTGCAGGCGGCTGGGTGGCAGGTTAATTTCGTATTCCCTTCTCCATTTACCCACACAGCGGTCGTATGTTGTTGGATAACCCGCACCGCCGGATATTACATTGATAGCCGTCAACTTTCCACCACTCACGGTGGCCGTGGCTACTGCTTCATTCGGCGCGGTAACAGAGGGGTTGGTAGAGGTATTGGTACCGTAAGCAACAAAGCTGATGGTGGGAGTAGTCGTATAGCCGTTACCGGGGTTGTCGATCACTACCGAAGTAATGGCGCCCTGCGCATCCGTGTAAGCAGTGGCTGCAGCGCCGGTACCCCCGCCACCATTAATGTTCACGGTGAGCGTGTAGTAACGGGTGGAGGCAGCGCTTTTATACACATAAGGCGCAATGGCCCAATCCCTCCGCTGATCGCCGGAACCATAGAGATTGTATAAACCCGGAAATACCCGGTACGTGCCGGGAGAATACCCATTCACACCCGAAATGCCCGCATCGGGGCAGTATACACCCATTACGGCGCCCAGCTGCTGCGTAACAAGATAACCGGTGCCTGCATAGTTGCCGGTAACATTGGATTTGGATAAGAATGCGGCATCCCAGATACTTTCCGAGGTGCCGTTATCATTCATGTTATTCTGCATCTTGTTGATGAAAATGCGGGCATAGGCTGGGGTAGTGGGATAAAGCGGATGTGGTGAACTGATTAAACTATGTACATTTGAATTGATCAACTTCTGCGCCCAGAACAGCGCATCTTTATAACGCGCCACGTCATTCATGGGATTGCCGGCCATAGAAAGATACGCTCTTGTAAGAATGGCTTCCACGGCAGATTGTGTGACAATGGTTGGGGTGTTTACCTGCGACATTTTTGGCACCAGGCTGTCGGCTGCCACCATTTCTTTCACAATAAAAGCGTAAATATCTTTTGATGGTGTACGGGGGAGATTGTAATTGGTGCCCAGGTCGGTAGCCAGCATTGTTTTAAGCGGAACATCTCCGAAATGAGTCACCAGCAGGTAGAAATAATATGCCCGCAGGAACCTGGCCTGTCCTTTAATCTGCGAACGTTTTGTTTCATCCATCTGTGGTTTGTCGGCCACGTCGAGTATCACATTGGCATCTTCAATACCCTTGTATAAACTCCTCCATAGCAGCAAAACATTCTGTTCGGTATTACTGATATGATAAAACTCCGTGAGCGTGGTGCTGTAACTGGCGTTGTTACGGAAGCTTTCATCTGCGCCGGCATTAATATATCCCCATAAACCAAAACCATACGTCGGGTCTTGCTGGAGGATGTTGTACATCCCCGCCACCTGTTCATCCAGTTGCGCTTCGGTGGTAAATGTAATAGGACGGAAGGTGACAGGATCCAGGCTTACATCCATCTTACAGGAAGCTGCCAGTATGCATATGAGTGGAAGTAGTAATTGCTGAAAAGTTTTCATAACAACATTTTAAACATGGAATCAGAATGTAGCCGTAATACCAAAACTGAGTGTAAAGGCGCGTGGATAAGCCGTATAATCGAGTCCGCCGGATAAGGCGGAGTAGCTGCTGCTGGGTTGAAGAAACGTATAGCCGGTGCCGCTGGTAGCGGTAACGCCGGGAGTATTTCCCGGTGCATTGGCAGGGTTTTGCACCCTGAAAGAAGAAACCTCCGGATCAATGCCGGAGTAATGGGTGATGGTGAAAATATTCTGCGCTGCCACATATGCTTTCAATCCTTTGAAGCCTGCGCGGCGGATCAATTCGGGTGGCAGGTCGTACCCCAGCGAAATGGTTTTGAGCCGCAGGAAGGAGCCATCTTCTATGTAGCGGGAGGTTACCTTTGGCGTATTGCTGCCCGCATCGCCCCTGTTGTTATATTTTGCCCTGGGCACATCGTTGGTTGGGTTGCCGGGTGTCCAACGGTCAGCATATTCTGCAAACTGGTTGCCGTTCGGGAAATAACCCCCGGTGGAAGCAAAGGCCATCCTGTTGGCGTTCAGTATTTCATTGCTGTAGCTCCATTGCAGGAAAATATTCAGGTAGAAATTTTTATAGTTAAAATTATTGGAGAACCCGCCGGTATGAACAGGGAGGGGGCTACCCAACGTAGTTTGATCGTTGGCATCTACTACGCCATCGCCGTTAATATCTTTGTATTTTGGATCCCCCGGCTGAATACCGGTGGCATAGCCAGGTACGCCGTTTTTCAGGATGTAAGCGCCATTACCTTGTTTAACAAAATCATCATACTGGTAAACGCCGGCCCACTTATAACCATAGAACTGGGAGATGGGAGCGTCTACTTTTGCAATCCAGGCAGTGGTGCTGTTGCCGCCGGGCAGGTTATAGCCAGTTTGCATTACTTCAAAGCCATCATAAAATTTATCAATCTTTCCTTTGTTAAAACTGATGTTGAAGCTACTGCTCCAGTTGAAATTTTTCCCTTTAACATTAAGGGTGTTGATGGTGAGTTCAAAACCTTTGTTGGTGATTTCCCCGGTGTTCTGGTATTGGGTATTGAAAGACGTGATACTGTAACCCGCGAAGTAAGGTATCTGTACCAGCAGCAGGAAGTTCTTTGTTTTCCGGTTGTAGTAATCTGCATCCACGGAAATCCGGTCGTTGAAGAAGCTTAAATTCAGCCCGAGATCCAGTTCTGTAGTGGTTTCCCAGGTGAGATTGGCATTGCCGTTTCCAAATGGTACGGTGCCTCTTGTATAAGAGTTGTTGAACGGATAGGCGAACTGCGTGCCGCCAGCCAGGGTAGCCAGGTAGCTGAAATCTCCCACCTTGTTGTTGCCTACGCTGCCATAACTGGCCCTGAACTTACCATCATTCAGTATGGATCGCAGGCCTGCTGCGAAAGACTCTTCTGTAAACCTCCAGGCAAAAGCGCCGGAAGGGAAGTAGCCCCATTGCTTACCTGCTGCAAACTTCGACGAACCATCGGACCGCGCAGTGGCAGTGAACAGGTATTTATCTTCAAAAGCATAGTTCAGCCGGCCTAAAAAAGAAAACAGCTGCCAGCGGGAGCCGCCTGCATTGGGAGATGCGGCGGTGCCGCCGCCAATGCTCTTAATGCCCAGGTATTCGGTCGACTGTGGCACATTGATGGACCTGAAGCCGGTATAATTGTTCGTGGCGTATTGATAAGTGAAACCTGCCAGCGCATCAATCATATGTTTTTTCCCGATCGTAGTTTTATAGTTGAGAATATTTTCACTGAGATAGTTACTGTTCAGCTGATTGTTGATAGTGCCGTTAATACCATTCACATTGGGCACTGCGCCTGCTTTGTTCTTGAATAAATTTCCCTGTTGCGTTTGTGAATTATAAAAAGTTTCCGATTTCAGGTTGGTAGCATTATAGCCGCCTGATATCTTCAACCTGAATTTTTTCAGAAAGTTATATTCCAGGAAGGCATTAATAGTACCGGTGTTGTTGATGTTTTTCCGGTATTCATTCTGTGCCTGCAGCAGCGGGTTTACCAGGTTGTTTCCCAGGGTGGCATTGGAGGTGCCATTGTTGAAGTCTTCCAGCGCAAGACTGTCGATCACAGCGTTGAGCAGGTCCTGGTTACCTACGCCGGAAACGGGCCGGTATTGCCACATGCCCTGTACTACGCCGCCACTGAAAGAGGCAGCGGGTATGGTGCCATAGGAAGAAGAATTGGAATATCCTGCGGTGATGCCCATCCGCAGATTTTTATTCAGCCGCTGATCGAGCGTGAATTTGCCGTCATATCTTTTCATGCCGGTATTGATGATGATTCCTTTCTGGTCGTAGTAGGAGCCACTGATGGAATACCGCGTGTCGGCAGTGCCTGCGCTGATATTCAGCGAATGGCTTTGCGTGAGTCCTGATTGCAGGAGGAGGTCCTGCCAGTCGTACCCGGGATTGTTCTTATAAGAGTCGAGTGTAATGCCTTTCGCAGGATCGAGGTAAATGCGTGCGTTGGTGTTAACGGGTGTGCCGGGCGTACTGGCCACGCTGTCCAGTTCGAGCTGTAGTTTTACAAATTCGTAAGGACTCAGCATCTCCATTTTCTTCGTGATTTGCTGCATGCCCAGCGCGTAGCTGTAAGTCACTCTTGGCGGGCCTGGTTTTCCTCTTTTGGTGTTGATGATGATGACGCCGTTGGCGCCTCTTGCCCCGTAAATAGCAATGGAAGAAGCATCTTTCAATACTTCCAGGGAGGCGATATCATTGGGATTGATGGAATTGATATCCATATTTTCAATGGGGAAACCATCTATCACAAACAGGGGCGATCCGTCCTGGCTTACGGAGCTTCCTCTCACCACAATCCGGGAAGCGGCGCCCGGTTGTCCGTCGTTGGAGCTTACTTCCACGCCGGCAATGCGACCGGCCAGCGCCTGGTCAAAAGACGCTACGGGGGCTTTCTGCATATCCTCCACATTGGCTTTGCCCACTGAGCCCGTGAGGTCCCTGCGGGTGGTGGTGCCATACCCGATTACAATTACTTCATTGAGACCGCTGTTGGCGGGCTTTAGTTTTATGTCCTGGAAACGCATGTCTGTAAGCGGTACTTCCAGGGGTTCATAACCGACAAAGCCAACCTGTAAAATGCCGGCAGGTTCCGGCAGGACGATGGAGAAGTTGCCGTTATCATCTGTCTGCGCCGCCGCGGTCGTATTTTTTATTCTCACGGATGCCCTGGCCAGGGGCTGGCCGGTATCGTCTGTTACCCTGCCTTGCAGCTTTTCCTGTTTGGGGGAAGGAGCCGCGGCATTATCCTTTCTCTTCAGGATGATATAGGTATCGTTAAACGTCCACTCAATATTTTTATCTTTCAGCAGTATATTAAGTACTGCCGGTAAATCGCTTTTGTTGAAGTCTACTTTTATCTTTTCCTTATCATTCAGGATAAGATTATTATAAAAAACAGTATAGCCGGTTTGCTGCCGGATGGCTTTGAATATATCTGCCAGGCTGATGGTGGCATTCCCGCTTTTCAGGGTTACCTGTTTTTGTCCCTGTGCAAAAACAACCGGCTGGTTAAGCCAAAAGAAGAGCACCAGTCCTTGCAGGAAAGGACTCCATTTGGGTGGAATTAGCTTCATAACGTAGCATTTGATATCTGTTAGAGACGTGATTTTATTTAAAACGGGTGAAGTGGGTTAGAGGAATCCTTCCGGGTCGCCATTTTTTCTGTTAGAAAATACAAAAAAATATAGGAGCCTATCGTTTATATTTACATACTGTAATAGCTGAGTTTCAACATGAAAGTATTTCCTGAACTGTATACCAGTAGGTTAAAACTGCGAAAAGTGGAAAGGGATGACCTGGGCGCCCTGTTAAAGTATGCCAATAACAAGAAGATCTCCGAAAATATATTAAATATCTCCTATCCTTATAAAGAGGAAGACGCTGCCTTTTGGATAGATCTTGCACTAAAGGCATACGTGAGCGGGGAGCGGTTTGTTTTCGCGATTAATTTAAAAGAGCACAATGAATTCATTGGTGCAGTGGGTTTGAGTATTGATACCCGTCATAACCATGCTGAAATGGGCTACTGGATCGGGGAACCATTCTGGGGCAAAGGACTCATGACCGAGGCGGTAAAAGAAGTCCTGAACTTTGGATTTCACACGCTGCACCTCCATAAAATTTATGCGACTGTTTTTCCCGAAAACAATGCATCAGAAAAGATTTTAATTAATAGCGGCCTGGTAAAAGAAGGGGAACTGGTGGACCAATATAAAATTGGCGATGTTTATAAAACTGTTTTCCAATACCGGTTAATAAAGTATGAGTACGAAAAGTAGAGTGTATTCATAGTGCATGGGGAGTGCATGGGGAGTGCATGAGTAGTGCATTGGAAGTGCATTGGAACAGTATTAATAGTGCATGGATTACCCATGGTATACCCATGGATGAGGCACCCGGGAAGTATTCATGATATAACAAGGATACCAGGCTTATATTAGACAGACAAACTTAAAATGCCTTTAAATGACCCATTTTCGAATTGACTATTCCCAGGTTGAATTACAGGAAAACATTCCTTTAAATGAGGAGGAGATAAAACATATTGACAAACAACAAAGTGAATTCTTTAATGACGCCCCCACTATTTTGATGACCTCCACACTTTTTATAATGGCGATCGCTTATTACTTTATACAACACGAAATTAATTTACAATACTATCATTACATTTTGTTTGTTTTTGCAGGATTAGCACTGTTCGGTATTTTATATTTATTTGTTTGGCTAACGTTCAGGAGTTTTAAAAACAACTGGAAGAAAGATATTCTAAATGGGAAAAACAAATTGTCGAGTGTAATTATCAGTCGTCATAAAACAGAAAATGACGAATATATCATGACCTTTGCAGGGCGGCATAAAAGTGAAAAATTCAGGTTTCCGGTTAAGAAGGCCGACTACTATCAGTACCCGATAGAAACAAAAGTACTCGTTTCCTATTTAAAATACAGCAAAGAAGTACTTGAAATTACTGAATTATAGCGAAGTATCAATGATGCTTCTACCAGCCGCCATTGTTATCCAAAGCAACTTTAAGCATAAAAAGCCTGACGATGCGTTTATTTTTTTGGTTCTTATTTTTTGTTGCAATTAGTGTTGAAGCCCAGCATACCACACCAACAAAGGATTCGATTTACTCGAATAGCCTGGGTGAACTACGTAAAATTGAGGTTATTTTACCCGACAGTTACGCAGCAGACACAGCTCATTACGATGTGTGGTATGTGATCGATGGGGAGTGGAATACGCATACGTTTACGAATATCTTCAATTTCCTGGTGGCGATAAAATTCGCTCCGCAGGCGATCATTGTGAATGTCCCTAACCGTTATGTCAATGGCTTCAACCTGCGTGACCGCGATTTCACCCCTACGCAATCGAAAGATGTGGACAGCTCGGGTGGTGCGGACAAATTTCTTGCCTTCTTTGAAAAAGAGCTGATGCCTTATATTAATCACAAGTATCGCGTTAGCGGCGAGAGCGGGTTATTCGGCACATCATTCGGTGGAGTATTTGCTTTTTACACCCTGCTTCAGCGGCCGGACCTGTTCCGTTTCTATGCGCTCGGCGACCCGGCTTTCCAGTTCGGCGACCGGTACCTCGTGCGGATGGCAGCGCAAAAACTAAAGTCGGTTCCGTTCCACAATACCGTGCTGAATATCGGCGGCCGCAGTGGTTTTTCCTACGGCGACATGGCGCGTGATGCGATGGACAGCGTGCTGAAAGCGAATGCACCTTCGGGGCTGCACTGGCACTCGGCGCTTTACGACAATGAAACGCATGGCTCGAGCGTGTTCAAATCGAACTATGATGGACTTAAATATGCTTACCTGGGGTATTACGTCCGCAACGCCCGTTATCAACCGACCGGCGGCATTGTGGTGAAGGGCCGGCCTATCCGTCTGTTTTTGCCAACCGATAACGCCGAGATCCGCTATACGCAGGATGGTTCATCGCCCAGCCGCAACAATGCGCTGGTAGATGATCATTTGATCACAGATGATCCTTCAGGTATCCGGGCAATATCGTTTTCGCCGGGCGGGCGATACGATCATGAGCTGCCAATGAACCTGCGGACAGGTGACTATCTGACGCCGGAAAAGATGTTGGGTGCTACCCGGCAATTGCCAAAGCTCGATCTGCAATCGAAGCCTGTGAATGGGCAGCTGACCGGGGTCGTCGCTATTCCGCGTGATGGCTACTACGTATTTCAATTGACACCGTCGGAAGGCACACAACTCTATCTTAATGATTCGTTGTGGATTCAGTACAACCCGGCGGATGGCCATGCACGGCAAACGGTGATACTGCCACTGCGCAAAGGGAATTATATTTTAAAACTATTACATCCCGCAAAAAAAGCGGACGATCCATCGCTGAACTTCGGACTCTACTACAGCGAAAACGGGCAGGACGACTGGTGGCGAAACCCGTTAGTGAAGTGGTGAGCACTACACGATCTCCCACCTGCCGGTTTTCTTTGCATGATCAATCGCTTGTTGCCCTTGTTGGGTCATGGCGCCTTTTTCAATCATTTTCCCGGCCCGGTCCCTGTTGGGCTGGCTCCATTTGCTTTTAGGGTTGCGGGGTGTCATGGTCAGGTAGAAGCTTTCGGCATCCCTCTTTTTGGCTTTGCTGTCTATCCAGCCGAAACACATCGCTTCTTCCATGGCATCGTTGTAGCTAACGCTCTGCACCTGGCTCTTTTTGTGATACTGGATAAGCCAAACGGATTTCTCTGACTGGCTGTTTTGTTTCAGCCATTTCCGCCACTCGGTCCTTGTTTTAGCATAAATAGCGGCTTTTCCTTCTTTTGTTTCCATAGTGAGTTTGTTTGTTTTAACAAAAGTAAAAGGGAGATATGACAACCCTATGTCAGCAGGAAATACATTTTTTTAAAAGTCCCGGATGGAGGTTACATATTCTTTAGTATATTGACTATCGACTTCTTCTTTCACTTTAATCCTACATATGAAAAAAGTAACGGGCCTTGGGGGCGTTTTTTTTAAATGCGCTAATCCGCAGGAAATGAACGAATGGTATGCCAAAAACCTCGGATTGACTACCAGCGAATACGGGACTACGTTTGAGTGGCGGGAGGCCGATAATCCATCGAAGAAAGGATCTACTTCCTGGTGTGCGTTTCCGCAGGATACGGCATATTTTAAGCCATCGGACAAGCCGTTTATGATCAATTACCGGGTGGAAAATCTCGTTGCGCTGGTAGCGGAACTGAAAAAGGAAAACGTGACTATTGTTGATGAGATTGCGGAATATGATTATGGCAAATTCGTTCATGTGCTCGATCCGGAAGGCAATATTATTGAACTTTGGGAACCAAAAGAGGAGTCAGAATAATATCTCCTGTGAATACCGGCTCTCGCGTTATAACTTAAAGCAAACATTCCTTATATATGCACAAATGGTTGCTGCTACTGCTGTTGACTCCTGTACTAGCTTTTTCGCAGGAGGACCGTAAACTTGAAAAAGGATTGAGAAGTATTATCACCGGGTTTCACGGCAATGTGGGGATTTACGTAAAGAACCTGAGAACCGGCCGTTATGCCGCTATCAATGCCGACACTATTTTCCCCACGGCCAGCATTGTGAAAATTCCTATCCTGGTGGGCATGTTTGACAAAATAGAGAAAGGCGAACTGAAATATCATCAGCCGCTGGTTTACCGCGATTCCATTAAGTATGGCGGATCGGGCCTGATGCAGTTCTTTAAAGACAGCACCTCAACGGAGGTGAGTGTATTGCTGGCGCTGATGATGTCTTACAGCGATAATACCGCATCCATCTGGAACCAGTCGCTGGCAGGAGGGGGGCAACGCATTAATGAGCTGATGGAGCAGTACGGGCTTGCGGTTACGCGGGTAAATTCGCGTACCCCCGGTCGTGCAGAGATCTGGAAAGTATACGGCTGGGGCATGACTACCCCCCGCGAAATGGCCACCCTGCTGGTAAAGATCCGTAATGGTGAGGTGATCAGCAAAGCCGCTTCCGAACGCATGTACCGGTTAATGACCCATGGATATTATGATGAAACCGGGTTGTCGGCTATTCCGCCTTATGTACAGGCCGCCCATAAAACCGGTTCACTGGATGAGTCCAGGTCGGAAGTGATCCTGGTAAACGAACCGCGCGGGGAGTATGTGTTTTATGTAGGCACCAAAAATAATAAAGATCAGCGCTGGACAGATGATAACGAAGCACAGGTGCTGATCAAGAACATTTCCGCCTACCTGTGGAAGTATTTCAAACACTGATTTTTTAAAGATAATTAAGGCTGTTTCTAAAAAATACCTATTTTTGTAGTGATTAACACAAAATTTGTATTGTATGAGGGGACGGCCAGCCATATATGATAATAAGGATGTTGTAGAGAAGGCACAGAAAGTGTTTTGGACAAAGGGGTATACTGCTACATCTTTAGAAGATATACTCACGGCTATGGGAATAGGCAGCGGGAGCTTTTATAATGCCTTTAAAGGAGGAAAGAAAGAGCTATTCCAAAAAGCCATTCAACAGCGCAGGGAAGCATTTAAGGAGTTTGAAACAGCGCTTAATCAAAGTGATGCGCCAATGGAGCTGATCAAAGACTTCTTCCGCAGTATGGCCCGGGCCGACCGGGAAACGCATCTGCAGGGCTGCATCATCGTTAATACCGTGGTGGAAATGGCGTCTCTTGATAAAGAACTGGAAGACGAAGCCGTAACCATTCTGAAAGAAGTAGAACAACTTTACACCAAAGTCATCCGCCGCGCGCAAAAGAATGGCACTATGAAAAACCAAACCGATCCCGTGATCCTGGGCCGCTACCTGGTTACACTCTGGAATGGGTTGAACGTTACCAGGCGGATGTATCCCGATAATAAAATCCTCCTCAAACAGATTGAAATGCAGCTGGAAATCCTCCGCTGATTTTTTTTGCTGATTTTTGTAGTGATCAACACAAAATCTGATCTCGTAATTAAAATAATACAACAGGACGCTCATGGATTTACAATTAACATCAAAAACGGCTTTTGTCAGCGGATCTACACAAGGCATCGGCTTTGCCATTGCCAGGTTATTACTGCTCGAAGGAGCGACGGTCATTATCAACGGGAGAACGCCTGAAAAGACAGCCGGTGCAGTGAAAAGACTCAAGGAAGAAATACCGGAAGCAAAGGTATCCGGCATAGCAGCCGACTTTGCCAGCGTGGCGGAGGTGAACCGGTTGTTGGATACGCTTCCAGGTATTGATATTTTAATCAACAACGTAGGAATATTTGAACTAAAGGAGTTTGCGGATATTACGGACGAAGACTGGCAGAAAATTTTTGAGATAAATGTATTGAGCAGTATCCGGCTATCGCGGCAGCTGCTTCCCAAAATGCTGGCGCGTAACTGGGGCAGGATTGTTTTTATCAGCAGTGAATCGGGTATTCATATTCCAGGGAATATGATCCATTACGGCACCACCAAAACCGCCATGCTGGCGGTGAGCCGTGGCCTTGCAGAATTGACCAGAAACACCGGGGTTACGGTAAATGCTATTCTCGGTGGGCCCACCTACTCGGAAGGCGTGGCTGGCGCAGTGGAACAAATTGCAGGTGCACAAAACCTGGGTGTGGAAGCAGTGAAAACCGGCATTATTAAAACAATGAATCCAACCTCTTTATTACAGCGGTTTATTGATCCTTCGGAAATCGCCAGCCTGGTGGCTTATCTTTCCAGTCCTTTGTCCGTAGCCACCAACGGAGCTGCGCTCCGCGCCGATGGAGGTGTGCTCAATACCATTGTATAGTATTAGCCGGGCCAGATGCGCCATCCGGCCCGGCTTTTATAAAGCTGTTAAGCCCAGCTGCAATACTTCTTCCAAAAACGCTACCTGTCTTTCATTGATCAGCTTTGCCGCCTCCTCGGGCGTAAACCAACCCGCTTTGTCTATTTCAGGATAGGTTTTATACTTCCCGCTTCTCGGCGGCCATTCTATTTCAAACGTATTGCTCACTATTTTCGCCGGATCCAGGTTACCCGATGCAGCCCAGCAATGTACCTGCTTGCCACCCTTTTGGGTAATGGTAGTCAGCCGGGTGAAAGGAGCGGCCGGCGTATACCCCGTTTCCTCTTCAAACTCCCGGATAGCCGTATTCAACGGATCTTCTCCCGGCATAATTTCTCCTTTGGGAACCGTCCACCAGCCGGCGTCTTTCTTCGCGAAAAACGGGCCACCGGGGTGTACCAGGAAAAACTCAGGTCCGCCCCCGGCAGCACGGATGAGTAAAATACCGGCGCTTTGTTTCATACGGTGAAAGATTGTTGGTTTCCAAACTTACAACAATACCCATACCGGACGCAAAAAAGTACCCGCAAAACTAGCTGGTATTGTTTATAATTGTTAAATTGACAGTTATATATACTAACCCATCAGAAGAATCTGAAATAAATTACCACGTATGAAAAGCCTGTTTATTACGCTATGTTTTATCAGCCAGCTGGCCTTTGCACAAAAGCTGCCGGCGAAAAAAGAGACCCTGGCGGCAATGCGCCTCACGAATCAATATTTTATGCAGAAATGGCCCGATCCGGGCAAGCCTACCTTTACCAATAAAGAACGCCCCTCTAATTTGTGGACCCGGGCGGTTTATTATGAAGGACTCATGGCGCTGTACAACATCGACAAACAAGCCGCCTACTATGATTATGCCGTGGCCTGGGGTAATAGCCATCAGTGGGGACTTTGGGGCGGCACACAGGTACGGAATGCGGACAATCAATGCTGCGGACAAACATACATAGACCTGTACCTCATCGATAAAAAAGAAGAACGCATCAGGGATATCAAAGCCGCCATGGACAATATGAAAGCCTCCCCGGAAGTAGACGACTGGTGGTGGATCGATGCGCTGCAGATGGCCATGCCCGTGTTCGCCAGGCTGGGCGTGATCTATAAAGATACCAGCTATTTTAACCGGATGTATACCATGTACGCCTACACGAAATATAATCACGGCGGTAAAGGGTTGTATAACCCGGCAGATCACCTGTGGTGGAGAGACAAAGATTTTGTGCCTCCCTATACAGCGCCCAATGGGGAAGACTGCTACTGGAGCAGGGGCAATGGCTGGGTGGTAGCAGCACTGGTACGCACGCTGGATTTGCTTCCCACCAGCGATCCGCATTACAAGGAATACCTGCAGGACTACCACGATATGTTAAAAGCCCTGGTTCCCATCCAGCGCCCGGATGGCTTCTGGAATGTAAGTTTGCATGATGCGGATAACTACGGCGGAATGGAATTGACCGGCACCTCGCTATTCGTATACGGAATGGCCTGGGGCATCAATCATCAACTGATCGATAAGAAAACCTATCTGCCTATAGTCCGGAAAGCATGGAATGCCCTCCTGAAAAACTGTATCGATAAAGATGGCCGATTAGGCTATGTGCAGGGAACTGGTAAGGAACCTAAAGACGGACAGCCCGTTACCTTTGATAAAGTACCCGACTTCGAAGATTATGGATTAGGCTGTTTCCTGTTAGCGGGTAGTGAAGTTTACAAACTGTGATTACCGGTGAAAAGTTTTTTCAAGACTTCTGCCTTTCTTTAACCTGAAGTGCAGAAATAATAAGGCAATAGCCACCAGCAGCACGCATAAACACACAATGAGGCTCCATTCCAGGTGAATATTCCCGGTGTGGTACAGGGATAATATGGCCTCTATAGCCATGCATAATATCGCGCCGCCAATAAACGTATAGGCGATCAGGTTAACGCCTTTGGAAACCGAATGCCGGATGATGCTTAACAAAACGGCGGCAATACCACTGGCTGTCAATAAAACAGGAATCGCTATGGGGGCGGCCCAACTGAGCCCACAGGTAAGCGCATCCAGCAACAACATAAGCACGGCGGAGGTGATAAATCCTCCCAGCATACGGGCCGTGCTGCTGCCCGACCAGAAGGCAAAGAAGGAAACATAGGCGAAAATAGTAAGACAAACAGCCACCGGGTATTCCGACCAGGAAACGGTTTTGTTGATAATAAGATTAATCAGCAACGCAGCCACAATAGGGGAAATCAACACCAGGGATACAATTTCCCACACCAGTTTCTTTTGTTGCCTGGTCAGCGATTCAGCCGGAGCTGCTATTATTTTCTTGTTGTTATCAACCGTTCCCTGTTTTTCGCTGTTGGTACCTGCTCCGGCGCCGCATAGCGGGCATATCAGCATATCATCTTCCAGTATTACGCCACAGTTATTACAATACTTCATGAGTTTATTATTTTAACAGCGATACCCTGCTGCGCCATAAATGTCAGGAAATGTCTTTCCAGTTCTTTGGAGGTAGTGATATTACCAAAGCTCAATACGAGGTTGTCGCCGAACCCGGCAACACCGCAATTTACCTTCAACACTTTATTAGGCGGAGGGGCAATAAATACAAACTGCTCAATCAGGTGATTGGCGTCCGGTCCGAGGTCTATCTTTCCCAGGTTGGTGACTACGCCACTGTATTGCTTTGTACCAACAATATACAGCCTGGAAAGGAAAAGTGATTTCAGGAAAAGCGGGATATTTTTCACCAGCGTATTGCGTTCGCCACCCACATTGCGGGAAATCATTTTATTGATCAGCTTCTGGTCGGTTTCCAGTTGCATCTGGTGATATACGGTTTTAACGATCTCCTCAAATGTATAATGTCCCAGCCTGAGATCGATTTGCGGAAGTATATATAGTGAGAAGTTCCTCATAGACCGCGTGGGGTACAACTTACGCAGGTTCATCGGCACTTCGATACGTAATATTTTCCTGTTGATATTCTTTTTTAAACGGGGTTGCTGTTCATGAATTTGCTGTAGGGCGTGAAGATAAACAGCGGTGAGATATACCGTGAGGCTCACTCCCAGCGCCTTTGCCTTTTTTGAAACCTGGGCTACCGGCATGATGGCGGTAAGCACACTGAACCTGGGTTTCCCTTTTAAAGAGAAGGGGACGTGAAAAGCGCCGGGAGTTTTTATATGCGGGGCGTCTATCTTTTTAAAATACCTGCTATAGGCATCTTCATATTCTTCCGGCGCCGGCTGTTGATCCGGATTGTAAAACGCCGGTTTACCTGCAAGTGGAATACAGCATTTTTCAAAATACACGAGTAATAATGTTTTCAGAAACTCAAACGCCCCGGTGCCGTCTGTCAGAATATGCGAAAATTCAACGCTGATCCTGTTTTCCTTTACCAGTATGCGGAACATCAGCTCCTTTTTCCGGAAGGCGCGGCAGGGTGTTTGCAGATCGGCTTCTACGGGAACCGGGCCCTGTTGCTGTTCGAGGTAATACCAGAAAAAACCTGCTTTAAGCCTCACTTTGTAATAGGGGAACCGGTTTTCAATTTCGTGAACGGCTTCCAGCATGGCCTTTGCCTTTATCCGGTCTTTTAACACCACCGCTACGCGGAAAACGGAGGTAAGCTCGTTATCCTTAATAGCCGGATAAATTTTTGCTGCATTATCCAGGCGGAGCCAGAAATCGTTTGTCTGAATATTAGGCATACCTTACTGGTTGTAAATATTATGATGCGGGGCAGCACCGTTGTTATATCTAAAACAGATCAATTTGGCCAGTATACACAGCAAATTATTTGCCCTTTTTCTCCGGTTAATCGGGAAGAAGCACTTTCTAAAAACGCTGCTGGCCGCAGGCAAGCAGAATTTTTATAGTAGTCCGGAGCCCACGGCTAAAGTCCACAAATTTTGCGTGGTAGCTAAACGGCAGCTGAACGGCCAGCCCGTTTTTACCCTCCAGTCCCGCACGGGGAAAGGGCGGAAGCATATACTGTATTTGCATGGGGGCGCTTATGTACAAAATTTTACGTCGTACCACTGGTCTTTTATGGCTGAATTGGTAGCGGCCACGCATTGCACTATCTCAGCGCCGGATTACCCGCTGGCGCCTGATTTTACTTTTGAAGATACTTTTAAGATGGTGCTGGCCCTTTACAGGGAATTAATTGAGAAAGTAGCTAAAGAGGACCTGATCATCATGGGCGATTCTTCAGGAGGAGGGCTGGCATTGGCGCTATGCCAGTTATTGGTAAAGGAACAGCTGCCGCAGCCGGGACAGCTGATCCTGCTTTCACCCTGGCTGGATATCAGTTTGAGTAACCCGGAGATCCACGAAATCGTTACGCAGGATCCCTTTATGGGGCTGGAAGGACTTCTGCAGGCCGGCAGGATCTATGCTGGTAACGCGCCGCTGGACCATTACCTCCTGAGCCCTATTTATGGCTCATTTAAGGGATTGGAAAACATCACTGTTTTTGCAGGATCCAGGGAAATACTGGTGGCCGATGCCCGTAAGCTGAAAAAGATGATGGCCCCGGAAGTGTTGCAGTTTACGTATGTGGAATACCCCGGGATGGTGCACGACTGGATGCTCATTAACTTACCCGAATCCAAACAGGCACGTCAGCAAATTATTTCTGTGATTGAAACCGGTGGATTGTAAAGCGGCAACCGATCCCATAAAATAAATATATGACCCTTGCTAAAATAAGCGGCTAAAATTTCGTTACTTGACGGGGAATTTCAACGAAAACCGATAGAACCCATGCACGAAGACATTGCGTCGTATCAACCGGAAGTAGCCGTGAGCCGGAGTTTGCACATCAGGATTTTTACCAATCTCACCTTTTGGGTGCTCATTGCCATTATCGCCGGGATATTATTAGGCACCCTGGCGCCGGCCACCGGTGTGAAGATGGAAATTATAGGAAAAACCTTTATCGATATTATCAAGCTGTTTATTGCACCCATCATATTCCTCACCATTGTTTTAGGCATCAGTGGAATGGAAAACCTAAAAAAAGTGGGTCGTATTGGTGTTAAATCACTGCTTTACTTTGAGGTAGTTTCCACCATATCCCTGGCCGCCGGCGTTCTGATGGCGTTATTGATCCGGCCGGGAAAAATTGATAAGTCGTCCCTGCAAATTGAAAATGCTTCCAAATATACTTCCGGCGCAGCAAAGAGTTTCGACTGGCTCACCTTCTTCCTGAATAACATGACGTTGCAGGTATTGGTAGCCGCCATCATCATCGGGGTATTGCTCAATTACTCGAAATACCGGCTGGTAGTGATTAATGGCTTGAGTAAGCTTTCCAAACTGGTTTTTACGGCATTGAAATACGTGATGTACCTGGCTCCGCTGGGCGCCTTCGGGGGAATGGCCTATACCATCGGCAGGTTCGGTTTACATACGCTGGTGCCGCTGGCCAAATTAATGGGCACCGTATACCTCACGATGGCTGTTTTTATTTTCCTGGTGCTCGGTGGTATCCTGAAGTACTATAAAATGAGTATCTGGAGATTTCTGAAGTATATCAAAGAAGAACTGTTACTGGTACTGGGTACTTCCTCCTCAGAATCTGCCTTGCCTTCCATTATGCTGAAGCTGGAGAAGATGGGCTGCAGTAAATCGGTAGTAGGACTGGTAGTGCCAACCGGCTATTCCTTTAACCTGGACGGGACCTCTATTTACCTGTCGATGTCCGTTATTTTTATCGCGCAGTTGTATGATGTGCACCTGACTATCGGGGAAATCCTCACTATTATCGGGATATTGATGATCACCTCGAAAGGCGCCGCAGGTGTAACCGGCAGCGGCTTTATCGTATTGGCCTCCACACTTACCGCGATTCATAAAATTCCGGTAGAAGGTCTTGCTTTCCTGTTGGGGGTAGACAAGTTTATGAGTGAAGCACGTGCCATTACGAATATTATAGGGAACGGCGTTGCTACAATAGTAATTGCAAAAAGCGAAAAGGAATTTCATCCGCCTGCGGAAAAAACCGCAGAGTATACGGGAGAAACATACTAAAAGAATGGCCGGCCCCGGATTTTATGGCGCCGGCTGTTTTCATTCCTTAGTCTATTTTTATGCGTAATACTTTACCCACAAGACCCTTTACCGGTATAAAGGTTACCACTACATAGTCATCTTCATAGCTTGGTACAAAAATGTTCACTGTATACTCCGGCATTGGGTTTTTTACATCAACAATGCAA
Source organism: Chitinophaga sp. RCC_12 (assembly GCF_041360695.1). Taxonomy (NCBI): domain Bacteria; kingdom Pseudomonadati; phylum Bacteroidota; class Chitinophagia; order Chitinophagales; family Chitinophagaceae; genus Chitinophaga; species Chitinophaga sp. RCC_12. Next base: position 397,813 of record NZ_JBFUPS010000005.1, read on the forward strand.
AATTCATTCGATAAAGCGCCATCTGCTGCATCAAATATCCTGATGCGGCAACGACCCCTGACATTAAATAGCCGCAGGGAGCGGATCTCCGCCTTTACCGGCTGGAAGTCTTGTCCGGGGTTGTCATTTACTGATTGTACAAGGCTCTCCGTGCCATTGTTGCCTTCATAAAATGCGATCATACCCATTTTGATAAATTTTGAGGGTGAATAATAAATGTTTGAGGATCATCATACCAGCAATGAATGCCGGTCGGGTACCAACTTAAGAAGAATGTTTAGTAATAAAAAATATTATTAGCATTCCTAACAAAAAATTCATGTCTACATGTGTTTATTTTTTTGATAGAAATCACTTATTATCATTATTTTTAAGTTAAGTAATCAGATAGTAATGAAAAGAACTGAATGGTTCAACAGAACATTCCCTGTTATTGAAGACAACGGCCTGCTGCCCGCTATTATAGAACGGCTTAGCGGAACGCCCGCCCGCATAGAAGAGATCATCCACACCACAGCTCCTGAATTACTCATTATAAAACCAGGGGAGAAGTGGAGCATCAAGGAGGAAGCCGGACATCTTTCGGATATGGAGCCGCTGTGGCTGGGCCGCCTGGAAGATCTTATCAACGGCGCCACTGAGCTGAGGGTAGCGGATTTAACCAACCAGAAAACACATGCGGCCAATCATAATGCAACACCCGCCAGCGTGCTGCTGCAACAGTTCCATGAGCAGCGGCAGCAGCTCGTCAGCAGGCTTTGGAGCCTGGAGGATGAGCACCTGGCAAAAACAGCGCTGCACCCACGCCTGAAAACGCCTATGCGGATCATTGACCTTGCCTATTTTGTGGCAGAGCATGATGATCATCATCTTGCAGGGATCAGGCAGTTGCTCGGGTGACAGCGATTCACAACGATATTTTCCAACCGGATAACATACTACCGGTTACCCATAAACGTTAAAATGAATCCTATGCGTACATTATTATTGCTTACTTTTTTATTTCCACTGTCACTCCTGGCCCAGGCCAACTTTGAACTGAAAGGAAAGGTAGATAGTTTGCATAATGGAGATAAAATTTATCTTGTTTACCAGATAGAAGACCAGCGGATAACAGATTCCGCCATGGTAACAGATGGCCGGTTTGTTTTCAGGGGAAAACTGGAATACCCTGTTTATTCCGGGTTATTCCTCCGCAAAAATCCCTATGTGGAACAAATGGGAAGAGGTGAGCAAATAGACTACGTGCGCTTATACCTGGAGCCCGCGGCTTTTAACGTGGAATCAAGGGATTCACTGAAAAACATCGTGATCAAAAACTCGCCTGTCAACGATCAGCAAGCCGTGCTCCGGTCGATGCTGAAAAAAAATGACGAGCAGTTTTCCGCTTTGCAGAAGGAATTTACAGCCATGCCGGAAGCACAGCAGAAGGACAAAAAAGTATATGATGCTTTCATGGCGCGCGAAAGCCAGCTGCTTAAAGAGTCGTATGAGGTATACCTGGAGTTTGCCCAAAAGTATCCGACATCTTATCTCAGCGTGGTGAGCCTGGTCCAGGCCGCCGCCCATCCGGGAATGGCGGCGGCAGCAGGAAAGGCCTATGAACGCCTGCCCGCTCATCTGAAAAATTCACCGCTGGGAAAAAGGATCCCGGTTTTAATTGCCTCAAGGGCAAACACGGAAATGGGCAAGGTGGCGCCCGACTTTACACAACAATCTCCCGATGGCAAAGCGGTAAAGCTTTCTTCATTCAGGGGCAGCTATGTACTGCTCGATTTCTGGGCCAGCTGGTGTGGTCCCTGCCGGAAAGAAAACCCCAACGTGCTGAAAGCCTACAATAAATATAAAGAGAAAGGTTTCACCGTATTGGGCGTATCGCTGGATATGCCCGGCCAGAAGGACGCCTGGCTGAAAGCCATCGACAATGATCAGCTAACCTGGCCACAGGTATCGGACCTCAAAGGCTGGGATAACGAAGTGGCGCAGCAGTATGGGATCCGCGGTATTCCCGCTAATTTCCTTATTGATCCCAACGGTAAAATCATCGCACAAAATCTCCGGGAAGAGCATCTCCAGGAAGAACTGGCGAAGATCTTTAAAGAGAAATAAGCAGGTACCGGAAAATCAATTCTGCACCTCGTCAGGATCCGCCGTTTCGTCCAGGTTATCTTTTTCTGAACCCCTGCGCAGCTGTACTTTGGGATTACTCTGTGTACCGGTAACGTTGAAGGGTATACCAAAAATGCCAAATGGCGGCAGTCCAAGGCGGCCTTTCAGGTTCAGTTTTCCATCAAGACTAACCTGTCCCTCGAAACGCGGGCGGAAGCCGGCTACCCGCATTTTTGTCCTGGCAATGGTGATGATATTATTTTTTATAGATGACTTAATATCTACTTTAGAGAGATCAGGATCTTTCACCTCATCCTTGCCGGTAGAGCTGCTCACGGCGTTGAATAATTTAAAGCCTTTCATCTTTATTTTCTTTACAGACAGCACGCCTTCTCCTTTCAGGGAAGGGTATACCGGGTGCATGTTTTCATCCAGCTTGCCGCTAAGCTGGTAGTCGAGTCCTACCATGCCGCTGGCGCTGGAAGCAGAGGAGGCGATGTCATGAAAGATCTTTATTTCGTTATAGGCACGTTTTATATCAAACTCTTTAGCACTGATGTGATAATCGAACGTAGCTTTCTTGGGCTGAATACTCACATAGGTGGCTTCCATTTCAACGGGCGCGCCAATAACAGAGAAGCCGGTTTTGCTGAGGCGTACTTTGTTACTGTCTACATTAACTTGTCCACGGAAGCTGTCGATGGCAATGCCCTGGAAGTTTATTTTATTCACAGCTGCATTCAGCACCAGCGATAAGTTGCCGGGCACCATGATAACGCCGGTGGAAGTAGTGGTGGTGGAACTAGCGCTGGTTTTGGTGTCGCCGTTCACCATCAGTTCGTCCACCAGGATGTAATTGCTTTTCAGGTCGAACGTGCCGTGCAGTGTTTGATTTTTCGATATTGCATAGCCTATTACATTGCTGAGGAATCCGTTCAGCGTAATAGCCGATTTGCCATAGCTGGCATTGAACTGATCGAACCACATTTTATCCTGGTCGAAACGGAAAACGCCGTTTTTAATATAGAATGGCAGCGGGAAGAGTTCAGCTGTTAATATAATATTCTTCACTACCAGCGAGCCTTTATTATTCAATTTGCCGTATCTGCCGGCGGTGGCGTCGCTTTGTGTGCCACGAAGCGAGAGGTCCGTTTTTATAAAGCCCTGTACATCGTACCCCTGCAGTGCAAACACCTTATATATTTTACCAAGGTCGATGATCCCATTGGACGTAATGTTATACCGGAGATCATCAAAGTTATTGAGATCCGCTTTCAGCATGAAGGGTTGTCCTTCAAACTCAAAGGCCACCGGTTTAAGATCTACCTCCAGGGAACGCATGGTGCCGGTAGTATTGGTAATGGTGGCATCCACATTTATTTTCTCAACCGGGTGAGGGTAGTACTTCGTTTGTACGGTACCGTTATTCATGGCCAGTTTGGCGGTAGTAACCGGGAACAGTCGTTTTGCGGGCACGTAGCTGCCTTTGGTAACGATGTTGACATTCAGATCGCCGGTTACGTCCAGGCTGTCCATTTTATAGAATTGTTTGACATCGCCGAGGTGCAATACGGATGCAAGCTGTGCATCCACTACCGGTTCCTGTGCATTGTGAAGCCGGAAGAAGCCTTTGATATAATTACTCAGCATCTCCGCGTTGATGTCGGCAATGTTGAGGTACGTATGTGCGTAGTCGTTATCCGGGCAGCCGGCGTCTACATTAAAGCTGATATTATTAAGCGCCTGTGGCATGGACGTAAATTTAAAGTAGCCATTCCGCAGGGTGGACTTCAGGCTGAATGCCGGGATGCTGGTAATCACGGTGTCTGCCTGCTTCCGGAGGCCGTGGTATACAACGCCTTTGGCATATTTGCCGTCGGCCTGCAGGTGTGCCTGCAGCCGGCCTTTCATATCAAAGGATTGGCCGCCTGTGGCTTTGTTCCATTTTTCCAGGTCAATGTCGGTATTCAGCTTTATGTGAATGTCGGGAGTGGCAAGCCCTTGTATACGGATCACAGAGCTGAAATAATCTTTATCAATGTTAAAGAAGATAGAATCCACATTGATATAAAGGCTGTCCAGGTTGAGCTGTGGCAACCTCGACTGGAAATTGAGGAAGAGGTTTTTTATTGGCGCAGGGGCTTTGTCGTTTGTAATGACGCCTTCCCGTACTTTCATGTTAAAGGTTACATCGGGCATGGTGTTGGTTTCGGCGATGTATTGCCCGATCAGGCTGGCGTTCACATCAGCTGTTCCCTGTATGTCTGTTTTATCCATCCAGGTAACATATTCCGCGGGTAATGCGCTGAAAATAGCGTGCAGGCTGGATTCCATTGAACTCAGACGGAAGTCCATCCGGTAGCCGTTCTTCAGGAATCCGAAAGAGCCGTTCAGTCGTACCGGCAGCTCATTCAGTTTCAGGTCATTCTTTTCAAAAATCAGGTCCAGGGAATTGGTGTTGATCTTGGTGATCAGTTCCCCGTTTAATTTCTTCGACAGGATATAGGAAGTGCCGGCATAGGTAAGATCGAAGGCCCCGATGCGAACCCGTGAGTGCAGGTCGAACTGTGCTTTGCTCAGATCGCCTTTACCGGTATAGTTCACATCTTTGGCCTGGATGTACATGGGCAGCGACCGGTCATCATAAATGATGTTGCAGTTTTCCAGTTGTATGCGTTCTATTTTAAGGGACGCACTGCCGCTGTCTGCCTGGCTGGCAGCGCTGGCCGGCGCCGATTTGTACACATTATAGTTCGGATGTCCTTCCGCATCTGTCAACACATGGATATTGCCACGGGTCAGGTAAATTTCATCGATGTTGATGGCGCTGGAAAAAATGCTGGCCAGGTTTACACCAAGGGCCACTTCGTTCGCAGCTATCAGCGTGTCCTGCTTAAAAGGAGCGGCGCCCTTCAGGCTGAAATCGTAGAGCGTGAGCGTCAGCGAGGGGAAGTGATTGAAAAACGACAGCCGTGCCCGGGAGAAGTTCAGATCTCCGGTAATACTGTTATTGGTCCAGGTTTTTATCTTATTGGAAATGGCCGTTGGGAAAAGAACGGGCAGCAAAAACAATAAAAGAAAGATGGCAGCAATTGATATTGAAATAATTTTCAATGTCTTGATAGCTGTTTTTTTTACGATAGCATTGCGCATAGCATTCCGGATATATAGAGGTTATTATCTATATGCGCAATCCCCCATTGTCCTGTATAGGAGAAAGAATATTATACCCAACAACCTCATATGGTTACGGGCTAAAGATAGTTATTTTTTATGAGCCCGCTTTATGGGGCGATGGTGCGGAAATAAATCGGCGCTCCTGGTGAAGGAGCGCCGGAATGGAAATTATCCTTTTAATATCTTCGCTTTCTCCTCATCAAATTCTGCGGCAGAAAGAATGCCGGCGTCCAGCAGCTCTTTCAGATCGAGCAAAGCCTGTTTCTTATCTGCCATACTTTTACCTGCAGGTGTTTCCGCTACAGGTACTTCGTTTTTCACTTCTTTTGCCTGGGGCGAATTATAACTGAGCAGCAGCGCGGCAATTTCGTTGTATCCCTTGATGGATGCATAGTCAATGGCCTTTTGTTCTTTGGTATTAACTACCGATACATCTGCCTGTTGTTCCAGCAGGTATTTTACAATATCCTTTTTACCATTGGAGGCGGCGTAATGCAGCGCCGTATTCCCTGATTCATCCTGGATATTTACATGGGCGCCGCGTTCCAGCAACAGCTTCACCATGCTGAGATGGCCGTTTTTAGCGGCTACATGTAACAGGCTTTCGCCACCGTAGCTGTAGGTGTGATTGAGCGTAAAGGCACTGTCCATAGAAAGACTGGAAGCACTTTCCACCCAATCGAGGTAGGTGTTCATACTGGCGGTGTCTGCGGAAAGCGGCTGACTGAAATTAACATCAATGCCCTTATCGAGGAAAAGGGTGACGATCTCTTTCTGATTATTGGCGCAGGCGTACCATATCGGGGACAGTCCATTTTTAGACGTGATCAGCACATCCGCGCCGTGCTGTACCAGCAGGTTGGTGAGTGCCCGGTTGGTATCATAACAGGCAATCAGCAACGCCGATTCCCCCGCATGATTGGTATGATTTACATTGGCATTATTTTGAATCAGGCAATCGGCCATCGCCAGGTTTTTGGAGCGCACTGCCACTATAAGGGGGCTATCGCCGGCTTTATTGGTGGTGTTCACATCCGCACCATGATCAATGAGGGTTTGCACCACTTCTTTATTGCGCCAGGCGGAAGCAATGAGTAACGGCGTTTCGGCCTCGTTGTTTTCCAGGTCCACTGTAACGCCTTTTTCCAGCAACTTTTCTATCAGTTCCTTCTGACCGGTTTTAGCAGTCAGATGTAACAGGCTGTTTCCCTGGAGGTCGTTGATATCTGTACGCGCGCCTTTTTCCAGCAGGAACAGCGCGGTTTGTTTTTGTTTTTGCAGGCAGGAGAAGTAAAAAGGCGTTTCCCCGTTATGGTCCTCGTAGTCGAGATCTGCGCCGGCATCCAGCAACAGTTTTGCAATATCCAGGTATCCGTGATGTGCAGCGTAATGCAGCGCAGTCCTTCCTTTTTCATCGGTATAGGCAACATCTACTTCGTTATTGGCAAGTAAAATTTCTGCTATTTTACGTTTGCCACTTTCACAGGCAATTATAAAAGACATGGACATAGTACTACGCTTTATTTTTTAAAAGTAACTCTACTGTTTTTGATTTCAGGTTGTCCTGGCTGGCCAGGTCAATAGGTCGTTGATCAAGATCGTTGGTGGCATTTACATCTGCTCCGTGTTCTATCAGCAGTTTTACTTTGCGGTAAAGTTGCCTGGCTGCTTCCTGCTCATAGTTTACGTTATAGGCGCACACTTTATGAAGGAGCGTGTTGCCTTCATCATCCCTCCGGTCCAGTTCTATCACCCCTGTTTCCAGTATGGCCTCTAAAATATCTGCGGGGCGTTCCGCCACCCAGTCCAGCGCGGCTTTGTCTTTTGCGTAATAAGGAGAAGTCTGGTAAATATCTGCGCCATCACGGATCAGCGCTTTTAACAGCTGCACTTCCGACGGAGAGCCGTGGCGGCGCATACGCATAGCGCCACTAAAAACGGTTTCCCCGTTTTTGTTGACAATATCGAAATCCACGGGGGCATAGGCGGCCAGTTTTTCATACTTTTCCACACTGCATACCTGGTGTACGATGGCTGCATAGAAAGCAGTTTCATCGTCTTTTCCCGGCTGGTTCAGGTCCGCGCCGTTTTGCAGTAATAAGTCGATATACTTTTCCTGCCATTTACTAATAGCCAGGTGCAGCGGCGTTTCGCCCACGATATTTCCTGCATTGGGATCCAATCCTTCGCCAATCAGGTATTCGAGGTAAACCACGCCTTTATCTTCTTTGATCGTATACTCCCGTACAATCTTATACAGGTAGTTTTGATCGTAATTATCTTTGTAATGAATATCACAGCCTGCCGCTACCAGTATTTTAATGTGCTCAATGGGCGCGGAGTTGTCGAAGGCAATGCTTAATAATGTTTTATCCTGGAGCGCATCATTGATATTATCCAGTTTACCGGTGAAGGAAGTAAGAAAATCCAGGTCTGCCGGCTCAGTGCCCAGGTACCTGAACAGGCTGGGGAAGATCGTCTCATCAAATTTTTCGTACTCGTAAATATCCGTTTCTATGATACGGTCTTTTACCAGTGTGTCGATCAGCTCAAAAGCTTTTGCCCTGATCAGGGTATCATAGATTTGTTTTTTGTCATAGGATGAAAGGTCTTTGGGTAATTTTTCACCTTGATCGATCCGTTCTTTTGCTGCTGACAGGTTGCCTCTTTTCAGCGCATCTGTCAGTGGGTTTACTTCGTACATAAGCCTGGTTTACTTTTTTTTTGGGTCCTTTGGGTCAATTTTCCTGCCAAATATACGATAGGATTGGTAATAGCAAAGGGGTTTGGCACCGGCATAATCAAAACATAGAAAATTGTTAATAATTGAGGCCACCCTTGCTTATGTTTCTATCCTGTCTTAGATTGAGATGGAAATGAGTAAATTTTTACAAAGGATATTTATATTGATAGTATTGGTCTCGCTTCACCTGGTGTCTGCCGGGCAGGTGCGGGTCCGTGGCACAGTATACGATCGTACTGCCCGTTTCGGTATGGCCGGCGTAAGTGTGATGAGCAACTCGGGAGCCGGCACGGTGACTGATTCCGCTGGTCATTACAGTATTATATTGCCGGCCAATGATTCCATCAGCTTTTCCTACCAGGGGAAAGCAACCATGAAGTTTGCTGTAAAAGAGATCCCGGTTAACCGCACTTTCGACATGAGCCTGCATGTAAGTATTCATTCATTACGGGAAGTGGAAGTATCTGCCGCACGGCCGCGCAGTTACGGGCAGGATTCGGCGGAGTTCCGCAACGAATACCGCAAAGTGTTCGACTACTCACCGGATTATCTTACCAGTGGCGGCAATGGAATGGGCGCCGGCATTAACCTGGACGCGCTTTTCAGCATGAAGAAAATTAAGCGCATGGAGAACTTCCGGCGTTTCCTGGAACGGGAAGAACGGGAAAAGTACATCGATCACCGCTTTAATAAAACACTGGTAAAGAAGATCACCGGGTTGGAATCACCGGCACTGGAGGTTTTTATGGTGGAATACAGACCCAGCTATGAACTGCTGCTGAGTTTTGAAACAGATTACCTGTATTACAAGTACCTGAAAGAGTGCGGTAAATATTTTTCCGAAAAATGGGAGATAGCGCATCCGGTTAACAAAAGCCGCAGGAATAATATTCTTTTTCAATGACGGGCGACAGCTAACACCGTTAGCTATCGCCCTGCAACTATCTTATTCATATCCATTCTTCAGCACCAGTACCGCTCCGGGAACCGCCGTCAGGGAAAGGAATCCATCTCCAGAGTTATTTATTACAAATCCTTTATTGCTGGCAGCAAAGAAAGTTTTAAACGGCAGCTTTAAGCGGGTTTGCCCACCTTTTTCCGCTACAATCTTTACTTCGTCTACCTGGCCGCCATCTTTTCTGGCACTTACCAGGAAAGCCCCTTCAGCGCGTAATTGCTCAAATGATACGTTCGTCCATGTGGCTGGTATGGCGGGCATGATCTCTATAAAGCCTGCATAGCTTTGCAGCAGCATCTCCTGTAATCCTGCGGCAAAAGCAAAATTACCTTCCAGCGTAAACGGCCGGTACTGGAATTTCGACAGCCCCGATTTTGTCTGGTCGCCGTTCAGGTGAAAGCTGTTCACAGAACAGAAAGCCCGGGCAAAGGTCTGGAGGTCTTTCGCTGCGCCTGCGCCATTTTTCGCGCGTGCTTTAAGATTGCCCATCCAGGCATAGGAGTAGCCGCACCAGTAATCCGGCCCGATACTGTCCGCCAGGTGAATGGTGTTGTTGATGATCGCCTGCGCATCTGCGCCATCTTCCCATTTGATCAGCCCCAGCGGGTGAATGGCCATCATGTGGGAGAAGTGGCGGTGCGATTGGTTATACGACATGCTGGGGGCAAACATCAGTTCCTTGCCAGGAGATACGGCGAAGTCCCCGAATTGGGAAAGGATTTTATTCCAGTGCGCGGCCTCATTGCTCAATCCCAATACCGTAGCCAGTTCCGCGGCTTTGCTGAAAGTGAACTTCATGAGGGCGAGGTCGTAGTTGGTATTTTGCAGGAACCAGGCGTCCAGGCTATTATCATTTATTTCAGGGCTTGAGCTTATTTTCAGGGCACGGTGCCCGTTGCTGTCTTTGACTGTGATATTTTCCAGGAAGGCGGCCGTACTTTTTATCCAGGGATAAGCTTTTGTTTTCAGAAACTGCTTATCCATGCTGTAACGCCATTGCAGGTAATAGTGCTGGGCCAGCCACGACGACACGGTGGGGGAGAGCGAGTACTGGATCCATCCGCCCATTTCGGTACCATCCAGCGTGGTAACGCCTGGCACGGCTAAACCATCTGCATTGAAGTACATTTTTGTATAGCGCTTATAATTTGCTTTGTTGGCCTCCAGGTGGTTAATATATCCCATCGCTTCATTGAGGTGGTTGGCGCTGTAAGCCGGCCAGTAACTGAGCTGGGTGTTGAGATCGTGGTGGTAGTCGCCTTTCCAGGGAGCAATGCGGCCGTTGTCGGCAGTCCATACGGCCTGCAGGGAAATGGGCGGCGCATTTTTTCTTGCGGCGGAGCCAAATTTATATTGTTCGAGGTACCATTGTTTTTCGAGTAAGGTGTCTGGCACATGAATAGCAGATTGCTGCCAGAAGTGTTGCCACCAGCCGGTATGCGCTGCCAGCTCCCCGTTGAAGTTATTGCCGGCGGCTTTGGCCGTAACCTTTGAAGCCGGTTCATTAACCGCTTTGCCGGGATATTGCGAGGAAATACTCCATACGCCTTCTATGGTAGTAGCGTTTATTTTCTTCCAGCGCACATTGATTTCATAGGTAAATCCACCCCAGCCTTCCTGCTGATAGGTAATGCTGTTGCCGGTTTGCCGGATGCTGCCTTGTTTGTAGCCGAGCCGGGACAGGTCGTCGCCGCCCACCGGATCACCTGCATTTTTCACAGCACCCTGGTATTGCGGCGCCAGCAGCTGTGGCACAAAATCAGCGCTTACATTTTCAAAACGAAACCATCCCACCGGCTTTACGGCGTCTACAAAAGTTTTCATGCGCACGCCACCAGCCCAGGTTACCTCGCATAACGCTGTAGACAGTGTAAGATGAACAGATTGCACGGCGCCCCAGTTCCGTGTATCAAATTCCAGTGCGCCGCCGGGTATTTTTGAAGGCGCGGCTTCCCGGTCGTAGGGTGCATCCAGGTATTCCTGTACGGGTTTGTAGTCTTTTTTATGGACCTGGTCTATCACCCACTGGTAGCTGAACTCTTTGCGATGAAATCCTTTCATCGGCCGCATATCCCAGAGGTCAGCCCGGTCCAGCGATATTCTCAGGTGATCGTCTTTTTGCCAGACCAGCGCGCCCAGCCAACCATTGCCCAGGGGGATGGCTTCATCCCAGCGGGTAGCCAGCTGATTAAATTGCAGATCGTGTTGAGAAGATTGGCCCGCGCTGGTCAACGCCAGCAGGGAAAGCGACAGTGCCGCAAAGAGTTTGTTCATCTGTTCTGTTTAATAATAGAATGCTATAGCACAAACAATTTAATACTTTAAACTAAAAAAGCAAAGCGACCTTCGTCCCGAAAGCCGCTTTGCTTGTTATAGCAGCAGATGATAAGTTTACACTTCCGAGCTGTCGATCACCGGGGCGCCGGCTATCTTCTCCATCACGGATGGCGGTAAATACGGACGGCCGCCGGAAGCCGGAATACAAGTGCCTGTAAATACCGCTTTCGTCATCACCTTCCCATTCAGGAGGATGGATTGTTTGAAATGCAGTCGCGGCCCGCCCGACGGATCGGCAAATAAAGTACAGGTAACCGTGAACTGATCTCCTTTTTTCAGGGATCTTAAAAACTGGATCTTGTAACCAGATAAAACCATATAAACACCATTCCTGGCCTGTTCCTCAAAATCAAAGCCCAGTATTTCCCTGATATAGTCGTGGCGGCAATACTCCATATAGAAAGGATAATATAACCCATCCATAATATTCTGAACATCTATATGCTCTTCTTTTGCGACGTATTCCTTTGTGTATTCCATTATCTGTTTAAATTTAGTTATTTTACAACTGCGCATTCAACGCGCTGTTGCCCGCCCAAAATAGTATTAAATTGTGAATCATAAATGATGATGACCATATTGAAATTGAAATGCTTTATTACCATTGCGCTGTTAACCACCATCATCCACGCTGCCCATGCGCAAACCGATAAGTGGACCGGCATCTGGAAAGCGGCCCTTCATCCCTGGGGACTGCGAACACCCATCACCATGCAGCTGCATATTGGCGAGGCACAGCAAGGCGTACTGTATCCGGCGGTGATTACTTTACAATACGGGGAGTTTACCGGTATTTATGAACTGCTGCTGGCAAAGAAAAACGACGGACAGTTAGGGATAGGCCGCAATAAATATCCATTAAAGGAAGCGCCGTATAAACTCGGCATCTGGATGTGGTATCTCAATGGCACGCTGGATTACAAGGGCAACAGTATTTCGCTGAGCCGCATGTGGATCAACAAAGCCAGTTTCTGGATGCGGGGATTGGATGAAGGCGATGAGATCTATGAACAATCCAAAGTGGCGCTGCGCGACTTCCTCTACCGCGGCGATTTTAAACTAACTAAAGCCGGGAATAAGCCATTGCCCGATTCCAGCCTGCAACGGATCATGCACCCCGAAACCAGCCAGATCTATTTCGGTATCTACGACAGTATTGTGGCGAAAGACAGCGAAATTCCCCTCGAAATAGAAGACCAGGAAAAGTATGATGAAGATACCATAACGCTTCTCCACAATGGAAACGTTATTTTCGCCAGGGAACAGATCAATGATCATAACCGTCACCTCAAAGCGCGGCTGGACACCGGCCGGAACTATTTTGTTCTTTTTGCAGATAACTATGGCGGGCTTCCGCCCAACACCGGCCGTATTCGTACTACCATTAACGGTAGACCCTACGGATTTGATTTCAGCGACCGCTCCAATGCCTGGGCAACTTTCCTGGTAGCAAACATCTACCGTTCTTCAGCTGATAATAATGTAGATACCATTACCAGTAACGTAATCAAAAGAACAGCGGTGCCGGTAGCTACTATACCGGTTCGCACGGCTGATATTATTTTGGAACTGAAAGATACCCGAATGGAGGACGGCGACAGCATTTCGCTGCGGTTGAACGGCCAGTGGGTGGTTACCGGCTTCCCGGTGAAAAAAGCCATACAGCAAATAGCCATCCGGCTGCAGCCGGGCGAGAACATTTTATTGTTTACGGCCGATAATCTTGGATCTATTCCACCTAACACCGCGGAGCTGCGTATACGGTTTGGAAAGGAATCAAAAACGCTGAACCTTAGTACGGATATGAAGCGGAATAACGAAATCCGGCTGGTGCTGGAGTAAATGCAATCAGGAGAGCTTCACCAGCAGGCTTAACCCAATGCCTGAAATGAAGCACCGCTCCTTATTGTTTCCCAGCAGTTGTTGTGTCCAGTCGACAAAGCCGCCATCTGCAATTTCTATTTCGTTACCATGCAGTTGTATTACCGCTTTAAATTGTATGCCTTTGTAATAGTTATTTTCTGCGGGGGTATCATCTGAAATAATTTTGTACGGGAGATGGGAAGAAAGATAGTTCATTAAAGTATCCATCAGTGCGCGGCCGTTTTTGTAACCGGACCGGGGTTGTATTTTAAAGTAGATATCAGTTATGTTGAACAGGGTATGCAGCAGGTAATAAATATGTTCCATCTGCTCCGCGCAGGTGGTTAGTTCAAAATCAAAATTGCCGGTATCCCTTCCTGCGGCTACCATACAGGCAATTTTGAAGTGCGGCGTATAGCCTTTGCCGGGAGGAAGCTGCATGGCCCTTATATGCCGGTGAACGGTACAAAAACGCAGCCGTTCACCGGGAGCCGTGGCTATGCCACGCTGCTTCAGATCTGCAATATGAAGGGCAAGTGAATTGGTAGCATCTGCGAGCACTTCCGTGTGCCGGAGTGCGGTGATGATCTTTTTCTGGCTAACGGTGCCCACTGCCGCGCAACTGCCAAACTGCGCTACCGGCGACAACTCCACAGGTTCATATTGCTGTTGCCTTAAAAAGCGAAGGAGTTGCAGTTCCTTTTCCAGCATATTAATCATGTCGGTGTCGGCCGGTTGCACGTAGATGTTTTGCCGGTATTGTTGCAGCAACGCCGCCGGTTGTATGTCTTCCGACTTTTGTTGATACACTTCCAGCAGCAGGGACGACAGCTCTGAGCTGCTGATTTGTCCGCGCAGCAATTGTACTAAGTTGGGTATGCCCGTTTTCCGGTCTGTTTTTTTTGAGATAAAGTCCTCCATATATGCTGACAGGTATTGATGGAATTACCATCAAATTTACGCCATATCTGCATATAATGCGGCCAGCCTGGTATGTGTGCTCCAGAATGGGGGAGGTGTTACGCCTTCGAGGTTGGCGATTAAAATATCCAGGTGTGTATGCCATCCACCACCTACACTGCTGCGGGTTTTAACGTCGTCGGCCAGTTTGCGGTGTGTAAGGGTTAATAACACGCGGTCATCTTTCTCCGCTAACTCCATCGTCACTTCCGATCCGCCTTCCCATGTAAACGCCAGCAGGCGTGGCGATTCTACTTTTAATACCGTGCCTGTGAAATGATGACCATCTTTCATGTCGCGGTATTTTTCAGGAATATTATCCGGAAGCGGACTAAGTTCCTGGTGGAGGAAATGCAAATGAACTTTGCCTCCTTCAAATAACTCCATTTCGCCGCTGGCAAGCCATTTACCGCGTTTTTCGGATTCAGTGAGATAGGCCCATACTTTTTCAATGGGACCTGGCAAATTGCGCTCAAAGCGAATGGTGCCGGGAGAGAGGATCTGTCCTGTTTTTTCCATGTCCTTTAGTTTAAAAGGTTGATAGTTATTTTAGTGTGCTGCCACACCTTTTGGAAATTTGTCTGCTATGAGGTTCAGGTTAATATTGTGTTCGAGGTAGGCTTTCAGGCCATCGAGCACGGTGGTGAAGCCACCGGTGCTGCCATTGATTTCACGCAGCAGCTCATCGCCGGTTTTATCAAAGCCATAATTTTTAATCACAACGTAAGTGGAATGATCATCTATCGCCTGAAAGTTAAAGTCGATCGTGGTTGCCGGCTCATTCCAGGTTACCGTTATCTTTTTGTTGGGTATGATTTCTTTTACGTTTACTTTGGAAGATACCTGGTACATTTCCCATTCCCAGGTCACCGTTTTCCCCACCGCTAATTTGTCGCTGCCTTTTGTAAACCAGAAGTGCTTGGTAACATCGGGATCAATAAAGGCATTAAATACTGTTGATACCGGTTTGCGTATCAGCATCTGGGCTTCCACCCAGGGCGTTTCATTGCTTGCCATTGTGTAGTGTTTTTATAATGAATAAACAGCTAGGATCAGGGTTCGTTCAGTAATTGTTCCAGTGTATCCAGCCGGTTTGTCCAGAAACGGCGGTATTGTTCCGCCCACTGTGCTACTTCTTCCAATGCTTCAAAACTCGCCGTGCAATGCCTTTCTCTTCCTTGTTTTACAATGATCACCAGTCCGCATTCCGTGAGGATGCGCATATGCTTTGATATGGCCGGCTGGCTCATGTTAAAGTTGTCTGCCACCGTGTTGAGGGTGAGCGTTTGCTGTGCCAGCAGGCCTATGATGGCGCGCCTGGTAGGGTCTGCGATCGCCTGGAACACGTCTCTTCTCGCTTTCATTCCTTATAATTAAAATACTAAACCATTTGGTTTAGTAAAAGTATATATAACCATTCGGTTTAGCAAATATTTTTTTGGGGAGGGAGGGGTAGGGACACAAAAAAAGGTGGCTGGTAAAGCCACCTTTCATTTTTTAGTTGTGTTTATTTTATTGTTGTCCGGAATGACCTAGTGTATACAGGAATGTACTGCGTCCGCCACTTTCAGGAAGCGCTTTCTCCGCCACTTTCGGCGAAGTGCCATCCTCATCATAACCGATACGGCCGGTGCCTTCGGGAATAAAAATACCGGTTCCACCAAGACTGTTATCTACATTGATAATCGCTACCCGCACGTTTTTCAGGTCCTGGCCTTCTTTGGTGCCGGTGAAAATAAGGGCGAATACGGCGGAGTAAGTACCAATGGTGGCTTTCACTTTGCCATATACTGTAAAGTTGTTACCGGAGCCGGAAACAGCAGTGGCAATACTGGTGTCGGCGTAGCTGATGAAATTTTTACCGATCAGCTTAATGCTGTAATCTGTTGTACTTTGTTCGGAAAGAGATACCAGCCCATCTCTGAAATATGTTCCGGGACGGTCGCCCACAATATTACTGGTATCCAGTTTATGCGGTGCAATCTTGTAGCTGCCTTCTACATTGGGAGGGTTCACGCCCTGGTGAATATCCAGTCCCAACAGTTTTAAAGTGTCAAGATACTTCTGCGGAATGATGTCCGCAATTTTCTTTGTCAGGATTTCTTCATTGCTGGGGCCTTTTGCTTTTTCGTCTTTACTGCAGGAAAACAAAACAATGGAAATCAGAAAACTGAAAATAAGTGTACGTTTCATAATTAAGAAGATGGTTCCACCGCAAAATTACCCTACACCTGTTTATGTTTATATACCCGGAACCAGGTATTTTTTAGTTCATGGTAAAGGGGCAGGCCCCTGCTTCACCAGTAACCCAAAGGTTAGTGGTAACCTTTAGCATACTCCGGGTAAAGCGAATGTAAAGATGGATAGTTTTGCAATAGCATTATCAGCAAAAAAATAACGACATGAAAAAGATACTGGAAATAATTTCGAGCGCACGGGGTAGTGCTTCCAATAGCACCCAACTGACCAACACCATCATTGAAAAGTTAAAAGCGCAGTATCCCGGCAGCACGGTTACCCAACGGGATCTCGTACAGAAAAAGTATCCGCACCTGGAAGAGTCGCACCTCACTGCATTCTTCGCTCTTCCGGAAAATGAAAGCGAAGCATACAAAACAGCCATACAGCATTCTAATGAAGCCATTGCAGAGTTGGAAGCGGCAGATATCATCGTGATAGGGGTGCCTATCTATAATTTTCACATCCCTTCTGCGCTGAAAGCCTGGATTGATCACGTTGTACGTGCAGGCAAAACATTCAGTTATGGTAACGGTCAACCGGAAGGACTGTTAAAAAACAAAAAGGTATACCTGGCCATCGCATCCGGTGGAGTATACTCAGAAGGGCCGATGAAGGCGATGGATTTTGCAGAACCTTACCTGAAATGGATCTTTGGATTTATTGGCGTGCATGATGTCACCACCTTCCGTGTGGAAGGCGTGAGTTCACCGGCGCTGCGCGAAACCGCCTTGCAGAAAGGACAGGAGAGTGTGGTTGTCTGAAAATAATAAAATAAAAAGCGGCCGGAAGTGATCTCATCTGCCGGCCGTTTTTATTTCCAATATGCTGACTCTTCTTATGGGTTCATTCTTTTGAACATCCCCTGTATCTCAACCGGTGTTGCTTTCGACAGCATCTCGCTGTATCCGAACGTCAGTTCATTTTTGCCTTCTTCCAGTTGTTGAAATATTGCCTTAATAAAATCAGCTACAGAAGGGTGCTCGCTGTGCAACCCTTTACCACCCAGGTCAGTGTTGAGCGCAGGAGGGATCAGTTCAATGATCTCTATATTGCGTGCTTTCAGCAAATGCCTCAGTGAAATCGTAAACGAGTGGAAGAAAGCTTTGGTAGCGCAGTAAACGGGCACCTTCGTGAGTGGTACAAATGCCAGCCCGGAAGTTACATTGATAACGGTATCCAACGATTGGAGCCCGGTAAAGAGAGCAACCAGATGTAACGGGGCCAGCACATTTATCTGAATTTCATTCTTTGCTTTATCATAAAAGTCCTTGTCTGAAATATCCATCCAGTTTTGAATACCTGCATTGTTTACCAATACGTTCAGGTCAGGGTGCTGTTCAGCGATCCACTGATAAAGTTCCGTACGCCCGGATTCCTCCGACAGGTCGCACACCTTTGTGATGACTGCCGGGAATTTGTCAGACACTTCTTTCAACGCTTCTTTCCTTCTGCCACAAATAATAACCTGGTTATTTTCCTGGATAAATCTTTCCGTCAACCCCCGGCCGATGCCGGTAGCTCCGCCGGTGATCAGAATTTTGTTGTTTGATAATTTCATTGGTGCTTTGTTTTATTCAATGATCAGATAGTGAGTTCTCTACTGTTGCTATGTGTATTACTCTAAGCGCAATAATTTCTCCGCATTCTTATACCCAATTTTTTCTTTGGCTTCTTGTGAGATAGGGGCCGTTTCAAGAAATTGTCTCGTATTTTTATAAGTTAAGAAAGGATAATCGCCCGAGTAAATAATTTTGTCGGCTCCCAGTTCATCTATCACATATTTAAGTTGCGCGTTGGAAAAAAGCCCGCTGGGTGTAACGTAGATATTACTTTTATAATAGTCGGAAATTTTACGATCCAGCTTTAGCGTTTTGCTCAACTGATCGTCCAGGCGATCCAGGAAAAAAGCCACCAGTTCGCCCCAATGTCCTGAAATTAGCTTCAGTCCGGGCAATTGGTCAAAAATGCCGGAAGCTATTAACCGGATAATGGCAATGCCTGCATCTAAATGCCAGCCATATCCTGCAGATGCAAACATCCCTCCCGCAACGGCAGGCCAGTTATTACTCTCGTAATAATGCGCCGCAATATTTTTTGGAATAACACCAGGGTGCATATACAGCGGTACATCTAATTCCAGTGCTTTAGCGAAAACAGGTAGAAATTCAGGCTCGTCAAAAAAACAACCATTGAAAGTTCCGGAGAGCATGGCGCCTTTAAAACCTAATTCTTTCACCGCCCGGTCCAATTCTTCCGCGGCCGCGGCCGGATCAGCAACAGGCAAAACAGCAAAGCCGGCAAACCTTGTTGGATGCCGTTTTATCGAACTGGCTAATTCATTATTGGCTTCCTGGCAAAGTTCAACCGCTAATGCTTTGTCTGTTATATTTTGTGGGCTTCCGGGACCATAGGAGAGCACCTGCACATCAATGCCGCTTTCATTCATGAAAATTATCCGCCGTTCTCCGATATCTTCAATATCATCGTTGGTTGGCAGCCCGATGCTCATTAACTCCTTTTGCACCGGGTCGTTAGGCGCTATCCCGCCATTTTCTTTAATGTTGAATGCCGCTACTCTCTGCGAAATGCTTTTCAGGATAAAATGCTCCTCTATAGTAATTATTTTTTTTAACGGCACCATACTCGTTTCAGATTAAGTTAACAAAAGAAATCATTTACCTGCATTATCATATACCTCTTTAACTATCAACGATGCAGAAACAATCTTTGGCCATCCTGCATAAAATGCCAGTTGAGCTAATACTTCCCCCATTTCCTCCCGGGTAATTCCGTGCAGCACAGCCCGGCCCATATACATTCCCAGAAATTGTATGTCACCCGCTGCAATCATTGCACAAACGGTTGCCAGACTTCTGCTTCGTGACGATAGTCCTGCCCGTAGCCAAACCTTTCCATACAATATCTCATTGGTATATTTAGCAAAGCCTGCTGATATGGGAGCGATGTTTTGTTGTATAAAAGCTTCCCTGTTTTCATCGCCCGGCAAAGCCTCCTTTTTATCAAGCAGTAATGGGTCTGTTGATGGTAATTCAGCAGGAGATATCCCATGATTTGCAAATACATCTTTAGCCACCATGATGGCCGACATCGCATTGGGCCATCCTGAATAAAAGCCAAGGTGAGTGATTATTTCAGAGAGTTCACCTGGTGTGAGTCCATTTTTCAGTGCTTTTGTAAAATAGGTAGGCATCGCTGCGGTTTGATTACGGGCTATTAAACAGGCTACTGTAACGATACAGCGATCGTGCTTTGATAAGCCCGGACGCTCCCAAACTTCTCCTACTAAAATATCTCCGGTATACTTGCTGAAGGTTGCGGATACAACACCTGCATCCGCAGCAGTAAATGCTGGTTTAGCCCCGGTTTTTTCTGCATTGTTGATGTTAAGCACCTTTACAATGGCTTCACCTACGCTGGCGGCAGATTGTGGATTCTGGCCCGTGATCAGCCTGCCATCAATAGCGATGTTATTGTTCCAATTGGGCGCATGCTTGTAAATGGCGCCGTGTTTAATTAAGGCATCCTGAAGCAGGAACGGAACTACGTTGGTGGATTGCACTTCCTCTTCTTCGCCATTCGTAAAGGCGGCTACATTTTTGTCAGCGATCAGGTAGGAGCCATCACTTAACTTTACATTTACCAAAGCGGCGGGACCGTGACAAACGGCAGCAACAATTTTCCCTGACTCATAAAATTCCGGTACCAACTTCAACACCGTGGAACTATCCGGGAAGTCCCACATGGTTCCGTGCCCGCCTGCAAAGAATATGGCTTCATAGTCTGAAGCTTTTACATCCTCCAGTTTCAGGGTATTGGCTATCGCTGCGCGAAAATCGGTATCTGCCCAATATTTGACATTAACCGGGTCGTTGAAATCTTCCAATCCATCTAAAGGAGCTTCTCCGCCTTTTATAGAGGCAATGTCAACTGAGACGCCGCTTGCTTCCAGTTTTTCCAATGGATGGGTAACCTCGCTCAGGTTAAATCCTGTTGCTAGTCCGGTAGCCCCTTTTACATTACAGCTTGTTACTACAAACAAGACTTTCTTTGCACCTTTTTCTATATTCATTTTGTTTATAATTATTAGAGTATCTTAAAAAAATCAGCCAGCTTTGGTACCACCTGGTTTACATATTCCGGTATATCGTAAAGCGCAATGTGAGTGGCGCCTTCTACAATGAATAATTCTTTTTTCCCTTTTGCAAGGTTGTACGCCTGTTCGCTGAAAAACCTGGTATCTGCTTTACTTCCGGCAATCAAAAGAACAGGTTGCGTAAGCAATGTATTTATTTGGTCAAAGGCAGAGAAGGCCATCATCCTGTCTGTGCCAGTAAACAGGTATTTATTGACGGAATTCGGATGTTGCCCTCTTGGTGTTTTGTAATAATCGTGACCCTCTCTCCATAGATCCGGTGTATTTTCATTGATCTCTTCTTTGGTATCGGGCACCCAGTGCATGTAAAGCAATTCTCCGCCATTTGCTTCTGCTGTCCGTTGTTCTCCCACTTTTTTCAGCATATCCAACAGAACGGAGGTAGGCGTTTCGTTTCCGAGAAAGTTTCTGAACCCTTCGCCCATAGGTGCAGCACTAACCGTTGCTACCGCCTTAAAGCGATGCTCTGTTTGCGCCACGCTGACGGCATAACCACCACCTGCACAAATTCCGAATACTCCCATGCGGTCAGTATCAATGTAAGGAAGCGTTGACAGATAGTCCGCACCGGCACGGGCATCTTCCACTCTGGCGGTGGGGTCTTCCAGGTAACGGGGTGTACCTTCGCTTGCCCCCTGGTAAGAAGCATCAAACGTTAATACAACAAATCCATAAGCCGCCAGCCGTGAGGCATACATTCCGATGGTTTGTTCTTTAACGCCGCCGGCGGGATGGATACAAACAATGGCGGCATATTTTTCTGTTTCACTAAAATCTTCCGGCAGATGTATTTCGGCTGCCATCGTCAGACTTTTGTTTTTAAAAGTTGCTGTTTTTTTCACTTGGCTAAATGTTAAGATTTTAGATTCAATAGTTCATTGAACGGTGCAAAGTTCTTCATACTTTTGCACCAGCATGTTATACGGATTCCTGTTTCTCTTACCACTATATCTGTTCAGG
This sequence comes from Chitinophaga sp. RCC_12, assembly GCF_041360695.1. Classification (NCBI taxonomy): domain Bacteria; kingdom Pseudomonadati; phylum Bacteroidota; class Chitinophagia; order Chitinophagales; family Chitinophagaceae; genus Chitinophaga; species Chitinophaga sp. RCC_12. The sequence goes on from NZ_JBFUPS010000005.1 coordinate 419,335, forward strand.
CATGCTTCAGCACGAATTTTCGGGATACTTCATTTAATTTTAATTAAAAACCGAAGCCATGGGCAAACCTCTTAGAATTGAAAGTGTGGCGCAGGTCAATAACGACCGGGGACAAAAGACCCTGCATCCTTTGGTAAGTGTGCTTGACCAGTCGTTGTCCACGCCTGTAAAAGAGACGCGTTATATTACCGATGTATACCTGATCTTTTTAAAAGACGAAAAGTGCGGGGAATTAAAATACGGTCGCAATCATTATGATTATGAAGAAGGAACACTTCTTTTTATCGCCCCGGGCCAGGTATTCGGATTTAATGACAGCGAAAACATGATACAACCATCGGGATGGGCTTTAATCTTTCATCCCGATTTAATCCGCGGCACCCACCTTGGTAAATGTATTAACGAATACAGTTTTTTCTCCTACAGTGTCAATGAAGCGCTGCACGTGTCGGATGCAGAACGGGAAATTGTGTTGGAGTGTTTTAACAAGATCCGGTATGAATTGGCGCACCCTATTGATAAACACAGCAGGACGTTAATCGTCAGTAACATCGAAATGTTCCTGAACTATTGCGTCCGGTTTTATGACCGGCAGTTTCTTACAAGAGAACATATTCATAAAGATGTATTGACCAGATTTGAAGGATTACTGAACGATTACTTCCAATCGGAAAAGCTGCAAACCCTGGGACTGCCTTCTGTTTCGTATTGTGCTGACCAGCTCAACCTGTCGCCAAAGTATTTCGGTGACCTGGTGAAAAAAGAAACCGGTAAATCAGCACTGGAGTATATACAGCTCAAACTGATTGAGGCTGCGAAAGAACAGATACTTGACGTAAGCAAATCTGTAAGCGAAGTCGCTTACATGCTTGGCTTCAAGTATCCTTCACATTTCACCCGGTTCTTTAAACAGCATGTGGGGCATTCTCCCAATGAATACCGCAGTTCATTGAAGTAACAAGGCAGATGCAATGCGCTTAGGAAGCAACATTGAAAACGACTTTACCTAAGGCGCCCTCTTTGATGACCGTTTTATATGCTTCCTTATAATCTGCCATTGGATAAGTTTTACTAATGTAAACATCCATCCCTTTTACTACCTCGTGTGCCAGCTGGCTCAAACTTCGGGTGTCCGATTTCATTAAAAGGATCTTATATTTCTTCCGGGACAACAGGTTGTTTGAAAACGAATGCACAAAATTCCAGAGCGACGGCGTTACACTGATATAAGTTGAATTGGCCTTCATCAATTTTTTAGCTTTCCCGAAAGATAATTTTGCAGAGAGTTCAATGATAACATCAAACTTTTTCTTTAAATCGGTCACCTTTTCTTTGTTGTAATCAATCACAAAATCACTACCCCATTTTTTTAACAGGGGATGTCCTTTAGCGCTCGACACAGCGGTTACCATGGCGCCCTGGCTTTTAGCAAACTGTATGGCAAACATGCCCACTCCGGCAGATGCTCCATTTATCAGCACTTCCTTTCCACTAAGGCTGCTTACGTTTTGGGTGAGCATCTGTAAAGCCGACTGGCCGGCTGTTGGTATCGCAGCTGCCTGCTCAAATGACAGGTCCGCGGGTTTCCAGGCAATTTCTTTTTCAGTTACCAGGATGTATTCTCCGAGAACACCTTCTTTAAAAGGATTTATTACGCCAAACACATCGTCTCCTATTTTAAATTTTTGTATGTCCTGGCCGATACTTTCAATTGTTCCGGAGAAGTCGCAGCCAACAGATTTCGGAAATTTCTTCCCGGTCACCAGCTTCACTTCACCCATTATAATCTTCCAGTCGAGCGGATTAATACCAACAGCCTTTACTTTAACCAGCATCTGTTCTTTTCCGGGTACCGGCTTATTTACTTCCACGGAATGTAAAACATCAACACTACCGTATTGATCGTAAATTATCTTTTTCATAGATTTAATATTGTTCTTAAAAGAATGCACAGATCACAGTTGTCCTGGTGCCCATGCTAAAGCGCAGGAACATCAATAACATCAGGGTGATCGTTTTCGCTGTAAAATTACCGGAAGGGGAATTGGATCTTGTTGACTTTGATCAACAAATCATAAGCGGGACACTCTTTTTCTAACCCTGCTGAGTGTTTCTTTCCGCATGCCAAGAAAGTTGGCAATGTAATGCTGGGGGACACGCAGCAATAAGGAAGGTCTTTCTTTAAGTATTTCTAAATACAACACTTCTGGTGATGTGGATTTGATGCGGTTGAAATTTTCCGTTATTAAAGCTGCATTATCAGCAAAACTTTTCTGAATGGTATAGTGCTGGATCCAGGGCGTTTTTACTGCGTCACACATATCTTCGCCCGTTATACACAATAGCTCGCAATCCTCAAGTGCCTGGAGGTTCATTTCCGTCGGCTTCCGTGTAATCATACTTTCCACCTGGCCCACCCAGGTGTTTTCCTCGTAAAATTGAAAGATTTGCTCATTGCCCCAGGTATCGACCAGGTATTCACGCAGGCAGCCTTTTAAAATAAAGGACCAATACTTAGGAACTTTTCCTGCAACATAATGGAGCTCACCTTTTTTTAAATGAACCGGTTTAAACAGTTGGAGAAAGTGTTCATACTCCTCCCTGGATATTTTCACATAGGAGCAGATATGTGTATAAAGTATATCGGTATTCATTTTTATTAAGATTTATAAAACACTTTGTATCCGAAGCTAGCGCAAGTATCTTTCCGGGAACTTATTACCAGCAGTAATCAGGAATAATGGTAAATGAAACAGGAATATGTATAAGCACCTGCCTTTTTTTGAGGCTGGAATTTGTGTTAGGTGAAAAATACGTATTTATACGTAGGGGATGGTAGATAGGAATCATAACTTAACTGAAGTTAAAGTGCAGGAGTAATTTTCCTGTGATGCTTTATAGTGGCTTGTTTAATATGAATGGTAAATATAGTTTACCAGCAATCCGGACCCGTATTTTCCGCAGAAGGATATTTTAAAAAATGATAATTTAGGGAGATGATTGAAGATGCTTGCTGGTATTGTGTTCTGTGGTGTGTTGCCGCAAAATACAATTGCATGAAAATTACATCTTAAAAAAATATTTATTTCCGAATTAAAAAATGTTCTTTAACTTAGTTAACAAGAACGTTTTGAAAGACATAGAAGAGACAGGTAATTGAAACCCCAAATTTACTGAACCCCAAATCCCCTCGTCATTCGTGATAAGTAACGCGCTTACATTGATACGTGATCATTTGCAGGCATTCTTTGCGCTCAGAGGATTCCCTGCCAATAGTGTGATCGTTGAAAACATTGGTTTGCTGGAAACAACGCATGCCAATAACTTCAATGGTAACGTTATTATCTCCCTTGTAAATGTAGAAGAGGAGAGTACCCTAAAAAACAGCAAGGCGTATACCACGTGGCCGGATAACCGCGCCAGGTACCAGCATCCGCCGGTATACCTCAACCTGTACGTGCTGTTTACCGCCGTGCTTTTTGGAGACGCCACACACGACTACTACGAAGAAGCACTGCACCGGTTGTCGGCAGTAATCAGTTTTTTCCAGGCACAGAAGACTTTCAAGAATGCTGATGGCTCGCTGGACCTCACCCTGGAATTGTATACACTAACATTCGAACAGATTAACCATCTCTGGGCATCACTCGGCGGACGCCAGGTCCCCTTTGTGATGTATAAGGTAAGACTCGTTGCTATCACGGAAAATGCTGTACTCAGAGTAGTACCGCTGATAGAGGAAATAGAAGACACACAACACCCTACTTCTTAAAGTTTTATGTCTGTTATTTACAAGATATTGTTTGAAGTGCAGTTGCTGCACGAATACTATCTGCAAAACAGTAAAGGGATTTCCTTTTTTGAGCAGGCCACCGATCAGCAACGTGCAGATTTCCTGATGGAAAAGCTGCGGCAGGACCAGTACCGGTTACTGCGCGACTGGGACATTCAGCCCCTGCCGGCTACCGCCGTGTTGATGAAAAACTATCACCTCCGGTTATTGCCTACTGCTACAGGTTTCAAAGGAGCCATAGAAGTGAAGAAGGTGATGCAGGGAACCACGCTCGCATACACGCCCTTTGTGCCAATCCCCCCGGATACGGCCTTCCGGTTTGCGGTGATGCCCCGGAATGCAGGCGCACTGGCCTTTACCAGCATGCGGATGCGCCGTGCGCTGCCGGCACAATACTATTTCTCCAACGACAACACCGATAACACCAAAACATTTCCATCCCTCTCTGTTCCGGTTCCGGTAAATGACAATACCCGGCAATATGAACAGGGAGAACTCGCCAGGGTAGGCGCCGATATATCAGAATACCTCAACAAACCGGGTACACCCGCCAATGATCCTTCGCAATGGCGCAAAATCAAAGGCAGCGGATTTGTGCATGAAGGCGACCGGCTGTTATTGCCTTTCTCTTTCCAGTATTTCTTCCCGCCCACTGCACAGGTAACTGCCGGAACTGCCCTGCTGGAAAGCATTACAGGTAATCCTTCTTTGCAGCAATCCTTTACTTCCAGCAGCATTTTATCACAGGTGAAATTAGATTTCTCCGGGCCGCTGCCGGATAAAACCCTGCTCCCTGATGGCTGGTATAACCTCAAAGTAACCGGCAGCAATAACTTCGCCGCACAGCACCTGGTATATGTGAGTAGAAATGACCTGTACAGGGCAGGCAATATCGGGGTGGTGGATCTCCGCGTAAATACCACCGGTGGCGACTTTGCCATGCTGGACGCCGATGGTACACTCAAAACAAAACTGCAACAGGACGGTACAAAAATTCCGCATACGATTTACGAATTGCGCTTTAAAAGCAGGAACTCTTATTGGCGCTATTCCCCCCAATACGGGCAAACGCTGGTGTTCAGTAACCATGCCAACACACTGCTCTCTGTAGCAGACGACAACGGCGCACGCACCACCAAGGAGCCCTGGCCGTTTTCATTCAATAACCGGTTGTTCCCCGTTACAGAAAACAATATTACTAACTACGAACAACTGTTACCCAATCCAAGGGGACTTTCCATCACCAGTGATGCCGATCAGCGGCTGTACGCGGATGTGGTAGTGCTGCTCTCAAAGATATTTCCGCAAGGGCCTTAAGTTCAGCGTATGATCTATTCAAACAACAATTAAAAACAGTTAAAACCCCAAACATATGGCAGAATATAAAACTCCCGGCGTCTACATCGAGGAGATCGTAAAATTTCCCCCCTCCATAGCCTCTGTTGAAACAGCTATTCCGGCTTTCATCGGCTATACGGAATCTGCTCAGAACAAAGTGCCAGGCGATCTGGTGATGGTTCCCACCCGTATTACTTCCATGCTCGACTATAACCGCATCTTCGGCGGCCCGCAGCAGGAAGAAGAAAGTATTACGGTGAACATCGACAGCTCCCAGCCACAGGCAGTGATCAAAGCAGTGATAGATCCGTTAAAAGCATCCAAATACCTGATGGCTTACCAGCTGCAGATGTTTTTTAACAACGGCGGCGGCCCTTGCTACATCGTTTCTACAGGCGATTACAGCACTGGTGGCGTGATCTCTCTTACCACGCTCACCGACGGACTGAATGCCGTGGAAAAGATCGATGAAGTTACACTCATCCTCTTCCCCGATGCTATCAACCTCACGGATGCAGCTTCTTACTACACGCTGCACAAATCGGCATTGGATCAGTGCAGCCTGCTGAAAGACCGCTTCACCGTTTTTGATATATGGATGGACCCCGCCATAGGCCCTGCAGAAAGCATCATCGATCATAACGTTACCCTGTTCAGGGACGCCGGTTTTGGTGAGATAGAAACCAAAAAATATGGCGCCGTTTATTTTCCGCGGGTGAACACCCAGCTGTCCTACGCATACGACGAAGCTACCGTACAGGTAGTGCAAACCGGCGGTGATGGCTCTCTCAATGGTACCCTCGCGGCATTGAAAGGAATCAACAATGCTTATTACTACCAGGCATTAAATGCCATTACACAGATAAGAATGCTGCTGCCATCATCTGCTGCGGTAGTAGGTAAATACGCTGAAACAGACAACAGCCGCGGCGTTTGGAAAGCACCCGCCAACATCGGCATTGATTACGCCGTAAGCCCTGAAGTGATTGTTACCAAACGCGAACAGGACGACCTGAACGTGGATGTACGCGACGGTAAATCCGTTAACGTGATCCGGTTCTTCCCCGGCCGCGGTCCTGCCATCATCTGGGGCGCCCGCACGCTGGCAGGTAACGACAACGAATGGCGCTACATCTCCGTTCGCCGCTTCTTCAACATGGTAGAAGAATCCGTGAAAAATGCCACCCAGCAGTTTGTGTTTGAACCAAACGACCTGAACACCTGGGTACGCGTGAAATCTATGATAGAAAACTACCTCACACAGCAATGGAAGGCCGGCGCATTAATGGGCACCACCACCAGGGAAGCCTATTTTGTAAAGGTTGGACTTGGTGAAACCATGACAGAGCTGGATGTATGGGAAGGACGTATGATCGTTGAGATAGGAATGGCAGTGGTACGCCCTGCAGAATTCATCATCCTGCGCTTCAGCCACAAAATGCTGCAGGAATCTTAATCCTTTTACATTCAGACCAAATAAACTGAATACTGTATGAACACAATGAACCCCACAACATCAACAGCCAGCAATGGCTGCGGTGACTCCACCAATAAAACCCAGCAATACATCGATAACAACAAACGCGGGATCTGCAGCGCCTTCTCAGATTCGCTGAATGTATTGCGTATGCGGGAGGGCGAGTACAAAGGCAACAAGCCGGTGTACAAATACAAACAGTGTTTCTTTATCAAAGCAGAAGAAACCTGGCGCTTTTACCGCTCCATCGACCTGTGCGCCACATTACCCGCCCAGAAAGATGCAGACCTGATAAAAGAAAAACTGAGCAAAGCAAATGACGTGAACAAAGCCATTGCCGCCGCTCTCGCCATTGTTGCCAAAAACATCCAGGACGCCAAGCAAAAGTTTGCCCTGCTGAGTGAAGCAGCCCATAAGCTGAACAACAAAGCAGAAGATAACTGTAACAAAGCACAACGTGCGGCACTGGGTAAACTGAAAGCAGGCAGCAAGGATTTCAAAACCTGCTTCGACAACATCGTAGACGGCTCACAGGAAATGTATGCTTCTGAAGGCGGTTGCGGCGACGGCGAAACTGTTAGCATCAACAAGCTGCACTGCGCCATTGGCGACGTTTCCGGCATACAGTCGTTTACCAGCCTGGAAAACGTGATCGTCCTGCACAAAGATCTCGCAGATGCGATCAAAACCTTCCGGGATGACGTATTGCAGAATATCAAAACAGGAGAGGAAGATCAGAAGAAAACCTACGGCGAACTGGGCGATGCAAAGATCCAGAAAGTAACGATCCGCGAAACGCTCTGGTCGGCCAGAACCCAGACACAGGGAATCGACGATATCCGCGAATTCCTGTGTACACTGCCCTGCGGCGATTTACCTACTATCAAATCCATCTGCGAACAGGCACAGGGGAATTACTGCAACAGCAACGGCAATGGCGGACACTGTGATGACTGATTCCCATCCCGCAGAAAATAAATATTCCTGATCACAAAAAAATATTCACCATGAATTGCGATAAAGTGTATGACCCCTTTATAGAAAGTGAAGACTCCTGTTGCGCTACCATCCCCGGCAGCAACGAAACGGAGTGCGGCTGCGTGGATGACTGGAAAAAAGAACTGAAAGCAAAAGGCAGCCTGTATCAGCAGAAAGCAGCCGAAGCCGCCAAGAAAAAAGAAGAGCTGGCCCGCGCACTCGACTGGCGCAATAAAGTAAAGCTCTACTTCGATAACGTACAGAAAAGCGCCGAGAAAGCAGACGCCATCACCAGCAAAGTAAAAGTAGTGCTGGACATCCTGGAGAAACTCTGCAAAAGCACCGGCTTCTCTGTAACAGCCATCGAAATCTTCTTCTGCATGACCAAAGAATTATATACAAAAGTGGATGAAGTAGCGGCCTGCTACAATAATATTTCCAAAGCCATCGACTGCTCCAATGACCAGGTACTGAAAAAAGGCGGTATCACCGACGCCTGGGTAGACTATGGCAAAAAACTTCAGGACGTGATCGCCATCGGCAATGATATTTTCAACAATATCGTGATTGCCCTGAAAGCGGCTACCATCCTGGATGAAACCATCTGCGAAAAGGACTACGGCATCAAGTCGGCTATCGCTGGTATCGGCTGCATCTTTAATCCTCCCGCCAACGGTAATTCAGGCAACGGTGGTATCAAAGCCGGGGAAGATGACAGCATGGAAATATGCTGCACCGACAAACTGGTATGCCCCGTATTCCCGCTCAAAAATGATCACTACTATACGCTTACCGAAAAGCATCTTACCAATGCGGATGCCCGGCTGGCGGCCATTAAACCGGAATACGATAAAGTAAGCCAGGAAGCAAACCGCCTGCAGGCATGTACGGATAGTCTTACCAAAGCTATCAAACAGGCCCAGGACGCCAAAGCCTGTAAATAACGGCGCCTGACCAATAAGCACTGTTCAAATTTTTATCATCTTTTTAAATTTAAAGATATGCCCGCAAAAGGAACATACCCGTTACCCAAATTTCATTTCCTGGTAGAATGGGGAAAAGACGTACGCCTTGGATTCACAGAAGTTTCCGGCCTCGACTTTGAAACAGAAGTGATCGAATACCGGGAAGGTAACAGCAAGAAATACAATAAAAGCAAACAACCGGGGCTTACCAAGTATGCCAATATCAGCCTGAAACGTGGCATATTTGAAGGCGACTACGACTTCTACAAAGCCTGGCGCGAAACCTACTACTTCCAGGAAGGCAACAAAGCCGGTAGCAAATACCGCCGCGATGTAACCATCAAACTGCTCAATGAAAGCCATGAGCCGGTGATCACCTGGAAAGTACTGAACGCATGGCCTTCCAAAATAACTTCCACTGATCTGAAAGCCGACGCCAACGAAGTAGCCATTGAAACAATGGAACTGGTGCATGAAGGGCTGGAGATCATGAACGTAGACTAACATGGCACAAGCAGTGATAAAGCCCGATAACTTCTGGCAAACGGTAGGCTTCCATTTCTCTGTCACCTTTTTTGGATTACCCAAAAACAGCGGTGGCAAAGATTCCGGTTCGGATCTCGATATCCGCTTTCAGAGCGTCACTGGCCTGGAAGCCAGTATCGGTACCGAACAGGTAAAGGAAGGCGGGGAGAACAGGTTTGAGCACAACATCCCCGTACGGCGCACCTATTCGCCGCTGATACTGAAAAGGGGGCTGCTCCGGCCGGATGATTCTTCCTTGTCGGCCTGGTGCCGCAGGGCGCTGGAAGACCAGCAGATCAAGCCTTTGCAACTGGTAAAGGTGGCGCTGCTGGATGAGGAACACAACATCCTCATGTACTGGAACCTCGCCTGGGTATGGCCCCGCAGCTGGAAGCTGGGAGAGTTACATGCAGAACGCAGCGAAGTGCTGATAGAAACACTGGAACTGAACTATAACCGGTTTGAATTTAAAAACAGCTGAGTCATGCCCATAGAAATCCGTGAACTGATCATCAAGGCAGAAGTAGCGCCGGATAGCGCCTCCGGCGGATCTGCCGGCAGCAATACCACCGCGGCCGGCGATGGCAGCCATGCAACAGAAGCCATGATCGCGTTGTGCGTGGAAAAAGTATTACAGGCACTGAAAGAAAAAAATGAACGATGACAGACGCAAAAGTGGAAAAGATCTACATCCTCACTTATTCCGACAGGTTGCAGCAACAACTGGATAACAGCCACAAATTTACCGTCCCGGTAAATGCGGAAACTTATACCCGGTCGCTGAAGGTAGACTATGACATCCGCCGTGAGCCAGGCAGCCAGAAAACGGAAGCGCGTTTTATTTCTACCATCCCGGAAGAACTGAAGCTCGACTTTGTACTCGACGGTACCAACACCATAGAAGGATACGGTTATCCCGGTATGGATGTACAGGCGCAGGTAAAGCTGCTGCTGGATACCGTGTACTACATGGATGGGGAAACACACCGGCCACGTTTTCTGAAAGTGTTCTGGGGCAAACAGATCGCATTTCCCTGCGTCATGTCCAACCTCGACCTGAACTACGTGTTGTTTAATGCAGACGGAAGCCCGCTCCGGGTAAAAGTCAGCGCTACCTTTCTCAACTACCGCGCAAGGGAAGCCAATGAAAGGGAGCAAAGCAAAGCTTCGCCTGACCTTACACACCACCGCGTTTTTAAACAGGGCGACCGGCTGGATCTTTTCAGTTTTAAAATCTACCAGGAACCTAAGTACATGTTACAGGTAGCCCGGCAAAATAACCTCACCTCTTTCAAAAGAGTACCGGTTGGCAAAGAGATCTATTTCCCTCCATTCGATAAAAGCGAAGTATCATGAACGAAACAGGAATACCCAATACTTCTGCACATGATGTAGCGAGTTACAACATCCTGTTGAACGGTACCACACCGCTGAATCCCGTGTACGAGGTACTTTCGCTCACACTTACACAGGTGGTGAATAAAATTCCGATGGCAAAGATCGTGTTGCGCGACGGCGCCGCCGCCGACCAGGAATTCGCTATCAGCAACACCGGCGACCTGCTGCCCGGCACCAAACTCACCATCAAAATCGGCCGCGATGGCTCCAATAAAGTATTATTCAAAGGCGTCATCGTACACCAGGGCATCAAATTCCGCCAGGATGGCAACCCCGTGCTCACGGTCGAATGCCGCGATGAAACCGTGAAAATGGCCATCGGCAGGCATAGCCGGTACTATGAAAAAGTAAAGGACAGCGAAGTGATAGAACAGCTCATCAGGGGATACAGCAGTTTAAGCGCAGACGTAGAGGCAACAACGGTTCAGCACAAAGAACTGGTACAACACCACAGCACCGACTGGGACTTCCTCCTGCTTCGCGCGGAAGCCAATGGTAAACTGGTGATCGCCGACCAGGGAAAGGTAAAGGTAAAGAAACCGGATACCACTGCATCGGCTGTATTACAGCTTACCTACGGCGCCTCCCTGATGGAACTGGAAGCAGAAATGGATGCCCGCTATCAATGGAGCTCCGTACACGCCAGCGCCTGGGATTACACCGGTCAGCAGTTATACGAGGCAGAAACTTCTTCGGCCGATTATACAGAGCAGGGCAATGTTTCCGGCAGCACACTGGCAGACGTGATCGGGTTGCAACACTATGAACTGGCGCACAGCGGCCGCCGTGCAGCGGAAGAACTGCAGCAGCTCACCAATGCCGCCATGCTGAAAAGCAGGCTGGCAAAGATCCGCGGCAGGGCAAAGTTCCTCGGCTTCTCCGGCGTGGCACCCGGCGATATGGTTACGCTCCAGGGCATCGGCAACCGGTATAACGGCAACGCTTTTGTAACCGGTGTGCGGCATGAAGTAGCACACGGCAGCTGGGACACGCATATCCAGTTCGGACTGGAACCCGACTGGCTCGCGGAAGCTTACAAAGATATTTCAGATATTCCCGCAGCAGGAATGCTGCCCGCTATCCACGGCCTCCAGATCGGGAAAGTGGTACAGCTCCAGAATGATCCCGACGGCGAACACCGCATCCTGGTAAAGATACCGGTGATAGACAACGCCGCCCGCGGTATCTGGGTAAGAGTAGCCAGCCTCGATGCAGGGAATAACCGCGGCGCTTTCTTCCGCCCGGAAATTGACGATGAAGTGATCGTGGGCTTTATCAACGATGATCCACGCGACGCCATTGTGCTGGGAATGCTTAACAGCAGCGCGAAACCAGCTCCCATCACCGCGCAGGATGCCAATGATGAAAAAGGATTTGTGACAAGAAGCGGCATGCGCATTCACTTCAACGACAGTACGAAAACAATCACCATAGATACCCCCGCAGGAAACAGTATTACGATCGATGAAGCGAGTACCAGCATCAAATTGAAAGACCAGAACAGCAATACGGTCACCATGGATACTTCCGGCATCAAACTGGAAAGCCCCATGAACGTGGAGTTGAAAGCAGGCGTAAACCTGGTGCTGTCGGCCGGCGCGGCCTTGTCGATAGGAGGCGCCAGTATTTCCGCAGCAGCAGATGGCGCAGTGGAATTGAAAGGAGCGATCGCAAAATTATCTTCCCAGGGTATCACAGAAATAACAGGTTCTTTAGTAAAAATAAATTAACCGGCAAACCCCAAAATGAACAACGATTGCCGGTCACTTAAATTGTTAATCTCATGCCTCCTGCAGCACGCATCAGCGACTTTCACACCTGCCCCCTGTTTTCGGGACCGGTACCCCATGTGGGCGGTCCGGTGGTAGGACCGGGCGTAGCCACGGTGATGATTGCCGGTATCCCGGCAGCCGTTACCGGTGACATCTGCACCTGCGTAGGCCCTCCGGATGCGATCGTGAAAGGATCTGCCACGGTGATGATAGGAGGGCGGCCAGCCGCAAGAATGGGCGACCTCACAGCACATGGCGGCGTAATTGTAATGGGAGCTCCCACAGTGATTATTGGCGGTTAAAAAATATTCAGAAACATGTTACAAAATGATCCCCGTTCATTCCTCGGCACCGGCTGGAAATTCCCGCCAACATTTGATCTGCAGAGCGGAGCAGTGGAACTGGTAAGCAACGAAGCTGATATCAAAGAAAGCCTCGACATATTGCTGTCTACCAGTTTGGGAGAAAGAGTGATGCAACCCCGCTACGGATGCGACCTGCAGGACTATATTTTTGAACCGCTCAATGCGAGTATGATCGGCTTCCTGCGCGACCTCGTGGAAAATGCCATCCTCTTCTATGAACCCCGCGTCAAAGTAGAAGAAATAGGCGTGGTGCCCATGGATAGCCCCGACCTGATAGAAGGAAGGTTTACTATCTCTATCGACTATACGATTGCAAGTACTAATTCAAGGTACAATTATGTGTATGATTTCTATTTGCTGGAAGCAGCGCAAAAACCCTGACAGGCGCCTCCGCTGCAGGGTTATCAATTAATCAGTTAAATCATGATCGTACATCCTTTTCAATATGAACCAGGCATCAGTCAGCGCAACCGGCTACTACCGGCCCTGGATGCTGCCTCCGCACCAATAGACGGGAGAAAGCTCGCGGACCTGCTCCATTATTTCGTTCAAATGGCGCCGCAGATCAATTACTATCAATATAAAGACGCGTACCTGATCAACGACTGGCAGCCTTTCTTCCGGAACAGCCTCCCTTTCCTGCTGGCACAGCTGACTAAAACAAATACCAGCCAGCTGAAAGATAATTTTGAAGGATATGTAAAACAGGTACATGAACGCCCCGCAAAAGATACGCTTCAACTCCTGATCAATTTTTTATATGATGATGTAATCGTTCCCATTGCTCAGTGGCAGGTAGCTTTTCATGGCACCGGGCTGCCAATGGAACGTAGTATAGAAGCCATTATTCAGCAAAAGCTCCGTACACCGCTGTCACGGTTTATCCAGTTCACCAACGGCGCCGTGAAATGGTTTTGCGTTCGTCCCCTCGATCTTTCACAAATTAAAAATGAAGAGATATGGGGCATCGATCCGCTGTTCGCTTACCTGGAATGGAATGAAAGTTTTCATTACGCCGCTACCTCCCGCGAAAAAGCATTACTGCTGTTGCAGGCCTACCAGTCCATTTTTCAGCCATTCCTGGATGCTATTGCCGCTGTTGCCGCACTGGCGCCGGACAGCATCTCAGAAAGCCTGCAACCACTGAACGAAGCCTATAAAAAGAATCATACGCCGCACCTCGGTCTGCTCTTTGCATTCCTGTATCTCTTCTCACACGTACAGCAACAGCTGAACGGGTTCACCCAAAAACATTTCGATTTCTTCTTTCAACAGGTATTAAAACTGGTACCCAAACCCCTCACACCGGATAAAGCGCATGTGGTATTTGAAGTACAGCAGCCCTTTCCGCAATACCTGCTTCCCAAAGGAACCGCGCTGCGCGATGGAAAAGATAAGCTGAAAACAGATGTGCTCTTCCGGCTGGACGATGAAATAGTGGTAGACAATGCGGCTATCTCCAGTTTACTTACCCTGTATGTAAACCCGGTAACTGCCTTCAAAAGAACGCTGGCAGACGGCAACCAGCTTTGTTACAAAAGAAATTTTATTGAAGGATTGTATATCGCCACCAAAGCCAATATGGCGGATGGGGTAGATAAACCCTTCCAGGAAAATATGCCAAAGAACTGGTTTACCGCCGGTTCCCGCTACAGTAAATTTATTGCACCGGGCAAAGTACAACCGGTGCAACATCCTTACGCCCGTCTCGGATTTATGCTGGCTTCGCCGGTATTATTGCTGCAGGAAGGTACCCGGAATATCATGGTAGATATTGAGTGCGTGCTTTCTGAAAACTGCGACGATAATGTTTTGCTGCAGGATACCGATTACTTCGATGCATTGAAAATAATCCTGAAAAATAAATACACCTACCTGTCGGACGACCTCATTGCGAAAGCAGAAGAAATGGGTGTGGACGCCGCTACCATCACCATACTGCGGGATGCGCTTACTGATGTAAGATATGCCTCAGATGGTACACACGCAGTGTTAACAGACAACGGCGTAACCCCTGATGCGCCTTTGGCAAACATCAACACATTACCGGCGGCAGTAAAAGAACTGTTCAAACCCCGCAGCGTATTGCAGTTGTTTTTCAGCGGTGCAGAAGAATGGATTGCACCGCCAAAGCTCGCAGATATTACGATTGTTCCTTCCGGCAGCGGCTATAAATTAACACTTCAGATAGCGCTTCCGCCGGAAGTGCCTGCGGTTACTTTTTATGATAAGAAAGTGCTCAATGGCAACTACAATACCACGTTGCCGGTATTGCGCGTGGAAGTGGATCAGCAGGTGAAACTAAGCCTGGATGATATACTGATTGAGAAAGTTGGCGGCGATTGCGGCCAGTGCCAGCTGGAACGCCAGCCAAAGAATACGGTGACGGCTATTGCATTGTATCACTTTCTGCGCGACTTCCGCATCCGGAATGTATCTATTAAAGTGGATGTTTGCGGGGTTAAAAACGTGATTGTGCAGAACGATGAAACCGTGCAGGACGTTAACTCGCCTGTATATCCCTTTGGCACCCGGCCTGCGCTGATTGATTTTGAAATACTGAAAGGTAAAAAGGAATTTTCCAATACCGCCAAAGGTCCCAGTTTTTATATCGGCTCCACGGAAATTTTCGGAAAAAAATGGGATAAAGTATATGTGAACATGAACTGGAAAGACAAACCAGCCAGTTTTGAAGGATACTATGCTGGCTACGTCCAGGGCGGGTTAGCGGAAACCGACTTCAAGATTAATAAATATGTTTTGCAGGACGGAAAATGGTTTAAAGAGAATGCTTCAGCAGAAGAACTGTTCACTAAAAATGTGGATGTTCCCTGCGACCCGCAGAAAATATACGATTACTCCATTGCATTCGATCAGCCAACAGCGTTAGGCTTCAAGGATCAGTTCAGTCTTACCAGCGAAAAGGTAACCCGGTACAATGCCGATACCCGTAATTACTTCGCTAAAATAACGCTCGCACGCCAGGACTTTATGCATAAGGACTATGCATTTGTACTTGCCCGGCAGATGACGGCGTTTAACCGCCTGCTGGACGATCCGAAAGATCCGAAGAACAGGATTGATACCGCCGCTTACTACAATTCAGTGGGTTCCCCGGTAGTATTCAATTTAAAAGAATTGAAACAACTGGTACAGGATACTTATGCAGATGCCTTAAATCTTAACAAATATATCCAGGGGCCCAGTGGCCTCGATGGCAGGATTCCATCCGACAGCATGTCGCCGCCCTGGGCATGGACGCCCACACCGGCGGAAGCATTAACGATCCGCTACATATCGAGAGGTCCCAATCCACCGGATTTCCCCACACGTGGCGGCTTTTTCCAGGGATTTGAAGGCCTCACCGAGCTGGCAAAAGATATCAAGGAAAAGCTGGAGGATATCCAGGTATCCGTGGTAGACACCAACACCTTGTCGGCCATCATCCCCAATGAACCCTGGACGCCGGTGATCAGCCAGATCTCCATCGACTACAGCGCTACCGCTATAAAGGAAGATGTACAGCTGCTGCACCTGTATCCTTTTGAAAATACTTTTAAGGAAGAAGTGCTGGACCTGGAACCCTCGCTGTTACCGGTATTCTGCGACGAAGGCACTTTGTTTGTAGGGCTTGACCGTTTGCAGCCATACGGCAACCTGAACCTCCTGTTCCAACTGGCAGAAGCTACGGCCGACTCGGAGTCAAAGAAAGCGGATGTAGAATGGTTTTACCTGTGCAGCAATGTCTGGAAGCCGCTTCGTAAAGGATTTGAAGTACTCAATGATGATACCGACGGATTAACCCGCTCCGGCATCATCAAAATAGCCGTGCCCGGCGATATCAATATAGTCAACACCGTTATGCCCGCCGGTACCTACTGGCTGAAAGCCGCCATCCCCGAAAATGTGGCCGCTGTGTGTGAAACCATTGGTGTGCATACACAGGCCGCACTGGCCACTTTCACCGTGCTGCCGGAAAATGATCCGATGCGCCTGGGTGATGTATTAAAAGCCGGCAGCATTACCAAACTGGCGGAAGCAGATGCACATATCAAAACAGTGACCCAGCTGTATGACGCTTTCAACGGACGGTTGCCGGAAGCCGCAGGACATTTCTACGTGCGCGTCAGCGAACAGCTGCGGCACAAAGGACGCGCTATCCAGTCGTTTGATTATGAAAGACTGGTACTCGAAGAGTTTCCGCAGCTGTATAAAGTGAAATGCGTAAACCATACGCTGGGCCTCGGCGCCAAAGTGTACCAGCAAGACCTGGTAGCTGCCGGCGGTTATGTGGTAGTGGCGGTAATCCCTGATCTGCGCCAGCTGGCAGCGGGTAACCTCATGGAACCCAAAGCGCCGTTAAGCCTGCTGGAAAAGATTCACACCTTCCTCAAACAACGTTCATCTCCTTTTGTACGGCTGAAAGTTACCAATCCAAGATATGAAAGAGTGATGGTCGACATCTCCATTCAATTATATAAAGGGAAAGATGAAAAATATTATACCGAAAAACTGAAAACAGACCTGCAGGAATTTTTCGCCCCCTGGGCGATAGGAAAACTGGATAAACTGTCGTTCGGACAAATCGTGCACCAGGCGGACGTTGTACGGTTTGTGGAGCAACTGGACTATGTGGACTACGTAGAATGCCTTACCATGCAGCATGAGCTGGAAACAGCGCCATCGCAGCATATGGAACCGCATACGCCGCGCTCCATCCTGGTAAGCGGTAACATCACCGTGAGCACACAAAAGAACGCAGTGGTTTGCCCCGATGTGGTAACACGCATCCCTGAACGGGAAACAGACTGTAATATTCCGGAACCCCTGATTCCGCCATGTAACAATACGCGGCAGGAATCGCCGTCAACGCCGCAGGACCCTATCATTAATTAACTACATCGTTATGGCTGAGGACACAAATACCAAGAACGTGATCATTAAAAATGATCCTGCTTTTCCACCGGAACTGGATTTCGAAAAGTTGCGGAGTGAAGGCATCGACTACCTGGGAAAACTCTCCGGCAAAATATGGACCGACCACAACGCGCACGATCCGGGCATCACCATCCTGGAAGTGTTGTGCTACTCCCTGCTGGATATGGGCTACCGTACCAGTTTGCCGTTGGAAGACCTGCTCACCATGAACCCTGCGGGAACCGGGAAAGAAGATAATTTCTTTACACCGGCAAAGATCCTCACGGTTAACCCGCTCACTATTACCGATTACCGCAAACTGCTTACCGATATCGATGGAGTAAGGAACGCATGGCTGGAAATTGCTGGCAACATCCCGCCGGAAGTACACTGGTTTGGTGATGAGGGCCTGGAATGCCGCAGCCGCAACCCGCAGCTGGCGGCCACCAACGAAGATGTTTCCCTGCTGGAACTGAATGGGCTTTATAATATTTTCATTGAACCAGAAACGCTGCCGGACGACAGCCAGGAAAGAGCAAAAGCACTGGCCGACCTGAAAGAGCGCATTCGCAAGGCGTTAATGGCGCACCGTAATTTGTGTGAAGATTTTTATAAGATCACCATCCTGTGCCATGAAGAAATTGGCGTATGCACAGAAATCCAGCTGGAGGAAAATGCAGATGTAACCACGGTGCTCAACGAACTGGTACTGCAACTTTATCACCTCTTTTCTCCCCGCGTTACTTTTTATACCCTGCAACAAATGCTGGAAGAAAAAAAGGTAACGATGGAAGAAATCTTTGCGGGAAGGGCCTATTCCGCCGGGAGCCATGGTTTCATTGACACCGCCGAACTGGAAGCGATCAAACCCCTCCGCGAAATCCGCGTATCAGATGTATATCATGTAATGTTCGAAGTGCCGGGGATATCCACCATTTCTGGTCTTAGTGTAGCCGGCTACGTTACAGGCGATCATACGCCTGTTGCCAGCACGCACGGCACGGCCTGGATACTGCCCTTGCTGGATGGTCACCTGCCGCTGCTGTCGCTGGTATACAGCCGCTTTGTGTTTAAACGCGGCAGCGCCACCTTTACTTTTGATGGTACCAACCTGCAGCAATATTTAAATGCTTCCCTGCTCAATGGCACCAAAGTGTGGTACGACCAGTCATCCGCATATCTTGATCATGCGGTACCTTCCGGTTTTTACCGGGAAGACCTGGGCAATTACTATTCCCTGCAACGTGATTTTCCAAGGGTATATGGCATCGGCAACGGAGAGCTGGGCAACGATGCGTCGCCAATGCGCAAAGTGCAGGCATGGCAGCTGAAAGGCTTCCTGCTGTTCTTTGATCAGCTGTTGTCTAATTACCTGGCGCAACTGCAACACCTGCGCGACCTGTTCTCTATGTCGCCGGATGCGCCGGCACAAACGTATTTCAGCGGCGCCGTTAATGATGTTCCGGATCTCGATAAGCTCTTGCGTTTTCAGCAGGGCGGATTTTATGCCGACCTGGGCTGGAAACAGCATGATACGCTCATGCTGCCGGTTGGAAAAGAACTGCTCAATGAACTGCATACAGGCGTTACCGTTAAGAAAGATGTGATCCAGCGCTGGCGTAACAAATACTACAGCTTCGATTATCTTTCTGCACGGAATACCGCGGTGGAACAGTTGCTGCTGGATATGAGCCACCAGGATAACACCACCAACATCACCACCTATCTGTATGGCGATAGCTGCTGGTGCTTTGTGATAGCCACTCCCGGAAGGGAATATGTATTGCTTGGCTGCCGCTACTATCCCTCCCGGCAAAAAGCAAAGGAAGCGGCGCAATCTGCCATCTTCCTCGCAGCATACCCGGAAAATCTCCGGTCGTTCGGATTTAAAAATACGGCTAACAAAGAGCAGTACGCCTTCGACGTGGTATTCAGCCTGGCCGACTACCAGGGCTACCTGCAAAAGATCGTGGAAGATAAAGCCCTGTATCAGCAGCGCCGGGAAACCATGCTCAATCACCTGCTCAGCCGCTTTGCAGAAACTTTTACCGATTATGCGTTGGTGTTATATGGTATCAGCGACCGGCAGCAGGCTGCAGAAAAGGGTTTGCGCGCCAAAGCCAAATTTCTTTCTTCCTATGACAAATTAAGCAGGAACCGCGGTAAGGCCTACGACTACCGCGTTAATAAATGGAATACGGCCAATACTTCCGGCTACGAACAACGGGTAAGTGCATTAGCTGGCATAGAGAAAACTGACCGTCATTACCTGTGCCCTTTTATTGTTGGACCTTATGAAACATTTTTTTATGCAGAAATAAAAGATGCAGATAGCCAGGTGTTGTTCAGAACAAGCAACTACATTACAAAAGAAGATGCATCTGCTGCATTGGTGCATCTTGCGCAACAATTAAAACACCCGGAACTTCTTATCCGGACAGATGATCCCGTGCAGGGAAAATTTGGCTTGCAGGTGCCTTTGCAGGCAGGCAAGGCTTACCTGGCGTCTCCGGCCACTACGCCGGAAGAGCGGGAGGCTCGCCTGTTGCAGTTACAGGAACATTTTACGCAACAGCCGCTGAATGGTGCCGTGGAAATCAGCCGGTATGATCATTTTATTGAAGTAACCAGCCCCGGCGGGAAACCGCTGCTACGCTCAAACCAGGCGTTCCCCGATCAACAGAAGGCCATCGCCGCTACCGATGATTTGCTGGCAGCAGTAGAGGAAGACGACTGGAGCATTCCACCAACAGAAGATTTGCCGGCATTACAGTTGTTACCCGTAAATGCCACCCACACTACCTTCATCAATCTTGCTGCCTTCCAGGCAGATAATATCCAGCAGAAAGGCGGAAAATTGCAAGTGCAGATCAGCATCGAAGAAGATGCGTTTATTATGTTTACTTCTGCATCGGCGGTGAAAAATGAACAGCAGGCAACCGAAGAATTTCACCTGCTCCTGCAACTGGCGGCCACTCCCGCGGGTTACCTGGTGCGGCAAACCGCCGATGGCAGGTATGAAGTAGTACTGGTAGAACGCAGCAATGTAAAAGCCATGCACCCTGCCTTATTTGATGAAGAGCTGCAGGCAGATAATACCGTATTGCATATACAACAGCTTATACAGGCGCAGTTATACCAGGTATCTTATTCCCGGCAGCCCGCAGCATGGAAGTACAAAGTACAGTTGCAGGGCATGGAAGGAAAGCCGTACCTGTTCAACAGCGAAGAAGAATATGCCACAGAAGAGCTGGCAAGAACAGAGATGGACACTTTCACTGCATCGCTGGACCAGCTGGAACTGAAAGCAGAAAAGGGCGCCAAACCCGTTTTACTGCATGCCGGCCTGAATAAAAAGATCATCCTGCCCACGGCAGCAGCAGCCGGTAAACTGCAGAATGCGTTGTCACTCGCGCAGCTGAGAACCGGCGCCGCCCCGGCCGATATCGATTCCTATATTCATAGCACAACAGCCAGCGCAGAAGGCGCCTTTGTATACCGCGTAATCAATAAAACCGGTTGCTTTGCCAGGTTCCCTAAAACCTTTGCGGCCAAAGCCCCGGCGACCGACCGCCTGGCCGCCTTGCGCAGCCGCAACCAGCAGGGAATCGATTACCTGGAAATATGTATGGGGGGAGAAGAGGTGGTTACCTGCGTGAAAAATCCGCAAACACAGGCGGTGAGCTACTATTATGTGATCCGCGGCATTGAAAAGAACTATCATTCACCCATCTATCCAAAAACGGAAACGGAATATTTCCGCAGCTACAGAGCTTATAAATCTGCTGCGGAAGCATTAACCGCTTTTCGCCAGCAATACCTGCAACTGGTACATCTGGCAGGCAACCCCGCGGCCTGGGGCACCAGCATTATCCTGGAAGGAGACCCGGTAACGGATACAATTCCATTGGCTATTGTGCCCACAGACACGATTACACAATTCGGCGGAAAAGCACCGCTGCTGGACGTTGTACCGCATATCATGCGAAGCTTCCCTTATCATTGGCTGAGCAATGTGCAGCAACTACGGGTAAGCCTGTACGATATTACCAAAAGGGAAAAGATCTGGAAACTCTGCTATGGCTTTGCAGATATGGCCGCCGCCAGCGAAGCGCTGAAATTATTCCTGGCATTGGCCCGGTACGCCGGTAATACCGGCGTACGGCTCAATGAAACCAGTTGCCGCTACCAGGTGGTCATGAATGAAGTGCTGCTGGAAAGTGTACAACATTATAGTTCTTTGGAAGATGCCTGGGGCAGCGCTACGAAAAATGCCAATGGAGATTACGTGTACACCGGGCTGGAACTATTGCTCGATGCTACCCGCCATGGCAACAGCGCGTATTATGGATATGTAAAAGATGATGGCTGCTATAGTTTTAACGCTGTGAAGAAAGGCTACCGGCTGGCAGTACATCCCTATGAATATAATACAGAAGAAATCAGGGCAAAATACCTGGAGCAATTACAAATGATCGGGTTGAAACTCGGTAAAAACTGCCAGGTATCGTTGGAAGTAAAACCTTATTACGCCGGTAACTATTTCCAGTTGCAGTTGATGGCAGGCGGGGAAGTGATATTAATATCAGGACAGCAATATACATCGGCTGCCAATGCTGAAAGGGCACAGGACGACTGGCTGTTTGAAGTATTATCGTTATTGTGGAAAGACAGCAACTACTCCCTGAACACCACCGCCAACCGGTTTGAACTGTTGAACGGCAGCGCCGTGAGCGGCTATTTCAAATCATCAGGCGACGCTGTGTTGTCGGCGGATGATCTGAAGGAATGGAAAACAAAAATGCAGCAAAGCGCGCTTTATTACCCGGTACGCCGCGTAAAAACAGCCTTCGGCTATACTTATTCTTTCCGTTTGTACCACGATGATTTCATCCCCGAAGAACCCGTGCCGGATGAAAACAGCGGATGCGCCTGTGATGCGCCGCCACCGGTACGTAAACCCGGCGCCATCATATGGGAAAGCGCAGAACAATACGAGTGCCTGAATGCGGCTATCCGTGGATTTTACCGTTTCTGCACAGCATTGTCGATCCCCGGTAATTACAAACCCTCTCTGGGAGAAGGCTGTGGCCCATTTGGTATTGAACTGGTAGACAGCAGTTATGTGCTCGCTGCCAACCCGCAGTGTTATGCCACACTGCCTGCCATGGAAGATGCCATTGACCGCACGGCTGCAGCCATTAATGACGAAGGCATGCATGTGGTGGAACATATTCTGCTCCGGCCGCGTGTAGACGATGATTGCCAGTGTTTATTGCCGGTGAAGCCGGAGCCGCTTTGCCAGCTGCCCTGGGAAGAAGAAGTGGTAGGCTATGATGTAGATCCGGAAGATGCGGTATTTAAAACAACCGTAGTTCCTTTTACAGATCCCTATTCTTTTGTAGCCACCATTGTATTGCCCGGATGGCCCGTGCGTTTCCGCAATACCAGCACCCGTGCGATGATGGAAAACCTGCTCCGGAAAGAAGCGCCCGCGCATGTGCTGCTGAATATATTATGGCTCCGGCCACGCAGCTTCTGCGAGTTTGAAACCCTTTACCGCCGTTGGTTGCAGCACCTTGCCTGCAAACCTGTTTGTGGTGATGACGCGCATATCCAGTGCTGCCTCATCTGTTACCTCTTCGGGCAAACCGGCATCATGGATGCGGTACCTGATACCGATACGGATCCCGATTGCCAGCAGATCACCCCATCCTGCTTTGATGATAACAGGCAGAACAGGCTACCTGAATCTGACTTCGGCGACTGGATCAATCGGCTGTTCCGCAAAAGCTGCGACATGCAGGAGATTGATTGTCTTTCCAATGAAACCACACCGCCACCCGGACGGATCCTGGCAGACAAAATGAATAGCGCGCCGGCAACAACATCGCCGCAGTTAGCAGCGGCAACGTCGCCTCAACTGGTGGAAGACCCTGCGTCGCCGGCTGCTGCCACGCACAGAAGCAACTCCCCGGAAGATGTGCTGCTACGCGACCGGAAAGGCCGTCAGCGTATTTCAAAATACAAACAACAAATCCTGCCGGTGGATGCTGATAATATTGTAGACACGGAAGCATACGACCGCACCGGCAAATTTATGGAAGCAGGCCCGCTGAATATGCATAAGTACAGTACGCTGGCCGACTTCTTACTAAAAAATATGCCTGCCGGGAAAAAAGCCGCTGCAAGTGAACAGGCATTGCTGCTGCGCAACGCCACCTGGCTTTGCCTGGATCAGCTGCTGCTGCGGGTGCCGGTAAGCATTGCCGCCCATGAAAAGAAACAGCTGCAGCAAACACTGCGCAAAATGAAAGATAAAGGAATCAACCTGGCGGCGCTGGCAAAAGACTGGAAACCGGAAGACCTGGTCTCTGATGAAAATGAAGACCTCGTAGCACAATGCCTGCGATGGATGAAATAAATAATCATGTTGCATAAGATCCGTAAACAAACACTCCTGCTGACAGTGCATAACAAAGACACTGTTTTTACCTGGCAACACCAGGTAACAGCGCTGTATTGGAACAAGATCATTCCTGCACTGGAAAAGCTGTTCGATAGCCACAGCAGCCACGACACGGTTATTTATATAGATCGCCTTGAAATTGACCTCGGAAAAATCAAGGCGGCCGATCTTAATAATGATCATTACGTGGCCCTGCTGCTGGAAAAAATGACCGCTGCATTAGCCACGCTCCATGTAAAAGAAACACCGCGTAAATCCTTGCCGGAACACGCTTTTGACCAGTGGTGCTACTACATGGAACATGGCACGCTTCCCTGGAATGCGTCACGGCCCGATGAGGTATGGTACCGGCAGGTATTACAGGTGCTGGCTACCAGTCACCACGCAATTACCACGCTGCGCCAGCAATTGTTGAACAACCGGGATTATCTCCCGCGTATCCTGATGCAGCATTCACCGGAATTTATTACGCAGCTGCTGGCCATCATCACCGCCAAAAAACAAACGAGCTGGCCCCCCGTAATTCACCAGCTTTATGATACTTACCGTCTGGTGCAACTCGCGCACAGCGATGGAATGAACCGCCGTGCCTTCGAACAGGCCTGCTGGCATTCATTGTTATTACAGGCGGCACAGGACCCAACGGTAAGTGAATCTGCACAAATGAATCAGCTGTTGATCCAACAGCCGGTATTTGTTACACAGCTACAGGAACTGATAATGGTATGCCGTAATAATGGCTGGGATAAAGTATTAGCCGCGGCTACCTCCGTCAACATACAAGAAGCAGCAGCGCGGCCGAAAGAACCCGCCGCTGTACCATTAACCAACGAACCATTAGACAAACTCGAAACAGGTACATCTGAAGAAGAAATATCAGCGACTACTACCGGCGCCAAAACTTTTTACGTGGTAAATGCGGGGATCATCCTGCTGCATCACTGGTTGCAGCCATTGTTCCGTCAACTGGAATGGACGGATGGTAAACAGTTCCTCAACGCCACCTGCAAGCAGCAGGCCATTATGCTGTTACACTACATGGCAACCGGGCAAACCGAAGCCGATGAGTTTGAAGTAGTGTTGCCAAAATTATTATGTGGCTGGCCGCTGAAAAGGCCACTGGATACCAAGTTGCCGCCAACAACAGAAGCCATGGAAGAAGCCGACGGCCTGATGGAAAATGCCATCAGCCACTGGAAAGCATTGAAAAATATTTCTGCAGATGGGCTACGGGAAGGGTTCCTGCAACGCCCCGGAAGATTAATCACCGGCACAGATAAGCATCAGTTACAAATGGAATCAGACACCATCGACATCCTTTTGGATCGCCTGCCCTGGAACATCAGCATCATAAAACTAAAATGGATGAAAATACCACTACACGTGCAATGGCGATAGGCTTCCTAAATCAATAAAAATCCCCCAAAGCAAATCCTTAAAATCAGTATAATCAGCGTAATCAGCGGGAAAGACAAAATCCGCTTCAATATAAAATCCTGGGAAAGACAACATCCGCATGAGTACAAAAACATTATCACCCGCAAATATACAACGAGCCCCCGTCTCGGGTCTTAAACAGCCGGCAGTAACCCCTTTCTGGGGAAAGCCCGCGGCGCAACCGTTTTTCCAGCCGGTTATTCAGCGTAAATGTGCTCACTGCGAAGAAGAAGAAAAGAAGAACAATGTGCAGCGGAAGGAAACTTCTCCGGCTGCCATCTCCCCAACAACAGTAGAAAGTAATATCAACAGTACCAAAGGACAGGGGGAAGGGTTGAAAGGAGATACCCTGCAGGAAATGAACGGCGCTTTCGGGGCAGATTTCAGCAGTGTAAAGATCCATACCGGTAGCAATGCAGCAGGACTTAACCGTCAACTGAATGCACAGGCATTTACTACCGGTAATGATATTTATTTTAACGAAGGAAAATATGCTCCGGGCAGCAGCACCGGTAAACACCTGCTGGCGCATGAGCTTACACATACTTTACAACAAGGACAGGGAACAACAGGCATAGCACGGCAGGTAGCTCCGGTAAAAGAACACGGGGACCTGTCGCAGGTGCCTGCAGGATTAGCCTGTCCGGTAGATACCAGTGCGCCCAGGGTAGAAGACAGCTACCCATTCACGGTATCTTCTTCCGGATTATCGCCTGCCAACCAGCGGCTGATCAGCGGATTTGCCGCCAACTGGCATCGGCTCGGGGCCAGTGCTACCGTGCGGATAGATGGTTTTGCCAGTGTGGATGGCACTGATGCGTTTAACTGGGAGCTGTCGTGCCACCGCGCACAGGCAGTAAGGGACGAGATGATTACTCCAACGGATGGCAGCCCCGGAATTGGCGCCGGGTTTATTTCCATTTTTGCACATGGGGAAACCAATCACTTCTCACGCACCGATCCGGTGGCCAACAGGGTAGCCGTTATCAGCTCGGTAGTGCCCGTGCCGCCGCCACCACCACCGGGTCCAACGCCACCCGTTGTTCCTGAAAGAAAGTGCGGTCCCAATGTTACCTCAGAAATAGCACGGGTATGGGCGCAGGTACAAAGTAATTTCAACAGCTGGGGATTCACGGATAAATTGAATGCCTGCCGCTATCTCGTACAGCCTGTGATTATGGGCAGCGGCGGACCGCAACTTAATAAAGACGCATTTGATACGTTCGGCTTATTCCTGAATACTGCCGGCTGGACACAGCAAGGACCTTATCATCCGCCATGCGGTGTGCCCGGATCAGCCGGAGATCCCTGCTGGAGCCGTGATCCGCTGCATGAAGCAGACGACGTATGTTCCAACACCGTGCAAACAGGCAGCAGCTGCTGGAAATCCGGTACCGTAAATTATGGTACCTACGGCATCATGATGCGGTTGTGCAACGGCTTTATTTCTCCTATCGGATTTTTACCGCCGCCACTCGGCCTGCTGAGCGGCGCCTTCTCTTACGCTTCTATGGTGGCGCTGATCACCGCCTATAAGCTGTACGACCATGAAAATCCGATGGATCCTATCGCCTGGGCAAGCGCTACTTATAACGGCGGGCCATCAGGCGTGGCGTCCGGCGGCAACAAACCAAATTGCCCCGCCACCTGTAACGTACCATTTACAACACCTTCATTTGATTACGTATGGGAACCCGTAAGACAACGCACTTCGCTGAATCCTGCACCTTACGGATACCCGTGTACAACACCCTGATGAAGACGACTTAAATAGTAATTGCATGAAAAAATCTCCGAAAAACGTTAAAAACAAACAGGCAGAAAATGATAAACCTTTTTTCGGCAAAGCTGAAAACGGGGAATCTTTCTTCAGCAAGCCAGGAGATAATACACTGCAATTACAACCGGCGGATGCAAAAACCAAAGACGCTGCGCCCGCTGCTGCGGTGGCGGATGCGTGTAAAGCCAGCAGCACACCCGAATCCAAATGGGCCAATGATAACCCGGGACAGGTATTTGGCGTGGAAGACACATCCGCCGGCAAATCAGAAAGTAATGAGCTTATTTTCTGGAATTATTGTGTGGGAGAAGCAGCTATGCGCGCTGCCCACCGTGAACGGCTAAACGAAGTGGCCGACCGCTGGGTAGAGATATTGAAAAAAGACAGCGCCCTGAAAGTAAAACTGCAGGGCGCTGCCAGCACCTCCGGCAATGTAGACAGTAACAAAGCCCTGGCGGCAGAACGGGCGGGCATCATCCGGGACTTTCTCATCGCTAAAAAAATTCCCGACAGCCGGATCGTGATCGATAATACATCCACTCCCAGGAGTATGGCGCCGGAAACATCGCCGGAAAACCAGGCCCGCAACAGGAGAGTAGAATTGTTCCTGTTCCGCTCCACACCCGTGGTCAATAAATTGCCACCCTGGGTGGATGTACAGGTACAAAATCTGTTCATTGGTCAGCAGGGAGTGCCTACACCTAAGCCCACCTTTAACGAAAAGGATAATTTTTTTGCCCGGAACCATTTTTCCATGAAGGCATCCGCAGATATCACACTTACTTCGCTGGGAGGTACCGGCGTCGGCTTTTCGCAGGTGCTCACAAGAGATACGCTTATGGCGCAGTACAGCGATAATGCAGGCCGCACATTGTTGCTGGATTATGGCAACTGTAACCTGCTGCCTTGTAAGGATCTGGAAAATGCTACCAGTCATTTTGCCATTGATGGCCTCAGTATGTTTAACTCCGGACCCGGCACCACTCAAGGAAAAATAGCCATCAGGGACCGGCCGGGCGCAGCGTTCCCACTGCATTACCCCGACTCAAAAACGGGTCCTTTTCATCTCACCAATTATTTCTGGCTGATGGATTTTACCGTAATACTTGGGGTTAGGGAGATGGGGGCTTTCATTCCGTTAAACCACGCCTTCTGGAGTGTGGCCGGATCGGAAGATGTGAATATTAAAAAGAAGTCTGTAAGCGGGATGGCGCCTATTTCTGTGGTAAGTGACTGGCAGCCCGGCATGGCGCCGGGAATGAACCTGGAAGCTATTTACGCCGGTCCTACCTGCAGATATGTAAGAAGATCAGAACAGTTTTCCGCCAGGGAAAACGTATGCAAACCCAATGAAACGATTGAATAAAAGTTTTTATAAGTGGCAGCAGCAAATACACAGATACAACCACCCGGACTAAAATCCTCTGCACCGCAGCAGCGGGAAGGCCCTTTCTTTGGCCCCACCCCCGTGAAAGATCCTTTCTTTCAGCGGAAAGAGCAGCATGGAGAAGAAGACGGTACCCTGCAACGCGAAGCTACTGCCAGCACTACACCGGATGTAACACCGGCGGTAGAACAACAGCTGTCGCAAAGCAAAGGTAACGGAGCGCCGCTGCCATCGCGCCGTAATGAAGAAATGAGCCGCGCCTTTGGTACAGACCTCAGTGGCGTGCGTATCCATGAAGATGCAGGCGCCGCAGATATGAGCAGGCAACTGCAGGCAAAAGCATTTACGCATGGAACGGATATTTATTTTGGCGCCAATCAGCATAACGACAGTGCTGAAGGAAAACATCTGCTGGCACATGAGCTGACCCATGTAGTGCAGCAAAGTCCGGCGCAGATGATTTCCCGCGCGCCTTTGGCCTATGCGTATTCCAAATTTAAATTGGCGAATAAAGTGGAACTTCTCGGTGATGGTACCGCCGCCAACACGGGTATGTCGCTGGATGAATTCAACAGCTACATACGCCGCCGGGCCGATTGGTTTGCCGAGAGTACACTAATAGAAGCCGACCGGAAAGCATTGTGGAAGATGATCGCTAAAATAGACGAGGGGCCTCATATACTGGCTGGCGCCTCCGATCTGAAATTAAAGGACCTGATTCCGCTGACACCGGATGAATGGACAAAGCTGGGCGCCTTTGGTAACGGCTGTAACCAGGGCGACACAGTAATAATACTAAACACTACGCCGCCGGTAGCGCGGCGAATGGCATTGGGCAAAACCATGCTGGAACTGGAAAAACTGATTGGCGGCAAAGTGCTGCACGAAACAGTGTCTGAACTGCAATTGATAGATGTAGAAGCAAGACCCGTTTTACTGACGAACCTGAAAGATTACTGGAAAGACTTTCAGCCCCACCTGCAAAGAGGGTATTCTCCCGGCGCCGGTGCAAGGGGAGCGGAATTCCAGAAGATGATCAATATGTTCACAGCTCTTTCGCCATCCGTTTATTCCGACCTGAAAGGCCGAATACGGAACCTGCATCGCTTCAGCACATTGGCGCTCAATAAGCTGGTGGCTAATTACGGCAACAGGCTGAAGTTATTTCCGTTGCACCTCATCATTCATACCGGTATCGATGCCAGCGCATTCCAGGATGCGGCGCCGAAGTTTGAAGACGTAATCATTAACTCACCGAACCTGGTGCTGATGCTGGAAGGTCAAAATTCGATCGCTGATATTATTAAAGAAGTACCTAAAATTGCTGCTAAGTATGGTAAGGGCTCTCAGATTGCACAGGTCATCATCGCAGGGCATGGTTCGCCGCACAGTCTTGAATTGGCGGGTACAAGTTTACCAAACGTTGTGAAAGGCCGTGTTGACTACAGCTCTGAAAGTCTTGATATCAGCAAACCTCTGGAAAAGTTAAAAACAAAGGCCCTGCTGGATGTGTTGATCAACAATCTTGATCCTGCCACTGCCCGGATCGTATTTGCAGGTTGTCTTGTTGGGGCGCATCCGGTCCCTACAGGCACCGCCGCGGCCAATGTAGCGCCGTATTTAGCCGCTAATCCAAATGTGGTGGAGTATACACAGCAACGGGCGGCAGCGCTTGGAAAACCGGTGCAGGTGGAAGGAGCCCGTGCATCCGTAGGACTCTCAGCAACCACCTTGAGAGATCCTGTCAGCAATGATCTTCATATCGATTATCCTTTTGATCCGCAGGCTTTTGGTACCGCTGCAGCTTACCTGGCTGTAGGCCGTGAGCCGGAAGGAGTCATGAGGGCGGCAGTGGAAGTAGCGGCTACAAATGCTGCAACAGCCACCGTGCTGTTGAATAACAGAATGGGAATAGCCACCACATCATGGTGGGACGAATGCGTAGTAGCCTTTGTAAAGGTAGCATTGAAGGGACTGGGCCCCAACCCGGTAAGCCTCGCCAAATTGCTGGAACTTGCCCAGGTAGCGCAGTTCCCGTTCCTTGCCGGTTTCGGAACAAAATATGGTATATCAGTTGCGCACTTCAAAGGCTGGATCAACGACCGCCTTGCATTTGCGGCAGAGATCTACGACGAAATGCTCAAAACGCCGTCAATGATGGCAGCAGCAGATACGGAGAAACGGATTGGCAGATTTTTGATGGAACAGGCATGGCTCAACTTTGATCCTGCAAGAGCAGGAGCATTCGTAACTTTCCTGGAAGGCGTACCATCCGATTTTGTGCGGCATATGGAAGTACATCTCGACGTAGCAATTATTAAACCGTCAGATGCTACACTGTTTGCTCCGGCAGCTCCGCATACGTCCGGGAGGATCAGGCTTGCATTGGCATGGCTGCACAACGAACCGGCAAACGCCTTTGTAAAAGCATTCTTCAGAAATGAGATTTCAAATACAGCAACCGGTCCCAAGCTGTCGGCGCTCGTTACAGCGGAACTGGCCGGCCGCCAGCCGGATGAAATTCTCGGGCCACTGGGTCGCCTGGCGCCAAGATCCGATAAACCGGGCGACGACCGGCCACTGGCCAATGCACGCATCCCCGGACGTGGATTTAATAACTTACTCATTGATCAGAAAGCATATATCGCAACAGTAACGGCATTGAAAAAACTCCCCGTGTTCAGAGGTCCCGGTCCAAAACATAAAGGCATTGGCTGGGTAAAACCGGGTGATCTTTTACAGGTAGCCGGCTTCACCGGTGCATGGGCGGCATTTGATTTCAACGGCAAACTGGGGTATGTAGATAAAACGCAGATTACACCACCATAGCAATAAACTAAAACAAATACCCCGCGGATAAATGTTGTTATAGGAAGCAGTGCAGCAGTTGCACATCTCCCGGAAACAAAATGATAAAAAGAAAGATGAAGAACTGGAAAACATTGACAGGTAACGGCGGCAATAAACTCGTGCTCAAAGACAACTATTCGATAGCAGCCTCCCTGCACCAGGTAACGGTATGGAAAGAAGATAAGCCGTTGCTGCAA
This sequence comes from Chitinophaga sp. RCC_12, assembly GCF_041360695.1. Classification (NCBI taxonomy): domain Bacteria; kingdom Pseudomonadati; phylum Bacteroidota; class Chitinophagia; order Chitinophagales; family Chitinophagaceae; genus Chitinophaga; species Chitinophaga sp. RCC_12. The sequence continues at coordinate 450,983 of NZ_JBFUPS010000005.1, forward strand.
CATCATACGGATACGCCACAGCCAGGCTTTCCAACGCTCATCGGCGACCAGCTGTATTGGGGCGCCGGTGTCCTCGACCTGGCGGCCAACGTACGGCACGAAATCCCGGGCATGCAGGAAGCTATCAGAACGGCAGGCGGACAATATCAGGTATCTCACGGCAACGAATATACGCCAAGTGTGTTTGCCTGGGCGCCCGATGGCAGTGCCGTGGCTGTATCAGTACAATGGATAGGCATACCAGGCCCGCCACCCGCAAAGGTGCTGCTGCTGGATAAGGAAGGACGCCTGCTGCAAACCCTTTGGGAAGACAGCAACCTGCCGGTGGCAGCATTGTATATCAGCGATAACTGGATCCTGGCAGGCACACCTCAGTTCCGTGTATTCGATAAGGCAACTTTTAAAGCCACCATCATCCCGGAACAATTGCCCGCCGTGAGAATTGAAATGACAGCAGATGAAAAACAACTGCTGCTGCTACAACACAACCACATCGGCCTTTGGGATACTACAGCAGGAAAAGAAATAAACCGCTGGAAAGGAAACTGGAATGATGCCACCATCACACCAGACGGCAAATACATCATAGCCGTGGACTTTGAAGGGAAAGCATTTCTTATCAATACCGCCGCACCCCATGAACAGCAGCAGGTAGAAGCCCCGGGCGCTATCTTCTCCGTGGCAGCAGACAACAACCGGTTGCTGGCGTTTTTTATGCACGGTGCAGTCGTCAGAATTACTACATTATTATAAATGAAAAGATGATATGTCAACCCCGACAACTCTCGTAGTGCAATGGAACCAACTGGCAGTGGAAGCGATCCGCTGCTCGGCACTTCCACCATCACTGGCCGCACGCGCACTGGCTATGGTACACACCGCCATGTACAATGCGTGGACGGCCTACAACCCCTGTGCCATCAGTACGGCCACCGGCGCTTATATTAAACGGCCCAAAGAAGAACACAAAGCTGCCTATAAACGGAAAGCCTACAGCTACGCCGCTTTCCGCGTGCTCACGGAACTATTCCGGTTGATTTTACCCGCGGAAAATAAAAACATGTTTCATGATATGATGCTGCACCTCGACTATGACCCTGCCATCACCACGCTGGATATTTCCAATGCAGCGGGCATCGGTAATCTCGCAGGACGTTGTGTACTGGAAGCCTTCGCCGGAGATGGCGCCAATGCTTATGGCACTCTGCAAATGCCCGCCTGGTCGGATTATACAGGATATAAACCGGTGAACACGCCGGAGCAGCTGAAAGAACCGGGCCGCTGGCAACCGCTGCTTGTTCCAGACGGCAACGGCCATTTTAAATCACAACAGTTCCTCACGGCACATTGGTCGCTGATGCATCCTTTTGCATTGCAGCACGCGGCACAGTTTCGTCCACCGGTGCCATATCTGCCCGGTAGTACCGAGTTTCAGCAACAGGTAGACCAGGTGATAGCGATCAGTGCCGGCCTCACCGACCTGCAAAAAGTAATCGCAGAATACTGGTGGGACGGTCCAGGCACCGTAACGCCGCCAGGCCGCTGGTGCCAGATCGCACAGTATGTATCTAACCGCGATCAGCATTGCAATCACCAGGACCTGAAACTATTTTTTGCCCTCAGCAATGCAATGCTGGATGCCAGTATTGCCTGCTGGGAAAGCAAACGGCATTATGATGCCGTACGCCCGGTTTCCGCCGTGCGCTATGTTTACAAAGGACGCACTATAAAAGCCTGGGGCGGTCCCGGGCAGGGCACTAAGGAAATAAAAGGAGAGGAGTGGCTGCCATTTCAGCCACCGGCCGCTATTACGCCGCCCTTTGCAGAATATGTTTCCGGTCATAGCACCTTTAGCAGCGCCGCGGCCTATATCCTGGCGCAGTTTACCGGCGGCGATAAACTGGGCGCCACCGTATTATGCAGCAAAGGTGGTTCGCTGATAGAACCCGGTTATACGCCTGCACGCGACATTTCATTAAGCTGGAATACATTTTCGGAAGCAGCCGCGCAAGCGGGACTGTCGCGGTTATACGGCGGAATCCATTTTCCGCGTGGCAACCAGGAAGGGCAATATCTCGGGCAAAAAGTAGGCAGGATCGTATGGGAAAAAGCAAAGTATTTTTTCAACGGAACATTATGATTAACTGATTTCTTATGACGGTAATATCGTTGGCTATTCAGAAAGGAGGTTCCGGCAAAACCACCACCGCTATTAACCTGGCTGCCGCCTTGCAGCAGGCAGGTAAAAAGGTGCTGCTCGTGGATGCCGATCCCCAGGCGAATCTCACGCAGGCGCTGGGATATGCAGAAGACCCGCCACAGCACCTGTACACCGCACTGAAAAAAGAGATCGCGGGTGAAGAGGCATTGTTGTCGCAGGTGATTCTTACATCGCCCTGCGGACTGATGCTCATACCATCGTCGCTGGACCTGGCAGGCGCAGAACTTGAACTGGTGGGCATGTACGGACGTGAACAGGTATTCAGCTGGATGCTGAAACCCTTGCTGCCGCAGTTTGATTTTATCCTGATCGACTGCCCGCCCGCCATTGGTATGCTTACCGTAAATGCGCTGGTAGCCAGCGATTACGTACTGCTGCCACTACAGGCAGAATTTCTCCCGCTGAAAGGCGTTCGCAGTTTTATGTACCATTTTGAGAATATAAAAAAGAAGCTGAACACCAACCTTGAAGTGCTCGGTATTGTTTTAACCAAGTACGACGACCGGAAATCCATGAACCGGCAGGTATTGAAACAACTGGAAACAGAGTACAACGGCAAAGTAATGGATACCTATATCCGTTCCAATATTCAGCTGGCCAAAGCACAGGAAGCAGGTATGGATATTTTCAGCTTTGATCCCGTGTCGCATGGCGCAAAAGATTATCGCAGGCTGGGAGAAGATTTTCTAAGCAGAATAAAATAGTTGGTTATGTTTGATAGTAAACAGTCTTTACCCGCCGCCGCTTCCGCGAAAGAACCCTTTTTCAGCGGCGTGCAACAGAAGAAAGAAAGTACTTTCTTCCAGACAAAATTATCCGTTAACACACCCGGAGACGCATTTGAGCGGGAAGCCGATTCGGTAGCGGATAAGGTGGTGAGCGGCGGCAGCGGCGCCGGCCAGGTAGTACAGAAAAAAGATATCAGCTCCGTACAGCGGCTGGCTACTTCCGAAGCAGAAGAAAAGCTGGGCACCAACGACGCCCGCATGCGCCGCGATAAAGATATTCAAACCAAGCCTGAACTGCAACGGAAATGCGCCGCCTGTGAACACGAAGAAGAAGGCCAGGTGCAAAAATCTGAAGCCGCCGGAGGCAGTGGTGGCAGCAGTTCGGCCACACCACAGCTTTCTGCGCAGATTGAAAGCTCTGCCGGTAAAGGCAATCCCATGAGCCGGCAAACAACACACGAAATGCAGCATAAATTCGGGGTAGATTTCAGCCATGTAAATATTCATACGGGCAACTCCGCCATACAAATGAGCAAGGAACTTGGCGCGCAGGCATTTACCCACAGGAATGATGTTTTTTTCAATGCAGGAAAATATAATCCTGATACCAGTAACGGCAAACACCTGCTGGCACATGAACTCACACATGTGGTACAACAGGGTGCTGCTAAAGAAAAATCCGCTACACAACCGGGAGGGACAAACATATGAGTAAGATCAACAAGAAGGTATCTCCAAAGAAAACGACCGCGAAACAGCCAATAACGGCCGCACCTATCGCTGAAACTACCGCCACGGCGCCGGAACTGGCCTATTTGCAGGCATTGATCAACTATCAGCTGGGCGCCTACTTTAAAAAAGAAGGCACGCCATCCAAACCGCCTGCAATACCTGACAGGACTACCTGGCAAATTGTACGGCCGGAAGCCATGCAGCAAAACAAATGGAGCGACGAAGAACTCACCCTGCTGCTGATAGCATTGGTACCACATATCCTGCCGGAGTTTTACGATACGGCTATCCAGCAATTCCTGCCACAGGCCGGCGAATTCCCGCAACTGGGTGGTGTACGCGGCAAACAATTCCGGGGTTTTCTGCCCACCGGAGAAACAGCGCTTTTCCTGCTGGCCGGCACCAATTGGAAAAAACGCCTGGAAGTACAGGAACTGTTTGAACCCGATCATGAGTTTGCACTCAAAAGAATATTATGGCTGGAAGATGTGCAGGCAGGAGAACCACTGATGAGCGCCCGCATCATGATGGACATCGACTATGTAAATCTCTTTATAAAAGGAAAACCCGGAAGGCCGCATTTCAGTATGAGCTTCCCCGCCAGGCTCATCGCCACGGAGCTTGGCTGGAACGACCTGGTGCTCGATGAATCCATTATGGTGCAGATCCGGGAGCTGGAAACATGGCTGCATCACAACGATCAGCTGATGAATGAATGGGGCATGAAACATAAGCTGAAGAAAGGCTACCGCGCATTGTTCTATGGACCTCCCGGTACCGGCAAAACTTTTACGGCCAGTTTACTCGGTAAATATACCGGCAGGGATGTATATAAAATTGACCTGTCGATGGTCGTTTCCAAGTACATCGGGGAAACAGAAAAAAACCTGGAAACATTGTTTGCAAAGGCAGCAGATAAAGGCTGGATCATTTTCTTTGACGAAGCAGATGCGCTGTTTGGAAAACGCACCAGCGTACGGGATGCACATGATAAATATGCCAACCAGGAAGTATCTTACCTGCTGCAGCGGATCGAGGATTTTAATGGCCTGGTAATACTGGCTACCAATATGAAAAATAATATTGACGACGCCTTTATCCGTCGCTTCAATGCCATCATACAATTCCAGGTACCCGGAGAACGGGAGCGGGCAGCTATCTGGCAGAAAACCTTCCCGCCAAACGTAAAGTTCCAGGATGAAGAAGATATTCCCGGAAAAGTGAAAAAGTATGAAATCACCGGCGGAAATATTATCAACGTAGTACAATACGCCTGCCTGAAAGCGCTGGAACGGAAATCAACAGCGGTTGCCCTGGAAGACGTGGTAAATGGCATCCGGAAAGAAATGAACAAAGAAGGAAGATCATTCATTGTTTAATATCAACGCTGTGGGCGCAGGTAGATTATTTTTTTATTAAGCCGGTAGGGATCTTCTGTGAATTAATATACTTTCACAGGAACATCCTGTCTATCGCTGTAAAAAAATAAATACCTGATGAACCGTTTATTATTAGCAACCTTATGTGCCATCAGCCTGCCGGTAACCGCACAGCAAAAAACGCCTGCAGACGCTATCCTCGACGAATTTAAACATCACCCGGAACATATCATGGTGGCGGCACACCGCGCTTCGCATAACAAATACCCGGAGAACTCACTCGCGGCTGTAAAGGAAGCTGTTGAACAGGGCATTGATATCGTGGAAATAGATCTGCATGAAACAAAAGATCATATCCTCGTGCTTATGCATGATGAAACCATTACCCGCACCACCGGCCAACCCGGCAAGGTAAAGGATTATACCTACCGGGAATTGCAGCAGTTTCCCTTACTTTTTAAAGGAAAACCCACCACGGAAACCATTCCTTCTTTTGAACAGGTATTAAAGCTCACCAAAGGAAGAATTATTGTAGATGTGGATTTTAAAGAAGAAGGTGAGCCGGCAGCCAGGCAGGCCTTTGCCCAGATTGCGGCGCATGGCATGGAAAAACAGGTGCTGTTCTTTATTTATGATCATCATACAGCCCCCACCCTGTACAGCTGGAATCCGGAGATCCCGGTAATGCCCCGCGCGCACAGTGTGGCGGAAATAACCGAAATACAGCAGATAGCCGCGAAGCAGGGGAAGTTCCCGGTTATTCACGGAGATGCTTCTTTTTACTCCGATTCCCTGGTGAAAAGCATTACCACCGGCGGCACACGGGTATGGATGAACGCTTTGGGAAAGTATGATAAACTGGAATCAGAAAAAGACGATGCCGGTTTTGATCAGCTGCGTAAAGACGCGGCCTTTGCCAATGTGATCCAGACAGATTATCCTGAAAAGCTATTGGCTTATCTGCGCAGGAAAGGACTGCATAAATAAACAGCTCTTATAACAGCCCTTGTTGAGCAGCCATTTTAATCAGCGCGGCCACATTTCTTACCTGGAACTTCTGTATCAGGTTTTTCCGGTGCGTTTCTACGGTTAACGGGCTAAGGTTAAGCTGCTGCGCAATGTCGGGGGTGGTTTTACCATCTGCTATCAGGTGCAGTATTTCCTTTTCCCGTTTGGTGAGCTGCGGAATACCTTTTAGTTCGCTGATGGAAGGGCGTGCCATAATTTCTTTGGCGCCTTTGCTGAAAGTGATCATCCCGCTGAGTGCTTCCTGGATACAGGCTACCAGTTCTTCGGAAGAAATATTTTTCAACAGGTACCCCGTAGCGCCGTTCTGGATCATCTGGAGGATCATGCTGCGTTCAGAATGATTGCTGAGGGCAAGTACATGGGTGTCGGGCGACAGCGCCTTAATTTCCCGGCATAACTCTATCCCGTTGGCATCCGGCAGCGTGATATCCAGCAGTAATACATCTACTTTATTTTCTTTCAGGAAAGACATAAAAGCCATTCCTGACGTGAAGCACCCGGTAATCTGTATGCTCTTCACATTCATGAGCAACTTCTGCAGTCCCTCCAGTACAATCGGATGGTCGTCTACAATAGCGAGTGTAGCGGGATTAATCAACATGTAATTCAATATTTATGGTGGTGCCTTCGTTCGCGGCGGAGTCAATATCAATTTTTCCTTTCAGGAATCCCACCCGGTTACGGATGTTGCTTAAGCCAATGCCTTTCTCCTTCCCCGCCGCCTGCGTGTCAAAACCTTTGCCATTATCTTCCTGGGTAATAAAAAAGATATGGTCGTTCTGGCTGCATTGCAGTATGATATTGGTAGCCTGCGCATGGCGGATAGCATTGGACAACAGCTCCTGTACAATGCGGTAGATGTGGATCTGTACTTCTTCCCGCAGGGTATCTTCAATTCCCAGGTCCTGGAAGTCAATACGGGTGGCGTCATTCATGAGCGATTCACAGAGATCTTTGAGCGCTGTCTTCAAACCAAATTTCAGCAGGTTAACGGGCATCATATTATGTGCGATGCGCCGGAGTTCTGTAACAGAATGATCCAGCTGAAGCGTGATCTTTTCCAGTTCGGCCCGCTGGTCCTGCGAGTAGGTATCTTCAATTTGTGCAGAGAGGTTTATCTTGGCGCCGGCAAGCATGCCGCCCAGGCCGTCATGCAGGTCCCTGGCAAGCCGGCGGCGTTCCTGCTCTTCGCCTTGTAACACGGCCTGGCTGAACTGTAATTGTTGTTGTTGTTCTATTTCGTGCAGGTGTTGCCGGTAGCTCAACTCTTTTTGCACCGCCAGTTTCTGCTTGCTGCGGTAAACGAAAACGGCAAACAGCAATACCACCAGTAAAATGACGATAGCAGCGCCCAGCAGCGAGTTTACCAGCCGGGCATTTTTGGTATGCAACGTATCCTGGATGCTTTTCGCTTTCAGTGCATCTATTTCTTTCTGCTTCTCTGCGTTCCGGAATTTTATTTCCAGGGCATGAACATCGTTTGTAAGCTGTGCTTTGGTAAGACTGTCGCTAAGCTCACTGTAACGCTTCATCCATGTATAGGCCGGCGCCATCTGCCGGAGGTTTTCGCAGGTAAGCGCCATCCCGTAAAACAACTGGAGACGGTTAGTTACCAGCTTCATTGTTTCATTCTGCTGCATCAGCAGCGTGGCCATCTCTTTCGCTTTTACAAAGTTATTATCATTGAAATAAGCGTAGAACTGCTGCATTTGTAACCGTTGCTCTTCATAACGCAAACCTTTCTTCCTGGCCAGTTGTATTCCTTTGTCCAGGCTGGCAAGCGCCTCTTTGAATTTCCCTTCGAGGGTATAATACATCCCTTCGGCGGCATAATGATCCAACAGGTATTCAGATTCCGGGAAAGGCGCCAATAGCTTCCAGGCGCTGTCCAGCGCAGGCTTTGCCTTGGCATTCTGGGCCGACAGCGAATAATTTTCGGCAATGGTATGATAGGCCGTCACCAGTTCATGCGTAGGGGAGTGCGCGTTTTTGAAAGTTTCTATCGCCTTCAGACAGTAGGTTTCTGCTTTGTCGAACTGGCCGGCATTTTTAAAAACGATTCCCACCGCCAGGTAGTCTTTCCCCACCACCGTTTGATCGCCGGCTTGTTGTGCCAGCGGAATCGCCTTATTTAGTAAAACATCTGCAAATGCTTTGTAATCGTCTTTCCGCTGGGCGATAGCGCCATAGTCGTACCAGGCTTTAGACCGGAAAGAATAGGCTTCGGAAGTGTTAAACCTGCTGAGTAAGGTATCTGCTTTCAGGAAGGCGGACTGGCTTCTGTCAGGCGCGGATTTCTTCAGCGTATTCGCTTCATAGTAATAATAAAGCGCCTGCAGGAAGGAATTCTTTCCACTGTATTGCTTTCCTTTTTCCAGGTTTTGTGATGACTTCAGCGAATCGTGAGCAGCCCAGTATTCCGACAGGGAATAGTGTGCCCGGGCACGGATACTGTCTGATGTAGTCCGTTGCAATACATTTTCCAGGCTGTCTGTAAGCGCCTTTTCATTCAGCGGAGGCGCCTGTCCACTGCACCAGGAAGTTGCTGTAACCAGGAATATCAGGAAAGATAGTCTTCTCATAAAAGCCAAAATATAAAACAATTGCGTATACATGATCGTTGCGGGCAAAAATACCTGAAAACAGGTATAAATAAATCATAGTATGCCGGTATTGTGCAAACTCTACGTCCATGTTATATTTGGGGTATACCTGGAAACGTTTTTGATCATCATATTGGAAAAAGGAATACCAGCAGTTTTGTTTCTTAAAAGCTGCCATTCTTTTTTTCAGGGTTACCCCGTTTTTGCGAGGCACCTGTTAAAGGAACCTGACTGAAAAAGGATAAGAAATGATGCCGGCCGGTATCTACCGCCAGGCAGGACTACATTTACATAATCAGATTTACTTTGAGTTAGCAGCCTTTGGATCGCAAGATTCAGAGGCTTTTTTAGGGCGCCAAAAATACAATGTTTTGACCTCACGGCAAGGGCGGCCGCGAAACTTTATCCCATAACCTGTTCATGACCACCTGCTGGATCACTGCCTCGCGGTAATTGCGGCTGATAGGGATCTGGTGCGATTGTATACAAATTTCATTCCCCTGGATGCTGTCTATTTTATTCACTGCTACAATATAAGATTTATGCACCCGGATAAATGCCTGGGCGGGTAATTGCTGCTCCAGGTTTTTGAGATATAACAGGGTCATATATTTTCCCTTGCGGGTGTAGATGCTTACGTAGTTCTGCATACCTTCCACAAAAAGAATATCTTCCACCTGGATCTTTTCATACCGGCTGCCACATTTAATAAAGAAATGATCCGCACCGGTTTCTGCAGGCGTGGCGTTGTTTTTGGCGGGCGGGTTTACCAACTGGTGATAGTCCCTCGCTTTGGTGGCCGATCTGAAGAACCGGTCGAACGTAATGGGCTTCAATAAATAGTCCAGCACATTTAACTGGAAACCTTCCAGCGCATATTCGGGGAACGCCGTGGTGATAATCACCATCGGCGGATTTTGTACCATCTTTAGAAAATCCAGTCCGCTGAGTTTAGGCATTTGTATATCCAGGAAGATAAGATCGGCTGGTTGCCGTTTTAACAGGTTTACCAACTCCACAGGGTTTTCACAGATGCCGGTCAGCGTGAGGAAATCTATTTCCTTTACATAACTGGCGATGCCTTCCCTGGCCAGTGGTTCGTCGTCTGTAATCACGCAGTTGATCATAATAAAGGCATTTTAGGTAGATAACAATTGTGGTACCGTGAGCTCGGCCAGTTCCAGCTGCAGCCTTATTTCAAAGCTGCCGGTTTCACGTAGTATGTCCAGTTCATATTGACCGGGATATACGAGGTCCAGCCGCCGCTGCACATTTTTCAAACCAATACCGCCATAATCAATGATGGGTGCGCTGTATTCGTCTGCCGCACAGCTGTTGGAAACAGTGAATGCCAGCTGTGGTCCGTCGAGATGCAGCTGTATCCTGATCCAGTTAGGCCCGTCAGCCTGTTTGGATACATGCTTAAACGCATTTTCCACAAAGGTCATGAGTATAAACGGGGCGATGCTCAGGTGTGATACCGGCTGCCGGTGATACGCAAAGGAAACTTCCACGTTATTGTTAAGCCGTAGTTTTTCCAGTTCAATAGAATTTTCCAGGTAGCCGATCTCTTTGCTGAGGGCAATCTGTTTATCGTTGCATTCATACAGCTGGTACCTCAGCAACTCTGAAAACTTCGCCAGGGAAGCAGAGGCCACATCCGGGTTTTTATGGATCAGGAAAAAGATGGAGTTAATAGTATTAAAAAGAAAATGAGGATTAAACTGGTTCTTGAGGAAGTTAAGTTCTGTTTCCAGTTTTTCTGTTTCCAGCAGTTGCTGTCTCCTTTTGGTTTGCAGCCAGCTTTTGGTCAGCTTTATGCTCATGGCCAGTGTCATGCTGGCAAGGGTAGAGGGCAAGGCATTGCCAAAGAAGTGCAGGAAGCAGTAATCTCCCGGCCCGAAAAGTACGGCAAAGCTTTTCCCTGATACTGCTGAGCAGAGATAATACCCGCCAACAATAGCGCAGGCGGTTGCCGCGATGGTAGATACCAGGAGCGTAATATAGGTGGTATACCTGCCCTTTTCCAGGTATTTTGGAATCAGGTAATAGAGATTGAAATATACCGCGGCCGCCTGGAATATCACATAAAATGCAAACTTGATATAGAAAGGGAATAAGATAATCGAGTTGGCAGCTTTCACAGGATTCCCTATTGCCACTACCCACCACAGATAATGGTAAAGACACCAGAAGGGGATGTGGTAAAGTTTATATTTCAGCAGCCAGTTCCGGCTTGTGTTAGTGTTCAGCATATAAGAAATTACCTGTTACTAAAGATAACCACAATTTGCTGATTCTTTCCGGGTACTATATCAATGGCAGCAAATAAATGATGACCCGCATACCGCAGCTGCTGAACGGCCGCATTCCCGGCTTTTAAGGGATTTAGCCGGGAAACGGCGCCTTTTGTGCAGGTGGTCAATTTCCTGCCGCCCATGGTCATTCGGTTTTTTCCGGCGTTGCGGATACGCATTTATTTGCAGCAGAAGTGATCTCTTATGAACTACATACTCCTTACCTTATTACTGTTGTCACCCGCCCTGGATACCCAGGCACAGGCATCCGGGAAACCCGCCACGCCAGACAGCCTGCCTGCCCTGAAACAGCTGAAAGAAGTGATGGTGCGGGCAAACAAGCCCCTGTTGCAACAGCAGGCGTATGGCACAGTGGTGAATGTACAAAGCAGTGTGCTCACAAAGGGGAGCTCGGTCCTGGAAGTACTGGAACGCTCACCGGGCGTTAATATCGACCGGAGAACCAACGGAATTGCGCTCAATGGTAAAAGCGGGGTGATGGTGATGCTGAACGGCAAATTGCTGCGCATGTCTGCCGATCAGCTGATGATTTACCTGCAGGGCATGACCGCCGCCGACGTGGAAAAAATTGAACTGCTCAATACACCGCCCGCAAAGTACGACGCTGCCGGCAATGCCGGGATGATCAATATTGTCATCAGGAAAAACAGGAACCAGGGAAACTTTTCTCTTACCGGCGGATATGGCTACGGAGAGAAGGCCGCCGCCAGCCTTAATTTCGGCCGCACGCTCCGTAATACGGCCTTGTACGGAAGCTATTCCTTCTCGCACGACAAATCCTATTACGACTGGTTTGCCCGCGCAACAGATGATATGAAGTTACTGGGAGGCCCCAGCTCCTCCGATTTCCTCAGCGTGACAAAGCCTGTGGGGAACAGTCATAATATCATACTGGGAGCAGATGTAAACCTCACCCCGCGCACCATCATCGGCGGCAATATCAATGGCAACATCAGCCGGGTTACGGATCATACGGTGAACCACGGGGAATACCTAGTGAATAAAACCACCGCCTATAACATGGATGCAGATATCAGGGTTAACAACAACTGGGATAACCTGGGCGCATCTGTGTATGCAGAAAGAAAAATGCGCGAAGGAGAGCAACTGAACATTGACCTGGATTACCTGTATTATAAAAACAACCGGCCTTCTGCCGGTATCAGTGCTTTCGTAGATAGCGCCGGCCATACACCGGGTACCAACGACACCCTTTTCGCCCCGGTGCAACGAACCTTTTCTGTGTCCTCGATGCAGATCGGCGTATTGAAAATGGATTACAGCAGGCAGCTATCTCCCAAAATAAAAATTGAAACAGGGGTGAAAGGAACCTATACAAAAAACAACAGCAACTCCAGGATAGAAAGCTTTCTGGATGATGCCTGGGTAAGCAGTACCGCCGCTATCAATAATATCATTATGAAAGAAGCCATAGGAGCCGCCTATGGCTCACTGGAAGCGCAATTGCATCCGGCGCTACGGCTGGTAGCCGGTTTGAGATATGAATATGTACAAACACAAATGGATGATCCGGAAAATAAGCAACAGATCACCAAACGAACCTCCGGTAAGTTCTTTCCGGGCATTTTCCTGACATGGAAAAAAAAGGAAGCGGAATGGCAACTGTCCTATACAAAAAGGATCAGTCGTCCCGCTTACAACGACCTGGCCTCTTTTGTGATTTACTCGGGACCCACTTCGGTGGAAACCGGCAACCCCATGCTGAAGCCAACTATCACCAATAACCTGAAACTGGGTTATAACTATAACGGCTACTCGTTTTCCCTGCTTTACAGCAGGGATGATGCACCCATAGCCCGCTACCAGCTTACACCCAATCCCGCAGGGGAAGTGATATGGGTATCTCCGCAAAACCTGCTGTTCCAGGATAATGTTTCCTTTCAGGCGCTGCTGCCGTGGAAGGTGAACGACTGGTGGAATATGAACTTCGGATTCACTGGTGGATGGCGGCAGTTTAAACTGGATTATACCGCCACACCAGTACAGAAACAATATTTCGGCTTTAACACTAACTTCTCCACGGCCTTTACATTACCTGCCCGTTTCTACCTCGAAATCTCCGGCTGGTATAACAGTGCGTCGTACGATGGCTCCAAAAAGGTAGATCCGTTCGGTGCGCTGAATGCCGGTCTTAAAAAAGAACTGAATAAAAACGGTGGAAGCCTCCAGCTAACGGTAACGGATATACTACGCACGGTGCACATCAGCAGTTATTTCGGGACGCTGGCGGAAGAGGCGTTTAACCTGAAAAGTAAAGTTACCTTCCAGCCGGAATCAGGCAAGATGCAGATCATAAAGCTGACATGGGCAAAAACTTTCGGGAACCAGCTGCAGCGGAAGCAGCGCAGCGGGGCGGCAGAAGAGAGTAACAGGGTAAGGAAATAATTTGTATGGATAAAAAAGGCAATATTCGGAACATCACCTCCGAAGCCGGCGAGCTGGCTGCTGCCCTGGAAGAAATAGCCGGTCCCGGCGGGATTTAACCGGTTGCTAAAAATAATTCTTCCCAATCATCCGGTTTATTTACTTTTCTGTCCGTTTTATTTTATTTTAACGGGAATCCGGTATAGCCGCAGCAATAGTAATAAAACGGTGTGAACCCATGAATGTAAAACCAAAGTCAGTTTATATTGTTCCATTCCTGTTGAGCAGCCTGTTGCTCACAGGGTTTAAAAAAAGTAAGCAGCCGCTGATGAAAGATACGCGGCCCAATATTATTGTCATCCTCGCGGATGACATGGGTTTCTCCGATGCCGGCTGCTACGGTGGTGAAATCCACACACCCAACCTCGATTTCCTCGCTGCTAACGGTATCCGGTATACGCAGTTTTATAACACTTCCCGTTGTTGTCCTACCCGCGCTTCGCTGCTTACCGGTTTATATAACCAGCAGGCTGGCATCGGTAAAATGACCGAGGCAGAGGATGAGCCCGGGTACCAGGGACATATTTCTGCTAACGCAGTAACCCTGGCGGAAGTACTGAAAACAGCCGGCTACCAGACCGCTATGTCGGGCAAGTGGCATGTATCTAATACAATCGGGCAGAAAACCGCGGCCGCACAAATGGCCTGGCTTAATCACCATCAAACATTCGGCGACTTTTCCCCGGTAGCGCAGTATCCCACCAGCAGGGGCTTTGATAAGTTCTTTGGCACCATCTGGGGAGTAGTGGATTTCTTTGATCCCTTCAGCCTGGTAAGCGGAACAACACCCATCACAGCAGTGCCCGATCGCTATTATCACACCGATGCTATCAACGATACGGCGGTGGCCTATATCAAAGGCTACGCGGAAACGGACAAGCCTTTCTTCCTGTATGTGGCCCACAATGCGCCACACTGGCCACTGATGGCGCTGCCGGAAGATATTGCAAAGTATAAAGACACCTACAAGGCAGGCTGGGAAGCTATCCGCACCGCCCGGTATAACAAAATGGTAAAAATGGGCCTGATTGATCCGGCCACTACGCCCTTGCCTGAACGTTGGAAAGAAGAGCAGACCTGGGCGCAAAACCCTGATACCGCCTGGGATGCCATGGCCATGGCAGTGCACGCCGCCATGATCGACCGGATGGACCAGGGCATTGGTCGCATTATTGAAGCCCTGAAAGCAACAGGGCAGCTGGACAACACCCTCATCCTGTTCCTGTCTGATAATGGCGCCAGCCCTGAAAATTGCGCCAACTACGGCCCTGGCTTCGACCGCCCCGATGAAACCCGCGACGGCCGCAAGATCGTTTATGCCACCAAAAAACAGGCAATGCCGGGCCCGCAAACCACGTATGCATCCATCGGGCAAACATGGGCAAACGTCGCCAATACACCTTATCAATACTGGAAAGCAGAATCATATGAAGGTGGCATCCACACGCCATTGATCGCTTATTGGCCAAAAGGAATCACTGCCAATAAAGGAGGCTTCAGTGATCATGCGGGGCATGTAATGGACTTTATGTCCACGTTTACCGCACTCGCCCATGCGCAATATCCACAAGTATACCACGGTCATAAGATCCCGGCCACTACGGGTATCAGCCTGTTGCCATCTTTCAAAAATAAAAAAACAACCGGGCACGATCAGCTGTTCAATGAGCACTTCGGTGCACGTTATGCACGCTCGGGCAACTGGAAACTGGTGTCACTCAGCAATGATACCACCTGGCAATTATATAATCTCGCTGCCGATAAAACAGAAACGAATAACCTGGCGGCACAATACCCCGAAAAGGTACAACAGCTGCAAACCCTTTGGTACCAATGGGCGCAAACACACCAGGTATTTCCAAAACCAGGCAGCAGGAAACAATAAAAAAAAACTTTAATTATCTATATGAGCAAAGTCCGTATTTCGCGTAAACTATTGATGATAGCACTGCTGGCTGGTAGTGTTTCCTGTAATGAAGTAAAACAACCCGAAAAAAAACAGGAATGGGTGTCCCTGTTTAATGGTAAGGATATCAACGACTGGATCGTGAAAATTCATCACCACGAACCAGGAGAGAACTTTGGCAATACTTTCCGGGTAGAAGACAGCATCATCAAGATACGCTATGATCAGTACGGCGACTTTAACGACCAGTTCGGGCATCTTTATTATAAGCAACCCTTCTCACATTATCATCTCAAATTTGAATACCGGTTTGTAGGAAAATGGTATCCGTCCGCACCGGAATATACATTGCTGAACAGCGGCGTTATGTTTCACTCCCAGGACCCGCGCACTATGCCTAAAGAGCAGGATTGGCCCATCTCCGTGGAAATGCAGCTGCTGGCCGGTTTAGGTGATGGGAAGCCACGCCCGACCGGTAACATGTGCTCGCCGGGCACCAATGTGGTTTACAAAGGAAAACTGGATGAAACGCATTGTATTGAATCCACCTCCAAAACTTATGAAGGCGAGCAATGGGTGAGGGGCGAACTGATTGTACTGGGCGATTCCCTGATCACCCATATCATAAACGGCGATACCGTATTGCAATATTCCAAACCACAGATTGGCGGGGGCGTGGTAAACAACTACGACTCCACCATTAAAATAAATGGCAGGCTCCTCTCCAAAGGCTTTATTGCCCTGCAAAGCGAAGGGCAACCCGTTGATTTCAGAAGAATAGAAATATTAAACCTGGAACACTAACAGGCATAAAAAGAAAAGCGGTTTCCTTTACGGGAAACCGCTTTTCTTTTGAATGAACCTCCCGAAAAAAATATATTCGTCTACGTTAGCAGCCTCAAAAAAACTATTCTTTCCCGGTTATTTTTTCTGATAAATGTATAATTTCGATGCATGAAGGAAACCATCTTAGACAACCCCGCCTGGGGTGCGTTAACCACTGCGCATGCGCACTTTGCACAAGGAACAGACCAGGCGAAAAGATACCAGCGGGAAATTGCACCCTTTGTTGCCGCCAGGCAAACCGATAACGACAGCATTGCTGCACTCGATACTTTGATAGATGCCGGGGAAACATTTTATATCATTGGTGAATTGCCCGTATTACCAGGTACCTGGACCGTAGAAAATGAATTGCCCTGCGCCCAGATGATACTAACTACTATGCCAGCCCCCTTGTCTGAAAAGGACGCGGCCATGGTGCACCTGCTGGGGCCAGAAGACGCCGGCGATATGTATGAACTGATCAACAGCATTCAACCCGGTTTTTTCAATCACGGTACACGCCTGATGGGCAACTACTATGGCATCCGGCACAATGGCCAGCTCATCGCTATGGCCGGTGAACGCATGCAGCTCACCGGGTTCACCGAATTGAGCGCCATTTGTACGCACCCCGATCACACCGGCCGCGGATATGCGCAAAAGCTGATTACACAGCTATGCTATCAGCATGCCGGCGCGGGCATCACCTCCTTTTTACATGTAACCCGCACCAATGAACGGGCTGTGCGTTTATATGAGCACATGGGCTTTGAGCAAAGAAGGGACATTAGTTTCTACCGGGTGAAGAAGTAAGGGAAAATCAACTCACCTTCTCCATCCGCATCGAACTACCTTTCTCATTCGTTTCAAATATCAGCAGGTTCCCCGCTTTAGCCGGGTATATACTGATATTGGTCTTATCTTTCTGTATCGGCAAATCATCATTGCGGAACTTCAGGCCATTGTAGCGTATAATATGATAAGCGCCCCTTTCTTTTTTGGAGACCCTGCGCATATCGGTATAGCAAATGGAAAAGTTTTTATAGTCTTCCGTAATGGTCGTGAGTTTATAGTCGAAGCTGTTGTATCGTTTACTGGCATAACCCATTTTATGGATATTCCTGAAATCGGCCATATCCCGGAGGGTGATGCGTTGCTTTTCGTAAACGTTGGTGCGTTTGAGGTGGTACTTACCGTCAAATTCCAGCATCACCAGGTTTGTAGAGATCAGTTTGGTGTTATTAAACATCACGCCCTGCGAGCTCAGGACCCTTTTATAACCTTCTCCCACCACAAATAATTTACCATCAGGTCCGGGGATCATATTATGGAGGTAAAGATACCCCAACCCCTGGTATTTCCCTTTTTTGTTAGCCGTTAAAGTGCCGGACAGTTCCTTATTCCAGGCGTTGTAGGTGCTGGTGAGGATATTGCCTTTTGAGTCGATATCATAAAAACCGATTCCTTTACTGGCACGGCCTCTCACCTTATTGGCCCCCTTGAAATATTCACCTGCCACGGTGATGGTATCAGTGCCGGGCTTAGGCATTACGAAAGAAGGTACCAGGTGATAAGCTTCTTTCTTTTCTTTCAGTTCAAAAACTTTTTTCTTCGACTCAATGCTAAATGCGGTGAGGGAAGAAGTACACTTATTATTCTTCCTGCTGCGGGTAACTTCCAGCAGCATCAGGTTATCCGTTTTAGCCATGAATTCGGCTACCCATTCTTTGTGTGCTTCTTTTGGCTGCGTATATTTCCAGTGCTTTTTCTTAGCAGCATCAAAATAATTCACTTCAAATACAGCGGTGTGAATGCGGTGACGTACATCCAGTATGGCCATATAGCCATGTGTGCCTGCATCAAAAAGGGAATGGTTGGCATCCCTGATATCATGATAAGCACTGTAATAAATGTTTGGCTTTCCCTGTCCCTTTACATAAGGTCTTTTGTAAGAGAATTTAAGCTGCCCATCTGCATCCAGGATCTTTAATTCCATGTCGCCTGTATGGGAATTACTCAGGAGAAATGCCGTGGTGCTGTCGTTGGAAGCGGCTTCGCATACGTATACGTCCTTTGCATCCAGGTATTCATATTCCCTAACCTTGTGCATGTTCTCGTCCAGGATCTGCAGGCTGTACCGGATGGTATCTTTGCTCAGCTGATCCTTGATTACCAGCAGGAAGTAGCCGGTAATTTTTTTATTCCGCATAATATTGCCGCTGTTGGCCACTCTTATGTTAGATACATCGCCGAGGTTTAGTCTTTTCTGCGCATATACCATAGTGACGAACATCATCGTACAAAAAAGGGAAATCAGTATTTTCCGTATCATATATTTTAGTTAATAGGGATAGATGTTGTTAACGGTTAAGGCTGTACGTAAGAAATACTTATTGCCATTTCTTTCTGGAATACCGGGTAGCTGTTGAGCCTGGCGTTGTACTGTTCCAGGAAGCTGTTGCTGATCCGGGCATAATCCTCCAGGTACAGGTTCCTGATAAATTGTGCCAGCAGGTTATAGGAGTCCGGGTTGCCCGGCGCCGGCATCGCTATTTTATCGCCGATATGATGCTGCTTCTGTGCCTGGTAACAGCTGTTGAGTATTTTGCCCGTCTGGCAAATTAGGTACGCATCTTCCGGTTGTTCCTGCAACAGCGTAATGGTTTGATACAGGCTGGACGTATAGTTGTTATTGGCATAGGCATACTCAATAGTTTCATAGGAGAATTCCTTCTTCAGTTTTTCAAACATTGCGGGATTAATGCCGTTGTTGTTTGTTTCCCTGCTGTATTCAGCTACCGCCGGCGCCAGTACGTTGATCCGTACTTTACAGTCGGGGTGCGTTTTTAATGAATCCTCCACCGCGTGATCGTTTAATAATTGCGCATGACCACCCAATAGCAGATCGCTTTTCGCTAACCAACGCGGTTGGAAAGGATAGCTTTTCGACCGGAACATCTTTTCAAGACAGGGTTTGATATCCAGGGAGTCGTTATCAATGGTATCCAGTAACGCCAGCGCGCTAAGAGCATCGGCAGTATTAAAGTGACTGTTATGCAGAAATTCCAGTCCCAACGAATCTGCTTCCGACTCATGGTCGCGGCTGTGCCGGCGGCTGTCGAATTTCAGCAGGGTATTCAGTTCTTCAAGATGCTCCTGCTTCCGGTATTTCTCTTTCTTGATTTTCTTTAACTGTTGCTGCACACTTTTTGAGTTGATGTCTGTCACATATTTCTTAATGGAGTTCTCATTGTGATGCAGGTAGTAATGCGCCAGTTCATGACACAGCACAAATGCCGCCTGGCTTTCGGTTTTGAGCTGCCGGAACAGCCCCATATTAAACAGGATAACGCCCTGGCCTATATAACTGGCATTGGGTAAGGCCGACCGGGAAAAGTATGCATGTATTTCGCGGCCCTGTAACAAAGGATTGGTTTGCACAATCGCCGTTAGCATGCTGTCGATATACTTCTGTGCAGCAGGAGCCGTATACACTTCCTTCTCTTCAAATTTGGATTTGATGTTTGCCCACCGCTTGCCGTATATTTCTTTATACATGTCGCGGTTTTCTTTTGGGAGATGACTGATGACATCCTTGTGTTCCTTTTCCAGCTTACCGGAAGCATTATGCAGAAAGGAGGTGTTAACGGTCGCCGGGGTGTAGATGTCCTGTGAATGGGCTTTGCCGGTTAACAGGAACATGGCGGCGAAGGCATACAGCGGGTATGCACAACATAGAAACTTCAATTTCATAGCTTGTAATAGGTATAAGTTCCCGCAAATTAATATTTTTTACATGGGAACTACTATTACTATGTTTATTTTTTTAGCTTGCTAATTTCCGTACACCGCCTGTGTAATAAAATAAATATTCAGCAGCACATATACCAGCAGCACACCTATCGATAAACCGATATCCAGCCGGCGGCTCTGCTTAAACTTACCTGCTTTAATAAGCTGCAACGACCATGCAGAAGAAGTGATCACCACAAAAATAAAGAACAGGGTAATGCCATGGAGGGTATCTACCAGCGTAAAAGTAGTAGAGTCGGGGAGAGAGGAATCAATAATATATTTGTTACCAATGGCGGCAAACAGCGATCCTACACCAAGTCCAAACCGCGAATCAATATTGTCGGGGTGAATATAAAAACAGATGTAAGCAATCAGGAAAGAAACGTACATGCCGAGGAACATCTTCCAGAACAACTGGGTAGCATCCCTGTTGATGCCTATTCTCACTGTAAAATTACTGTACTCTGTATGTGGCCTGCCGATATTTTCGTCGCCAAACGCGGTTTCATAGGCTTTTATACCGGTATTGATCCGGAAGCTGTCGATCACCCAGCCTCTCAGTGTAAAGCGCGGGTCAAAATGTTTGCCTAGTGAGTCCACCGAAAACACGAGTGATTTGGCGTCAAACTGTGAGTTCTCAATGGAAAACCGCAAACGCTGCCGGTCAAAAGGAAAGTTGTTAATCCGCCAGGAATCCTTCATCACGCATTGCAGCTTCATCAGCAAATAGATCCGGCCATTGGAAGAGTCGATAGTGGAGTAGGATTTGGTAAAGGTTTTTGCCTGGGGGATTTCCAGGTTCTGTATAAAATCGAACTGTTTGTTTTTATAGGTGAGCCACAGCCAGAGGTTGACAGTAAACTCACTTTGTTTGAAGTCGATGTCATGAATGCTGGTAATGTATATTCCTGTTTTAACCGTATCTGGCGGCTCCTGCCGGGCAATAGCAGGAAGGAACAATAAAATAAGGCAGTTGAAAAGCAACAGTGATTTTTTCATCCACGCATCCTTTAGTAGTAAGATAGTATATTTCCGGCTGTTGTGATAAGTTAATGCGGCGTTTTTTTATCTGCCGGGGAGAGTTTTACGGCTTTCACAATCCATGGTAAAGAGATGCCCTGCCCAATAAGGGTAAACAACACCACTACCACGGAAATAAAAATGATGGCATTCCGCTCCGGAAACGGGGCTTCATCTTTCAGTGTCATTGGTAGCCCAATGGCAATGGCCAGTGATACAATGCCGCGCATACCGGACCAGCTGATGATCAGGCTGTTCTTGAAATCCAGCAACGCGTTTTCAGTGATCCTGCCCTTACCCTTTTTGAAAGCCTGGTCTAAATTGATCTGTTGCAGGAATACCCTGCCCATGCGCAACAACAAAGCCGCCAGGGTGATGATAAAACCATAGCCGATATACGGGAGGATCTGGTGACTGGGGATGCTTTTAATAATGTAAGGGAACTGCAGCCCGATAATAATAAAGATAAGCCCGTTCAGCAGGAAGATGATAATATCCCAGATAGACCTGGACTGCTGCTTTAATTTCTCCGGAAAAACTTTCCCGCTGATCCGCGCAATCATCAGCCCAAGCACTACTACGGCAATCACGCCGGAAACATGCAGTTCTTCTGCCATCAGATAGGTAACAAATGGCATCAGCAGCATAAAGCTGATGGTCACCAGGTCGTTTTGATGCACCTTTTTCAGGATCATCGCCAATATCCTGCCCACCACTATACCCGCCAGCACGCCACCTGCCATCAGCGTAATAAATTCCAGGGAGGCCTTCCAGAAAATAAAGGCGGTACCGGTGGCCGCCGCAATGGCAAAATGATAAGTTACCAGTGCCGAAGCATCGTTGATCAGGCTTTCCCCTTCAAGAATGGTCACCGTTTTATGTGAAAGTCCCAGTCCTTTGGTAATGCTCATGGCTGCCACCGCATCAGTGGCCGAGAGGATAGCGCCCAGCACAAAAGCCAGCGGCCAGCTCATCCCGGGAATAAGATAATGCGCAATCACCGCTACAGCCCCCGCTGTCAGAAACACCAAACCTATTGCCAATGTACCAATGGTGTTGAAGTTGGTTTTAAATTCCTGTGGGGAGATGTTAAACGCAGCGTCATATAGCAATGGCGGGAGAAATATCAGGAACACGATATCCGGGTTCAGCGTGATATTTGGCAGGGCCGGAATGAATCCGATGCCTATTCCCGCGGAGATCAGCAGCACAGGGTAAGGTAACTTTATCTTGTCTGCCACCGCAGACAGCATAATCATGATGGCCAGTATAAAAATGACGATGCTGTAATTCTCCATAGCATTTGTTTGTGTGCAAATGTATAGTTTTAATGAGATTAGCAGCACGCGTCACCGGCATCCCTCTCAGGATGCTTTACTGATTTGTTGCTCCCGCCATTTAATAAACATAATATGATAGGCAAATTCGAGGTAAAGATGGTCGTCCAGCATTTCCAGGAGCAGCATTTTCCGTTTGGCGCTGTCCATTACGGTTTGCTGGATATAATCATATTGCGCCAGTTGCTCCTGCAGCGCAATTTCCATTGAGCTTACCAATGCCTGGAAAGCCTCCATGGGAGTACCGGTAATGAGTTTTCCCTTCGCTGTTTTCTTCAGCTCCTGGATCTTCTGATGGGTTAGCTCCGGCATTTTTATGCCGGGCAGATGAAAAATGTTATCTGGTTTCATAGCAGCTGCTTCACAAGTTAGGTTATGTCAAAAATCAGGGCCGTTAACCGGGCCTCCTTTAATTAGAGTATAAAAAATTCAAATGGTTACAAAATCCCATAAAAGTTTTTTGTAACTTCTCAGTCGATTTATCATCTAATAAAAGAAGAATGACCACACTGCCGAAAACCGACACCGAAATTGACTACGAATTAATCACTAAAGTACTGGCCGGTGAAGAGCGCCTCTACGAGCAACTGATGCGCCGCCACAATGCCCGCCTGTTCCGGATAGGCATGACCATGCTGGATAATGATATGGATGTGGAAGACATGATGCAAACCACCTATATCAATGCTTACCAGAACCTGGATAAGTTTAGGATGGAATCCGCCTTCGGGACCTGGCTGACCAGGATCATGATTAATGAGTGCAGTCAGTTGCTGAAAAAGAAAAACCGGTTGGGCAGTGAGGATCTATCTGTTTTAGATGATCATCACCCGGCAAATAGTGCCGGGGTAAAAGAATCGCCCGTGGCAAAAGTTATTGATAAAGAATTGGGAAGGGTAATGGAACTTGCCCTGCTCGAAATCCCTGAGAAATACCGCCTGGTATTTGTAATGCGGGAAGTAGAAGGCTTAAACGTGGCGGCCACCGCAGCTGCATTGAATATCTCCGCGGTAAACGTAAAGGTCCGGTATATCAGGGCCCGGCTCATGCTGCGCGGGAAGATCTCCGATTACTATAAAAACGACCTGGTGTTTCCATTCCATCTTATCCGCTGCGACAGAGTGGTTAACCATGTATTGGATAAACTTGGTATCAAATAACCGGTTCACCTGGCAGATTGCTCTACCAGGCTCACTTTAATACGCTTATACATACTTCTTTCATCCAGCGCCTTCTCCAGTTCAGACAGGAGCTGCAAAAGGTCTGCGCTGGCCTCGGCCAGCCATTTCCGGTTTTCTTCTTTGATCACCTGCAAAACAGGACCGATCTTTTTATGCATTTGCTTACCGGCAAGCGTCAAAGAAATCAGTCTCCTCCTTGCGTCTTTGGAGTCAGGCGCTGTTTTAATAAGGCCATGCGTATGCATCTGCTCCGTAAACTGTACCACGGCAGCATGGCTCAGTTGCAGCGAAGAAGAGATCTCTGTAACCGCCATTACTTTTTCACGGCTCAGTAGTTCCAGGATCAGGTACCATTTTGCTTCAAAGTCCAGATCCGATTCTTTGTATATCTGGCTCACGTCCTGCGACAAGCGCTCTGCCAGCCGTTTTAGACGGGTGGCCAGGGCCAGTTCTTCCAGTTCGGTAACTAAGTTCATGCAATAAATGTATAAATTTTTATCCTGCCCTGCGCTTTTCGTCTTCAGCGCCGCCGGTCTTCCTTTTGACGCCACCGGCTCCATTTCCACCAAATTTATAATTGAAGGTCACCGTCGCTACCCGCGTGTCCCTTTTCTGCTTAAACGTTTCGCCATAGCCGGTAAGCCGGGTCACCGCATTCGTTTGGTTGGTAAAGAAAATATCGCCCACATTTAGTTTTACAGATGCCTTCCGGTTCCATAACTGCCGCTGTGCGCCGGCATTAACAAACCAGAAGCCCCTGATATCAAGGAAACCGTAATACGCCCGGCTTTCATAACTGCCGGTCACTTCAATGGTAGTCAATGCGTTTACGGTAATGGTATTCACCGAATTGAAATTGAAAGATACCCTGCTCACATTGAGATCGGTATTCACCAGGTTGCCGCTGTAATGCCCGTAGTACACCAGCGCTGTATTGGTGCTGCTAAGCCATTTCCGGATATTTACCGGGAAGCCAAAGCTGAGATTATAATAATTATACTTAGCGAGGTTCCTGCCGGTTTGGATGACTGCCCCCGGCGCTTCATCCGGCGATAGTACAATAAGGATGTTATCACGGGTACGGCTATATCCTAATTTAGTGGTGTACTGTTGCCGGAAGGTATGCGTAAGCTCAAACGAGTTGGTGATCTCCGGCAGCAGGAAAGGATTTCCGGCTGAGGAGGTCAGTGGGTCCAGAAATACTTTAAATGGATTCAGCTGCCGGTAGGAGGGCCGGTCTATTCTGCGGCTCACGGAAAAACCGAGGTCGTGCTTTGCATTGAATTCATACCCTGCATAGCCGCTGGGGAACAATTGCGTATAGTTCCGGTTAAACTTTTCCGCATTGGTTACCTGGAATCCGTCGGCCAGCGTATTTTCCACCCGGAGGCCCAGCTGCACGCTTAAACGTTTCCATTTCCGGGAAGCGTTTACATAGGCCGCATTGATGTTTTCTTTGTAAATAAAACGGTTACTTTTTCTTTTGTCTAAAACATTGCCGCCGTTACTCCTGTCGAAAAACTGCACATCATTATCTGATTTCACCCAGCTGCTTTTGATACCCGCATCCAGTTTGGCGCCTATCAGCTTCAGGGGTTGCGTGTAATCCACTTTCACCGACCGGATACTAAGTTCGCCGTTTAAATCGCCAAAGAGTGCATAAGGTGTTTTGGTTTCCGCCTGGTACAGATCATAATAGCGGGTATTATAATTTTGTTCTTCGGAAGAATTGAAACGGGCGTAGTCCAGGTCGGCGGTGAGTTCCCGCCCGCTGGTGTCCAGGGTGTGTTTGTAATTCAGATTGAGGCTCCCGTTCTTCCTGCCGGGATAGTTATCACCCAGCGTAATAAAGGAACCTGTATTTGCCTGGTGCGCATCAACAGATTGCGCCACACTATTGATCGTAATGTTGCTGGCGTTAAACATCCCATTGGCGGCAAAACCTACGACCACATTCTTATTAATGTTATAATCAGCTCCCACACGCACATTGTGGTTATTGTTCCGGTATTTAAAAAAGTTCTGGTAATTGTTACCACCGGTATAGGCGTTGTTTTCATCATAAAACTGCCGGTAGATGGTAAGGTCATTCATATCTTCCCGGTAGTTATAATTATAGGAGCCGAAAATATTGAGATGTTGTTGTTTGCTGTTGAAGTTGAGAGATGGATTTACTTTAGGATACCTGCCCTGGCTCAGGCTGAGAGACGCGTTCCCGTTGGTGCCGGATTTCTTTCCTTTCTTCAGCCGGATATCAATAATACCGGCGTTGCCGGCGGCATCGTACCTGGCAGAAGGATTGGTGATAAGGTCGATCGTTTCAATCTGGCTGGCCGACATATTCCGCAGC
This sequence comes from Chitinophaga sp. RCC_12, assembly GCF_041360695.1. NCBI lineage: Bacteria > Pseudomonadati > Bacteroidota > Chitinophagia > Chitinophagales > Chitinophagaceae > Chitinophaga > Chitinophaga sp. RCC_12. The sequence continues at coordinate 476,852 of NZ_JBFUPS010000005.1, forward strand.
ATATTGGCCAGGTCCTGCCCCGACATGGGCACCTGCTTGCCGTCGATCATCACCAGCACGCCCTGCCTGCCACGCATGGCAATGTTATCGTTCTGGTCAATGGTAATACCCGGTGCTTTTTCCAGTACTTCCAGCGCTGTGCTGCCAGCAGCGGTAATAGAACCTTCCACGTTCAATACTGTTTTGTCGTACTGCTGCTGGATAAAAGGCTTCACGGCCGTAACCGACGCTTCTTTTAATGCGGTTGTCTTTACCTGCAACGTAATAGTACCGGCCGCCGTATTTTTTTCATGCCGGAACGGGGCAGATTCATATCTCCCGAAAACCATACTCTGCGTAGCAATCACATAACTGCCGGCAGGGATCTGCTCAAAGGTAAATCTGCCGGTACTGTCGGCGTATTCAATTTTTACCATCTTCTTATCCGTGGCGTTCAGCAGTTGTATCACCACCTCTTTCAGCAACGCAGGATCATCCGCATGGAGAACGCCGCTGATATTAAAACCAGGAGATTTTACCTGCGAAAAGCAAATATTTATGTAAGTCGTGACGGAAATTATAAAGGCAATAAAAAAGACTGTTTTCTTTTTCATCTGAAGGGGTTTATTTACTGCTAATGTAGATATTCGTCACTATTTAAGCACTATAAAAGGAAACCTATTACAGGAAATATAGGTATGTACTTACGGGATGTTTTAGAAGATGATAAGTGGTAAATAAAAAACGGCCGGCAGATACTGCCGGCCGTTCACATTCAGGGGGATTTATTTTTTTTCATAGTGCAAACACACCACGCCTGAATCCGGGAAGGAAGTACTTGCCAGTAATTTCAACCCTACCCGTTCCCTGATATTTTTAAACAGTGGAATGCCTTCGCCTATCAATACGGGGTTTACAAACAGCCAGAATTCATCTACCAGCTGGTGTTGCATCAGCGACTGCGTGGCGCCGGGGCTGCCGAACATGATAATTTCCTTGCCGGGCAGCTGTTTCAATGCGCTGATTTTACCGGCGATGTCGTCACTGATCACCGTGGTTTTGTCTTTCTTTAATCCCTTCAGCGTATTGGACAGCACAATTTTATCTACGTTGTTATACCACCGGGAATGTTCAATGTCATGCTTGCTTGGATTAGGATGGTCGGCGGCAGTAGGCCAGTAGCCGTCCATCAATTCGTAGGTAACCCTGCCATACAAGGCAGTATCTGCTTCGTTGGTACGTTGTGCGGCGAAATCAAATATTTCATCACCAACACTGATCCAGTCCATTTCTCCGGCAGGTCCGGCTACAAAACCATCCAGGGAAACATGCATGAAGGAAACTATTCTTCTCATAATGATATGTTTTTAAGTACATCACAAACATACCGCGGAAATCGAATACGGATGTGGTGCAATTCTGACATTTATGGGGGAGATTCCGTCAGGGCGCCTGCGGATCAAGTCCACCTCAAAGCCGTAGATGAAGCGTACTTAAAGCGTGTTTAAGGCGTAAAACAACAAAGCCTCCCGGAGGGAGGCATTTGTTTATAGATTGTCAGTATTGCCTAAAGTAATTTCAGCACTTCTTCTCCCATAGCATTGGTATTCAGTATTTTATCTGCTGGCGTTTGCTTGTCGGCAATATCCGCGGTGCGGAAGCCGGCTTTCAATACACCGTCAACAGCGTTGATCACGGCTTCTGACTCGGTCTTCATACCAAAGGAGATATCCAGTAACAACGCGGCGGATAAGATAGAGGCCAGCGGATTAGCGATGCCTTTACCGGTAATATCATGCGCGGAGCCATGAATGGGTTCATACACGCCCGTACCATCGCCAATAGAGGCGGAGGCCAGCATCCCCATTGACCCGGCAATCTGCGAAGCTTCGTCGGTAAGGATATCGCCAAACAGGTTGGCAGTTACTACCACATCAAAACGGCGCGGGTCCTTGATCAGCAACATAGCAGTGGCATCTACAAACTGGTGCTCCACTTCCACGTCAGGATATTCCAACGCCACCTTCTGCACTACCTCCCGCCAGAGACGCGAAGTTTCAATCACGTTGGCTTTATCTACGGAGCACAGTTTTTTTCTCCTTGTTCTCGCCGCGTCAAAAGCTTTGCGGGCAATGCGTTCTACTTCGTAGCGACTGTATTCCGCTATGTCGTAGGCAGTATCGCCGTTATTCTTTCTGCCTTTTTCACCAAAGTAAATATCGCCGGTCAGCTCACGGAAGAAGAGGATATCGGCGCCCTTTAATATTTCAGGTTTAATGCTGGATGCGCCCAGTAATTCATCAAATAATTTAATAGGACGGAGGTTGGCATACAGGCCCAGCTCTTTGCGCATCTTCAGCAGGCCCTGTTCGGGTCTTACTTTGGCAGAAGGATCGTTATCATATTTAGGATGACCCACCGCGCCAAACAGCACAGCGTCTGATTTACGCATCTTTTCCAGCGACTCGTCCGGCAACGGGTTACCGGTAGCTTCAATGGCTACGTGGCCTATCAGCGCTTCGTCATAAGTAAAGGTGTGACCGAATTTTTCAGCAATCCTGTCCAATACTTTTTTACCTACTGCAGTTACTTCCTGTCCGATTCCATCACCCGGAACTATTAAAATATGTTTGGTAGCCATTCAGTTGTTATTGATAGTTTAGATTAGGTTCAGCATTTTTTGTGTGGCCTTAATGGCAGATACGGTCTGGTCGCTGTCCAGTCCCCGGGTCTTAAACTCTTTGTTGTTCAGCCTCCAGGTAATGATCGTTTCGCACAATGCATCGCTTTTACCGCCGGGAGGAATACGCACTGCGTAATCCGTCAGGGTAGGGAGTTCGCGCTTCAGCTTTTTGTACACCTTCTTCAGTGCATTCATAAAGGCATCGTACTGGCCATCCCCCTGTGAATGTTCCTCGAATACTTCCCCATCAATGGAGATCTTCACGGTAACAGAAGGGTTCAGGTTTTTGGAGTGGGTAAGCACATAGTTTTCTACGGTCACCTTTTCCTCGATCCGGTTGCTGTCCAGCACATCAGAAATGATATAAGGCAGATCCGCCTGCGTGAGCACTTCTTTCCGGTCGCCCAGTTCAATGATCCGCTGTGTTACTTTTTTCAAATCGGGATCCGACAGTTTAATGCCCAGCTGTTGCAGGTTGTTTTCAATATTGGCTTTACCGCTGGTTTTGCCCAGTGCATATTTGCGGGTACGGCCAAAACGTTCCGGCATCAGGTCACTGAAGTACAGTTTATTCTTTTTGTCGCCGTCGGCATGAATACCGGCTGTTTGGGTAAATACATTCTCCCCTACAATCGGTTTATTCACCGGGATGCGGAATCCTGAAAAGGTTTCCACCAGCTTGCTCACGGTATACAACGAGGTTTCTGCCACGGCGGTTTTTACCTCCGGCAAAAAATCGTTCAATACCGCGATGGCGCTGGCCAGCGAAGCGTTACCGGCCCGTTCGCCCATACCGTTGATGGTAAGGTGAATGCCGTGCGCGCCTGCTTTTACACCTTCCAGTACGTTGGCGGTACCAAGATCGTAATCGTTATGCGCATGAAAATCAAAATGACATTTCGGGTAGCGTTGCACGATGTCGGAAACAAATGCTTTCACTTCATCGGGCGTGAGCACACCGAGCGTATCTGGCAGCATGATCCTTTTTACAGGCACATTTTGCAGGAAGTCGAGGTACTGGAACACATACTCCCTGGAGTGGCGCATACCATTGCTCCAGTCTTCCAGGTATACATTGCATTCCAGTCCTTTTTTATTGGCCAGTGCAACAACAGCGGCCACTTCTGCAAAATGTTCAGCAGGCTTTTTCTTTAACTGGTGTGTTAAATGATTGAGCGAGCCTTTGGTGAGCAGGTTCATTACTTTGGCGCCGGCTTTCAGCATCCATTCTACGGAAACGTCGCCATCCACAAAGGTGAGCACTTCCACTCTGTTCAGAAAGCCGTTGGCTTTGGCCCATTTGGTAATTGCCTTTACCGCAGTAAATTCACCCTCTGAAACACGGGCGGAGGCAATTTCAATCCTGTCCACTTTTACCTCTGTCAGTAAAAGCTGTGCAATGGTTAATTTTTCTGATGGCGAAAAAGATACTCCGCTGGTTTGTTCACCATCACGGAGGGTGGTGTCCATTATTTCAACGTGGCGCTGGGTCACTGGCATAATACTTATGGAATGTTTTTAATACAGGCTCTTGCCGGCGAATGTGGTGATTTCGTCTTTCATGGCCTGCAGGTAGTCAATATCATCATAGCCATTCATCATGTTGTGCTTCTTATAGCTGTTGATGGCAAAGGACTCGCTTTCCCCGGTAGCCGGGATGGTAATGGTTTGCGCGTCGAGGTTGATCTCCAATTCTGCTTTGGGATCGGATTCTATCGCTGTGAATATTTTATCGAGGAATTCTGGGCTTACCTGTACGGGTAAGATGCCGATATTTAAGGAGTTGTTTTTGAAGATGTCGGCAAAGAAGCTGGACACTACGCAACGGAACCCATAGTCGTAGATCGCCCACGCTGCGTGTTCACGGCTGCTGCCGCTCCCGAAGTTTTTACCCGCTACCAGTATTTTACCGGAATAGATCGGGTTGTTTAAAACGAAATCTTTTTTGGGTGTGCCGTCTGTTTCATAGCGCCAGTCGCGGAACAGGTTGTCGCCAAAGCCGGTGCGCTCTGTCGCTTTGAGGAATCGTGCAGGAATGATCTGGTCAGTGTCCACATTTTCGATGGGCATGGGTACTGCTGTACTCCTTAATATCGTGAATTTATCGTAAGCCATTTTTTGTTGATCGTTTATAAAATTTTGTAAGAAGGGGAATGATTAAGCAATCAGTTCTCTTGGATCCGTTACCACACCTGTTACAGCAGCAGCAGCGGCTACCAGCGGACTGGCCAGCATGGTCCTTGAACCTGGTCCCTGTCTGCCTTCAAAGTTCCTGTTGCTGGTGCTCACGGCGTATTTGCCGGCGGGCACTTTATCATCGTTCATCGCCAGGCAGGCAGAACATCCGGGCTGACGCAGCTGGAAACCAGCTTCTGTCAGGATATCCAGGATACCCTCTTCTTTGATCTGCTGCTCTACGATATGCGATCCCGGAACGATCCAGGCGGTTACATGATCTGCTTTCTTTCTTCCTTTTACAATAGAAGCAAATGCACGGAAGTCTTCAATACGACCGTTGGTGCAGCTGCCAATAAATACATAATCCACTTTTTTACCCAGCATGGCTTCTTCCTCATGGAAGCCCATGTATTGTAAAGATTTTTCGTAGCTGGTTTTGCTGTCGCCCGCCAGCGCAGAAGGGATGTGTTTGGTGATGCCCATGCCCATACCCGGATTGGTACCGTAGGTGATCATCGGCTCAATATCCGCTGCATCGAAAGTATACTCTTTGTCAAACGTGGCGCCTTCGTCGGTACGCAGTGTTTTCCAGTAAGCCAGCGCGGTATCCCAGGCGGCTCCTTTGGGTGCTTTCTCACGTCCATTAATATAATTGTAGGTGGTTTCGTCCGGGGCAATAATGCCACCGCGCGCACCCATCTCAATACTCATATTACAAACGGTCATACGACCTTCCATGCTCATGTTTTCAAAAACATCACCGGCATATTCCACAAAGTACCCTGTAGCACCGGCTGCCGTGAGTTTGGATATAATGTAAAGGGTTACGTCTTTCGGCGTAATACCTTTCCCCAGTTTACCCGTTACATTGATGCGCATTTTCTTTGGCTTCGGCTGCATGATACACTGGGAGGTGAGTACCATCTCTACTTCCGAAGTACCTATACCAAATGCAATAGCGCCAAAAGCACCATGGGTGGAGGTGTGGGAATCACCACATACAATGGTCATACCTGGCAGGGTAATACCATTCTCCGGACCTACCACATGCACAATACCATTTTTTGGATTGCCTAATCCCCAGTGGGAAATGCCATACTTATTGGAATTGGTTTCCAGGGCTTTCAGCTGGTTGGCGGAAAGCGGGTCCTGTACCGGTAAATGCTGGTTAATTGTTGGCGTATTGTGATCAGCTGTGGCAAAGGTCTTTTCAGGAAACATTACCTTTAAACCCCTGTTTTCCATTCCAAGAAAAGCCACAGGGCTGGTTACTTCATGAATAAAGTGGCGGTCGATAAAAAATACATCCGGACCATCTTCAATTTTCCTCACAACATGTGAATCCCATACTTTGTCAAATAAGGTAGCGGGTTTATTGCTCATTTTTTAAAATTTTAAAAGTAGCTACTTGATTGTTCAAATTTATTCATAAAATCTATTTTATTTCAATATTTTTTCTAACAATAAGCAGGAAAAGAGGGTAAAACAGCAGGTAGGATGGGCGTTTGAGCCTGTTTTACAATGTATTGGGCTGATAGTCAGTGATTTGTAATTTTTTGAGGCTGGACTTGGAAAGCACCTTATTTTGGGTAATTGCGCACGGTTAGTAATATGTGAAGGAGATATATGCTGTGAAAAAACGTAATGTGTCCGGTAAGATGATTCAACTCGTTTTCCGGTAATTAAAGATCGCCCAGCCATTCAGTACTATGGCAAACAACGCCAGATACAACAGCTCCATTTGCACATCGGCCAAACCACTGCCTTTCAGTACAATCATCCGGATTACCTTGATGAAATGTGTTACCGGGGTTAAATTGGCGATCACCTTTGCCCAGGGCGGCATACTGTCTACCGCGGTGAACAGTCCGCTCATCAGCATAAAGATCATCATAAAAAAGAATGCCACAAACATCGCCTGCAACTGGTTATTGGTATAGGTAGATACCAGCAGACCGAAGCCCAGCAATGCTACCAGGTACACCGCGGCAAATACATATAATGTTACAAAACTCCCCACCGGCCAGATGCCGTATATTCCCCAGGCCACCAACAAGCCAAGCGTAAACACAATCATGCCCACTACCCAGAAGGGAATCAGTTTCCCCAGAATAAACTGCCACTTCTGTATCGGCGTTACATTGATCTGCTCAATAGTGCCCACTTCTTTTTCCCGTACAATATTGAGGGCCGACATAAAGCCGCCGATCAGTGTAAGCAACAGCACCAGGATCGCCGGTACAATATAAAACCGGTATTCCGCCAGGGGATTAAACCAGTTGGAGTAGGTAATATCGATGATACCAGCCGCCGGCGTCATGTTTCCGCCAATATTAACCGGGATATTCTTATTGAAGTCTGTAATCACCGTCATAAGGTAATTACCGCCAATAGCCGCTTTGGTGCCGTTAATCGCATCTACGGATACCCCTACACGCTGTTTCCCTTCCCTTATCAGGTTGCTTTCAAAATTTGGCGGGATCTCCAACACCACATCGGCTTTTTCCCTTTCAATGTAGGTAATGGCGCGCTGAAAGGAAGGCTCGGCAGCCACTATTTTAAAATAACCGGAGGCGCCTATCTTGGCAATCAGCTGCCGGGAATAGGAACTGTGGTCATTGTCCACCACCGCAAGGTTTATGCTCTTCACGTCAAAGTTCATCGCCAGGGGGAAAATGATCAGCTGTATGATGGGCATCGCAAACATCATCGCCAGGATCGTTTTATCCCGGAAGATCTGCCTGAACTCCTTTTTTAATAAATAACCCAGCACTTTCATGATAACCGCGTTTTAAAATTTTTAAGCGCAATAGTGAGCAGCACAGTGGTCATACCCAACAGCACCAGCGTTTCTTTCCAGACATATTCAAACCCAAGTCCTTTCAGCATCACCGATTTAACAATCAGGAAATACCAGCGGGAGGGAATAATATTGGAGATGAGCTGGAAAATCTTTGGCATATTTTCTATCGGGAACATAAAGCCCGTAAAGATCATGGTGGGGATCATCAGCCCCATCATGGATAAAAGCAAAGCCGTTTGCTGCGAGTTGGTTGTATTGGAAATCATCAGTCCGAACGATAAACAGGTAATGATAAACAACATGCTTTCCATAAACAGCAGCAGGATACTGCCTTTGATGCCCACATCCAGTACAAACACCGCCAGCACCAGGATCAGGGTAAAATTCAGCAGCGACAGCACCAGGTACGGGATGGCTTTGGCAATAAGCACCATCAGTGGTTTAAAGGGAGATACCAGCAATATTTCCATGGTACCCAGTTCTTTTTCACGCACTACAGACACAGAGGTGAGGGCAGTGCATACAATCATGAGGACCAGGGCCATTACGCCGGGAATAAAATTCAGGGAGCCATTGCCTTCTTCGTTATACAGCATTCTCGATTCCGGAACAATGACATAAGGCAGCTGTTGCGAGGGACTGATCTCCTGCTGGTAAGCTGTGGTGATAGCCGTGATATAGTTTACCACGGTTTTGGCGGTATTGGGATCGGAGCCATCAGCAATGATCTGCAGCTGCGCCTTGCCGCCATGCCGGAGGTCATTGCCAAAACCGGCAGGGAAGACGAGCGCGCATTTAGTGGTACCTTTTTTAAAGGAGTCTTCTATATCGTTATAATCGATGGATGATTCACTGACGATAAAGTAGGAAGAGGATTTTATTTTATGAATCAGCTGTTGTGAATTGGCATCCCGGGAATGATCGATCACCATCAGCGTAATATCTTTCACCTCACTGGTCAGCGCAAAGCCAAACAGCATAATCTGCGCTACCGGCAAGCCAAACATGATCAGTAAAGTCCGTTTGTCGCGGAATACATGGAAAAATTCTTTCCGGATAAAAACAAGTAGCTGTTTCATAAAAATGTTTTAGTCGCCCGACCTTTTGGCCCCGCGGGCCAACCGGTAAAATACTTCGTCCATATTTTCTGCCTTAAACTGCGCTTTCAGGTTAGCAGGAGAATCCAGTGCTTCTATTTTTCCATCTACCATAATGGTAACGCGGTTACAATACTCCGCTTCATCCATATAGTGGGTGGTTACAAAAATAGTAATGCCGCTTGCCGCCGCTTCATAGATCATGTCCCAGAACTGCCGCCTGGTAACAGGATCTACGCCACCGGTGGGTTCATCCAGGAACACAATCCGCGGCTGATGAAAGATGGCTACTGAAAAGGCGAGCTTCTGTTTCCAGCCTAACGGCAGCGCCCCTACGAGCTTTTTTGCTTCTGCGGTGAGCCCCAGCTTTTGGATCAGGTTATCGCTTCTTTTACGGATCTCGGTGGAAGAAACGCCATACACGCCGCCAAAGAATTCAATGTTTTCCACTACCGTCAGGTTTTCATACAGGGAAAATTTCTGACTCATGTAACCGATATTCTTCTTGATGGATTCTGTTTGTTTATATACGTCAAAACCAGCTACGGTGGCCTCACCGGAAGTAGGGTGGGAGAGGCCGCAGAGAATCCTCATGGCAGTAGTTTTGCCTGCTCCGTTGGCGCCCAGGAACCCGAAGATCTCTCCTTTGTTTACTTCAAAAGAAATTTTATTGACGGCATAAAAGTCGCCAAACCGCTTTGTGAGATCCTTGCATACAATCACTTTTTCTTCCATGATACCCTGTTTTAGGCCTGGTTCATTAACCGGATAAAGCTATCCTCAATGCCCGGGTGAATTAATTTTATGGCTACGTGTGTATGTCCCCGTCGGGTGATGTTATGCTGCAGCGCCTCTATATCAGTGCCGGCATCTTTCAGCGTAATGTGAATGTATTCCCCGAAAGCAAAGCTGCTGTCCACTTCCGGCATGCTGCGCAGCTCCGTCAGCAGGTGATAGATATTGTCCGCCTTGATGGCATAGAGCTTCACCGGGAATTTGGCCATGATTTTATCGGGCGTATCCACCGACATAATCTTACCATTTTGTATCAGTGCAATCCTTTCACAAAGCACGGCTTCATCCATATAAGGAGTAGACACCACGATGGTGATGCCTTGTTGCTTCAGGTACTTCAGCATGTCCCAGAATTCTTTCCGGGATACTACATCCACACCGGTGGTAGGTTCATCGAGGAATAATACTTCCGGTTTGTGGATCAGCGCACAACACAATGCCAGCTTCTGTTTCATGCCTCCGCTGAGCTTTCCGGCCCTGCGGTCGCTAAAGGGTTTTATCTGTTCGTAAATATCCTTAATGAGTTCGTAGTTATCTTCAATCGTGCTCCCGAAGAGGGTGGCAAAGAAATCGAGATTCTCTTTTACGGTCAGGTCCTGGTACAGGGAAAATTTCCCCGGCATATACCCGATCCTGTTGCGTATTTCTCTATAGTCTTTTACGCAATCATAGCCGCGCACGGTGGCGGTACCTTTGTCGGGCAGCAACAAGGTGGTGAGGATGCGGAAGACGGATGTTTTGCCGGCGCCATCAGGCCCTATCAGGCCAAACAGCTCACCTTCTTCCACCTGCAGTGAAATATCATCTACTGCCAGCACCTTACCCTTGTCGTAAGTTTTGGTGATATGGTCCAGTGTTACTGCGCTCATTTGGATGCTTTATTAATCAGCATTTCACCATACATGCCTATTTTCAGATAGCCGTCATTTTTTACCCTTACCTTGATGGCATACACGAGGTTGGCCCGTTCATTTTTTGTTTGAATGGTTTTAGGGGTAAATTCAGATTTATCGGAGATCCAGGTAATTTCACCGGTGTATGATTTATAATTCTTTTGGCCCTGGTCGATGCGCGCCTCTACCTGTTGGCCCAGTTTAATTTGCGGAAGCGTAACGCCGGTTACATAGGCTTTCAGATAAAGGGTATCGATATTGGCGATTTTGTACAGCGGTTTACCGACGGTGGCCATTTCTCCCTGCAGCGCATATTTCAGCAATACTACACCACTCACCGGGTTAATGATCTGTCCTTTATGGATCTGTTCTGCATATTGGGCCAGTGATTTTTCCAGCGGGGCTTTTTCACTGAGTATGCTACGGTTCTGTGTAGAGGTATTGGAGTTGTTGAGCTTCAGTTGTTGCCGGGTCACGCTGATTTGCCGTTCCAGCTGCACAATAAGGGCATTGATATCGTCCAATTGTTTCTGCGTGGCGGCGTCGCTTTTTACGAGGTTCTCCGTGCGTGTTCTTTCCCGGTATTGTTGTTGCAGCTGTGCTTCCTGCACCAGCAGTTGCCTGCGCACCAGTTCTGTTTGCGGTACCGGGTCCTGGGTTTTTTCTTTCAGCGCATTGATAGATGCCTGCACCTGTTCTCTTTGAAGGGTGGGGATGGTTACGTCAATTTGTCCGACGGTTTGCCCGGCAGTGAGCTTGTCGCCTTCTTTTATAACGAAGGACTGTATTTCACCGGTTTGTTCGGCAGACACGATCACTTCATCTGCTTCGAAGTTGCCGGACGCATCGAAATCGTTTTTGCCGCTTCCGCAGGCATTGATCATCATCACAACGGCTATACCAAGTATCATGTTGTATTTCATATGCAATAATTAATCAGTTCCCGGAGGTGTTTTTATAATTGTATTGAGCCTGTAATAATTGTATGCTGTGGAGGATACGCGATTGTTTCGCCAGGTTCTCCGCATTCAGCTGGGAGATGTAATCATGTACGGTGATAACGCCGTTGTCCAGCTGTGCCTGTGCGGATTTCCTGACAGAGGAGCGGAGCGTAATGGCGCTGTCATCCTGTTCTATGAGTGTGGCAAACTTATCAATATCCTGGTTTTGTTGCTGAAGGTTCATGCTGGTATTGAACAGGAAAGTTTCCTTGCTCACATCCAGGTTTTGCCGGTTGATGTCCAGCAGCTGCCGGTTGTTTTTCAGCGAGTAAAGGCTGCCTAACGACCAGTTCAGCCGTACGCCACCCAGCCACCAGGTGCCGAATTTATTGTCTATAATATTTAGTGTGGGCCGTCCATAGGCGCCCTGGATAAAAGCGCTCAGTTTGGGAAGGTAGCCCGACTGCAATTGTTTTTCCTGTACGTCGAAGGCTTTTTTCTGAATATCATAGTAAGTAATTTCCGGTCGATGTATACCTTGTTGTGGCGCCACTGGCGCGGGCCATGCCAGGCGGGTGCTATCACTCAGCGGCTGGTGGATGAAAGCCGACAGCATTTTCATATAGGCTTTCCTGTTAGATCTGAATTCAGTAGCGGCCATCTCCGTATTCATGATTTCCGCTTTCAGTTCATCCACATTACTGCGGTAAGCCACACCGTTGTTGAGCGCCGCCTGTACCTTGTCCGTGGCGCTTTGCAGGTCTGCTTTCCTGAGCCCGTTTTGTTCCAGCTGGGCGTCCATCAGCAGTATTCCGAAGTAGAGTTGCGTAATCCGGTCGCGGATGGCGTAAAGGTTTACTTCCAGCTGCTGTTGCTGTATGGCTTCGTTGGCGCGGCTGCTTTCCTTCTGGAGTTTGCTTACGCCACCATCATAGATCTGCTGGGAGATCTCCGCCTGTATTTTATATTGATCTTTGCTGAGCGAGGGGAATGTAACGCCGGGTAATGAAGGGATTACCTCGCCAAAGTTGATGGTCTCCGACTGGTACGTTGCCTGTCCGCTTACGGTGAGTTGTGGTAAATACAACTTGCCCGCATTTTCCACCGAATACCTGCTGCTGCGTGCAATCAGGTCGTACTGCCTGATCAGCGGATAATTCTGCCGGGCCAGGGTATAGCACTCTTCAATGGTAAGGGTGGCAGGCGCCTGGCCCCATGCCTTGCCCACCGCAGGCCCCAATAATATGAAACAGCACAAAGCTTTAAATAAGTTCATAGTGCAATATTCAGTTTGAATTATTGTTTTGAAAAGTTGTTCAATTTTCCGGCAAAAAAAAGCAGCTATTTCAGCATGCCTTTAATCCAGATGGGTATCAGCTTTCTCCGTTCTTCCATCAGCGCGGTGAATTCCCCCGGTTTCACCACCTTGTTCCTTTCCAGTAAGGGCCTGGCCAGGAAAGGCATTACCACAAAGGCTATCAGGTTCATCATTAACTGTATCGGCTGGATGCTCAGCTTTCCTTCTTTATGCAGGGCAGCTAACTGTTTAAAGAAATGAGACTGGAAGATGGCATTTTTGCGGTTGTCTTTCAGCAACTCATCCGTGCCGGCAAAAATCTCATTCACCATAAACAGCGGGAAGTCCGGATTGACAAGCAACAAATTAATATAGTGATTGGCCACCTGTTCCACTTTCTGCTGTACGCTTAACTGCTCGTTATTAAGTATAAGCGTTACCGTGGTAATCAATTTCTCCACGATCTCTGCCATCACAAACTGGAACAGCTTTTCTTTGCTGCGGAAATAATAATTGACAAGCGACAGGTTAATATCCGCTTCTGCTGCAATATCCCTCACCTTGGTAGCCTGGTAGCCTTTCTTGGTAAATACAGTTCTGGCCGCGGCTTTAATGCGCTCTTCGGTGGAAGCATCCATATTTCCCTTCTTTTCACTTAACGCCATAGTCTGGTTTTGAGTTAATCTTTTACAAAGATAGTAAATTGAACAACTTTTCAAAACATTTGTTCAATTTTGTGAAATAGTCATTTCTGAAGTTGTTTTGCAGTACCTTTAATCAGATCCTTACCTATATGAAGCTACCCGTTATACATGGTTATATAGACCGCCGCATCCTGGTGAATTTTACCGTGGACCCCGAAGCCGTTCAGTCGCTGTTGCCCGCACCTTTCCGCCCTAAAATTTACAAAGGCAAAGCCATTGCCGGTATCTGCCTGATCAGACTGAAACATATTAAGCCCAAAGGCTTGCCGGATTTTATGGGTATCTCCTCGGAAAATGGCGCCCATCGCATTGCAGTAGAGTGGGAAGAAAATGGTATTACGAAAGAAGGCGTTTATATCCCACGCAGGGATACCTCATCCAAGCTAAACGCCCTTGCCGGCGGACGCCTGTTTCCCGGGAAACATCACCTGGCGGATTTTCACGTAAAAGAGGCCGGCGGACATTTTCATATCGACTTTACCAGCTCAGATAAAACCTCCATTTCCATCGACGCGCGCAGCACCAGCGAGTTTCCCGCAACCTCTGTTTTTGAAACGCTGGAAAACGCCTCTGCATTTTTTGAAGGTGGCGCCGTTGGTTATTCTCCGAATAGCCAGCAGTCGCTCGACGGGCTAAAGTTGCAAACCTATCAATGGAAAGTAAGCCCGTTGCAACTGCTGCATGTAGCTTCCAGTTTTTTTGAAAATACAACGGTGTTTAAGAAAGGAACAGTTACATTTGACAACGCCCTGCTCATGACCCGGACCGAACACGAATGGCACACGCTTACCGGTTGTCCTCAACCATAGCCGTATATACCGGATAATAAACACATAACGGGAGGTGCCATTGCATTCTTTGAGAATGTTTTTTATTTTGTTTTTTGAACAATGTAAAACCCACTCAATCGGAATATAAATGGACTCACGCAGAGAATTTCTAAAAAAATCTTTATTACTATCTGGTGCAGCAGGCTTGTCTACCATGATGCCCGCATCCATTCAACGGGCACTGGCCATAGATCCTGCTCCCGGCAGCACCTTCCTCGATGCGGAACATATTGTGATCCTCATGCAGGAGAATCGTTCGTTCGATCACTGCTTTGGTTCTTTACAGGGCGTCCGCGGTTTCAACGATCCGCGCGCCGTATGGCTGCCGGACACAAAGCCGGTATGGTTCCAAACCAACGCCCAGGGCGATACCTACGCACCCTTCCGGCTGAATATCAAAGATACCAAAGCCACCTGGATGGGCGCATTGCCGCACTCCAGGCCCAGCCAGGTAGATGCCTACAACAAAGGCCGCTACGATAAATGGCTCATCGCAAAAACACCCGGCAACAAGGAATATGCGGCCATGCCTCTAACGATGGGATACTATACCCGTGAAGATCTTCCGTTCAACTATGCAATGGCAGACGCTTTCACGGTATGCGACCAGAACTTCTGCTCAGCCATGACCAGCACCACGCCCAACCGCTCCTTTTTCTGGACGGGCAAAATTGTACATGAAGTAGACGGACTGCCAAAAGCACATATCCGGAACGATGACTTCAGCTACGGGAAACTTCCCTGGAAAACATTCCCCGAGTTACTGGAGGAAAATAACATCGCCTGGAAATTTTACCAGAATGAAATCAGCTGCGGCGGAGGATGGAAAGGAGAGGAAAGGGCGTGGCTCGCGAATTTTGGTTGTAACCTGCTGGAATTTTTTGCGGCCTATAACGTGAAGTTCTCCGAACGGTATGTAAACGGATTATTGAAACAGGTGGAAACCCTGCCGGACGAAATCAATAAGCTCCAGGAAGCCAGCCCTTCTTCTGATGCCGCCGCCGAAAAGATCCGCACCGATATCTCCAAAAAACAAGCGGTGCTGGACAATGCTACCCAGGAACTCCTGCAATGGAATAAAGAAAGCTACGAGAAATTAACGGATCAACAGAAATCGCTGTACCAACGCGCTTTTGTAGTGAACAAAAACGATCCCGCCTACCGGAGCGTAACAGCCGTAAACTATAAAGACGGCTCAAAGGAACGCACCATCACAGTACCCGCCGGCGATGTACTCCACCAGTTCCGTAAAGATGTGAACGAAGGTGCATTGCCACAGGTATCGTGGCTGGCAGGTCCGCAGAATTTTTCGGACCACCCCAGTGCCCCCTGGTATGGCGCCTGGTACGTATCCGAAATCCTCGATATCCTCACACAAAAACCGGACGTCTGGAAGAAAACTATTTTCATTGTTACCTATGATGAAAATGATGGTTACTTCGATCATGTGGTACCTTTCTCTATCTGCGATAACAATAAACCCGGTACTGGTAAATGCTCCGCCGGAATAGATACAGAGATAGAACAGGTGCGGCTGGCGCATGAACTGAAACAGGGCATAAGTGAAAAGCAGGCCCGGGAAGCCCCGGTAGGACTGGGATTCAGAGTGCCCATGATGATTGCATCGCCCTGGAGCAGGGGAGGAAAGGTATGCTCACAGGTATTTGAGCACACTTCTACCTTACAATTCCTGGAAACATTTTTCAGTAAGAAGTTAAACAAGCAGGTACACCTGGATAATATCAGTCAGTGGAGACGCACTATCAGCGGCGATCTTACGGCTGCTTTCAGTCCGTTTAATACCACCACACCCGCCAAACAGATCTTCCTGGACCAGCGCCGCGTAGTGGAAAATATTAATAACGCCCGGTTTAAATCAGCACCCGCAGGTTTTAAAAAGGTTACCGGTGAAGAGGTGACAGCCTTTGCTAACGGCAACGGCACTACGATCTTACAACAGGAAAAAGGTACCCGCCCTTCCTGCGCATTGCCTTATGAACTGCTGGCGGATGGCCAATGGAAAGCCGGTGAGCAGTTGCTGACGCTGAAAATGAAAGCAGACAAGCAATTGTTCGGCGACCGGGCACATGGCGCACCTTTCACTGTATATACCAACCTCCCTTATAAAGACGAACAAACCGGTGAAACAGAAACCGGGAGAACCTGGTCGTTTGCAGTGGCCGCCGGCGATACCATCACCTATGAGTGGCCAGCCAAAGCCTTTGCGGATAACCGTTATCAACTGCACCTGCATGGCCCCAACGGATTCTACCGCGCGTTTGAAGGTTCTGCAAAACATCCGCAGCTGGACCTGGAGCTGGGTTATGAAACAAGTGACAAATTAAAAAAGAAAGCAACGGGCAATCTTGTTTTACGTGTAGCCAATACCGGTAGCAGTGCACGCGATTTTAGCATCACAGACAACGCCTACGGCGGAAAAGTAATCCAGCGGAATGTTGCCGCCGGCGCCACTTTAGAACTGGTATTGCCACTGCAGAAAAGTCATGGCTGGTACGATTTCAGCGTACGCGCTGCTGGCTTTGATACTTTTGGTCAACGGTATGCAGGAAGAGTGGAAACAGGAGCAGAAGGGATAACAGATCCGTTTATGGGAAGAGTATAAAAGAATCCGGGAGGATTTACAGGATGTGTAAGTCCTCCCGGAATATATTATTGCAGTATTTCTTTTACAGGTTTACCTACACAACCGCTTGGCATTTGTATATGCAGCATGGCAGCAAGGGTAGCGGCGATATCTGTCATATGCACGGTTTCATTGGACGCGCCATGCTTTACATGCCATCCCATAAATACCAGTGGAATATGGATATCGAAAGGATTCCAGTTACCGTGGGTAGTGCCCTTCAGCGAACCTTCAAACCATCCTGGCTCAGGAATCACAATCACGGAACCGGTGCGTTTACGGTTGTAGCCATTGATCGCCATGGTGTTCAGCGGCTCCGGCAAAGGATTTGCGCCGATATTATCCAGGTCGGCAGCAAACTGGATACCCGGTTGTGCCTCAAAGTATTTCACCGTTTCTTTCTTCACCGCATCATAGTCCAGTTTAGATGCCGCAATTTTAGCTTTGTCGAAGCTCACGTGGTAATTCATAAAGGACGACACCAGTTTGCTTACACCAAAACGTGCATTCAGCGTGCTGTCCAGGCCAGCTACCAGTTTCCTGCTTTCTGTCAGTCCGGAAGGAAGTTTATGTTCTTCCATGAATTTAATGGCATGCGCCGCGCCATGGTCGGCAGTAAGGAACACAAGGTAATTACCTTTTCCCACACGCTGGTCCAGGTAGGTGAAAAAGGCCGACAGGTCTTTATCCAGTCGCAGGTATGTATCTTCCACTTCAATGGAATTAGGACCATATTTATGGCCTACATAATCGGTGGAAGCGCAGTTAATAGTAAGGAAGTCGGTCACGGTATTATTGCCGAGGTCATACCCTTCAATGGCAGCTTTCGCAAAATCCAGTGTGAGCGTATTGCCACCGGGAGTGGATCTCAGGTTGCCCGGATCTTTTTTATAAGCATCTTTAAGTGCATGCGGAAAAACAGGGGCTTTCTCACCCGGGAAAGTACCTTCCCAGTCTACGTTGTCTTCACTGCTTTGCACATAAGTATTGATAGGATATAAAGTTTCCCAGGGTTTAGACATCAGCTGTTGCGGCTCTTTGCGGTCGTTAAAACGCTTTACCCACTCCGGCAGTTCTTTCATATACCAGGTGCTGGTAATAAAGCTGCCGTTGCTGTCGTCCAGCCAGAAGGCGCCATTGGGCGTATGTCCTGCAGGAAGAATAGAGGCGCGGTCTTTCAGTGATACGCCTACTACTTTGGAGCGGAAGTTGGTAGACAGTTTTAATTCATCTGTAATAGTGGAGGCCAGCAGGTTGCGTGGCGACATTTTGCCCGCAGCACTGTTGCTGCCAACGGCTTGTACGGTAGTGTCTTCTGTGCAATACCATTTTCTGCCGGTAAGCTGATCGGGCCAGTCGTTGCCGGTGATACCATGAATAGCCGGCACACTGCCTGTATAAATGGTGCTGTGTCCCACGGCGGTAAAGGAGGGAAGGTGGCTGATAAAAGTGTTCTCACAGGAAAAACCGTCGCCCAGCATACGTTTGAAACCACCCGCTTCGTAACGGTCGTAGTAACGGTATAAATAATCCCAGCGCATCTGGTCTACCACAATGCCTACTATCAACTTCGGCTTTTCATTCGATTGAGCTACTGCGGTGAGCCCCTGTAGCGCTGCGAACGCGCCCAGGAATGCAGTGGCAACAGATTTAGTCATTCCATTCATAATGCAGATTTTTTTCATTTCTTAGGTTCACACCCCAATTGGGAATCGACAAACGTAATAAAAAAATTATAAAAACCCTGCACCTTTTCGTTGAACGGAAAAGGATGGATCGCTTCCCGGAAAAGTAGCCGGTATCTTTTTAACAAGAGATAATTATCTGCGTTTTCTGAAAGATCCGCATCTTTGCATATCTTCCATGAGAAGAATACTATTTCATAATGTAGCAAGACAGATGATAAAAAGATACTTACTGGCAGGACTCCTTTTAAACAGCATATCCCTGCATGCACAAGAGCCCGTGGTAGCGGGTTACCTCGGAAGGTTCGAAGGACAGTTTGCCCCCGTGTTGATTAACCAGCAAAAACAATGGCTGCATGTTTCCGGTGCAGTATTGGTAGATAAAACGGAAAACACCGGTTATTACAATACCGTAGTAGCCGTGAAGCACAACGCCTATGGAGCTATCAACAATGCCGGTAAGATCATTGCCCCTTTCAAATATGATGAGGTCACCCTGGCCGATGAGCAGGACAACAACGACTCCACAAAAAATTATTGCTTTGTCATTACCCGGCTCAATGGGAAATACGGCGCCGCAGATACACTCGGCAATATCATCTGCCCGCCCATATACACCGAGGTAAGCGCGCTCACACCCCATGTACTGAAAATGAAGAAGGATGGACGCTGGGGATGGATAGCTATTAAAACCGGTAAGGTATTACAGGAACCCATATACGAAGAAGCAGGTAAAAGCTATGCACTAAAAAACGCTATAGAAATTACCAAGGCAGGTAAAGTCGGACTGGCAGCGGAAGACGGCACCATCATCGTTCCGGCAGCGTACGAATCGTTTGATTATCTCGGCGGCAACGGCGCTTATTTTGGTTTTACTGCCAACGGTAAAACAGGCGTCATGGATCAAAACGGCAAGATCATTATTCCTGCTATCTATGATAAATGCAAGCCCGGACCTGCCACCACGCTGTTTGCCGTAGAAAAAAATGGTAAAACCGGCCTCGTAGATGCGAGCGGTAAAACCCTCCTCCCGTTTCAATACACGGGAACCGGTTTGACGGGCAATGTCATGAAAGTAAGCATAGGCGATAAATACGGGGTGGTAAATACCGAAGGCAAAGAGATTATCCCGCCGCGGTATAGCGACATTAAAGCGATCAATGCAGCAGGACAGGAAGTATTTGATGGCGGCGTAATAACGGCGCCGGGGCAGGCAACAGACCGGGTGTCGCCCGTGCCGGTAGTTTTCCTGGTAAGCGATGCCACCGGCACCGGCTTGTTTGATGCAAACGGGAAGAACCTTCTGCCCCTTACTTACAGCCGCATAACGCCCTTCTCCTGGCAGGACACTCCTTACCTGGCAGCGGAGAAAAATGGTAAAACAGGCGTCCTCGGAATGGATGGGAAAATAATCCTGCCAGTAACCTATGATGGTTTGGTAAATGGCTTCGGCAGTGGGTTTTCATATGTTGATGATAACGCAGGGGAAAGCAAAAAAGATTACCTGCCTATTGTAAAAGGAGAGAAAATAGGGTTGGTTAATATTAGGACCGGGAAAGAAATTATCCCTGCGCAGTACGAATGGCTGCAGTGGCAAAACAGCCGGATACTGCTGCTCCGCAAAGGCGATACTACTTCCCTGGCGGATGTAACCGGAAAGATCCTTCGTGGTGGAAAAAAGTACGGATTTTTTACCGCAGTAGACACCAACAGAATCGTGGAAACACAATACAACGACGATGGCTCCACCACCAGCCTGCTCACTGATCTCGCAGGCAATACGCTCTATACCAGCCAGCGCTGGGAGTTTAAAGAAAACCAGGTATCCCGGCTGCTGATGCCGGAAAGCGAAAAAGGAAGCAATGCGAGATTCAATAATGGCCTGTTGAAATTATGGAGCAACGCCCGCAACAATGTCTTTTTAGATCCTAACGGAAAAGAAGTGGTTTTTGAAGGCTACAGCTTTGTGGGAGATTTCTGGAACGACCTGGCGCTGGCGGGAATCGACAGCACGCCGCAACATACGCTGTATGGCATCATCAACCGCAGGAAAGAAATTATTTATCCGGTTGCAGCCGATGATATTTATGCAATGAACAACCTGCTCGTAGTAAAAAAAGGAGACCGCAAAGGACTGATCACAAAAGAAGGTAAAACATTGCTCCCCGTGGAGTATGAGGAAATAGACGATATCTATGACGCGCCTTTTTTCAAGGTGTCACGCAATAACAAATATGGCGTAACAGATAGCCTGGGTAAGATAATTTTACCGGCAGAATTTGATGATATCAGTTACCGGAAAGATGAGCGCCTGTTCCAGGTAACCCGCGCCGGCAAATACGGTATCGCAGATGCCTCCGGTAAAATGATCATTCCCGCTATTTACGATAATATGGACGTCAATCAGGGATATGGAAAAAATATTTTTCCATTATTGGTGCAGGAAGGGAAATGGTATTTTTACCTTGATGCACAAGGGAAAGCATTCCCCTACAAATCACTGAAGAAAAAAGGATATGATGAATAAGGGTATAACAGGCAGGGATATACGTTTTTTACTGGCAGGTAGTTTTTTACTGGCGGCTCATAGCTTATCCGCACAGCAGGGATCCGCGTTTCATAACGGGTTTGCACGTATGGAAGATTCCGGCAAAAGCTGGTATATAGATACCACCGGCAAAAAAGCATTTGACCAGATCGTTGCCCTGTATCACCCCGTTGCCGCCACAGCTGCAAATGAAGAAGAACTGCCTAATGCGCAGGAAACCATGCTCCTGGTAAGCAGCGCGGGCAAAACAGGTATTGTTGCCGGTAATGGAAAATGGCTGCTGCCGCCTGCATATGATACCATCGAACTGAAATGGAAAACGTACCTGGTATTGCATCAGCAAGGTAAAATGACTTACGCAGATACCCATGGAAAGCTGCTGCTGCCGTTGCAGTTTGAAGACGCGGGCATATTGGATGATACTCACTTTGATGTGAAAACCGGCGGTAATTGGGGCATCTACAGCACAGCAGAAAACCGGTTGCTGATACCGGCCATCTATGAATCGTTCGACTACTGCGGTGGATGCGGCAGGAAAGGAGATTACCTGTTTGCGCAGAAAAATGGTAAATGGGGTATCATCGATTTTAACAATAACGTCCTCATGCCTTTTGAATACGAACATGCACACGCTTTTATGCGCAGTGACAACTGGGTGCGGTGTTTTAAAAAGCAGGGGCACGAAGTAACCATCAACCTGAAAATAAAAAAAGAATATACCGCACCGGAGTATACAGATATGACGATAACAGGTAACGGTTTGCTGAAAGCGCAAAAGAACGGGAAGTACGGACTGATCAACGAAGATGGCATTACCATAGCCGATTTTATTTATGACGATATCACCGACGCCTATGGCGAAACAGCAAGCGGACCCTATCTTCAGATCACAAAGAATGGTAAAACAGGCATCCTGCGGGAAGATGGGAAAGTAGTGATTGCCCCAACATACGAAGGTGAGATTACAGGATTCGGTGAGTATTTTATTATTCGGGTAGACGGCAACTATAACCTGACGGATACCACCGGCAAGAAGTTACTGGCAAAAGATTATACCGAAATAACCTTCATGGATAAACGTTTTCCGGCTCCTCTGGTTAAGCTGAAACAAAAAGCACTCTATGGCTTTTATAATCCGGTTAACAGGAAAGTAGTCGAGCCAGCCTTCTTTGATATCGACCGCACTACAGTTACTGCGCCAGGCATGGAATTACTGGAAGTAAATTACCAGGAGATGTATGGCTTGTATAATGCAGCAGGGGAACAGGTATTGCCCGTGGTGTATAAAAAACTGGATGACCTGGTACCCGGTCTGGTGGCGGTAAAGAAAGAAACCGGCACTGGTGTGTATGATATCGGGAAGAAAAAAATGCTGATCCCCGCCGTATATAACAGTATCAGCGTATCATCGGCAGACAGCAGTTTATTCCTGGCGTCCCAAAGCACCCCGGACGGCAGCTACAAAGAACTTTTCTTTAATCATAACGGCGTAAAGATGCCTGCACCTAAAGCGCCCATTGTCCCGGAAAAAAAATCGCAGCTGCTGGAAAAGGAAACGGCTAACGGAGGATACCCGCTTTTTGGTTACACCAATGGCACTGGTAAAGTAATAGTGCCTCCCATATACGATCGCCTGCTCGTGGAAAAGAACGGACGGGGATTCCTGGCGCAAACAGACGGTAAATTTACCGTGTTGAATGAAGCCGGGCAACCGGTAAGCAAACAGCTTTTTGATGATATCGCGCTGGAAGAAGTACCCCGCTATGGCTCCACGGAAGTGCTGTACAGGTTCCCGTTGCTTTGCAGAACAGGCGATACGTATCAGTATCTCACCGCTACAGGCAATTTCCTGCCTGTTAAAGTGACCGGCATCGTTGCCTTCAGCGAGTACGGCATAGATGGCATTCCCGAACTATAACAAGAATCCCGGAAAGGCTTGAACATAGCCTTTCCGGGAAAGGATAACACCTAGGTGTTTAACGCCAGCACATCATCCACACCCACTTCCGCAATAAAGTCGGGATCATGGGAAATGACCAGCAACGTACCTTTATACTCCCCGAAGATCTGCGTCAGTATCTTAATGTTTTGCAGATCCAGGTTATTGGTAGGCTCATCGAGCAGGATCATGTCCGGTGCTTTGTCCTGTAAGGTCATGCTGCAGAGGGCCAGTCGCAGCATTTCACCACCACTCAGCACTGTGCACGACTTATCCCAGGTATCCGGTCCAAAGAGGAAATTCACCAGTACCGTTTTTACCATCGATACTTCCAGCAGGTTGTTGTTGTAAGACAATGCCTGCTGCAATACCGTTTTGCTCCGGTCGATCAGCGTGTAGTCCTGGTCCAGCAGTAAACTGCGCGTATCGGCGGTATACAGCTCACCTGTCGACGGCGACAGCCTGCCCAGTATCAGTTGCAGCAAGGTGGACTTGCCGCTGCCGTTGGGCCCTGTAATGGCCAGCCGCTGTCCGCTGCGGATCGTAAAGGTGAGCGGTGTTTTCCAGAGCATATTTTCCGGAGATGATGATCTTGCCGGTTCATTTGATGGCGGGTGATCCGGCGCCGTGGGTTCCGGTTGCGCGGCAGGCCACCCGAAATTTACATCGCTTGCCTGCACCAGCACTTTCCCTGTATGAAGGGTGGATTGTTCAAAATAGCCCTTCATCATGCGTTGTAGCCGTGTCATAGCAGAAAGTTCCTGCCAGCCTGCACGTAGTTCTTCCACTTTTTCGGTGTGTACCTGTTTTAATTTTGAGGTAGATACTTCCGCATTATTTTTCCTCGCATTCAATAATATTTTAGGCAGCCCTGCACTTTTGGTGTGTTTCCGTGCCTGTGCATCGGCATGCTGCTTGCGCTCTATGGCCTCCTGGCGTTGCTTCTTGGCTTCTTTCAGCGTTTTCTCCTGGTGGGCCACCCGCTGTTGCAGTGCATCCGCTTCCTGTGCTTTTTGCGCGGCATAGAAATCGTAGTTGCCGCCATAAGTCTTTATGCCATTAGGTTGCAGCTCCCAGATGGGTTCGCAGAGACGTAACAGCTGCCGGTCGTGGCTCACCATCAGCAACGTGCACGAGGTGGCGGCCATCCATTCGTATAGCTGTTCCCGTGCATGGTAGTCGAGGTGGTTGGTGGGCTCGTCCAGCAACACGATGGATGGCTCAAAGATATCGATGCCGGCCAGGAACAGCCTTGTTTTTTCGCCGCCGCTGAGGGTAGACAGGGGTTGATCCGGCTGCAATGCACGAAGGCCCCATTTTTCAAAGGCAGCTTCACTGCGCGCGGCAATATCCCAGTCGTCCCCGAGTATATCGTAAAGATGTGGACTGGTGTCGCCCTGCAGGATTAATTCAAGGGCCTGTACCTTTTGCGCGGTGCCGGCGGCCTGCGCCACGGTAAGCGTGTTAAAATGTCCGAAATGCTGCGGTACATAATAACAGGGCGCAGTAGTGCGGACGGTACCAGAAGATGCGGTTTCCTGGCCGGCAATGATCTTCAGTAAAGTAGATTTGCCCGCGCCGTTAGGACCCGCTATCGCTGCCCGGTAGCCTTTATGAAGCGTGAAACTGACATCCTGGAATAAATACTGCCCCGATGGAAGCTGGTAACTGAGTTGTTGTGCGCTGATAAGCATGAAAAATCGTTTTGAAATGAACAATGGCGACGGCAGGCGTCGGGTTAGCGGGTCGGGAAATGGCAGTACGCATTTTCATGGCAGTAAAATTTAGTTGAATAAATCAGCGTATGCAGGAGCATCACTGTATGACGGTAAAAAATATATAAATGGGAGATGAAACACGCCAGAGCAGCATGTATACAGGTATCAGCCTGCTATTGTATGTAGAGTATTGATCACATGGTTGAGCAAAGGTAAAAAAAAATTCTTAAATTTTAGGTGATATATCAGTGGTTTCTGACACTAGTATATAAAACCAGGCTCATATGCGTACTCATGAAGATCAATGGCTGGAAGAAATATACCGGAATACACTGCCACGGGTAGCAGGCATGATATACCGGGTGGGCGGCCACCTGGAGATGGCCAAAGATATCTTCCAGGATGCTGTTATTATCTATCTTGAAAAACAACAGCAAAACAAACTACCTGCCGGGGTACCTGCGGAAGCATACATTACAGGTATCGCCAGGATTCTTGCTGTGCGGAAACTAAAACAATCCGGTCAGCATATTCCACTCGACGGCATGGAGGGTGATATTGGCGTACCGGCAGATTATTATGCGCCGCCACCTGTGGCGAAACCGGTACTGGAATATGTAAAAGCCGCGGGGAAAAAGTGTTTGCAGCTGCTGCACGCATTTTATTACGACCATCTTTCCATACCCGAAATAGCGGCAGGCTTTAATTTTAAAACGGAACATTCTGCCAGCGTACAGAAATATAAATGCCTGGAAAAAGTAAGGGAACAAATTAAACAATCAGATTATGCGGAAACAGTTAGCTGAAGCACAGGAAATTGAACAATACCTGCTGCGGGAAATGCCTGTTTCCTCCCGGCTGGTATTCCAGGCCAGGATGCTGGTGGCGCCGGCATTGCGCGAAAAGGTGAAGTACCAGCGGAAAACAATGCAGCTCGTGCGCTGGCTCGCACGCGAAGAAAAACGGAACGAGCTGGATCAACTCTTCCTGCGTCTCATGCAGGACACGGCCTTCAATAATTCTATCACTTCTATTTTTAAATAATATGGCATTCCTGGTTCCTACCGTAATCGACGGCGACAGCCGCGGTGCGTTTGATATATACAGCCTGTTGCTGAAAGAAAGGATTATTTTTCTCGGTACCGCTATCGACGACCAGGTGGCTAACCTGATAGTGGCGCAGTTGCTGTACCTCGACAGTGAAAATCACCGGCCCATAAATATGTACATCAATAGTCCGGGCGGTGTTGTTTACGCAGGTATGGCTATTTATGATACCATGAAAATGTTGAAATCGCCGGTATCCACTATGGCAATGGGTTTCACCGGCAGCATGGGCACCATCATTCTTACGGCCGGCGCTACCGGTCAACGGTATGCCTTGCCCAATGCTACCATCCACATGCACCCCGCCAGCGGCGGCGCCAAAGGATATACGGAAGATGTGCGTATTGCTTTTAATGAACAGGGCAGGTTGCAGCAAAAACTTTTCCAGATCATTGCCATGCAATCCGGCCGCTCCGTGCAAGAGGTGGAGCATGCCTTTCGCAATGATCATTTCATGGCCGCAGGAGAAGCCCGTGATTTCGGGCTGGTAGATGAAGTGCTGAACAGCGCTGCCGTACTGCCTGCGCTGGCATTCCGGCAGGAACTATTGCCATCCGCCACCGAGCGCGCGGTATAAGAATACCACTGCCTGTAACTGCTGCAGGTGATCGTTGATCCTGTTGAGTTGCGCTGCTAAAAGGCTCTGTTGTGCATTCAGTACTTCCGTGTAGTTGGCAAATCCATAACGCACCAGCTCCTGTGTATAGTCAACAGATAATTGCAGGTTCTGTAATTGCAGCCGCCGGGAGTTTCCTTTTTCCATGGCAGTCTGGTAAGAATACAATGCATTCGACACTTCCTGCCCGGCCGTCAATACCGCCGTACGAAAATCCAGCGCCGCCTGTTCCTGCTGCTCTTTCGCCACTTTCAGCCGGGTTTTATTGATGCCCTGGTTAAAGATAGGTTGTGTTAAACCCGCCGTCAGGTTGCTGATCCACGAGCCGGGACCGGTGAGAGACAAATAACTGGTATACCCGCCCGAGGCAGAAATGGTGAGTGCCGGGTAAAAATAAGTACGCGCTACATTGGTCAATTCATAATAGTAACGCAGGTTATATTCCGCTGCCTGCACATCCGGCCGGTTGGCCAGCAACTGCGCCGGTACGCCGGTTTTCAGCAGCATTACCGGCCGCTGGTCGTCCATGCCGCTGCGGCTGATGGGGCCGGGAGGCCGGCCCAGCAAGAGGTTCAGCTGGTTCTCTGTTTCGCGGATCGACTGCTTTAAATCAGGGATCGTTACTTCTGCGGCATACCTGCTGGCTTCACTTTGTACTACTGCCGCCCCGGTAACCACATCACCTTTTTTCAGTTCCTTCATCACCTCTACAGTGGCCTGCCAGTTCACAACGGTTTGTTGCGTTATTTTCAGTTGCTGATCCAGTGCGGTAAGGTTGTAGTAGTTGGTGGCAATACTGGCAATCAACCCGGTTTGTACGGCCCTTGCATTGGCGGATGCCTGCAGGAATGCCGCCAACCCCGCGCGCCTGCTGCTACGCAGCTTGCCCCAGATATCAGCTTCCCAGGTGGCTGCGAGCCCGGCATTGTATTGCTGCGGTATAACGGTCCTGCCTGTACGTTGTTGATTAGAGGCGCCTGCATAAGCGGCGCTCACATCACCATTAACGGCAGGGTATAATGCCTGCCTGCTTTGCGAATAACTGGCTTCGGCCTGCCGCATGCGCGACCACGCTACCTGGAGGTCGAGGTTGTGCTGAATACCGGTGTCAATAAGCTGCTGCAACAGCGAGTCGGTGAAAATATCTTTCCAGTGAACGGTAGCGAGACTGTTGGTATCCGTTGTATGAATATCCCGGTAGAGGTTATTGTCTGTAATGCCGGGCGATTGGTACGGTTTCGTGACGCCACAGGCAGCAATAAATCCAGCCAGGACTACAAAAAGAAAAATATATATACTGTTACGACCATTCATATGACCTGTTTTGAGATCTGCCTGTGGCAGGATTTTTTTAAGATGCCGGTGCTGTTACCGGCGGCTGCGCTTCTTCATTATCTTCTTCCTCCGGTGCACGTTTTATTTTTTCCTGTAAAGTCTGGAAGATGATAAACAACGTAGGCGTAATAAATATACCGAAGACTGTTCCCACCAGCATCCCGCCAACAGCGCCTGTTCCGATAGACCGGTTTCCATTGGCGCCCGCACCGGTGGCCAGCATCAACGGGATAAGGCCCAGGATAAAAGCGAAGGAGGTCATCAGGATGGGACGCAGCCTGGCCTGCGCGCCGCTCACCGCCGCTTCGGCAATACTCATCCCGCTGCGCCGTCTTTCTGCTGCATATTCTACAATCAGGATCGCATTTTTCGCGAGCAATCCTATCAGCATGATCAGCGTGATCTGAACATAAATGTTGTTGCTCACACCAAATAGCTGCGCAAACAGGAAGGCGCCGAAAATACCCACCGGTATGGCCAGCAGGATCGCAAAAGGCAAGAGGTAACTTTCATATTGCGCACTGAGCAACAGGTACACGAAAATGAGACAGAGCAGGAAAATGAAAATAGTTTGACTGCTCCCCGCCAACTCTTCCCTGCTCAGGCCCGAAAACTCAAACCCAAAGCCCGTTGGCAACGTTTCAGCTGCCGACTCCCTGATAGCGGCAATAGATTGGCCGGAGCTGAACCCTGCATTGGGTGTTCCATTCACACTGATGGAATTGAACAGGTTAAACCGTGTAATGGCTTGCGGGCCGTAGGTTTGCGAGAGACTCACAAACTCCGTAATCGGCACCATTACTCCCTCGCCGGTACGTACAAATACAGCGTTCAGGCTTTCTTCCGTTAGCCTGAATTCCGGCGAAGCCTGTACCATTACGCGGTATTGCTGACCAAACTGGTTGAAATTAGAAGCATAAATACCGCCAAAATATCCCTGCATGGCATTGGTGATATCTGTTACATTCAGCCCCGCATCCTTTATTTTCGGCACATTCACGTTCATCAGGTATTGCGGGAAATTAGGATTGAAAGAAGTGGTGGCAAATTGTATTTCCGGCCGTTGGGTTAATACAGAGAGGAAGTCTTTGCTTACTTTATAAAAGTGCGCAATGTCGCCGCCGGTTTTATCCTGCAACTGAAAAGCAAACCCGTTGGAGGCGCCAAAACCCTGGATGGTACCGGGCGCAAAAAACTTAATCTCCGCTTCGGTCATGTCCGCTGTTTTCTTGTTCAGTTCCTTAATGATTTGCTGGATGTTCCGCTTGCGCAGATCCCAGGGAGTGAGCCGCATCACCACCATCGCATAGTTACTGCCGGTACCGGACAATTGCCCGCGTCCTGTAACCGCCAGCACGTTATTGATTTCAGGTATGGTGGCTGCGATCTTCTCAATTTTGCGCGTCACAATATCGGTACGCTCCAGGGAGGCATCCGGTGGTAAACTGATGTTACAGTTAATTGTCCCCAGATCTTCTTCCGGCACAAAAGCTGTAGGCGTCATCCTGGCAAGGATTACCAGCCCCGCGCAGAAACTCAGCAGCACCATCACCGGTATCCATTTCCGTTTGCTGAAGAAGCGCAAGGTATTGGTATAGCGTTTTGTTAACCGTTCAAAAGCCACATTGAACGCATGATAGAAACGCTGCAGGAAGTTCATTTTCGTATGTTCCTTCCCGTGAGGCTTCAGGAAAATAGCGCAGAGCGCAGGACTGAGCGTAAGCGCGTTAATCGCTGAAAGCACAATGGCAATGGCCAGTGTGAGCCCGAATTGTTTATAGAAAATGCCGGAAGATCCGCCGATAAAACTAACCGGGATAAATACGGCAGACATCACCAGCGTAATGGACACAATCGCCCCGGATATTTCATCCAGTGCATCAATACTCGCTTTGCGGGCGGATTTATAGCCGGTATCCAGGCGGGCATGCACGGCCTCCACAATTACGATGGCATCATCCACCACAATACCTATGGCCAGGATAAGGGCAAATAAAGTAAGCAGGTTAATCGTGAATCCAAACAGCTTGAGAAAGAAAAAAGTTCCTATAATGGCTACCGGAACGGATATCGCCGGTATCAGCGTAGAGCGGAAGTCCTGCAGGAAAATGAACACCACCACAAACACCAGTATAAATGCTTCCACCAGCGTATGCAATACCTTATCGATAGAGGCGGTGAGGAAATCGTCCACATTTTGCAGTACCACATATTTCACGCCTTTGGGAAATGTTTTGGAAGCTTCTTCCATTACCTTCAGGGTTTCGCGGATCACATCGCGGGCATTGGAGCCGGCTACCTGTGCTACGCTAACGGAAACAGCAGGATAGCCATTGGTGCGGGTACTGTTGAAATAGCTGAGGGCGCCCAGCTCAATGCGGGCCACATCCCTCATCCGCAGCAAACGGCTGCGCAGGTTGGAGCGCAATACGATGTTGCCAAACTGGGTGGTATCAATGAGCGTACCCGGGTACCTGATCACATACTGGAACGATTGTCCGCCGCTTTCCCCGAACTGGCCGGGAGCGGCTTGTATGTTCTGTTCGGCCAGCGCCGCAGTGATATCCGCAGGTATCAGCCCGTAGGAAGCCATCGCCTGCGTATTGAGCCAGATCCGCATGGAGTAGTCCATGTTACCGGAGGCGGAGGCATCGCCCACACCGGGGATACGTTTGATCACCGGGGTGATATTAATATCAGTATAATTTTGCAGGAAGGTTTGATCGAACGATGGATTGGTACTGTAAACAGAAAAGATGAGCAGGTTACTGGTCTGCTTCTTTTGCACGGTAACGCCGGAGCGGGTTACTTCCTGCGGCAGCAGTGGTGTGGCGCGGGCCACGGCATTCTGCACATTCACGGCGGCCATATTGGGATCGCTGCCAATTTTAAAGCTAACGGTAATATTCGCTGAACCGTCATTACCTGCTGTAGAGGTAATATAGTCCATGTTTTCCACGCCATTGATCTGCTGTTCCAGCGGTACTACCACGCTTTTCAGCACCACGTCTGCGTTGGCGCCGCTGTAGGACGTTTGCACCTGTATGGTGGGCGGGGCAATGTCGGGATACTGGGAGATAGGCAGTGATACCAACCCCAGTATGCCCAGTGTGACAATAATGATAGACACTACTGTTGATAATACCGGCCGCTCTATAAATCTTTTTAACATGATATTGTTTTAAATGGATCAGAGACTGTTGTAAACACTGTCTGCGTTTACCAGGCGTGGCTTGATCACCAGGTCTTCCCGGAGGTTGCTGATCCCGTCTACCACTATTTTATCGCCCGCTTTCACGCCATGCTGCACTACAAACGACTGACCGGCAGCGCTGGCATTGGAGCCTATGTCTACTGATTTTACTTTGTTATCTGCATCCAGTACATACACGAACAGCTTGCCCTGGATCTGGAAGGTGGCCTTTTGCGGCACCAGCAGTGCGGTATCTATCAGCTGGGGAATCCTTACAATGGCGCTGCTGCCGCTGCGTACCAACCCATCCGGGTTGGAAAAGGTGGCCCTCATATTGAGCGCGCCGGTGGAGGGGTTGATTAAACCGCTCGCGGTTTCCACGCGCCCTTTGCGGGGCAGCACAATGCCGTTGGCCAGCACCAGTGTTACCGGTGGCAGGGTAGCCAGCTTTTCCTGCATGGTGGCGCCTTTTGAGGCGAGGAAGAAATCCAGTCCCTGTCTTTCGTTAATTGAAAAATAGGCGTAGATCTGGGTAATATTGGAAACGGTGGTCAGTGGGTTGGCGGTGGTGCTGCTCACCAGGCTGCCTATTTTATAAGGCAGGATGCCTACCACGCCGTCGGCCGGACTGTAAATAGTGGTGTAGCTTAAATTGGTTTTGGCGTTGTTAAACGCCGCCTGGGCCTGTGCCAGCGCTGCCTGCTTGGACTGCAGGTTATAGGCCGCAGCTTCCAGTTCATAGGCGCTGATAATGTCCTTTTCCACCAGGGGCTTTACCTTGTTGAGCTGCATCTGTGCGGCATTTACATCTGCCACCGCTATTTTGATATTGGCCTGGGCAGTATTTACATTCTGCTCATATTGCGGAGCGCTGATACGGAACAACAGCTGTCCTTTTTTTACGGTAGCGCCTTCGTCGATGTAGATGGCATCTACATATCCATCTATCTTTGGCCGGATCTCAATATTCTGGATACCCTGGATGGTAGCGGGATAGTCGGCATTGATGGTGGCGTTTTTAGGTTGCAGTACAATCACAGGGTAAGGCTTTACAGCGGTTTGTGTGTTCCCTTGTTGCTTGTTTTTACAGGCACATAACAGCAACAGCAGGAGCGCAATGGTAGATCTACTCATAGCATTTTTACAGTTCATTTAAATAATACAGACAGCAATCAGGTACTATGAGTAACTATCCGTTCAATTGTATTGTTCAAAAAACGGCGATAATTATCCGGTAGCTGGCTACGGGGGATTAGACGGTGGCAAGGCTAATTAGTTTATTATGACAATGTTAACTACTGTTAAAGCCGCGCAGGCGCCACTGTATGGAATAAAAAAAACAGGAATAACGCTAAGATTCCGGTGCTTTCCTGCTTTATTTCTTTATATACCAACTATCTAAAGTTAATTTATGAAAATAGGGATGTTAATAGGAGCACTGGCATTGCCGGCCATGACCTTTGCACAGCAGGCATACACACTGAAAGGTAAAGTGGGGCAGGTGGAACCTGGCGCCAAAGCCTACCTCGACCGGCGCGTGAATGGGGAAACCTTCCTTGACTCGGCCGTTATCAAAAATGGCATGTTTGAATTTAAAGGAACCTTGAAATCGCCCTATATGGTGATGCTGATGGTGGATCATAAAGGCACCGGTAACCCCGGCCCCGACATGGACCGTCGCCTGCTTTACCTGGATAATACCACTTTTACCATTGCCGGCAGCGATAATATCAGCGATGCGGTGATCACCGGTTCCCCGGTAAACAAGGAACACGACCGTTACAAATTGTTTATTGCGGCCTATGATACTGCTATGGCAGGCATCAACAAGGATTTTGGAGCGGCTACCGAAGCGCAAAGAAATGATACCGCTTTCACCAATAAACTGAATACCCGCTTCCATGCCGCCATTGCTGAAAAGAAAGCCTTGCAGCGCAGGTTTGTCAGTGAAAACCCCAATTCCTTTTTCAGCATTGTAGCGCTGAAAGAGCTGGCGGTGATGAATAACATGAACCTGAAGGAGCTAACGCCCATGTACAATGGTCTTACAGCTGCGCTGAAGAAAAGCCCTGCCGGCCAGGAGTTTTACCAGTCGATGGAAACCGAAAAGGCATTGGGCATTGGAGCGCCTGCGCCTGACTTCACCCAGAATGATATCAACGACAAGCCGGTGAAGTTATCCGACTTCAGGGGTAAATATGTATTGCTGGATTTCTGGGCTTCCTGGTGTGGACCCTGCCGTGCAGAAAATCCTAACGTGGTGGCTGCCTTTAAGAAGTTCCATGATAAAAACTTCGTGGTGCTCAGCGTATCGCTGGATCAGCCGGGGAAGAAGGCTGCCTGGCTGGGCGCCATTGAAAAAGACGGTTTGCAGGACTTTGTGCATGTATCCGATCTTAAATACTGGGATAACGCGGTGGCGCGCCAGTATGGTGTACGGGGTGTACCTACCAACTACCTGATTGCGCCGGACGGTAAAATTATTGCAAAGAACCTCCGTGGTGAGCAATTGGATAAACAACTGACGGGGTTAATTGTCAACAAATAAAAGAAATGCTGTCCTATACCTGTCACAATGCAACAGCCGGTTCAGTGGAGTGAACCGGCTGCTTTATTTTCTTTTAAACGGGGAATCAGCCTTTCTGGGCATAGTCGTAATTGATCAGCCAGGATACGCCATACTGATCGGTTAACATACCAAAATAAGCATTCCAGGGAGCCTTGTTCATGGGCATGGTGGGCTGGCCGCCTTCCGACAAACCTTTAAACAAATTGTCTGCTTCCGCTTCACTTTCTGCTGCAATAGCCACAAAGAAAAGGTCGCCCAGGGTGCCTTTGCCATATGCGCCGGGCCTGTCGCTGCCAAACAGGAAAGAATCTTTACCGAGTGGTAGCGCTACGTGCATCACCTTATTTTCTTCGCCTTCCGCGCGATGCTCCATCTCTCCGAAGCGGGTGAATGTCTGGAATTCTTTGCCAAAAACAGCTTTG
Source organism: Chitinophaga sp. RCC_12 (assembly GCF_041360695.1). Taxonomy (NCBI): domain Bacteria; kingdom Pseudomonadati; phylum Bacteroidota; class Chitinophagia; order Chitinophagales; family Chitinophagaceae; genus Chitinophaga; species Chitinophaga sp. RCC_12. The sequence continues at coordinate 510,828 of NZ_JBFUPS010000005.1, forward strand.
TAAAAATTAAAAGCCTCTTCACAATTGCCGTTGAAATTCAGGTAAGGATTAACTGCTGCCATGTTTTTATTTTTTATTTGTGTTTAATAAGATACCATAAAGTTAAGTTGCTGCTGTAAAGAAAGAGGTGGCCAGATACGACAATAAAAGGGGCAGTTGCGCCAATTTGTTATTCCCATTTGAACGACCGGATCGATAACCCGGCAATAAGTATACCCCATACGACTAGCCCCGCGAGTTGCAGCGGTATCTGCCAGATATGCAAACCTTCAAAGGCAATTTTGCGTAACCCGTCTACAAAAAAAGTTAGTGGGAGCAATTCACAAAAAGTGCGCAACCACACCGGGTAATTATCTATCGGGAAAAACAATCCGCAAAGTAATATCTGTGGTACGGTAAGCGTATTAGCCACCGGCGCAATGGAGCTTTCATTGCGGATAATGCCGCTGATAATAAAACCGATACCCATAAAAATCACCAATCCAAAAACAGAGAGCAGCAGCATTTCCATAAAGGTGAGGAGCCCGTTTACCAGCGTGAATTGAAATGCAAAGTATCCCAGCGCGGTGATGATAATAAAGCAGATGACCTGGAATAATAAGCGGCTGAGCATTTCACCCAGCAGGATGGCCGCGCGGCTCACCGGCGTTACGTATATGCGTTTCAGTACGAGCGTATGCCGGAGGTTAAACAAGAGGAACGCAGAGCTGAATACACCTGCCATGAGTAAAGAAAAGCCCAGTTGCCCCGGTAAAATAAAATCTATCTGCCGGTATACCCGCCCGGGTATATTCACCACCTGTATGGATGCCGGCGCCGGCTGATCCGGTAATATGCGTTGGTTTATCTTGCCGGCCGCTTCCTGCAGCGCTGCCTGGATCAGCGGCATTTTATCCGCTACCGCGCTGCTTCCCAGCAGATCTGTCCGGAACTGCGGCAGGCCGTTTACCACGGTGGGCGCATGAAGATATAGCACGGCGGCAATCCTTCCTTTTTTCAGATCCGACAACATCGCTGCGGAATCGCTGCCATAAGAAAGGTCGAAGATACGGATGGCTTTAATGGCCGCATACATGGGGTTGGCGCTGTCGCTGTGCGGCGATAGCCGGACCTTTACTTTTACGGCGGTGTTGTCTACCATGGCGCCAAAAACCGTAACGAAAATAACGGGGAACAGGAGGGCAAATACAACGGAAGTAGGGCTTCGTAGCGTGGCAATAAGACTGGCTTTTGCCATCACCAATGCTGCTTTAAACTGACTGTACTTCTTTGCCATAAGCGGGTTGTTACCAGATAAAAGGAAGTAATGCTTTCCGGTTGGCCGGGTATTCAGGGAATTGTTGCTGATACCAGCGGTGGTTGGCCATTGCACGGGGCACCAGGTTAGCGCAGGTCCAGATAAAAAAGGCCAGCGCCGGCAGGCTCCAGGTAAGTAATGCAAAGCCTCCCCATTCAATAATTTCCCCCGCCAGGTTAGGAGAGGAGATGTATTTGAAAAGCCCCGCCTGTGGTATCTTATAACCTGTTTCATTTTTTTTTCTCAGGCGTATCAGCTGGTAATCCGACCACCAGTTGATAAACATGCCTGCGAAGAACAACAACAGGCCGGTGATAAACGACGGTGTGAAAAATGTATGATCGGGATAGTGGTCAAAAGCGGTAAACCAGATGCCCAGCAGGGAGCCATTCACGGTATTAAACAGCATGGCCGATAACATAATCACCACCGGCATTTTTTTGCCTTTGGTACGTATCATAAACGGATATACGAAACTGCGGTGTACATAATGCAGCAGGAAGAGCAACACCATAACGCCGGCGGGGGAACGCCATAGAAAAGTACGCAGCGGGATCCATATAAGAAAGGTAACCAGTACGGTGGCTTCCATCAGCAGCCAGGCCAGTTTATTGGAGATCATGGGGCCCCATTTATCGCTGCTGTAGCGGCCGTAAGGCGCCTCCCTGCGTAACAGGTAAATGCCCGCGCCAATACCGGTAAGCGCCCAGCAACAAACAAAAACAACATAACCTGGTGATGGTAAATAGTCAATCATTTGATAGCGCCTGTTTGTTTGAACCAATCAATGGTATCCCGAAGGGTTTCCGTAAAGGGCCGCGGCCTGAAATTGAGTTCAGCGGCGGCTTTTGAATGATCAATTTTTTTGTTGCTGTAAATCAGGTTATACACCGACTGCCGCGTATAAAAAGGCGGTCCGCCGCTGATCACCGCCAGCATTCTCACTAATGGCAGCATGCTGAATACAAGCCATAAAGGTACTACCCGCAGCGTTACCGGGCGTGCTTTTATCCGGCCAACTTCCCTGTTCAGGCTTACGAGTGATACCCATTCGCCGCTCAGAAGGTATACAGCGCCGGCGGTTCCCCGGGCTAATGCACTTACAATGGCCCCCGCCACATCCCTTACATCAACGAAATCAACACCACCGGGAAAAAGAGCCGGTATTTTTTCTTTATACATATTAATGATGGCTTTACCTATCAGCGATGGTTGCCGGTCGAACGGCCCCATGACGGCTGTTGGCGCCAGCACTACCACTTCCATGCCGCTGCCGTTATATTCCAGCACAATGGCCTGCGATACGGCTTTGGAATAGTCGTAACCGTGCCGCGTGGTTTTTACCACGCCGCGGCTTTCATTCATCGGTTCATCATAGGGCGCCTGGTCGTACGCAGTAACGGAGCTGAGGTGAATGAATCTTTTAACGCCTGCTTGCTGTGCGGCGGCGGCCAGCAGCCGCGTGCCGTGTGTATTGATGTGAAAAAGGGTTTTATTGGGCCGGTCATCTACCGAAATGACTGCCGCCAGGTGTATCACGGCATCCGCACCTGCTACGAGCTGGCGGATAGCCGCTTCGGCTAACAGCTCCCCCTGTACGAAAGTAATGCCCGCCGGGGTGGTTTCCGGCAACGGTTTCCGGGTAAGCAACCGCAGGGTATGCCCTTCGGATAAAAGCAGCGGAACCAGCACACTGCCTATATAGCCGGAAGCTCCGGTCATCGCAATTTTCATCTTTAAATATAAAATAAAATTAACCCGTAGAAGATAACGCTTATAGGTAGCATTGGTTGACTTTTTTAATATTTGTATATATTTGTTTCAGCGGATTGCAGTACTGAGCACCTATAGCCGCACACATCCATGAAATCAAAAAGTTACAAACCACATCCGGCCCTGAGGGATCTCGTGAGTTATTTTGGCATCTACGAAGTAGATTTTAGCCAAAATAAGGCGCTGTCAAACATTTACAGGTTTGTGCCCGCCTATCAGCGGTTTATTATTTTTTACCTGGAAGATCCGATCAAAGTATTGAAGGCCGGTCACAGCGACTATGTAACCAAAACCGTTTGTGTAACCATCGGGCCGCAGGAGCAGCCGGTAACCCTGGATATGGGACGCCGCCACCTGGCGCTGTGCATAGGCTTTCAACCCGGTGGCCTGCACCGCCTGCTGAAGATTCCCATGCCTGAAATATATGACCAGGATTTTGATACCCGCCTGCTGATGGGTAATGAAATTGATGAAATCACCGAACGGTTGAAAGAAGCCGACGATTGGGCACACATGATAAGTATCGTTGAATTTTATCTGCTTAAAAAAATATCCCAGGTAAAGCCTATCCTGCCGTTAGACAAAGCGATGGCCGCCCTGGTAGCCACCGGCGGCAACGGAACAATAGAAGCCCTGGCGTCGCTTGCCTGCCTCAGCCTGCGGCAGTTTGAACGGAAATGCACCGAACGGCTGGGAATGCCGCCCAAACAATATGCGCGGCTCATCCGCTTCTGTAAAGCCTACCAGTTAAAAGAACTGTTTCCCGAGAAAACCTGGACCGAAATCGCTTACAAGAGCGGTTATTATGACCAGATGCACTTTATCCGGGACTTCAAAAAATTTGCAGGCATTACCCCTTCCTTTATGCACGAACAGGAACTCACCAATACCATACGGCTCCATAAAATAATGGAGTAAAGCAAAAGATGTCGCTTTTGTACTATGTCCCTGCCATTAATCACGATAATTTCGCTCTATCAACGTACGACCTTTCTCCATAGGAGTAGCATCCCCATACCGGAATAGATCGCCATTCTAAAATCGGGTAAGATGTCATCCAGCGTTGGTTACCCCAAAAAATCAATATCATGTTTACCTGTAGGCGGGCTATTTACATAGCCGGCTCTATAAATAAATATGATCTCTTCCACCAGCCCTTCTTCTCCTCATTTTTAGAAAAAATTCTCCGCAGGATTGATTACAATTGTAAAAATTGACGGAGCACTATGCGGTTAAAATTTTATTCCACGTTACTATTGGCTACCTGTTGCTACCTCGGTGCAGGTGCGGTTACAAAAGATACCCTTCCGCCCACAGTGGCTAAAGATGCCCGGCTGAAGCTGGTTTCAAAACAATTCGACTTTACAGAAGGCCCTGCGGCCGATAAAAAAGGGAATATCTATTTTACAGATCAGCCCAACAATAAGATCTGGAAATATGATACCAAAGGGAAGCTGTCTGTTTTCCTGAAGGAAGCAGGCCGGGCCAACGGGATGTATTTTGATGGAAAAGGCAACCTGGTAGCGTGCGCAGATGAGCAATACGAGTTGTGGTCCATCTCTCCCAATGGAAAAATAAAAGTGCTGGTAAATAATTTCGGCGGTCACAAGCTCAATGGCCCCAATGATGTTTGGGTGGCCCCCGGCGGCGGTATATATTTCACGGATCCTTATTATCAGCGTGATTACTGGTTGCGCAGGAAACCCGATATGAAAGAAGAAAATGTTTACTACCTGGCGCCCGGCGCAAAAGAAGCGGTAGTAGCCGCAGCAGATATTAAGAAGCCTAATGGTATTATCGGTACGCCCGATGGAAAGCTGGTGTACGTGGCAGATATCGAGGGCGGCAAAGTATACCGCTACAACGTGAATGCAGATGGCCGTTTGACTGGTCAATACCTCATGGCGGACAAAACAACGGATGGTATTGCGCTCGATGAACAAGGCAACCTTTATCTCTGTGGAAACGGGGTTACCGTCGTTAACAAAAATGGCCAACAGATCGGGCAGATCCACGTGCCGGCAGAATGGACTGCCAACGCCTGTTTCGGCGGGAAAGATAATAACATCCTGTTCATCACCGCCGGTAAAGGCATTTATACGATCCGTATGAACGTAAAAGGCGCTGAATAACACCCGGAAGTTGTAATATTGCGGTCAGAAAAAATTATGATTATGTCAGTTGCGATGGATATCATGCGTGCCCTGGATCCTGCGGGATTGGAAAGGTTTAAGATCAACCTGGATACACCCGCACAACCGGAAAAGATAGGAGAGGTGTGGACGCTGAAAGTAGTGCCGTTTGAACAAACCGAATCTGCCCGGAAAGCCTTTAACCAGCAGTTTGATAATAACAAAACCGCCAAATCATGGGTAGTGGAAAATAAGGCGGAAGCCATTGCAGTGGTGCAGGAATTATACGGGCAATACGCAGATAAACTGCCGCAGCCCTTTGATGAGACGCAACTGCACATCGGTCATTATCCTCCCACTGGCCGTTACTCGATCCTCATTCATGTTAAAGATATCTGGGAATAACGCGGATTTTGTCTTTCTCGCTGATTACGCTGATTATACTGATTAGTTTGATTTTATTTTTGGATTTTTTTTGATTTAATAATTAGGGGAGATAAAAGCGAAGTATCGCAATTTTTGCGGATGCTTATGGAAAATGTGTGGCCCTGCATCTGACAAACATGATACGGTTCAAAGCATGGAGGGTTTTGCTGTTGGCAGCACTTTTTTTTGCCGCCTGTAAAGAAAAAAATACCACTACACATTCAATACCATCATTGCTGCCTGCTTCGCAGGAACTTGTGATGGCGCCTGATGAGACACGGCTGCACGAAAAGGCAAAAGTGTTGCAACAGTATGCCGTGAAGCATGGTTATAATACCCGCTATGCTTTCCTGGTAGATTTCAGCGTGTTTTCCGGTGGCAAAAGATTTATCTGTTACGACCTGCTGCATCATAAAATAAAAAGCAGCGGCCTGGTGGCGCATGGCCAGGGACCGGATTTCAGAGCCGAAAAAGTAGTGTTTTCCAATGTATCCGGCAGCCGTTGTTCTTCACTTGGGAAATATCGTATAGGCGGCAAGTATAGTGGCCGGTTTGGCACGGCGTATAAATTATATGGCCTGGATAGCAGTAACAGTCGTGCGTTCGACCGGTTCGTAGTATTGCACAGCCACGCCTGTGTGCCCGCAGCTGCACAGGATCAGGGCATTTGCCGCAGCGATGGCTGTCCTACACTGAACCCTGCTTATTTCGCTTCGCTGCAACCCTATATAGATACCTCTTCCCAGCCGGTGCTGTTATGGATTTACCAGTGATGCGTTCTGTAGATACAGGTCGTAGTACCGCTTTACCAGCACGTTGATAAATCTTTTAAGATAGGCTTCGTTTAAGAAAGAATTAGACCAGTTGTGATAGCGGTCGCACTGAACACCCAGGTAAAAGAAATACATGCATACGCCCAGTGCCGGGATCAGTCTTTGCTCCTCCGCACTGAGAGGGGTGATAACCGAATAGCCTTCAAGGAAACGGTCTATTTTAACCTGGCACTCCGGCATATCGCGGATCAGGCTATGGAGTTGAAGGATATAGTAAGCCACATCCAGGCATTGCCAGCCATTGCCGCAGAAGTCGAAATCGAAGAGCGTAATTTCCCCGTCGGGGCGGATATTCATATTATCAAACCAGATATCCATATGCACCACGCCCTGCCGGATGGCAGCGAGGTCGGCATCTTTCAGCAACTGTAAAAGATGAGCCTGTGCCGTAGCCATGAACACCATTTCAGGGGTATCTGCCGGCAGAAATTTTTTAAGCGATTCCAGTGGCTCCACCAGTAGGTTTTGCGCGGTATAAGTAACCCTGTTCAGGGTAAAGGGCTGTGTAAGCTGGTGCATGCGGGCCATCACCATACCCGCTTTTATGTGTAACTCATCATCGTAGTGCAGTAATTTTTCTCCTTCTGCAAAAGAAAACAATACGCCATACCGTTCGCCTTCCGGTGCGGGCAGGGTTTGTATAAAGCCGCCCTGTTTGTCGGCCAGCGGCCACGATACCGGGATGCCACCTTCTTTAAGCAACAGCAGCAGCCGGAGCTCTTCGGAAATATCGGCGCGGGTTCGCCAGTGCAGACTGTACACGCGGAAGATATATTTGCCGGCGGAAGTGGTCACCTGGTAAGTATCGTTTACGCCTGATTTAATGAGATGGCAAGTGGCGCTGTCCGCCGCGTTGTAGTGTGATTGCACGAACAGCGCCAGGTGCGGCGCGGAGAGATTGGAACTGGAAACCGGGAAATGACTCATGAACCGCGCTTTGAAATGAAAAAGGGCGTCGAATATAGTGAAATAAATTTATTGCAGCTTATGCAACGGCAGGTTTAACCGCATAATAAGGTCCGTTTGCATTTCAGTTCCCAGCTGAAACGGATGTGTGGTAAACTCGGTAAAGCCGTTTTTACGGTAAAACGCAATGGCTTTGGTATTGTGCTCCCATACACCCAGCCACAGGAAAGGAGCGCGGGCTTCCATGGCAAGGGTCATGGCCTGGTTGAACAGCTGCTGACCCACTTTTTTCCCCTGGTGCGACTTTAAAACGTATATGCGTTCCAGTTCTACCGCCCGGCTGTTGTACAACTCCGACTGTGCAGATCTGAAGTTCACTTTCATATAACCGATTGGCTGATTTTTGAGCATGGCGAAATAAAATTCTGAATCCGGCTCGCTCAGCTCTGCAGATAATTTGGCAATACTGAAATTCTCCTGCAGGTATTGTTTCATATTTTCCGGTGTATTGTCGGCTGCAAAGCTCTCCTGGAAGGTTTCCCGGGCTATTTGCTGTAGCAGTTCCACTTCAGCCGTAATAGCCGGCACGATAAGTATGTCGTTCATTTTCTATGGGTTATATAATAATAGGATCTATTTTTACTTAAATTCGGGTTTATGTCAGGTCTCAAAAAAATTATACTTACAGTACTGGCGCTCACCATTGTAACGGGTACCTTACCGGCGGCGTCTTATATTTTCACGGGCAAACATCTCTCCAAAAAATTAACAGCTACATTTCCGGTTGTCCGGGAAGGGGATATCATTTTCCAGGTATCCCAGTCAGACCTGAGCACAGCCATTCAACAGGCTACACATTCCAAATATAGTCATTGCGGAATAATTTTTAAGAGAGATGATCAGTGGTTTGTGTATGAAGCCTTACAACCAGTAAGATATACCCCGCTGATGCAATGGATTAACAGGGGAAAGGGCCGGCATTTTGTAATAAAACGGCTGAAAGATGCTGGTACCGTGCTCACGCCGGAAGTAGTGGCTAAAATGAAGGCAGCAGGGGAGCAATACAATGGCAAGGACTACGACTTCTATTTTGGTTGGTCCGATGAACGGATCTATTGTTCTGAACTGGTATGGAAAATTTATAAAGAAGGAACCGGCCTCGAAGTAGGCAAGCTGCAGCAGCTGAAAGATTTTGACCTGGGCAGTGCGGCGGTAAAGCAGCAAATGAAAGAAATCTACGGAAACAATATTCCGTTGTCGGAGAAAATTATTTCGCCGGTAAGCATGTTTGAATCCCCATTGCTCGTGACCGTGGCGGAGTAAAGGAAACGCCTGATGAAACATCGTCCCATCAGGCGTTGTACTCAATTTGTTACTTGTTCTTTTTCCAGGAATGCAGGTAAAGAGGTACCAAGAATATAAGTCCACCCTTCATTAAAGTTACTGGCAGCAAAGGCAGGATCATTCGCTGCTGCGAAGCTGTGAATGCCGGCATGTGTTAGCACCAGTTTGGTTTTCCCGCCTTCGGGAAACAGTTCCCACGTTACTTCCGATTCGCCGGGTTCGCCTTTGTACTTCCAGGTATAACTGAGTTTTTTACCCGGTATCACGTCTGTGATTTTACAAAGATGAACATATTGTTTGTTATCTTTTTCTACTGTGAAGCTGAATTCAAATCCCTTTTCCGGTTTAAAAGCCGCGAGATCGAAATACCATTGCTTCATTTTGTCTTTGTCTGTAATGGCTTCCCATACTGCATTAACGGGGGCGTCCAGGGTACGTTCGAATACCAGTGGTTTGTTACTCATGGTGAATTTTTTTATTGATAAACGATTGACATGACTACTGTTTTTTCCTGCGGTGCTTAGGTGATTTGGCCAGGTAGTTTTCCAATGCATCCAGTTTCTGTGTCCAGAATTCATGGTACTGGGCAGTCCAGTCGGCCACGGTTTTTAACTGCCTCAGATCTGCGCTGCAAAAGCGTTCCCGGCCATCCTGCCGGATGGTAACCAGCCCGCATTCCGTCAGTATCCGGATATGTTTGGAAATCGCCGGCCTGCTGATATCGAAATTGTCCGCAATGGCGTTGAGGTTCAGTGAACTGTTAGCCAGCAACCCGATGATCTGCCGCCGGGTAGGATCCGCTATTGCCTGAAATACATCTCTTCTCACGGTAATTGTTTTTAAGTTATGTAACCTTTCGGTTACAAATATAAGTAACCATTTGGTTACGCAAAAATTTATTTCCGGGAAAAGTGTTTTCAGGAAAAATGTTTGATTCTCAGGTGAAGGTGTTATTTTACAAGTTTGAAAGTTTTTATATCATGATGAGAATATTATCTGCTGCCCTTTGCTTCCTGGTACTCACCGCTGCCGGCGCGGCAGCGCAAAAGAAAAAGCTGGATATCGTCTTTATCGGCAACAGCATTACACAAGGCGGCGGCCTACAGCACCCGTTGCAGGAAGCGCCCCCGGTAAAGGCATGGGAATGGCTGAAACATGCGATGCCGGACCGGGAGATCCAATACAGCAACCAGGGCGTAAGCGGTTCTACTACGGTCGACTTCCTACCAGCTACCGGCCGTTTATTCAATAACGTGGTAGCCGCGGCAGATGCGTTTAAAAACGATCAGCACGCGCTCCTCGTATTCTCTATGGTACTGGGCACCAACGACAGCGCCATAGAAGGCCCCAACGGGTCACCGGTATCGCCGGAGCAATACCGTTTAAATGTAAAAGCGATATTGGACCAGCTGTTCACCAACTATCCCGGCTGCATCATCATTTTGCATCATCCCACCTGGTATAGTGCCAACACACAAAACAGTTCCCGTTACCTCGCAGAAGGACAGGCCCGTTTGCAATCTTATTTCCCGGTGCTCGACGCTATTGTTGCCAGCTATCGCACCAGTCATCCACACCAGGTATTCACCGGCTATCGCGATGGGTATAACTATTTTAAGAAGCACCCGGAACTGTTTATCCAGGAGCAGGGAAAGGCCGGCATTTTCCAGCTGCATCCCAATGCAAAAGGCGCAGAAGTGCTGGGAACCTTCTGGGCACAGGCGATTAAGAAAGTAGTGAGCAATTTAAAGTAATCACATACATTATGAAAGGGGTTATCACACTCATCTGCACATTGCTGTTGCCCGATTTTCCTTCTGCCTCCGCAGTGGAATTTCATGACGGCAGGTTGTATCTCATAGGAGATGATGCCACCTGCATCCAGGTGCTGGATAAGGCGTACCAGGTCATTAAAAGTATTCCCATTCCCGGCATCAGTGGCAAGCGCATTGCAAAAGCGGAAAAGGCCGACTATGAGGCTTCCGCGCTGATTAACCTGCATGGTAAAACCTACCTCATGGCCTCCGGCTCCCTGGCAACGGAAAAGCGCCGTCAACTAATGCTGCTGCCGCTGCCGGATGGCGACTCTGCCACCATGCAGTTTATTCCTTATCCGCCGGATTTCACCACGCAACTGCTGAACAGCGGGATCAATGAACTGAATATAGAAGGGGCCGCTGTAGTAAACAATACGTTGCTGCTGGGTAACCGCGGCAACAATACCTGGCCGCAGAACCAGCTGGTGCTGACGGTCCCCGGCTTCTGGGAACAGGCAGCCCCGGCGGTTAGCGTAGTACCGTTTACGTTACTAACGCCAACGCCTGTATTTACCGGCGTGTCGGAACTTTGTTACATAGCGGAAAAGGACCTGTTACTGTGTACCTTTTCTTCCGAAGCCACTGCTAATGCTTACGATGATGGCGCTATCGGCGACAGCTATATTGGCTGGATCCGTAATATCTCCCGGAAATTATCACAAACCACCCTTACGCCGGATGGCATGCTCAATTTAACAGCAGCAGATCCCGCTTTCAAAGGAGAAAAGATAGAAGGTATTTGCCTGGAAAGCATACAGGATAACATCCTCACGCTTCACCTGGTATCCGATAATGATGCCGGCGCCAGCCGGTTGTTTAAAGTAAGTTTTACCATTACTGCAAACTAAATAATCTTACCACTATGGATATACAATTTGATGAACGGACACTTTATGTGAAATATGATGAAGATATTGATAACACTATCTTCTGGGATGATGTAACCTATATTGCCGGATACAAAGTATATGCGTACCCGGGAGAAGCCGCCTTCCTGGTGTTTAAAACAATGGAGGGCGAAACCCTGGAAGTGTCCGACGAAATGAGCGGCTGGCTGGAATTGCTGGGCGGCTTACATACCATCTTTAAATTGCCCGCAGGCTGGGAAGAACAGCTGGCAGACAGCGAACCGGATGGAGACGATATCGTGTTTTATACAAAATAGACAACAAAGGCTGGTACGGGCCTTTGCCGCAATTATTCTGCCTGCAGGCTGTTCACAGGATTGGCCAGCGCGGCTTTTATCGCCTGGAAACTAACTGTGATCAGCGCTATCAGCAAGGCGCCTCCGCCTGCAACGATAAACACCCACGCATTCAGCGGCACGCGATAAGCGAAGTGCTGTAACCAGCTGCTCATGGCCCACCAGGCCAGCGGAAATGCAATAACGGCGGCCATTACCACCAATGCCAGGAAATCTTTCGACAACAGTTTTACAATACCCGTTACGCTGGCGCCCAACACTTTCCGGATACCAATTTCTTTGGTCCGCTGCGCAGCCGTGAAAGAAGCAAGGCCAAATAACCCAAGACACGCAATGGCAATAGCAAACAGGGCAAAAACCATGAACAGTGATCCCAGTCGTTGTTCCGCCAGGTATTGCCGGTTAAATGCTTCATCCTGGAAAAAGTAATTGAAAGAAAGCGAAGGAACCACCGACTGCCACGTCTTTTCCAGTCTCCCTACAGTAGCAGCCGCATTGCGGGTATTCATCTTCACGCTGATATAATTCAGCCAGTAAGGATCATAAAAAATGGCCAGCGGCGTTACCCCGCGTTGAAGCGAAGTAAAATGAAAATCTTTATACACGCCGCATACAGTACCCCAACCGTAATCAAATTCATGTCCCAGCGCATCTTCGGGTTTCTTCCAGCCAAAGAAGGGGAGGGCGGCTTCGTTGATCATGATATCGCCGCTTTTCCGGCTGGTATCCGGCGTCATGTTAACTAACCTGCCTGCCAGCAACCGGATATTATAAGTACGGAAAAATTCATTGTCGGCCGACAGCAGCCTGGTGTCGGTTTGTTTTGTCTGGTCGCCTTTCAGCCGGAAAAGGTTATTCCCAAATTCCTGGCCGGGTACATTGCCGGAGGCGCTTACTGAAATCACATCTGCCTGTCCCCGGAATTTTTCGAGGAGCGTTTTAATATTGGCAGTGGCATCTTTCCCGGTAACGGGAATCACCAGTACCTGCGACTGGTCAATGCCCAGATCGAAGCTTTTCATAAATTGCAGCTGCCGGTGTACTACGATGGTGGCCACAATGAGCAGGATGGAAATAGCAAACTGGGTTACCACCAGCACATTCCGCAGCGAATGCGTTTTCTTTTGTGCGCCATACCGTTGTATAATGCGCATGGGATTAAATCCGGAAAGTATAATAGCCGGATAGATGCCGGCCAGTATGCCGATGCCTGCACTGATACCAAGGCCCGCGCCAATAAGTGATGGCCGGAACAATTGTGACACCGTAAAAGTTTTATCTGCAATATGGTTGAAAAAAGGCAGCAGCACGACTATTAAAACAGCCGTAAGCGCAAATGCCATTACGCTCATCATCAACGCTTCAATCATAAACTGCAGCATCAGCTGGGAGCGGTTGGCGCCAATCACCTTTCTTACGCCCACTTCTTTGGCCCTGCTGCTGGCCGTGGCAGTAGCCAGGTTAATGAAATTGATGCCGGCGATCAACAGGATGAATAACGCTACGAAAGATAATATCCGCACATATAATATATCGCTGTTTTTACTGAGTTCGTACCGGAGGTTTGAATGCAGGTGAATAGTAGTAAGTGGCTGGATAAAATGCGTATATACCTGGTTGTTAGCCTTTATTTCATCGCCCACATACTGGTAGGCAATGTTCCTGATCTGTTTTTCAAAGGCTTCCCATTGCACGCCGGGCCTTAATTTAAAGAAGGTATGCGTCATGGTGCCGTGCCAGTTTTCCATGTTACGCCGGAACCATTGCTCGTTGCGGACGCTGACCGTGGAAATAACAAAATCCGGCCGGAAGTAAGTATTGGTGGGCACATTTTTTAGCACGCCCGTTACCCGGTAGCTCTTTTCGTTGATGGTTAATATTTTATTGAGATAGGTACTGACATTATTTTCTTTTCCAAAATATTTTTCCGCTTTTTCTTCCGTAAGCATAATACCATCCGCATTGTTCATCGCAGTGCGGGCATTGCCTGCCAGCAAAGGATAGGGTAGCACTTCCAGCAAGGTACTATCGGCAAAGTAGATGCCTTTCTCATTAAATTTTTTCTGTGCGCCGCTATTGCTGCTCACCGCGGTATTGCTGCCATATTCAAAGATCCTTGTGGCCGTTGTCACCTGCGGATATACCAGCAATGCCTGTCGCAGGAAACCTGATGTTTGGGCAAAGGCAATCACATCATTGGTTTGGGTTTTTACTTCCATGCCGGCGCGGTACACCTGTTCGTGCCCCGGTATCCAGCGGTCGTAGCTGTATTCATCAGTTACATACAGTGTTATAAAGAAACAACCGGTAAGCCCCAGCGTGAGACCGGTGAGGTTTAACAGGCCATGTGTGAGATGCTTGCGGAAATTCCGCCACGCGATTTTAAATTGGTTGCCGAACATACAGGAATGTTGAGGGCTATTGCGGCACTAAGAAAATGCCAATCTTCCGGTTATTGGTTATCAACACTTAATGTAATAGCAACTACCATTACGTTGTCCGTTTTTACGGGAGAAGTGTTCATTTCCGGACAGGCAATGTTTTCCCTTTTCCCGGGTGTAAATGAGTTAAATTAATAGGGGCAATCCGCAACACGATAAATTTATCTACCGCAAAATAACTGCGGGGATATTAGTCTATTGATTTGGTAGACTAAAAACTTGTTGTTACTTTTAACGCTGTAAACTGAAAATCTAATATCGCATCACCGGCCAATGAATGGTCCGCTGTTTTATAAACCGGCCCTGGTAAATCAACAGGTATCTGAAACGGTGCCTGTATGACTGCAGGCATGGCAACAACCTGCACAGGGCCTCAAAAATCACCTATGGACTCTTTTTACTTTCGTTCTTTAAAAGAAAAATGGAGAAGCGCACTATTGATGCTCACATTATTAACTCCGTTATACCTGGCTGCACAGGAAAAGCGTACAGGCGTTACCGGTACCGTGCAAAATGAAAAGCACGAAGCGCTACCGGGCGTATCTGTCACCGCCAAAAATGAAGCGTCAGGCACTACGGTATCCACGCAAACCAATGTCGGTGGCACTTTCCGTTTTCCCGACCTGGTGGTTGGCGCCCCTTACAGTTTCCGGTTTACCTCTATCGGCTACGAGCCTGCGCAACTGGGCAGCATTACTTTGCGGGAAAACCAGCCGGTGGCAGTGATCCTGAAAGAATCCAGCTCCTCGCTTAACCAGGTGGTAGTAGTAGGATACGGCGTGCAACGCCGGAGGGAAATCACCGGCGCCGTGGCCTCTGTGCGGGCCGCCGATCTGAAGGACCAGCCGGTAACCAGCTTTGAACAGGCCATTGCCGGTAAAGTAGCAGGCGTACAGGTATTACAGAATACCGGCGCACCGGGAGGCAGCATCAGCGTACGTATCCGCGGACTGAACTCCATCTCCGCAGGCATCGACCCGCTGTATGTGATCGATGGTATTCCATTGTCGAACGACCTGAAGAATTTACAGGGAGCTACAGACATGGTAAACATCACCGGGCAGGCATCTTTCCAGAAATCCCCTGATCCGCTCAGCACCTTAAACAGCGACGATATTGCGTCAATAGACATCCTCAAGGATGCCTCCTCAGCGGCCATTTACGGCTCCCGCGCTTCCAACGGCGTAGTGCTCATTACCACCAAGAAAGGAAAAACAAATGGCCTTCCTTCCTTTGGATACAGCATGTACGCCGGCTTTCAGCAGGTGAGTAAAAAAATAAAGCTGATGGATGCCTATCAGTGGTCAAAATTCAGCTTCGATGCCAAGAACAACGCTTACCTGGATTTCAAACCTTCGGGGAGTATCACGGATGATAACGCCACACGGGGTGGTTCCAATTACCAGATCGCACCGGAAATACTGCCTTACCTCGCAGGTAATCCAGGTCTCACTAACACCGACTGGCAGGATGCCCTGTTCAGAACAGCGCCCATTCAAAATCATACCCTGTCGGCCTCCGGCGGCAACGATAAATTCCAGTATTACATTTCCGGCAACTACCTCGATCAGCAAGGGATCATCCTGGGATCCGGCTATAAAAGGTATGGACTGAGAGCCAATCTCACTGCGGAACTGACTTCCCGTTTAAAGATAGGCGTTACCGTTAACCCTACCTTTGATCATTATGACCTTATCAACAGCGAAGGTCCCTGGACCTTTGACGGTATCCTCAGCAACGCATTGAAAGCATCGCCGGTATTTCCCGTGTATAACCCCGACGGATCACTGGCTACCAACCGGCAGAATGTGTGGGCCTATGGCTATTCCGGTGGTGAAAACCCGGTAGCGCTGGCAACAAAGATCAAAGATAAACTGGATCACGTGCGTAACCTGGGCAGCGCCTGGGGAGAATATGAAATCATCAAAGGACTGAAATTTAAAACCTTCTTCGGTACAGATATCAATCACTTCAGCAGGAATTATTTCCGGCCTTCCGTACTGGGAAGCTACCGGCCAATTCAACAGGCGGCGCCTACCATCCCCAAAGGATCGGCACAAACGGCCTTATCTGTAAACTGGCTCTGGGAAAACACATTGAACTACCAGTTCAATATCAGCGGCAAACACCGGTTTGATGTGCTCGCGGGATATACTTCGCAGAAGAATACCACCAAAGCCAACGAAACCTATGGTACCGGCTTTCCTAACGACGCCGTACAAACGTTGAATGCTGCCACCATCACCAGCGGTACCTCCACGGAATCGCAGTGGTCGTTGCTTTCTTACCTGGGAAGGATTAACTATAACTACGATGATAAATACTTTGTATCGGCCAGTATCCGCAGCGACGGATCTTCCCGTTTCGGCGCCAACAACAAGTGGGGCTACTTCCCCGCAGTATCAGGCGGCTGGCTCATTAGCAACGAATCCTTCTTTAAAATAAAAGCCATCTCCGAACTGAAGGCCAGGATAAGCTATGGTACTTCCGGTAACTTCCAGATTGCCAACTACGCAGCGTACGACCTGCTGGCCTCCAACGGTTATGTATTAGGCAACGGAAGCGGTACCGCGGTAAATGGCGTGGGACTGGCACAACCAGCCAACCCCGACCTCACCTGGGAAAAAACAGTGCAGCTCAACGCCGGCCTGGATATCGGCTTGTTGGAAAACAGGATTTACCTGAGCGCCGATTACTATCGCGCTACAACTTCCAACCTGCTGCTGGAAGTGCCGGTACCACTGAGTTCCGGATTTGGTAAGGCGTTGAAGAACATTGGTAAGGTGCGTAACTCCGGTGTGGAATTCAGTCTTACTACCCGCAACTTTACCGGTGCTTTTACCTGGAACACCAGCTTTAATATTGCGGCAAATAAAAATGAAGTGCTGCAACTCGGCGCCAATAATGCACCCATCATTTCCGATGGTGGTAACGGTACTATCTCACAGTTGTACATCACCAAAGTAGGGGCGCCCATTGGTAGTTTTTATGGTTATGTAAATGGCGGCGTATTCAAAAACCAGGCTGAAATAGACGCCTATCCGCATTATGCGAGCACCAAACCCGGCGATCGCAGGTTTGTTGACGTAACAGACGATAAGAAAATTGACGCGTCCGACAGAACAGATATCGGCAGTTACTTCCCGAAATTTATATGGGGACTCACCAACGAATTCCGCTATAAAGGTTTTGATCTCACCGTGTCATTACAGGCTTCACAGGGTAATAAGGTGATGAACCTGCAACGCCGCTTCCTGTACAACAGTGAAGGGAATGCCAACCAGATGATCGAAGAAACGGGTTACTGGAAATCACCCACAGATCCCGGTGATGGCAATTCTATGCGGCCTAACAGGGTTACCACCGGCAACAGCACACAGCCAAGTTCCTTCTTTGTGGAAGATGGTTCGTATGTGCGTTTACGTAATTTAACGATTGGTTATACATTCAACCAGCGACTGTTTAATAATAAAATCCAGGGCCTGCGGGTGTACCTGTCGGGGCAAAACATTTATACCTGGACCGACTACACCGGTTATAACCCCGAAGTGAATGCCCGGCCCGACGCGCCTTTGTCGCAAGGGGAGGACTACGGTACCTATCCGTTGCCCAGAACATTCACCGCAGGTATTAATCTTTCATTTTAAAAACAGGAACTTATGCAGTTAAATATCATCAAAGCAATAGCAGGCTTGTCGCTGGTAACGGTCATCACTTCCTGCAGTAAAAATTTCATCAACCTTCCGCCGGTATCCAATCAAACCACGGCCACCTTCTTTAAAACCACGGGCGATTTCCAGCAGGGTGTAAATGCTATCTATGATGGATTGCAGAATACGCGCAGCTATGGTAAGTCGGCCTACTACCTGATGGAAGTAAGAAGCGATAACACCGATATCCTTGACCGCGGCGCATTAGGCGGCGTGGCTTCGCAGATCGACCTGTTCACCGAAACCACTACCAATCCATTTCTGACCGATGTATACGCAGGCGCCTATCTTACGATATCCCGTGCCAACGCGGTACTGGACCAGATTGATGCCGCCGCTATCCCGGATTCGGCCAAAAAACAATTCAGGGGCGAAGCCCTTTTCCTGCGGGCATTTGTGTACTTCGACCTGGTGCGGTTGTATGGCAAAGTACCGCTGGTAACAAGGGTGGAAACAACTACCGAGTCGCTGAATGATAAGCGGAACGAGGTGGCAGAAGTGTATGCGCAAATTGAGAAAGACCTGCAATCCGCCGCCACCCTGCTTCCTGCCGTATACACTAACGTGAACGACTATGGGAGAGTAACCGCCGGTAGTGCCAATGGTTTGCTGGGGAAAGTATATGTTACCGAGAAGAAATGGAATGATGCCACCACCGTGCTGAAAAACGTGAACGGATATACGCTGTTGCCGGATTACGCAGCCTTGTATAACCCGGCTGCCGGTATCAACGCGGAAGTGTTGTTTACCATCCGTTTTAAAAAAGGATTGAATCCTTCCGAAGGCAACTACTACTTTACCGACATGGTACCGTTTTCTTTCTATTATAACGGTGTCGCCTATGGAGGATCTAACAACAACCGGCCCACACATGATATCGTGTCGGCTTATGAAGCCGGCGACAAAAGGCTGATCGCCTCACTGGACACCGTTTCGTATAAGAATGCTACTACCACGCAACCAGGTAATTATGTAAAGAAATATTTAGATGCTCCCGGTGCTACCGGTGATGGCGGCAGCAGTTTCCCGGTATTACGATATGCCGATATCCTGCTGCTCCAGGCAGAGGCATTGAACGAACAGGGGTATAGCGCTGCAACCGGCGCCAACAGCGCTTTTGGCTTCCTTAACCAGGTAAGGCGCCGCGCCGGACTGGGTGATAAAACACCCGCAGACCTGCCTAACCAGGCCAGTTTCCGGGATGCGGTTTTTGCTGAGAGAAGGGTAGAACTGGCCTTTGAGAATAACCGCTGGTTTGACCTGGTCCGTTATTCAAAAGGACTGGCCATTATGCAGGCACACCTGAAAAACGAGTATAATCTTACTACGCCGGCGCTTACGCCAGCCCGACTATTATTTCCTATACCGCAAAGCGAAATAGATATACATAACGATCCAGCCAATTTTCCTCAGAATCCTTGACGGTAGATGGTTTGAACTAAAAAGAGCAGGATGAAGCGATTTGTTTTTATGTTGCTGGGAGCACTTGCCGTGCTCCCGGCCGGGGCTCAGCATGCCGGAGACTCCGTATGGGTAAAGGAACATTATTATAAAGAAGAGCGGCAGATCCGCATGCGGGATGGCGTGCATCTTTTCACCGCTATTTATATTCCAAAAGACAGCAGTGAAAAGCATCCTGTTTTGATCACGCGCACACCTTATTCTGCCGCGCCTTATGGAGTGGCGTTTACGCCTAATCTCTGGAATACTTACTGGAAAAGCTATGCAGAAGAAAAGTATATCATCGTGATCCAGGATGTCCGTGGCCGCTGGATGAGTGAAGGACAGTTTAAAGATATCCGTCCTTTTATCCCCGGGAAGAAAGGGCATGAAATTGATGAAGCCAGCGATACATACGATACCATCGACTGGCTGCTGGAAAATGTGCCTGGCAATAATGGTAAAGTGGGCGCCCTGGGCATTTCTTATCCCGGCTTTTATACTACTATGGCGGCATTGAGCGGGCACCCGGCATTGAAGGCGGTGAGTCCGCAGGCGCCGGTAACCGACTGGTTTCACGGCGATGATTTTCATCACAACGGCGCTTTTTTCCTGATGGATTGCTTTGGTTTTTATACCAAAGGCTTTGGCTATCCGCATCCGGCGCCCGTATCCACAGCGCCGGTGCAGGCGTTGAAGCTACCCTGTGCCGATAACTATAATACTTTTCTGAAGATAGGGACCATCAGGAATTTTACCCGGCTCACCGGCGATAGCCTTGCTTTCTGGAAAGAACTCATCGCGCATCCGCAATACGACGGATGGTGGAAGGAACGCGACCCGCGGAATTATGTAGCGCAGATAAAGCCGGCAGTGCTGGTAGTAGGCGGATTATTTGATGCAGAAGATTGTTATGGCGCGTGGAATTTATATAAGGCGATAGAGCAACAAAACTCGGCCACCCATTTCAATAAGCTGGTGATGGGACCGTGGTATCATGGACAGTGGGCGGGCAACGATGGTACGCGCCTGGGGCATGTTCAGTTTGGGAGTAATACGGCAACCTGGTACCAGGAGCAGATAGAAGTACCTTTCTTTAATTATTATCTCAAAGGAAAAGGAAATCTGTCAGATCTCGCAGAGGCGAATATCTTTTTCAGCGGGGAAAACAAATGGCATCAGTTTAGCAAATGGCCGCCGGTGGCAACAGAAAAAGAAATCTATTTACAGCAGGATGGCGGGTTGTCGTGGCAGAACGGGAGTACCGGCTTTAGCGAGTATGTAAGTGATCCGGCGCATCCCGTGCCCTATACGCAGGATGTGCATTACATCCGTACAAGGGATTATATGACCGATGACCAGCGTTTTGCATCGCGCCGTGCGGATGTGCTGACTTTTGAAACGGATACGCTTACGGATAACCTGACTATCGGAGGTCCTGTAACCGTTGATCTTCGTGTAAGCATAACCGGTAGTGATGCAGATTTTGTGGTAAAGGTGATAGATGTGTTCCCGGATGATTTCCGCTATGCGGATACGCCGCCGCCAAATAAAACCCGTGATGCCGGCGGGCCTTATCCGCTGGGTGGTTACCAGATGCTGGTACGGGGCGATATATTCCGCGGCCGTTTCCGGGAGAGTTTTGAGAAGCCCGTGCCTTTTATTCCGGGCAAAGTAACGCAGGTGAAGTTCCAGTTGCCGGACGTAGCGCATACTTTTCAGAAAGGCCACCGGCTGATGATCCAGGTGCAAAGCAGCTGGTTTCCTTTAGCAGACCGCAATCCACAGCAGTTCATCAATATTTATGAAGCAACAGAAAAGGATTTTATAAAGGAAACCATCCGTATTTATCATGATGAGGCGCATCCTTCCGGCATTATATTGCCGGTGCTGAAATGACTATATGCGGCGGAAGTAGATTTCAAGTTTCATCTGCCGTTTTTTATTTTTAAAGACTTCTTCATCTTCCCGGAAGATGACCAGTTCCTCAGGGTTCATGGTCCGGATTTTAAAGGTGATGCCATAGCCGCCGCCTTCCTGGAGCGTGAGTTCTTTGGTGCGGCGATCGAGCGTATAGGCTTCGTACCGCTGGCCGCCGTCTTCCAGCATGCCGTTATCTTTAAAAACCATTACGTCGTTGGGACTGAAACTGGAATCTGTTTTATCAAAGGTTTTTTTGCCGTCTTCTACACAGCTCATCACCGATTTTACGGGTTGCCAGCGGCCGGTGATTTTCCCGTTTGTTTGGTTGGGCTTTGCATTGCTGCAGGCCAGGGAGAGAAAACAGCTCACTATAAGCGAGTATATACTATTCATATTCCGTATCTTTAAATATCAACAAATTGTTCCCCATGCGTATAGATCGCTCTACGGCAATGGCGGTGTTTACAATTACTAAGGTGTTGACAGTTGTGGGATTCGTGCTCTTAATGAAGAGTAAATATGGTCAAAAGAGGCGCTTCTCTGTGGCATCGTTTTCAAGGCCCGAAATGCATTGTCCGTACTTTTACACCTCAAAGGTAGTGTAATATAAAATTGGCACAAGTTTTTTACCCGAATACTTACATTATTATTTTACAGTAAATTTTAAGGTTATGGCAGATAACATTGCGGCGCCATTTATTCCGGCGCAGTATACGGGCGAGGCTACCACAACTGCTGAGGTAAAAACACTGGTTCATGAAGCGGCGGCGCAGGAATTCTTTAAAACGGCGGTTGCGCGGCTGCTGGACGTAAATCATTGGGCCACACTGAGCGGCAGTATGTCGTCGGGGTTCCAGTTAACGGATCTGGCCGGGAAACCGGCGGAGGGCAGCGCGGAAACAGGGATGTATATACGGATTGATATTCCCGGACCAGGCACCAATGCAGGGAAAGGGTTCGACTGGGTAAAGATTGAGCAGAAGGAGCATGTGGTGCTTAATGAGCACCAGGAAGTATTTTTTATCAGGGCCCGTCCGTCGGAGCACCCTATCCAGAAAAGTGCGGGCATTGCGCATTTTCTGCGCAAGGAAGCCAGCAGTTCCTTTGTGTTGGTACGTAATGGTGCGGAAATAACTGCCACTGTATACGGACGTAATGAGGTGCCGAATACACAAACCAATGACCTGGGCGATAAGCTCCGTAATGCAGTGGTAGGCGCCACCGGCGCCATTGGTATATCAAA
Organism: Chitinophaga sp. RCC_12; assembly: GCF_041360695.1. Taxonomy (NCBI): domain Bacteria; kingdom Pseudomonadati; phylum Bacteroidota; class Chitinophagia; order Chitinophagales; family Chitinophagaceae; genus Chitinophaga; species Chitinophaga sp. RCC_12. Next base: position 533,317 of record NZ_JBFUPS010000005.1, read on the forward strand.
GTTGCAGTGGAAAGCCCTGGTGAACGGCTTACTGGCGTAAGCTTTACAGTTGCTGTACCCTGTCAAAAAAACTAAACGATTTCATTTGTTGCTCTACCTCCTCAATGGCCTTCATCAGGTTATTTCTTGTATCTGTCAGCGCAGTAAGGGCCACCACCATTTTATTCCATACGGGTTGCATATCAGTAATAAGCGCTTTTCCTTTTTCTGTAAGCAGGATAAGCCGCTTCCGTTCATCTGTTTTGTCTTTTTTGGATCGGATCAGCTTTTGCTTTTCCAGTTCCTTTAACAGGCTGATAGTAGAAGGGTGGGAGTACCCGATTTCCACGGCTATTTCCACCACGCTGAGCACCGGTTTCAGGTGCAACGTATAGATAACGGGGAACCACTTGGGCTCAAAGTCGATCCCGTTGGCCTTATAAATCTGTAACCCGTCTTTCCGCAACTGATCACTGAGTCGCTGTAACCTGGTAGAAATAGCCAGTATCCCTGATTCATCAATTACATTTGTCATGCTGCTCCGTCATTAATGTGTAAGTGATAAAATACATTGTCTGCATTCATCAGGGGAAAATACGATGGTAAATCCGTTTTTTTTATTTCTTTAAAGTGATTGCGTTCATAGAAGCGGCGGGCCGCAGCGAGTTTGTCGACCGTGCCCAGGTACAGATCCGTTATCTGCACGGATTTGCTATAGGCAACCAGTTCCTCCAGCAGTTGTTGTGCAATGCCATATTCCTTCCCGCGGAACTCCTTTTTTACAAACATTTTCCGGATGGCCCCTGCGCGGTGCCCGATGCTTATCAGGGCAATAGTGCCGGCCAGTTCTTCCTGTATAAATCCTCCCCAGAACCCGCCGCCGGTGCGGTGGTAGTTGGTGTCAATGTCTTGCAGGTCCGGCTGGTCTTCCAGCGTAACAGGCACATTGAACTCCTTTTGCTGGATAGGCAGGATGATGTCAATTATTTCCTGGCAATATTCGTTGTGAATTGGTCTTATAACAGGTACTGTACTCATTTGTATTAATTTATAGTACAAAACTACGTAGTTGACTACATAAATAAAAATATTTTTTATCCGGTGCATAAACAGGACGTGTAGCTGCACCTTAAGGGTAATTATATCAAATCCGCAATTAGACTACAAAAGTCCTCAATTAGGCTACGTACGGCCAGCGGCATCACCTGAACTTTGCTTCATCAAAAATTAAAAGATCAATAAAAATGGGAAACGACATGAATAGTAAAGTTTGGTTCATCACCGGCGCTTCGCGTGGTTTTGGACGCATTTGGGCAGAAGCAGCCCTGGAGCGTGGCGATAAAGTGGCGGCAACGGCACGTAACATCGACAGCTTAGCCGGACTCAAAGAAAAATATGGCGAACAGGTATTAACCCTTGCATTGGACGTGACGAAGCCCGGTCAGGCCAAATCAGCCATAGACGAGGCGCATGCATATTTCGGGAGATTGGATATTGTGCTGAATAATGCCGGTTATTCGCTGGTAGGCACTATTGAAGAAGCGAGTGCGGAAGATATCAAGGCGATGTATGAAACCAACGTTTTTGGGGCCGTTGCGGTTATCCAGGCGGCATTACCGCTGCTCCGGCAGCAGGGTGGCGGACATATCCTCGGTACTTCCAGCAACCTGGGGCATGTGGTACTGCCGGTAATCGGATACTACTGCTCAACGAAATGGGCCTTTGAGGCCATCCATGAAAGTCTTGCTGCTGAAGTCAAGGACTTTGGGATCAAAGTGACCATTATTGAACCAGGGGCTTACGCTACGGAATTTGGCAGCCAGGAATCGCTGAAATTCGCTGCCGGTATGGAGATTTACTCGGACTTTAAAAACCAGTTTTTTGGAAAATTAAGAGACCTGGAAAGAGGGGATCCGAATGCCACGCCGCAAGCGCTTTTCCAGGTGGTGGATACAGAAAACCCGCCATTGCGCTTCCACCTGGGCAGTCACAACCTGCCGTGGGTACGTAGCGCGTATGAGGAACGCCTGGCGCTTTGGGAAAACTGGGATCCCATTTCCAGTTCAGCCCAGGGAATAGCTAAATAATAACCGGTCATAACCGGTAATCAAAATGGTTACCGGTTATGATTATATTTGTAGGGAGATGAAAAAAGAAGAAAAAAGCGTGCATAAATTTGAGACACTGGCAGATGCCCACCGGGCCTTTGGCATGCCTCAGCCAAAGCATCCATTGATCAGTTTGATCAACGGAGCGCCTTCCTGGTCGGTACTGCCGCAACCAGCGCAGCATCATGTACTGGGATTTTATAAAATTTCCTACAAGCCCAAACTTGCCGGCAAATTAAAATATGGCCAGGGGTATTATGATTTCGATGAAGGAGGTTTGCTGTTCGCTTCGCCCGGCCAGGTGTTGGGGGGCGGGGAAAATGACGGACCCGTATGTTCTGAATATACTCTGCTGATCCATCCGGATTTCTTTTTGGGTTATCCAATAGCCAAAAAGATCAGTCAATATGGGTTCTTCTCTTATACAGCCAACGAAACGCTGCATCTTTCTGAAAGTGAGAAAGACACGATCATTTCTATTTTCAGGATTATGGAAGAAGAACTGAACAGCCGGATAGATGACTTCAGCCAGGATGTGGTGATATCCCAGATTGAGTTGTTGCTGAATTACGCCAACCGTTTCTATAAGCGCCAGTTTATTACGCGGAAGGTGGTCAGTCATGATCTGCTGCAACGACTGGACGACCTGCTGACAGATTACTTTGGCAATGAGCATTCTTTAAGCAATGGTATCCCTACCGTTCATTATCTTGCCGATAACCTGCATTTATCACCCAGCTATTTAAGCGATATGCTGCGTGCACTCACAGGCCAAAACGCGCAGCAGCACATCCATGATAAGCTGATTGAAAAAGCGAAGGAAAAGCTTTCCACCACTACGTTATCGGTGAGTGAAGTTGCTTATGCCCTGGGTTTCGAACATCCGCAGTCGTTCAGTAAGCTGTTTAAAACCAAAACCAAGCTGTCGCCGCTTGAATTCAGGCGGTCTTTTAACTGAGTAATAACCGGAGCTGTCATATTTTGTTTTTTATTTAACTGAGAGGATACTTCTGGGTTACTTCTCTGATACATCTCTGATACTTCTCAGTTACTTAGGAGTAGCGTATGTGTCGTACTCCCCATATAGTCCCCATACAGTCCCCATACAGTCCCCATACACTTCCCATACACTCCTGATACACTTCCCATACACTCCCAATACACTATGTCTCGTCCTAATATAGCTATACAGGTGAAGAAATAATCCTGATATTGCTTTACAGTTTGTCGTGTAAATCCTGAAAAAGGTTTACACTTTTGTCAGATAATCCTGTTTAAAGTTTACAATATTAACTTCCCAATGCCTGCAGAAAAGCATTCAGGTCATCTTCTTTGTCCAGTCCCAGCTTTTGTTTGATCCTGTAGCGGCTCATTCTAACGCTTTTGGCTTCAATATTCATTAGCTGGGCAATTTGCCGGGTATCCATTTTAAGATAAAGGTAGGCGCAAAGTTTCAGATCGAGCAGGGTGAGTTTCTTTTGTGCCTTATCATTGATCAGGTGAAAGAAATCGGGGTGTATCTGTTGGATCTGGACTTTTGCATGTTCAAAATCGTTATCGATCACCATTTCTTCCTTGAGGATTTTCTGCATGTTTACGGCGTCGCCTTCCGTTAATTTGTCTTTGATGTTCAGCAATGTTTGATGCTTATGTTCGAGGTGAAGCACATTGGCCATTACTTCTTTTTTGAGTTGCTGTTGCCGGGTTGCCAGTAGCTGCTGCTCGGCCCTGAGCCTGGCGTGTTCTTCTTTTTCCAGCTTCACCTGCATTTCCGACTCTTGTTTTTCCAATTGCAGCTGCTTTTCCCGCTGCATGGAGTAACGTAACCTGAAATGATACGACCGGAACATGAATACCAGTCCAAGCAGCGAGGCAAGCGCAATGCAGGCATACAGATAGTTTTGCATGGTTCGGCTCTTCTCGCGTTCTTTCAGGATCTGCATTTCGTTGTTCTTCTTTTCCGTTTCATATTGTATTTCCAGCTTTTGGGTATTGAGCGCCTGTTGCTGATTGAAAACTTTATTGTTATATAACGTGGCCTCTTTCTGAAACTCCAGGGCTTTGCGATAGTTGCCCTTTTGTTCATAAAAATTGGACAGCGACTGCACCACATTGATCATGGTATAATAGGAATGGCTGTTAGCCGTTTTCATGACCTGGTAGGCTTCCAACAGGTAATTTTCGGCCTGTGCTTCATTGCCTTCCCGCCGGGCATATTCGCTGAGGATGCCCAGGCTGCTGGCGACCACCTCTTCACTGTTGGCAGCATCTTTTAATACCGTTCGGGCGATACCTGCATAGTGAACGGCTTGTGCTTTGGCCCTCGCATCCTCTGCAGGGAAGTATTTCAGGTAGCTGTTGGCAATATTTATACAGGCAATGGCATAGGGATTAGCGGCCACCCTACCAGGGTATTGCTGGTAGAGCGTTTCCGTTTTACCCAGGTAATACAGCACACTGTCGAGCTCCTGGCGGTTTTTGGTAGCATTGAATTTGTATTCATGGGCTACCGACAGGGCAGTATAACAATTGCTCAGGAGATTGAAATCATTTGCCTTGAGCGCATTATCAGTAGCCTGGCGGGCATAGGTACTTACCTTTTCTTCGTTGTTCCAACCCGAATTAACCACATAAAGCTGGTAATATATTTTGGCCGCCATATAAGGGTCGGGCGCCTTATCCAATTGCCGGAGGCCCAGCTGGCAATACTTCACCACCTCGTCTGATTTATCCAGTGTTTTATACAACAGTGCATGGATATAAAAGGCATACGCCATCGCCACCGGGTTATTGGCCTGTTGCGCGCTGGTGAATACAGAATCAACGGTTTGTTTCAGCTCACCATACTGTTGTGTATTGAGCTTAATATTTGCCAGCATCGCGTAAGCTTTGGTGGCCTCAAGATAATTTTGATGCCGGAGTGAAAGAACAACGCTTTGCCTGGCCGTAGCCATGGCCAGGGAATAGTTTTTATTGGCCCGGTATATTTCAGCCAGTTGGTTGAGTAAAGGGGGCTTTTCCTTTTCATTGAACTTGGGATCGGCGGTTAGAGCTTGTAAACTATCCGGCAACGGCGCCTGTGCAGATACAAAAGATGACCACCCGCAAATACAGATCAACATACAAACAAATGGCAGATATGGTAATGACTTCATGCGGTTAAATTACTATAAATCGGTAATAGTCATTATGAAAAGATCATTAAAGTTATGAATATCTGTATTTGTAAGATGATCATAGTAAATGATTTGAAAATGTTGTAGACATATTGTAGACGTCCATTTTTACATGGGTAGTCGTTTTGTAGGATACCGGGATGCCTGATTAAGAAACATTCACCACACATTTGCACAGGCAATAACGCCAACGAAAAAACCTTGAACCCATGAACAGCAAAACATTATCTATTTTATCATATGTAACCCTGATCGGTTGGCTGATTGCTTACTTCTCCGGTAAAGAGAAAACCGACAGCCTGCTGAGGTACCACCTGAAGCAGTCGTTAGGACTTGCCATTGTGAGCATCCTGCTCAATATTGCGTTGAGCGTTGTAGCACACCTGGTGCCGGCTTTATCTTTCCTTGGCCTGATCGGGTATGTGATCCTTATATTCTGGGTATTGGGAATTATCAATGCAGCCAACCAGGCAGAAAAACCTGTCCCGGTATTTGGTAAAGTATTCGAGAACAAATTTTCTTTTATCAATTAGCCTGGCATTAACGTTTTCTATTGTTTGTTGGCCCCTTTATTGTTTTAGTTGATCGCATTAATTTTGAACAATAACTCAACCAAAGAGCGTCACCGGTTGAGGAATTGAAACCATGTTATTTACGGCCCTGGCGCCTATATTAAAAACCTTGCAGGATGGGATTACCTTTTATTGAAATCATTGAATCTGTAACACCGGATCCTAATGCATTAATGTGGAAGTTTGCAGATGCCGATAAGGAAATTAAGGATGGTGCAGTACTCACCGTAAGGGAAAGTCAACATGCCCTTTTCCTGAATGAAGGACAGCTGGCAGATGTATTTCCTGCCGGAAAGCACATCCTGAAAACCGAAAATATCCCTATACTTACAAGGCTCCGGGGCTGGAAATACGGTTTTGAAAGTCCCATTAAAGCAGACATTTATTTTTTTAACACCCATCAGTTTGTTAACCTCAAATGGGGTACCCCTGCACCTGTATTGATGAAGGATGCCACCTTTGGCCAGGTGCGTGTAAGAGCTTTTGGTACGTACAATATTCGTATTACAGATGTATCCAGGTTCTTTAAAGAATACGCCGGTACCTGGCCGCGACTGGGCATCACAGAGCTGGAGTTGCAGCTGCGTGATTTTATTGCCCCCAAATTTGCCGAGGTACTTGCGCTGGCACAAATTTCAGTGGTAGATGCTGCAGGTAATATCTCCGGTTTAAATGAAAAAATTCAGCCCCTCATTCAGCCGTATTTTACGGACTTCGGCCTGGAAATTACCCGCTTCACCATTACCAGTATCACATTGCCGGAAGAAGTCCTTAAACAATACGACAAAGTTACCGGTATGAATATGGTAACGGACATGAACAAATTTTCACAGTATAGCATCGCCAATGCGATGGACAAAGATCATTCGGATATAGGAGATGGCGCCAGGCAGGCGGTAACCATGGGCATGATCACCAATATGGTTACCCAGGGAGCGATGCAGCCTAAGCCCGCCCAGGCAACAGATATTACCGAAAGACTTAAACAACTGAAAACGCTCTTCGATGCACAGCTGATTACCGAACAGGAATATGCTGCTAAAAAAGAAGAACTCCTGAAATTACTCTAACCTTCAACTTACAGGTATTATGGGAGAGGAAAAGAAACGGATACAAGCCTACCTGGAACAGCTCAAAAAGAAGGTAGAGACCCAGGAAAATTATGGCGGCGAAATAACAAACGAAGCAGCTAAAATGGATATTCGTGATTGCCCCGAATGCGGGGCCGGGCGCGCGTATCATAAGGGACTCACTGCCTGCGCTTATTGTGGTTTTATATTCATGGATACCAAACTAACGGATGGCGTGAATATCAGGAAGGAAAATAATTCATAAATCATGTTCAATTTATTCAATAAGAAATATGAGAACGCTGCCCTGCTCGATGAAATAAAGACCCGGCAGGAGAGATGGTTTGTTTTCCTGGATAAGCTGGAAGCCCGCATGGTGGAGATGAACAACGCCGCAGTGCCGGAACTCCGGAAAGTTTTCCAACAGGATACCGATCCTTATAAGCGTGCGCATATTCATATGCTTTCCGGGCTGATCGGACAAATTAACCAGATGCGGAATAAGGCGAATGAGATCCGGGAAGATAATATTGTTGCTTTTGTGTATGAAGCGGAAGCATCGCTGCCCTCCATTATCTCCAGGGTGGGGAGTGAATATCGTGGTAAGCTGCATACTTTCAGGATGGCTTGCCTGAACCGGCATTTTGTTTTTGAAGAGAAAATAAATTATGCTATTAGCCTGCTGCAGGGCGCTGCCGGAGAACAGGACCTGGAATCAGCTTACCAGGAAGAATTGGCAGCATTTGAACGGATACGTGATAAGTTCAGCTGCAGGCAATGTGGCGGCAATATCACTATTCCCAGGATGTTCTTTATCGATACTTATATCACCTGCCCGTTTTGCCAGTCGCAGAATACCTTTAGCCCATCCACCGGGGCTCGTATGGTATTGCATCAGGCCCGTAGCCTGGCAGAACAGCGAACAGCCCATTTGCTCCGGAGCTATGAAGCGGCTACGCCAAAGAATCCGGATCTGTACCGTCGCTACCTGCGCGCCATGTTTGATGAATGGAATAAGATAGTACCCGATATGGTGACGGAGAATGAGAAATTTTATGAGCGTTTAATGAATGAATACACGATTAATCATCATCTTTAAATAGAAACATTATGTCTGGCAATCCATTATTAGAACCCATTCACGGAATTACTTTAGAAGATTACGGCGCTGCCTGCGCAAGACTCGGCAGCGGATTAAGTGAAGACGACGTCGCAAAGGCTTTAGGCGTGGAATTACCCGTTTGGCAGGAAGCAAACCTGCTTTGGCCCGAGCGGATGAAACAGGACGCCACCTTTCACATTGTTACCCTCTTCGGCCAATACTTTGGTCAGGCTGATCAGCATCCGAAATTCAGCAGCGTAAAGGCGGCTCCTTCACCGCAGGGTGCAGGCAATATCGAAAAAATTAAGCAGGATAAAGACTTCTACCAGGAACTGGAGGTTGCCAGGCAGGTAGCGTATGATTATGGCCTGGATGGTGCCCAATGGATCGTTGACAATTACGGTATTCCCATTGGGGATTTCCAGATTGCCGCGTCCTTATGGAATGACCAGATTCACCGGGATATCCAGGCGGATTATGCCGGGTATAATCAACGGCAGGCGGCTTACCAGGCAAAGTACCAGCAATTGTTTGCTGAAAAGCAGGGAGGCAACGTAGCGGATGATATTGAGTTTTAAAGATATTTTTTTGTAACACTCCAAAGAAAAGAAAGGCTGTATCATATTTTGATACAGCCTTTTCTCATCTGGCACCTGATCGGAACATACAATCATTTTTTCTTTAGTAGTTCAGCAACAGGATCCGCTGTGCCAGGCCCTTTCCGTTGAGACTGCCGGTTTCACTGTCGAAATCGTAGTGAATACCACCATACACTCTTGAAATGGAGGCTTCATTAATCATAGCGGTGAAGCTGCTGAAAGAACGTGGCGAAAAACCTTCCGGCACTTTTTGTTTATCCGTAAACGTGAAGCTGCTGCCGAAACGGGCAGCCAGGATGTTGCCTGCTGCGCTGGTAAAGGTAGCATGCCCGGACGTGTACGACGGGAAAGGCGGGGTGCCTATCAGCGGCGACCAGGTGCTGTCGATATGCGAACGGATATACGTAATAGGGCGAAGCAGGTTATACTTGTATTTATATTTCCAGCAAAGGATACCTGCATCATTCAATCCTATTCCAACCTGCGCAAAAAGCGTGGCAGCCTGGCCGAGGCTCAGGTGCTGTTCTGTGACCAGCTGCATGGTGAGTGCAATCAGGTGTCCGGGAGGGGTGAAGGTGCCGCCGCCATCTGCCCAGTACCGGGCAATGAGGGTTTCTTCCGGGGTAAGTGTTTTTCCTTTCAGGTAAACAAAGCGGGCGGCTTTGTAGAAGGTGCTGAGCGTGTCTGTAGCATAAGCAGGCGGCGGGATCTCTGCCGAATCAGCTGCTGTAGGCTTCACCATGGGACGGTTCTTTCCCCAGTAAGGCAACATGGCCCGTTGCAGTTGCGGCGGTGTTGGTACCCAGTAGCCCGGTCCAACCGGAGGCGTATAGTCGGTGGGAAAGTTGTTCAGGTAGCCATCCTTTCCGCCGTCTGAAGCAGACCACTGGTAAATGGCAGTGGCGATGGATCTGCCAAAACTGATGGAGCGGTTGATCACTTCGGGTGAGCAGGTATCCGAATGTGCCTGCAGGTTATCATTTTCCAGCTGGTTGATCAGGTTAAGGTTCTCCACGCTGGCATTGCCAAAAAGGTTTTTAATAATCTGCGCCATGGCGCTGTTGGCCGCTATGGTCCAGTTATAACGTTTCCATCTTTCCGGCGCAGGAAGACGGCCAAGCCCATTCAGCTGTCCGCCCAGTGAAGGCGCTCCATACATGCCACCCAGTACCGCCTCGCGGAGCGTAACGCCGGTGTAGGCAATAGCCCTCGCTGCCACGGGAGGACTAAACCCCGGCGTTTCTTTTATCAGCTTTAACTCCAGCGTATACCAGGAAACAGGGACCGCTACATCACCGGTGGCTGCCAACGTACCGGCTACCATCTCTTTGGATGCATCAGGAACTGGTTGAATAAGCGCGTCATTCTTTTTACACGCTATCATACTGACAAGGAAAAAAAGTCCCGCACAACGGGACAACAAACAATTAGACTTCATTTTTTCTTTCTTTTTAAGGTTAACATAAAAGTGGTTAGATACAAACAATTTACCTGACTAAATTAATCAAGGACCACGCAGCCAATTAGCGTAGTGTATGCTTTTTTAAAATGAATAAAAGTTTAAATTGTAAATTGAGTAGCAGTGATGCGCAGGATCCGCTCACAGCAACTATCTTAATAAAATAAATTTTATCAGCGAATACCAATCCTTAAAACTAACTATAACATGGATGCTGAATCATTAATCAGCTATGGAGGGTTACTCGTCGTATTCCTTTCTGTATTCGGACAAACAGGATTGTTTTTCTGCTTCTTCCTGCCCAGCGGCGGCCTGATGTTTACCGCCGGCGTACTAACCGCCAACGGGAATTTTAATTACAATATACTGGTGGTTTGCGCGCTGTGCGCCATTGCCGCTATTGCAGGAAATGTAACCGGGTATTGGATTGGCCGGAAAACCGGGCATTTATTGAAGAACAAAGAAGACTCCGGCATCTTTCGCCGGCAGTACCTGGTATCAGCAGAAGCATTTTATAAAAAATATGGTGCTACCGCACTAACAGCAGGTATCTTTCTTCCACTCATCCGCACATTTGCGCCTATTGTGGCAGGGATGATCGGACTCGATTTCCGCCGTTTCCTTTTGTTTGCCGCCATTGGCTCCATAGCCTATGGCTTCAGCTTTGTACTGGCCGGATATCTCATCGGCAGCATGCCTTTCCTGAAACCTTATCTCAAATATTTTATCGTTGTTATTGTGGTTACGGTTACCATTCCCGTGGTGATACGGATCGTGAAGGAGTTCCGGAAATCATCTTCCTAACTATATATTTTTGCTATCGCATCTTTATATTTCTCCGTTACCACTTTTCTTTTCAGGCTGAGTTTTGGCGTCATTTCCCCGCCGGAAATACTCCATTCGTCGGTAAGCAGTTCAAACTTTTTAATTTGCTCCACGTGATTAAAATGCTGGTTGTAGTTGTTCACTACCTCCTGGTACATTTCCAATACCTTCGGTATTTTAACAGCGGCTTCATTGGTAGTGTAAGGAATATTCTGTTGGTTCATCCAGTATTTCAGGTAGGTAAAGGCAGGCACAATCAAAGCCCCCGTGAACTTCTCACCGGCGCCTACTACCATGATCTGTTCAATAAAAGGACTTTCCTTAAACTTATTTTCAATGGGTTGCGGAGCCACATATTTTCCGCCACTGGTTTTAAACAACTCTTTCTTACGGTCTGTTATTTTCAAAAACTTATTATCTACCCATAATCCTACATCACCGGTGTGCAGCCAGCCATCAATAACTGTTTCCGCAGTGAGGTCAGGTCTTTTATAATATCCCATCATCACAGACGGACCCTTTACACAAATTTCGCTATCCTCTGCCAGCTTAACTTCAATACCGTTAATGGGCGGGCCTACAGTACCAAACTTTGTATCGCCGGGCGTTTTCCGGTTCACACAAATTACCGGGCTGTTTTCGGTAGGCCCATATCCTTCATAAACCGGGATCTGCGCGGCATTAAAAATGCGCAGCAACTTTTCCTGGCAGGCAGCGCCACCGGTTACTATAAACCGGATCTTACCACCCAGTGCTGCCCGCCATTTACTGAACACCAGTTTATTGGCAATAGCCAGTTGGAAATTGTACCACGCGCCTCCGCTGATATTATTATCGTATTTGCCGGCAAGCGATACCGCCCAGAAAAACAGTTTGCGTTTGATGCCTGTTAACCCGCTGCCTGTGGCCATTATTTTTTCAAATACTTTTTCCAGCAGACGTGGAACGGTCGTAAAGCCATCGGGGCTAATCTCTTTCAGGTTGGCACTGAGGGTATCCATGCTTTCTGCATAATAAATACTGATGCCGCTGTACAGGTAAATATAGGTAACGCACTTTTCAAAAATGTGATTCAGCGGTAAAAAGCTCAGCACTTTACTGGGCTGCGGTGAATCTTCAAAAGGAAAACTTTCTTTGGACAATAAAACATTCGAAACAATATTGTTGTGCGAAAGCATGACGCCTTTGGGTGTGCCTGTTGTGCCGGAAGTATAAATAATGGTGGCCAGGTGATGCGGGTCGATCCCTGCTTTAATGCTTTCCACCTGCTCCAGCAAACCGGGAGTAGCCTGCGCTGAAATAGTGGACCAGTGCGTGGCGCCGGGTATCTCGTCGAAGGTGTAAATGTGTTGCAAAGAAGGAACCCCTTCCCGGATACTGTTTACTTTATCCAGCAATTCCGGGCTGCTCACAAACATATATTTTACGGCAGCATCTTTCAGAATGAACTGTAATTCGGCAGGGTTGGTAGTAGGGTAGATGGGCACCAGCACCGCGCCTGTTTGTTGTACCGCCAGATCGGTGAATATCCATTCCGGGCGGTTATTGCTGATAATGGCAATTTTATCGGCGCCTTCGGGCGTAAAGTCGTTTCCTCCAACACCCAGTTGTAACAACCCTGCACTGAAACGGTTTACAATTTCGCTGACGGTGGCGGTGTCATATGTTTTCCATTGTCCGTTGATTTTAGCCGCCAGCATATCAGGTTTAGGGAATTGGGCCAGCTGCCAGGCGACAGCATCAAAAAGTCGTCTCTTCGAAAGATTGTTCATACGTGAAAATTAAGGTGTGTATACCGTTAAGATAAATATACTAAAAAATCTGTATGATTTTAAAGGCTGGCTGAATGAGGGAGATACGGGCTTACTGATATTTTTATGTTTTTCCTTTGTGGTATTTGAATGATATTTGACCGATTGACAAAAAATATTTACATTTCGGTTACATCCAAAATTTTAGCCAGCCAATAATACCAGAATCAGTAATCAGTTTTGCTGTAAAAGAGCCACGCATGCCTGCAAGAAAAGACGTTTGTTTTGAGGAAGCTGCTTTATGGAAGCGATTTAAAGCCGGTGATAAAACCGCTTTTACGCTGATTTACCGCGAATATACCAGGCACTTGTTTCAATATGGTTTCAGGTTTTGTACCGACCGGGAGAAGTTGAAAGACATGATCCAGGATCTTTTTATAGAGATATGGAACAGCAGGGATACCATCAGCGACGAGGTGGCCATCCGGTTTTATTTATGCCGCAGCCTGAAGTATAAACTGATCAGGGCTAATTATCAATACCGTGCTGCTTCCGATAAACAGGATAAATTCCTTCACCAGCATAATCCAATAGAATCTACCGTAGAAGAAAGGATCATTGACGCAGAAATCAGTGATTCCCGCAGTATATTGCTCGACAATGCGATCCGGAAATTATCGCGGCGGCAACAGGAAATTATCACCCTCCGTTTTTATATGGGCTTCACCAATGCCCAGATTGCAGAACTGATGCACATGAAGTACCAGTCTGTCAGCAACCTCCTTTACAACGCCCTGGGGCGCATTAAAGAAACGCTGGAAACCACCCCGTTTGCCAGGCGCCTGCTGGAAACCTTTTACTTCTTTATCTGATTATTTATCTCCGCCATGGCAGGGCATTTCAGCCTTTGTTAAAAAAACTTTAATTTTTTTGAGTATAAAATCAGCGTCTTTGTCATTTATGATAAAGGGGCAGTTAATTGTCTCAGAAAAAACAGCTGCATGAAGCATTTTGGAGAGGATACCTGGGAGTTTATCCGGGACGATAGCTTTGTTCAATGGGTGTTACGCCCGGATGCGGCCAATACCGCCCGGTGGGAGCAGTGGGTGGCAGCGCACCCCGAACGGGCAGCTGATCTCGAAAAGGCCAGGAGTATGGTGCTGGCATTGGGTAACGTACCGCAACCGGCAGTAGAGGAATCGCTGTTACAGGAAGTGTACGCCGCCCTGGAAGAACATATCGCAGAAGAACGTCCTGCTACAGAATGGGCGCCAACCCGCGTGAGAAGGATTTCCCGCTACAGGTGGTGGGGGGCAGCGGCCGCAGTATTGGCAGGGATTACATTGGTATCCATCTACCTGAAAAAAGACAACAAAATACCGGTAGCTGCTAAGCTGAAAAGCCATATGGAAAATGAGCAGCTCACCCGCATTAATACCACCGATGCCAACCAGGTAGCCTGGTTAACAGATGGTTCCACCGTAGTGCTGAAAGCAGGGGCCTCTATCCGGCACGATGCCTTTTTATTACAATCCAAAAGAGAAGTATTCCTGAAAGGCGATGCGTTTTTTGATATCGCCAAAGATGCCGGCAGACCATTCTTTGTGTATACGTCTGAAGTGGGCATCAAAGTGCTGGGAACAAGTTTCCGGGTATCCGCAGAAAACGGGAGTTTAACAGTAACCGTAAAAACCGGTAAAATAGCCGTGTACAACCTGGCCGATAAAGAACAGCGCAGTTACGTGGTAACACCGAATCACAAAATCCGTTTTAATATCCGCACGGCGGCATTTGTAGCCGATTCGCTGAATACCAGCGACGTGGCAGCGCTGTTGCCTGCCGTGGAGCCGCCGCCTTTCGTATTTGATAATACCGCCGTAACCGATATATTCCACGCAATGGAAACGGCCTACAGTATAAAAATTAACGCGAGCGAGGAAGTATTTGGTAAGTGCATGATCACCACTACCATTACCAATGAATCATTTGAAAACAAACTGAAAATTATTTGTGCTGCTATCAATGCCAGCTATAAAATCAGCGGGGGCCAGGTATATATCACCGGGAAGCCGTGTAGTTAAAAGTATTGTTCACTTGTAATTCCGCTAAAATGATCCCTGAATTCACTTGATTATCAACCAAAAAAAAGGGGCGATGCACTTACACCGCCACCTTGTAATTTTTTCCTGTAACGTCTGGACAACTGCCGCAGGAAAGGATTTGTCGTATTAACGTTTTCATTAATCACAACAAAACACTTGAAGTTATGCACAAATTTGCAAACTCCAACCGGACTGTCATATTTTTTATGAGGGTTACACTATTACAAATAGGCTTATTGTTCTGCCTGTTCACTTGTACATTCGCCCGGGATGTGCATGCCCAGGAGGTGCTCACAAAGAAGGTGTCATTAAATATGCCACCCACCGACCTGCGTAATATCCTCAAAGCTATCACAGAAAAAACAGCTGTAAACTTTACCTACAACAACAGCACATTACCAACCAAACAGCGTGTTGCCGTGAAGGCCAGCGATGAGCAGCTGGGCGAAGTGTTGCAGCGTTTACTCACTCCTTTACACATCACTTTTGAAGTGATCAATGAGCAGATTGTGCTGAAGAAGGAAGCCACCATGAATATTGAGGGCTTCAACGTGCTTTTTCAGAAGATCAATGGAGTCGTGAAATCCAGCGACGGCAGCCCGTTGCCAGGTGTGAATGTAATGGTGGCAGGTACCAACAGGGGTACCGTTACCAATGTGGACGGGCACTTTGAAGTGGAGGCAAAGGAAGGCGATGTGCTCGTTTTTTCCTCCATTGGTTTTGCCCAGCAACGTGTAACCGTGGGCGCCAACCCCGTGCTGAACATCGTGATGACTACCTCCGCCACCTCGCTGGATGCGGTAGCCGTAACAGCATTAGGTATTAAAAGAAGCGTAAGAACATTGGGCTATTCACAGGAAGAAGTAAAAGGGGGAGAAGTAGCCAAATCCAATGCGCCCAATATTGTGAACGCACTGGCCGGAAAAATGGCAGGCGTGAATGTTACCAGTCCCAATGGTGTGGACGGTGGTACTACCCGCATCGTTATTGGCGGTAACAACACCATCCAGGGCGATAACCAGCCATTGATCATTGTAGATGGTATGCCGATGGCCAACGACCTCGCGCAGCCTTACGATGTGCGGAATGCACCTACCGGTAGCGCCATGTACGCGGGAAATAACGCAAACGCTGCCAGCACCAGTTCCCCGAAAGATTTCGGTAGCCCTATCAACATGATCAATCCCGAAGATATTGAAACGATCAGTGTGCTGAAAGGCCCCACCGCTGCAGCTTTGTATGGCGGTAAAGGCGCTAACGGCGTAATCCTGATCACCACAAAAAAAGGCGCAAAACGCAACGGTCTCGGTGTGGACTATACCTATGGTTATAAAAATATTGACCCATACCGTTTCCTCGAACTGCAGAACCAATATGGCGCAGGCGGTATGGTGTCGTTAGATCCACCGCAATATTTAACGGATGCCAACGGCAACCCGAAGTTAACAGAAGGCTGGACAGGCATGTACGTGGATCCTAAAACAGGGTCAGGCCCGTATGGCGTGAATACCTACAACCAGGTGGGATGGGCCGGTTCCGGTCTTTCCTGGGGTCCAAAGATGGAAGGCAAATCGATTACCTGGTGGGATGGTTCCCAACAGGCAGATGTGCCCCAACCCGATAATATTAAACTGCTGTTCCGCAATGGTACACAGTCCACACATAACGTGTCCCTTTCCGGTGGTAACGAATGGGGCTCTATCCGGGCATCTTATTCCCGCCTGGATAACGAGGCGGTATTGCCCAACAGTGATTACTACCGCAATACCTTCAACCTCGGCGCCAACATGAAGCTCACGAAAAGGGTAAGCGTGCAGGTAACTTCTTCCTATATCGTTAACCAGTATCATAACCCTCCGCAACTGGGTAACGACGACGCCAATTCCTGGATGAAGCGCCTGGTATACAATGCAGGCCGGAACTATCGTGGAGAAGATATTGGTATCTATAAAAATGAAGATGGTTCACAAAATACCCTCTCCGGTTTTCCATGGGTGGGTAACGGTGGCGCTACTGTATGGAACATCATGGAAAATAATACCGTTCAGAACAGGCGTAAATTGCTGGCCGGCGTACAGCTGAATTATGAAGCCACCGATTTCCTGGACTTTGTTTTCAGGGGAGGACTGGATAATAATACCAACGAGCTGACCATCAAAAACAGACCGACGGATGTAATAGGCATCACCAAAGGGTATTATGGTCATGGTACAGAACAGGATAACGCTTCCAACATGGATTTCATTGGAACGCTGCATAAAGAAAACCTGCTGAATGGCGCCATTAACGCAAAGTTCTCGTTGGGTGGAACTATTTACCAGCGCGACATGTACGGCATGTTTAACTACAATGATAACTGGGCAATCCCCAATGTATATTCACTGAACACCGGTACTTATCTCGGTAACCCGCACCCTGTAACAGAAAGCCAGCTGCGCAAGCGCATGAATTCTGTTTACAGTTTCATTAACCTGTCGTACAAGAATTATCTTTACCTGGATGTAACCGGTCGTAACGACTGGTCATCTGCCCTGCCAAAAGGCCAGTGGTCTTATTTCTTCCCATCTTTTGCAGGTAGCTTTGTATTTTCTGATCTGCTGAAGACAGATCCGGCTATCCTGAGCTTTGGTAAAATAAGGGTAGCGTGGGCGCAGGCAGCAGTAGATCCTGCACCTTACCAGATCAACTATAATTATTCCAGCTTAACATTCGCAGGTCAGGCGGCTAACCTGTTGCCAAGCTCATTGCCGGCGAAGGACTTCAAGCCGGCTATTAACACCACTGCCGACTTCGGCGTAGTGTTAGGCTTTCTGCATAACCGTTTGAATGCCGACTTCAGGTATTACAAAGGAAAATCCAGGAACCAGATCCTCAGCTCTCCATTGCCAATGAGCTCCGGGGTGAACACCATTGTGGTGAACACCGGTGTGCTTGAAAATTCAGGCATGGAACTGATCCTGCGCGCTAAAGTAATTGACCGCAAAGAATTTGGATGGGATGTAGCGCTGAACCTGGCGCACAGCAATAACAAGCTGTTATCATTGTCTGATGGTACGGATCGTGTAGATATGGCCAGTGCCTGGAATGATGGCGGCTCACACGGCCCGGTTATTTCTGCAAGGGTAGGCGACCAGTTCGGCACCATTTACGGTCACGATTTTATCTACGACCCCAAAACCGGTTTGCCGCTGATGGTGCAGAATCCCTTCGGGAATGCAGCCATGAATGGTACCATGTACCAGGCAACCGACGGCCTGGTGCCTTTGGGCAATGCTACCCCTAAATTAACCGGCGGTATCACCAATACCTTTACATTCAAAGGCGGCATTTCAGTAAGTGCGCTCATTGATGCAAAAATCGGCGGCGACATCTGGTCCGGTACCTATGCTACCATTATGCAACAGGGCCAGGCGCCGGAAACACTGAAAGAAAGGAATGGCGGCGGCTTGCCATATACCACACCTAATGGCACACAAACCAACTGGGGCGTGGTATTGCCAGGTGTGTTCCCCGATGGAAAGGTGAACGATAACGTAGTGCATTACTATTATAAATACATGCCTTACGGCGTATGGAGCAGTACCGATCTGGGCTCCGGTGTGAAAGGAAGCGACTGGATCAACAAAAGCGCTGTGCTGGAAAATACCTGGGTTAAGATGAGAGAAATTTCTGTCAACTACCAGGTGCCACAAAGCTTTGTCAGGAAAACAAAAGTATTCCAGGCAGCTTCCCTGTCGCTCGTAGGAAGGGATCTTTTTTACCTCTACACTTCATTGCCCGATCATATCAACCCGGAAGGTGTAAACGGTGCAGGCAATGCGCAGGGACTGGAATTTATGTCTATGCCGAGCTTCCGCTCCTTAGGTTTCCAGGTAAGGGTTTCTTTCTAAAGGAACAGATCTACTCACCGATTAAAATGTGCAAAACATGAAGAACACAAAGAAAATATTCCTTTATATAGCCGGTGTTTCCATGACGCTTGGCGCTTGTACCAAAGATTTCCAGGAGATCAACACCACGCCGGGATTGCCTACCAGTACCACCATACCGCCAATGATAAACGGTGTGATCAGCACCCTGTTCCTGAAAGGACAGGAGCAGGCAGCCATTCATAACGAATACTATTACCCGGTTACCCAGCTGGCTACTATCAGCGGCAGTTCCGGTTACCTGGTGCAAAATGGTGCGCTGGATATCTGGAATGATTATTATGGCGCGCTGCAGAACCTGAACCAGATACAGGATAAGATAAATGCGTATGCCGGGGATAAAGCGGAAATGGATAATGTGCAGGCCATCACCTACATTTTGCGTGCCTATAAAACGCTGCGCATCACTGATCAGTTTGGGGATATTCCTTACTCAGAAGCAGGGCTTGCGTATACTTATAACACCGCCAATTACCGTCCGAAGTACGATTCGCAGGAAAGCATTTACAAAAGCCTGCTGGAACAGTTGAAGTGGGCGTCACAGCACCTTACTACCGCTGCCACTACGCCGGGAGGAAAGCCTTACCAGTCGCTGGGCGCGTCAGAAACTTTATTTGCCAATAACATCAGCATGTGGCAGAAATTTGGTAACTCCCTGCTGCTGCGTTATGCTATGCAAATAGTGGAAAAGGATGCAGCTACGGCCACGCCTTACCTCCAATATGCACTGGGTGGTATTCCGCTGATCGGGGAAGGTGAGGACGCCGGTATGTGGCCCGGCAAGCTGGGTGGCTATGTGCTCAACGACAGCCGCTTCTGGTCTTTCACCTCGCATAAATTTGTGCGTTTAAGCACCACTTGCTGGAACATGATGGCGGATGGTACCAACACCGCACAGATCTTTGATCCGCGCGCAGTATTATTCTTTGAAACCAACCAGGCCGGCAACTGGGCGCCGCTTCAGCCGGGCAGCACGGTAGGTGATAATAACAATCCTTACCAGGATACCAGGGATGCCAATTTCGCCAACAAAGACAACTGCAAATTTTCTCCCTTTAATTATTATATCGTAAGAGATATTTATTATCAGCCGGAATTATTCCTCACTGCTGCCGAAGTACATTTCCTGAAAGCAGAGGCATACGCCCGTGGTCTTGGTGTAGCTAAGAACATGGTAACCGCAGGTACGGAATATACCGCTGGTATTACTTCTGCAGTGAATTTCTGGTACTTTATTGCGCATAATACCAATGTAACCAATGATGCCTGGTCCAGTGTAGCGCCTGCGAGTCCTACGCCTGTGCAGATGGCCGCATTCCTAGCCAATCCGAAAGTAGCCTTTACCGGTACCGACGCTCAGAAGCTGGATAAGATTTATGCACAGGAATGGTTATCTTTTTTCCGCCAGCCCTGGCTTGCTTATAATTTATGGAGAAGGACCGGCCGCACACCACGTGACGGCAACCCGGCTACCTACGTGAATTTTAACAGGCTGCAATATCCTGAACAGGAAGCAATCAACAATACTGTAAATAATAAAACACAATCCGACCAGATGGGCGGTAACTCCAATACCGTAAAAGTTTGGTGGATGAAATAAGATTGTGAATTTAGATGAATGATAACAGCCCCGGAGAATTCATTTCCCCGGGGCTTCTTCGTATTGCCGCTTCCAGGAAAATATTAATTCGCAATTAAATTTTCCTACATTAGCAAGGGGGCAGTCCATATGCATGCGCAGCTATATAACGATAAAGAACTATTCCGGCTGATTTCGGAAGGCGATGAAACCGCTTTCCGCATGCTCTTTCGCAGGTATGTTCCGGAGCTGCGTCCGCTGATACTGCATTTGACCAAAACCGAAGCGGTCACAGATGATATTGTCCAGGAAACATTTTTGCGGTTATGGATCAGCCGCGATAAGCTCCCCGAAATAGAAAATCCCCGGTCCTGGCTGTTGCGGATTGTTTTTCACCTGTCGTTTTCTTATCTCCGTAAACAGGTGGTACATCATAAGGCCATCGATATTATTACATCAGCCTATAGTGCAGATGCGTCTGCCAGCTCCACGGAAGAAACCATGGTATATAATGCCATGATGAAACAGGTGAGCGCCGCCGTGGCACAGTTGCCCCCGCAGGCAAAGCGGATCTATCTTTTAAGCCGCGAAAAAGGGCTTAGAATACTGGAGATCGCAGACGAGCTATCCCTTTCCCCTAATACCGTCAAGAACTCCCTGGTAAGGTCCCTGCAGTTTATCCGGAAGCAACTGGAGCTATCCGGCCATCTCTTTCCCGCCGTGGTGGTATGGCTGCTGACCCGTTAAAATTTTTTTTCTTTTCGATAGGTCCTAAACATTTACCTGCGCGTCTGTATGCATAGTACACGTTTTAATGAAGCAACCACGTTCACTGAATAACAATCAAAACAGATCATAAATTGTCGATACAAGACCGTTTAGCATATCTCCTGCAGCAGGCTGTGAGCCATACTGCTACTGCTGCCGAACTCCAGGAACTATCAGACCTGATCCAGGCTGATCAAACCGGGCATACCGCTCAACTGGCGGAAACGCTGCTGCGAAAGGACCTTCCCGGCGAAGCAGTGGATTACGACGAAACTTACTGGAACCAGGTGGCCGGCAATATACTGGCGGCCGACCGTTTGCCGGAAGAAGTGGCGTCTGCGCGTATGCCATACCGGCGCGCATGGCTGGCAGCAGCCATTGTTTCCGGACTGTTGCTGTTATCAGGCGCGGCTTACTGGTTAAGACAAAAGCCGGCTTCCGCACCAATGGCAACGGTTACTCCTGCGCCGGCCAACGATGTGGCCCCCGGTACCAACAAGGCGGTGCTTACGCTGGCAGATGGCACGCAGGTACCGCTGGACAGCGCCATAAACGGCGCATTGGCGCAACAAGGCAATACAAAAATTTCCCGCCAGGGCGCAGGAAAACTCACCTACACTTATAATGCAGCATCACATGATGCCTTGACGATGCAATATAATACGCTGCGCACCCCGCGTGGCGGCCAGTTTGAGGTAACGCTGCCGGATGGTACCCACGTATGGCTGAATGCAGAGAGTACATTAAAATATCCTGTTTCCTTTAACGGCCGCAACAGGCAGGTGGAACTGAACGGGGAAGCCTATTTTGAAGTGGCTGCCAACGCGCAGCAACCTTTCCGGGTAATGGTGCCCACGCATACCAATAGTGGAAAGGATAGCCTGGAAATCGCCGTACTGGGCACTCATTTCAACGTGATGGCATATAATGATGAACAGCAGATCAAAACCACGCTGCTGGAAGGGGCAGTGCGCGTAAGCAGCCATGGCAGCAGTAAACGCCTGGAGCCGGGCGAAGGGGTGAATCTTAATAAAAACAGCAACACTTTATCTGCCCCGGCAAATGTGAATACAGAAGAAGCAGTGGCCTGGAAAAATGGATTTATCCAGCTGGAAGGCAACGACATCGCTTCTGCCATGCGTTTGATTTCACGCTGGTATGATGTGGAAGTAATATACAAAGCGCCTGTATCCGCCCACTTCAGGGGAATCATACCCAGGAATGTGCCGGTGTCGCAGGTGTTGAAAATGATGGAACTAACCGGTGAAGTACATTTTGAAATAAAGGGAAAGCAACTGATTGTATCGCCCTGAATTCTTTTTCCACGTTAAAAAAAACATTGACGTCATGAGTCCTTAATGTTTATTCCGTTACCAGTTATGAAATGCCCAAAAAAAAACCGGGAGCGTTCGCTGCGCCCCCGGTAACATCCGGGCTTGTAATTAAAATCGCTTTCGACAATTATCATTATCAACCCAAACTACACAAATGTATGCTATTGACGCTTTTTTCCCAAAGCGGGCAACCAAGCCCTGCGTGGGTCAAAAAATTTCCACGATTATCAGTAAAAACGTTCCTGATTATGAAATTAACGGTGCTTTTGATGACCATTACCCTACTGGAGGTACACGCAGCCGGGTATTCACAAACAGTTACCCTATCGCAACGTAACATATCCCTGGACAAAGCCTTTAAAGAGATCAGGAAGCAAACGGGGTATACTTTTTTGTATACCGATGAACAACTGCTTCACATCAGTAAAGTAAGCCTGCAACTGAAAGATGCTTCCCTGAAAGAAGCGCTGGATGCCTGTTTTATGGATCAGCCGCTCACTTATACGATCACAGATAAGGTGATTGTGATTAAACGGAAAGACGCGCCGGTGATACCCGCAAACGCGCCGCCGGATAAGGAAATAAAGGGACGTATCACCAACGCGAAAGGAGAACCCCTGCCCGGTGTGACGGTGCAGGTGAAAGGTACCAACAAGGGTGTGGTAACAAATGAAAACGGCGAGTACGCCATTACAGTACCCACCGAAAATGCAATATTGATTGTTTCATCCATTGGTTATATTAAAGAGGAGGTACCGGTAGGCGCTAAAAGCGAACTGCCGGTTGTACTCCAATCCAGCGCTTCCAGCATGAATGAGCTGGTAGTAGTAGGTTATGGCGTACAAAGGCGGGTGGAGCTTACCAATGCTATTACCACGGTTACCGCGGAATCGTTTAAAGACCAGCCCGTGAATCGCCTGGACCAGGTATTACAGGGCAGGGCAGCCGGCGTACAGGTAACCAATGCGGCTGGTTCTCCTGGTGGTGCTGTCAGGATCCGTATCCGCGGCGCCAACTCCATTACCAGCAACAATGGCCCCATATACGTTGTGGACGGTTTTGTAGGAGCTGAATTTTTTTCGATCAACCCGGATGATATTGAATCCATCCAGGTGTTGAAAGACGCATCTGCCACTGCTATTTACGGTAGCCGTGGTTCTAACGGCGTTATTATTGTTACCACGAAGAAAGGCAGCAAAGGCGCATTAAAAGTGAATCTCACCAGCCGTTTTTCTTCTTCTACCGTTATTAAAAAAATGGACCTGCTGAATGCCGGTGATTTTGCGGAAACAGCCAACGCACACGCGACGGCGGTAGGTACCACGAAGCCATTTACAGATGAGCAGGTGGCAGGTTATCGCACCAATGGCGGCACTGACTGGCAGGATGAAATTTTCAGGGCGGCGCCCAGCCAGGAGTATTTATTGAGCCTCGCAGGCGGTAACGACAAATCCGGTTATTTTATTTCCGGCAACTACCTGAATCAGGATGGCGTAATCAATAACTCTTCTTACAAACGCTATACGGTAAGATCCAACATCAATTCGCGTCTTTCGGACAGGGTATCTGCCACGCTTAACATCACCGGCTCCTACAGTACCGCGCAGAATGTAGATATCCCCGCCGATGGCCCCAGCAGCCCACTGGCGCAGGCCATCACCTGGTCGCCTACAGTGCCGGTAAGAAAAGCCGACGGCACCTACACACCCAACGACCCGGTGGGTTCCCTCTTTTTCAACCCGGTGGCATTAACCGTCGACCGGCTCGCAGTAACGGAAAGGATGCTGGCTAACCTGATAGGAGGTTTCCGCTTCGAGATCCTGCCAGGGCTGAGCTATCACCTGCAATATGGCGCGAACTACCTGGGATACGAGAACAAAAGTTTCGGCGGAAAGATCACCAACTCAGGCTCTGCAACCAGCAGTATCCGGTCCAACAAAGAGATCACGCTCCAGAATACCAACACATTAAACTACCGGAAGTTATTTAATGAGGTGCATAGTCTTGATGTAACCGCGGTAATGGAATACCAGCAGTCTACTTATAATTATGTATCTGCCGGCGCCTCCAATCTTACTTACGAAAACTTCCAGTGGAATAACCTTACGCAGGGTACTCCGGGAAATCCTGGTTCCGGCTATTCCAAATGGGCCCTGTTTTCCCTCGTAGGCCGTGTTAACTATGGTTATAAAGATAAATACCTGGTGTCGGCTGCGCTGCGTCGTGATGGTTCTTCCAAGTTCCGTGGTGATAACAGGTTCGCCTATTTCCCTTCCGTGTCTGCAGGTTGGGTGATTTCGAATGAACCATTTATGAAGGAGATGCCAGCGCTCAGTAACCTGAAGCTGCGTGGTAGCTGGGGACTTACAGGTAACCAGGGCGTAGCTCCCTACGTTACTTATTCGGCTTATTCCAACAGGGTGGCCTCATTTACCAACTCCACTTTCCTGACCGGTATCATCATGGGTAATATTGGTAACCCCGATCTGAAGTGGGAAACCACCGAGCAAAAAAATGTGGGACTGGATGTTGGATTCTTAAACAACAGGATTAGCCTGACGGCAGACTACTTTATAAAAGATACCCGCGACCTGTTGCTGAACGAAACGTTGCCGCTTTACCTGGGTAATAACACCATTACCCGGAACGTTGGTACTGTGCAGAATAAAGGTTGGGAATTGTCCGTAGAAGCTGCTGTAATTGATAAAAGCGCCGTAAACTGGAATAGCTCAGTGAATGTTTCTTTTATCAAGAATAAGGTAATATATATCGGCGCTGGTAAAACGATGATCTTTGATCCCAATACCCGCAAAATTGGAGGTGGTATGTCACAGCAACCCGAATTCGTTGTAATGCCGGGACAGCCGCTGGGTGCTATCTGGGGCCTCACTTACCTGGGCACCTGGAAACCAGGCGATGCAAAGGCCGCGGATTTTGGCGCTAAACCAGGCGATTCAAAATACCTTGATATTAACAGCGACGGAAAGATAGATGCCAATGACTATGGCGTGATCGGTACAGGGATTCCAAAAACTTCCATCGGCTGGAATAATACGGTTACCTACAAAGCATTTACATTAAACCTGTTTTTCCAGGGACTTTTCGGATTTGATAAATTAAATTATAATAACGCTGCAGCCATGTACTATGGCGGAGATGCACGGGAAGCCACACTGGCTCAAATTAAAGACAGGTATATTCCGGGCGTGAACGAAACATCAGATATTCCTGCCTTCAGTACCACCAACAGGAACTTCACACAAAGTACCCGCTTCCTGGAAAAAGCAGATTTCCTGCGTCTTAAAAATGTAGGACTGTCTTACGACATACCAAAGTCAAAACTGAAAAATGCCCTCGGTATCAAAGTGTTTGTGAATGCTACCAACCTGTTTACCATCACTGATTACAGCGGCATTGATCCCGAATCCAATTCCGCCGATGGAGATATCCGCCAGGGGATAGATTTCGGTTCTTATCCCAATGTTAAAACTATTACCGGAGGCGTTACGCTCAGTTTTTAAATAATAACGTACATGACTAAACGATTCCACATGAAAAAGATATTTCTCGCAGCCACGTTGTTATTCGCAGCGGGTTGCAGCAAAGAACTCACAGAAGATCCGAGGGGTTTGGTAGGAGGAGCGGAGGCATTAAGCAGCCAGGCAGGACTTGAATCAGCGCTTACCGGCGCATATGGCAGCTTAATGGTGCCATGGACCAGCGGGTTCACCAGCGTGTCGCAGATCGCCATGACGATGGGCGCCGATGATCTCACCACACATCCCGGCTCCAATAAAGAAGAGTTCCGCGAATTTGACCGCTTCAATGTTACCTCGCTGAACGGCAGGATGACACCCATCTGGCTGGGCTGTTATAAAACCATCCAGTCTACCACCAACATCATCAACAACTATTCACGGGTAACGGATGGCGATGCAACGAAAACACAAACCATTGTGGGAGAAGCCAGCTTCCTGCGGGCCCTGTGTTATTACTGGCTCACCC
The DNA here is from genome assembly GCF_041360695.1 of Chitinophaga sp. RCC_12. NCBI lineage: Bacteria > Pseudomonadati > Bacteroidota > Chitinophagia > Chitinophagales > Chitinophagaceae > Chitinophaga > Chitinophaga sp. RCC_12. Next base: position 559,675 of record NZ_JBFUPS010000005.1, read on the forward strand.
GCTTCTGGGGAGAAGTGCCGATCATCCCGTCTGAAGTTTATTCTCCTGAATTGCTTACCCTCAAAAAAAGTAAACCTGCCGATGTATATAAATTGATAGAAGAAGATCTGGCCCGTGCAGAAGCATGGGTGCCCAACAAAAAACGCGATCCGGGAAGACCCAACAAAGGTTCCGTGAAAGCACTGCTGGCAGATGTATACCTTACAGAAGCCGGATGGCCGCTGAAGGATCAGTCGAAATATGCGCTGGCGGCAGCCAAGGCAAAAGAAGTAATAGACAATAAAGCAACGTATGGCTTCGATCTTTTCCAGGATGGCTTTTTAAAGATCTTCGTGGGTGGTACAAAGGAAGACGTGTTCACGCTTTTCACCCGCGGGCAATGGTCTACCTACAATTCCTTTTACGGTCTTTCTACCATGCCGGAAAATGAAGGCGGCTGGAGTGATTTCTTTCCTGAGCTGAAGTTCTTCAATAACTTCCCTGCCGGTAAACGGAAAGACGCTACTTTTTCCACGGAGTTTGTAGTAGGCGGCAATACCATTCCCTGGCAGCAAACCACCACCAAACATCCTTACTATAAAAAATTCACGATCCAGCAGGACGGGGATAAGGCAGTATACATGTCGAACAACCCCGTGATCATGATCCGCTATGCGCACGTATTGCTCATCTATGCAGAGGCGCAGGCACGCGCAGCAGGCACGCCCAATAACGAAGCTTATGCAGCCATCAATGCGGTACGTGACAGGGCGGGATTAGCGCCGCTGGCGGCCAACCTGTCGGGCGCCGACTTTGCCGCAGCTGTTGTAAATGAAAGGGCCTGGGAATTTGCAGGTGAGTGGAGCCGCTGGTTCGACCTGGTGCGGCTGGACCAGGTAGCTGCTGCCAACGCCGGTAAAGATCCCGGTGACCTGCAGCCTGCTGCGGCCATCACCCAGGCAGATTACTGGTTGCCTATACCCGGTGTAGATGCATTGGTAAATCCGAATTTATAAATCCACAGTTACTCATCCTAAATGAAGCGTTATGAAAAACATCTCAACACTTTTAGTGTTGCTGCTTGGCGTGTTCCTGTGTGGCCCGCTCCAGGCGCAATACCTGCTTTTAGATAACATGGAAGGTAGTGGCCCCTGCTCCGGCAGGTGGACTTACTACGCCGGCAATACCACTACGGGGAAGGTGCAGTTCGGCGTGCCTAACCCGAGTGTATCCGGGCTGAATACCAGCCCGCTGGTAGCCAAGTTCATAAAGGATACCTCCTGCTTTGAATACATGAGTGCAGGGAGCAGTCTTACGGATTCCTTCGATCTCTCCACCAACAGCACCTTTAAGATGCTGGTGTATGCCAGTACGAAAGATGAGATCATGTTTAAGCTGCAACCCGGCGACAACTATTCCAAAGCGGTGTACTTTACTTACAAGGTAACCCAGATCAATCAATGGGAAGAAGCAACATTTAATTTCCAGAGCGTAAAACAACGGACAGATTTTAACCGCATCGAAGTACATTATATCGATGGCAAGAAAGCCAATGGTATCCTGTACTTCGACCTGGTACAAGGTCCTAATCCCACTGGCATCACCGTAAAAGATACAAGTATTTTAATGGGGCAGGAAAATGGCGCAGTACTCACCGCCACCCTGCGGGGAGGGGTATTCGATTCTGTACTCACTGCCACCAACTGGACCGCCACCAACCTGCCTCCCGGCGTTACTATCGGTAATGTGCAACGGGTAAATGATTCCATTGCGCGGGTTACGCTCAGCGGCAATTCAGCAGCTAATTACTCCCGGGCTATTTTAAAGCTGACGGTTTCCGGAACGGAACTGGTAAACGCCAACACCACTGCGTACAATGTAAGAGGCAATGTTGTATTTGAAGGAAATCCTAACTGGACGGTTATCTTCAATGATGAATTTAATGTTGACGGCGTACCGGATGTTACCAAATGGAAAGTAGATCCGCAGCCCAAAGGCTGGATTAACGGCGAACAGCAGGTGTATACAGATACCACACACGACAATGCGCGTGTGAAAAACGGTAAGCTGATCATCAAAGGGAAAAAGGATTTTCCTAATGGAAATACTACTGAGCCCTGGTCATCTGCCCGTCTTATTACACAAGGCAAAATGGATTTCCTGTATGGCAGGGTAGATGTACGTGCCCGGTTGCCCCGTGCACGCGGCTCCTGGCCGGCTATCTGGCTGATGCCCACCAGCAGCGTTTATGGCGGCTGGCCTAAAAGCGGCGAGCTGGATGTAATGGAACATGTAGGTAATAACTTTGGTACGGTACTGTCTACCGTGCACACGCAAAACCATAACTGGACAAACGGCGGCCAGGTATCCGCTTCTAAAAAACTGCCTGACGCAGATACCACGTACCATGTGTATAGTATGGAATGGGGCGCGGACTCCATCCGGTTTCTGTACGACAGCGTCAAAGTGCTGACGTACCCGAATCCGCATACCGACTGGAAAGACTGGCCCTTTGATCAGAAATTTTTCCTGATACTGAACGTTGCCGTCGGCGGTGGCATGGGAGGCAGTATTGTGGATGCAGATTGGCCGGATAGTATGATGGTGGATTATGTGCGTATTTCCCAGAAAGGATTAGGTACACCCATACTGGACTCCGTGATGGTAACACCCGCCACACTGACATTCCTTCCCGGCAAAACGCAGCAATACGTTGCCAAAGCGCTGGACCAGAACGGGCGTGTGATGTCGGTTACGCCGGTGTGGAGTGTTACCGGCAGCGGTAACAGCATTACAACAGGCGGGCTTGCCACACTGAACGATACGGCTAAAATTACCGCTACCATAACAGTAGACAGCGTCACCAAAACGGGCGTGGCTATTGCTAACCGGCGATCCGCCAACTATACACCGATACCCGCAAAAATAGAGGCAGAGAATTTTGGCAACAGCAATGTATGCTGCACCGAGTCCACATCAGATACCGGTGGCGGGCTGAATGTAAGCTACATTGGAGCCAGTAGCTGGCTGGAATATGATATCAGTGTACCACCCAACAACTGTGAATACCGGATCCAGTTCCGTGTGGCCGTCAACTCGGCTGCCAGCCTGAAGGTGATGCTGGACACAGCCACCCTGCAAACGGTAAGCCTGCCCGCAAGCGGCGGCTGGCAAAACTGGATCACTGTAACGTCGGCGCCTATACACCTGTCACCCGGACAAAAAACGATCAGGATCCAGGCGGGTAAAGATGGCTGGAACTTTAACTGGCTGCGTTTTATCCGCGCCGATTCTATTTCACTGGCACGGCTTACGGTTAAACCGGATACGGCAACATTGATTACCGGCGCCACAAAGCAGTATACTGTTTCCGGCTACGGACAGGACAGCAGCGTGTTCACTGTAAACCCGGTTTGGTCCGTTTCCGGCACCGGCAACAGCATCAGTGCATCCGGCTTGTTCCAGGCGAATGTGGTGGGTGATTATACCATTACGGCTACTGCAGGAACTATCAGCGATACAGCCAGCGCGCATGTAATTGCTGCGCCCCGGTTAACGCGTATTACACTTACACCGGATACGGCTGCTGTACCGTTTGGCGCATCACAACAGTTTACTGCTAAAGGCTATGATCAGCGCGACAGCCTCTTTGCCTTTACGCCTGTATGGACCACTACCGGCGCCGGTAATACGATCAGCCCAACGGGCGTTTTCACGGCTGGTAATACAACAGGTACCTTCACCCTTACTGCATCCCGTGATTCTATCAGCGCGACAGCCGTAGCGAGTGTTGGCAATTTCTGTTCAGTTAATAATAAGTATGAGGCAGAAAGTGCCTCCAACCGCTCTACCAGGCCAATCCTGCAAGCCTGCACGGATGTTGGTGGCGGGCAGAACTTTACCAATATATATGGGGGCGACTGGTTTGCTTACAACACCCTGAATGTGCCTGCAGCCGGAAAGTATACCATTAGCTTCCGGGTGTCTTCCACAGCGCCGTCGGTGATATGGATAGGGCACAGCAGTTATAATTTTGGCAGCATTACCCTGCCATCAACAGGAGGAGTATGGAAAACCATCACCGATACCATTACGTTGCCGGCACTGAGCTATACAGGTATTCATGCCACATCCGGTACCTTTAAGTTCAACTGGTTCAGCATCGATAACTGCCCGGTGGCACCCCTCGATTCTTCTTCTGCTCGCATGGCTTACAGCGATGTAAAATATGCGCCGGAACCAGCATCAGCAGACGCCCAAAAGGTGATCTTCTATCCCAATCCAACAACAGGACAACTGACATTGGAATTGAAAGAACCGGTGTATACCATGCTTTCTGTGCTTGACATGCACGGTGCTGTGGTTAAATACTGGCGCATCAGCAAAGGACAAACACGCATCAGCCAGAACATCAGTTCACTGCCGGCAGGTACTTACCTGCTTAAACTTGAAAATCAATTTAAGGCGATCACATTTAAGGTGATTAAGCTCTGATAAATGAATTAATTTATGATGAAGAAGAGACGCTGCCGGTCAGCGTCTCTTCTTTTATAGATTGACAGCAATATTCCCGGCAGATTAAAGAAGCGTGTATTGATTAATGAATATACAGATAAGGAAGACAGACAGGTAAAGCTATTCAAGCTCACCGCATCAGGTGATAAAACGTTGAAAAAAGCAAAGCAGCAGGTATTGAAAGTAGCGGCAATGCTGACGCAGGACTTAACAGAAGATGATAATCAGTTTTAGACACAAGGTTTTCCGCAGTTATTCAAAAACAGAAGAATAAGAGTTTTAAGGAGATATTTGAGGAGAATAAGAGTGCTCTTTGAACTACCTTTTAGTTGTTTTAGCTTTTACGGAATCAATTTGAAAATTCTCCTTAATTAATTGAGGTTTGGATGGTCTTACCTGGCTATTATCAACACCCGGTAGTTTTGTTGTGGTGGCGCTGCTTTGGTGTGTTTTATTGGAATCTTTTGCCATGTATTGAGTTTTGTTAAAGGTACTGAAATTATTCACAATTTTTACCTTTTGCACCTTGTCATCCTTAATAGCAATTTGAAAACCAATGCATAACAGATATGGAACGCTTGCTAAAATTGCAAAAGTAAAAGCTCTGTAGTAAAATAATCCCTTTCGCTTAAATATTTCGTTATTGACTCTTACAGCTTCCTCAAGTTCATTTATATAGGAAGCTTTTATTAACGCATCTACCTCAATTCTCTCCCTGTTTTCTTCCTCGTAACCTATCCGGTATTCCTCATAGTAGAGTTTAGGTTCCTGTAAATAGGCTACTTCGACAGGTATTAGCAGGCGAACGGTGTTTGCCAGTGAAATGGAGAATAGGGAGATGAAAATATAAAAAGAAGCATGATGTAGCCACAGGCATTTTGTTTCTGTAAAGAAGACTCATTTCCCTCATTTCCCTCCATTCCTCGGCATCACATCAGCTTAACGAATTAATAACAATAGTCAATATCGTGCTGAAATAAGTCAAAGAAACCACCCTATCATTCCCCGATGCCCGCTATCTTCGTAACCAAACCACGATTATGAAAATTCACCACTTGCTGCTGTTGACGTCACTGTTCTTATTTTCCTGTAAAGACGCGCCCCGTCACAACAGCCGTTACGGAATGGTTACAGGCCTCCGGCAGGAGAAAATAGCCGAATACAAATCACTGCATGCCAAAGTATGGCCGGATGTGCTGAAGATGATTGAAGCATGTCATATCCACAACTATTCCATCTACCTGAAAAATATAAATGACCACTGGTTTTTGTTCAGCTATTTTGAATATACCGGTACAGATTTTAAAGGAGATATGGAGAAAATGAAACAGGACAGCACAACACAACAATGGTGGAAAGTAACGGCTCCCTGTCAGCTTCCTTTACCGGATGCAGCCGCAACAGGAGAAACCTGGTCGGGTATGGAAGAAGTATTTCATGTGGAATAACGAAACCTAAAATTAATACATCCCATACCGGTTTTTCATTAAATTTATGCTCTGTAATTAAACCGGTACGTTTGTCATTCGTTCAGTTATACAATGAAAAAGAGCTCCTTGCCAGCGTTTCCCTGGGGGATGAAAAGGCATTTCATGCCCTTTATTATCATTACAGTCCACGTATTTACGGCAATTTATTGAAACTGGTCAAATCGGCTGACCTTGCGCAGGAGTTGTTGCAACAGGTGTTTGTAAACATCTGGCTCCGGCATGATACCATTGACCCCGAAAAATCTTTCCGTTCCTACCTGTTTACCACCGCTAACAACCTGGTGATCGATTTTTACCGGAAAGTGAAGCGGGACAAGCTGCTCATGGATAAGTTGCTGGCTGCCGCGCAGGAGTATTACCTGCACACAGAAGAATGGCTGCACGAAAAGGAAACCATGCACCTCATACAGGCTGCCATAAACGATCTTCCTCCCCAGCGTAAAATCATATTTACGCTTTGCAAACTGGAAAACAGAACCTATAAAGAAGTAAGCGAGTTGCTGGGCATTTCCCCCGCCACGGTCAACAGCCAGATCGTAAAGGCTACCAGCACTATACAAAAGAAGTTAATGGCCAACCGCGACGTTGCCGGCATATTGCTGGCGTACCTGATCCTGCGCTGATAAATTTTTTTTCCTTCCGGGTAAATGTAAATCTTCGCCCGTTCGTATTAGCTGATATGAACCAAGATCCTGATGAATCTTTTTTAAAAGAATTATTTGCCAGATTTCTGGAAAACCGCTGCAGCGAAGATGAAATCATCCTGTTGATGGAGTATGCGGAGAAGGATGCATACCGGGAAATATTTTCGGAGATGATCAACCAGGTGGCCACCGATGACCACCTGGAGGAAGATGCGCTGTATGCTATGCACAAGGACGTGATCGATGCGGTAAGTACCCGGATCACGCCACCGCTGCCAATGCACAAAGTAAAAGCACGGAGATGGCTGCCTTACCAGGTGGCTGCCGCAGTAGTTTCCCTGTTATTGGCGGGAGGGGTGTGGCGCTGGTATTCCCGTTCTCCTGATACAAGGCCGGTGGCGCACAACGCTGTTGCGCGTACCCCCGGGAATGATGCCGCACCGGGTAAGAAAAAAGCCATCCTCATCCTGGCAAATGGTGCGTCTGTTACATTAGACAGCGTTTCCAGCGGCTTGCTTACCCACCAGGGGCAAACACAAATCATCCAGTCTGCCGGCGGAAGCCTGGTGTACAGTTCCGCGGCAGGGGCGTCTGCTGAACCGCTGTATAATTCCATCATCACGCCACGCGGCGGGCAATACCAGGTAACCTTGTCGGATGGTACCAAGGTATGGCTGAATGCCGCGTCTACCTTGCGTTTCCCGGCAGCGTTCACGGGCGCGCAACGGCAGGTAACATTAACCGGGGAAGCCTACTTCGAGGTGGCGAAAAACGCAGACAAACCTTTTTTAGTAACCGTGAATAACCTGCAGGTAACGGTGCTCGGAACTCATTTCAATATCATGGCGTATGAAGATGAGGCAGTCATCAATACCACCCTGCTGGAAGGCGCTGTAAGGGTAACCGGCGGCAATACCACCGCGTTGCTGCAACCAGGGGAACAGGCGCAGCTCCGCCGCCAGGGGAATATCCACGTGATGAAAAACGCCGACCTGAATGCAGTGATGGCCTGGAAAAACCGCCTCTTCTGGTTTGAACAGGATGATATCCATACCGTAATGCGGCAATTGTCAAGAGAATATAATATAGCTGCGGAGATCCGGGGTAATATCCAACGTCATTTTACCGGCTCCATCCCACGCGATGTGAATGTATCAACCGTTTTGGAAGTACTCGAAAAAACAGGCGGAGTACACTTTACAATGAACAATGGAAAAATAATTGTCACACCTTAAAACACTAGTTATGAACAGCTGACTGTAACAACAGCCAAAAAAACCGGAAGCGGCCTAATGCTCCCGGTCAGTAAGGCAAAAGAAAACAATTCTTTCTGGTAACCGTAATCTTTTATCCCAAATCAAATGTATGTATTTGAATGCTCATTTCAAAGGCAGGGGACTCCTGTGCCTTCTCAATTCCTTAACTGCAAAGGTTATGCAACTCACAGCTATTGTATTGCTCGCTGCATGTCTGCAGGTATGTGCTACCGCCCGCGCTCAAAAGGTAACCATATCCGGCAGGAACATCTCTTTAAAGGAAATCTTTACTGAAATCCGGAGTCAGACCGGCTATAACTTTATTTATACCAGCGAAGACCTGCAACAGGTGGTGCCTGTAACGCTCGATGTAAAGAACGCGGCACTCCGCGATGTACTGGATATCTGCTTCGCTCATCAGCCGCTCGATTATGCCATACAGGAGAAAATCATTATCGTAAAGCCAAAGGCGCCGGTATTGCCTGTTGCAGCCAATGTGACCGGAACAGTTACCGACGCTGTCACCGGGAAACCACTACCGGGTGTTACCATCCAGGTAAAAGGGACTTCCACAGGCATTGCTACGGATGAAAAAGGCCACTACAGCCTGAGCGCACCAGACAATGCCGTGCTGGTATTTTCATACCTGGGTTATATAAAGAAAGAAGTACCACTGGCCGGGCAAACAACGGTGAATATTGTGCTTTCACCTTCCAATACCGGCCTCAGTGAAGTAGTAGTGGTAGGCTATGGCACACAACGTAAAGAAGACCTGTCCGGTTCTGTATCTTCCATTAACTACGATCAGCAGCTGCAAAACCGCGCTATTACAGATGTATCACAGGCGTTGTCCGGGCTCGCCGCGGGTATTTCTGTATCGCAAACTTCCGGTCAGCCGGGCCGCGATGGCGCCGTGCTGCGCATCCGTGGCGTAGGCACGCTCAATAATTCAGATCCCCTGGTACTCATTGATGGTATCGTAGGTTCGCTGAATAACCTGAACCCCAACGATGTGGCCAGTATCTCCATCCTGAAGGATGCGGCCTCCGCTGCCATCTATGGCTCCCGCGCGGCGAACGGGGTTATCCTCGTTACCACAAAAAAAGGCAAAAAAGGGAAAACGGTGATCAACTACAACGGATCTGCCGGCGTACAAAAAGCCACGCATCTCTTTGAACCGGTTACCGACTACGTTACCTACATGCGGCTCATGAACCGCATCCAGAAAGCGGATAACCCGGATAATACAGACCTGTTCAAGCCCGCTACTATCGACGCCTGGAAAAATGCCACCGATCCGGTATTGTTTCCCAATACCAACTGGATGGATGTGATCTTCGGCCAGGGCATTATCACCCGGCATAACCTGTCTGTGAGCGGGGGAAACGAGAAAACAGACTATTATCTCTCCATGGGATATCTCTATAACAAAGGGATCATGGAGTCCACAGACGCTACCAAGTATACCCTGCGCCTGAACCTGGACCACAAAATAAGTGATAAGATAAAAATTGGCGCCAACCTGAATTCTTACTGGAATAAGGTGAACGAACCCTTTGATGTGACCACCCTGTTATATTACAGCGCCAACTCCGTACCGGGTGTAACACCCACCATGACGAAAGACGGCGTAACAAGATACGGTGGCAGGAACACAGATGATGAAAGTCCCAATGCCATTAACCCGCAGCAGTACATGGATACCTGGTTTTATCCGCAGGTGGGCCAATACTCTTTCGCCAAGTTATACGGCGAATGGGAAATTATGAAAGACCTGAAATGGCAGGTAAACGGCAGCGCAGAAATATATAACAAGGAAAGCAAGCAATACAAATATTCCGGCGCTGTGCAGAATCTCTGGAACTTCCAGAAGGATGAAGTAACCGTAAGCAATGCTTCCGTTCCTTCTACATTGTATCAAAGAAATGATAACAGTCTCGCACTTACTTTTTATACAACGCTCAACTACGATAAAACATTTGCAGAAGATCATCACCTGTCCGTGTTGTTGGGCGCCAGCAGGGAAACCAGCCGGAATGCCTGGTTCTCCGGCAGTGTACAGGGCTTTCCTTCCAATGATACCTGGGAACTGAGCGCGGGCCTGTCGCAGCCCATTGTCGGAGGCACTTCATCTTCCTATGCATTGTCATCCTACTTCGGACGCGTGAACTACAACTACAAAGAAAAGTACCTGCTGGAGGCAAACCTGCGCTACGACGGATCGTCACGCTTTGCCGCCGGTAACCGCTGGGGAATATTCCCGTCGTTTTCAGGCGCATGGCGGCTAAGCAGGGAAAACTTTTTCCGTAACGCCGACCTGTCTTTTGTAGATGATATCAAGATCAGGGGATCATGGGGAAAACTGGGTAACCAGAATATCGGGCTGTATCAATACATGGGCCTGTATGCTGCGGGACAGAACTATATTTTCGGCAACAGCCTGTCAGCAGGTTTAGCGCCAAAGGCATTACCTAACCCGGATATCACCTGGGAAAGTACTGCTACTACAGACATCGGCGCCGACATCAGCCTGTTCAGGGAACATTTTGATATTACGTTCGACTGGTACAACCGCCGCACCAGCAACATCCTGGTACAGCTGCCACTGTCATCATTATACGGCGCGCTTACCCCGCCCTACCAAAACGTGGCAGTAGTGCAAAACAGGGGATGGGAAGCGGCACTCGGATATAAAAATACTGTAGGGTCTTTCCAATACGCCGTTAGCGGTAACTTCAGCCATAACTCCAATGAGGTGCTGCGTTTCCAGGGTAATCCCGATGTAATACAAAGTATCGGCAATAACTCTATTATCAAACAGGGGCTGCCTATCGGCGCATTGTACGGCTACCAGGCGCAGGGCACTTTCAAAAATCAACACGATATTGATAACTGGGCCAAACAAAAACTATCGGGTAGCAACAAACCCGGCGATCTTAAATACGCGGACGTAAAACAGGATGGTGTTATCAATGGCAGCGACCGGACCTACCTGGGAAGCGTAATTCCTGAATACACGTATGGTCTTACCCTGCAGGCGGGATACAAAGGTGTTTCCTTTTCTGTTTTATTCCAGGGCATCGCCGGTGTGAAAAGGTATTACCAGAACCTGTGGTACACCAGCGCGGTACGTTATGGCCGGGAAATCAATTCCTATTTCCTGAACGCATGGTCAACAGATAACCCCAACAGCGATATTCCACGGTTAACAACGGACAGCAACAGCGACAATACGCAGGCATCTTCCTTCTGGGTACAAAACGGTTCTTTCCTGAGAGTAAAAAATATGCAGCTCTCCTATAATTTCCCGGCTGGCTGGCTGAAGAAATCATTTATTTCAGGGATACAGGTGTACGCGGATGCGCAGAATCCTTTTACCTGGACAAAATATAATGGACTGGACCCGGAAACAGGTAACTACACCGATTACCAGATTGAGAATCCAAATGTGCGCACTTTCTCTTTGGGAATAAATGCCTCATTTTAAACTAGTGTACCATGAAAAAATTAACACTTGCGCTTTATATAATCCTGCTGGCAGGATGCACAAAAGATTTCCTGAATTCGAAACCCTCCGATCAGCTTTCAGATACGAACTTCTGGAAGTCCGATGCAGACGCGCTTTCCGGCATCACCGCTATTTATGAGCAGATGCAGCACAACTACCAGATCTATGGCTACAACCCCATGACAGATGGAATGACGCCCAACGCCTGGATCTGGAGCGACTACCTCGAAGGATATGGCGGTATCTCCAAAGGCAACCTGTTGCCTACACTCATTACACCGGTAAATGATAAGTGGGTGCAGCTGTACAATGGTATCTATAAATCGAACCTGGCACTGGAAAAAATACCGGGTATAAAAATGGATGAAGCCCTGAAGGGACGGCTGCTGGGAGAGGCGCAGTTTTTACGCGCATTGTTTTATTACAACCTGGCCGACTATTACGGAGGGGTGCCTTTGATTGAGCATACCCTTCAACTCGGAGCAGAGCTTCCCGGTAGAAATACCCGCGAAGAAGTACTGACCTTTGTAGAAGCACAATGTGATGAAGCCGTGAAATCGCTGCCGGCAGTTTATGATAAAGCCAACACCGGCAGGGCTACACAGGGCGCTGCGCTCATGCTCAAAGCCAAAGCGCTGTTGCTGGCAAAACAATATCAACAGGTAGCTGCAGTAGCCAAACAGATCATCGACAAAGGCCAGTACCGCCTGTATGATAACTACGAAGCCATGTTCACAGATGTGGCGGCGGAAAACAATGCAGAAGTAATATTTGATGTGCAGTATGCCGCGCCGGGATTAGGAGAAGGCAGTCCGCTCGATGGATTTATGGGCCCCCAGAGCTCTTTCGGAAAAGGCTGGGACCAGGCATATCCCACACAGGATCTGGTAAACAGTTATGAGATGAAGAACGGGAAGATGATCACCGATCCTGCTTCGGGATTTGACCCTGCCAATCCGTTTAAAGACAGGGACCCGCGGCTGGATTATACCATTATCCGCCCCGGCTCCGTATGGAAAGGGATTGCCTATGATAATATCAAAGTGGGCGGCGCAAAATCAACCTTCATCGGCTACCTGCCAAGGAAACATGTATTAACGGTAGATGGCTACAATTGGGGGGATTCCCCGCTGAACTATATCGTGTTCCGGTATGCCGATTTACTGCTGCTGTATGCAGAAGCAGAGAATGAAACAAACGGCCCGGATGCCGCTGTGTATAATGCCATCAACCAGGTGAGGGCAAGAAAAGGGGTAGACATGCCTGCTATCCCCGCCGGTAAAACAAAGGAACAAATGCGTGATATTATCCGCCACGAAAGAAGGATAGAACTGGCCTTTGAAGGTATTTACTATTCTGATATCCGCCGCTGGGGTATTGCCAAAGAGCTGATGGATGGCGCCGTAATTAAAACGATGACGGGGCAGCAACTCGATGTCCGCCATTTCGTGGATGCCCTTTATCTCTGGCCGGTTCCACAGGGAGAAATTGATCTGAATCCGAAACTGAAACAAAATCCCGGCTACTAATTTTCCGCATCATGCATAGCTATTTAAACAGGATATATCTTTTACTGGCCGTGATATTGTTGTCTCAATACACGTATGCCGATGCTGCCTATGACACCGTGTACGTAACCAGCTTCGGCGCACGGCCGGGCAGTCGCGCCGACGCGGTAGCCGCCGTGCAGGCCGCGCTGGAAGCCTGCCGGCAAAAAGACAACCCGATGCTGTTTTTCCCGGCAGGCCGTTACGATTTCTGGCCGCAGCACGCGGTAAAAAAAGTGTACTATGAATCCAATACATCGGATATCAACCCGAAGTATAACGCCATCATGATAGCGGGATTTAAGAAGCTGGTGATAGAAGGCGCCGGATCGGAATTTGTGTATCATGGCCGCATTCAGCCGTTCACCATTGAACGGAGCAGCCATATTACACTCCGTCATTTTTCCATCGACTGGGAGTTTCCCTTAACAGCGCAGGCGGTTGTAACAGATACTACCGCTGCGTATATCGATGTACGTATAGATACGGCGCAATATCCCTACACTATTGTAAACGGGCAGCTGCTGTTTGCCGCCGAAGGCTGGAGTGGTAAAATCACCGGTGTTATGGAGTACGAAAAGGATACGCATCTTATTGCTTACAGAACCGGCGATGATCCCAGCGCCCTGGGGCCGGGCTGGCGGGGATATAAAGCCACCGCAATGGACAACGGTGTGGTGCGGTTGCATTATCCCTTCCGGCGGAAGCCTTCGCCCGGAAACATCCTGGTGTTGCGGCACAACAGCCGCGATCATGCCATGATCTTTGTAACGCACAGCGATAATATTTTAATGGAAAAGGTGACAGGTTACCATTGCGCAGGGTTAGGGATACTGTCGCAGTACACAGCGGATCTTACTTTTAAAAACATCTCCATTGTTCCAAATATAGCAAAGGGAAGATATTTCAGCGGTCATGATGATGGACTACACTTCTCTAATTGCCGCGGTAATATCAACGTAGACAGCTGTCGCTTTGGCGGCCTGATGGATGATCCCATTAACGTGCACGGTACCTACGTGCGCATTATCAGCAAGCTGGCCGGAAATAAGCTGCTATGCCGCTTTATGGAGCCTATGAGCGTAGGTATGGAGTGGTCGGAAGCAGGTGATCATATTGCATTCATCGATCATCATTCACTGGCTACTACCGGCAAAGGAAAAGTAACAGCGTTCCGGAAGAAAAGTACCACTGATTTTGAACTCACCCTGGCGGACGAAGTACCCGCAAATGTGAATGAAGGAGATGGCCTCGAAAATATGAGCTGGACGCCCGCGGTAACGGTAAGGAATACTGCTTTTGAAAGCTGCCGTGCAAGAGGGCTGCTGGTAACCACGCCTAAAAAGGTGATCATTGAAAATAACAGCTTTGCCTCCAGCGGTTCGGCCATCCTGATAGCCGGCGATGTAAATTCCTGGTACGAATCCGGCGCTATCACCGATTTGCTGATAAAAGGAAATAAATTCCTGGCGCCGTGTAACACCTCCGACTACCAGTTTACAGAAGCCGTGATCAGTATTTACCCGGAAATTCCGGTGATGAACGACAGCACACCGCTTTACCATAAAAATATACAGATAGAAGGAAATAGTTTTTATGCGTTTGACTATCCCATACTATTTGCACAATCGGTAAATGGGTTGCAGTTCGTTAACAATGATCTCATCAGGAGCTACGACTATAAGCCTTATCATAACCGGAAGGCGGCTTTCCTCCTATCAGGGTGCAGGAACGTCCGCATTAAGGATAATAAGGTGGCTGCTGATTTACTGGGGAAGAATGTGGAGTTTAAATTTATGAAGAAGAAAGAAATACAATGTCAGGAAGAACTGGTCTTTTAAACATTTTAGCACTGCTCATTTTTCCGTTGAGAACCTTGCCGCAGTCGCATGCCGGTCACTTATCACTGCCTGCAGTGATAAGTGACCATATGGTATTGCAACAACGCTCAAAGGCCGTGCTATGGGGATGGGCGGACAAAGGTAGTCAGGTGAACATCACACCCGGCTGGACTTCCGGGAGATATACCGTTGTTGCAGACAGCACCGGGAAATGGAAAGCGTATATTCCTACGCCGCATGCCGGCGGACCGTACACCGTTGAATTCAGCAGTGAGACAACACATATCTGCGTGAAAGATGTATTGATCGGAGAGGTATGGGTATGCTCGGGGCAATCCAATATGGAGATGCCGTTGAAAGGATACAATAAACAGCCGGTTTTAAACGCCGCGGTTATTATTGCGGATGCGGTCAATCATCCGGATATACATGTTTTCCGGGTGCCCAAAATAGTATCACCGGTACCTTTACCGGATTGCAACGGCAGCTGGAAGGCCACAGATACCGCTACCGCGAAGGATTTCAGCGCGGTTGCGTATCAGTATGCAAAAATACTGCATGAAAAGCTACACGTACCCATAGGCATCATTGCCACTTATTGGGGAGGAACCGCCATACAATCCTGGATGAGTGAAAAAACATTGTCAGGTTTCCCGGAGGTATGGTCTACCAGCCGGCCGGATACGATCAAAGATCCGGAGAAGGATCCTGAGCACGCGCCATCTGTTCTTTTCAATTCCATGATCCTGCCGGTTTCAAACTATACCGTAAAAGGATTTATCTGGTACCAGGGAGAATCAAACAGGGAGCATCCTTTGCTTTACCGCAGGCTGTTACCGGCGATGGTGAAGGAGTGGAGAACGCTATGGGGAGGAGGACGTTTGCCGTTTTATTATGTGCAGATAGCACCCTACGGGTATGCTGATCCGCGTCATGAACAGTTGCCCGCCATTTTGCGGGAATCGCAATTGCTGGCGCTGAACGATATTCCCAACGCGGGTATGGCAGTGATACTTGATGCAGGTGAAGAAAGATATATCCACCCGCCGGATAAAACAGTGGTGAGTCAACGCCTTTCATACTGGGCGCTGGCAAAAACATATCATCAGAAAGGCATTGCCTGTGCTTCGCCGGTTTTTAGGAAGATGAAGATCAAAGGAAGCCAGGCTTATCTTTATTTCAATTTCGCCAAACACGGATTAACCGCTAACAACAAGCCGCTGGAACATTTTGAAATAGCGGGCAATGATCATATTTTTTATCCGGCTAAAGCGGTGATTGTTCACAGCAACCAGGTGAAAATTCAGTGTGATGCAGTAGCAGCGCCGGTGACTGTGAGATACGCATTTAAGAATTGGGTGAAGGGAGATCTTTATAACGCAGAGGGGTTGCCAGCTTCTTCGTTCCGGTCAGATGTTCAGCAATAACCCCAAACGGCTGACATAGCTTTGTGCACGGCATAGATATTGTTGATTAACAGTCAAATATCATAAGCCATGAATGTAAAACGACTCTTCGGAACCATCCTGACTATCCTGGGGATAGTGGGTATCATTTATGCCGGTTATGGTTTTATCCAGCAAAGTATGCAATGGCGACAGCTGCTGGTGGCTGCTGTTATAGGGATTGTCTTCTTCATATCAGGTATTGGCCTTGTGAGAAATACCAAGGATGAAGCGTAGATGAAGCGCACTTAAAGCATGGTTAAAGCGTACTTAAAGGGTGGTGGCAATTGCTGAATTTATCGCCATTGTGCTCTGTTATTTACAATATTTGTAATATCTTGTAACCCATCACCACAACAAATGTCGTTTAATATGGGATTTTTTTCGGGCCTTATTGGCAATGCAGCCACCGTTAGCCAGGAGCAGTTAACGAAAGATTACGGCAAACTGCTGCTCGATTCAGAGCGGGTAGAACTGGGATTTAAACTGATCAGGGATACTTTTATATTTACCAACAAACGCCTCATCCTGATCGATAAGCAGGGGCTTACCGGCAGTAAAACAGAATACCGTAGTATCTCTTACAGAAGCATTTCCAGGTTCAGCGTGGAAACAGCCGGTACTTTTGAACTGGATGCAGAACTGAAGATCTGGATCTCCGGTGAAGAGCTGCCCAGCATCAAAAAGCAATTCAGCAAATCGGTGGATGTGTACGAGGTACAGAAAGTACTGGCGCATTACGTGCTGAACTAATTTTTTATTGAAGTGTTTAATACATCGAAGCCACCATTGGTGGCTTTTTTATTGTTTATATTTACCATTTCTAAAAGGACTGGTCATGGAAGTAGGAATAGATAGCTTTGCCGCCACGAATGGTTTAAATAATAAGTCGGCTGCAGAAAGTAATATGGATGAAATGGCAGATCTGCTGGAGAGGATAGTGATGGCCGATCATGCAGGGTTGGATGTATTTGGCATTGGCGAACATCACCGGAAGGAATTCCTGGATTCCGCGCCCACCGTTATCCTGGCGGCTGCCGCAGCCCGAACAAAACACATCCGCCTGTCCAGCGCGGTAACTGTGCTCAGTGCCGCCGACCCGGTAAGGGTATTCCAGAATTTCGCCACACTGGATATTATTTCCCGTGGCCGCGCCGAAATGGTGGTAGGCCGTGGTTCCTTTATTGAAGCATACCCGCTTTTTGGTTATAGTCTCCAGGATTACGATGCACTCTTCATCGAAAAACTGGATCTGCTTCTGAATATCCGCGATAATGAAGTAGTTACCTGGAAGGGCCGTTTCCGGCCGGCGCTGAATAATATTGCTATTTATCCGCGACCGGTACAGGATCCGTTGCCCATTTGGCTGGGTGTAGGTGGTACGCCGCAATCATTTGCCCGTGCCGGTACATTGGGACTACCGCTCATGGTCGCCATTATAGGAGGGGAAACCCACCGTTTCCGCCCGTTGGTAGACCTCTACCGGGAAGCCGGCAGAAAAGCCGGGCATTCGCCCGATAAATTAGCGGTAGGCGTGCATTCGTTGGGGTATGTTGCGGAAAACAGGCAACAGGCGGTCAGCGATTATTTCCCCGGCTATGCCGAAACTTTTACAAGGATTGGAAAGGAGCGGGGATGGCCACCGGTTACACGTGCGCAGTTTGATGCCCAGGTGGGTCCCACCGGCGCGTTGCTGGTAGGCGGCCCGGAAGAAGTAGCGGAAAAGATCCTTCGCCACAGTGAAGCGCTGGGAGGTATCTCCAGGATTACATTTCAAATGGACAATGCAGGATTATCCCATGAAAAATTGCTGAAGTCCATTGAATTGATCGGCAAATACATCATCCCGCTGGTGAATATTGTTTAATGATTATGCGCCCAGTTCGGTAGGCAATCCATCTATACTCACCAGGTTCTTCTCGGCTTTATAGGCTTCCAGGCCTTCGGGACCTTTCTTTTCCGCCCATTTGGCGGCATGATCCCGCTCCCCGGTGTATTCATACAAGGGAACGCCAAAGCCGCAGGAGGTTTGTACTTTATGGATATCCGCCACAATGATCTGGCGGGTGGCAGGCAACATCGTAAACAGGGCTGATAATTCCGGCCATTCCGCATCACCAGGCAACACCGTATAGCCTTTACCGTATAAACGCAAAATATTGGGCGGCCCATCGAAGGCGCAGAACATAAAGGTGATGCGGCCGTTTTCACGGAGATGTGCAGAGGTTTCATTCCCACTTCCAACAATATCGAGATAGGCCACCTTGCTGGAGGAAAGCACCCGGAAGCTGTCCAGCCCCTTCGGTGAGAGGTTCACATGCCCCTGATCACTCAGCGGTGCGGAGGCTACAAAAAACAATTTCTGCGCAGCAATAAAGTCCTGGTGTACGGGCTTAATATCGTCAAAAAATTTTCCCATATAAGCGGCATTTAAGTGGATGTTAAAGGTACAAACATTTAACTACAGCAGTTTTTTCGCTGCATCTTCCCAGTCCATGATCCGCTCATAGCCTTCTACATGCACATTGTGATGTCCATGATACAGCAAAGGCCTGCCTTTGAAATTGCTGAAATTGCGGATCAGGTCATCGATCATGATGTCTGTTTGAACAATGGATTTATCGCCGCACAGGCAGTACTGCCGCCATTCCAGGAAAGGGAAATGCTCCTGCAGCCAGTCGTATTTGTCTTTCAGGGAGGTAGGAAACTCCATGGCAGCAGAAACGATATACAGTTTATATTTCTTATTCAGCTCTCTGATTACTTCCGCTGCGTTCGGGAATATTTCCAGATCACGGAAAAAGCCAGGTGTATTCAGGTATTCCTTAATCTTCGCTTTATGTTTTTCCGGCAAAATATCTGATAGTGTTTTGCCGTGCAGCTCCTCTGTGGTAAATGTTTTGCCGAAGTCCCTGTAGTACCATGCCCTGGCTTTCTTGATCGGGTCGGCAATGGTTTCGTCCATGTCGATGGCGAGCGATAATTGCATTGTTTCCTGTTTTTGTGGAGCTAATATAATAATAAAAAGCCAGTGAAAACGGAGGTATCCGGTAAGCCATTGTTGTAAAAGAAAAACGGCTGCAGTAATGGCATCAACATACCATCGCCACAGCCGTTTAATCAAAAAAATAAAATCCTAAAAAATAAAATCCTAAAAGAAAAATCAAATAAAATCCTAAAAAACAAAATCCCAAAAATCAGCAAAATCAGCGTAATCCTGAGAAAGACAACCTCCGCGTTTAAAGCCGCTTCAGCATAATATCGCGGTATTCCACTGTCATAGGCGGGCCTACATGCACCTGCACGCCCAGGAATCCTTTGGACTTCCCGTTTACGGTGTCGTTGTCGGTTACATCACTCATCAGTACGCCGTTGATATAGTGCTGGAGATGGTTGCCTTTTACAACGAGCCGGCATTTATTCCAGTCTTCGCTTTTAATCAATGTTTGCAGCGAGTCAGAGCTGCCGAGCGAACCGGTCACCACGGCGGCGCTCCAGGCGTTGTTTTTCACGCCGTTCTGCAGCGAGTCAGTTGCTTCAGGAATGGTGGTTTTCTGTCCGCGGTAGGCGAGGGTAGTACGTCCTCTTTCTTCGTAATTCTGACCGGTATAGCGGTTGGCGCCATCAATATCGGCCTGGTAGCCTTTCAGCGCATGCGGCACATTCTCCACCATTACGCTGCGATAGTTGATGCCGCTGTTGCCGCCGCTGGTGATTTTGAATTCACAGGTGAGTTCGAAATCAGCCGGCTGGTCGCCCTGCCAGATGAGGAAGGTGTTAGTTTTAAGTAACGTTTCGGGAGTTACCTGACCAACAATATGACCGTTTTCTGCCCGCCAGTGAATAGAATCGCCTACCCATCCGTTCAGGGTTTTGCCGTCAAAGATCTGTACGAAGCCTTTATCGGTACCTGTGCTGTCGCCGGTATGGCTGTCGCCTGTTTTGCCCGCGCCATTCTGGCAACTGGCTGTCGTAAACAGCAGGCTGGCTGCGGCCAGCGGGATAAGCATTGCACTGGTTCTTTTCAGCATAGTTAATATTTTATAGTGTTTGATATTTTTTCGTATATCCGGGAGAGATAGTAAGAATGATGCGTATAACCGTTACCGGTAGTTAGGCAGCATTGGTATCTTTCCATGTACCGGAAGCGGCAGAATCGAGTACGGCCTCACACACTTTTTGCGTTTCCAGCGCTTCTTTAAAAGTAGGAGAACAGGGCGTGCCGGTTTCCAGGCTTTTCAGAAAATCAGCTACCTGGTGTACAAAGGAATGCTCATAACCGATGCCCAGCCCGGGTACCCACCATTTGTCCATATAAGGCTGATCGCCATCTGTTACATGGATGGAGCGCCATCCGCGCACCGTAGAGGCGTCGGCGTTATCAAAGTATTCCAGCCGGTTCAGGTCGTGCAGGTCCCAGCGGATGGAGGCATTTTCGCCGTTGATTTCAAACGTATATAATGCTTTATGTCCGCGTGCGTAACGGGTTGATTCAAAGAGGCCGAGAGATCCGTTGCTGAAGCGGCACAGGAAGGAACAGGCATCGTCGATGTTTACTTTTTCCACTTTACCGGTGAGCTGATGCACACGTTCTTTTACAAATGTTTCGGTCATGGCAGTTACGTTGGTTATACTGCCATTCAACCACAATGCGGTATCAATGCAATGGGAGAGAAGATCGCCCACAACACCGGAACCAGCTACGTCTGCATCCATGCGCCAGAGGCCTTCACCGCCTTGCGGAAGGTTGGCGTTAATGGTCCAGTCCTGCAGGAAGTTGGCGCGGTAGTGAAAAATACGACCCAGCTTGCCGGAGTCAATGATCTGCTTGGCGAGGGTAACAGCCGGCAGCCGGCGGTAGTTGTACCACACGGTATTGGGCACGCCTGCTTTTTCAATAGCATCTACCATGCCGGCCGATTCTTCCAGTGTACGTGCCAGTGGTTTTTCGCAGAGGATCATTTTGCCGGCAGCAGCTGCGGCGATGGCTATTTCAGCGTGTTTGTCGTTCGGCGTACAAATGTCTACAGCGTCTATATCATCGCGTGCAATCAGGGCTTTCCAGTCCGTTTCCACGGATTCATATCCCCATTGGGCCGCAAAAGCTCTGGCCTTGCTTTCTGTACGGGAACATACTGCTTTCAGTACCGGTTGATATGCCAGGTCCGGGAAAAAGTTTTTCACGCGCAGGTACCCATTGGAATGGGTTCTGCCCATAAAACCACATCCTATTAATCCTATCCTCAGTTCTTTCTTTGTTGTCATAGTTGTCACGGATTATTAATTAAAAAACTATTCCTGCCAGCCGTGCTGTTGTCTTACGGCGATCATGGCGGCGAGGATATCGTTCCAGGTTTTTGCCTGCGTCATTACGGCATTGGGGAACATGCAACCATCCCAGCAGATATGTTTCACTGCCTTCGTGAGTTCTCCTTTGTCGTCGCGCAGCCAGAAGCCTGCATCTTCTGCAATATTCAATTTCCCGTTGGGATCAGTGGCCAGGCAGTGGCGGCCGGTTTTATCATGGGAGCCGGTGCCATGCACGGTACCATCATTTTGTGCTACGTGGAAATCGATCATCCACGGGCGAAGGGCCTGTGTAAGCTTTCTGAGCCCGGCTTTGATCGCCTCGCGGTCGCTCCATTCAAAGTCGGCCGGCAGTATCCTGTCTTCCGGACTGTTATAACCCAGCAGGTACAAAAACGTATGCGACATATCTGCCTGGAACCCGATGTTGGGCCGGTCTACTGCCTCAAGGGTATCCAGCATTGCTTTCCAGCTGTGCATTCCACCCCAGCAGATCTCACCTTCTGCGGCGAGTCTCTCACCATAATCGGCAGCAACATCACACGCTTCCCGGAAGGTTTGCGCAATCAGCTTTGTATTCCCTGCGGGATCTTTGGCCCAGTCTTCCGGGCTGCAGGCAGAGTCGATGCGCACCACTCCACTGGGGCGGATGCCGAGGTCACGCAGGCGTTTGCCTACGTGGCACGACTTCCGCACCTGCTCTACAAACTTAGCCCGATCTTCTTTGCTGCCCATTGCGGAGCCGCCGCTGGGCGCCCAGATTGGCGCCACCAGGCTGCCTATCTCCAGGTTATAAGAGGAAACTTTTTCTACCAGTCTTTTCAGGTCATCGTCTGAGCTGTCTGCGGATACATGCGGGTCAAACAACCCGATGTCGATACCGTCAAACTTAACGCCATTGACTGCTGCGTTGGCGGTCATTTCCAGCAATGTGTCAAACGAAATGATAGGCTCTGCGCCATCTCCTTTTCCTACAATGCCCGGCCAGGTGGCGTTGTGCAGCTTTGGATAATTATTATCTTTCATAACGTCGTTTTTAAAAGATTATAACACGAGGTCGGGGTTACCCGGACCAAAATGTTTCAGCATCACAATTGGATCAGTAGCGGAGTGGTTGACGATTTTCACTCCTGCAACAGCCGCTGCTTCGCTGATAAAGAACTCATCGTTGGTTAACTGTCCGTAGCGGATCAGCGCCGGCGTATCAATATCCCATACGCCCATTTTGCCGTGTCCCTGCATGAGGATGATGCCATAGGCGGCGCTGTCTTTAATAACTACCGTGGCGCCGGGCGCTACGGTCAGCTCTTTGGCGCTGAAAGCATCCGATTTGTAGCACACCCAATTCTCCGTATAACCATCCCCGTTAGCTGCTGTTACAGGCGGCATAAACCGGTTCTGGAACTGGTTGGGATCCACGTTCAGTTCCCAGTCAATCACATCCATCAACGCATCGTAATCGCCGATGCTCTCTTTGGGCGTGCCGTTCCAGAGCAATACTTCAGGAACAATGGCTTCGTTTACGAGCGACTGGTACATCGCAAATACATCCGAAGCTTTTTGTGGTTCGTAAGTACATAAACTCCCCGGCGCATGTAAGAGTCCCGGTGGAACATCCCATCCGGTGCCCGGTTCCAGGCGATAAGCCTGTGAGTAGTTCGTGATCTTATTATCTCCCTTGGTAAAATTCAACAGGCATTCCTTGATCTGTTCGCGGGTGGTGCCCGGAGCAATACCCATGAAAGTATAAGGAAAATCACCGCCATGATTATTCAGCTGCGGCGGAAAGTAGTAAGCCTCAGGCTTGCCGGCCTGTCCGATCAGCGCTGCCTTTTCATCGTTATGGTGAATATGGTGGGGGAGCGGTCCCATGTTATCAAAGAACTTGGAATACATCGGCCACGCGCCATAGGTATCCCATAAACGTTTCCCGATCAGTTTATCTTTTAACGCATCAATGGCATCTTTCAGTAAAAATTGCTGCGTACCGTTGCCGTCATTTACTACCACCATGCTTAAACCTTCATTTTCGCCTGTTAAAGGGCCGTTCTTTGCCGGAGTGGTGGACGACAACCAACGTTCATCGATGCCGCCACGTTCGCCTCCCAGGACGTAATAATCGTCCGGGTGTAATTTGATCCGCCGTCCTGGCACACAAAATGATCTGGGTACCCAGTTTGGTGCCAGCCGGAGAATCCCTTGTCCCTGTTCGAGTGCTTTTTCTGCTAAGCTTGTTTTTTCCATGAGCTTTAAAATGATTATAAAAGATCAGTGAGAAATGATTTGATGTCTTCGTCGGTATGTAACAGGTCTATCTGCAATTCATATTCGCGGTGTTCGCCCGGTTCCATGAATAGCAGCGTACCTTCCCTGCGGGCCTTTGCCTGCCCGGTAGGCGGATGGGTGCCGGGTTCCAGCCCCATCACATATTCGCCCTTGCCCCAGTGCTGCCAGTTGGTAAGCACCGGTAACTGCGCTTTCTTAAACCGCAGTGAAAAAGCCAGTTGCAGTGCTGCGTTGTGTACACCACAGGTGCACCATCCGCCGGCATCTGCCACGGGATCAATGATCGCGGCTTCTTCACCGCTGCCGGCATGACTATCCAGCGGCGCGAGGCATTTTTTATAGTTGTGATCCGCATTAAAAATGTGATCCGGATTGCCTTCCCGGGAAACCCAGTTCCCCTTCCAGCAAATGTCCGCACCTTCATCTACCAGCGGCCAGCCGAAATTGAAATGATACAATAACATATGCGGCGCCGTGATATTGCCCCTGTTCACTACTTCATCATGTACCCGGATCTCTGCTTTACCGAGTGTGCCGGAAATGGTACGTTTCAGCATCAGCTTTGCCCCGAGGACGCTGGTTTGCAGCATGATCCCGGTAATGCTCATCTCCATCTGCCCCGCCACAGGGTCGGGTTGTATGATGGAAACAATTTCAGCGGGCGTATTGCTGATAGGACCATGCAAACCGCGTTCTCCGTATTCATCGGTTTCCGGACCGCCAACATGCATCAGTCCGCAGGTGGTAATCAGTCCACCGCCAAAGGTTTGGAGCCAGTCCAAACCTTTGTTCGCCCCGCGGGTGGGTGCAGTAATACCGCCATGACTTAACCAGGCCAGGCTATGCTGATGATAAAACGCATCTGCAATATCCATGGCCCGGTCGATGACTACCTTATAACGCAGCCCGGTACCGGTATTGATCCAGGCAATGCGGGTGCCCCTTCCGGGGCCGTTGTCCAGCACCGCCGTTTCTATACCTCCCAGTTGAAAATGATTCGAGAGTTTATGTTGCCACGACTGATTATTCAATGCCATCCACGCGTTATTTATCTTCCAAAAAAATATTATTTACGACCCAGCTGCTTGGGAGCAAGGAAAACAGAATCCTGTTTGTTACCGCCGGATTTCAGATAAGCCATTAAGTCTCTCAGCTCTTCTTCATTCAAACGGTTAATTAACCCCGGCAGCATCACTGAAACTTTGGATGCTTTTGTTCCGGTTACATCTTTCTTCAGCAGTTCGCGCTGATCCTGTGTAGCAAATGGGTTCTGTGAAATCACGTACTTATCCTTATCCTGGCTTACCAGCCGTCCTACTACGGAGCTCCCATTCTTTAAAGAAAACACGGTGGCTTCGTACTGGTCAGAGATTGTTTTGCTGGGTTCAATAATTGCTTCGAGAATATCTTTATTGGAAAAACGTGTACCCAGCTGCGTTAGATCCGGTCCGGCTACGCCGCCTTCGCCACGCATACCATGACAGGAGCTGCATAACGCTGTGGCAAACATTGCCCGGCCCTGTTCAAAGTCGCGTTTGCCGGTAGTGCTGTCCACTATTTTAAGTGCTTCTTCTACTGTCCATCTTCTGCCCGGACCCTTTGGCTGCGCAAAGCCTGCGGCCAGGTTACCGCCGCTGTTTAACAGCGAATCGCCGGAAATCTGGTTGAAGTGTGCAAACTCTTTTTTCGGCACATTGGCTAACGCGTTTTTCCTGGCGTTGTTGATAAAGCCGATAAAACTATGCCCGCCTTTAAAAGTGAAGGCATTATAAAACCAATGGAAATATTGTTCCTGTAATTCAGGTGTCCATCCGCTTTTAGCCTGGCTTAATATCGTTGCATACCAGGTTTGCTGTAATGGTGGCATTTTAGATAACATACCTGCAATGTCCAGTCCATACTGCGGATTACGCATGATCAGGTCGGCTGATTTCATGGCAGTTTTAGCGGCAGCAGTATCATCTTTGGCACTTGCCAGCAAGGCCATTGTTTTTTCTACGGCATTGGGTGCATTGATATATACCAGTACTTTACTCAGCGACCTGTTCAGATCGTTGGTAGTGGCAGGATACTGCGGATCAAGGTAGGCGGCTATTTGCGCGGACTGTTCTGCATCTGGTTTACCCATGCGTACAAATACGAGTTCAAAAGCACGCAGCAGGTCAATCTGCTGGGAAGGCGACAACTGCGCATAGTTGATAGTCATCAGTTGCGGCAGCAGGAGCTTCTTTACATCTTCCTTGCCCTGGCGTGCGAGCGCTATCGCTCCCTGGATCAGGGTTTCAGGATCTTTTTCCTGTAATACTTTATTCTGCCACTGGCTTACCGGTTGATTTTCGATGGCTATCCTTGCTGCGAACCGGATAAAGCGGTCACTGTTTTTCAGGTAAGGCCACGCAAACTCAACTGCGCCTTCTTTTGCACCGCCGTGGTAGGCTTCCAGCTGTTTGCGGATCTTAGCGCCCTCTGTAGGCGCTGTTGCAGCCAAAGGTTCGTTATCCTCTTTATTGTCTTTATAGTATACGCGGTAGAGATCAGATTCCAGTCTGCGGCCACCGGTCAGGAAATACAATGCACCATCAGGACCGATCATACCATCCGTTAACGGCAGTGGTGAACCCGACAGGAATTCTTCTGCACCTGCCCTGTAAGAAGCGCCATCCGGTTGTAAGCTGATGGCATAGATGATACCAAAGCTCCAGTCGAATGCAAATAATGATTTGCGGTATTTCTCGGGGAACCGCGCATTGCCGCCATAGATCAGGTTGGTAGGGGAGCCCTGGCCAATGTTGAGCAGCGGTGGTAAGTTATCGGGATAGGCGGGAGACCATTTCTCCGTACCGGGGCGCCATCCATATTCGCTGCCGCTGGTTACCTGGCATATACGGGTAGGACGGTACCAGGGGGTACCAAAATCCCATTCCATATCTGAGTCATAGGTGAACATATCACCGGCATCATTAAAAGTAAGATCAAAGGGATTACGGTAGCCGGAGCTGATGAGTTCCCAGTTGCTACCGGTAGAATCGATATGCGCTATCCATCCGCCATGTGTATTCACCGTATTATCATGACCGTTGGGGTCCTTGATAAACGGTAACACGTTGTCGATGTTCCAGGATGGCGGCACTTTATAGTTATTCATCTTCGGAATTTTGGTAAAATTACCGGCAATCACATAGATGGATTTTTTATCCGGAGATAATACAATGCTGTGCGGGCCGTGTTCTCCTTCGCCTTCCAGTGCTTTCAGCAGTGTGATCTTATCAAACTGGTCGTCGCCGTTGGTATCCTGTAAACGATACAATCCGCTGCCTTTGTCGAAACGGTCGTCACTGTTGTGATTCACCATTACATACAAGCTGTTGAAGGCATACAGCAGCCCCTGTGCATAGCCCATAGATACTTTTTGTGTGGAAGTATCATTGCCAATCCTTAGCTGTTCTATTTTCAGCTTGGCAGAATCTTCCCCTACGGCAGGGAGCTGCAACCGGTAAAGAAAACCATACTGATCGGACACGATCATGCGCCCTTTGTCATCAAAGGCCATTGACACCCAGGAGCCCTGGTTATTGTCGCCCGGACTGTACAACCGCTCTGCCTTAAAATTATCAGGTAATTTCAGGGCATCGATTTTCGGATTGCCGGTTAACTTAGTCTCTTTAGTCTCTGACGTTGAGTCGTTTCCGTTATTGCAGGCCACACCGGTCATCAGAACGGTGGAAACCAACAACAGCAGCGGGAAGGCTCTTTTACGTAACGTGGTCATAATATAATCTTGAATAGGTTCCTGAGTTGATACTATTGATATGGGAAAACGTTTACTATAGCTGTAGTAATATAGTAAACGTTTTCCCGTTTTTTCCAACTTTTTTTACCAGCCGGTATTTTGTTCAAATCCATTCAACCTGATTTCTCTTTCAGGAATCGGAAATAATAACTGGAACGGCTGTATGTTATATGATGCCGGGCTGAGCCTGGTCAGCCTTTTCTTTTCTTCTATTCCGTGGGCTGTCATTACGGAAACGGCTTTACCGGTGCGGAGCAGCTGATACCAGCGATTGTCTTCAAAGGCGAGTTCTACACGCACCTCGTGAAAAACGGTGTCGCGGAAAGCGCTCTGACTCAAAGCAGGCAAAGGATCCAGCCCAGCCCGTTGACGCACGGGATTGATATACTGCAGCGGGTTGCCGGTACCGGTTTCATTGATGGCTTCTGCAAGCATCAGCAATACCTGGGAGTAACGGTACACCGGCCAGTTTTCATTTGCACGGCCATCAAGCGCATACGGCGGATGATAGAACTTCCGGATCAGCGGCAGTTTGCCACCAAAGGCAACTGATTCTGCGAAAGCTGCATTGGTCGGACTGGAGTACATAAAAATAGATGCATCCTTTCTTTTGTCCTTTGCATCATACGCATTCACAATACTGGGAGTTGGCATATTTACGCCGCCCAGGTTGCCATTGAAGCCGGTCAGGTCTTTTTTACCGTTGCGTGGACCGAAGTTGAAAATATAATTGCTGCTTTCTGTTTCGATGCCGGAGTTGTACTGAACGGAAAAAATGGATTCTGAATTGTTTTTCTTCGCCGGATCAAAATTATCTGCATAATTATCTACCAGTGAATAGTTCAGTGTGGTTACCTGTTGTAAGGTGGTTACTGCCTTTGGATAATCTTTCATGGTCAGGTAAACCTCACCCAGTAAAGTAAGTGCAGCACCTTTGGTAGCCCGGCCGATGTCGCCGCCGGAGTAGCTGGCAGGCAGATTGGCAGCGGCTTCTGTGGCATCCGCAATGATCTGGGCATATACTTCTTCCACCGTGGCTTTTTTCGGGGTGGAAGCCTCATCCGGGCTTGCTACTTCCTTCACCAGCAAGGGCACGCCACCAAAAAGGCGTACCAGGTGAAAGTAGTACAGGGCCCGGAGGAATTTAGCTTCACCGAGATACTGTTTTTTAGTTGCGTCGTTGGAAAATTTTACGCCATCAATACGGGTAATGATCACGTTGGACTGCTGTATGTTTCTGTATATCTGTGTCCATACATTGTTCACATAGTTATTGGTAGGAGTGATCAGGAACTCATCGATCTCTTCCCGTTGCTGCGCACCACGGTCACTTTCATCATACTGGTAGTTGGTATTATCAGCTCTCATTTCCGCCATCGCCCAGTAGTCGCCGGTATAAAATTCCTGTAATACGCCGTAACAGCCATTCACCGCACGGAGTACCTGTGCTTCAGTAGTATAATAGTTGGATCCGCTGGAAAAAGAATTTGGCTTTACATCCAGCATGTTAGTACATCCATTCAGTGCGATCGCAAGCAGCGCGATAAAAGGTATCTTAGTTTTCATGTTGCTATTCTTTTTTTGACTGAATTAAAAGGAGAGATTGGCGCCCAGTGAATAAATTCTTGGAACCGGGTAACTGGAGTAGTCGATTCCAGGTACCAGCGCGCCGCTTCCACCTTTGCCCATGTAGTTGGTTACTTCAGGGTTGCCGCTGTAGTTGGTAAACAGGATGGCATTCTGCACACTTACGTATACCCTGGCACTTTCCACAAATCCCATCTTAGGAAGACTGTAACCCAGTGTAATATTCTTCACCCACGCATAATTATTTTTTTCTACAGTCAGTGAACTTACGTCGCGGTACATTACCCTGCCACGTCCGGAACCATTGGTGGTAGGTACTTTTCCGTTGCCGGGGTTGGATTCTGATCTCCACCTGTTGGCTACATCTTTACGTACATTAAATACACCGTCGATATTACCGTTGTAATCATTGGTGGCATGTAAGCGATCAGCGCCCATAGAGCCAACCACCAATACACGTAGGTCAAATTTTTTGTAGTTCAGGATATTGGTTAAACCCCAGTTGAAGTCGGGATACGGATTACCGATGATTGCGAAATCTTCCCGCGGATTAATCACACCATTGCCGCTGATATCTTTAAAGCGGATATTACCCGGAATAGCGCCGGGGAAAGCAGGGCCTTTATCTACTTCCGCCTGGTTCTGGTAAATGCCGTCAAATACATATCCATACAGCATGGCGAGCGGCTGGCCTACAATGCTTACGTTGGTAGGATTGCCTTCACTGCTGTTACCGGAATAGATAGGGGCATTGTCTTTTCCCAATGCCAGCACCTTGTTGCGGTTGAAGGCAATGTTAAAGTTGGTGGTCCAGGTGAAAGATTTGGATTCTATATTACGGGAGGAGATACCAATTTCCAGTCCCTTGTTTTCCATGTCGCCACTGTTCTCTGTTACGGTGGTAAAGCCGCTGGACTGCGGTACTTCCACGTTTAACAGCAGGTCCTGTGTATTTCTTTTATAAGCATCGATGGTCAGGTAGATGCGGTCTTTCAGCAAACCAACGTCAACGCCTATATTTAATTCACGCATTTTTTCCCAGCCAAGATTTGGATTGCCGAGGGTATTCATCACACGGCCGCCATTCAGCGCACCACCCAGTACATAATCACTGGTACCGATGCTGCTCATGTAGGTGTAGTTACCGATATTGAAGTTCCCGGAGAAACCATAGGATGCCCTTATCTTCAGGTCGCTGAATATACGGGAGGACTTCATGAAATCTTCCTGTGATACGCGCCATCCCAACGCCACGGAAGGGAATGTACCCCAGCGGTTGTTGGGACCAAAGCGGGAAGAACCATCACTTCTTACAGTAGCAGTTACCAGGTATTTATCTTTATAAGCATAGTTTACCCTGGCCAGGTAAGATAATAATGCCCACTCTGTTTTATCTGTCACATTAGGATTATTGGTGAGGGTAGCCGCACCATTGATAGTTTTAATATCATCGTCCGGGAAGTTGGCCGCATTGATGCCCACATTTTGTTCCTTCTGTGATTGTACACTATATCCCAGCAACCCGGTAAAGGCATGCCCGCTGCCGCTGGTGTACTGGTAAGTGAGCGTATTTTCATTCAGCCAGTTCAGGTAATTTCCGGTGATGTAACCTCCGGAAGGAATACTTGGCGGCGCCGCATTGGTGTTACCAATAGTGGAAGGCCGGAAGAACTCAGCGCTTCCTTCCTGGTAATCTACGTTGAAAGTGGATTTAAATTTCAGGTTCTTTATAATTTCATATTCTCCGTAAGTATTAAAAAGAATACGGGTGCTCTTGGATTTGTTGGTCACTTCATTGAGCATCATTACCGGGTTCGGGAGACCAAAAGTGCCCGGACTCTGGATATATTCGTTATAACTGCCGTCTGCTTTATAGATAGGCTCTATAGGACTCGCAATACCGAAAACGCCTTCGCGGCCTTCCCCGTTGGTGTTGCCTTTGCGCGTGGTATAAGAAGGGGCTACGTTAAAACCTACCTTGAACCTGTCGGAGAGATTTGCATCTACATTGGCTCTTACCGTGAAACGACGGTAGCCGGAGTTGATGATCACCCCATCCTGGTTGTAATAACCAGCGGAGACATAGGTCCTGATTTTATCAGTACCACCACTCACGCTCAGGTTAATATCCTGCATGGGCGCTGTTCGCGTAATAGCATCAAACCAGTCAGTGCCTTTACCGATCAGTGACGGATTGCGGTAAACTTCCGGTATGTCGGCATCAGTAGGTTCGCGGTGTTCGGTGAAACGGATATTATCTTCAATCGCTTCTTTTCTGAACTGCGCAAATTCCTGTCCGTTCATCAGGTTCGGACGTCCTTTATCAGGGATGGTCTGAACGCCGTAATTGGCTGAAAGCTGCACGCGGGGAATACCGGAGCTGCCTCGTTTGGTAGTGATCAGCACTACGCCGTTGGCGCCTCTTGAACCATAAATAGCCGTTGCAGAAGCATCTTTCAACACCGCCATAGATTCGATATCCTGCGGGTTAATAGCGTTCATCGGATCAGATACCTGGTCGGAAGAAGATGCCAGCGGATAACCATCCACTACGTAGAGGGGCTGGCTGCCTGCACCCACTGCGCCGATGCCGCGTACCTGTACCTGCGGACCGCCACCGGGAATACCATTGGAAGTACTCACCTGGATACCGGCAATCTGGCCGGCTAATGCCTGGTCGGGACCAGCCACCGGCATGTCTTTAATATTTCTCATGGTAACAATACCCACAGATCCCGTTACATCTTTTTTCTGCTGGGTACCATATCCTACAACCACTACCTGGTTGAGTACTTTATTACTTGGCTCCAGCTGAACGCTGATGCGGGTACGGTTACCCACAGCATAAGTTTTACTGGCATAACCGATGATGCTGAAAACAAGGGAGTCTGACGGACTGGCGGAAATCGTATATCTGCCGTTGGCATCGCTGAATGCACCCTGGCTGGTACCTTTAACGCCAACGGTTACACTTGGTAGCGGCGAGCCCGTTCCTGCATCTGTTACCTGACCGCCAACGTTATTCTTTTGTGCATAGGTGAAAGTGCTGATGAATAACAGAGCGGAGCAAGTGATGCCAAAACGTGCGGGAAAGAAAGATCCTTTTTGATAAAGGGTGGAAGTTCTGATCATAACGAGTGGAATTTGGTTTGATGAAACGGCATTACTTAACGGAAATAAATTTAGCGGAAGAATAATACATTCCTGTCCTGTTGCGTCCTGTACTGTCCTGTACTGTCCTGTATCAGGGCATGTTAACGGTTATCAAAGAGGCGTTTGTAAAAGCCGGGAAAATATTGTTACTTTCCGTTGCATTTATTAAAATGCAGATAGTTAAAACCTGACGTATGATCATGAACAGAAAGAGCCTGACACTGGTAGCCCTGTTTGCCATATTGGGCACTACGGCTTTTGCACAGAATACCACGGACGCTGATGCCGCCGCAAAGGAAAAGAAGCAGCGCGAGGAACTGATGAAGCAGGACTGGGCCTGTTTAAAGTGTTTTGAAGAAGCGAATGCCCAGGTAACCCCGCCCAAACCAGGCGAACAACGGGTGGTATTTATGGGTAATTCCATTACCATCGGATGGGGGAAGCTGAACCCGGAGTTTTTTGAAGGCAAACCCTACATCAACCGGGGTATCAGCGGACAAACCACGCCACAGATGCTGATCCGCTTCCGTCCTGATGTGATTAACCTGAAACCCAAAGTGGTAGTGATCCTGGCAGGTACCAACGATATTGCGGGCAATACCGGCTTTACCCCGGTGGAAACAATTTTCGGGAACATTGTATCGATGGCGGAACTGGCCAAAGCAAACGGTATCAAAGTGGTGTTGTCTTCCGTAATACCGGCATTTGACTATCCATGGCGCAAAGGACTGGAGCCGGTTGGAAAGATCGCCGACCTGAATCAGCGCCTTAAAAACTACGCTGCCAAAAATAATTGTGTATACCTGGATTATTATACGGCGATGGCTGATGAAAGAAAAGGCCTGAAAGCCGAGCTCACCTACGACGGTGTACACCCTAACAAAGCCGGCTACCTCGTGATGGGGCCACTGGCAGAAAAAGCAATAGCCACCGCATTAAAGAAGCAATAAACTGAAAAGCCGTTCATTTATTCTTACCAGCGTTCTGGCAATGGCTAACAATTATTTACATAATTCCGCTGCAACGATATGTTATTTTTTTGTTGTAACGTTTTCTAATTTAGATATTTTGTTGTAGTTTCATTATTCACCAAAGAAAAGGAGGTATTCATGCTATCTACAGAATATTCATGGACACCTAAGGTTAATTTAGTTTAACCCGGGCGGCTCCATTAGAGAATCTGTTAACGCTTTGGCGTTAAAGGCATCCTGGCATAGCCGGGATGCCTTTTTCTTTGTTATATAATATTTTTATATTTTTAGGAGATGTATAACGCATTGGTGACCCAAGGCAACAAACTATAACACATGGCTTTTATTATGGTGGACGTTGAAACAGACGGTCCCATTCCCGGCGATTACTCTATGATTTCTTTTGGCGCCGTCCTGGTAAATGAACAACTCAACCAAACTTTTTACGGTCAGCTGAAACCCATTTCCGATAAATTTATTCCCGAAGCACTGGCAGTTTCTAATCATACGCGGGAGGAAACCCTGGGCTTCAATGATCCCGCACAGGTGATGCAGGATTTTAAACAATGGATTATCTCCGTTAGCAAGGACCGGCCCATTTTTATCAGCGATAACAACGGGTTCGACTGGATGTTTATCTGCTGGTATTTTCATCATTTTACCGGTGAAAACCCGTTCGGATTTAGCTCCCAAAACCTCGGCAGCTTGTACAAAGGCATCACAAAAGATACTTTCCAGACCTTCAAACACCTGCGCAAAACAACCCATACACATCACCCGGTAGATGACGCGAAAGGCAATGCCGAAGCCCTGCTTACCATGAAACGTGAAATGGGGCTGAAAATTAAACTGTAGCTACATCCGTAAACTTTTAACCGGGTTCGCCAGCCCGGCTTTCACCGACTGGTAAGCGATGGTGGCTCCTGCTATCAATACAGATACCAGGATCGCAATAACGAAAATGCCGCCGCCGATATGGGTCTGATAAGCGAAATTGTCTAACCAGCGGGCCATTACAAACCAGGCAACAGGTGCAGCAATGACGAAGGAGACGATGATCAGCACAATGAATTCTTTTGCAAATAACCCAACGATGTTCAGGAGGGAAGCGCCCAATACTTTACGGATACCCACTTCTTTAGTGCGCTGAACCGCTGCAAAGGCCACCAGGCCGTATAATCCGAGGCAACCGATTAGTATGGCAAGAGACGAAAAAAGCTTGAAGGCGGTATATAATTTTTGCTCCTGGTTATATAAATTGGCAATCCGGTCGTCCAGGAAGTCGTATTCAAACAGGTTCTCCGTAAAGAGCGCCGACCAGGTCTTATCGATACCAGAAAGGGTATTGCGCATATTTGCCGGTTGTATCTTTACGCAGGCGGTTCTAAAACCATTGGAGCTGTATTCCAGCACACAGGGTCTTCCTTTTTTATAACGTGATTCGCTTTGAAAGTTTTGTACCACCCCCATAATCTGGGTGGGGCTGCCATTGATATAGAAACGTTTGCCAATGGCTTTTTCCGGTATTTGTATGCCAATTTTATGTAGCAGGGTTTCATTGACCAGCACCCGGCGTGCAGTATCTGCATCTGTTAATTTACGGAGGTTCTCGCCTGCCAGCAGTTTGATGGAAAACATATCCAGGTATTGTTCATCAATGGCTTTCATCTCTGTTACATCATCCTTGATAACACCGGCTTCAGGGCAGGTAAAAGCAGCGTAATTACTACCACCTACCGGCGGTCCGGAAGCAAAGCTCAGCTGCTTCACACCTGGATTGGATAATAATTGTTCCCGCAAAATATCGCGTTTTTCCTTGTCAGGAACCCGGAAAGAAACCACGGCATCTTTATTAAAACCCAGGTCCCGGTTCTGGAGGAAGTCCATCTGGTAGCCTACTATCAGCGTACCTGCAATCAGGATCTGTGAAATACCAAACTGGGTGGATACCAGGATCTTTCTTAAACCCAGCCCCCGGAAAGTAATACCCGTATTGCTTTTAAGGGAGGCTGCCGGCTGAAAGGCAGACTGTACAAAGGCGGGGTACAGGCCCGCTAAAAGTATAACCGTTACCGTTATTGCTGCCAGCAACGCTGCAATAACCGGTTCCATCAATTGTGACACTCCTATTTTCACGTTCATCCAGGTGGCCACAAATGGCAACAAAACGCCTGCAGCTATTGTTCCCAGCACAACGGCAATCAACACCAGTAATGCGGTTTCAGACAGGAACTGGCGGATGAGTTGTCCACGGTAAGCCCCCAGCACTTTACGTACGCCTACCTCTTTAGCACGGCGTATCGCCTGTGCGGTAGCCATGTTGATGAAGTTAATACAGGCGGTAATAATGATAAACAACGCCACCATAGCGAGGCCCCAATAAGTTTCCCGGCTTGTGGTAGGACTGTCAGGACTGCTTTGGTAACGCTGGTCAAAATGGATTTCTTTCAACGGTTGCAGCAACAGCTTTGTTCCGGCGGCAACATCTGCGCCCCAGTTTTTGGTAATAAAGGCGGGCATCCTGGCCCGTAACTTCGCTACATTATAGTGTTCCGGCAGCAACACAAATGCATTGCCTCCATTGATGCTGTAAAACGAGGCCTGCTCCAGTGCTTCTTTCCGGATGGTTTCGTAGGAAACCAGGAACACGAAAGGCTGACTGGTATTGCCCGGCACATCTTCAATAACGCCGGTTACTTTAAGATTAAACTGGTTGTTGAGGTTGATCACCTGGCCCAGTGGGTCTTTAGTGCCAAAGTATTTTCGGGCCATACTTTGCGTCAGTATCACCTGGTTCGGCTCCGACAACGCAGTGCGTGCATCTCCTGCCAGCCAGCGGTAATCAAATATCTTCAGGAAGGCAGCATCTGCAAAAGCAAATCCTTTTTCATTGTATCGTGCATCACCCGCTTTTACAAGCCCGGTACCCTGGTACCAGTATTGCGATACCTGTTCCAGTTCCGGGAAATCGTTACGCAGCGCAGGTACTACCGCCAGCGAGGTGCTGGGATTATAATCGAGGGCATTAAATGTTACCCGGTAAATCCGGTCCGCTTTTTTGTGGAAGCTATCGTAACTCAACTCATTTTTTACAATGAGAAAAATGATCAGGCAGGCAGCAATGCTAAGCGTTAAGCCAAATACATTCAGAAATGTATAGCTGAGATTCCGCGTGATCGTCCTGAAAGCTGTTTTAATGTAACTGCTGAACATGCAAATGCAATTTATAGGATGGAGCTAACTTGCAGCGAAGTAAATGCCATCATATTAAAATGCTGGTTTTCAGTAGGTAAAGAAAGATTAAAAGAGGAGGGATGTCCGGTTTTGAAAAGGTGCGTGTCCGGTTCCGGACACTACTTCAATAACTTCTTCCGTAAAGAATACACATAAAAATCCTCTACCTTTTTACGCGCCCATGGCGTTTTACGGAGGAATTTTAAACTGCTCTGCACAGAAGGATTGCTGATAAAGCAATTAATCCTTACCTGGTAGCCCAGTTCTTCCCAGCCATAGCTTTCATAAAGATGTGTCACTATTTTTTCCAGTGTTAGTCCATGCAGCGGGTCTTTGGATGCGCCTGGTGTTTCCATGTTGTTCCGTTTTTGATAGCCCAAAGGTAAGATAATTACAAAGATGCCCGCATGGTCACATAAAAGGGCACTTCTATCTGTGCCCGGGAGTTATCCAGTATCAGCTGTGCGGCCATTTCTCCCATACACTTAAAGTCGGTGGAAATAGTGGTGATGCCGTTGAGAATGAATTTTTTCAACGGTGTTTCGTTGTACGAAATGATCCCTACATCCTTACCTATCTTCAGGTTTAAGGAAATAATCCTTTCTATCAGTAATACCAGGTCGTTTTCCCGCAGGTTAATATATACATCTCCCGGCTGAATATCTTCTTCGCCTATTTCTTCCACCTTCTTGCTGTTGAAGGCATAGTTCTGACAGAACTGCATAAATCCTTCGTAAATTTCTTCCGGGTAATAGGTATTATCGGGGTAAATGATTTTTATAGTGTGGTATTGCTGCAGCTTGTCCCTGGCCTGTTCTAGGGCGCCGTAAATATCTTCCTGGAAATTCTCGTATACTGCGCCGTATTCGCCGGTTACGCCTTTCAGCTTTTTATCCAGCAGGATCAGTTTTTCTTTCGGGATGGTATTGATCACTTCATCCACATGCTCCCATCTTTCCCGGAAGTGCGGAAGTATCACAATATGTGTATATTCATTGATATTCTGGGATAGCAGTTTTTTAAAGAGACTGAAATCGCTGTTATAAATATAGAAGTCGATATTGGCCTGTTCTCCCAGCTTGTCTGCAAACGAATCATAGATGATTTTTTTGTGCTCGCTCAGTTTGTTGAACAGCAGCAGTATCTTAAATTGTTGGTCAAGATTGGTTTGCGACACATAGTAGCCTTTTCCGGGAACGGACCCCAGGATACCCAGCCCTTTCAGGTATTTGTATGCTTTCTCTGCGGTATCCCTCGAAATTTCAAAGGCATAGCTGACTTCATTGATGGACGGCAGTATATCATCCTGCTGCACTTTTTTGTCCACAATAGCTTTGATGATGGAGTTGGCCAGCTGGTAATATTTAGGCGTGGCAGAAAAATCATCAATAAAAAGGTATTTAAAGATCGGATGCTGTTTCATGGCTCATCAGGTGTTAATCCGCGGAATTAGCTATCAGGTGCTGACATGGCTGTTTTCACGACAATGATAGTGATTTAATTCTACAATTACTATCTCCTGCCGGAACCATGACAGTCCATGACAGTTTTAAAAGTTACATGTTTTATTTTTATGGAACATTCGTTTCCACGTTACAAATTACTACATCATTATGCAGGCTTTACTGGGAGTTTTATTTCATTTCATAGGTGGGTTCGCATCGGGAAGTTTCTATATCCCTTACAAAAAGGTAAAGGGGTGGAGTTGGGAAAGCTACTGGATTGTGGGCGGGATCTTCTCCTGGCTGGTAGTTCCGTTGCTGGCTGCCTGGTTAACCGTTCCGGGGTTTATGGATATTATCCGTAATACAGAAGGCACTGTTCTTTTCTGGACTTATTTCCTGGGCGTGCTGTGGGGTATTGGCGGTTTAACGTTCGGTTTATCCATGCGTTACCTCGGGATGTCGCTGGGAATGGCTGTAGCACTGGGCTTTTGTTCCGCCTTTGGCGCACTGATACCACCTATTTACCGCGGACTGTTTACAGAGGACGCCAATACACTGGGGGCCATGTTTCACAGCAGCAGGGGATTATACGTGTTATGCGGCGTGGCGGTATGCCTGGTGGGGATTGCCATTTGCGGGAAAGCCGGTATGCTGAAGGAAAAGGAACTCACCGGTGAACAGAAAACCGAAAGCATCCGCGAATTTGATCTCCGCAAAGGACTGGCCGTAGCCATTGTTTCCGGTATCCTGAGCGCCTGTATGAGTTTTGCCATTACTGCCGGCAACAGCATGGGCAAAGCCGCAGTAGCGAATAACGCTAACCCTTTGTTCCGGAACAATGTTATTTTTGTAGTGATTATGCTGGGAGGGCTCACCACCAATTTTATTTGGTGCATGCTGCTCAACAGGCGTAACCGCTCGTTCAATGACTATACGAATAAAAACACCCCGCTGGTGAAAAACTACCTGTTTGCAGCGATCGCGGGTACTACGTGGTTCCTGCAATTCTTTTTTTATGGAATGGGAGAAAGTAAACTGGGTAACGACGCCAGCTCCTGGATCCTGCACATGGCTTTTATTATCCTGATTTCCGGTATGTGGGGTTTTGTGCTGAAGGAATGGAAAAATGCCAGTAAAAAAACATTCGTTACTATTTCCCTGGGTATATTCACTATTATTCTTTCTGTAGTCCTGGTCGGATATGGTAATTCTTTAGAAAATTAACCCTCCGCATTATCGCAATTAAAAACGTAAAAATTATAGAGTATGTCTTTAGATGGAACTACCACGCAATTCAGGCATGTCAGCTATTTATGGGATGAAGCAACAGCGGCCACTATGGCTGGTGATGAAGTAGCCTTGCTGATCTATCGTTCCAATTTACTCGGCGCAGACCTCCGGTTGACCAACTACGGTGGTGGCAACACCTCCTGCAAAGCCACCGCAAAAGATCCTTTAACGGGAGAGCCAGTAGAAGTGATGTGGGTAAAGGGCTCCGGCGGGGACCTGGGCACGCTCAAAAAAAGTGGCCTTGCCGCTTTGTATGTAGATCGCCTTCGCAGCCTCCAAAATATTTACCGGGGAATAGCGCATGAAGATGAAATGGTGGAATTGTTTAACCACTGTATTTACGATCTCGCCTCAAAAGCGCCCTCCATTGATACCCCTCTGCATGGTTTTCTCCCTTTCAAACATATCGATCACCTCCATCCGGATGCTGCCATTGCTATTGCAGCCGCAAAAGATGGCCGGAAAATCACACAGGAGCTCTTTAACGGCACCATCGGCTGGGTACCCTGGCAGAAGCCCGGATTTGACCTCGGATTGCAATTAAAGCAGTGCCTCGACGAAAATCCCGGGATCCGCGGCATCATGCTGGGCTCTCATGGCCTGTTCACCTGGGGCGATACCGCCTACGAAAGTTATATCAATACCCTGGAAGTAATTGAACGCTGCGCAGAATACCTGGAAGAAAACACCGGCCGCCATAAACCAGTGTTTGGCGGCGCTAAAATACAATCCTTGTCGCCTGACGACCGTAAAGCCCAGGCCGCTGCGCTGGCGCCGGTTTTACGCGGATACTGCTCTTCCCAACAGAAAATGGTGGGCCATTTTACAGATGATGCGAGAGTGCTTGAATTTATTAATTCCAATGATCTCGACAGGCTCGCGCCCCTGGGCACCAGCTGCCCCGATCACTTCCTGCGCACGAAGATCAGCCCGTTAGTACTAAACCTGCTGCCAGATGCAGACCTGAAAGACGTAGCCACTATTAAAACATCCCTGGCGCCGTTATTTACCGCCTACCGGGAAATGTATAAAGAATACTACGATACCTGCAAACATCCGAACAGCCCGGCTATGCGCGATCCTAACCCCGTGGTGATCCTGTATCCCGGCGTGGGCATGTTCACGTTCGCAAAAGATAAACAAACCGCCAGGGTGGCCGCTGAATTTTATATCAACGCCATCAATGTAATGAAAGGCGCGGAAGCCATCTCTGAATATACTTCCCTGCCACGACAGGAAGCATTTAATATTGAATACTGGTTGCTGGAAGAAGCCAAGCTGCAACGCATGCCCAAGCCTAAAGCACTTACCGGCAGAATAGCGCTGGTAACCGGCAGCGCCGGCGGTATCGGTAAAGCGATCGCTAAAAAGTTTGCGGAGGAAGGCGCTGTGGTGGTCATCAACGATAACGATGCACAACGACTGGCCTCTGCTACCGAAGAGTTTAATAAATTGTACGGGAAAGATGTGTTTGCCGCTGACCTGCTCGATGTAACCGATTCCGCATCCATCCGTAAAACCTACGACACGGCCGTGTTGGCCTTTGGCGGCATCGATATCATCGTGAACTGCGCCGGGTTATCGATCTCCAAGCCACTGGAAGATCATACAGAAAAAGACTGGGACCTGCTGTACGACGTACTGGTGAAAGGACAGTTCCTCGTTACGCAAGCCGGCGTGGATATCATGCGCAAACAGGACACCGGTGGAGACGTGCTGAACATCGTCAGCAAAAACGCTTTGGTTTCCGGTCCTAACAATGCTGGCTATGGCTCTGCCAAGGCAGCCCAGCTGCACCTGAGCAGGCTCAATGCCGCTGAACTGGGAAAAGATCGTATACGCGTAAACGTTGTAAATCCGGATGCGGTAATTTCCGATAGTAAAATATGGGCAGGCGCCTGGGCTGAAGGCCGGGCCAAAGCATATGGCGTAAAGGTGGAAGAACTGCCCGCATTTTATGCGAAACGTACGCTGTTAAACGAAATCATCGTACCCGAAGATATTGCCAACGCCTGCTATGCTTTTGTAGGCGGCTTACTTAACAAGGCAACCGGCAATGTACTGAATGTAGATGGTGGAGTAGCAATGGCTTTTGTGAGATAAGCATGTTATTTTATCTGCGTAAAAAAAGATCATCATGAGAATCGAAAAATACAGGATAGAAGAACATAACCAGGCAGGAATGGCGGCGCAGCAGCGGGCATTTGAATATCTCTCCGGGGAAATTAAAAATGTTCCTGAAATAGTGCAGCAGCTGATGGCTTTCCAGGTGGGCATTCCCAGCTGGGCGCTGGGAACCGGCGGTACCCGCTTTGGGCGTTTCCCCGGCGGCGGTGAACCCAGGAACCTGGAAGAAAAGATCGAAGACATCGGGTTGATTCATCAGCTGAACCAGTCCAGCGGCGCCATTTCCCTGCACATACCCTGGGATATTCCGTCCAATCCTGCGCATATCAAAGCCATGGCGGCGCAACACGGCCTCCGCTTTGATGCGATGAACTCCAATACTTTCCAGGATCAGCCCGGACAGCAGCTGAGCTATAAATTCGGCTCGCTGCAGCATGTCAATAAAGACATCCGCAAACAGGCCATTGAGCATAACATAGAAGTGATCCGCCATGGTATAGAACTGGGCTCTGATGCACTCACCGTGTGGCTGTCCGATGGTTCCTGCTTCCCCGGCCAGCTGAATTTCCGCCATGCTTTCCAGAACACGCTGGAAGGGCTGCAGGAAATTTATGCAGCGCTGCCGGACAACTGGAAAATGTTCGTGGAATACAAAGCCGCGGAACCAAATTTTTATTCTACTACGGTGGGCGACTGGGGGCAGTCGCTCCTGTACGCCAATAAACTGGGCCCTAAAGCCTATACGTTGGTAGATCTGGGGCATCACCTGCCCAATGCCAACATTGAGCAGATTGTAGCCCTGCTGCTGATGGAAGGTAAACTCGGCGGCTTCCATTTCAACGATTCAAAGTACGGCGACGATGATCTCACCGTAGGCAGCATCAAGCCCTATCAGTTGTTCCTGATCTTCAACGAACTGGTGGAAGGAATGGATGCCCGCGGCATGAATCATACTACCGGCCTGGGATGGATGATAGATGCCTCGCACAACGTGAAAGACCCGCTGGAAGACCTGCTGCAATCTGTGGAAGCAATCATGATCACCTATGCGCAGGCGTTGCTGGTAGACCGTAAAAAGTTACTGGCTGCGCAACAGCACAACGATGTGGTTACTGCGCAGGAAATACTGCAACAGGCGTTCCGCACAGATGTACGCTCTTTGGTGGCTGCCGCCAGGATACAGGCCGGCGGCGCATTGAATCCGCTGGCGTTGTACCGTGCTGAAAAAGTGAGGGATCACCTGATCCGTGAAAGAGGCGCTAAAACAATGGCGACTGGTTTGTAATTTAAATGTGTTTATGAGCGAAATTCCCGTTATTGCTATTTTTGATGTTGGAAAAACCAACAAAAAACTGTTTCTCTTTGATGAACAGTACAGGATCATCTTTGAGCGCACCGCCCGTTTTACGGAAACCGTGGATGAAGATGGCGCGCCCTGTGAAAACCTGGAAAGCCTCCGGCTCTCCGTATTTGATTCCCTGCGGGAAGTATTCAGCAGAAAAGATGTAACGATCAAAGCTATCAATTTTTCAACGTATGGCGCAAGCCTCGTATACATCGATGAAGAAGGGCGCCCATTAACTCCATTGTACAACTACCTGAAAGAATATCCGGAAACTTTAAGTCAGCAGTTCTACGGCAACTACGGCGGCAAAACCGCTTTCTCCGTGCAAACGGCGTCGCCGGTATTAGGAAGCCTCAATTCCGGTATGCAGTTGTACCGGCTGAAATATGAGCAGCCCGAAGTATTCAGCCGCATGAAATATGCGTTACACCTGCCACAATACATGAGCTTCCTGCTGTCGGGTGTCGCCTGCTCGGATATCACCAGTATTGGCTGTCATACCAACCTGTGGGATTTTAAACAAAATAATTATCATTCGTGGTTAATAAAGGAAGGGGTGCTGGAAAAGCTGGCGCCTCTTTTTTCTTCGGGAGAAGTAATGCCCGCGGCCTTTCCGGGTAACAGCTATGCCGTAGGTACCGGCCTGCACGACAGCTCCGCCGCACTGATTCCTTACCTGGTAAATTTTCATGAACCTTTTGTACTGATATCCACCGGCACCTGGTGTATCAGCTTAAACCCATTTAATGATACGCCGCTTACACCGGAAGAACTGGAAGCGGACTGTTTATGTTACATGTCTTTCCAGGGCAAGCCCGTAAAGGCTTCCCGGCTGTTTGCCGGCTACGAGCATGAACAACAGGTAAAGCGTATTGCAACACATTTTGATCAGCATACCGGCAGGTATCGTGGAGTGGAATACGATGGAAACATCATCCGCCAGCTGAAGGAAAGAAATAAACAGGATGCGCCGCAGCTGGAAGCCGACAAACAACGGATGCAGGCATCTGTATTCGGGCAGCGGGATCTGGATACTTTTTCTTCAGATACAGAAGCCTATCATCAGC
Organism: Chitinophaga sp. RCC_12; assembly: GCF_041360695.1. Lineage (NCBI taxonomy): Bacteria > Pseudomonadati > Bacteroidota > Chitinophagia > Chitinophagales > Chitinophagaceae > Chitinophaga > Chitinophaga sp. RCC_12. The sequence goes on from NZ_JBFUPS010000005.1 coordinate 603,502, forward strand.
TGATGCTGGATATCGCCAATCAGCAATACATCGCTACCAGCAGGGTACTGAAAGGAGCCCGCGTAAAACGTATATTCGTTGACGGTGGGTTCAGTAAAAATGCCATCTATATGAATCTGCTGGCGGCACTGTTTCCCGATATTGAAATCTTTGCCGCGTCCATGGCGCAGGCTACTGCGATGGGAGCCGCACTGGCTATCCATTCCGCCTGGAACAGCAAGCCCATGCCCAACGACCTGATAGAACTGAAATATTATTCGGTGACACATGATGCTACTTTATGAAGTTTTGATTATCATTACTGCCAATAAATAAACTTATGCGTGCCCTCTTTATCCTGCTCTTCAGCTTCGTTACCATTGTTGCCAACGCGCAAACCGTAATGCCTTTATATAATGGCCTTCCTCCCGGCGGAATTGCCGCACCCGATGAGGAAGTAACCGACAAGGACAATAACCGCACAAATACCAGTGTACCTACTTTAACGGCTTACCTGCCGCCCAAAGACAAAGCTACCGGTACAGCGGTGCTGATTTGCCCCGGTGGTGGCTACCGCGCAGTAGTGCTGCAGCGGGAAGGCCTCAATATAGCAGAATACTTTGTAAAGCAGGGCATTGCTGCCTTTGTACTCAAATACCGCCTGCCGGATGATAAGATCATGCAGGATAAAAGTACCGGTCCTTTGCAGGATGCACAGGAAGCCATGAAAATGATCCGGTCGCATGCCGCTGAATGGAACATCGATAATAACCGTGTAGGCATTATGGGTTTCTCTGCCGGCGGGCACCTCGCTTCCACGACAGGTACGCACTTCAATAAACCGGTGCTGGCCGCCAATGCCGGCATTAACCTGCGCCCCGATTTTATGATCCTGGTATACCCGGTGATCAGCATGGAAAAGAACCTCGCACATCCCGGTTCCCGTTTGCGGCTGCTCGGCAGTCAGCCGGGAGAAGAAGAAGCGATAAAGAACTACTCGAACGACCGGCAGGTAACACCTCAAACGCCGCCGACCATCCTGTTTCATACCGGCGATGATACTGTGGTGGATGTAGATAACAGCCTGGTGTTTTACCAGGCCCTGCGCCATCAGCACGTGCCAGCGGAAATGCATATTTACCCGGAAGGCAACCACGGCTTTGTATTGAAGCTGCCGGTAGAAGTATGGATGCAGATCACCATGAAGTGGCTGGGCCGGATGGGAATGCTTAACCCGGGCAACCCGTTACTACAGGGAGGTACAGGACAGTTATACTGATAACGTTTTTTACTTTGGGAAATGCTGCAGTTGGTTCGTTGGCGGATAACAGTCCGGCAACCGGGAGCCTGTCGCTATAACTTTTACGGTTAAACGAATTTTCAAATACTATGACAAGAAAATATGCTGCCGCTGTGTTGCTGTTAACCGCTGCATTCACTGCCAGCGGACAACAAACGCCTTTGCAGCGCGGTTTTATAACGCCACCAGACAGCACTAAGTTAAGCGTATACTGGTATTGGATGAGTGATAATATTTCACAGGACGGCGTAAGGCAGGATGTGGAAGCCATGGCGAAAGTAGGCATTGGCCGGGCTTTTATCGGTAATATAGGTTATCCGAAAGAAGAGGTTCCTTACGGAAAAGTAAAGCTGTTTTCCGATGAATGGTGGAAGGTAACACGAACGGCTATACGCACTGCCACTGAAAAAGGACTGGATATCGGGTTGTTCAACAGCCCCGGCTGGAGCCAGAGTGGCGGCCCCTGGATAAAGCCATCACAATCGATGCGCTACCTCGCCGGCGAAGAAATTAGGGTTCATGGTCCACAGGAATATAACCAGCAACTGCCGCCAGGCCCCGCTGATTTTCAGACGGTGGCTGTAATGGCTTTCCCGGTACCGGGCGGCGATGGAGATGATATTGGGAAACATACGCCACGCATCACTTCTAACATCGCGTTCCGGAATATTGAAAAGCTGACAGACGGTAATACTACTGAAGAAGTAATTGTTACTACGCCTGTTGCCCGCCCAACACCCGCGCACATTGACCTGGAAGTAACCGGCGACTTCACTGCACGAAGTCTCATTATTTTCCCGGCCCCCAAACCTTTCAAAGCACAATTTGAACTGCAGGTAAAAGAAGGAGACAACTGGCACACCATGAAGAGCTTTGAGTTGGACCGCAGTAATCCCCAAAATAATGTAGGCTTTAAACCTTATGCACCAGTCGCTGTTTCCTTTAAAGCCACCACCGGCAGGCAGTTCCGGCTGTTGATCAGCGAAGGCAATCCTTCGCTGGCAGAAATAAAGCTGCTTTCGGCGCCACGCATTGAACGCTTTGAAGAAAAGCAGCTGGCCAAAATGTTCCAGACGCCACTGCCGCTATGGAACGAATACCAATGGCCACCCGAGCCGGAAGTATCCGGCGCCGGTTTGATCATCGATCCCACCAAAGCAATTAATCTCACTAAAAATTTATCCGCCAACGGTACGCTTACATGGAAGGTGCCTGCGGGCGACTGGCTGGTAGTGCGCTATGGCATGCTGCCTACCGGCGTCACCAATGGTCCTGCTTCACCGGAAGGAACCGGGTTGGAAATAGATAAGATCAGCGATGAATGGTCGCAGTACCACTACGATGCCTTTGTGGGTAAGATCCGCAAAAGCATTCCCGCAGCGGAGCGCACCTCACTGAAATGGGTGGTGGCCGACAGCTACGAAACCGGTTCGCAAAACTGGACCGACGACATGGCGGAAGATTTTCAAAAACAATATGGCTACGATCCGTTACCATGGCTGCCGGTATTATCAGGAAGGGTAGTGGGCTCGCCTGATCAGTCGGACCGCTTCCTCTGGGACCTGCGCCGCCTGGTTGCCGACCGCGTGGCTTATAAATATGTAGCCGGTTTGCGCAAAGCCAGTCATAAAGATGGTTTGAAGCTATGGCTGGAAAACTATGGCCACTGGGGCTTTCCATCAGAGTTTTTGAAGTACGGTGGCCAGTCGGATGAAATTGGCGGTGAATTCTGGAATGAAGGAACACTGGGCAACATCGAGTGCCGGGCTGCTTCTTCCGCGGCGCATATTTATGGTAAAACAAGAGTGGCTGCCGAGTCTTTTACCGCCGGTGGTAATACATACGGCCGCTATCCCGCGTTGCTGAAGCGCCGTGGCGACTGGTCCTTCACCGAAGGGATCAATCACAGTCTCCTGCATGTATTTATTGAACAACCCTATGACGACCGCGAACCCGGTGTGAACGCGGGTTTTGGAACAGAGTTTAACAGGAAGAATACCTGGTTTTACCAGGGGAAAGCATTTATAGATTATATCAGGAGATGTAATTTCCTGCTGCAGCAAGGCAAAGCAGTAAATGATATTGCTTACTTTATCGGGGAAGATGCGCCTAAAATGACTGGTGTAAGAAATCCTGAACTGCCAAAAGGATACTCTTATGACTACATTAATGCGGAAGTAATCCTGGAGCGCCTGCGTGTAAAGGATGGCAAGCTGGTATTACCGGACGGTATGAGCTATCGTTTGCTGGTACTGCCGCAACTCGAAACCATGCGGCCGGAGCTGCTGGAGAAAATTGCGCAGCTGGTAAAGGAAGGCGCCATCATCCTGGGACCCGCGCCCAAACGCTCTCCGAGCTTACAGCAATACCCGGCAGCAGATACCAAAGTACAGCAGCTGGCCACGGAGCTGTGGGGCCATGGCGAGGAGCGCCAAAGGAAGCATGGAAAAGGACAGGTGCTTAGCGGGATGGACATGCCGCAGGCGTTGAACATCCTGCAATTGCCCGCGGATGTATCGCAACTACCGGAACAGGTGTTGTATACCCATCGCAGCACCCCGGATGGAGAAATATATTTTGTTACCAACCAGTCGGACCAAAACATTACATTATCGCCTGCCTTCCGTGTGCAGGGTAAACAACCGGAATGGTGGGACGCTGTGACCGGCGAAACCCGTGACCTGAAGGAGTTTACGCTACAGCCGGCGCATACCGTAGTGCCGTTAACGTTAGCCCCTTATCAAAGTGGCTTTGTGGTATTCCGCAAGAAGGCGGCGGCAACGGGCAAAGGGGTTAACTTCCCCGGGGCAATCACCTTAACCCAATTACAGGGACCATGGAAAGTGAGTTTTGATACGGCAAAGCGTGGCCCTGCGCAACCGGTGATTTTTGACCAGCTGACAGATTGGAGTATCCACACCAATGAACAGATCCGTAATTATTCCGGTACTGCTGTTTATGAAATTACTTTTAAGGCAGATGAACTGCCGGCGGAATCCACACCATATCTCGATCTTGGCGCCGTGAGTGTAATGGCGGATGTAACCCTGAACGGGGTGTCGCTGGGCAACGTATGGACAGCGCCTTACCGGGTAAATGTAAAACAGGCACTGAAAAAAGGAGAGAATAAACTAACAGTAACGGTAGTAAATACCTGGGTAAACCGCCTTATAGGAGATAGCAAACTACCTGCTGCTGAAAGGAAAACATGGAGTAACGTGAACCCATATACGCCGAAAGATGCTTATCAGTCTTCCGGCCTGATAGGTCCCGTAAAACTTATCGCAGTAAAATATTAAATACATTCAAAGGAACCTGATCACATGAAAATATATCACCGGATCTTACAGGTAGCCATCGTAATGCTATGTGCCGTTTCTTCCCGGGCCCAGCTGCCACCTGTATTCGACAGCAGCCGTATGGCTACAGTCCAGGCAACAGCTACCGTACGGCGCTACTTATCTCCCGAAAAAATTATATGGCAAACGCCCAATGCGGATACAAATATTATCAATGCACAACGCTTTCTGCTGGCAGGCAACGGACAAGCCGACCTGGCAAATCAAAACATGTGTGTGCTGAAAAGCAGCACTACTGTGCATCCTGCCTTGCTGTTTGATTTTGGGAAAGAGCTGCATGGCGGTTTGCAAGTGGTTACCGGGATGTATAAAACCGGTAAGCCGGTAAAGCTGCGGATACGCTTTGGTGAATCCGTGAGTGAAGCGATGAGCGATATTGAACCGGGAAAGAATGCCACCAATGATCACGCCGTGCGCGATATGATAGTGGAAGTGCCGTGGCTGGGCAAACTGGAAGTAGGCAATACCGGTTTCCGTTTTGTGCGTATTGATCTGTTGGATGATAATACGGAGCTGCAACTCAAAGAGGTAAGGGCCATCTTCATATACCGCGATCTGCCCTACCTGGGCTCTTTTAAATGCAGCGATACGCTGCTGAACCAGATCTGGATGACGGGCGCATACACCGTGCATCTGAACATGCAGGACTATTTATGGGATGGCATTAAACGCGACCGCCTCGTATGGATCGGCGATATGCACCCCGAAACGTCTGCTATCAGCGCAGTTTTCGGGTATAACGACGTGGTGCCAAAGAGCCTGGACCTTTCACGTGATATAACGCCGCTGCCGCAGTATATGAATGGCATGGTGTCGTATTCCATGTGGTGGATACTTATTCAGCGCGACTGGTACCAGCACACCGGTAACCTTACTTATCTGCAACAGCAGGCTGGGTACCTGAAAGGATTACTGGATCATCTCTCAAAGAAAATAGATGCCAACAACAGTGAAGACCTGCACGACGGCACACGTTTCCTCGACTGGCCTTCCAGCGAAAACAAGCCTGGCATCCATGCAGGGCTACAGGCAATGATGATCATGGCCCTGGACGCCGGCGCGGAATTGAGCAAAGTACTGAAGGATGACGCTACCGTGAAGAAGTGCGAAGCCGCTATTGCCCGGCTGAAGCAAAATGTACCCGATGCCAATGGCTCCAAACAGGCCGCCGCCTTGATGGCATTATCAGGTTTGGCGCCCGCGAAAAAGATGAACGATGAAATTATCGGCGTTGGTGGCGTAAAGGATTATTCCACTTTTTATGGCTACTATATGCTGCAGGCAAAGGCCAAAGCGGGCGACTACCAGGGAGGGCTAAACGATATCCGGACCTACTGGGGCGCTATGCTGAAGCTGGGCGCCACTACGTTCTGGGAGGACTTTAACATGGACTGGCTTCCCAATGCTTCCCGCATTGATGAAATAGTGCCTGCCGGACAAAAAGATATTCATGGCGATTATGGTGCCTATTGTTATAAAGGTTTCCGTCATAGTTTATGTCATGGATGGGCCTCCGGACCAACCCCATGGCTGACGGAACATGTACTAGGCATTTCCGTGATAGAGCCGGGGTGTAAGGTGATTAAAGTAGCGCCCCATCTTGGGGATCTGCAATTTGCAGAGGGAACTTTTCCTACGCCTTATGGTATCGTAACGGTGAAGCATACACGCCTGGCGAACGGGAAGATTAAATCAACGATCAACGCGCCCGCGCAGGTAAGAGTGATAAGGGAATAAGTTTGTTTTTACTGAAGATAAAAAAGAACGGCCTGTATGAGCGCCGTTCTTTTTTATGTATAGCGATGAATGTATTTACACCACCGGATGTATCCACGGGCTTCTGTACGGTCTCTCTAACAAGGCCGTAGCCGCCGGATCGCTGGTGATAATCCGTTTTTGCGGATCATAAACTACAGGGCGTCCTGTTTGCATGGATATGTTAGCGAGGATACAGCTGGCCGTGGAAATATGTCCTTCTTCTATATCAGCAACCGGCCTGCCGCCATTTTTGATGGCGCCCAGGAAGTCGAGCATATGCAGGCGTGTAGCCGGCGCGGCATTCAGTTCAATCGCGGGTTCCGTCAGGTCTTCCGGGTACTTTTCCTTTTCAAATACTACATCTTTATGGATAGGAGTGCCGTTGCCTTCAGGGATAAAGTCGTACGACATGGTGCTGGCGGCAAGGGTACCTTTTTCTCCATACAATTTGAAAGACCAGGGGTATTTGGGATCAGCGGCTGTTCCCCAGGTGCGGTGTTGCCACACACAGTTTAGCCCGTCGTATTCAAAAATCGCCGATTGGGTATCTGATATATTCGACTTGCCTTCTTTCTGTACGTAGATCCCGCCGGTGGAGCTGATGCGTTTGGGCCAACCGAGTTGCAGCATCCAGCGCACGGTGTCGAACATATGCACGCACATATCGCCCATGATGCCATTGCCATATTCCATAAAGGTGCGCCACCAGCGTACATGTGGCAATCCGTCGTATGGCCGCAGGGGAGCGGGGCCTGTCCACATTTCATAGTCGAAGTACTCCGGCACCGCCTGAATGGGCGGATTGCCATTGTTGCGCATGTGGTAGTAGCAGCACATTTCCACATGCGATATTTTGCCGAGCAAGCCGGCATCAACAATATTCTTTTTAGCATCAATGAGGTGTGGCGTGCTTTTCCGCTGGGTACCCACCTGCACCACCCGGTTATATTTGCGGGCGGCGGCCACCATGGCTTCACCTTCCATTACATCCACGCTGATAGGTTTTTGCACATACACATTGGCGCCGGCTTTGAGTGCATCAATGGTTTGCAGGGCATGCCAGTGGTCAGGGGTGCCTATCAATACGATGTCAAGTTCATTTTCGGATAACAGTTTACGGTAGTCGGCATACAGACGCGGTGTTTCACCGGAGGCCTGCCGTTTGCGCACCATCTCTGCAGCGGCTTGCAGCATATTTTTATCTACATCGCAAAGCGCCACTACTTTTACGGGCGCTACCTGGATAAGCCGGAACAAATCGCTTTTACCATACCACCCTGTGCCTATCAGCGCTACCCGCAAAGGTTTTGCCGGGTTAATAAAATCAAGCGCACTGGCGCCGATGGCAGAAAGCGCGAGCGAAGCCGTGGCCCCCTTCAGGAAACGGCGACGGTTAATGTTGAAATTCTCCATAGCGTGGAATAATTAAATAAGGTTTACAGAACTATAGGCGAGAAAGATAAGCATTCAGCCGAAGAAATTATAGCCTGCGCCTAATATATTGGACACAGCTGAAAGCTACGGGTTAATGCGTATTTTTGCGCCTCGTTAAACCGGACACCTTTAATTTTCTCTGATGAAGCCTTTTGCAGGTTTATTTGATTTCTCGCAGCAGCCCGATTATAAATCGGAGATATTGGCCGGGCTCACCGTAGCCATGACCATGATCCCCGAATCCCTGTCCTTTGCTATACTGGCGGGGTTTCCGCCGTTGGTAGGATTGTACGCGGCTTTTATCATGGGATTGGTCACCGCTGTTTTTGGCGGTCGGCCAGGCATGGTATCCGGTGGCGCGGGGGCCACGGCGGTGGTGCTGATTGCGCTGATGCAGTCGCACGGACTGGAATATGTATTCGCTGCGGTGTTACTGGCGGGAGGATTGCAGTTGCTGGTGGGCGTGTTTAAACTGGGCAAATTTATCAGGCTGGTGCCACAGCCGGTGATGTACGGATTTGTGAACGGACTGGCGGTGATCATTTTTATATCCCAGTTCCGGCAATTTAAAACGATGGTGGGCGGGGAACTGGTATGGATGAGCGGAAATCCGCTGTGGACCATGATCGGGCTGGTAGCATTGACTATCGCCGTAGTCCTCTTCTTTCCAAAAATAACAAAAAAAATACCCGCCTCCCTGGTGGCGATTATCGTAGTGTTTGCGGTAGTGCTGGCATTGGGCATTTCAACCAGGACGGTGAAAGATATTGCCGCGGTGAGTGGTGGTTTCCCACCATTCCATTTTCCGCAGGTACCCTTTACTTTTGATACGTTACAGGTAATATTTCCCTATGCGTTAATCATGGCAGGAGTGGGGCTCACAGAGAGTTTACTGACCTTAAACCTGGTGGATGAAATGACCGGCACGAGAGGGAACAGCAACCGGGAAGCGATGGCGCAGGGCAGTGCCAATATGCTCAACGGGGTTTTCTTTGGCATGGGTGGCTGCGCCATGATAGCGCAAACATTTGTAAATCTTTCTGCGGGCGCAAAACTGCGACTGTCGGGAATCATAGCATCGTTGACAATCCTGGCGGTGGTGCTTTTCGGCGCACCGGTGATTGAGCGTTTGCCAATGGCAGCGTTAACCGGTGTGATGTTGATGGTGGCGATCTCTACTTTTGAGTGGGCCAGCTTCCGGATCATTAATAAAATGCCAAAGGCAGATATTTTTGTAGGAATACTGGTGGCGGCAATTACAGTGTGGTTGCACAACCTGGCGCTGGCAGTGCTCATAGGCGTCATTATTTCAGCGCTGGTGTTTGCGTGGGAAAGCGCCAAACGTATCCGTGCGCGGAAGTATACAGATGAACAGGGCGTTAAACACTATGAAATTTATGGTCCTTTGTTTTTTGGATCGGTGGCAGCGTTTAATGAAAAATTTGACGTTATTAATGACCCGGCAGAAGTGGTGATTGATTTTAAAGACAGCCGTATTGCAGATATGAGCGGTATTGAAGCGTTGAATAAATTAACAGCACGCTATCAACAGGCCGGTAAAACGCTGCATTTGCGACACCTGAGCCCCGATTGCCGGCAGTTGCTGAAAGATGCAGCTGGTGTGATTGAAGTGAATATTATTGAAGATCCAGGGTATATGGTGGCGGTGAAATAAGCACGCTATTCATCTGCGTGTCTTTTCAGAATGTTGTCGATCATGGGTTTAAGCGTGTTATATTCTTCCGTGGTGAAACCCATGCTGCAACTGATCTTTTCAGGGATGTCCGCCGCTTCCTGCTGTAGTTGCCGGCCGGCGGTGGTTAAATGAATATTCACGATGCGTTCATCTTCCTTGCTGCGTACACGTTTGATGAGCTTTTTTATTTCCAGCCGTTTCAGTAAGGGTGTTAAAGTACCGGAATCCAGCATCAGTTGCTGCCCCAGCGCTTTCACAGATAAGATATCATGTTCCCACAGTGCGAGCATAACGAGGTACTGTGGGTAAGTGAGATCTAGTGCGCCAAGCAAAGGCTGGTAATGTGAAGTTACCAGCCTTGACAAGGCATAAAAGGAGAAGCAAAGTTGATTTGATAATTTCAGTTGTTTCAAAGTAGCTTATTTAGCAACACAAAATTACGCCAATGTTTCCATTAAAATCCGGGCTACCGCTTCAGAGGAGCCTGGATTCTGGCCGGTGATGAGCAACCCGTCCTTCAGCGCGTAAGAGTGCCAGTCTGGGCCTTTGCTGTAAATACCTCCCAGTTTCTTTAACTCATCTTCTAACAGGAACGGCACTACGTTGGTCAGCTGTACTGCTTCTTCTTCGGTATTACTGAAACCCGTTACTTCTTTTCCTTTCACCAATGGCGCGCCATCCTGGTCCTTTACTTTGAGCAGGGCAGCAGGAGCGTGGCATACAAATGCAACAGGTTTATGCTGGCGGTAGAATGTTTCAATCAGTGCAATGGAGCTGGGATCGTTGTGAAGATCCCACATGGGGCCGTGGCCGCCGGGATAGAATACTGCATCATAGTCGGATGCATTTGCTTCGTTTAGCTTAAGGGTAGCAGCGAGTTTTTGCTGTAACGCCTCATCGCGTTTGAAGCGGGTGGTGGCTTCCGTCTGGAATTCGGGCAGCTCACTTTTCGGATCAATAGGCGGTTGTCCGCCTTTTGGAGAAGCCAGTGTAACTTCAGCTCCTGCATCCGCCAGCACATAATAGGGGGCAGCAAACTCTTCTACCCAGAAACCGGTTTTATGGCCGGTATTACCCAGTTCGCTGTGGGACGTTAGTACGATTAATACTTTCATGAGATGGAGTTTAGATCAATGCTAATTCTACTTCAATATTACCACGGGTAGCATTTGAGTAAGGACAAACCTGATGGGCTTTTTCCAACAGTTCCTGTGCCAGTTTAGGTTCCACATCCGGAATCGCTACCAGTAGCTTTACTGATAACCCATAACCGCCGTTATTGTTCTTGCCCAGGCTAACTTCTGCATTTACCTGCGTGGTGCCTGCGGTTACTTTCTGGGTTCTGATCACCAGGTTGAGGGCGCTGTCGAAACACGCAGCGTAGCCTGCTGCAAACAGTTGTTCGGGGTTGGTATATGCGCCGCCGCTGCCGCCGAGTTCCTTTGGCATTCTTACTTCCAGGTCCAGTACGCCGTCTGATGAGGTTACATGTCCGTTTCTTCCGCCGGTGGCGGTAGTGTGTGCCGTGTATAATTTCTCGATCTTTTCCATGAGTATTTTATATTTATTGTGTAAAATTAGATTGTGTGCAATTGAATTCCAAATTTATTTTGGGGACGAGGAGAGAATCGACTTTTTTTAACACCCGCTTCACAGCTCTCCCCATCAAATTCCATTACCCGTTTCCCATCTCCCGAAAAAAAATATACACGTTAAAAAAATATTTCTTTACTTTGCGTCATAATGACGTAAACAAAATATACATTCTGCACCTGTGCAATGGAACTGTTAACCCAGTCAATCCCAACCGGCAGGCTTTTGACCACAAATTCGCTCATCATGAAGTACGATAACAACTGGCTGATCGCAAAGTATCAGGCTAAAGAAAAAATAAAATTCTTATTCTTCTGGGGGCATCGCCCATCGGCAGATGGCAGCGTTACCCAAAGCTGTTTCAGTCAGTGGTGGCACGCACCTTTCACAGTGGATGGCATCACCTATAAAACAGCAGAACACTGGATGATGGCGGGCAAAGCCAGGCTGTTCAACGATGATGTAACCCTGCAGCGGATCCTGCTGGTAAACACACCGGATGAAGCTAAAAAGCTTGGCAGGGAAGTAAAGAACTTCAACGCCGCCACCTGGGACGCACATAAATTTGACCTGGTAGTGAATGGAAATCAGCATAAATTTTCACAACACCCGGCACTAAAAACTTTTTTACTCCATACACATGAACGTATTTTGGTAGAAGCCAGCCCGATGGACCGCATATGGGGCATTGGTATGGCTGCCTCCAATGAACATGTGGAAAATCCCCTGCAATGGCGCGGTCATAACCTGCTCGGTTACGCGCTCATGGTAGTACGGGACCAACTTAAATAACATGAACAACAAATCTATCAGTAAACTACTGAGCTTTATTCTCCGGCATAGTCCGGATACCATACAACTCACACTTGATGCCCACGGCTGGGCAAATGTGAACACGCTCCTGCAGCAATGCAAAGCAAATGGGCATCATTTCACGATGGAAGAACTGGAAAGCGTGGTGGCGGAAAACGACAAGCAACGTTTTTCTTTCAACGAGAATAAAACAATGATCCGCGCCAACCAGGGGCATTCCCTGGAAGTTTCGCTGGATCTGCCGCCGGCTACACCGCCGGAATTTCTTTACCATGGCACCGTAGCAAGGTTTATGGAACAGATACGCAAAACCGGTTTGCAGAAAATGAGCCGGCAACACGTGCATCTTACCAACGACCGGGACACCGCAGAAAAAGTAGGCGGCAGGAGAGGGGTACCGCATATCCTCACCATCCGCAGCGGCGATATGCATAGAGACGGCATACTGTTCTACCTCTCCGATAACGGGGTATGGCTTACGGACGAAGTGCCTGTAAAGTATATCCAATAAATGTTATCTTGTGAAGATGTCAGGTGAATTGACCGGGAGAAATATTACTTTGCAGCACGCTAATAATTACAAACCTATATGTCTAAAAAGCTCTATCAACACATTGATAAAACAATCCTGAAAGGATTACCAAATCCTTCAAAGGAAAAATATGAGATGAAGATAAAGGTGCCGGAGTTCACTTTCCTCGGCGTGCAGGAGCAACCCGATTTTGCGAAGCTCTACATCACTTTTTATCCAAAAAATAAAATCATAGAACTGAAGTCGCTGAAACTTTATGTATATCATTTGCGTGATATCATTGTATCGTACGAGCGGCTCATCAATATCATTTATGATCATATGATGGAAGTGTATGAGGCTGATCGCCTGCGTATCACGCTCATCTGCAATCCCAGGGGTGGCATCAGTTCCAAGCTGGTGATAGATTCCGACTGGAAAGACAGGGGAGGCACGGAGCGTTTCAAAGATTATCCTGAACGGGATGAAGAGTGGGGCATCCTCATGTAATTGTTAAAAACAATCTGACGAAGCCCGCACAACCTGCGGGCTTTATTTTTTTATCAGTATTTTTGAAAAAATAATCATTATGTCTATCACTACAGAAGCAGAACTCGATGGCATGAAAAGAGTGAGTGAAGCAGTAGCCGTTACGCTGAAGGAAATGAGGAATTATGCCAGGCCGGGTATGACCGCCAAAGAAATAGATGAATATGGAGGAGAGATATTAAACGCATTGGGTGCTAAATCGGCGCCGAAGCTGACCTATGGCTTCCCGGGCTGGACCTGTATCAGTGTGAACAATGAAATTGCACATGGCATTCCATCCGATAAAAAAATACTGCAGGAAGGCGACCTGGTAAACATCGACGTATCTGCGGAGCTGAATGGCTACTGGTCAGACAATGGTGGTTCATTTGTGCTCGGCGAAGATATTCATCAGCACCAGGCACTGGTAAGCGCATCAAAGGCTATTCTTTATAAAGCCATCCAGTATATCAAAGGTGGCACACGTGTGGCAGACGTAGGCAAACTGATAGAAACAGAAGCACGGAAATCAGGCTACACCGTGATCCGTAACCTCGCCGGACATGGCGTTGGCAGAAGCCTCCACGAATCGCCGGATGATATCCTCAACTGTTATGTCCGTTTTAACCGCACCCGTTTTAAAAAGAATTCTGTAGTAGCAATAGAAACCTTTATTTCCACCGTTTCATCTTTTGCTAATCAAAGCAACGATGGCTGGACACTGGTTGGAAACAAAGGCGGTTTTGTGGCGCAGCACGAGCACACCATCGTGGTTACCGACCGCGAACCGGTGATCCTCACCGCTGCCAATGAAATATGGAACTAAGCTTATTTCAGTTGTAATGTTACCGCGCGGATATTTTTCCGGTCGTCGGTATACGTGATATGCACCAAACCATCTGCGGTGGCGATAATGGCTGGATAGCTGTATTCGCCGCCTGCACGTTTCTCCAGCTGATACACATCTTTCCACTTAATACCGTCTTTTGAAACGGCCAGCCGCAGCTCATTGCGGCCGTCCGACCAGTCGCTTCCACCTTTCGTAGGATTATATACCAGCGCCATCGCGCCATTGGGAAGGGTTACTGCATCAATGCCTGAATTAGGATTGGGCAGTTTCAGTGCGGTAACGGGTGTCCAGCTGGCGCCCTGATCGTTCGACCAGCTCGTGGCAATTACATGCTGCCGGCTGCGGAACAGCAACTGGAGCCGTCCATCGCGGTGGGTAAGTATAGTCGGCTGAATAACGCCGAACGTGTCGCAGTCGATAGCCACCTTTTGCCATTGATGACCCGTGCTGTCGCTGATCTCCATATGCGATACCCATTGGTTGCCCTTTACACTTTCTGTGCTGGAAGGGTACAGCAGCCGTCCATCCGGGAGTTGTATACATTTGTTTTTAATAGGGCCTAACATGCCTTCCGGTAGTTTTTCGGGAGATGACCAACTGCTGCCGTCATCACTGCTGTAGCGGGCCATGCCCCACCACTCCCGTGGATTTGGACCCACTTTATAAAACAGGCAAAGTAAACCGGCCCGGGTACGGAACAGTACCGGGTTCCAGCAGGGATAGCGAAGCGTGTCGTTAATAATACCATCCGCCAGCTTTACGGGCGTCTGCCATTTGCCGGCGGTAAAGCGCGACGACCAGATCTCTACATTTTTACTTCCTTCCTCATCGCCGCCAAACCAGGCGCTGAGCAAATCCCCGGAAGACAACGCCGTAATGGTAGACGCATGACTGGATGGCGTAACCGGCACCGGCATAATGAGCTCATTACGCACAGGCACTGCTTTGGTTTGTGCTTTGGCCGGGAAATACAGGACTGCCGGCAATAACAAAGAAAGATAAAAACGCATAGGTGCTGAGGTATGTTTAAGTTGTTAAAATAAGGAATGCACGGGGATTATCATAAAGATTGGTAAATTTGCCGCCTTATGTCATTATATACAACAAAGGGAACCGTTACCATCACCTGTAACAAACGCCTGACACCTTACCTGGAGCAGGAAGTAAAAGATCTGGGTTTTACTGTAGACGAAACATTCGTTACCGGTGTGCGGTTGAATGCCTCTCTTAATGAGTGTATCCGCCTGAACCTGAACCTGCGTTGCGGCAGCCAGGTGCTGTACAGCCTGAAACAATTTGAAGCAATCGACGGCGACGAAATATACAATCAGCTGAAATCCCATCCCTGGGAAACGATCCTCCCTGAAGATGGTTACTTCTCCATCACCAGCAATGTGCAGAATGAAACGATCAACAACAGCATGTTTGCCAACCTAAGGGTAAAGGACGCAGTAGTGGACCGTATGCGCGAAAAAACAGGCAAGCGTCCATCCACTGGTGCGGAGCTTACCGGTGCAGTAATCCACCTGTTCTGGAAAAATGAAAATGCTGAAATATTTGTAGATACTACCGGCGACTCGCTCGCACGGCATGGATACCGTAAAATACCTGGCCGCGCTCCGATGTTGGAAGCATTGGCGGCATCTACCATCCTGGCTTCCCGCTGGGACCGTAAAGCACCTTTCATCAACCCGATGTGTGGTTCCGGCACCGTTGCCATTGAAGCTGCATTAATTGCTACCAACAGCCGTCCCGGTCTTTTCCGCGATAACTATGCCTTTATGCACCTCCGTGGCTTTGATGAAAACGTATACCTCGATGAAAGAGGATTGCTGGAAAAACAGATCGTGGAAGTACCGGAACTGCGCATTATCGCTACCGATCTAAGTGAAATGGCGATTGTAAACGCCCGTAAAAATGCAAAGGCTGCCGGTGTGGAAGATATGATTGAATTCCGCGTATGCGATTTCGCCAGCACAGAAGTGCCGGAAGGCGCTGCCGGCGTAGTGTACATGAACCCGGAATACGGATTGCGCCTTGGAGAAATTGAAGCGCTGGAGGAAACGTATGGCCGTATCGGTGATTTTATGAAACAGCAATGCGGTGGTTACTTTGGATATGTGTTCACCGGAAACCTTGAACTGGCTAAGAAGATAGGGCTTAAAGCCAAACGCAGGATAGAGTTTTACAACAGTACGATCGATTGCCGCCTGCTGGAATACGAACTGTATGCCGGTACCCGCGACGCGCGTAAACTGTAAATGATAGCGCCGGCAGGGTATTAAAGCCCTGCCGGCTTTTCGTTTATCCGTTAACGAAAGACATAAAAAAAACGCTGCCTATAAAGCAGCGTTCATAAAGTAAAGCGTTTTATACCTACACTACCTCACTCACATTAATCGGTCTTGAGAAACTCTCTTCCAGTGAAATAATCGTTTCCGTTCTTTCTATTCCCTTTATATGCTGCAGATCGTCCTGCAAAATTTTACGCAGCTCCCCGCTGTCTTTGCAAATAATTTCTGCAAACATGCTGTAAGAACCGGTGGTATAGTTCAGTCTCACGATCTGCGGAATTTTCAGCAGCTGCTTAGCGACGTTTTCATACAATGAACTTTTCTCCAGGTAAATACCAATAAAGGCCAGCACATCATACCCGATAGCACGCAGGTTAACCTGTAAACGGGTGCCTTTGATCACACCCATTTCATGCAGTTTCTTGATGCGAACATGGATAGTGCCACCGGACACAAAGAGCTTCTTACCCAGCTCTGCATAAGAGATACCGGCGTCAGTGGACATTTCCGAAATGATCTGTAAGTCTAATTTGTCAATATTTAATGGTTGACTCATTTTGGTGATGCGATTTAGAATATTTTCTAAAAATAGGTATTTTTTTGAAATAATCGCAAAAATTATCCCGGTGCTGATCCTCAATAAATTCACGGCCGGGGCAGGAGCAAATCGATATTCGCTTTTTTTGATTAAATTAATGGAGGAGTTCATAAAACACTATCCATGAAGGAAGACGTCACGAGTAGAACCGCGCAATATATGGCCCTATTCCGGGCGCTGGAAACCACCCGCTCGCGGGACCAGCGGTTATTCACCGATAAATTCGCATCCTGGTTCCTGGACAGCAGGCTGAAAATAGGCGTATGGCTTTGCCGGATACCAGGCTGGCGGTCTTTCGCCGAATGGATTATCCGTAAGAAGATCCCCGGCGCTTTATCCTCCGGCATCGCCCGTACAAAGTATATAGACGACCTCCTGCTGCAAGCGGTGGATAACGGAGCCCAGCAGGTGTATATTCTCGGTGCTGGTTTTGATACACGCGGACTGCGACTCCCTTTTCTGCGCCAGCTGAAAGTGGTGGAAATCGATCATCCCAATACAGCCGCCTATAAGCTGGCAAAATTACGCGCACATAAACTGCCAGCCAAAGTATACTATTACCAGATAGATTTTAACCGGCAAAGCCTTGATCAACTAAGCGCACTGAATAACTTTGATTTTACGGTGCCCACCGCCATTATCTGGGAGGGCGTAACCAATTACCTGAACAAGGAGGCGATCGACAGCACCTTTGCATTCCTGCAGCGGTTCGAACCCGGTTCCAGGGTTATTTTCACCTATGTACACCAGGCAGTGCTGGATAACCCGTCGGCATTTTATGGCGGTGAAAAACTGCTCAAAGACGTAGCAGAGCTGGAAGAACGGTGGACATTTGGTTTTGAACCGGCAGCATTGCCTGCATACCTTCGCCAATATAACTTTCGCCTGCTGGAAGACCTCGGCGCCAGCGAATACCGGAAACATTACTTACCCGGCCGTTCGGAAAAAGGATACGAATTTTACAGGGTGGCCTGTGCGGAACGCGTAGAAGATTAAGCGTTTATACCTTTGTGTAGGAATTCAGCTTTTCCTGCAGCAACCGGCACAGCTCATTGAACCGCGCTGGTTTGGTGACAAAATCCGCTGCACCCAGCGACTTTGCTTTGGCTATTTCATGCTTTTCATCACTGGTAGAAAACATGATCACCGGGATATCCTTCAGGTAAGGAGTAGCTTTTATTTTTTCAAGGAAAGCAAAGCCATTCATTAATGGCATATTCATATCCACGAATATAAGGTCCGGCGTAAATGCACCGTTGCGGAGCAGGTCAAACGCTTCCTGGCCGTTACCGGCGGTGGTAAGGGTGATTTCGTCCCTGATGGTGCCAAGCGCCAGTTTAAAAAACTCCTGGTCGTCCTGATCATCGTCCACCATCAACAGCGTCGTTAATCCCCGTTTACTATTTGCGTTCATATTCATGGTAGCTGGCATATAAATGTACATCTTATTACACTTACAGGCAGCCGATTGTTAAAAGAGGATTGTCATTTTTTGAGCTAAACTTTTTATTGGGTGTCTTGTTGTTCTAATGAAGCTTGTAGATACATAAAACAAATTTTATGAAAGCAATCATCAGATCCATGCTGGTGGGCATGGTGCTATTATGGGGCGCGTGTGGTACCACCGTGCACATGACAGGAACCTGGAAAGCCCCGGAAGCCCCTGTAGAAGGGTATCATAATATACTGGTGGCCTCGCTCACTTCTAATGTGGGGGCGCAGCAGGTGGTGGAAACCCAGATGGCGGCAGCCCTTCAGAAACGGGGTGTTGTAGCCGGGAAAGGACTGGACCTGTTTCCCCCTAAATTCAACCCGGTAACAGAAAAAGATAAAAGCGCTGCCACCCAGAAAATGCAGGATGCAGGGTACACCGCCGTGTTAACTACCTCATTGGTTAATAAAGAATCCCAAACGAGATATGTGCCAGGCACCGTTTCCTATGCTCCCTATCCGGCATACGGCTGGTATGGCCGCTTCTGGGGATATTATGGCTATATGTACGGCTCGGTGTATTCTCCGGGCTACTATACCACCGATAAAAGATATTTCCTGGAAAGTAACCTGTACGACCTGAAACAGGACGGAAAGCTGGTATGGTCGGGTCAGTCGGAAACCTATAATCCGAATAGCCTCGAGTCATTTGCCAAAGCCTTTGCTACCCAGGTGTCTGATGCGCTGGAAAATGGAGGGTTATTGAAAAGATGATCAGAAGAAGCGCGGGAAAATGAATTTATAATTTTAATTTGCCGGCTTAATTATAAATCAGTTTTTTATGGAGATGTCAGCACCCGATCCGGAAATGTTGCAACAGCTGGTAGTGATGAAAATGCCGTTTGGAAAGTATAAAGATGTGGTGCTTTGTGACCTGCCGGTGAGTTACCTGGAGTGGTTCCAGCGAAAGGGCTTCCCGAAAGGTAAGCTGGGAATGCTCCTCGAAACGATGCTGGTAATAAAAATGAACGGTCTTACCCAATTGCTCGATCCCCTGAAAAAGAAGCGATATCCTTAATGCCCGCGCAGGCGGAAGTAAAAAGCGGTTGCTGCCATCAATGGAAACAACCGCCTGAACGAGGTATAATATTGGTAGTGATACTTATCAGAACCAGCTGGTGTTCTTTTCTTCTTCTTCCTGGCCGCCGGTTTCAGCATCCACCGCAGCCGACACTTTGATTTCCTCAGCTACCGGGGTGTGACTAAGATCGGCTTTCAGAACGGGCTGCACGTTTTTACGGATAGCGCCTTCCACCACAGCTCCTTCTTCTATTTCGAGTACCATCGCATTCACATCGCCTTTTACCAGCGCTTTATTGCTGATATGGGCTTTGTTGGTGATATACACATCGCCATACACTTTCCCATGCACCACCAGGTCGGCAGCATATATATGCCCACGGATGCTCGCTGTTTCACTAACCACCAGCTTGCCGCTGGTTTTTACATCGCCTCTTACATTCCCATCAATCCGGCCGGAAACTGAAGCATCTATACTACCGTTCACGGACACTGTTGCAGGAATACGAAAGGCTCCGGGAACAATTATATTTCGGAAAATATGTCTGACATTGATCACAAGTATAAATTAGAGGGTGATGGGATTAGGTGTAGCAGGAGAATGCTGTGTCACATCTTCAAAAGTAGACACAATAGAACTGGAATTACCCAGGTCAAGCCCCACGCTTCTTTGAGGTTTATTATCTGAAATTCTCAATGAATTATAAAGATAACCGATACTCATGAGCTTTTCAGGTTCAGGAGCAACTTCTACCGGAATAAAATCACGGAATTCTTCTACAAAGGCATCTGTGAGTTCACGATAGTAAGCGCCACCGCCCATCAGGTAAATCTTTTCACAGGTTTCAAAATCCAGATCCGTAAAATAACTGCGCATCAACGGGGAAACCACTTCCCTGTAATACTGTGTGAGCACGCCTTTACGCATATCACGCAGATCGATCCGCTTGCGGTTGGTGAAAATAGACCCTTTCATGAAAGCATCATCCACCTGGTGTTCGTTTTTCATTTCCAGGTAGTGTTTCTGGTTCAGCTCACGGGTAAGGTTGTTAATGGCATAACGGATACCGTGGGAACTGAAGCAGGTACGGTGAACCAGTCCGTCGCCGGTGGCCATGCCGCCTTCAATAGTACCAAACCCAAAACTGATGGCAATGAAGTTGTCGAGCTGGGGTTCATTGATACTTTTCTTCAATCCTATGATACCACCCACAATCTCGGGGATCACTTCATACTTCTCAATATCAAACATGGCCTTCTTAAAAGAACCTTTGGTATTGTAAGTTTGCGTATCGTAGTCAATCAGGAAATGCCGTTTACTTAAAAACTGCTCCGCAGCGTTTTTGTAAATATTGTAAGTAGAGAAGGGGAACCCTACGGTAAGGGCAATGGGTTGTTGTACTTTATCAATGGTGTTCAGCAAAGCAGCTTTAAACAGTATTTCATAATCCTCTTCTGTGGGCGACGCATTGGTAACTCTGCCGGGATTGATCCCACCTCGTTTTGCCAGGTTGCCTACCAGGTACCAGGCTTCATCCTTTTTAATTTTTAATCCGTTGAGAAGATCCTTACTTGAATTTTCTGTGTTTCCGAATGCGGTTTCAAAAACGCTTGGGAAGCTGGTTGTTGATACTTTCATAGTGCTTTGTTATAATAACGAATGTAGCCGTGACTCTCCGTGAAGGAGGGTTTTCATCGGGATTGAAATAGCGGTTAAAGATATAAAATATTAGAATAAGGGGGTGACAACCAGTGAATTTATGCTAAATTTAATACAGCGATGTTACATTTCAAAATGCATCGCTGCCGGTAAAGCGTTCCCTGCTGATAATAAACAACCCGGCTTTATCGTTTAGGAGATGTCCCCCTTTGCCTGTATTCATTCTTATTTTCATTTGTATGAAATACCTCGTATTGGCTGCCGGTATCTGTTTGTGGGCCTGTCATTCTTCGCAGAAGGTGTACCAGGCGCCCGCAGTGGGAGCGGAGGCCCAGTTTGACCGGGGACTCCGGCCGGAGAAACATCCTAAGTATCTCTTTGATAAAAAAACAATGAACGACATGCAGAAGCAGGGTACTGCAACATCTTACTCCCCCAAACGCCGCAATACTGCACCTACTATCCCGCTGCCGGGGAAAGGAGCCAACGGGAAAGACAGTACGAATTCAGCCACCGACAGCCTGCATACCAACGTATCTGATAGTTTACGTATCCCTGCTGATTCTCTTAAAGCGCCGGTAGATACCACTCATATCCCATAGCGCTTCTTTCTGCCATGCCGTTTCCGGGTTATTCCCTACTTTTGAAGCCACCGCTTTTATATCACTTATGAGGAAATATAGTATTTTATGGCTGCTGCTGGCAGCATTTCAGCAAGCCGCTGCCCAAACCCCTTTATATATGCCCCTGACCATCAAAAAGGCATATGACAATCAAACCCGCAGCTATAGCGGCGCCCCGGGCGCCAGGTACTGGCAGAACAAAGCCGGGTACGATATTAAGGTGGCCTTTGACCCGGCAACAAACGGTATATCCGGCTCGGAACAGATCCGCTATACCAACAACAGCCCGGATACCTTAAAGGTCCTTAACTTCAAATTGTTTCCCAATCTCTTCCAGAAAGGAGCCGTGAGAAATATGGCGGTTTCCCCGGAAGACCTGACCAACGGCGTTGTAATAAAGAATATGAAGGTAAATGGTGAAGCGAAGCCGGTACCGGCTTCCATCCGCGGCACCAATATGCCAGTGTATATCACGGATCTTTATCCAGGGCAGTCGGTGCAGCTTGATCTCGACTTTTCCTATACCCTGAACGAAAATACACACATCAGAACCGGCACCGTGGACTCCGGCGCCAGTTTCATCGCCTACTTCTTTCCGCGCATTGCAGTATACGATGATATCAACGGGTGGGACCAGATCCCTTACACGGGTACGCAGGAGTTCTATAACGACTTCAGCGATTTTCGTGTAGCCATTACAGTACCCGGCAACTACGAAGTATGGGCGACCGGCGACCTCAAAAATACCGCAGCCGTATACAACGATAAATATGTGCAACGCATCGCTGCTGCTGAAAAGAGTAACGACATCATCGCGGTGATAGACAGCAACGATGTGCGGGAGGGGAATATCACCCGGCAGCGCGGCGCCAATACCTGGCAGTATGAGGCAGCCAATGTCACCGACTTTGCTTTTGCCGTCAGCAACCACTATTGCTGGAACGCCACCAGCGTGGAAGTAGACGCCAACACCAAAAGACGCACCCGTGTGGATGTAGCCTTTAACCCACAGCATGCGGATTTCTTTGATGTGATACATTACGCCCGCGCCACCGTGGATAAGATAAGCCACCACTTTCCAAAGTGGCCGTTCCCGTATTCGCACGAAACGGTGTTCGACGGACTGGACCAGATGGAATACCCCATGATGGTAAACGATAACCCGCTGGCCGACAAAGCCCAGACCATCGAGTTAACGGACCATGAAATTTTTCATACGCTCTTTCCCTTCTACATGGGCACCAATGAAACACAATACGCCTGGATGGATGAAGGATGGGCCACGATCGGCGAATGGATCATCTCTCCGTTGATCGACAGCTCCATTGTGGATGCCTATGGCATGTCGCCCTATAACTTTATCGCGGGCAAAGAGGCGGACCTACCCATCATGACGCCCTCCAATCAAACGACGGATGCCTATATGACCAATTCCTATCCCAAGCCCGCCCTGGGTTATCTTTACGTAAAAGACATGCTGGGGGATACCCTTTTCCTGAAAGCGCTGCATTATTATATGTCGCAGTGGAATGGTAAACACCCTCAGCCGTACGACTTCTTCTACTGTATGAATACCGGCGCCGGCAGGAATATGGACTGGTTCTGGAAAAGCTGGTTCTTCGACAATGGCTTCCCCGACCTGGGGATCACGCGGGTAACGCAAAAAGGAAAACAAGGAACGATTGAAATTACTTCCATCGGAAATAAACCGGTTCCGGTTGATGTTACCCTCTTTTTTGACGACAACAGCACCATGAAGTTACACCGGAGCATCGCGGTATGGGAGAAGGGCAACAAAACAACGACGCTTCCCTTTTCATCTCTCAAAAAAATTAAAAAAGTAACACTGGGAAGCACCTGGACAGCAGACATCAACAAACGGGATAACACCTACGAAATAAAATAACCGGCTATAATTTATCGTAATACAGATAGTACAATTTCTGGTAACTGCCTCCTACAATACCAAGCCCGCCCTGTGTATTGCTTTTGAGCTGAATGGCCTGTATAAGGCTGTTCAGCCCGGGGTTACGCTTCACCTTTTCATAAGTAAGCAGGAAATCATAATAATCTTTTGAGACAGATTTTACATATACCAGCACCCTTCCTACCGGCGCAATGGCTTCAGCGGGATTGGAGCTGAGGGCCGTGGCATTAATATAAAAATAAGTGGTAAGCGGCTTACCGGATTGCGTAAACAGGATGGCGTTATAATTTTCATTCAAACCACCGATCTGGTTATTGTCGGCATTTTCATCCTGTGTATAACAGGGAATGCGGAGATAATCATTGAGGAAGCTGCTGTCTTTTTTAGGATTGCAGCCAGGCATATTCTTTACACGTTGGTAGAGGGAATCGTGTTCACTCTTCTTATATCGCATACCCCTATACGAAAAGGTAGTATCCGTGATAACGCTTTGCTTCAGGGCCTCCATTACCAGGTATTGTTTCACACCGGGAATGGGGTTTACGGTAAAATGAAAGCGTAACACCGGGCGTCCGTTAAGCAAGGTACGGAGCGTGTCCAGCAGCTCCACTTTAAAAGGCGGAGGGATGGAAGCCATGGCGTTAACGGTTTTCAAGCCTGGCACTGTCACCCGTATTTTATAATTTTTGCCTGCATCCAGTGTAATTTTGCCACGGTATACGCTCATCGCGTTGCTGGAATCTTTCACATAGGTAAGTGCTTCCAGCGGCTGTCCGTTTTTGTCCATCAGCTGTACATCCGCATTTTCTACCAGGTCAAAACCGGTGTTGATACCGGGACCTACCGGTTTGCTTTTGCCTACCCGCACTTCCGGTATATCGTTGGCCACCAACTCGCTGTACACTACCTCCCTGGGAACGGCATTGTTGGGAGGAAGCGGCAGTTCCTGCTCACAGGCCGTTAGCAACAAAATATTTAAAAACGGTATTAATATAAACAGGTATTTCATGATTAAAATTTGAACGTATAAGTCAGATACGGCAATGTTCTGAATAAACTATACTGGTATAACTGTAACGGGTACACGTCGCTGTAATCCAGGTAAGAGAACTGGTCAAAGCTCACGATAAAAGGATTTGTGCGGTTATAAATATTATAAACGCCCGCGGTAATCACATGATGAAAACGTTTTTCGTTACCCAGGTTTAAGGTGGCCCCGAGATCCAGGTGATGCACAGGGTTCAGCCGGTAGTTATTTAACCGGGAAATATAGGGCAGATAGTTTACCTGGAAAGTAGAGAACGGGGAGTAACGTTCGTCCAGGTATCCTTTGATGTTGCGGCTCCAGTCGAAGTCCGGGAATATCTGCACCGGCAGGGTGAAAGGCGCGCCGGAGGCGAATTTCCAGGAGGCGGAAAGACTCCATTTCGGATTAAACCGGTATTTGAGCGCCAGGGAAATATTGTGGCGGCGGTCTTCTTTATAAGGGAACATCTTCCCGGCATTCAACCGGTCGAACTGCCGCCAGGCCCACGACAGGGTATAAGAGAAGATGCCTGTCAGCTTGCCTTGTGTTTTTTCCAGCAGCACTTCGCTGCCGTAGTTATAGCCGTTGCCGGCGATCACTTTTTTCTCCCAGAGATCCGAGTTGTCGAAGATATTCAGTACGGTGTTGGTGGTAACAATATTTTTCAGTTGTTTATAATAGAGGTTCACATTGAAGCGCCATTGGTTACTCCATTGCCGCTGATAGGCGATGCTGTAGGAGTATGCATGCTCCGGTTTAATATTCTCGGTACTCGGTACCCACAGGTCGGTAGGGAGGTTGATAACCGGCGTGGTTAACTGGTGCACAAACTGTGTCATTTCGGCAAATGAAGCCTGTATATACTGTGAATGGGGCAGTTTCCACCGCAGCATGAGGCGGGGCTGTAAGCTGGGGTAAAAAGAGGTACGCTGCGCCAGTGCTCCGAAATGCAATCCGGGCCGCACGATCAGCCGGTCGTTCAATAAGCGGAGTTCATCTTCTGCGTATGCGGAGAACTCCGACATATAATAAATAGGCGCTTTCCGCTGTGTAGCCTCTCCCGCGGAAATGTTATTATGATAGGCCGTAGGTGCAAAGTTGTGATAGGTATAAGCACCGCCGAAGGAAATATGGTGACTGTTGCTCACCGCATATTCCGTTTCATTCCGGACGGCTACATCCCTGATCCGGGAAACGCCTTTCCCCCGTACAAACAGGGAGTCGTAGAAGGAGAGGGGGATGATCGAATTCTGCGTAAAAACGTTATAAAAACGGCTGTAGGTAGCGGTGGTACTGGAGAATATTTTTGGATTCACTACTTTGGTCCATTTAACGGCAGCAGTAACATTGCTCCAGTCAAAATTGTAATCATCAAACAGCTGGATAACCGGGTTCTCGCTCCTGATAAACATTTTATCCTGTCCTTTATAGAAGCTGACATAGATCCTGTTTTTGTTATCGATGACCTGGTTGAGTTTAAAGTTTACATCATAGAGATAATATTTACCATAGTCTTTCAGATAAGCCCTTCCATAGAGGGCATCTACCAGGGATCTTCTTACAGACAAAGAAACAGAGCTGCGGTCTTTTACAACGGGACCTTCCAGGAGGAAGCTGCCGGAAACGGGGCTCACGGTAGCGCTGCCATGCCACTCTTTCATATTCCCGTCTTTCGTACGGATATCCACTACAGAGGAAAGACGGCCACCATAGCGCGCCGGGAAGGCATCTTTATAAAGCGACACATCTTTTACCGCATCTCCGTTGAAGATGGAGAAAAGCCCGAACAGGTGACCGGTATGATAAAGCGGTACCCCATCCAGGAGGTACAGGTTCTGGTCTGCGCCGCCGCCTCTGACCAGCAGGTTGCTGCTGCTTTCGAGGGAGCTGCCGGTACCTGGATACAGCTGCAGTGATTTCAACACATCCTTTTCGCCCAGCAGTGCCGGGAAGTTAGATACATAGCCAACGGGCATATTGATGTAACCGGGTTGGGAATTAACGGTTTCATTTTCGCCGCTTACCACAACAGTCTGCAGCATACTACGGGCTTCCATATGTATATCCAGCTGCCCGTCGTCCGGCGGAGGAAGATGTTGAAACACGGGTTTGTACCCGATATGAGAAAACACTACGCCCAGGCAGGTGTCCGGCACCTGCAGGCTATAGAAGCCATAGGCGTTGGTTTCGGTGCCTTTCCGCGTAATCGGATCGTATACAGAAGCGCCGATGATCAGCTCATTACTGTTTACTTCTTTTACAAATCCGCTGATGGTATAATATTGTACCTGGGAGGTTTCACGGAGCAGGAATATTTTGCCGTTGAGGGCAGCTACCTGGATGCCGGTGCCCTGGAGGATAACATTCAGTACATCGCCGGTAGTGTGTTCTGTTCCGCTGAGCTGTACTTTTTTATTCAGGTGTAAAAAGCTGGAGCTATAGGAAACGTTGATACCGGTAACTTTTTGGAGATCCTGGATATAAAATAAAATGGTCCCCTGCCGGGCAGCAGGGGTATAGCTTTCATGGAGAATGTCCTTTCCATTGTGCTGTGCCTGCAGGAATTGAAACGGGAACAGTAACAACAGCATTCCATAAATAAGGAAAAGCGGGTTTTTTGTTCTACTGGCTGATGACGATGGAGTCGCCGTCCTGTTGATAGTGGAACCCAAGCAATAGTTGTAATTCATGCAAAACATCATCGCAGGACTGATTTCGGAATGTGATCGTAGCTTTTTGCTGCGATGCGGTTTCCCTGTATTTTTCATCAACCCTGATATCTTTTGCGTAAAAGTCGGCTAATTGTGGCAATATTTCAAGCAGTGTCTGGTCATTAAATTGCAAAATACCTGTTTTCCAGGCGATGAAATTCAGGTTATGATTATTATTGGCAGACAATTGTCCGTTGCCCCATACACCCCGTTGGCCACTATTCAGTACTATGGCGGTGGTATCGCCTTCCAGACTTAGTTTTACGCTGCCGGAAGCAACGGTAACGGCTGTACTGTCTTTTCCTGTTTGCACGGTGAAGGAGGTTCCCAAAACTTCAATCACGGATTGATTGGGCGTTTTCACCAGAAAAGGATGGTCCGGGTCACTGGCTATTTCAAAAAAGGCTTCTCCTTCCAGTTCTACAATACGCTGGTTGTGATGATAGCCATTGATATACCGGATCATTGCGCCCTGCCGGAGGGTTACCATTGATTTATCAGGTAACTCCAGGCTTTTTATTTTGCCGTCATTCGCAGCCAGTTCATGTTTTTTAAGCGAGGAGCGTGTTTCCAGCCACCATGCGCCTGCTGTAAGTAATATCAGGATGGCTGCTGCAGCAGCATATTTGGTATAAAGCGCTTTTACGCGGGATGGCGCCGGCTGTATCGCCTGGTCCGTTTTATCCCAGGCAGCGGCCGTGTTGTATTCCCGTTTGGGTGCCACTGCAGCGGGACTGTCCCCCCATAGTTTTACCAGTATTTCATATTCTGCCCGGTTTTCGGGAGAGGCTTCCAGCCAACGTTGCAGGGCAGCGGATTCCGCTTCTGTACATTGACCAGACAGATTTTTAGCAATCAGCTCATGCAGGTAGGTATCAAAATGCTCCATAATACAGTGTGCTCTACTTAAATAACGCTCATTAATGTAACAACCCTCTACAGGGGCATGAATATTTTTAGTAAAAACAGGATACTAACGGGCAGCCCGTATTGCTGTAAATATTTCCGCAGCAGCTTCAATGCCCGTCCCATATAGTTTTCAACTGTTTTGGCGGAAAGGCCGAGTTTGGTTGCCGCCTGCTGATGTGTCATTCCCTGCAATCTGCAGCAGGTGAATACTTCCCGGCATTGCGGGGGAAGGTTGGCAATAGCCTCATATACCAGCTGTTCATAGTAAGGCTTTGCATTTTCAATCTCTTTAGCACCGGGGTCTTCTGCCGTTTCTGCCAGCCATTCAAAGCCTTTGTTGCCAGCTTCCTCGGTACTTTGCTTGCGTAACACAGAAATAGAATTATTCCTCACCGCACGAAAGAGGTATGCTTTTATATTAGGTATGTCTATCAGCTGCCGGTGTTTCTCCCAGAGCTTAATAAAGGTTTCCTGCACCACATCTTCCGCTGCTGCATCGTCTTTCAGGAAACTATAGGCATAGTTACATAAGTCATGGTATTGTGAATGAAATAATTCTTTATACGCCTGGTAAGAAGGTGATGTAATCATTTAACCTTCAGGAAGTTTTAGTATATGAAATGATCGCTGCGAAAGTAACTATCTTTTTGAAAACAATTACAGTTTACACATTACAGATTATATTTTTATTTGGTAGAAAAGATTAAAAAAAAGTGGAGAGGGCAATAGAGGGATACCGGATTTTCTGCGTCAGCAATATAACAGCTATGCCTATTATGTTTGTTAGAAGTTAGTTTTTTTTAGTTGTGTTTTTAAACGGGGTTGCATATGGTTCTATGCAACCCTATTTTAATTTCCCCCGCGCGGATGTTGTCTTTCTCAGGATTAACGGTGATTTTAAGGATTTGGGGGATTTGAACATGGGGATTTTAAAGGATTCGGGGAGATATAAGCGAATTTTGTCTTTCTCAGGA